>CAVSTM010000016.1:0-292743 GCA_963730845.1 uncultured Acidobacteriaceae bacterium | reverse complement strand
AGGACCTGCTGTTTGGTGCAGTGGCAAGAAGCAGGTCCTTCGCTTCGCTCAGGATGACAAACATTATAGGGGCTTCACAGCCCTACAATCTCCTCCTCCACAGCGCTCCAACCGCGCGCACGCCAGCTTTCAGTTTCTCGCGCAGCGGGCGCGCGTACAACAAGTCGAGAAGGCTTTCCATCTCCCCCGCGAATTCGCCGCCATAGCCGAACCACCAAATTTTCTTCATGCGCGGAACCAGGTCGCTATCCACATACTTTACGCGCGCCATTTCCTCTAGCCCCCAACGTCCATGCGTCCGCCCCAGTCCACTCGACTTCACGCCGCCATGCGGAGCTTCACTGACGCTGAAGCACGACACCGCATCATTCACCATCACCGTGCCGGCATTGATCTGGCGCGCCAGTCGCTCGCCGCGAGCGCGATCGCTCGTCCACACGCTGGCAGCCAGTCCGAAGTCGGAATCGTTGGCCAGTCGCACCGCCTCGGCATCGTCGCGAAAAGGCGCAATCGGCAACACCGGGCCGAAGGTTTCTTCCTGCATCACGCGCATGCCGTGATCGACGCTGCCCAGCACCGTGGGCGCAAAAAATGTTGGCCCCAGATCGCGCAACCGTGTGCCTCCGGCCAGCACGCGGGCGCCGCGCTGATTCGCATCTTCCACCTGCGATTCCACCACTCGTACTTGGCGCTCGTGAATCATGGGGCCGATCTCGGTAGCCGGATCCATGCCATTGCCCACGCGCAGCTTGCGCGCCTTCTCGCAGCAAGCGTCCAGGAAAGCCGGATACAAACTCTGATGCACATAGCACCGTTCAACCGACAAGCAGGTCTGCCCCGCGTTCACAAACGCACCCCAGACGGCGCCGCTCGATGCGACGTCGATATCGGCGTCTTCGAGCACCAGCATGGGATCCTTGCCGCCCAGTTCGAGCACCACCGGAAGCAGACGTTCGGCGGCGATCCGTGCGATTCTCCGGCCGGTCGCGACGCTTCCGGTGAAGACCAGTTTGTCGATTTCGCTTTTCACCAGCGCAGCCCCGGTCTCGCCTTCGCCCGGGAGCACCTGAAAAACGCCATCGGGAACTCCGGCCTCGCGCACCAGCGCTTGCAATTCAAGCGCGATCAGCGGCGTCAACTCTGAGGGTTTGAGCACGACGGCATTTCCCGCCACTAGAGCCGCCAAAACCTCAGTCGCCGGAATCGAGAACGGATAATTCCAAGGCGAGATGATTCCGACCACGCCATACGGTTCGTGCAGAATGCGCCCCGCCTTGGTCTTCATCGCGGCATTGCCGTGCGGCAGCTTTTCCTCGCGCAGGATCGCGTATGTGTTGTCCATCAGAAATCGCGCCGCGTCGAGCACGACCAGAACCTCGGTGAGCAACGCTTCGACCAAGGGCTTACCGGCTTCCTGCGTGATGCGCCGTGCGATATCGCTTTTGCGCGCAAGAAGAATCTGCTGGAATCGCCCCACCATCCGGACGCGGTTGCGGATGCCCCAGGCATTCCAGTCCGTCTGCGCGGCGCGCGCGCGAGCCACCGCAGCGTGCACTTCGGTCGGGCCGGCGCTATCCAGTTCGCCCAGAACTTCGCCCGTCGCCGGGTTCACGGAAGCGATGCGGGACACGGCGAATTCCACGTTGGTGGCCATCTGCGAAGAAGTGTACGCGGGGCCGAGCGGTCGCGCCAGAGCCTTCCATCCTTCTATTAAATTGTCATCCTGAGCGAAGCGAAGGACCTGCTGTTTGGTGCAGTGGCAAGAAGCAGGTCCTTCGCTTCGCTCAGGATGACAAAATTTGGGCGGTTGCTATCGTCAATATTCCACTCCAACCAGATACAGCCCGCTGGCCGGCGCCGTCGGCCCGGCCGAGTTGCGCTCACGTGCGTCGAGAATGCGCCGCAAATCTTCCAGCCTCACCGTTCCCTTCCCCATCAGCAGGAATGTGCCCACCAGGTTCCGCACCATGTGATGAAGAAATCCGTTGCCCCGAACCGTATAGATCAGTTCCTCGCCTTCGCGCGCCCACTTCGAGGAGAAGACGGTGCGAACATTAGTTACCTGGTACTCCGTGTGTCCCTGTGTTCCCCCGTGCCCCCCGTGGTTAAGATTTTCTCCGGCCGCCATCCGTTCCACCCGCTCCGGATCGACCGCCGCGAATGACGTAAAATCGTGCTCGCCCACAATCACTCCCGCGCCTGCAACCATCGCCGATTCCTCCAGCGGATAAGGGTAATGCCACACATAGAGCGCAAGGAATGGCGGGCAGATCGCTCCGCGGTAAATACGATAGCCATAAGTCTTGGCGTGCGCCGACTTGCGCGCGTGGAAGTCGGGCGCGGCCTCCGTCAACTCCAGTACCCGTATCGAGGCGGGCAAAATGTCGTTCAGCGCCTTCATCCAGTTTTCGACCGGAATCGCGGAAGCGGTCGCAAAACTGGCCACCTGGGCGAGCGCGTGCACGCCCGCGTCGGTGCGCCCGGAGCCCTGGGGCAGTACGTTTTCCCCACTTAACCGTCCAATGGCTGAGGCCAGCGCGCCTTGCACCGTCGCCCGCCCCGGCTGCACCTGCCAGCCGGCGAACTCGGTGCCATCATACGAAAGGATCAGTCTGAGATTACGCACGATCTTTTTCGCGTCCTAAGCTGCTTGAGCAGCATCGTTAGTATTTGCGAAGTTTCACCGCCGCCGTCACGGAAAGCGCAACGGCGCGTCAGCTATACTATTTCACTTACGATCACATTTGCTTACGATCAATGAAGGAGATTGTCTTTTCCCCAGGATGCAGGAGAAGGAGAAGGGAGAAGACTGAACCAACAAGATTGCAAGGAACTCTTACCTGTCGTTCTACGTATTAGCAGAGTGTTAGCAAAAGTGTGAACCACTACGTCCGGTCCTCTTAAGCCTGATCGCTCGAGTGTGATCCAATCGAGTCTGATCAATGGAGATGATACGAATGCAACGTTCTAGCGTGTTGACTGCATTTCCGCGGGCCGCCGCCCTTTTCCTTGCCGTCGTCTTCCTTGCTGTAATCGTGGTAGCTGCCGGGTGGGCGCAGGATGCTTCGGCGCCCAGCGCGCCGTCGTCGCACATGACCGCCCAAAGTGCCGGATCGTCATCGTCGCAGCCGTTTAATGTGCAGGAGTATTCGAAACCGAAGTCATCCTTCCCCAACCCGATTGCCCCCTACACCGCGCGGCGCGTACCGCCACCGAACCTGGCCAACACGCCGCGCATCGACCAACTCATGCGAGACGGCAAGCTTTACATCTCGATGAACGACGCAGTGGCGCTGGCCCTGGAAAATAACCTTGATATCGCCATCGCCCGCTACAACCTGAACATAGCCGATACCGACGTGTGGCGCGCCAAATCTGGCTCCAACACCCTTCTCGGTGTCAACAACGGTGTCGTGCAGAACACGCCCGGCGGCGGCGTGGGCGGACTTGGCACACAAGTCGGCTCGGGCCAGGGCGGAACTTCGGTTGCGGCCGGCGGCGCCGGCGTCGGCTCAGCCGGACTGGTGGGATCAACCTTCGGGAGCGGCCCGCAGATCACCAGCTTCGATCCAATCGTCACGAGCACGTTACAGTTTGACCGCCAGGAGATCAATTGCGGCAGCCCCTTTTGTGGCAGCAGCCAGAACACGACTACGGGCAATTTCATCTACAGCCAGGGATTCCAATGGGGCACGAATATGGCGATCGGCTTTAACAACACCCGCGTGACCTCCAATAACTCCTTCAACTCCTTGACTCCGGCCCTGAATTCCAACTTTCAGTTTAAGTTGACGCAGCACCTATTGCAGGGCTTTGGATTCAGCCCGAACACTCGTTTCATTCAGATTGCCAAGAACAATCGTGAAATTTCAGATGTAGCTTTCCGCCTGCAAATCACCACGACCGTCGACCAGATCGAAAACATGTATTGGGACCTGGTGTACGCCTATGAGAATGTCAGGGTCCAGCAGGAGCAGTTAACGTTCGCGCAAAAGACTCTCTCCGACAACAAGAAGCAGGTGGAAATCGGGACCCTTGCTCCCATCGAAGTAGTCCGGGCGCAGAGCGTAGTCGCCTCAAATCAGCAGACCCTGACCCTTGCGCTGACCAATCTTGAACTGCAGCAACTCCTCATGAAGAATGCGATCAGCCGCACGCTCGTCGATCCGGCACTGGCCGACGCCGAAGTGATTCCCACCTCGACCATGGAATTACCCGCGCAGGAACCGATTGTCCCTACACAGGACTTGGTCAACGATGCGCTCAGTCATCGCCCGGAACTCGCGGAACAGCGCATCAATCTTTCCAATACTGACATCAGTAACAAGGCGATCCGCAGCGCTCTGCTACCCTCGGTGGACCTGTTTGCCTACTACGGCGGCGCAGGCCTGGGCGGCAATCCGAATCAGAACTACGTATGCGCTCAGGAACCGGCATTCTGCGGTATCACGAGCTACACGGCCCCACCTAACGTCTCGTACAGCGCAACGTTGAACCAACTGGTGAATTCCACTGCGCCTGACAAGGGTCTGGGGATAAGTCTTAACATCCCGCTCCGCAACCGCGCCGCGCAGGCTACGCAGGTGCGCTCGGAGTTCGAGTACCGGCAGGCTCAGTTGCGTGTCCAACAAATCGAGAACCAGGTACGCATCGAGGTGCGCAACGCGCAGTTCGGAGTGCAGCAGAATCGTGCCAGCGTCGCTTCCGCCCAAGCCGCCGTGGATCTGGCGCGCCAGTCTCTCGACGCCGAACAAAAGAAATATGCGCTCGGCGCATCCACCTCAACTCTGGTGCTCCAGAACCAGGCGGCCATGACCCAGGCTGAGGTCACGCTCGTCTCCGCCAAGGCCCTGTATGAAAAGGCCGAGGTCGAACTGGATCGGGCCATCGGTCTTCTGCTCGATCACGCCGGCATCCTGATCGCCGACGCCGAGCGCGGCCAAGTCACGCACACGCCGAATATTCCGCACGTGGCGCTGCGGTCACCCGATCAGATAATGCCGGCGAACCCTCCAGCGCAACCGCAACAGTAGCGTCGCAACTGCAGCGAGAAATCCTATGATGGAGCGCCGGGCACGGCCGCCCGGCGTTTCCCTTTTCGCAGGCGTTTTTCTTTTGCACGCCGCCGCAGGTCGCGTATCCTCTCTCCGTGAAGCTCTTGGCCATCGGCAAGGCAAGCGTGGACGATGCTAGCGTAGCGACGGCCGCCCTCGGCTGTCCAGTTCGTGTGGGGACGGGCGCCTTCGCCCGTCCAAGCCGAGCAAACCTCGGCAATCCCTTGGCTGCCAGCGCCAGGAGCTCCGCGTGATCCTCTCCGTCGTCATCATCACCCACAACGAAGAGTCCAACATCGGACGCACACTCGCCAGCGTGCAGCAGCTGGTTGCCAACGGCAAAGGCGAGATCATCGTCGTCGACTCCGGCTCAACCGACCGCACCGTCGAGATTGCAAAATCCTTCGGCGCAAAAGTGTTTGTCGAAGAGTGGAAAGGCTACGCGGCACAGAAGAACTCGGCCATCGAAAAGGCGGAGGGAGACTGGATTCTGAGTTTGGACGCGGATGAGGAAACCGACGGGCAGTTGGTCCAAGAAGTTTCCTGGCTTCTAGGCGCAAGTCTTATATGGCAGAAAGAGGGGATGCCCGTTGACAATGACCCACAATCAAAGGAACTGCGAGATCGAGGTTTGGAGATCGGCTTAGACGAAGACGACCTGAACGGTTTCGTCATCCCGCGCAAGAATTATTTTCTCGGCCGGAGGATCCATCACGGGGGCTTCTGGCCCGATTCAAAACTTCGTCTCTTTCGACGCGGCACCGGGAAATTTCAAGATCAGGCTGTCCACGAGACGGTGAAGATCCAGGGTGTCAGTAGTGCCGTACAGCAGGGCGCCATCCTCCACCACTCCTACCCCACGCTCTCCGATTACATCGACCACATGAACCGCTACTCGTCCCTCGGCGCCGAAATGGCAGTCGCCAAAGGCCACCGCGGCTTCAGCGTGTTCAACATCGGCCTGCGCCCGTGCGTAACATTCGTCTACAACTATTTTTTCCGCCTCGGATTTCTCGACGGCCGCGAAGGCCTGCTCCTGCACCTCTATCACGCCGTCTACGTCTCCTGGAAATACGCGAAAGCGTGGGAACTCGCAAACAAGAAAGAATCAACGTAGAGACGCGGCTGCCGCGTCTCGCCGACTCCACACTGGCAGCCTCCAAGCCGCGATTCTTTTTTTTCTAATTCGTGCAACTTCCACTCACTCCAAGGGTTTGATCCCAACGAAGCTAGCCGCTTCCGGGCTTGGGATCGCAGCACCAAACCGTGAGCCGCTCCGACGCAGATCGTCTGCACTGACGGGCAGTTCATCCATCGTAATCAGCACCAAATTTTCGCACAATCAAGGAGAATCTTATGAAACTTCGCACCCGTGTCGTCTTGCAACTCGCAGCTCTCTGCCTCGCGCTGGGCGCCTCCGCCTTCGCCGCCAGCGACGGCTACCTTTACATCGTGCATGGCATTCCAGGACGCGACATTGCTGACAATCTCAACCCTGGCCTGCCCGTCGACATTCTGATTAACAGCAAGTCCTGCCTGGTGCGGGGACTGACCTTCGGCACTTCCAGCGGACCATTCACTCTGGCCGCCGGAACCTATGACGTGCAGATCAGCATGGCCAACACGCTGGCGCCCTGCACGAATGCGCCGCTGATCGATTCCCAGGTCACTCTGACCCCCGGAGAGAATGTATCGGCCGTAGCCGCCATCAGTGGCACCCAACCGTCACTGCTGCAATTCACCGACGCCTTGTCACCGGTAGCACCGGGAAACGCGCGCTTCGTCTTGGCTAATGTCGCCGACGCTCCCGCGTTGCAGGCTACGCTGACGCAAGTGGGCGTCAAGAATCCGAAAACGTTCACGGGGACGGCAGATCCAGGTGCGCAAACGCCGATCTCAGTACCGGCCGGCATTTATCTGGTCCAGATCACCGCCGTCGGCAGCTCGACCGTGCTGACGTCGCAACAGATCGATCTGGCCGACCAGTCCGTGACCTACTCCTACGCCAGCGGAGAAGCAGTCAACAACTCCGTAGGACTGGTCAACCGTGTAATCCGAGACGTGTTCTAGCTGCTAAGCTAGACGACGTCTTTCTCAAACCGGGCCGAGCTTGGGCGGCCCGTTTTTACCCGCAGAGTCGTGGCTCGCCGCGTCTCCCGCGGCGTCCACTATCCTCGCAACGTGATGCGCATGATATCGCACTCCACTTCGACCGACCGCTCAGGAAACTTCGATTCCACATAAGCCTTCACGTCGCCGACGGAAGGAATCCCGTCACAGCCGGTCAGTCCGCGTGCGTCATCGAGCAGGATCACATGCAGGTACGGATGGCTCAGAATCATCTCCAGTTCCGCCGATAACCGCTGCTGATCGCCCTGTTTGCCCACCCAGCCGTAGTAACCGGCGTCCAGCCAGAACAACGCCCGTCCCCTCAGCAACGCGAGCACTTCGGGCATGACCACGCGACTGTCTCCGCAGAAAATTCGAATGTGCTCATGGCGAGCGAATTTGCGCGCCGCCCGCTCCGCCAGCGCCGGCACATATTCAATGGAATAGATGCGATCGAAACGACTCTTCATCGCGGCGACCATCTCGCCGTAGTAAGTTCCGGTCTCGACCAATGTCCGCAGCCCAAATTTCTCGCCGTATTCGCGCACGGCTTTCTGTTTCAGCAGATGCGGAGATCGCGACGGCCGCCCGCGCAGTATCCAATACCAGTAGTCGGGATAATGGCCCAGCGCCTTGTAAGCGCCGTACACTGGAGTGCGCTGCAACAACCGCCGAAAGGCCTTCAGGATCTCCTCCGCCGAAAGAAGACCAGCATAGGTGCCGAAGAAAACAAGCGTCAAGCGGCATTAGGCGCCTGACGATTTCCCCCCTGTCCTCTATGCCCCCTGTGGTTAAGAACTTGATTTTGACTTCCACCAACCGCTCGGTCGGTCGCGCCATTTTGCAGCATGGCGACCGCTCCTCTATCATCAAGTTGAAGGCGGGGACTGAATGCCCGAGAACAAACCGAAAGCCGATCCGCTCAAAGCCGTAGCCGAGAGCCCGATTTCCGATGTCCTTGAAGGCCGTCATCCCTCTGCGTCGGAGAAAGAGTGGGCGGAGAAAACGCTCGCGCCGACGCTGGAGAAAGCTCCCGAAAAGCCGATTGGCGCTCCCACCGGCACCAATCTCGACGAGCACGGCCACGCCCGTTTCAGCACCATCTCAAACGCCCCGATCCGCCGCCTCTACACCCAGGCCGATCTCCCCGCCGACTGGAACTACGAGCAGTATCTCGGCTATCCCGGTCAACCACCCTACACACGCGGCATTCACTCGACCGGCTACCGCGGCAAGCTCTGGACGATGCGCATGTTCTCCGGCTTCGCCTCGCCCGAAGAAACAAACCAGCGCTACAAGTATCTCCTAGAACACGGGGGCGGCGGGCTCTCCGTTGCCTTCGATCTGCCCACGCTTATGGGCTACGACTCTGATCACCCGGCGAGCGAAGGCGAAGTCGGCAAGTGCGGCGTGGCCATCGACTCGCTCGAAGATATGGAGATCCTCTTCGACGGCATCAGCCTCGAAAATGTCACCACATCGATGACCATCAATTCTCCGGCAAGCGTGCTCTGGGCCATGTACCTGGTCGTGGCGGAAAAACAAGGCGCCGACTGGAAGAAAATCTCCGGCACCATCCAGAACGACATCCTGAAGGAATATATCGCGCAGAAGGAGTACATCTATCCGCCCGCGCCCTCGATGCGCCTGGTGATTGACACTTTCGAATTCGGATCGAAGTTTACGCCCCGCTTCAACACCATCTCCATTTCCGGCTATCATATCCGCGAAGCCGGATCGACCGCGCTGCAAGAACTCGCATTCACCATCTACGACGGCGTCGAATACGTCGAGTGGGCGCGCCGTCGTGGCCTCGACGTCGACGACTTCGGGCCGCGCCTCAGCTTCTTCTTCAACGCGCACAACGATTTCTTCGAAGAGATCGCCAAATACCGCGCCGCGCGCAAGATCTGGTATCGCCTGATGAAAGATCGCTTCGGCGCAAAAAACGACCGCACCCGCCTGATGCGTTTCCACACCCAGACCGCCGGCGTCTCGCTCCCCGCGCAGCAACCGATGAATAACATTGCGCGCGTCGCCCTGCAGGCACTGGCTGCGGTCCTCGGCGGCACGCAGTCGTTGCACACCGACGCCTACGACGAAGCCCTCGCCTTGCCTACTGAGGAAGCCGCGCGCATAGCGCTGCGCACGCAGCAGATCATCGCCTTCGAGTCGGGTGTAGCCCAAACTGTCGATCCGCTCGGCGGAAGCTACTTCGTCGAAAAGCAAACCCTCGACATGGAAAAAGGCGCCTTCGACTACTTCGAGAAGCTCGACCAGATGGGGGGCATGGTCAAAGCCATTGAGCGCGGATACCCGCAGAAAGAAATTGCCGAAGCCAGCTACCAGTACCAGCGCGCCGTCGAAGCCAACGAGAAGATCACGGTCGGCGTAAACGATTTCGTCATCGAAGAAGAGTCGCCGAATATTCTCTACATCGGCGAATCAGTGGCTCGCGCTCAGGAGAAGAAACTCAAAACCCTGCGCGCCCGCCGCTCGAACGAAGAGCTCCACCGCCGGCTCGATGCCCTAAAACGAGCCGCCGCCAAGACTCCCACCGCGGGCACCAACGGCAACATTTCAGATGTCAATACTATGCCCTACATCGTAGACGCCGTTCGCGCCTACGCCACCGTAGGCGAAGTCTGCGAAGCGTTGCGGCAAGTATACGGGACGTATACCGAAGTCAGCATCACCTAGCTTCTTAGAGCGTCTAACAAAACCTCAAACTCCAGCAGCACAACACGGCTGGGAGAGGGCAGGAGCCACTTACGTTTGTCAGGGCTGGAGGTTTGTGCGGCGCAGAAGGTCTACGAAGCGCGGATCCGAGCGCAGCGGATCGAACATTGGGTTCGTTTTTATATATCCGACACTCACGATGGAGCGATCCTCATAAGCTTGTTCCAGCCATGCGAAGGCCTTTTCCTTCTCCCGAAGGCCCGCATAGATTTTGGCCATAAACACCGCTGAAACGTATTTCTGCTTCGAGAACTCGGCCAATTTATCGAGCACCCTCTGCGCCTCTGGTCTTCTACCCGTCACGGCATATCCGTATCCGAGCCCCGTTAACGCCAATGTGTCGTCAGGAGAGATCGCCACCCCCTTTTCAAACTCCCTCATGCCTTCCGTATACGTGGATTGTTGGAGATAGGCCACGCCGCGAAAATAGTAGGCCACAATGTAGTTAGGGTCCAACTCCAGCACCTTTCCCTCTTGCTCGATCGCCTGGTCATACTGCCGCGCCAGGAAGAATTCCAGACCCAAATCGTTGTTAGTATCAAGCGAGAGTGGATCAAGCTCCAGGGTTATTTTGGTCTCGGCGATGGCTTCGTCAAGCCGTCCAGTCTGCCATAAAACCTCGGCATGCAATCGGTGGGCCTCCGTATAGCTCGGATTGAGTTCGATGGCTCGTCGAAACTCCTTGTCGGCGCCGGACCAATCCCAGTCATAGCTTGATTTGATTAATGCCAGCGAACTGTGAGCTTCGGCGAGGGTGTCATCAAGCTCCAATGCCTTCAGCGCGGCATCCTTGGCTCTGAGGTAAGTCTCCGTCGAGGGAGCAAGTCCAAAGTCTGCAAGCGAGCTGTAACAATCGGACAAGCCGGAATAAGCCAGAGCGTAAGTGGGATCTCTTGCGATCGCCTTCTGAAAGTATTCGATGCCCTTGCTAAATCCCTCCGCAGTGCCCTTGTTCAACCAATAGCGGCCTTTCAGATAGTCCTGATAGGCTTCGGGATTCGTCGTGTAGCTCTTGGTCAGCCGCTTCTCTTCTACGCCCGTTAGACGCATGCGCAGCGCTCTCGCCATTTCCCTGGCGATCTCTTCTCGGAGAACGACCATATCTGCGAGCTTCCGCTCGTATTGCTGTCCCCAGATGTGGCTGCCGTCGCGGGTATTGATCAGCTCGGCGCTGATGTTCAATGTGTCCCCTCGCTGCGTGACTCTGCCCATGAAAATCGCGCGCACGCCCAGCTCGCGACCAACCGTTTGAGCATCCGTTTCTTTTCCCTTGTAGCGAAAAGCGGAGTCTCGAGACATCACTTTCAGATTTGGCAACTGCGACAAGCTGTTGATGAGGCTCTCGGTGATGCCGTCACTCAAGTATTCGGTGTTTGGGTCAGCGTTCACAAAGGGCAGGACCGCTAGCGAGTCAATGGTTTCTCCTCGCGCCGCGAATTTGTAAAACCAGCCCGCAGCCGCCAGTGAGGCCAGCAAGGCAACCGCAGCGATCCCTAGCCCGGCCCGACTGCGCCACGACCGGCGCGCTTTCGCAGGAAGGGAAGCGATACGAGGGGTGCCCACCTCAAGTGGCTTTTCTAGGTGGGTCGGCGCGGCACGCGGGAACTGTAGCACGGCACCAACGAAACGGTAACCGCGCCTGGGAACCGTTTCAATGAACGGCGGGTCCTCACCCAATGCCTTTCGCAGGAGGAAGATGAGGTTGGATAGGCTGCCCTCTTCGACGAACGTGTCGGGCCAAAGCATCCCGATCAGCTCGTCCTTCTCCAGCAAGTGTCCACTGTTTCGGACCAGTAGGTGCAGGGTGTCGAAAGCTTTCGGCGTGAGCCCCACTATCTCGTTACCACGCAGCAACTTGCGTTCGGCGGGATCCAGGCGGAAGGGACCAAATTCGTAGAGTCGCAGTGTCTCCTGGCTCGGCGTCTCTTTCGCAACGGAGCAAGAATCGCGGAGACCTTCAGAGGCAACTCGCCGGCGTGTTTCCTCGCTCATGGTCCCTCTCGCAATCCTTGTGAGAACTCTTTGAGAATTCTGTGAGCGCGCCGAGAGGACTTCCGGATTACCTGCAGGTTACCTTGCGCTGAGAACAACCGGAAGGCGGACGCAGGACTGATTCTACTACCGGTTTCCGCTTCGTTCAAACTCACGTATCGAGCCATGCTAAATGTAACCCGAGGGGAGGCCGTCGAGACACGTAGGATGTAACCCGACTCAACAGAGAATTTGAGGAGGGGTTGGATTGGGACACAAGGCGAAGTGGGAATATTTCCGGGCAGTGTATGAGCGCTATCACAAGGCGGGGCGGGAAGCGAAGCAAATGATGCTGAACGAATTTTGCCTGAACACCGGTTACCACCGGAAATACGCGATACGTCTTCTGAATGGAGCTCCTCCCGGAAAGCAAGCGGAGCGACGGCGGCGGGAACGCCGACCGCGCTATGGCCCGCAGGTGCTCTCGGTGCTGGCGGCGATTTGGGAAGCTGCGGGATATCCCTGGTCGGTGCGACTGAAGGCCTTGCTGCCGAACTGGATGCCCTGGATTCGCAAACGCTACCGAATGACCCCGGCGATGGAGAAGCAGCTTCTGGGCATCAGTGCGCGGCAAATGGACCGGCGCTTGCGGACCCAGAAGAGCGAGCGGAAACGGCGTGTCTACGGACGCACCAAGCCGGGCTCGCTGTTGAAGCATCACATTCCGGTAAAGACCGATAGTTGGGACGTGACTTCGCCCGGGTTCAGCGAGATCGACTTGGTGGCGCATTGTGGCAACTCAGGAGAGGGAGAGTTTGCCCATACTCTGAACCTGACCGACATCCATAGCGGCTGGACGGAGTCGCGCGCCCTGCTGGGGAAGAGTCAAGTGGCGGTGCAGCAAGCCCTGGATGAGATCGAAGGGGTGTTGCCCTTCCGTCTTCTGGGGGTGGATTCGGACAACGGATCGGAGTTTATCAACTGGCATCTGAAGCGGTGGTGTGAGCAGAAGCAGATCCAGCTCACGCGCGGACGGCCCTACAAGAAGGATGACAATGCACACGTGGAGCAGAAGAACTGGACGCACGTGCGCAAGCTGCTGGGTTGGGAGCGCTACGACTCGACGGCGGTGGTGGAGGCGATCAACGATCTCTATCGTCACGAGCTGCGTTTGTGGATGAACCTGTATCTGCCCTCGGTGAAGCTGGTGAAAAAAGTTCGCGTGGGATCGAAGGTGCGGCGCGTGTATGACGCAGCGCAGACGCCCTTGGAGCGGGTGCTGGCGGGCGCGCAGGCCCAGCCGGAGCGGGTGGCGGAACTCAAAAAGCTGCGCCAGAGTTTGGACCCGTTTCAACTGGGGAAGTTGATTGATCAGAAACTGCAGCGCATTTACGACCTGGCGAATCGGCGGCTCAGTCCGAAAGTGACCACGGAGAATCGCGGTGAGCAGGCGCAAGAAAAAACACCACGCGGCCGGCGAAACGGCTGTGGAAAAGCCGCTCCGTGGAAAAGTCCAAAAACCGACTTTTCCACCGAGCTTGGAAATCGCGCAAAGAACGCGCGATTCCCACTTTCCCACAGCCGCGGCGACGGCGGGTCTTCGGTTACATTTCCAATGTCTCGACGGTTGAACCCAGGGTTACATCTTTAAATGGCTTGACACGACTCAGCCCAAGGAGAGTGAAAAATGTCGCGAAACCGAGTCTCAAAGAGAATTGTTATCTCGATTTACTGGGGCCTGCTGGCGCTGTCAGCCATGACCCTTGCTCTGATGCCAAGAGCGGCCCAAGCCGAAGAAGAAGCACCATTCAAGGGAGCTTTTACGGTCCAGGCCGAGTTGATTACAACGATTGGAGGTTGCGCCCCTGGCGATACTAATTGCAGCACATGTATCAACAACTCCAGCGTTTATATCGAGGCACAGGGTATTGGTGACACATCAATGGGTAGGCTGTTTTTTGAGGTCCAAAAATGTTTCAATCCTGCAGGGGGCTCCTTTGGGACTTACGCAGGGACTTTCACGATGACCGCTCCTAACCGAAAAGATTTCGTGACTGGGACCTATTTAGGAAAGAACGACAGTTCGGGAGACTTCTACGGCTTCGTTCCGTTCAGTGGCGTGTTAACGATTACGGGGGGAACGGGCAAATTCGACGGCGGACACGGAAGTGCCAGCTTCACGGCCGTGGCGGGCCCCGACGCGCCCGGACCGAGCGCCACCAACTACATGCTAACGGCGTTTTATTCAGTCCAAGGAAAGCTTAGATTACCGGCGACGAAATAGCACCGAGTAGTGCTCCGAGCGGCTGAAGTCACGACCCAGTGGAGATGCCCAGCAGCGCCTTCCTGCAATGGGATCGCTGGTTCATGTATGGTCGACACACCATTTTCGGAGATTTCAAACGCGCGATTGGCAATCGTTCGTGCTTCGCAATTAAAATGCTCGCGCAGCTCCGAGCGAATCGGCCAAGTGATCCGGCAATATTTTTTAGGGCAATATTTTTTAGGGCGGCTACGCGGTCAAGACGCCTGTCGCGCGCATCGTAAACATCACCCATTCCGCCCGCACCGATGGCGGAAAGGATTTCATAGGCCCCAGTTGGGTTCCGGTGCGCAGACCCATCGGGCCACTTACTCCTGAAATGGAGGTGCGCATTGTAGCGTGGAAACCCAGGCGTGGGAACAACGATAGAAACCGAGGCCCGCCCACCTTTGTTCACACCGACCTAATCCGCTTGCAGGAAGCGCCAGCAAATCAGAGCACATCCCAAGGATAGGAATGCCTCGTGAATGTCCGCCCGCTTTTCGTAGCGCACGCGCAGGCGACGAAACTGATTCAGCCAGGCGAAGGTCCGTTCCACAACCCACCGCCATCGTCCCAACCCGCTGCCGTGTTCGGTGTTGCGCTTCGCGAGAAAAGGGATGATGCGTCTGTCACGCAGACCTTGCCGGATTGACTCCGCGTCATAGCCACGGTCGCCTAGTACGCAATTAGGACGATGGCGCGGTCGTCCTCGCTCTCCCTGCAAGGTTGGGACAGCGTCAACGAGGGCGAGGGCTTGCTGCGAGTCGTTACGATTGGCTCCGGTCAGTTGAATGGCGAGAGGAACTCCGCGACCGTCGCAGATTAGATGGCGCTTGATGCCCCGCTTGGCCCGGTCGGTGGGATTCGGTCCCGTCTGCAGCCCCCAAAAACTGCCCGGATCAAACTGCCGTCCACGACGGCCCGCGACCAATCAATTTCCCCATAACGCGCCAGCCAGTCCAGCAAAGAGAAGTGGATGAGATCCCAGATACCACGCTGTTGCCAGGCACGCAGCCTTCTCCAACACGTCATTCCTGAACCGCAGCCCAGTTCCTGTGGCAGCATCTCCCAAGGTATGCCGCTGCGGAGGACAAAGAGAATTCCGGTAAGGCAAGCACGGTCTGGCAAGCGAGGTCTGCCACCCTTGGGCCGAACTGGTGCGGGCGGCAGCATCGGTTGAATGAGATTCCACAAAGCATCGGAAAGCAAAGGACTGCTCATAGACTGAGCATCCTACCACTTAGCCAGCAACCTTTGGCGCACACCGCGTGGATTGAAAACTGGGTTTTGTTAGAAGTTCTTAGGACTCGCTTCGCTTCCACAAGACGTCGCTGCCGATTTCATATTCCATCTTGCATCCAGGAGGTTCGCCGCTTTGAGGTCGCAATTTGCGATCTCAAACATGAACCATGGCCGCCAACGCCGCGTCCATGCGTCTTAACCGAACATGTTTCGACCATCGAAGCAACTGCGCTCACCTCGTCAGCCAACACCAAGGTTGAGCACCAAATATTTCTTAAAGTTCGGTTTCGTCACATTCGCAGTGTCCATCGATCACAGCCTTCGCCGCCTACGACGGGTACGATCGCAAGATGAGAGTAAGATCGCCAAAGCGCGGCCGGACGCGGCGACCGTCACCGACCCGTCGAAGAGCAGTGGTCCCCATCGAATCCCGAATCGCGATTCAAATCATCCTCGATACCGCTTTGGCCGAGCTCTACGGAGTTCCAGTCAAGCGACTGAATGAACAAACGAAACGCAACCACAAACGATTCCCCGCGGGTTTCATGTTCCAGCTCACGCCCCGAGAGGACAAATTTTGAGGTCGCAATGTGCGACCTCAAACGTCAGCCGCGGTGGCTGTCGCTCGCTGCCATACGCCTTCACTGAACACGGCGCCATCATGGCAGCGACCGTACTCAACTCGGAAAAGGCAGTAAGAATGAGCGTTTTCGTGGTGCGGGCGTTTGTCCGCCTGCATCAGGTGCGAGCCGCAAACAAAGAATTCGCCGGCAGGATAAAGGAATTGGAAGAGCACATGGAGACACACGACGGCGCGATCCAGAAAATCATAGACGCCATCAAACAGCTGATGAATCCCTCATCCAGTCGCCAAACGAAGATTGGCTTCACGCTCCCGCAGGGAGGGACGGGGTAGCCCGCATCTGAATTTTCCCTGCGTCTTCCCGCCGTCGGAGTCGAAGAAACTTATCGTCTGCCTGCTAGAACCGGATCTCTAGCGGACTGTCTGGCTGGCGGTCGGCCCGCCTCCCGCCACCGTCTTTGGTTACCAAGGTACGGTGACCCTGGTAATCTTGTCCGCTTCGTCCACCTGCCGCATACTTGGCTCACCTACCACAGAACCTGGGAGACGGGGTTGGAAACGGAGATTAGGGTCGCCGCTTTCAGCCCCGCATTTTTTTGCCTCACCACCTGACTCACCCTGATCACTCCCCCATATCCCAATGAGTAATCCCCTATCCTGCAGCCCGCATCGAATAGAATCATAGTCAGTAAATAAGACAATAGAATCCATACCCCAGATCCCAAGTGAGGCTTGATGCGAAAATCTCTCGTTCTGCTGCTGCTCGTCTGTTTCCTGACATGTTTCCAAACAACGATACTTTCCGCCGATAATACTGATGAAGACACCAAGGCTCCGGAACCGAACACCAAGGCTTCCGGGCGCGTCGAAGCCGCCGCCAACGTACTCGACGAAATCCAGGCCGCGCCGGATAAAGGTATCCCTCAAGAAGTACTCGGCTCCGCCGAATGTGTGGCCGTGGTTCCCTCACTGCTCAATGGAGGATTCGTCGTCGGCGGCCGCTATGGCAAAGGCGTTGCCAGTTGCCGCACCCCAAAAGGTTGGAGCGCGCCCGCCTTCTTTACCATCGGCGGCGGCAGTTTCGGCTTGCAAATCGGCGGCCAGGCAACCGATGTCGTCATGCTGATCATGAACAAGAACGGCATGGATAACCTGCTCTCCAGCCAGTTCAAGCTCGGTGCCGACGCTAGCGCCGCCGCCGGCCCTGTAGGACGCCACGCCGCCGCTGATACCGACTGGAAAATGAGGGCGGAGGTTCTGACCTATTCGCGCTCCCGTGGCCTCTTCGCCGGACTCGAACTCAACGGCGCCGTCATCAAGCAGGACAAGGACAGCACCCGCGATTTCTACGGGCGCATGGTGCCGTTCAAGACGTCGCTCCAGGGGGACATCGAAGCTCCTAAAGCCGCGTACTCCTTCTTGAGTACGCTAGCCAAGTGGGCGCAGCAAGCGGCAAAGTAGCTCTCGAGTGGGGACGGGGCTCTGCCCCGTCTCCAGACGCCGCGAGGCCCGCCTCCACCCATCTCGGGTCACCATCTCTGGCCACGCGCCTTGCGTTTCAACGCCTCGACCCCCTACACTCCGGCACAGTGCGAGAACGCCTTGAGTACGCTCTAGTCTGGCTCTGGATCAAGATCCTAGGCTTACTACCCCGTCCCGTGGCGCGCGCCATCGGAATCACGCTCGGGTTAGCCGTTTACGCGGTTTACGGACGCCTGCGTCGCATCGGCATGCGCAACCTCACGCTCGCCTTTCCCGAAATGTCGCAGCGTGAGCGCCGCCGCATGCTTCGCGGCGAATTCATCTCTCTCGGTCGCCAGCTCGCGGAAGTCTGCCTCTTCCCGCGCTACACTCGCGAAAATGTCTCCCGGATCGTTGTCTACGACGGCTTTGAAAACTTCGAGCGCGCCTACGCTCGCGGCAAAGGAGTTCTGTTTCTCACCGGCCACCTGGGGGCATGGGAACTCTCCGCCTTCGCTCACTCGCTGCAAGGCCACCCACTGTCGATCGTCATGCGCTCGCTCGACAACCCTTACATCGACGCTCTTATCCAGAGCTACCGAACCATGCACGGCAACCGTACGGTCGACAAAGGCGACTTCGTGCGCGGCCTGCTCTCCGCCATGCGCGCCGGCGAAACCGTCGGCATTCTCATGGACACCAACATGACTCCGCCCCAGGGCGTGTTCGTCGATTTCTTCGGCATCCCGGCCTGCACTGCCAGCGGCCTTGCTCGCATAGCGCTCCGCACCGACGCCGCCGTCGTCCCCGGCTTTACCGTGTGGGATTCGAAGTTGCGCAAATATATCCTGCGCTTCGACCCCGCCGTCGAGTTAATTCGCACCAACGACAACGAGGCCGACATCGTCGCCAACACGGCAAAATTCACCCGCGTGATCGAAGACTTCGTCCGCCGCTATCCCGACCAGTGGCTCTGGGTGCACCGCCGCTGGAAGACCCGTCCGCCCGGCCAGCCGCCGCTGTACTAATCGAGAGTGGTCGTGTGGGGACGGGCGCCCTCGCCCGTCCAAGCCGAACGCAGCTCGGCAACTGCCGCGCGCTGCGATGATATGTACGTGCGAATTGCCTCGGCGTTGTACACACGCGCCCCGGAAAGCGACAATAGAGAACCATGAAGCAAACCCTGCGCGATCTAGCCGAGCAACTCGGCTGCCGTCTCCTCGGAGACGGCTCCATCACCGTAACCACCGTCTCCAGCCTGCAATCTGCCACCCTCGAGAGCCTAGCTTTCGTGGATGACGCCCAATATCTCGACACCGCGCTCCGCTCACCCGCCGCCGCCATAGTCGCAGGAGAATTCGCCGGCGCCGCAGCCTCCAAGCCGATTCTGATTTCGCCTCAACCGCGTCTCACCTTCGCCCGAGCCGCGAAGCTGCTCCGCGATCCCGACCGCAATCGCGTCATTCATCCCTCCGCCATCGTTCCCGCTTCCGCGGAGATCGGAAAGAACGTAGCCATCGGCCCGCGCGCAATTCTCGGGGAACGCGTCAAAGTCGGCGATGAAACGACCATTGGCCCGGGCTCGGTAATCGGAGACAACGCGGCAATCGGAAGCCATTGCCGCCTCGACGCGAACGTCACCATCTACCTGGGCACAACTCTCGGCGACCGCGTCATCGTGCAGGCTGGTGCGGTCCTCGGCAGCGAAGGTTTCGGCTACGTCCGCGATGCGCAAACCGGACGCTACGAGCAATCCCCCCAAATTGGACGCCTGGTGATCGAAGACGATGTTGAAATCGGAGCCAACTCCACGATCGACCGCGGCGCTCTCGACGAAACCCGCATCCACCGCGGCACGAAGATCGATAACCTTGTGCACATCGGCCACAACTGCCAGATCGGCGAGAACGTGGTCATCGCCGCTCAAACCGGCCTCTCCGGCAGCGTCACCATCGAAGACGACGTCGTCATGGGGGGCCAGGTTGGTATCGGTGATCACGCCCGCGTAGAATCCGGCGCAATGATAGGAGGCCAAGGCGGCATCCTGCCAAAGAAAGTGCTGCGCGGAAAAGGAATCATCTTCTGGGGAACACCCGCGCGTCCGGTGAGGGAGTATCTTAAAGAACTGGCGTTCCTATCGAGGTCGGCAAAGAAGGAACGCTAAGCGTGCGAATTAAATGTTTCCGTAGAGACGCGATTCGCCGCGTCTCAGCAGCGCCACGAGGTACGCGCTTCATACTAACGGCTAAAAGTTAAGAATTGCTTTTCCTATGCCCCTCCTAGTCATCGGCGGACACTCCCGCAGCGTAGGCAAGACCAGCGTCGTGGCCGGTCTAATCGCCGCCCTGCCCGGCTTCCATTGGACCGCCCTGAAAATCACGCAATACGGACACGGCATTTGCTCCGCCAACGGCGAAGCCTGCGACTGTGCCACCGCCGATCATTCCTGGGCCGTGTCAGAAGAAAAAGACCGCTCCGGCGAATCCGACACCTCGCGCTTCCTGGTCGCCGGAGCCGATCACTCCTGGTGGGTGCGCACGGAACAAGGTCATCTCGCGGAAGCCATTCCCCGGATTCGCAAGATCCTCGCCTCGACCGAAAACGTCATCATCGAATCGAACAGCATCCTGCGCTTCGTGAAGCCAAATCTCTATCTGACCGTGCTCGACCCGCAGACCGCGGATTTCAAAGCCTCCGCGCAAACCTTCCTCGATCGCGCCGACGCCGTCCTGCTGCACTCCGTCGCGAACTGCAAAGCCCCAGCCTGGGAACGAGTCTCGCTGAAGCCCGTCGTCGACCGACCAACGTTCGCAATCCAACCGCCAAACTACGTGACGCCAGAAGTCGTAGGGTTCGTTCGCGCGCGCCTGAGTACCCCCTGAAGCTATTCTCGGCGCCCTCCGCGTCTCGGCGGTGAAACTGCCTCACCCCGCATACATCCCAATCACCCGCTCAATCGCGCGCCGGCACACCGCACAGAACGTCTTGCGCCGCGTAAACATGATGCAGTCCACCTCCGGACGGTAATACCCCTTCGCCTCGTAGTTCGCGCCCTCGAACGCTCCAACTTTACCAGCGTACTTCTCAGACCCGAACATGGCATCTTGCTTCTCGCGCTCCTTGCGGATAAGTTCGTCCATCTCCGCCTCTGGCTTCCCTGCCGCTCGCAGCTCTTTCCGTTGTCGCTGGATATCGTGCTCTAAGCGTTCGAATTCCTCCTCATCCCAAGGCGACGGCAATGGTGTCCCCGCCGCAACCAGATCCTTCCATTTCAAATTTGCCGGATCAAGCAATGCGGTTACATTCGGCTCCCATGGCTCCGCCCTCTTCTCTTCCGGCAGATACGCCACCTCCGACGTGAAGTATTCATCCGCCAGCCCGGCGAACTGATGCCCAAACTCATGCACCCCCACATATCCCGCCCACAAATTGTCGATCGCTACCGTCGCGTACTGATTGAAAATTCCACCGCCACCATAAGTCCGCCCGTTCACCAGAATCTCGATGAACTCATAGGGCGCGAACGAAGCCACATCCCGCAACGCACGGTTTTCCGTGGTCAACACATAGCGTTCGGTGCCGAAAGTGTCGTACGAAGCCCCCACCGGCGATCGCCGGTAAATTCCGCTCGAAGGCCGTGACACGCCCGACTCCTCCGCCGCCGGACACAGCCCCCACACGTTGAAATCTTTCTGGCGCTCGCGAAACGGAGATGTCGAAAACAGTGCCTCCATGAATCGCCGCGCGTCTTTCTCAAACTTCCCGCGCTCCGCCGCCGTGTAACCATCGCCCAGCACCAGCAAGTCCACCTTGGTCGCTGGATCGCCCATTTTCTGCAACTTCATCAACGCCCCCGGCGATGGTGGACGCGATCGGTCGACGAACTTGTCCTTCGGATCGACCAGCGTCTTCCAGACTTCTTTCCAACCTTCATTCTGGGTTCCGTGAAAGCCTCTCCCAGCACGCTCTTTCAGCGACACTTCCGCAGGCGTCTCAGGACTTGGAAAGCGCAGCGACTCCGAAAACGTTCGATTCCCATGCAGCGCTTCATCCGTCGTCTTCCACTCTCCAAACACGGAATTGAATCCGCGCGAATACAGCAACTTCCCGCTGCCCCGATCGC
The DNA here is from genome assembly GCA_963730845.1 of uncultured Acidobacteriaceae bacterium. Classification (GTDB taxonomy): domain Bacteria; phylum Acidobacteriota; class Terriglobia; order Terriglobales; family Acidobacteriaceae; genus Acidiflorens. Next base: position 271,156 of record CAVSTM010000016.1, on the reverse strand, counting down.
GCACTTCAAACAGGTAGTTGCCCAGCTCACTTTCATCGATCACCTTGCTCAGATTCCCCGGCCACTCCAACGGCTCAAGCACCACCCGATCCAGGCTGAACCATTCTTCGTGTGAATTTCCAGTATGGTAATAATCCACGCGCAGGGTACGGGGTGCGGAAGAACTTGCGGCAAAACTGGGTGTGGAAAAACTAGAACTAAAGACGCACAACAGAAGAGAACCGACAATAACGCCGAGCGCTCGTTTCATGCCCGGCATTGTACGCCGACTGCAGGCCTATGCACCCGGCTTGATCGCAACCGCCCGGTCGTTTTCAAAGCTGATCGCCAGCGGCTTTCCGCCATTCGCATAGTGCAGAGTTCGCGACCCGTAATCGCCCGAACCCTCCGGAACGCCCAACCCAATCGCAAAGCTAGCCTGTAATTCGCTCATCCCCGTCTGCACTTCATGAGCATCAACCTTCTGCCAGACATCCGCTGGCCAATGCTTGTAAAGATCGTGTGGATCTTCGATGAAGAAAATGTCGTCGGAGTAAATCTTGAACTCGCCGTCTTTCTCCGCGCCAATCGGAGCCGCGTAATCCTTGCCCTCCAGCGCAAAGCACGCCAGCACCTGCTTGATCCCCGGAGCCTTTGGGGCGACCTCGGTCACCACATTCTGAATCGCCAGCTTCTGCAATGGCAGCAGCGTTCCCGCCTCATGTCCGAAATCCGTCTTGTGCCGTTCCCGATCGTATGGATAGTACGTAAGCTGATAACCGACCTTCACCCACACCGGCTGCTCCGTCAACTGACGCGCCGACTTCAGATCATAAGGATGCAGCTTCTTCGGGGTAACATAGTAGTCCGCCTTCAGGAAGGTTTCCTGCGTAGGCTTCAAGTCGTCCTTCATCACCGCGTGCCGCTCGTAGACAATGTAAGCGGCGCGTCCGGCCGCAATCACAATGGCGGCGACCAGGAAGATTTGCAGTTTTTTCTGAAACTCAGAATCAATAGCCATGATCGTGTGGGGACGGGCGCCTCGCCCGTCCAGCCGAGCGCAGCCCGGCACCTGCCTGTGGTCGCCTCAACCCGCCGATTCGCTGTAGAATATGACCATGCCCATCGCCCAAGATGACGTTCTAAACGCACTCAAGCAGTGCTACGATCCCGAGATCCCCGTCAACATCGTCGATCTCGGCCTGATCTACGAAATCCGCTTCGACGAAGTACCCGAAGGCCAGCAAGACGTCACCGTCGATATGACCCTCACCGCTCAAGGCTGCCCCGAGCACGTCAACATCAGCGCGCAGGTCAAGTCCCGAGTCGAGCAACTCCCCGGCGTCCGCAACGCCAACGTCAACGTGGTCTGGACTCCGCCCTGGACCCCCGAACGTCTAAGCCCCGAGGCCCGCAAACAACTCGGAATCGACTAGCCCAGAAACCAGGCCGTAGAGACGCGGCTTGCCGCGTCTCTTTCGCGAACGCTCAATATTCTCCCAACTCCTCAAACGCCTGCGCCGCGCGCTTTTCCACCAACTCCTCGATCCTGCTGCCGATCTTCATCGCCATATCCAGAAACTTCGTTCCCTGCCGCACATACGAAGGCAGTTCTTCGCGAATCTGCGCAAACTGATTCGGATACTCCGACGCCAGCACCGCCAATCCCACCCCTCCCACCAGCACCGCCGCCGGACGTTTCCCCTTCATCAGCAACATCGTCGCCGCTCCCACCGATCCCGCAATCACTGCCCGCTTCCAGTTTTCCATTTCGTCTCCTGATTGACTCGTGGGACCCGTTCTAGCAGGATTCTAACGCAACGCTCCCATGCTTTATACTGCCGCCGGAGCTCAATCAGCTACCCTATGATGCGACTTCGAATACTCCCATCCCTCACCGTACCTCTCTGCGCTCTTCTCTGGGTTGCCAGTCTTGCCTTTGCCCAAACCAAGCCTCGTGCCCGCGACCTTGGCGTGCCCTTCGACGGCACGCCCGGCCCGAACAACGCCATCACCGACGTCAAGGGCGTCGAGGTTGGACACACCACGCTCATCTCCGGCAGCGGCAAGCTCGTAGTCGGTAAAGGCCCCGTCCGCACCGGCGTCACCGCGGTTCTTCCTCGCGGCAAGAACTCCCTGGATCCCGTATTTGGCGCCTGGTTCACGCTCAACGGAAACGGCGAAATGACCGGCACCACCTGGCTCGAGGAATCTGGCATCCTCGACGGACCAATCATGATTACCAACACCAGCAGCGTAGGCGTCGTGCGCGACGCAGTCATTGCGTGGCGCATCAAGAAGGGTCCTCCCGACTCCGAGGGCTATTTCTGGTCCTTACCGGTCGTCGCCGAAACCGCCGACGATGACTTGAACGACATGAATGGTTTCCACGTGAAGCCCGAACACGCCTTCCACGCCCTCGACACTGCCCATGGCGGTCCGGTCGAAGAAGGCAATGTCGGCGGCGGCACCGGCATGATTTGCAACGAATTCAAAGGCGGAATCGGCACCTCGTCGCGCGTCCTTCCCGCCCGAGTTGGCGGCTACACGGTTGGAGTGCTCGTGCAGTGCAATTACGGGAAGCGCAGTCAACTGCGCATCGCCGGAGTCCCCGTCGGGCAGGAAATCACCGATCACACGTTTCGCGACGAGGACTTTGGATCCATCATCATCGTGGTCGCGACCGATGCCCCGCTCATTCCGACGCAACTGAAGCGCGTCGCTCGCCGCGCCACTCTGGGACTCGGCCGCGACGGCAGCTTTGGCGGCGACGGCTCCGGTGACATCTTCATCGCCTTCTCCACCGCAAACCCCGGAGCAGGTGGCTCAGAAGGCGTACACGACCTGAAAATGTTGGCTAACCAGCAGATGAACCCCATATTTCTGGCCACAGTGCAAGCAACGGAGGAGGCCGTAATCAACGCCATGGTCGCCGCCGAGACCATGACCGGCATCAACGACTTCACGGTCATCGCTCTGCCGCACGACCGCCTGCGCGAGGTCCTGAAGAAATACAACCGCCTGGCAAAATAAGGGTCGTGGAGAGACGGGCGCCCACGCCCGTTCAAGATCGCGTAGGGTTTACGTAGGGACAGCCGCCCCCGGCTGTCCAAGACGAGCGCCAGCTCGGCCCCCGCCTCCGGCCAAGGCAACTCCAGATAACCCGCGGATCCAGAGTTACTTTCGCTGCACCACCATGGAGTGCATCGCTTCCGCTAGAGGAGGGATACAATCCAGACAGTGAAAGCCTACCGAATCGAGCGCATCAAGAGCGGCATGAAGTTCACCTGCACGCACTGTGCCTACAGCGTGAGCACGCTCGATTTCGACGCCAAGGCCGGCAACCTCCGCACCCAGGCCGCAACCGCGATCAATGCTCACGCCACCCAGGCACACCACGAACCCATGGTCGTTTCAGCCTCTGACGGTCAGCTCCGCAGCTGGCGCTAGCAAGCCAGACAAGCGATAGCGCACTTGATCTTGGGTGGCGCAGCGGTTCACCCGGCATGTACTTGCCTTTGAGTGGCGCTGCGGTTTACCGGGGTTGGACTCGCCCTTGGGTGGCGCAGAAGGATGCTCACGTAGGGGCGGACGCATTCGTCCGTCCCGCCGGACAAAGCCCTGCAGATTACCGGGGTTGGACTTGCCTGTGGGTGGCGCAGCGGTTTAGCGCTGCGATAAGTGGGTTATTCTCGGAGCCGGCTTTAGCCGCTGAGGGTACGATTCTCGCCCCGCAAACGTCACTTGCCGCAAAGCTTCGCTCCCGCCGTTGAGTCATTACGCTCCATCACGACTTTTTCGATACCATGGTGTCTCCGAGCTCACAGGATCCCATGGGTAACACCGCATGATCGAGCGATTCGACTTCTCCGATCTTCGAGAGCTGTTGGCCAAAGCCAACGAGGAAAAGTCTGGCGACCAGTTGGCCGGCATCGCCGCGCGATCGGAACGAGAGCGAGTCGCAGCGAAACGCAAGCTGGCAGACCTGACACTCGATGAAATTGTTCGCCGCCCCCTCATCGACCCCGACCACGACGATGTCTCCCGCCTCATTCTCGACTCATTCGACCAGCAAGCCTTCCGCGCCGTTGCGAGCATGACGGTGGGCGAGTTTCGCGAGTTCCTCCTCGACGACGGCACGACCGAGATAGAGCTACGGCCGCTGCAACCGGCCATCATCCCTGAAATCGCCGCCGCCGTAACCAAGCTAATGAGCAACAAGGATCTGGTCCTAGCGGCCGCCAAAATCCGCAACGTCACCCGCTGCCGCAATACCATGGGAGAGCGTGGAGTACTCGGCATCCGCGTGCAACCCAATCATCCCGCCGACGACATCGGTGGAATCCTTCTGGCCGCATTCGAAGGACTCCTTTACGGCTGTGGAGACGCAGTCATCGGCGTCAATCCAGCCACCGACTCGGTCGAGACCGTAAGCGCGATTCTTGCCGCCTTGAATCGCTTGGTGGACGCATACGAAATCCCCACGCAGACCTGTTGCCTCGCGCACATTACTACCCAGTTAGCAGCGTTAAATCGCGGAGCCCCAGTAGATCTTCTTTTTCAGTCCGTAGCGGGGACGGAAGCAGCCAACCGCAGCTTCGGCGTCACCTTGAACATCCTGCGCGAGGGCCACCAACAAGTTCTCGAACATCATCGCCAGCGCACCAGCAATTTCAACGCCCGCTGGGTAGGAGATCACGCGATGTACTTCGAAACCGGCCAGGGTAGTGCTCTCTCCGCCGAAGCGCATCACGGAGTCGATCAACTCACGCTCGAAGCGCGAGCCTACGGAGTCGCACGCGCCTTCCAGCCCTTTCTCGTCAACAGTGTCGTCGGCTTCATCGGCCCCGAGTATCTGTACGACGAAAGGCAGATCATCCGCGCTGGACTCGAAGACCATTTCATGGGTAAGTTACTTGGATTGCCGATGGGCTGCGATGTCTGTTACACCAATCACGCAGCCGCCGACCAAAACTCCGCTGACAACTTATTCCTGCTCTTGACAGCCGCAGGCTGCAATTACTTCATGGGAGTTCCGTGTTCCGACGACGTGATGCTGAATTACCAGTCCACCAGCTATCACGACGCGTTAGCCGCCAGACGCCTCTTCCAGTTGCGTCCCGCACCCGAGTTCTTAGCGTGGCTGCAAAACAAAGGAATCTATCACGGCACCGAGCCCACATCCCTCGACTCATCCGCAAAGCGGCAACTGATGCATGGATTGGAGGCGTCACTGGAAAGTGCGCGATAAATAGCAGCATGTTTACGTTACATGGTGTCATCTAGATTACACTGTCATCCTGAGCGAAGCGAAGGACCTATGCACTCGGCAGCGCCACTGCGTCGTATCTCGCTGTGTCATGTTAACTGTTCATGCTTATGTCGGGAATATGCCGAACACGACACGAAGTGGGAGTTTGAATGCCTCCGAATGACAACAAACTCGCGCAACCCTACGACTTGCCCGACATTCTAAAGAAACTGCGCGCCCAGACGCCCGCGCGTCTGCTGGCAGGCCGAAGCGGGGCCGCGTACAGAACGAACACGCAACTGGAGCTGCGCGAAGCGCACGCCGCCGCCCGCGATGCCGTGCGCACGGAGCTAGATCTCACCGCCGCTCTCGGCATCGATTTCGTTAACCAATGGAATCTGTTTGAAGCCTGCTCCCGGGCAGCGAGCAAAGACGAGTATCTTTCGCGCCCGGATTTGGGCCGTCACCTGAATGAAGCGTCCCGCGCGGAGGTTAAGCGCCGTTGCACCACGGGACACGACTTACAAATCGTGATCGGAGACGGCCTCTCGGTAACCGCCGTTGCCCAGCAAATCCCTCGACTGTTGCCGCTTCTGTGTGAAGAGGCAAAGACTCGAGCCTGGAGCGTCGGCGAGACATTTGTGATTCGTCATTGCCGGGTAGGCATTCTCAACGAAATCGGCGAGTTACTCGCTCCCAAAGTTGCCGTGCTCCTGATTGGAGAACGACCCGGTCTGGCAACCGCCGAAAGCCTCTCCGCTTACATGGCATACCGGCCGAAAGCATCGGACACCGATGCCAATCGCAACCTCATCTCGAACATTCACGCTCGTGGAGTGAGCCCAGAGCAAGCCGCGGACAGAATTCTAAATCTGGCAGCCTCGATGTTGAAAACTCAGAAGAGCGGGTGGCAGCTTCGCGAAGGGGACACATCATCGACAATTATCGGCGCCACAGTTTAATACCAGGGCAAACGATGCGATTTTCCATGATCTTCGTATTTCGGACCGTGATCACAGTGCTGACCGTGGCTTCTGCCTTCGGACAAACTCCTTCATCGTTACCACCTTCTTATCGTTTTTCATCTGGGGGCACGGCCCTGAACATTCCTGTCGAAGTGATCGCCAATGGCCTGATTTTTGTGCGCGCGACTGTGAACAACCACCCGGGCTGGTTCACCCTCGATAATGCCAGCCAGGGTTTCACAGTCGACCGGGAGTACGCTAAACAAATCGCGCTAAGAAGCAGCGGCAGCGCAACCGCGCGCGGGGGCGGAGCAAACGCAATTGACGTCGGGGTGATACGAGACGTCCAACTCGGCCTGCCCGGACTGGTGCTCACACACCGCAACCTCGTCGCGATTGAGTTGAAGCCTTTGGAGCCGAGCGTCGGTCACGAGGTCGACGGCATCATTGGATCGCGTTTCTTCGACGACTTTGTCGTGGAGGTGGACTATGAGCACCGTCGGCTGTCCGTCTACTCGCCGATAGAATACAAGCCCTCTGGTAAAGGAACGGCGTTCCCCGTCCGTGTCGATGAGCACGGTTTTCAATTCATGGACGCGACCATCACTCTACCCGGCGTCGAGCCCATGGTTGCCAGCTTTCTCATCGACGGCGGCGCCAATACTCACGCCGACATCTACCAGCCATTCAGTGAGGCGCATCACATTCCGCCTCCAACCATGAAGCTTCTGGATGAGCCCGGAACCAGTACGGGAGGAAGCACGCAGTCGAGAGAAGGTCGAGCCGATCGAATCGACGTTGGTCCTTATTCGATCAAGAACCCGCTGATCACATTCGCCCAGGACACGGAAGGGCTGATGGCGACTAAAGATTACGCAGGACTGATTGGCGCCGAGTTACTGAAACGATTTACGGCGGTGTTCGACAGCCCCGCCAAATGTGTATGGCTCACACCAAATCGCAGCTACGCGGAGCCTGCGGAGTACGATGAAAGCGGACTCAGGATTCGCGCCGAGGGTCCCCGGTTTCACAAGTTCGTGGTTCGGCGGATTGTGTCCCACTCACCCGCCGCAGATGCCGGAATCGAACCCGGAGACATCATTGAATCCATCGACAATTCTTCGGCGGAGGAAATGACTCTAACCGAAATCCGGGCCATGCTCTGTCGGTCGAAGGCGCGTTATTCCATCGGCATCAGGCGCGGCAACAGCCATCTTCGCGTCTCTTTACGCCCGCGTCCCCTCCTCTAAAAACTCAAGTCGAGCTTCGAGGATCGTAAACTGACTCCTACTCCTTCACCGCCCGATCCGTAATCTCGAGCCCCTTGTCGATAATCGCAAACGCCTCCCGCAATTGCTGCTCGTTGATGCACAGCGGAGGATTGGTGAAGAAGGTATTCCAGCGAACAAAGGTATAGAGCCCGTTCTCCCGGAAGAATTTCCCAAGCGCGACCATTTCCTCTGAGGTGCCATTGAACGGAGCCATGGGCTGCCGTGTCTTGCGATCCCGAATCAGCTCGACGATGCCGAACAGCCCGATCGATCTTACCGCGCCCACCGACCGGTGTTTCGCCTGCAACTCCGCGCCCAGCGTCTTCATGATCGCGCCCATCTTGCGGGAATTCTCAATCAGGTAATCTTCCTCATAAACGCGAATGGTCGCCAGCGCCGTAGCGCATCCCATGGGATGACTGTTGTAAGTAAGCCCTCCATAGAACACTTTGTCGTCAAAATATTTCGCGATATGTCGCCTCATTCCGACAGCGCCCAGCGGAATGTAACTCGAAGTAAGTCCCTTCGCCATACAAAGCAGGTCGGGAACGACATTCCAGTGATCAACCGCAAACCACTTACCTGTACGGCCAAAGCCCGACATTACTTCATCGGCGATCAACAGAATCCCGTACTTATGGCACAGTTCCCGCACACCTTCAAGATATCCATCCGGCGGCACAAGAATGCCGTTCGTCCCGACGACCGGCTCCAGAATGAACGCGGCAATCGTGTGCGAGCCTTCCAACTGGATCACTTCGTCGATCATAGCCAGTGAGCTCTCCGCCGATTCCCAGCCGCGCTCGATGCCGTGATACGGATCGAGCACGCGCACCACGCCCGGAATCCCAGGCTCAGCCGCCCATCGGCGAGGATCGCCCGTAAGGCTCATCGCGCCGGCCGTAGCGCCGTGATACGAACGATAGCGCGCAAGAATCTTGTGGCGTCCAGTAAAAAAGCGCGCGATCTTGATGGCGTTCTCGTTCGCTTCCGCGCCTCCATTCGTAAAGAAGAAGGTGTCAATATCGCCCGGAGCGATCTCCGCCAGCTTCGCCCCCAGCCGCGCCCGCGGCTCCGTAGCCATGAACGGATTGGCATACGCCAGCACCGACGCCTGCTCTGTAATCGCCTGGATGACGCGCTCATCGCCGTGTCCGATGTTCACCGACATCAACTGGCTATTGAAGTCGATGAAGCGCTTCCCCTCCGGCGTCCAGAAATAAATCCCCTTTGCCCGGGCCACCGGGATGGGGTCGACCTTGGATTGCGCCGACCACTCAAACAGCGTGTGTTTCTTAGTAAGGTCGACAATCTCTCGCCCGGTCATGGCAGGAACCGCAGTTGTAGTAGTCATAAGATTCTCGGACTTGCCCGGAACTTGCTTCAGAACTTGCGCGAGTGCTCCTTGGCCCAGCGTTCGACGACAATTTTCTTCTCCGTATAGAACTCGACCGCGTCGCGTCCCTGTGCGTGCATGATGCCGAAGAAGCTGTCTTTCCATCCGCTGAAGGGAAAGTACGCCATGGGTGCGGCCACGCCAATGTTAATTCCAATATTCCCCGCCGGAGTTTCATAGCGGAAGCGCCGCGCCGCCGACCCACTCGACGTAAACAGCGATGCCTGGTTGCCGAACGGACTACGAGCCACCAGCTCCATGGCGTCGTCCATGGTGCTCGCATGAACCAGACTGAGCACCGGACCAAAGATTTCCGTGTTCGTCAGTTCGCTGCTCGCCGGAACGCCGTCAAGCACCGTAGGCTTCACAAAATTTCCCGCTTCATATTTCGCCACCTTGGGATTGCGTCCGTCAACCACGACTTTCGCACCGTCGCGAGCGCCGGCGCCAATCAAGCCCTGCACCCGTTCTTTACTCTGGCGCGTTATCACCGGCCCCATCTGCACGCCCTCGTCGAGTCCATTGCCAACGCGCAGGCTCACCGCAGCTTCGCTGACCGAGTCGCGAAATGTCTTTTGCGCTTCGCCCACCGTCACCGCAACCGAGACAGCCAGGCAGCGTTGTCCAGCGCACCCGAAAGCACTGTCGGAAATAATCTGCGTCGCCATCTGCATGTCGGCGTCGGGCAGGACGATGACATAGTTCTTCGCGCCACCCTGGCATTGCGCCCGCTTTCCATTCGCGCCCGCACGCGCATAAATGTACCGGGCAACCGGCGTCGAGCCGACAAAACTGATGGCCCGAACACTTGGATGGTCAATCAGCGTATCGACCGCAACCTTGCCGCCATTAACTAGGTTTACAACGCCCTTCGGAAGCCCCGTCTTCTCCAGCAACTCAAAGGCAAGCTTCATGGTCAGCGGCACGCGCTCCGAGGGCTTGATGATCAGCGTGTTCCCGCAAGCAATCGCGTAAGGCAGAAACCAGAACGGAATCATTCCCGGAAAATTAAACGGCACAATCGCCGCCACCACGCCCAGCGGTTGGCGAATCATGGTCTCGTCAATACCGCGCGCCACTTCTTCCAGATTGTGGCCCTGCATCATCATGGGAATGCCGCACGCAACTTCGACGTTCTCGATGGCCCGCCGCATTTCCGCCTTCGCTTCGGTAAACGTCTTGCCATTCTCCTGCGTGATGATGCGCGCAAGATCGTCGTGGTGCTCTTCGAGCAGCATCTTGAGCTTAAACAGCGGCTGGATGCGGTCTTCAGCGGGCGTGCGCCGCCATTCCGGATACGCAGCCTGTGCCGCGTCAACAGCACGAGTAACCTCAGCCGCATCGGAAATCGGAACGCGCCCGAGGACCTGGCCGGTCGCGGGATTGAGAACGTCCTGCCAATCCGCGGCATGCGATTCGACCCACTGACCATCAATGAATTGAGGAATCTTGCTGACGGGAGGTGCGGCAACAGTCGACATGGGAAACCTGCCTTTAGCGATCAAAAGAATACAGAACGTAGGGACAGCCGCCCTCGGCTGTCCAGCCGGGCAAAGCCCGGCTCACTCATTGAACGTGGACCAAACTTACCGAGCTGCGCGGAGGACAGCCGAGAGCCTGTCCTGAGCTTGCCGAAGCGGTTGCGCCGCTAAGTGAGCTGCTCCGTCAACACGCCTTTCTTCTCGGCAACGTGAGCCAGCGCGGCTTCAAGTACATCCATACCTTCGTCCATCTGCGCGTCGGTAATCACCAACGGCACAAGCAGACGAATCACGTTGCCATAAGATCCCGCGGTGATCGTCACCAAACCGTGCTCGTAACAGTATTGTGACACTTGTTTGGTCTCTTCGTCAGCGGGCTGCCGCGTTGTCTTCGATCGCACCAGTTCGAGCGCCTGCATGGCGCCCAGTCCCCGGACATCGCCGACCAGCTCCCATTGCTGCTGCCACTTCGCCGCACGCTTGCGGAAACGCTCTCCCAGCACGTTCGAGCGCGCGCAGAGATTTTCCTTCTCGATGATGTCGAGCACGGCCAGCGCCGCTTCGCAGGCCGCGGGATTACCCGCGAACGTGCCGCCCAGCTGGCCGGAGCCGGGCGCATCCATAACGTCGGCGCGTCCCGTAACCGCCGCCATGGGCAAGCCGCCCGTCAGTGATTTGGCCATCGTGACCAGATCGGGATCGAGTCCCAGTCGCTCACAGGCAAACATCGCGCCGGTGCGAGCGAATCCCGTTTGCACTTCGTCAGCGATCAGCAGAATGCCGTGTTTCCGGCAAATCGCGCTGAGCGTGGGATAGAACTCCGCCGGCGGCGTAACGAATCCGCCCTCACCGAGGATCGGTTCGACGATCACCGCCGCCACCGATTCGGCCGCCACGACGCGCTTGAAAGTATCTTCTATATGGCGCGCGCAGTGCAGATCACACGACGGATACTTCATCGAGTAAGAGCAGCGGAAGCAATAAGCATACGGAATGCGATAAACCTCACTCGGAAATGGCTCGAACCCCGCCTTGTACGGGTGCGTCTTACTGGTCGCAGCCATCGCCATATAAGTGCGCCCGTGGAACGCGTCTTCGAAGCAGATGATCGCCGGCCGCTTGGTATAGCAGCGCGCGATCTTGATCGCGTTCTCCACTGCCTCCGCGCCCGTGTTCACAAGGATGGTTTTCTTCGGTCCCTGGCCCGGCACCACCGCATTCAGCTTTTCGCAGACGGCCACGTAGCTTTCGTAAGGGAGCACATTAAAACTCGTGTGCAGGAAGCGATCAAGCTGACGGCGCACCGCGTCAACCACAGCCGGTGCGCGATGTCCGGTGTTCAGGCATCCGATGCCGCCTGCAAAATCAATCAGGCGGTTGCCGTCAACATCCTCGACGACGGCACCTTCAGCCCGTGCGACAAACACCGGCGTGGCGTGATACGCCGCCTGCACAACCGCAGCGTTGCGTCGCTTCATCAGAGCCTGCGAGCGCGGCCCTGGAATCGGAGTGCGTAATTGAATGGTAGACATATGTCACGTCTCAGTTCATGTTCTCTATCGTAGAGACGCGGCTAGCCGCGTCTCTGTCAGCACCGCCCCAAAAGCGGCCGTCCAGACAAACGTCAGTACCAGCCAATCGGAGCTTCATTCAGATTGATATACACCTGCTTCGTCTCGAGATATTCCTCGATCCCCCACGGCCCAAGTTCGCGCCCGAAGCCCGACTGCTTGTAGCCGCCCCAGGGGGCTTCTACATAAGTCGGCTGCATGTGGTTCACCCACACGATGCCCGCGCGCAGCGCCTTTACCGCGCGCATGGCTTTGAAAATGTCGCGCGTCCAAACCGCCGCTGCCAGCCCGTAGGGCGTGTCATTCGCGATCTTCAACGCGTCTTTTTCGTCGTCGAACGGAATCACGGCCGCAACCGGACCGAAGATTTCCTCGCGCGCGATGCGGGCGTTGTTATCCACGTTATAGAAAATGGTAGGTTGCACATAGTAACCCTTGGCTAACTTATCGGCGCGGCCCCCGCCAGCTGCTACTTTGGCTTCTTTCTTTCCGATCTCAAGATACGAGCAAACGCGATCGTATTGCTCCTTCGACACCAAGGCTCCCATCTTCGTCTCGCGCTCGAGCGGCGGACCAATCTTGATCTTCTTAGCCTTCTCGGCCATCGCTTCAACAAACCTTGAGTAAATCGACCTCTGCACCAGAATGCGGCTGCCGGCCGAGCAGACTTCACCCTGATTAATGAAGACGCCGAACAGCGCACCGTCAATGGCAGCTTCGAAATCGGCATCGGCAAAAAAGATGTTAGGAGACTTACCGCCCAGTTCGAGCGTCACGCGCTTCACCGTATCGGCAGCCTCTTTCACGATGATCTTGCCGACCGCAGCCGAGCCGGTAAAGGCAATTTTGTTGACGTCTGGGTGCTTGACCAGCGGCGATCCGCAGCTTTCACCAAAACCGGTGACCACGTTAACGACGCCTTTCGGCAGCCCGACTTCGTCGAACCACCTTGCCAGTTCCAGCGCGGTGAGCGGCGTTTGCTCGGCGGGCTTGAGCACACAGGTGCAGCCCGCGGCCAGCGCCGGAGCCAGCTTCCACGCGGCCATCATCAACGGGTAATTCCATGGAATAATCTGCCCGGCCACGCCCATCGGCTCCTTCAGCGAGAGGCTCATAGCGTTATCGGGAACTGGGTTCACGTAGCCGACGACTTTCGTGGCGAGCCCGCCGTAGTATTCGAAGCACGTAGCCACGTCGTTGATGTCGTACTCGGCCTCAACAATCGGCTTGCCCGAGTTCCGGCATTCGAGTTCAGCAAGCATGGGCTGGTTCTGGCGCACCTTCTCGGCTAGACGAAAAAGAACGCGGCCACGTTCCTGTGCCGTGGTGGTCGCCCAGGGACCTTCCTCGAACGCGGCCTTGGCAGCCGCAACCGCGCGGTTCACGTCGTCCGCGTTCGCATCGGGAACTTGTGCGATCACCTCCTCGGTTGACGGATCGTACACGGGAAAGGTCTTCGACGATTTACTCGCGACCCACTCACCGTTGATCAGCATCGAATACGTCTTGACGTCGGTTGTAACTCCACCAGGCATAAGTCCTCCGCAAATCGCTTCTATCTAATGGCAACGGCCGCAGGTTCTTTCAACCGCCCGTACACAAAAAAGAAAAACGCGGCCAACACCAGAAAAAACAACGTAAACCCGAACATCTTCACTTCATATCTCCAGACCGACGTAATCTGCTTGGCTGGAAAAAAAGCCAACGCGATTCCGAGTGCTGTAGTAACGAAGCCACAGAATCCAGAGACCATCAGCGTGCCGCGACTGTAGCGCGCGCCGGCCAAGTCGCCGCTAAAAGCGAACTTCAGCAACGCCGCGAACACATATAGAAACGGCACCAACTGCAGAACTACCGCGAGCGAAAGCATGGTCTGGAAGGTTTCCTGCACGCCGCCCGAAGCGTAGAAATTGATGACGATCAATACCAGCGAAACGATCGCCTGCACGATCAGCGCCGCATAAGGTGTCCGATATCTTGGATGGACCTTGCCGAGCCACGCAGGCATGTAGGAATCAAGGCCGGCGACGAACGGAATGCGCGCCGAGCCACCCATCCAAGCCGAGCCAATGCCCGCGATCGAAAGACTCAGCATCACCGCGAACGGAGTGACAATCCACGCCACACCAACTTTGCCGGCCATATGGCTGACCGCCTGCACAATGCCCTGCAGCACGCTGATATCGTTCTTGCCGACCCCAACCAGCAGCGTCAGCGTAGCTCCGATATAAAGCAGACCGGAAATAATGCCGCCCCAAGCTACCGCGCCCGGCAGCGTTTTCTGTGGGTCCTTAATTTCGTCGCCCATCACCGAAGCAAGCTCGAGTCCGACCAATCCGAAGCAAATTACGCCGAACGAATTCAGAACAAACCTGAGATCCGCCGGAATCCGAAAATCAGCTGCGGTTACGCTAGTGCCAAAACGCGACCAAACCGTGAATCCCAGGCCGATCAGAACCGCCGCCGCAACAAAGGTTCCGATGGCGCCGAGATTGTTGAGCCACTTTCCGATTCCCAGTCCAACAATGTTCAGGACCGTCAGCAACGCCAGCAGCGCCACTGAGGCTGCCATTGCAAAATTCTTGTTATCCGCGAGTGCGGCGTGACCCGGACCCATCGCAAAGACAGTTACCCCCACGAAATACAGCATCACTGTCGGCACATATAACATGTTATTCGTCCAGTAACACCAGCCGGAGAGAAAGCCGTGAAAGTCGCCGAAGACCTCCTTGGCCCACAGGTAGACGCCGCCCTCGCCCGGGTAACGATGCGCGAGTTCAATCACCGCGATCCCCTGCGGCCAGAAAAACAAGAGCAGAGAGATCAGCCACAGCCAGACGGTCACGCCCCCGTTGGCCGCGATGCTCGGGACAACGTTGAGATTAAACACGGCAACGACAAACAGCAACACCAAGTCAAAGCGTCCGAGAACGCGCTTCAGCTGCGGCTGGTTGGGATCAGAAGTCATCGGATGATCGGGTCATCGGGTGATCGGGCCATCGGGTGATCGGGCCATCTACTCCGTCCGGATCTCAGATCTTCAATCACCCGATGGCCCGATGACCCGATCCCGTTAATGTGTTGCTACCGCTCCCAACCGCTCATGCTGCGCGGCGGACAGCGACTCGGCAACGTCGGCAAATACCGCCAGGTGCTTGTCGATATCGGCCTCGGTGTGCTGCACGGAAATCGTCCACTGCTCATCCCACCAGTACGGCTGGCACATGACGCCGCGGTTCACCATGCCGAACCAGTAATGCCGCCACAGGTCTACGTCAACCGTCAGCCAGTCGCGGTAGTTACGAATCTCCTTCGGATACAGCATCAGCGCGCCGTTGGCTCCCGCGCTGGCGATGTAAGATTGTAATCCAAACTTCGCGATCGTCTTCTTATATCCGTCGACCAGCTTGTTACTAAGTTTCTCGATGTGCGCATAGTTAGCCCGAGTAAGCACTTCGCGGAAAGTCGCAATTCCCGCAGCCATCGAAATCGGATTCGTATTGTAAGTGCCTCCGTGAAACACTTTGTGCTCCGAAATCAGATTCATGACCCGCTTGTGCGCACCGAAAGCCGCCAGCGGGAAACCACCGCCAATCGACTTCGCCAGGCAGATCATGTCGGGCGCCACGCCGAAATATTCCGACGCCCCACCCCAGCACAGCTTCGCACCCGTCTTGACCTCGTCAAAGATCAACAGAGCGCCATGCTTGTCGCAAAGCGCCCGCAGACCTTCGAGAAATCCCTTCTCCGGCATACACAGGCCAACGTTCATCATGATTGGCTCAAGAATAATCCCCGCAACCTCATTCGGATTTTCCTTGAAGCGGCGCTCCACCGTTTCCAGGTCATTGAACGTCGCCACCGGCACGTTCGCGATACTCGCCTTCGGCACGCCTGCCCCACCCGAAACAGGCTTCGGATTCTTGATATCACCGAAATCGTCGGCTGGCGGATGCGGCTTCACGCTGACCAGCGCCGCGTCATGCAGCCCGTGATAACCGCCTTCGAACTTGATGATCTTGTCCCGTCCGGTAGCGGCGCGCGCCAGACGAATCGTATGCATGGTCGCTTCCGTGCCACTGTTGCCGAAGCGACACATCTCCACCGGAAAGCGCGTGCAGATTTCTTCCGCCAGTTCCCACTCCATGTTGTGCGGCATCCCGTAAGCGGTGCCCTTGTGCAGACGGCTTTCGACGGCCTTAATCACCGCCGGATGCGAGTGGCCCGCCATGAGCGTGCCGAAACAGAGGTTGTGGTCAAGGTATTCGTTGCCATCGAGATCGCGGAACTTGCTGCCCGACGCTTCTGCAATAAAGATCGGATACGGATCGTAAGCGCGATAATTGCTGGCCACGCCCAGCGGCAGACGCTTCAGGTTCTTCTTATGCGCTTCGGCGGACTTCGGAGTACGGCGCTCGAACGTGTCGAGCTCTTTTTGCAATGCGGGGTACATCGTGATCTCCATTAAGACTCAGGCCGGGTAGGCCATTAGATTGGGCCGGACGGCCGAAGCCGCCCGGGTCGTCGGACAAAAGCCGCGGACTAGAAGAAAAACTTCAAAGCAAATTGTACTACCCGCGGGTCGCCAACCTGGGTGATCTTACCAAACAGTCCCGGACCATCCTGGTAATGGCCATCAGGGTTGGAGAAATTCGTGCGATTGAACAGGTTGAAAATCTCTCCGCGGAATTGGAAATACATCGATTCCGAAATAGGGATTTTCCGTTGTGCGGAGAGGTCCCAGTCCACAAGCCCCGGGCCGCAGCACACGCTGCGCTGCGTGCCGTTGTTGAATTGGCCCAGTGGCGGATCGGAAAACTGGTTGTAGTTCAGGTACAGTTGGCCCGGTTGCTTCGGATTTAACTTCTGCAGCGTCCCGGTCATGCTCGGCGCTTCCGTTCCCAGGAAGAACAGACTATTGATAAGTTCGGTGTCGTCCTCCGTATCCAGTCGAATCGGAAACCCGCTCTGGAACTGGGTGATTCCAGAAAGCGACCAGTCGTTCACGATCATCCCCGTAAACCCCTTCCGGTGGTGAACTGGCACCTCCCAGTCGTAACTGATCACGAAGCGCTGCGCCGAATTGAACAGGGACAGTGCGCGGCTGGCTTTCGGGTTGAACGGGTTCAGAGTCTCTTCAAACGTAGAGGCCTCATCCATGGACTTGCTCCAGGTATAAGAGGCCTGAAACTGCAAGCCATGCGAAAAGCGCTTTTCCAGCATGGCTTCGAGAGCGTTGTAGTTGGAATTAGCAACGGTGTCCTCGGCAAAAATGCTGGTAAACACGGGGATGCCATCAACCGGACACCCAGCTCCGGTGTAGGGATTGCAGTTGGGCGAGGAATAGGGACGGAGACCAACCAGGTTGAGTCCGCCGATCTGCGCGCCCGCCGGAATCACAGTCGGGCCGTTCGGGCCATACGGAAGGTGGAATCCCCCGGTGGGGGCAACGGAGCCCGGCGGCAGGATGAACTGCGCGTCCTCGCTAGTGGGTGTACAGGTTCCAGAACCCATCACCGTATTGATGTCCACACAAGTCTGCGGCGTCGACGGATTGATATCGCGCCCGACGAGCAGGCGATGACCCTCGGAGCCTACGTAACCCACCTGCAACATAAGACTATTGGCGATTTGTCGCTGGATGGTTAAGTTGTACTGAATCGTGTACTGCGCTTTGAGATTCGGCTGGAACTCGCCATAGAAGAGCATGGGACGAAAGATGGACAGATCAACCGGCTGGCCGGGTTTCGGAGTAAGAACGCCGTTGTACGGGTTGGGAGATACACCGCCGCTTTGAGCGACGAACGGAGTGTTGAAGTAAACGTTGTTGAGATAGGTGCTTCCGCCGAACGGCGGCTCGGCGCCAAACTGGGCCAGCACCAATTGTTCGATGGGATTGTAGAACATTCCCCATCCGGAGCGGATGCTGGTCTTGCCGTTGTCGGGACTATAAGACAGTCCGATTCGCGGAGCAAACGCATGGTAATAATTCGCGGTCATGCCCGGAGGCACCCCGGGGTCGCCCGGAACAACCAGCCCAGTAGGGGTTGTGCCCGTATTGGCACAGGTGGGAGTCACGCCGGCAGGCAGGTAGGCCGAGAAATAGGCTTGACTGGCCGCGCTCAACTGGCAAGGATAGACCTTCGAGTTCTGTCCCGGACGGAACGTTTCCACGTGTGCGGAGACATCGGTGGGAGGCGTATTAAACTCCCAGCGCAAGCCGTAGTTCAGGGTAAGATTCGGGCGAAGCTTCCAGCTGTCTTGCACGAAGGGGTAAATTGAGAAAGTGCGTATCGCCTCGCTTTGGCCTGACCCTTGAGAATAGTTATCGGCGAGTCCCAGCAAATATTGCGGGTAATAGTCGCCATCGGCGCCACCAATTACGTCGTTTCCGGTTCCGTAGAAGTTATAGTCACCATTGACGTTGTAATAGTAAAACTGGTCGAACTGGCCACGGCGAACATCCACGCCGAACTTCATTGTGTGATTTCCCTTAACCCACGTCAGACCATCGCTCCATTGAAAACTGTTTCCGACCTGGGGCAGCGTGCCTTCCCAGTTGTTGCCGAAAGCGGCAAAGCCCGCGATGGAAACGTATGGAATGCCGGTCTGACTGGATGGCAGGCCAGGCGTAATTCCAAGGCTCGGGCTGGTGCCATAATTGTTCACGATGGCTGAAGAATCGGATGTTCCGGTAAAGCAGTACGTGGGGGCCGTCGGGCCTGTACACGACGACGTTACCGCCCCGGTGCTGGAGTTCTTCAAAAAGCCCAGCTGCCCTTCGCGCATGTAAACGAAGCGCGCCTCGTTGACGAGCGCATTGCTTATCGTCCACGTGTGCGTCAAGTTATATTGCTGATCGCGACTATTGTTGAAGTTGCCGAAACCGGGAACGGTCGCACCCGCGTCCTCGAATGTGTTGTAAGGTGTCAGAACATAGGCGTCATTGTAGTAATAGTAGGCGCTAAAGTTCTGGTGGTCGTTGATTTTGTGATCAAAACGGAAAGTAACCTGGGTTGCGTTATTCGTGCCCACCGGCACTGATTGGTTTTGGCTATTGGCTACGTTGGCCGCTGGAATAAACCGCTGCAGGCTGACCGCAACCGGGTCCTGGCAAGCTGACGGAATGACGCTGGTGGGGAAAACTTGATTCCAGTTTGCACCCAACACGGGCAGCGTACTATTTGGAATTGCCGCGATCGCATTTGTGCACCCGGGGCGACCATTCAAGACGTCAGCCACAAACCGGTCATTGATGGTTCCTGTGAACTGATTGATCGTCCCGGTGGGATCGAATATTTGAGAGAAGTCGCCATTACGTTGCCCTGGAGTGGGAACGTTCAAGAGCTGTCCCGGCTGCCCGCTGCGGATGCGTCTGCCTTCGTAGGACGCAAAGAAAAACGTCCGGTCTTTTATTATCGCTCCACCGAACGTTCCCCCAAACTGATTTTCGTTGAGCTGCGGACGAGTCGTATTGAGAAAACCCTGGGCGTCGAGTACGGTATTCCGGAAATATTCATAAACATTTCCGTGCATACCGTTGCTGCCCGTCTTCGTGATCACGTTAACCACGGAACCAGAGTTCCGCCCGTACTCGGCATCAAAGGTATTGGTGATGACACGGAATTCCGCAATGCTGTCGGGCGTCGGCTGTATCGTCGGTAAGTTCACGAATATGTCGTTCGCGTCGCCGCCATTGACGCTGAAGTTGTTCGAGCGAGTGCGTCCGCCATTCACAGAAACCGAACCCGGATCATCCGATCCGAAAAACAGGCTTCCGCTGCTGCCCAACTCCGATTGAACGCCCGGCTGCAATTGCAGGAACTGATAAGTATCGCGGGTGTTGAGAGGCAGTTCGTTGACCGAACGTTCGTTGATCACCGCGCCCAGCTGCGTGCTGGTCGTGTCGACCTGCGCGATCTCGGAGCTCACTTCCACAACTTCCTGCGAGCCACCGATCTGAAGAGCCGAATTGAGGGTCACCACCTGGTTGACGTCGACGATGATTCCCTTCTGTACATTCTTCTTAAAGCCGGACAATTCATACTGAATGGTATAGGTAGCGGGCTGAACTTCGACCAGGACGTAGTCTCCGCTGTCATTGGTCAAAACACCCCGGCTGGCCCCAGTCGCTTCGTTGGTCGCGGTGACTTTCACTCCCGCCAGCACCGCGCCGCTGGAATCGGCCACGCGGCCGAGAATGCGGCCGCCGGTGCTCTGGGCACACACGATCGTGGAGCAGATCAGGCACAGACTCACGACCGAACTCAATACGACGAGCCAGCAAGACATCTGGGACGGTTTCGACAGCGGCATGGAACAGATCCTCCAGACCCGGTGGGAGCAAATTTTGTTTAGACCCGAATTCAACTTGCGTGCCCGACAAACCTTGCTATAATCGCGCAAGGTTAGGCGCTTCGGCCGCTCTCTGTCAAGAGGAAAAGTGCATTCCCCACGGCGCGACCAGCAGGCACATTCGGCAACCGTCTTTTAGAACTATGTCCGGCGACGCACAAGTTTATCTCAAAATCGGTGACGTGGCCCGCATGGTGGGGATTTCTCCATCCGCCATTCGCGGGTGGGAGGCGCTGGGGCTGACGCGTCCCCAGCGCACGGAAAGCCGCTATCGTCTTTACACCAACGATGACGTGCGCCTGCTGAAAAAGGCGCGCTACCTGCGCAAAGTCCGCGGACTGAACGCCGCCGCCATCGTGCAGATGCTCAAGCGCGAAGGCGCCATCAAACCTGCCGCCACCAGCGACACCGCCGGCACGACGATTGGCCCTCGACTGCGCCGCCTGCGCACCCAGCGCGGTCTCAGCCTTGCCGAAGTCGCCGCCGCCGCTGAAATTTCGATTGGTTTCCTCAGCGCGCTCGAACGCTCGCAGATGAGTGCCTCCGTCGGCACACTGCGCAGGCTAGCACGCTATTACCGCACCAACATCCTTGATTTTTTCGATGCGACGGAATTGAACGCCCGATTGGTGCGCCCGGCCAAGCGTAAAGTGCTCGAAGCCGGTCCCGGCGTGCGTATGGAGTTGCTCGCCTGGGGCAACAAAGTAATGGAGCCGCACTTGTTCCGCATCGCGCCGCGGGCCGGCAGTGGCGAGTCCTACGCCCACGAAGGTGAGGAGTTTCTTTTCGTACTCCGCGGAGAGTTACAGATCGCTCTTGACGGCGAGGAGTACCATCTGAAACGCGGCGACAGCTTTTATTTTGAGAGCGCCACACCGCACCACTGGAAAAATCCCGGCCGGAGCGAGACCTGGCTGTTGTGGGTCAACACTCCGCCGACATTCTAGTTGCGACCAAAGATCGAACTTGGCGGTGATCTGACGTTGGGTGGCGCAGCGCTTCAGCGCTGCGGTAAAGGCAGTTTGTTGAATGCGGCTTTAGCCGTTGAGGTCCGATCGTGCGGGAGAACAAATAATGTTGCGTAAATCAATAATCGCCCTGTTCGCCGTCTTTCTGGTCCTGTTCTGCGGATCCTGCGCCAAAAAAACTCCCACTCTGAACCTGTTGGTGTGGGAAGGCTACGCCGACCCCGTCTTCGTTAAGGCTTTCGAAGAACAGAACCACTGCAAAGTATCGGCTTCCTACATGGGATCAAGCGACGAACTCGTCGCCAAACTGCGCGGCGGCAGCTCGGGTAATTACGACGTGATCTCCCCGTCGAGCGACGTGGCCACGATGATTGCGACCTCCAGTCTCGCGGAGCCGCTCGATCTGGGCAAACTGCCCAGCTATGGCCAGCTTTCGCCGCAGCTCACTTCGTTGTCGCTGGTTCACGTAAAGGGCCAAGTCTATGGCGTGCCCTTCATGTGGGGACCAGACCCGATGATTTATGACACCACCGCGTTCCCTCAACCTCCCGAAAGCTGGAGCATCATGTGGGACCCGAAGCTGAAAGGAAAGGTTTCCGTGTGGGACGAACTTTCCACCGTCTACATGGCCGCCCAGGTGCTCGGCTACGACAAACCCGATCCGGGCCATTTATATAACCTGACCGATGAAGAACTGGACGCGATCAAGAAAAAGCTGGTGGAGCTGAAGCCGAACATTCGCAAGATGTGGTCCACGGGCGGTGAACTCACCAACCTTTTCCAGAACCACGAAGTGGTGATCGCCATGGGCTGGCCGCTCATGACCAACCAATTGCGCAAAAGCAATTTTCCGGTGGGCGAGACGATTCCGAAAGAAAACACCACCGGCTGGATCGATCACCTCATGATCACCGCCGGCAGCGAGAACAAGGATCTCGCCTACAAGTTTCTCGAGTTCATGATCCAATCGCAGACCCAGAAAAAAGTCACCGACCTGACTGGATACACGCCAGCCAATCCCCACGCCGCGCAGTATATGACGCCGGAAGAAGTGAAGAACCTGCACCTCGATGACGTAGACAATTACCAGAAGCGGCTTTATTTCTGGCAGAATGTTCCGCGCCGCGCCAAGTACAACGAGATATGGAACGAAGTGAAAGCCACGCAATAGATTGTTTATAAATGGTTGAAGCACGTTTTGAAGGGGCGCGGCTTCAGCCGCGCCGTAAGAGGCTGGTTAACTCTGGGCTTTAGCCCCCGAGGGAACTGCCGCGCCCTTGGAAACTGTTTGTGGAAGCATCACAACAATTTGCTATGGCAACCACGTCCGAACCCGCGATCCAGCGCAGCAATCAGCCAAACTACGCATCCCTCCTCTCCATCCGCTCCGTAGCCAAGCATTTCGGAAAAAACATCGTCTTGCGAGACATCTCCCTGGAAATTGCGGAAGGTGAATTCCTCACCATCCTCGGCGAGAGCGGCTCAGGAAAAACCACGCTGTTACGAATTATCGCTGGTTTCGAGCAGTCGACTTCCGGAGAAGTCTGGATGACGGGCGAGCGCCTGGACACCGAGCCTCCCTATCGCCGCCGCGTGAATACTGTCTTCCAGAGCTATGCACTCTTCCCGCACATGACCGTCGAACAAAACGTCGGCTATGGTTTAACTGTCGCCAGACGTCCCGCCGCAGAAATTGAGTCGCGCGTGACCGAAGCGCTGGCGAAGGTCAAGATGTCCGCCCACGCCAAATCGAAGCCTTCGAAGATCAGCGGCGGACAGCAACAACGCATCGCGCTCGCTCGCGCGCTGGTCAATCGCCCGCGCCTGCTGTTGCTCGATGAACCGCTCTCCGCCCTCGACGCCAACCTGCGGCGCCGGATGCAGGTCGAACTCAAAGCGCTGCAACGCGAAGTAGGCATCACGTTCATCTTTGTCACGCACGACCAGGAAGAAGCGATGGTGATGTCCGACCGCATCGCGTTGCTGCGCTCGGGAGAACTAGAGCAGGTCGCCAGCCCGCGCGAGATTTACAACCGGCCCGCGACCTCGTACACCGCGCAATTCATCGGACACACAAATTTATTAGAAGCCGGCATTCGGCACGGCGCTGCCACCTGCGGCGCGCTGCAGTGGCCCACGTCTCTGCCCGATGGTGCCGCGCTTTTCTCGCTGCGTCCGGAGTGCATTCGCCTGGCGACCGCCGCGCCTGACCCAGAGCGCCCCACAGTTCGCTTTCGCGCCAAACTTCGCGACCAGGCTTTCCACGGCGCCACCGACTTGCTGCGTGTCGAATGCGATGGCGGACGGATCCTGACCATCCGCACCGCCAGCCGCGATCTGCGCAATTCCGAGTCCCCGTTTGAGTTCGAATTCTCCGCCGCCGACGCCGTCCCGGTCCGCGCGACCAGCCTCCGTTCCACCTTCGAGGAGAGAGCCTGATGTTTTCGCGCGCCTACCGCACCACGATTACTGTCCCGCCGTTGCTTTGGGTCGCCGTGTTTCTGCTCGTGCCCTATCTGCTGATGTTTTGCTACAGCTTCTGGTCGGTCTCCGAATCGCAAGCCATCGTGCATTCCTGGAACCTCGACAACTACAAAGAACTCCTGACCAAGCCCGTTTACTGGGAGACGTTGCTGCGTTCGATGTGGATCGCCGCCCGCGCGATGTTCTTCTCCATGCTGCTCGGCTACCCACTCGCCTACTTCCTCTCGTTCCACGCCGGAGGAAGGAAAGACCTCTACTATCAACTCGTAATCATTCCGCTGTGGGTGAGCTACTTGGTGCGCGCTTACGCGTGGAAGACGATTCTCGGTACCGACGGCGTCCTGAACACGCTGCTGCAATATGTGCATCTCACCCGTCACCCGCTCGATTTCCTGCTCTACAGCCCGTTCGCGGTCGTGCTTACATTGACGCACATCTATACTCCCTTTACGTTTCTGCCGGTCTACGCATCGCTCGAACACATTCCGCGGAATCTGGTCGAAGCCTCGCACGATCTCGGAGCCACGCCCGCGCAAACTTTCTGGCGCGTGATCTTCCCGCTCTCGATTCCCGGAGTCCTAGCCGGAACAACCTTCGCCTTCGTCCTAAGCCTCGGAGACTTTCTAGCGCCGCTCCTGCTAGGCGGTCCGAGCGGCATCATGATCTCGAACATTGTGGTCAGCCTCTTCGGAGCCGCTTACAACTGGCCGCTCGGCGCTGCCATCTCGCTCTGCATGCTGGCGCTGGTGCTAGGCCTGATCTTTTTCTCCGAGCGATTAGAGAAGAAGTGGAGCTTCTCATGAGCGCGACCTCATCCCAAGGCTCGCTCATAAAAGGTCCGCGCTGGCTGACAGCTTACGCGCTTGCCGTGTTTGCGTTTCTCTATCTGCCTATCGCCATTCTCGTTATTTATTCCTTCAACGGTCAGGGCGTTGGAGGCTTCCCGCCGCGCGACCTTACGCTGAACTGGTACCGCATTCTGTTCAACGACGGTCCCATCTGGGATTCCGTCTTAAACAGCCTGCTGGTAGCCGTAGCCGCCATGCTAATAGCTCTACTCTTCGGAATCCCCGCTGCGCTGGCGCTAGATCGCGCCCATTTCCCCGGTAAGGCCCTATTCCGCCGTCTGGTCCTTCTACCGCTGATTCTGCCCGGTATCATCACCGGCCTCTCGCTACTAATGCTGTTCCGAGTAGCCGAGGTAAAACTAAGCCTGGTCACCATCGTCCTCGGACACGGCACCGCGCTAATCTCTGTAGCCACCACCGAAGTCTTCGCCGGATTGCAGAGACTAAACCGAGCGCAGGAAGAAGCCTCGCTCGATCTTGGAGCTAACTACTGGCAAACTTTCTGGCGTATCACCGTCCCCAATCTCAAGCTCTCCATCATCGGAGCCGCCCTCCTGATCTTCACCCTTTCCATGGACGAAATCGCCGTAAGCTTCTTCCTGATCGGTCGCGACAACACGCTCCCGCTAGAGATCTGGGGACGCCTCCGCCGAGGAATCACCCCAGAGATCAACGCCATCTCGACCATCATCTTTCTGTTCTCGCTGATCGCGATTGTGTTCTGGTATCGCCTGCGAACGCGAGCGGAAGTGACCCCGGAAATCGGCGCGGAGCTGGTTGAAACTGCTGGCAACCGCTAGGTCGTTTTTCCCTTTTCTCCCCGGGACCAGGGATGTAAGTTCTTGAGCACAGAAACCGCACACTTGAATCTGTTTTACCTGATAAGGAGTCCTCCCATGGTTAGTACGCTGCTGCTCTTCGCCATGTTGCTCCAGGGCAGTGCACAAACGGCACTGAAGCCGGTGATCGACAACGACCGCGTTGCGGTGTGGGATGTGCCCGGCCTCACAGATGCGCAGCCGCTTGATGCCGTGGTTGTGTCATTGTCGGGGAGCGCGAAGTTCTTGCCCAAGGGCACGACTTCGAAGCTCGCCGAAGGAAAGCCCGCCGGAAGATCAATCGTCATCGATCTTAAGGACCATCCGGTGGCGCCGATCGCCAATACGACCGCCTATCCGCTGGCTTTTCCGCGCCCAGGCTCGAAGAAGATCCTCGAGAACACCCGCGTGATTGTGTGGGATTACACCTGGACGCCGGGCGTGGCCACTCCGATGCACTTCCACGATAAAGATGTCGTGGTGGTGTTCCTGGATGACGGCGACCTGACATCGACCACTCCCGACGGGAAAGTTGCGGCGAATTCGTTCACCTCCGGCATGGTCAGGTTCAACGCTCGCGACCGCACCCACACCGAAACGCTGGTGCGCGGAAAGCAGCGCGCCATCATCACCGAGCTGAAGTAGAAACCGGGGTCTGCCGCACCCACTCCTTCGCAAACACCGCGAATGCGTGGGGCACCCGACAGCCCTAGAAAATCAAAAGTGAAAAATCAGATCGCTCGCCACCGTCAACTGATTCTGCTTTCGGCCGTTGTCGTAGGCATTCTGATCCCAGGCACGCTCGAAACGCAATTCCGGACGCAGCTGGACGGTCGTACCGATCCAATGACACCACATGATCGTGTTCTCCGAATATTTAGTCGCGTAGCCCGTTCGCTGGCCCTTCTTATCATCGAGAAAGTCGCTGCGAAACGACAGAAAGTCATGCACCGACAGTTCCTTCTGCAGAAAAGTGACTGCCGCGTATTCGGAAGCAGTACACCGCTCCTCTCCCGTCAGGCAGTAGGCGGGATTCGCGCCGAGTTCCGGCTGAATCGTTCCTCCGAGCGCAGGCACGTCGCGCTCATACATGTACCAGGACTCGGTTGCCATATGCACCGTCTTCGAAAATTTGTGATACCAGGTAGCATCGTACTGCTGCAGATTGTTGTAAGCGTACTTGCCGTCGTTGATGCCGTTAGCGCAGATGTAGAGATTGTCGTTCACAGAATTGGTTGTATAGCTCACGCAAGCCGTGCCGGAGGGTTTCGCATCCGGCGTCCACGGGGCGACGTCTTGGCCAGCGGTAATTCCCAGTTGCACCAGCCACTGGTCGTTCAGCTTCACCGTCGCCATCAATCCTGTGTCGGTAAAGGGATCAATCGCATACAGCAGCGAGTGACTGAAGATGTAGTTTTGCGGCGCCAACTGGGCCTCGATCCCGGGCACCGAGATGAAGCGGCCCAGCCTTAGATTCATCCCCTGCGCGACCTGCGAAATGTAAACGTCGACATATTCCAGCGTCGGATCAAAGCCGTATTGATGATGATCGTCCAGCAACTGGCTGCTCCCGTAGCCCTTTCCGGTGGTGTAGCGATAATCGGTGCCGTAGAGGACGGTCAGGTGGTACCCCCAGTCGACGTGATTCTGTTGCACGGAATCGGGCAGCCGCTCGGCGTAAAGGACGAATTGGTTCAGCTCAAAACGATTGGAGTAAACATCGTTCGCCTCGGGCGCATTGCTTTTTGTGGAGGTGCTGAAGTTGAGCGTGGGAGCGATCCATCCATAGAGCTGGGAGCGACTGCTGGCTCCGTTGATGGCGGTCATCAGCGGATAGCTGTTGGTGTCCGGTTCGCCGATTACGGGCGACCCGCCATAGGACCAGTCAGAGTTAGGGAACGGCGGCGAATCCAGCGGCGATGGAAGGCCGCGACGTGCTGGAGTGGGCGCGGAAGCAGTCGAAGAAGCGGGCGGCGACCAGTCCTGCCGATAAAATTCTGCCCAGCGCGCGAAGAAGCTCTTTGGCTCGGGCGCGCCCGGCTTCGGAGCGTCCGGCAGCCTGGAAGTATCCTTATCTGTTTGTTGTGCGCGAGAAAGACTGCACGACAGGAACATGAACCAAGCGAATAGAAGGGAGATTTGGCAGAGGCGCGAGCTATTGTTTGGACCCATGAATTGCCGAGCCACTTAAGTCTACAAGCTGCGCCTGCTTGGACAGCCGAGGGCGACGGAGCTTGTGTGGTGGCGGGGCTTTGCCCCGCCCGGAAGGGGGCGAAGCCCCGTCACCACACGGTCGCTTCGATCAACAACTGTCGGGTGGCCCAGGCTCTTGACCTCGTCGACACTAGCAACACAAGGGATGCCCCATCCTTCGCGTACTTTTTGCGGAGGGTGGGATTCCACGAACGCCGCGAGTCTAGGCTTTCCTTGCGGAGTTACAGCGCCGACGGACTACGCCAGCATCTCCCAGCCAACACCCAGCGCCCCGCCCAGCTTCTTCCAAGTGCTGACCGACCCAGCCTTGCGCTTAGTCTCAATCGCCGCGATCAGCGCCCGCGATACCTTCGCCTTCTTAGCAAGCTGCTCCTGAGTAAACCTGCGATGCTCGCGCCAGACGCGAAGCGCGGACTCTCCCTTCAGCCGGCGCTCGGTAATCTCCAAAGGTATGAGCTCGTCCGAGCCATCTTTCAAACGCGCCTTAGCGGCATCGTAAGCCTTCACATCGGCCAGCATTTCCGCATCCTCGATCAGCTTCTGCAGAGCCGCCACCGGAATGACCGCAAACTCCTTGCCCTTGCGGGTAATTGTTTCGACACGCATCAGTAAATTCCTCCCCGTGGCCCTACTTCCAGAGCCCACAACTCAAGACGGTCGTCGTGCAATTCGTAAATGACCCACCAGTCACCGATTCGCAGCCGGTGGCCATCGCGTCCCTGAAGTTTCGTGACGTTGGGGGGGTACAAAAGCTTCCTAAATTCCTTACCCACCAAAACAACAATTACCAACTATGAGTATCGCCTCAAGGAGCAATCATAATGTCATCTTCTTCAGACAAATATTCCAGCAAGCTTTGTGAACAGCGAAAAACCAATGGAGACCCCTGCCAATCTCCCGCCCTCCAGGGCAAAAGGTTTTGCCAATACCACGAGCTGATGGGCCCACCCCCGTCGACATCAACAACAATGAAACCATCCCTTCCTTTCACGTCTACCTCCCTCAACTCGAAGATGCCGTCTCCATCCAGTCGGCCATCTCGGAAGTTTGCGAAATGATGCTGCACCGCCGCATCAAGCCGAAAGAAGCCACAGCCCTGTTCTACGCCATGCAGGTCGCGTCCACCAACTTGAGCTTCCTGAACGGCAATAAAAATTAAAGGCTACTTTCAGATACGAGCTCCGAGACCCCGTCCAAGCCGAATCGCTTGCCACCCGGAACGATTCAGGCATGTGAGCAGCCCCCACGTCGCAATCGCCGCCGGCGCGCTTGATAAAAGCTAAGGCTTGTGTAGTGGCGGGGCTTTGCCCCGCCGGGACGGGGCCGAGCCCCGTCACCACACGTTCGCTTCGCTCAACAAACCCGAATCCCCCGGCCATAGTAAAGTAGTACTAAGCCCCAATTCGTAGTCCTGAGGAGTTTTCGATCTGAATCCGAGTATTCGCAACATCGCCATTATCGCCCACGTGGATCACGGCAAGACCACGCTGGTTGACGCCATGCTTCGCCAGAGCGGCACTTTCCGCGACAACGAGACCGTGGCCGAGCGCGTTATGGACTCGAACGATCTGGAACGCGAGCGCGGCATCACTATTCTTGCCAAAAACACCGCCGTGTTTTACGCCGGCACAAAAATCAATATCGTGGATACGCCCGGCCACTCCGATTTTGGCGGCGAGGTGGAGCGCGCCCTCAAGATGGTCGATGGCGTCATGCTGCTGGTTGACGCCAGCGAAGGCCCGCTGCCGCAGACGCGTTACGTGCTCAGCAAGGCGCTCGAGGCGAACCTGAAGCCAATTCTCGTCATCAATAAAATCGACCGGCCGGACGCTCGTCCGCAGGAAGTTCTGAACGAAGTTTACGACCTTTTTATTGATCTTGACGCCAAGGAAGAGCAGCTTGATTTTCCTGTCCTGTATACGAACGCCAAGGCAGGCACCGCTGCCGTGCATCAGGGAGCAGCGGGCGAAGATCTGCGTCTTCTGTTTGAAGCCATCGTCGATACGATTCCCGCGCCGCAGGGGGACAAAGACGGGCCGCTACAAATCCTGGTGGCGAATCTCGATTACAGCGACTATCTTGGCCGTCTGGCCATTGCCCGCGTTTTTTCCGGAACCATGAAGACTGGCGAAGACGTGGCCATCGCCAAGCGCGACGGCTCATTTCACAAAACAAAAATCACCAAGCTCTTCAGCTTCTCCGGCCTGAAGCGCACCGACATCACCGAAACATCGCTCGGCGACATCATCGCTGTCGCGGGCGTCGAAGGCATCACCATTGGCGAGACAATTACCAGCGCGGAGAATCCCGCGCCGCTTCCGCCGATCGTCATCGATGAGCCTACGATCGCGATGCTGTTCACCATCAACACTTCTCCGTTTTGCGGACGCGAAGGCAGTTACGTCACTTCGCGCAACCTGCGCGAGCGCCTGGAAAAAGAGCTGCTCACTAACGTCTCGCTGCGCATGGAAGAAACCGGCAGCACCGACTCGTTCAAGGTGCTTGGCCGAGGCGAGTTGCAGCTCTCGATTTTGATCGAGATGATGCGCCGCGAAGGCTATGAACTGATGGTTGGCAAGCCCGAGATTGTCACCAAGCACATCGATGGCAAACTGATGGAGCCAGTCGAACACCTTACCGTCGATATTCCCGAAGAATTCGTGGGCGTGGTCATGGAGCACGTCGGCTCGCGCAAGGGCGAAGTCGCCAACATGCACAATCACGGCTATGGCCGCGTGCGCGTGGAATTTCGCGTCCCCAGCCGCGGGTTGATTGGACTGCGCAGCACACTGCTCACCGACACGCGCGGCACCATCGTCATGAACGCGCTTTTTGCCGGATACATCGAGTGGCAGGGAGAGATTCCGCATCGTCCCACGGGCGCGCTGATTGCCGACCGTCCCGGGCTTACTACCTCCCACGCTCTCTACAATCTGCAGGAGCGCGGCACGCTCTTCGTCGGACCCGGCATCGACGTTTACGAAGGCATGATCATTGGCGAGAACGCCAAAGACACGGATCTCGACGTCAACATTGTGCGCGAGAAGAAGCTGACCAACATGCGGGCGTCGACTTCCGACATAGCCATCCGGCTGGTGCCTTACCGCAATCTGAATCTTGAGCAGGCTATCGAATTTATAGCCGAAGATGAGTTCGCTGAAGTTACCCCGAAATCTCTGCGGCTGCGCAAGAAGATTCTACAAGCGAATAAGCGCAAGCGCGGCTCGATGGCGACAGTTGAAGGGTGATCAGTCGCGCTGGTGGTGTCCCCGACCGTTCACCTCACCGCCGAGACGCGGCTTAGCTGCGTCTCTACTGGGCCGTTGAGGCGTCTGATGCGGCGATGTACACTTAATGAATCCGCAGTGCGCCCGTAGCTCAGCTGGATAGAGCGGCAGCCTCCGGAGCTGTAGGTCGGGAGTTCGAATCTCTCCGGGCGCACCAGTTTTCAATGTGTTAGCGGCCCAGTTTTGCCAGTTGTGTTCAGAACGTGATCAATTGCAAAGCAGTTCACTGAACGCCTCCCGTGGGGGCAACCTGTGCCAACACTTCCTCAGAGCCGGCAATTCCCTCATACATTGCGTCCACCATGCGACAGACCGAATCTGGGATCTCTTTGACGTAATTCTCGAGCGTCGTGTCGGGCCGCGTGTGCCGCAATTGCTTCTGCACGTCCTTCAGTGTTCCTTTGCGCTCTCCAACCGCAAGGGTCGCGAAAGTCCTGCGAAGAATTTGGAAATTCAGCTTTGCCAATCCTAGTTTGACTCGGATCGGCTCGATTACCCGGGCCTCGAAATTCTCGTAGTCTATAAACCCGCCTTGGCTGTTCGGGAAGATGAAATCCAGATCTCCCGGCGAAGACGTTACATTTCTCCACCCCTTGAGTTCTACAGCCAATCGCTGTGGCACCGGCACATAAGCCTCACTTTCCTCAGTCTTGGCCCACGGGCGCAGCTTGCACTTATAAACGGTTTCCGTGACACGAAGCGCGTATCGGCCGGTGGGGAATTGTTCGAGACTCCGCCAGCGGAATGCGAACAGTTCCCCAGGTCGTACAGCGGTTGCAGAGCCAACCTTGATGGCAAGCTTGTCCCGCAATCTTGTGGCAGCGGCGATAACGGCTTGGTACTGCGGCCACTCCAGTACCGTCTCGTCGGGCTTGCGCGTCCTTGGACGCTTCAATTTTCTGGTAGGATCCTTCCCGAGAAAATCCTGTTCGACAGCCTCCGAACACATGGCCTTCAGAAAGGTGTAGCAATGGAATACCAGCGAGCGAGAGTACCCGCGCGCAAGCTGGTTGAGCCAGTCTTGCAGTTCCACTCGGTCCAATTCTCGCAAGGGCTTATCACCGAATCGATCTAAGACGACGCGAACAAGATGGGCGTTGGTTCTCTGCGTCGTCGCGCTCCATCCGCCTTCGACTGTTGGCAACCAGCGGTGCTCGACAAACCAGCTGAGCGGTACGCGATCGTCTCGCCGCGAAGACTGAATTGCATTCAGCGGACTCACGATCTTGGTTAGTTCCTGTTCAGCTTCAAACTTTCGCATGGATCTCTTCTGGCCTACGATCCGGCTACGGTGCCGGCGCCGCTCTTCGCCTGTCTGCGCATCCTTTAGGTACTCATACCAGTGAGCTTTCCAGCTGCGAGCCTTTGTCTCCTCGATCCACCCGGACTGATTCCGTGCGCGCATAGCTCCTGCCCTCCCGAAATGAAGCTGCCAGCGCACTATACGCCTCCTTGTTGCACCGATAGGTGGGCATTGATGAAGTTTTCTATATCTTCGGGCCGGAATCGCAGAAGGGCTCGCTTGACGCCGAATCTCACCACCGGAATCCGAGGGTTGCGCCGGGTCGCATGATCGCGAACCCAGTCCCTAGAGACGCCTAACTGGACGGCGACGTCGTCCAGCGTAAGCAACGAGTTTGGACGCTCCGAGATCATGTGACCTGCTTTTGGCGACTGCCTTTCGCCATTACAAACAGTTTTCTTTCGCCATCGAAGACCCAGCCCTGACTCTCGCGCCAGTGGGTGTAGCAGAGACGCCGACGCCAGGGCGTGAGCTTGCAGCCGGGTTTCGCGCAGTAAGTCATGCCGTGGCCCTCTTGTGCGCATCCCTGCACGAATCAGCGCAGTAGTCCGACCAGGACGAGCTGGCAAGTCTCGTGCGCCCACAGCCCTGGCACTTTCCCACGATCGAAGCTCGCATTTCTGCATCTGCTGCCGCTTGTCTTTCCGCCGCTTGTACATCCGCCCGCTTGCCGCCGCCGCCACTCTTCGAATGTGGCTCCTGTAAAACATGCTGGCACCGTCGCGATCAGGAAGCCGGCCGGGTTCTCAATCCTGCTCGAAGAACTCTGCTGCGCCCTTGACTGCCAGAAAATACAGTATCTCTTCGGTGCGCGCGTCGGCTCTTTCATCGAGGACGCCCTGGATGATCCTGTCCAGAACTTTCTTGTCGTAGTTCGGGCAAAAATGGGAAAGCTGTTGCGAAATCGCTGATCGATTGATGGAGGAGTCGCAAACCTTCGCCGTCGTCGTATTCATAACTCTTGAATCAAGAGCTTTTGAATCTGTGCGACCGTGGGACGCCGGGTCCCCCGACCGTGGGACGCCGGATCCCGCGACCGTGGGACGCCGGGTCCCCCGACCGTGGGACGCCGGATCGATTGCGACCGTGGGCTTTTTTGTCTCCGGAAAGTTGAGCCTACGCTGATCGAGGTAACGCTTCACAGCCTCGCAATCGTCGAGGATCTCAATGTTGAGGCGGTAGGTCGCAGCCGATCGCGTTTTCCAGTTGGCCGGCGAGAGCTGTTGCAGGACGCGCCTTTGAACGAGGCCTTTACAGAAGGGACATTCCGGTTCGGGCTTCCCCTTCGCACCCCTCGGTTTCGGTTGACCGGGGTGAGTGCGGTGGTCTCCCCACAATGCCCGCTGCACGGACCTCTCATCGAGCTTGGCGTATGCGGCGATGCGTGGAATCCGGATATGCAGGTTCGCCGTCGCCCCTCCGGCAATTTCGAGCATCGCCAATATCACGGCCTGCTCGGTCGCGGTAAGTTGTTTCTTGTAGACCTCGCCCTCGGCGCGCTGGCTCAATCGGGATGCCTCGCTGCGGGAGTCAGGTCTCCGAACAGTGATTGCAGGTCCGGCTTCCGCATCTCTGCCCAATAGACGGACGTTTCGACGTCGTCCAGGCTGCAGGTTACGTTGAGGATTCGGATCGGCGAGCCCGGATCCCGATTGATCTCACTGACCCTGGTTCGGAAGGAAGTTCCGAACATGCCGTGAAGGTTGCGGGATTCATATCTCTTGCCCAGGTGTTGAGCGAAGAGATCCGTGATGCGCTGTCGCCTAGACTGCCGGATCGCGGGCTCCGGCGCCAGTGATGTGCTCGCCATAGGCGGCAGATTACCGCCTGATTCTTGTGGCCTGCGGAGAAGAGGTAGTGCCAAGGTTAGTGCGCGAAACTCGGGGAGTGTAGTGCGGAGGTTTAGTGAAATGTCACTGAAAGCCGCCCTGGGCGCGGCTTTCAGATTTCCACAGTTTAGTGCGGAAGTTTAGTGACGAGAAGAGAACAAGTTTAGTTGCTAGGTAGATTGACAGGTTTTCTGCCTGGGGTCCGACCGGGTATCTTCACCCATATTCGGATGTCCCTTATAAGCTTCATGATTGACTGTTTCTGCTCTTTCTGGATTGCGGCCGCCCACAATACCCCGCCCTTCCGCCTTAGACCCATTTTGTCAAGATGCGCCGCCACGTCTGCATTTGTCGCGCCACGATGTTTTAGAAGATACTCGCCGGCAACTTTCCACCACAGCGGCTTAGAATCCCAATCCTTCGGCCGCCAGTTGGGAGAACTCCCATCCTTGGCCCTTGCCGTCTCGCGTGTTTCTCGCGTGACATTGTCCTTCCAGCGATACCGGCCCATGCCTAGATGTGTTGCAATCTCCCCTCCTGGTAAGACCCGATATTCAGCATGAGCCCTTGGCGCCCGGCACCGGTAGGTTGCAATCTCATGGTGGTCGCCACTGCGGTCGCCAAGACGGAGAACGGCCGACCTCTCCATCGTTCGTCCGTGACGTGAGCATCCCTGGAGTTCGCACTTCGGAACAAGGAACGAACGCTTGCTTCTGCCGTGCAATGCCTCGATAGCTGCCTGCGGCATTCGAACGATCTTGCCGGACTTCTCCCACCAATATGTCGGATCATCGTGTCGCAGAGATGGAGAATCTTTAGGCTCTTGACGGCAGCGGCGAATGTAAATCTTCTGGTCGAAGCGCTTACTGTATTTCGCGTCCAGCGCCCGCTTACGACCGCACTCGATGCAGACTTCCGCGGGAACGCGACTGACGTTCTTGCCCGGTGATGGCACGGAGTTGCCCATCGCGTCGAGATACACCCTGCGGTAGCATCCCCGGGCCGCAAAACACCATAGGTGCCCATGTGGCCAATCGCCGTCGCAAACTGCATACAGTCTGCAGCCCGAATCTCCACAACCGCAGGCGCTACCGTTCTGCGGCAGAACTTCGAAAGGCGGCGGCTGCTTGAAGGATTTGCTATTTCTCCAAGTTGGCTTCCGCGGCAGCTCCGATATGGCTCCGGAGTCCTTCGCGGCCTTTATTGCCAAGACTGCGGCCGCTACGGTCGCCGGCACCATCCTGTTGTTCTGTTCTATGTTGTTTAGAGCAGGTCTGGTAAGCCTCACCATCAAAGCTAGCTGCTCTTGACTCATGCCGAACTGTTCGCGCAATTGGCGCAGCACTATTCCGGTCATTGCGTCTGGATGGATTGAGCCTTCATCGATGCGCGGCCTGACCGTCGCCACTCGTCACCTCCTGTGACTACCCCGCTTTTGGAAAGACATCCGGAGGGCGGGGAGCGGGAGGCAACCCGCCGTATCATTGCCGGCGATCGGGACGGCAACTATCCGAGGTGCTTACGAGGCCGCATAGTAGCC
Organism: uncultured Acidobacteriaceae bacterium; assembly: GCA_963730845.1. Classification (GTDB taxonomy): domain Bacteria; phylum Acidobacteriota; class Terriglobia; order Terriglobales; family Acidobacteriaceae; genus Acidiflorens. Next base: position 235,596 of record CAVSTM010000016.1, on the reverse strand, counting down.
GACAAACGTCTGTGCAGAGAAGGTTTCTGCTGTGGAAAAAAGGCCGCAACTCCTGACCGCAGTCAGAAGCGGGCAGACGCGAAGGTCAGCAAGAGGAAGCCTGAGAAGTTGATCCCGCCACAGGAGTAACCCGACTAAAGCACGATGATGTCTCGGATTTTGTCGCTGGCTTGCCTTGCCCATAATTTTCTTCCGCGATCTTATCGCTCCGGTCGTCTACGTCCGTGTTGGGCTGGATCACGCAAATCTGTGGTCGCCCTCCGACTGATTTGTCGTACTTCCCCACTTCTGTCAGAGTGAAACAGGCCAGTTTTATGCCGGCCTTTTGCTCAGTCATCTCGCGCGCACATTTGTGTAGGATGTACAAGGCTCCATGACATTTTTTCCCAATTACAACAAAATTCTTCTGTCGTGGATCGGGATCAAAGATCGTCTGATTGGCAATCAGAAATGGAGGGGAAATGTCAAAAACAGTTGCTACGGACTCGCGATTGTCACGCTCAAAGCCAGCGACGAGAAATTCCATTGTGGGGAGGTCTGCGTTTGAGCTTTCTCTTAACTCCTTGTACTTGGCTTGAACTGCTGATGCGATGCTATTTGCTGCCTTTCTTATATTGTCTGCCTGGATCAGCGTTTGCCGTATAGGTTGCACGACTTGTTCCACCAGATCACGACCAGCAAAGCCAAGCATTGCTTTCCCGTTAACGATCCGTTCAGTTTTCCAGCAATCATCATCTACATAACAGCCGTTTGAATCGCCACTGGTGTGCCGACGATCCGAGGCGAAGATAATATGGTCTTTGCGAAGCAGGGCAAAGATGAGGGTCATAGATGGCCTCTCGAAGCTCTCGCAAAACGGTCGCCAGTAACCATCTTGCCCACGAAGCGCGAAACGGGTATCCATCGGGCACACTCCACACGCTATAATGTGAATGCCCGTCACCAAGGATTATTTGTACAAAACAGGCCCGACCCCGAATCGGGCCTTAACTTTTTATGGCCTCACAAACGGCCTGAACGCTCCCACGGCTGCCATGCGGGCCGAACAGATTTCGTCAGTCAGGGCGAGCCTTCCGCTTTTTCGCCTTCCGCCTTTGTGCCTTGGCGGCAGAGACGGTTTCTGTTTTGGGAAATCACGGTTGCGCCTCCTTGCAGCCAGCTAATGCTTGCACCGTCGTAGACGACTGGCCGGTAGAAGAGTCGCTGGTTGCCTGATCGGAATGCTTTTCCTTGGCGGATATGGCTTCCTTGGTCGTCACCACGATCTTGACGCCCTTCTTTTCCAGTTTCTCAAGCTCTTTCTTTTTGTATTGCACTTTCACATCGGAGATGGGCAGCGCGGTCGATTCAAGATAGAAGAACCGCTGACCATGCGCGAGAGCTAGGCCAACATAAGCGCCTTGCTCCCACGCTTGCTGTCGGTTCCCACTTACGGGATAGACAGCGAGACATGGTTGGACGGTCTGCGCACCGGCCAGCATGGCAAGCGCGAAAAGCATGGCAACTACAAAGTAGCGTTTCATGGTGCGCCTCCAATCGTCCTACCCACGGCACTTCTCCTGGTGATCTGCCCGCGTTTGTATATAAGCCCGCACTTTGATCGCTCCAACCGTTGCTACGCCGGCCGAACAGATCTCGTCACTCATTGCGGGCCTTCCGCTCTTTAGCTTTGCGCGTGCGCGCCTTCGCCGCGGCCTTCGAAGCCATGGTCGCAATGGCTTTACGCTCCCTAGCACTCAGAGCTTTGGCTCGGGCCTGGCCGCCCTGCCTGGCGAGCTCAGACCTTACTTTCCTGATCAGTTCCTCGTCCATGTCGCAAATATTACACCCTGCGAGCAAGATGATTGACTTATTTGTAATACACTTGACACCTTTCCAGCAAGGTGAGATTATCAGGACATTAAAACGGGCTGAGCAAGTGTTAGAGCACTCACCCAGCCCTGACCACAAGGAACAATGGAGGTTCCAGATGGCTACCCACGAAGCTACCATCCATCCATTTCCGGCTCAAGGCCGGACAGCCTTAACCATCACGTCAGAAGAAATTTCCCGGTACGCGGAACTCAGCGCACTCGTGACGCAACTGGAAGCTCAGCAGAAAGCGTTGCGCGCGGAACTACTCGTACTGCGCACTGCTGGCGCCGAACAAGAAACCGACTCGCCTTACCTGCTGGCCTTCATCGACCAGGAGCGCCGCACGGTCGATTGGAAGACTCACGCGCTGGAGTTGGCAGCAAAGGTCTATGGCATCGAGAAAGCGGCCGCCTGGAAGCTCGAGGTGGAAGCCTCGGCGCCGGTGCAACCGATCACGCAAATTCGCGTGAAACCGAATCCGGCATTCGCCGCGGGGCTCGAGAAACCGGTCGCTTCAGTTCGTGTTCCCCGGACTCCGACGGACCCGAGGGGAGAGGCGGTGCTCTGTGGCGATTGAAATCGCAATCCACATCTGCCCGATCTGCAGAAAGGACATCGCCTCAGGCTTGGACGCCAAGGGCTTTCCCACTACCTGTAAGGCGTGCCGTCCGAAGCGGCCCACTGCGTGTAAGCGGGCGGGGGCTGGCGGCGCGCGACGGAGGCGACCATGAACTCCAGCAAGCGCACTGATGCCGGATTGGTAGACGGACTCTACTTCAGGGTCTCCAGCAACCGCCAAACCACGGAAAACCAGTTTGCTGACCTGCTCGCGATCGCCGAGAAGGACGCCTCGGAGCGAGATTGGGGCAAAATTCATCGACTCTTGTCGCAGGTCGTGTATTCGGAACAGAAAACCGGTACACGCGGTCCGAGGATCGTTTACAGGATCCGCCCTGAGATCGTCGCGCAGCTTGCCGACTTGGCGGTCTACGTTGAGCAGGGGATGTCTGGGAAGGTGGGAGCGCGGCGCCCGCTGTTCGACCGCATGAAGCGAGATGCGTCGCTGCACCGATTCGACCGACTGCTGGTTTGGAAAGTGTCGCGCTTGGGCCGCGACATGCGCGAAGTGATCTCCACGGTTTACGAACTTTCCGATCTGGGGATCACTACGGTTCCAATCAAGTCGCAAACCGGCCCACTCAGCTCAAGCATGGGTAAGCTTCTCTGGGCGGTGCAGGCTTGGTTTGCGGAGTTTGAAAACGATGAACGCTCGGAGAACATCAAATCCGGCCTTAAACAAGCCCTCGAAGGCGGCAAGAAGCTTGGTCGTCCGCGGGTGGATATCGACCGATCGCAGGTTGAGGAACTTCGCGCTGCGGGGGCCTCCTGGCGCACGATCGCGAAAAAGCTGGGGGTTGGGGTGGGCACGGCTCACCGAATCGCGCAGCCGCGTTCCAAAAACGTCTGCGGAAACTTTTCGAACGGTAGTTCGGAGGTCCTCTATGCATAACGTCACCAGGTTCCCGCTCTCGCCTGACCAGGAAGTGCAGTTGCGCTCTACCAACGCAAAGATTGCTGAGCTTGCGGCGGTCAAACCCTATAGCGACATCCATTCCGCCTTCGTGTTCGCGGCTCATCTGGCAATGGAAGCCGTAAGTACAGCGACCGAGTTGGGGAAGATGCCAGGAATCGAGCGTGACCAGATGCGACTCGTCATCGATTTCTGGTATTCGCTTGCGGATCAAGCCCGAACCGCGGCGCTGGCCTGCGTTGGCGGTAACCAAACCCTAGCTCAAGCCACCGTCGCATTCCTGTTTCTCCAAATGTCCTACGCTCGCAAGCCCGCGGGTGCGGAGCACAGTCGCAAAGATGGGGAAGGAAAGGTGATTGGCCAATGACAGCCGAAGACTGCCTCGCTCAATTTTTCGAGTACCTCACCGCAGAGCGCGCGTATTCGAAACATACCATTAGCGCCTACCAGTCAGACCTGGACCAATTCAGTGCGGCTCTCGCCAAAGATCTCCTGAGCGCCTCGACTGACGACATCCGCAAGTTCATCTTGGGGTGTTTGGAAGTTGGAGCGTCACCGAAGACAGCTCGGCGGAAGTTGTCGGCCATCAAGGGATTTTTCCATTTTGTGTTTGTGGAAGGTCATTCCACCGAGGACCCGTCGCGCCACATTCGCGCACCGAAAGCCTTTGACGCAATCGTCCGGCCGATTACCCAAGCCGAGGTGGATCAAATTCTGGTGTCGCTCGGAAAGGATCGCCGGTTGGACCTCCGCAATCGGGCATTGGTGTACATCGCTTACGGATCTGGTTTGCGAGTCAGTGAGATGGTGAATCTAAGGACGGCGGATATTGATTTTCAGCACTCAGTCGCGAAAGTAAGACTTGGGAAAGGCGGAAAGGACCGGCTTGTACCGTTGAATCCGCCGGAGATGGAGTCTCTGCGGTCGTACCTGCAAAAGGCGCGGCCGCTCTTCGCGAAGCAATCGGGCAGTGAGTGGTTATTCGTTGGTCGACGCGGAGAGCGGCTCACCAGACAACGCATCTGGCAAGTATTGACGGAGTTGAGCACGCGGATTGTGGGCCGCGGGATCTCTCCTCATAAGTACCGCCATGCCTTCGTGACCGACACCATCAATGGAGGCGCTGGCCCTCGCGTCGTTCAGAAGATGACCGGACACGTCAGTATCAACACAACCATGGACTACATGCACTCCGATATTGAACGCAGTCGGGCCGAGTACCTCAAATCGCATCCCAGAGGAGGTGCGCTGTGACCATGAGCGAAGCAATCGACCGTTTTCTATTGTCCAAGCGCGCGGAGAACTCAAGCCCCTGCACCATCCGCGCCTATCGGGCCGATCTCGTAGATCTCAGTGATTTCATTGGATGCCAACAAGGTCCTGAGCAGCTCAGCCGTGAAATCGTGCGTGGATTTCTGGTCTTGCTCCATCGCCGCGGAGCAACCAAGACCACCGCGGTTCGTAAGTTGTCCGCAATCAAATCATTTGTTGGTTGGCTGCGGAGTGAGGGAGTGATGGTGGACGAGAGCGCAGAGAAGATCGTCACAATCAAGCGGCCCAAGACGCCCGAAACCCTGCCCGACGTACCCAGCCAGGAAGAGATGACGATCTTACTGGACGGCGGAGATTTTCCAACTGCTTTCCCTGATCGCGATCGCTTGCTACTTGAGCTAATGTACGGCGCTGGGCTGCGCGTCTCGGAAGTGGCGCAAATTAGACTCGATGACTTACGCCCGGAACAGAACGCCATTCTCATCAACGGCAAGGGCGGCCCCTACGGCAAGAGCGCGAAACACAGGCTGGTGCCGCTAAATCCAAAGTCACGTCAGGCCTTGGATGCCTATCTCATCCAACGCGAAAAGGTCGTGACGGCAAACCGTCTACAGACTCAGGCTCTTTTTTTCCGCGTGCGAGATCGCTACGCCGGCGTGGGCGCGCTCCCTGAATGTCCGCAGCGTAGCCCGAATGCTGCTGCAGATCACCAAAGTCCGCGGCCTGCCAGCCATGCACCCACACCTACTACGCCACGCATGCGCAACTCACATGCTCGACAACGGCTGCCCGCTTGATGTGATCAGTCACATCCTGGGGCACGACAGTCTAGACGTGACAGCGCACTACGCCCAGGTCTCAACGCGGCTGATGCTGACGACCTACAACGGTGCGCATCCGCATGCGCGGTCTGATCCAAAAAGGCCTGCAGGCAATGAACGGCGCAGCATCCCTGGATTGGATGAAAAAGTCATATGAGGAGTGGGGATTGTGCCGCATCCGGTGCTGGTCGTCTGCCGTTTGTGCGTGCTGCCTCCCAAAGGTACACGGCGGAGCCCGCACCCCCAGGGCACTGGATCTGCTTTGCGGCGTGTCGAAACAGCGAGTTGCGGGGATTCATGCGGAGGGCCACCGGAATGCACTGCATCATGCTGCAGGTTAAGGAGAAGAAGATAATGATACGAAACACTCTGACCGAATATTTTATCTCTCGCCTATAGATGGCGGCGACACGCGAACTCATATGGATCGAAGAAGACCGTTTTCATGGTTGGGGTTGCTCCGAATGCGCCTGGTTGTTCGATGCTTCTGGTCCTCCCACTGGCAAGTCTCTTAATGAAATGATGCGGAACTTCGAGTTGCAGCGCGAGAAAGAGTTTGCCTCGCACGTTTGCGCTAAACCACGCAAACCAAAGGCCGAATCCGACGCTACCTAAATTCACTGCACCAGTCGCCCTCCGACTGTCCCGCTCCCCGCACGCGGTCCCGTGATCCGGCTTCGCGAAACGGCTGTTCCACAAACCCCGGAGGGGACACGCTCGCAAAGTGCTGATTCTCGGAAGCAGAAATTCACTCCTTTGGCTGTTCCCAAATCAACTGTTTTAGGAACTCGTTGACAGCTGAACTTGCGAGGACCACAATTTCCCAGTCGACGACCTTCCCCCACTGGAGGCACGATGAGGAACACGGTCGCTTCCGTTGTTCTCGTTTTCTGGGTTGTCCTTTCGGCTGCATCTCAATGCGCTTGGGCACAAACGAGTCCTTCCTGTGCCTATTTGACTGTGGTCTCACGAGACAAACTGAACAATGTCAAGGAGGGGTTGTCGGCTGACGATGTGAAATGGTTTCAAAAGAAGTTTGCGAAGAAATATCCAGGAGTTTGTTACGCCGAACCGGCCCCAACAGTCCCAATAGTTTTCTACATCTCCGTCACTCCAGACACCTATCACGGCACTCGGGTAGTTAGTGACACATCCACACATTCAGACCCGGTCAACGGAACTGTGACGGATCAAAGCGGTAATACCTCTCAGGTGAGCGGCACAGTAGAGACGACCACAACGAGCTCCACAGCCGTGCCGTATTCGTTCGAATACGGCATTTTCACACTCTCGGTGGAACGCAGACGAGGTGACGGTAAGTTTGACGTGGTTCACATGTTTCAGCAGAAGGGGATATACAACACTTATTACGGAATCCCGCTAGGCGGGAAAGGTCACCACCCTGTTCACACAGTAATTGAAGATGCGGTTAAGTGGGTCAATGACGGCGGGCTGACCAACGCGACAGCAGTCGCCGTCGTCGGTCAGGGTGCGGCCGCGGCTTCCCAAACTGCCGCTTCGCCGACCACCGTTTCGCGGGCGACTGCAGCGGGGAAAATATCCGTGATCTCGGTTCCAGATGGTGCGGACATTGAAGTCGACGGGAGTTTTGTCGGCAACACACCCTCGGATATTCAGGTCACCGAAGGCGAACATACCGTCACCGTGAAGAAGACAGGTTTCAAGGATTGGGGACGAAAGTTGAAGGTCAGCGGCGGGAGCAGCGTACACCTCAATGCGGAGTTGGAAAAAGTGGCGAACCAATAGATCCAAGGCGCCTTTACTGCCGCAGGACGCGAGACCGGGAGTGTGACCTGATCCAAGGATTACTTCTTCGTTTGCCCTCTTGCCTTTCTCGCGCTCTTCGCCAGGGCGTCGGTCAGATCCTCCTCTGGGCCGAGAATGCGGTTTACCCGGCCACTGCCTTTGAGTAAGAAGCCTGGGCGCTGCGCGATTGGCACGCCCGCTCTATCCATGGCTCGGACGAGGCTTCCGACTACAGGGTTTTCGGTGACTGGCGGGTACAGCTCGACTGGAACCCTGGGGCTTTCGGCTGGCGGGTATTCGTCGGCACCGGCGCCAGCAGGGTAAGCCGGCGCTGCGGACGATTGGCGTACTGGAATCCGCCCAAGAGCTGCAGCCGGATCAGAAACTGGATGAGCACCACCAGCAGCCAGCGGACTGGCCTGCAAGAGTTCGGGCGGAGGTGCCGCCGGAAATGACGCGCCGGGAAACACTCCAGGGTGCTCTGGCAGGTGAGCGCCGGGATAAACCGGTGCTGGCGCACGCACAGGAATTTTGCCAAGCGCCGCTGCTGGTTCTGGCGGTGCATACCCGCCCTGCGCCAATCCGCGAGCTCGTAACACCTCGGGCGGTGGCGCAGCAGGCTCCGGAGCACCGGGGTAAACCTCTGTCGGAGCTTCCGGGAGGTTAGCGCCAGGGTAGATAGGTTCTCGATCGCCCAAGTTGGGCGCCACCCGGTTAAGAATGCGACCAACCGTTCCTTTTCCGGCCGATCGAGCCATATCCTCGATGGATCCCGGCACAAGCGTTCTAACCCCGGGAATATCGCGTGCGCCTTCAACGATGCGTCCGCCGATCGTCTTGGTCAGTTTCGGAGCGATGGCGTAAGTTGTCCCCTCACCGGCCGCACCCGCAATGTCACCACCTTCCGCTTTATCGAGTAGATGCCCGGCGAGTGGGCCGATCCCTGGAATTAGTTCGCCGGCAGTGTGCAGGATTGTGTTGAGCCCATGACCAGCAGCTTCCCATCCGTGGGTTGCAGCGTACTGATCCGCTTCTTCCAGCGCGCGATCACGTTCATGACGAGCCGGTGCCCAGAGATATTTCTCGGCCATCGTGTCGTCGCCCTGCGTGCGCGTGGCCCAGTTTTCTTGGTACTCAGGTTTGTCAGACAGAAAAACGGGCATATCTGGGTTGGCAAGATCCTGCGCGGCACCCTTCGCAAAACTGAGCAGGTTGCGCCCACCTTCGCCTAGGCCGCGAACATAGCGGCGACCAGCTCCTGCCGGAGCGGCATTGCCACCATCTGCGGACGGCGAGCTCTGCTTGATCGGTTCGAGAGTCTCGCCTTCCTTCAGCGCAGGATGCGCATCCGGACCTTGCGCCACGACCGCGGACGGCGTTGTTCCTGCTCCGATGGGTTCGAAAGTTTCGCCGGTTTGGAGACTGTCAGGCATCAGAAATTCACGCGCTTGCCTTTGGCATCGATGTAGCCGATCCGCTGGCCATCAGCATTGCGGATATATCCCTTTGCATCAGGCGGCGCGACGCCGGCCTGCAGATCGGGCATATCAGAAGGGCGGCCATACTCCGAAGAATCTTTTTTCATGCGCTTCACAAACGAGTTGAGCGCCTGCACGTTCATCTCGTAGGTTTTCTCGGGATGCGGGAGAATTGCGTCTTCCTTCTGTAGGAACATCTGACCGCGCGGCACGCCACCGGTTTCCTGTTTCACCACGTTGATCGCGTCGGACCAGATCTGGAACATGTTTTGCATGTGCTTCTGGCCGTCCTGCGACATCTGTTTGTAGTCGTCGGAGTTTAGGAACTGGTCGACATATGCGGGGTCAATTCCCGTCATCGGGATGCTCGAGAAAAACTGTTTCGAAACACGCATCGCGAGATTCTTGTCTTTGCTGCCGTCGCGCCACACCGGCATCGTCATCATCGCGTCTTGCGCATTGTCGATCATGCGGCCGTATTGCGTGTAGGCCTGACGCGCTTTCTGCTCCTCCTGTGGCGTGGATTTGTTGAGGATCTGGTGCCCTGCAGCTTCGGCGGCTTCTTTGCTTTCGTAGACGTTGCCTGCCGGCGTTTTTGCGAGAACGGTTTCGATATTGTGCTCACCGGCGTTGACATTGATTCCGATCTGCCGCTGTGCCGCAGATCCGAGGCCGGCCGCGCGCGCTTCTTTTTCCTTCGCTACTTCGCCGGTGTCTGTTGGGAGCACGCGATATTCATCGGGCACGGCGCCGCCCTGCACTTTCTTTTTCGTCGTCGGATTTTGCGCGAGCATGTCGGAGATCCGCGCGTTGTATTGACCGGCACCCCCTTCACCGACTGGCATGAAGTGTGGGTAGATGTGCCCCAGCTGATTGAGCTGCGTCTGCTCCTGTTGCGTGATCGTGCCCTGCTGCTGTTTGTAGAGGAGTTCGCCGACGGTGCGACGATCTTGCTCCGCGGTGGGTGGTACCCCCGTGCGTTTGTCCGCCTCAGTTTCTTGTAACGCCTGCGCTGGCGTTTCTCCAGCTTTAACGCGCGAATTGTAGGCCTGCGTGTCGGGACTCTTGTTGCTGCCTGTCCGTTCGGCGTCGGCCGTCGCGCTCTCGTGTTCAGCCCTGGCAGCTTCTTCGCCTGTCCTAAAGGGAGCCTCATATTCAGCAGTTGCAAACTTGTAGTTGCGCTCCGCATTCTCGAGCGGCCGCCGGTTCACAATCTCATTGGCGATCGGATTGACGGTTGCGAGAATCGATCCGACTTTTCCCCAGCCGTGCCGTTCCGCGGGCGCGTAATCCTTCCATCGGGGTTCCTGAGGCACAGCAATTTTCGGAATGTCGCCCATGGTGGCTGTGCGAGGCGCCGGTGGTTCTGCTGGCGCAGCCCCGGGAATCGGGCCGCCGGCCAGGTAGGGCGCGGGCGCCGCATCCGGTGCGGATGCAGACGCAGGGGCGGGAGCCGGATATGCGCTAAATCGGTCTGTGCCACGCTTTTCCGCGGATGCGGGAGTTGGCGCGACATACCCGGTTGCGCTCGGGGTCGGCAGTGGCGCCGAAGCTACGAGCGCGGGAAGCGCAGCATTCGAAGCGTCGACAGTCGGCGCGGAGACCGGAGGATACATCTCGTTGTAGAGACGTGCCCGCTGGTCCTGGTCTTCGTCCTCCGGGGCTGCCACTGCTGGATAGTCGCCAGTCATTCCTTGTTGCCTCCGTTGCCGCTGGTATTACGCACATTCCTGAGACTGCGTTGGCGCTTTCGGCACGAGCTGATCCGAGGCCGCGAATTTTTTCAGCGAGTCTATGGGAATCAGTATCCGGCTGTTGAGGCGCCTAGCTTCCAGAAGTCCCGATGCGATCGCGTAATCGATCATTCGCACCGAAATGTCCAAAGCCCTCGCCGCGGAACGGCGGCTGAAGAGCAACCTGGGAGATTCCTCGATCGAGGTGGTCTGCTGAATGGCATCCATACGCATAGACTTGCATGAGGTACATCGGCTGACAAGATGAGCAAAAAACTGCGGGGGTGGTAGAAATTTACAATGGTAGCCAGGAGCGCGGGTGGCCGGCACGCCGGCGCCGCAGTCCCGTACATGGCCGATCACGCCCACATCTTCCCGATATCGGATCGACTCCTGGATCACCGCCAGAGAATGGGCGCGAGCATTTGGGAATGGCTTTGGTTGCGTGCGCACGTGACCGCCGAGGGATCCGATAGCGATGGGAGGCCTGCGGGAATCGTCGCGCACGGTAATCCGATTCCGACGAGCCGGATTGCCGAAGACTTGAAGCGCTCGCGGGAAGCTGCCCTCGCTAACCTTGAAAAGCTGGAGGCCGGCGAATACATCGAGCGCTCGGCCGCTGTCGGGCATGCGTACAGCTACCGGGTGCGCATCCTGCCGACGGACCCTTCGGGCTGAGCTCGCGTTCCAGAATCAGGTGTTTCTCGAACGCTTCGAACCGCCATCGCCGGCCACGCAAAAACAATCACTTGCGACCACCGCTTTCGGTGGGATTTTGGAACATCTACTCGCAATACCAGAACGGGTTGTGAGTGTAAACGCCTGGTTGCGACAGTTATGGCTTCGGTGCCTGAGAATCTCCGCTAGTGCACCATTGACGACTCCGTGGATAGCCTTCCAGCCCGCCCTTCAAAGCCAATTCATACAGCTCGTCTCCGGTTGCGTACTTTGAGCTAAGCACTTGCAATAGGATCGAGAAGGGAAAATCTCGGCAGCTAGTGTGGTGCTCGTAGAAGGCGGTAATGACATCTGTATAGGCACTAACGTCGAAGTGACCCTCCTTGTCAAACTTAGCCCTTGAAAACTCGCCCCGATGAGCAAGGCAACGCCCGGAAGGGAGGTCCGTCGGGTGTTGCTCGTCACCGATACGATGCGGCTTGTCTGTCTCGAACAATTGGTCGGCCAAATCGCACGCGCGGTAGAATCCCATCAAATAGCCATCAACTAACCCGTAAACGTAAGCATTTCTCTGCGCTGGAGTCCACGACAGCCATTCCGCTCTAGTACCCTCTCTAGTACCCTGTTGTTCGGGTGCGGCCTGTGCTACCGCACACAAGCCAACCAAGAGTATGATTCCGACTCCGCATTGGGTCATGAGTTTCATGTCTTGCATTGTACGACTGCTCAGGTTGTTGCAAAATCGCTATTACAGTGCGCCGGGATAAACCGGCTTGAAGCAGAGGATGAAAGTTCCTTACGAGAAAGGAGTAGCGAACCACTCGGCCTCGAGTCTTGCGCTGGGTATCGCGAGGTACACAGCGAAGCGTAGACAGAGGATAGGCGGGGTGGGCGATTGAGCTCCGAAAAGATGCAATCCGGACGCCGCCGTCCTTGTAATGCGCGGTAGGCAACATGAACAGGCGCGATAGCGCGAGCTCCTGTTTGGTCCGGCGTAGTCGAAGACCCCAGACACGCCTAGAAACTTCAAGCACGAGAACCGGGAGGCCTCGGAGACACCTGCGGCTCAACCAGGCCGTAGGTCGGCGGGCGAAGGCCAGAGCCACAAGGCCCGCGTGTACGTCTACGAGGAGTCACACAGCGGCATACTACCTATGAACCATTCGAACAAAGACGGAACATCGCCGGCGGAGAATGGGGAGGAAAGGCCGCTGATCAAGGAGAACGCTGGTCAACCTAACACGTACCCGACGCAGAGCGGGAAGGGCGTGTCCCAAGGGCTGGCTAGCGTGCGGAAAGCAGCAAGGGAAAATAAGGAGATGAAGTTCACCGCCTTGCTCCACCATCTGACCGTTGATCTGCTGCGGGAAAGCTTTTACTCCCTGAAGAGGAAGGCCGCACCTGGAGTGGACGGCGTTACGTGGCAGGAGTATGAAGACGGGCTAGAAGATCGATTGATTGACCTTCATGCCCGAGTTCATCGCGGAGCCTACCGAGCGCAACCGTCGAGAAGGGTCTACATACCGAAAAGTGATGGACGACAACGCCCATTAGGAGTCGCGGCTCTGGAAGATAAGACCGTCCAGCAGGCCGTGGTTACCATCCTCAACCAGATCTATGAGGAAGACTTTCTCGGGTTTTCGTATGGTTTCCGCCCGGGGCGCAGCCAGCATCAAGCGCTGGACGCGCTGTCGTATGCGCTCCTGAAGAAGAAGGTGAACTACGTTCTGGACGCCGACATTCGAGGATTTTATGACAACCTCGATCAGAGTTGGCTAATCCAGTTCGTGGAGCATCGCGTCGCCGACCCCCGCATCCTACGGTTGATCCAGAAATGGCTCAACGCGGGGGTGATGGAGGAAGGCAAATGGTCAGAAACGCAGACAGGCACTCCGCAGGGCGCGGTGATTTCGCCGCTGCTTTCGAATATCTACCTACACTACGCTTTTGATCTCTGGGTGGACGTGTGGCGCAAGAAGTGGGCACACGGAGAAGTGATTGCCATCCGCTATGCGGATGACAGCATTTTGGGATTCCAGCACCAGACAGACGCTGATCGGTTCTTGGAGAATTTACGAGAGCGGTTGGGAAAGTTTGGACTAGAGTTACACCCCGATAAGACGCGCCGGATCGAGTTCGGGCGGTTTGCCGAACAAAACCGGAAACAAAGAGGGGAAGGCAAGCCGGAAACGTTCGATTTTCTCGGTTATGTTCCGTCCAAAATTATGTGCCGTTGGATGCTGAAGGAGAATCGGGGTGGACCGCCAGCATCCGCAGGCACAACATAAGTTTTCACATGCTCCCGGTGATCAGAGTGCCTTCAGGAATTCGAGAACACCGGCATCCCTGCTCCAGTTCTTTATGGGACCGTCTTGTGGCAGATCACATTTAGCGAGGGCTTTTGCTTTCATTTCAAGATCTACCTCCGCATAGACATGGGTTGTGTCTAACGATACATGTCCCAACCACGCGCGGATGGTATTGATGTCGACTCCGGCGCGCAGAAGGTGAACCGCACTTGTATGGCGAATGCAATGAGGGCCAATCGGTTTGGACAGCAACGATGGTAAAGCCAGACTCGCTTGAGTAGCTGCTCTTCGCACCAAGTTGTACATTCCAAAACGAGTAAGCGGTTGACCGACGCGGTTCAAAAACACTCTTTGCTGTACAGTCCTACCCTCGATGAGGGCTTTGAGTACAGTCGTGGTTTGTGGCCACAGTGGACAGCGCCGAACCTTATTTCCTTTACCCACCAGGCGGACGGAACTGAAACTCCCCCACCTGAGGTCTGCCACCGTCACGTGGGCAGCTTCGTCGACTCTTGCCCCAGTGTTGTAAAGAAACAGCAGAACGGCATAGTCGCGAGCTCCTTGGGCGGTTCGCCGGTCGGGCGCTTTCAATACAGCATCCATCTCTGGCTTGTCGAGATAGACCATGGTCGGCTTAGCTGTCTTCTTGAATGGAACCGCCCGTACTCCAGTGCACCACTCAAGATGCTCTGGGCTGTGCGAGCCAATGAATTTTGCGAAAGAGTGGATGGCGCCGAGGCGCAGATTACGCGTAACTCCGCTGCAGCTGCGATCCTTTTCGACATGTTCAAGGAATTGACGAACCAAAAGCGGAGAGAGGCCTTCCACTGTTAGTCGATCAATAGGAGTGTTGATGGTACGTGCCAGGAATGGGAGTAAGAGCACCAAGGTATCCCGATAACTTTTTTGAGTATTGCGCGCCAGATTGCGTTCAGTGACGAGGTGCTCAAGAAGAAACCTACGGATCCACGGCCCCATTAGGGTGTTGTCATTCATGGTCGCCCCCCGGTTGAGCGTAGCGTTGGAATCGTTGACTGGCCTCGTCCAGAAGCTCCGGGGTCATGGTTAGGTAATATTGGGTGGAAGCCAGATCGACGTGCCCTAAATATGTCGCCAAGTGCAGGAGCAGGCTTTGTACGTCGTGGCCTGCTTTATACCATGCGATGATTCTGTGCTGGGCAGCGGTGTGACGCAGGTCGTGCAGGCACGGTTGATACCGGGCGTTACCCTCGCGGCCTACACCAGCGTATCGACGGATCCGGCGAAATAGTTCTCTGGCCACGACACAGTGCCAGCGACCTCCGGAGCGTGTGGCGAATAAAGGAGATGAGTCATTAACCGCTCCGGGCGACTGCCGGAGGCGTCTTTGTGTATAAGCCACAAGTTCTCGTGTGAGCTTGGGGCCGATGGGGATCAGGCGAGTCTTGAAGAACTTAGTATCCCGAATGGTGAGCACGCGATTGAGCAGATCGACATCGCGCAACGCGAGTGATAGTGCTTCACTGATCCGCATGCCGGTACTGTAGAGAAGGAGCAATAACATCCGATAGGAAAATGCTCGCAACGGGGCTCTCGGAGTTTGTAGTCTTACGGTAGCCTCAAGTAGTCGGTTGAGCTCGTCAGTGGAATAAATGTGAGGGGTTCGTGGTGGCGGAAATTTCGGAGCATTGGTTGGCAACGGCGAGTTGGTACAAAGACCTCGGCTGATGGCATACCGATAGAAACTGCGAAGGACGGAGGCTCTCTGCTTCCAACTTCTGGTGACCGGCCCCTTCCCGGCGATAAACGCGAGCACGGCACCAGCTTTTATGTCAGCAACTTCCGTCTCTCCCACGGAACGACAAAAGGCTCTCAACACACCTGCTTCTGAGCACAAGCGCACACCTAATTTGCGCTTGAACGTAATGTAGCCTTCAACGACGTTGTGTAATCTCATAGAAGATCTCCTAGATCGAAGGCGGCCACCTGCCGCAGGCCTGGAAGATCTACCTTGGTGTACGTCCTCGTGGCCGAAGTGCTGCGATGGCCCAGATGATCACCAATCTCTTTAAGGGACAACCCCTCGGTAATGAGGTGCCCGGCACAAGCATGACGAAGGCAATGCGGACCGTGATGGGCAGTCTGAACGCCAAGTCTCTTCAATCTGGGGGCCGCCACGTGATAGAGACCGGCAGCTGATATCGGTTGGTAGGGAGAACGCAAGGACAAAAATACTTCACAACGCACAGAGGGGTGCCGCCGCACTCCCCGCAGGTATTGAATGATCGCGTCACTCACAGATGGCAGCAGCGGGTAGACCTGAATTCCACGCCGTTTGACCCGTCTAACATGCAGCTCGTTACGTTGCCAATCCAAGTCTTCCAAACGCAAATTGGCAACCTCGCTGGCTCGGAGACCGTAAATCGCCAGTAGCATAAGAATCGCGCGATCTCGTATATCTTTCGGCCGCTCCGTATCCAGGCCTGCAAACAAACGCTGGACATCAGCCCAGTCGGGGCCTGATGGCAGACGTTCCAAGTAATAGATCCGTGGTCCCTGAATGGCGCCAGCCAGGTTGAGAGGCGTCCATCGCTGCAGGAAAGAGTAGCGAAAGAATGCTCTAAGGCCTTTGGCAACATTGTTTATCGTGATGCGACACCAGCCTTGCTCGCTTCCCGAAGTTAGATAGGCATCGACATCACCGATTTTTATATCGGACAGATCTCGATCGAAACTCCCCCACCAACAGAGAAATCGTTTGATGATGCTGTACTGCTGTTTCACAGTCTGCTCTGTAAACCCGCGCTCCTCCTTGGTCCAGCGACAATACTCCTCCAACTGGACTCGGAAGGGGATCTGCTCTACAGGTTGATGCAGATGACCTAGATATCGGAGCCAAGCAAGGGCAGTCCGCACGAATCGCAGACGGGTGGCCGGTGCATTGAGCTTACGATGACAGGCCCGTTCCCGATCTCGCCAATCGTCGGCCACGGCTCGCACCTGTTGCACCGTGATGTGTTGAAAATCTTGATAGACGCTCAGTCTCGAAGCAACCCAGAGCAAATCACGCGCTTTAAACAAGAGCGTTGACCGGCAGTCTCCTCGTTGTTCGCATGCGATTAGATACCTTCGACGTTCTTCTCCATACGGACCACTCTCGTGACGGTTTACAGCGGACGGACTTTTATACAGTCGATTAAACATAGCCGTACCTCCGTAGAGCAGTTTAGGTCCAAGAGGGAGGATTATTTATGTGCGGTCAAAGTCCAACGGATAATCGAGTTTTCATACGTTTAGATCGCAGAGAAAACATAATTTTGGACGGAACATAACCGAGAACATGTTCTACAGAACATGTCCTCGGCTTCCGGCACATCAGCGGGAAGAATAGGTTAGGGCGATTTACGGTGAGGCGTAAGACGATCCGCAAACGCATGGGAGCGAAGCTGCGAGATGTTAAGCAACAACTCCGCGAGCGTATGCACGACCCCGTGCGCCAAACCGGCCAATGGCTCAAGTCGATTGTGCAGGGACACTTCAACTACTATGCGGTACCGGGGAACCTCGACAGTCTCGGCGCCTTCCGGGCTCGGGTCATCGGGCGGTGGTGGCGCACACTTCGTCGCCGCAGTCAGACACGTCCGATCTCCTGGACACGTATGCTCGCTCTGGCTGACCGATGGCTCCCTCAACCGCGAGTACTCCATCCTTATCCCGCGGTTCGCTTTGCCGCCAGTCATCCGAGATAAGAACCGGATGCGCTAATCAGCGCCCGTCCGGGTCCGCGCGGGGGGCAGTCAGCGATGGCTGTCCCTACCGCGATCTCAGCGACCCTGAAAAAGGCGAACATATAGCGCATCGCGTTCGGAAAAGCTTGGAAGAGGAGGAACTGTTAGTGAGATAAGCGAAACCTCTTATTGTCATCCAGCGGGTGCAAATCCCGCCTGATCAAAGTCGAGCAGACAGGTCAGTAGTGAGTCTTGCCATTCACCGGGCGACTGGTGGGTGCGAAGCGTAGACAACAAGGTAGCAGGCCGTGAGGATTCAGCCCCGAAATCTTGTATCGTTGCGAGGCCGACGTGTTTGCGCCAGCGGAAGGCAGTATCTGGCAGCGACCGTCATTGCGAGGTCGCGCCGACTCGCCGGGGTCTCTAGCCCAAGGCATGCTCCACAGGGATGGCCCAGGAACCGAAGAGAGCTCTCCATCTCCTCTCACACCAGGAGGACCGCCTCTGGGAATGGGTCGAGAGGTACGTGCAACCAAGGGTCGACCGGAGGAAGCACGGACGGATGCTGGAGCAGTCTTACAACCTTATAGTACCGACGAAGGTGGGGAACCGCAGGGCTCCGGAAACGGGCGGCCACGGAACCCACTGGAGGGAAGGGGGAAGCAAGCGTACGAATCTGCTGAAAGGAAACATAACGAGGTCCTGAACTCGAAAAGATATGTCTACAGACATCAACAGAATAGCTGAACTCGCCAAGGAAGATCCGAAACGGCAGTTCTACTCTATTGCTCACCTGATTACAGGCGAGAAGTTGTATGAGGCATTCCGGAGACTGCGAAAGGATGCCAGTGCCGGGATCGACGGCGTCACGTACCAACAATACGAGACGAACGCTGAAGAGAATATCCGACAGCTCCACCAGCGGCTCAAAGAAGGCAAGTATCGGGCACAACCATTGCGGCGCGTCTACATCCCCAAAGAGGACGGGAAACAAAGGCCGATTTCGATTCCCGCCCTCGAGGATAAGATCGTGCAGAAAGCGGCGGTTGACCTATTAAATGCCATCTACGAGCAGGATTTTCTCGATTGCTCGTACGGGTTTCGACCCGGACGCGGGCAACACCAAGCACTGGAGGAAGTGGGACGGATCATCTGTACCCGGCCCATAGGGTGGATCCTGGAGATTGACATCCGCTCATACTTTGACTCGATAGTGAGATCGGCTCTGGTCGAGATGATAGAGAAGCGGGTAACCGACGGCAGCGTGCTACGACTGATCGGAAAATGGATCAAAGTCGGAGTCATCGAGGACGGCAGATTACTCGTGAGCGAAACAGGTACAGGACAGGGGCAGCCAATTAGTCCGCTCCTGGCCAATATATACCTGCACTACGTGCTCGACGAATGGTTCGAGAACGAAGTGAAGCCCCGGTTAAAAGGGGAAGCCTACGAGATCCGCTTTGCTGATGATGCCATCTTGTGCTTCCAGCACAAGGAGGACGCAGAAAAGGTGCTGGCTGTCTTGCCGAAGCGATTCGAGAAATACGGTTTGACACTGCACCCGGAGAAGACGCGGCTGATCGAATTCGGGCGATATGCGGCCAAGAATGCGAGGAAGCAGGGAACGAAACCTACAACCTTCAATTTCTTGGGCTTTGTGCACATATGCGCCCGCAGCCGGCAGGGGAAGTTCACAGTGCACGTGAAGACAATTGCCAAGCGGCTTGGTAGAGGGCTGAAGGCAATCTGGAAATGGTGCAAACAGCATCGGCACGATCCTGTGAAAGAGCAGCAGAAAACCCTGAACGCCAAGCTCCGCGGCCATTACCAGTACTACGGACGACGCACGAACTACCGCGCTATTCGGCAGTTCTATCACAGAGTCCGTCGCATCTGGCGGGAATGGTTGAGCCGCCGGACACGTGGAAAGCAGCTGACGTGGGAGAGGTTTAAAGAAATCCTACGTCAGTACCCGCTCCTGCCACCTCGGATCACACACGCTTGGGCGGGCGCAGGGAGTCACGCCTGAAGAACCCACTGCGGGAAATCTGCACGGTGGGATCCGTGAGGGGGGAGATCCCCGATGAGCCATGGTGGACTTAAACGGGCACGAAGCTGGAAACGGCGGATACAGCCAAAGGAAGCCTACAGCTCACCGGGTCTCCTCTACTCGGAAGCTGGTGCTAACGCCTGATTACATCACTTTGGTTTTTTCGAGGCTGAAAGCATGGAACGATTGTCCACCCCTATTCCTTGCCACGAGTCTATGTGGTCATAAACTTCAACGTCCGAGCATCCCGGACAGGAGATGTTTAGGCGTGCATTGCCGGACCACTCAAGCTTTAAATCGTGAGCATACCCCGCAGTGAGGACCGATTTCCGGGGCGAACTCGCCCACGGCCAGCCTGAGTCGTGACGAGGAAGTTGATAGAGTCTTACGTCATACGTATTTGAGGTCGCAGCCCCACAACTTGACTCTTCCAGCACAGCTTCGTAACGACCATCGGGTGATTTCGATGCGTTCAGAATGCCGTAGTCGCAGCCACAACCCTGCAGGCATACGAGTGAACAGACCGTGCAAAGCCACAACAGGGTGTTACGCATGTTCATAAGGGAATTCTCATTGTGCTCAGCGACAGACCAGTTTAGTTGGTGCTGTAGTCGGGGGTCCAGATTACTGTCGAAACATCTCGATTACGCTCACTGACCCCGCCGGAAGGGGTTTTGAGTGTTAACGCCTGATTTCGTCAGGCACCGGGAGGCTCATGGACGTGACGGAAAGGTCCTCTCGAAAAAGCTGAGACGGACTGTTCGGTCTCCTTCCTTGTTTACGCAATTCTCATAGACCCAAAACCCAGGAAATGTCTCCAACACGTAGTCGAGCGCCTGTGAGACAGTTACATTGTCCAACTCCCCGGGCACGGGCGGCTCGGACCCAGAGTTGCCCGGCAATAGGAATCCTCGGTCGGAAAATGGCCTGATGTTCTTTGCCATCTTAAAAGCAATCACTTCAGGAGCAGATAAGATGAGCTCTAGCGCCATGTTCGGACCGCCGAGCGTTTCCTCTGGCAAATAGTCATCGTAGAGCCAACCGTTCGGACCGTCGAGCGTTTGCCCTGGCGAGTGTAGCGCCACTTCGAGACCGCTGAGCCTTTGCACCGGCCTGCGCGCCCTCCTAAAAGCAAGGTAGAACGAGAGGTGGCTAATCTTGACATCCAAGAGGTCCCTCGGAACGTCAGTCTGCACCATGCGAACCATCCCGCCCGGCTCTTCCGTCACGCGCATGTGAGGAACGTAGGCAAACATTTTTTGCAGAATTTCAATCGGCGGGCCTGAGTAGTCCGACAGAACCCGGATAGGCGGAGCTTCAGGGACGGTGCGGCCACAGGAACCTTGATACGTGAGGGACCCAGACGCGGCATGCGCTGCGCGTAGAACATTGTCAATCTGGCCCAATCTTATCCACGCATCAGCACCCTGTCCCTCCTGGCCAACGCAGACGGTCAGAAAGACGAAAACGGAAGCTATAACGTGACTGTAGGAAGTCATAAGCGCCCCTCCCAATGCCCCAAGCTTAGCACGCGGTGATTGACGAAAAATCTCGATTACACTCAGTCACCACGGGGGCCAATTCTCAAAGAGTGAAATCGCCTGCTTACGACAGTCACACTAGACATGATGCCCAGACCGAATCAGAATAGCCGCTGTGATACTACTCAAATCCCTTCCAGCGCTTGCCGTACTGACACTGATCTTTGGCCTGATCCGAACCCCCTACATGTTTCGCGCACGGGACATGCGCGCTCTTGCTGCCAGATGGGGCTTGCAGTATGTCGGTCCCTCCTTCTCAGGTTGGCGGACCTCCTCTTCCCGCAAGCTGACCCTTCCCCTTTCGTTTCCTCACGGGCTAGTTCAGGGCAGACCAATTAGACAGGTCTGGAACGTAATTGAGGGACAGCAAAGCGGGCTATCGGTTCTCATTTTTGACAGCATCATTGGGGAAGGAAGAGGCATGTACTGCACTTTTTTTGCGTGCCAGACCGAACAGAATCCCTTCGGAATAAACATCGCGCCAGATCGCGTAATTCAGTCGCATGGATGGACGGCCCTTTATCGAGATCGATTCCTTCAGATTCCGTGGACAATGGGCGTACAACGCCTCGACGACCATCTGAACGAGTTGCGGGTTGGCTCGAATCGGTGAGCGTAGCTGCTGAAAAATCGCGATTACGCTTACTGACCACGGGGCCAAAGAGTGAAATGCCTGTTTGCGGCAACTACCTCTGGACCTCTTCCTCGCAATGGATAAGAATCACAGGATGAGCGCACCGAGAGATGCAATCAAGTGGTGGGAACTTCGCAGGATTCCGTTCAACGTGGGAATGCTCTTTGCAGGCTGTGCGACTTTGGCGGCGTGGGCATGGGTCAACGGTCAGATGGTTACAGACAGCCAGGACGTGGGAGAACCGTTCTTTATAATTTTCTTGGGCGTTCCACTGTACGCACTCATCGCCAATTTGTTGTACACGAGGGGATGGTTGACCGAAGCGGGTGGAAACGCGAGAACCCCCGCCGAGCGGAGTAGCACGTTTCGCAAGTGGTTTATTCGCGCATTGCTCATTACCATCGCTCCGGGATTGCTGATACTGGCGCGCTGGGTCTCTTGGAAGTTGTTGCACGTCTAGAGTTCTGAGGGGAGTCGGGCGCGTAGTTGTTGTTAAATCCCCATTACACTCATCCTATGAAAGAGGATGTCAAGAGAAAAAGGTTCTCCCCGCCCCTCTGAGAGATGCGGGCGTGGTGACTTACATCCAGCCCCACCTCATTCCTCACCTCATTCTTAGAGGGGTGATTGGTTTGGTCGCTTTGGCTCGCCGCACTTTCCCGCAGCGATGCCAACCCCAGTTGCTTGTCCCAACTCCACGGTTTCATAAAACAAGTGGTGCTCGACGCCATTCGGTTACGAAGCTACGCAAGCTAAGCGTTGGCTTAAGTGCCAACCATGATCCTATGTGAGGCTCGAGGCCTATAGCTTTTTTCGGTTATCCGAGGGGCTGTGACTTGGAAAGCGGTTGAAGTGACTGTCCGGCGAAGAAGATCTCGACCGGACCTCATCTCCCATGATGAGTACCCTAGGAGCTACAGCGGGAAGGCAACGACCTGTCGAAAGCGCTCCGACAACGTACCTGCGATCGAAAGATCGGCATCGAAACCGCGAGGTAACGGTGCATCTGCCAGCATCGAGGCGGTGAGGGCCCAGGGTTGATAGCACGGTGAGCATATGCAAATTCTCGAAAGCGTCGTCAATAACAGGAGGCCGAAGATGCTTACAGGCTTCTCTTGCAGTGGGTACGGAGGTTCCCCTCTAATCCGTCATGGGCGAACAACACTGCCGGCGTACAGAGAGCACCTACTCTATCGTGTCACCTCCACGGAACAAGGTAAGCCCGTATCGCTCCCCGCAAGGGGAAGATCAACCGTAAGGTGGATCGATGGCGGTGCGGGTATCGGAATTGCGAGGAAGCGAACGCTGCCCTGTAATCGGGCAGATAGAGGTTGCGTCGCCTCAATGGGACAAGATTACCTCACCGGAAACGGAGCTGACTTCGTGATGGTGTTCAAACTCGAGAACATTTGTGGAACCGATGTAGGAAGCAAAGCAAATGATGGCGGCGCAAGCCGCTGGTGCAGCTTCCCACACGATGGTGGCTTCCTCCACCGCCGTGCGAGTTGGCCGCAGATCAGTATCGAGAAGGTTTTATTTGCTGTTGAATAAGGCCGCGTCCTCGTTTTTCAGGGGGGCGTTATCGAATGCTCGAGCCGGATGACGGGAAACTGTCAAGTCCGGTTCTTAGAGGGCTGGCCCCCAGCAATGGGGGCCGGCTACTCGGCGCATAGGATTGACCCGGAGACTCGGTGCTGGACTACAGCACACAGAGTGCCTGAATGAGTGTATGGATACTCTCCCTCGAACCGGAGCATCGCCAGAACCGATTGGCTACCACCGAGGCATGAAACCTTGGGAGATCACCTGGGTTCCATTCGATGCTCAAGCTGCTTGCGTCTTCAGTTGTTCGGCGTCGAAACGTTCCTCCTTTTTCCAAAGTGTCAAGGTAATGGCCGCGATCTTGCGCGCCAGCGTCAGACGCGCCATCTCCGGCTTCATCCCCTTGACCAGCAAAGCCGCATAGAAATCATGGAACGGTCCCCTGCTACAGCTGGCCCTGGTCGCGGCTCCCTTGAAGATCTCTTTCATCTCATGGTTGTGATTGCGATTCAGACCACGAATCTGCTGCGGTTTCTTGGAGCGTAGCAATTGTCCTCTCACAAAGCGGTATTGCGCGCTGTCGTGCGTCTCAACGCCCAGGCCGCTATAGGTCCATAGTTGCCGCTTGCTGCGGAATCGATGCGGCGTCTGCATCAGCGCGATCAAGCGGGCGGCGCGAATCGGACCGATGCAGGGAATCTGGCGCAGCAGTTTCGCGGCCTTATGTTTCCGGCTCTCCGCCAAAAACTCGGGTCGCAGGTTTCGCCGCAAGGCCTGCAATCCATCCAGCTGTTGATAGAGCAGCTCCGCCCGGCGGCGCAAGCCGGCTTGCGGAATCTTGTTTAACCATTCCTCCCGATAGCGCCCAGCATAGACCTGGGTGCCAGCACAGGCAATGCCCCAGCCGCGATATAGCGCCTTCAGTCGATTCATCACCCTCGTCAAATCTTTGCTGATGGTCTGATAACTGCGCCCCAGCTCGCGTAGCGTCCGTAGTCCATGTTCTCCGTGGTAGACCGGTCGCAGCATCCCGGTGCGTAACAAGTCGGCCAGCTTCTGTGCATCCACCTTGTCGCTCTTGCTGCCCTCCTTTAATAAGGCATTGCGCCGCGGATTGCACACCACAATGTGCTGCACATGCGGCTGCAGCAGATCGTACAGCCAGGCCGCCCAGGTGCCTTCTTCCCAGGTCACATGCAATTCGCCCCGTAGACCGTGGAGAAACTGCAGAATGCTGCTGGCTTTGGTTTCGACGACGGTTTCCATCACCAGCTTCCCGCTCTCATTCTGCACAGCGATCACCATCGCTTCCTTGTGCACGTCCATTCCGATATATTTGACCTCGTGACTCATTCGAGTTGCCTCCCTGGGGGAAAGCTCATTCGTGTCAACGTTGGTCTTTCCCTCAAGGTAAAGTGCCATTCTCCAGCTGATTTGCCTATGCTCTCCTGTGGTTCTTTCCCACTGGGTACACTACCGCAGTTACTCTCTAGCGCCGCCCTAGCGGAGCGAAGCCCCTGCACAGCGCAGCGCAGCGGAGGCGGCGCCACATCCAGCTGCCACCTTCTGAAGGGGCGCTCTTTCATAATGCATCGACCATCGAAGCCCTGTATAATTCGGGCCACAGTGAGCCAACGCGGCGTGAACGCTAGAATCGTGATCTTAAGTGGCGCGTGAACTCTTCATACTCTTTTTCTGTGCGACTATAGCCTTCCTCCTTGGAAACGGCTATTGCAAATCCTTTCGCAGTGGTGTCCTTACAGTCAAAGGCCACACCTCTCGCCGGGACAAGGAACCGATCAGCTACTGGATTGGCATGGCTATAGGGACTTTCGCATTTCTCGTCATGGTGTCCGGGGCTGCTCTAATGACGTTCTTGGTATGCGTGGATTTATTCGGGAGATCAAAGTAGCCCACTACCGGATTTAATCGGTAGTTGACGATAAATCGCCATTACACTCACGACCGTGATCCGCGTCCGGCGGTCTTGCGCTGCGGTTTGAACGGACACCCCAGTCCGAGGCATGGACTATGCCTTCATCTTTCGGCGGACAACGGCGACCCGTTCCGATCCAAAAAGACAATTGCCCTTTGGAACTTGAGAGGGTTACCGCGGCCCAGAGCAAGCAGAGCCTTGCACTTTGGGCACCCTTTGTCCCCCTGAGTGCATAGCGTCCTCGCTCTCCTAATCAAAGGAAAATTCAATCTGCTAAGTCTTGCTAAATCAATAGCTTGTTTGAATATCAAAAATCAAGGTCGCTAAGCCTTGTGGAATCAGCACGTTCTTTGATTCTCTCTTCATAAATCAATAAATCAATGCGAAATCAAACCCCGGAGGCTCTCCGGATTGCAGCTGCTGCGTCCTGATCAGAGACCTTCAAGTAGGCCCCGGTGGATGAAATGGACTTGTGGCCGAGATACTGCCGCACGTTCTCAATTCCAGCGGATTGAATGGTTTGCATGGCGATCGAATGCTTTAAAACGTGCGGGTGTCGCTTGTGCGCCGGGATACCGGCGGCCGCAGCGTACCTTTGAACCAGGCGCCAGAAGTGCCCCCGGGAGACTTTGAATACCGTTTGATTTCGGATTGATTTCCGAGCGAAATCAAAGAGCGGTTGGGCCTCGCTCAACAGCGGATCCGGATGCTCGATGAGTGGCTGGATCGTGCGCAGCGAGCCCTTTAGGCGTTGCACGTCCAGATGGCCGTCTCGGATATCATCTGGTGTAATCGCAATGACTTCCGAGGCCCGGAGGCCATGCCAGTAGGCGACGAGGATCATCAGCCAGTCTCGCTCCCGCGAAGCCTTAGCTTCGCGCAGAAGCGCCAAAAGCTCGTCCTTTGAAAGGTGCTGCATAATCAAAAAACGCGACAGTACATGGAATTGTTGCATCTCCCGTCTCTGATTCTAGTTCTTGTGGCTCAATGATCATATAGATAGCCATCTATGTGATGTGCCATACTGACCCCGTGAAGCGCATGAAGGTCGACGAACTCGACCTGGTAGCTGCCCGTTTGGAGCATATCCGACGAGAAGAGGAAACTCTGCGCTTGAAATTGCAGGACCAGGTGGAAGAGTTTGGGTTCACTCCGCCGCGCGCAGAGAAATCGAAGCGGCTCGCGGGCACACTCTACCAATTCACCGTGAGCCGCGGAGTGACTACAGAAATCAAAGATGTTGAGGTCGAGCGCATCCGTGAGATTTGCCCGGGCGCCCTTTTCGATCGTCTCTTTCGAACCGTCACGAAGTTCAAACTGGCCAACACTGCTACGCAAGTTCTCGCCGGCCGACTGCCCGTCGACGCTCCGCGCAACTTGCGCTTGATGTTCAGCCGAGCAGTCGAAACCAAAGAGACTGCTCCTAGGCTACGAATCGAACAGATCGTCGCCGAATGCGCTACGACGACGACAGCGGGTTAGGCGCACAGTTTCCATCTCCTGAGGAAAGGAGGTCGCGGAGAATCGCCAGAGCGAGTGTCAGAGCAGCGAAAAGGCCCGCCATGTGGAAAGCGGGCCGGGTCGTCGGTTCTGTCGTCTGAGGTCAGCCCGATCGTAGCACAGATGAAGCGCATGGTTGCCGCCGAATGTCCCTACGTTGATGCCAGCGAATTAGTCGCCGAACTGATCCTCCACTCGCATGCATGCGGGCCGGACTGCCTATGCTGGGAGCTCCGCAAGGTACCTGCCATTGACAAGGCCATGCAGAGACTCGGCGCTCCGAAATACCAGACGATCAAGGCCGGCTGAGAAGCTGTGTGCAGAATGTGTTCAATTGGCACCAATAGTGCCGCAGATGGCCCTACATGGCCCGTTTTATCTGCTTGATTTTGTGATGGCCTAGGCTGTTGGTACAGCCTCCGGAGCTGTAGGTCGGGAGTTCGAATCTCTCCGGGCGCACCAGTTCCACTTTCCCGCCGGTTTCGCTTTTCCCTGCGCAAGATCCTGGCCACTCTACACCCGTGTCTTCGGCACAATCAATTTCGGCACAATCAACGGCCTACCAGGACTAAAACCTCCGTGGCAAAGTCGCCGCGCAGAATGCCGATGCGAACTTTCCCGGTCTTGTCCGACAGCTCAGCCGCCAGTTCCATCGGCGTCTTCACTGGCTTGCCATCCACTGATTTGATCAGATCGCCCACCTTCAAGGATGACATCTCGGCTACGCCTCCCGGCACGATCTCCAGAATCTTGGCTCCGTCGAATTCCTGCGGCCCGACCGCGAGTCCGAGCGCAGGGATCGGCATCCCGTGTCCCGGTATAGCCACCATCGTTGTCTGAACAGACTGACTTGGGGCCACAGTCGCGGGTTGACCCGTAGCAGGAATATTCTTGCCCTTATGCGACGTCGAAGCAGGCGCACTCTTGGCTCTGGGCGCGGGTTCACCCGCAGCGGTTTCGCCGCCAAATCTGTAAACGACTCCTGCAGCGACCCGAATGTTGTTTTGGCTGGGAACGGCGTCTTCGTTCAGGTGACGGGTATAGAAATAATCGAACGGACCCAACTGCACTCCGAGCTTGTTGCGATAGACCCAATAATCAAGGCCAGCACCGGCAGCGACCGCCACCGACGTATCTGACACGGAAACTCCCGAGGGTCCAGGAAGAGTCGCGTTGTCCTGACCAACCAGGCCGTGTACAAAGGCCGTGATCTTGCCGGAGTGCATGGCATGCTCCCAGCGTGGGCCGCCCATGTAAGAGAAATCGCTGCATTTCAAAGTGGTAATACCAGTGCAATCGCTAAGGGAGTGGCCGCTGAAGTCGCCCTCGATGGAAATGTGACGAAAGACGCGGACAGCGGCGGAGATGTCCCAGCCGTTCATAGTCAGCCGCTGCGAGGTCGTACCGGTGCTCGGATTCGCCGGCAAGTCAAAGTTGAGGTACGAGTAGCCGCCGAATACCTCGATTTGGGGAATGTTTTGGGCGGAAGCGATGCCGAGAAGAAAGAGAGCTGCCAGAGCGATGCGAACTAGTTTATCCATGTTTCTTACTGCGCCTCCAGGGAATGCGTAAATTGGCACAACCGACCGACTACAGGATCGAACTGGCAACCAGGGTCTGACCGGGCCAGCCTCTCCAGGAATGACGCACCCTCCTGGTCGGGGCCACTCTGTACGTCAACACTTACACAGGATTACGGTGAACGGCGATTATAATGGCGCATTGGGAAAAAGGAAAATGGGACCATACGGGCTTGGATGCTTGCCTTCGCCCGACGCACAGAAGAAGGCCGCTAAATTTTCCTCCTCTTCCACCCTCCCAGTCCCCATTCGCGAACGACCCGCACGTGCAGCTTGATCGCCGGCGCCGCTGGTGCGCGGTGTTTCGCCGCTCAATGATTTTCGGGCTTACAGCCTGGTTGTGAACGCAACGGCGAGGGAATCATTCACAATGTGAAAATCACAGTGAGGGTTCCTTGAGCCAACTCTAGAACGTGATCCGCAATCCGAATTCCAGTTGGCGCGGAGCTCCGACCGCGTACGTACCCGAACCGGGCAGAACCCGGTCCAGCCGCGAGGTGCAGTAGCCAGTCGAACTGCCGCAGTAGCCCGCCATACTCGAGTTATTCAGCGAACTGCCCGGCGCCCCGTTCATCACGCCGCTCAACTGGTTCCCCGCGCCTCCGAAGTTGGCCCAGTTGAAAACGTTGAACACGGAGAGGCTAGGTTCCAGCATCACCCGCTCCCTAACCTGGAACGGCCGGGTCAGCCGGAGATTCATCGTCCTCAGCCATTTGGCTGTCGCATAATTGCCCGGCAGCGTTTGAATCAGAGGCGAGTAAGCGCCCAGCGACACCAGTTGCTGCCCGGTAAACAGACCGGCGTTGGCCAGCGCCACACCGGCCGGCGTCAACTTTCCGGCGAAGTTGGCGTTGTAATATTGAACTGCCTTGGTCACATTGTTGGTCGAGTATTTTCCCGTGCTTCCAATGTATGTTGCCGGCAAGAGGTCGCCCACGGTGCCGTCGCCAGTCTCGTCGCTGCGGAAGATTTCCCCTGCCACTCCGCCTCCGTTCTGCTGCGGAACAGACGCGGTCAGCGGAAGCGGCGAGGCCAACTGCGTGATCCACGACAGCCGCAGTCCGTGCTGAAAATCCAAGGTGGGATTGAGGGTAAGCTGGCTTGATCGGCCCAGCCCCGAGTCGCCCCAATATCCCCGGTGGGGACGGTCATAATTTTCCGCCACGTTCAGGACCGAATAATCCCCACCGCTGCCATTCGGCTCCGCGATGTTGCTCTTATATTTGGAGAAGGTATAGTAAATCGATGTCTCGAGCCGCCGCACACGCCGCGCCGGGTTGTCTGCTCCGACCGTGTGGTACGCCAGCTGGAAGCCCGTATAAAGCGACCGCCCGCTCGGAAAATACATCACGTTCGATCCCACCGCCGGATTGGCTCCGCCGAACGCCGCCTGCTGTGGCTGACCCGCCGAGCTTACCTTCCCTAAGACCGAACACGGAAACGGTCCGCAGAAAGCGTTCGATGAATCCAGACCGTCGCGCGCGAAATCGGTGATGCTTGCTCCGGTCACCTTAGACAGATAGCAATTCACCGCGGCCTGAGAGCTGCTGCCAGCGAACGTTGCCTGCGGGCATGCCACCGACAACGGGTTGGATGCCAACGTCGTATTGATCGCCGACAACTCCGCCGCATAGGTATTGAGTATGGGGTTGGTCGGATTGTCACCGTCCGTCATGTAGCCCACGTCTCCCACGTGATTGGTGTCAATCCCCAGCGGAAACTGCGTGCCGATCTCGCGCACATAATCGGCGGAGAACACGCTTCGCTGCCCGATCTGTTTCTGAATTCCGGCCGAAATGTGCACCATCCGGGGCGTTTTGAAACCGGGCGCCAGCATGCCTCCAAAATCCGCTATGCTGTTCGCCAACGAGTACACGTTCGGGCCGCCTGTCACCGCCGCTTGCGCCAACGCAAACTGCGACTGCAGATCCTGAATTGCCGTCGCGACGTTTCCAATCGGCTGCCCGCAAATCTGCGTCGCGATGTTCAGATGATCCACCGAGTTCACCACCGATCCGTCGGGAAACAGCACCGATCCCGTCGGACACATCGTCAGGCTACGGTTGTATTGCCCATTCGACAAGCGGTTGATGCGATCCTGATACAGATTCTGCAGCAGGAAATTGTCATAGAAAAGCCCGCCGCTCGCCCGCACCACCATCCGCCCATTGTGTCCCGGATCCCAAGCCAAGCCTGCTTGCGGAGCAAAATTAAAGTTTGGCTGGGTCACCCTCTGGCCCAGTGGCTGGTAGGAAGTCGGACTAACGTTCGGAAGCAAACCGAATTGATCAAGAATCAAACCGCTGGTGCATATCGGAGTCGTCACGATCCCGGTGTTGATCGCCGAGCAGGGCACCGGCGCCAAGTCGCTGTCCGTGCGCCCGGTGTCCCGCACATAATTCACTCCGAAGCTGATGTTCAGGTTCGGAAACAGATTGAAGGTGTCGCCCACATACCCCTCGAGCCGCGTGTCGTAGTGTCCGCCGGTCGACCGGTTGAAAGCCGAGTGCTCGCTGAAATTTCCGAGGCCGTTGTAGATCGTGACCGTGCCCACCGGGTAGTTCAGCGGATTATCCGCAGCTCCGCGCGGATCGCCTGGGTAAAGCGGCAACAGCAGGGGGTTGCCATTCACGGCGTTGATCACGTCCAGCCCGTCCGAAGAGGTCACCGACGCATAATTTGCCGGCGCATAGAAATCGCCCTGCACAATGCGATGAACCGCTCCTCCGAAGCGTATAGTGTGAAAGACGTGATAGATCGTGCTGCTGTCGTAGCGCCCGAAAAGGTCGCGCTGAATCGTCTGCCGCGGACCCGCCACGCTCGGCCCCAGGGCCACCGGCCCAATCTGCATGTGGAGAAGCGGAGCGCCCGGCACAATCGTCGAATCGCTCAGCGCCGGATTGATCGCGTTCACCATCTTCTGATAGCCGAAGCGCGCGCTGTTCACAAACCGTCCGTGGTTCCAATCCAGCCCGAAAACCCAGGCCGGGACGTTCAACTGATTGCGGAAATTCGACAGGCTGTTCGACGGCCCGATTTCATTCGCGTTGTCGTAGGTGAAGCGAACAAATCCCTTCATGTTGTCGCTGAAGTTGTAATCCAGCCGCGCCGTCAGCATGTTCTCGCGAAAATATGCGCTCTGCGGGCTGGTTTCGTTGAACGCCTGGGATCCGGAATCCGATGGCAAAATCAAGTCCCCGGTTGTCATCGGCAAAAAACCATCCTGCTTGGTGCGTTCTCCGCCGACGAATAGAAAGGCCTTGTCCTTGATCACCGCGCCGCCCGCTTCAAATCCAAACTGCTGCCGGCTGTAATCCGAGTTCCCCGGCGGAAACCCCGCCAGGCCGAAGATCTGGTCTTCCAGATTTCCAAACAGATTGCCGTGCCATTCATCTCCACCCGAGCGTGTTGTAATCCGCACCGCACCCGTTGCGTTGAGTGACTGAAACAACTCCGGCGTCACCCGCGACACGATTACTTCGCGCACCGCTTCCGCCGGCGGGTTCAAGGTGGCCGCGCCCTTGGTCTCATCCATCGTCTCGACCTCATCCAGGTCGTAGTGCGTGGTCCGTCCCAGTTGGCTGTCGATTGAGAGCGATTGGATCCCACTTTTGCCCGGCGCTAAAATCGTTCCATCCACCACCTGCACACCCGGCTCAATCATTCCCGGACTCAGATAGTTCCGCCCGGCAAACGGCTGTTTGTCGGGAGCGTCGCCACCGAACGTGCTCTCCAGGCGCATCGGCCCCGGATTGATCCATTCCAGTTTGAAATCGTGCGTGACTGTTCCCAACGCCACGGTCACACTGCTCTCGACTGGCGCCATGTCGCGGCCTTCCACCCGCACCACATAAGGGCCCGGCGGCAGCGGTTCGGAAACATATGTGCCGTCGCTTTGGGTGCGCGTCACGCCGCTGGTGTCGGTGACCCGCGAGCCGTACAAGACCCGCGCCCCTGCCACGGGGTTGCCGTCATTATCCCGAACCGTACCTTGAATGATGCCGGCCGTCGCAGATTCCTGCGCCTGCAACGGAACCGTGAGTGCGGCAGCGAGCGAAACGAGGAGCAATAGGCCAATGCGGATGAACAGAGAACGACGAACATGCAAGCCAAGGCAATCGAACAAAGTGCCACTCTCCTGGGGGCAGAACCTCAAGTAGAACCTGGAAGCGATTCCGCGTCCAAGGATCCTTATTTCTACGGCAAATGGAATAGAACAGTTTACTAGATGCGCCCACTTCCCCGGCGCGATGTACGCGTTTTATAGTTGGGAGCGGGACGGGGCTGACAAATCCTCAGAACGTCCCCTTGTGCGTGTAGTACCCCGCGCGATAGTGCGACTGATAAGGGCCCCCTGCCGGCGCGTTCGTCAGGTCCACTTTCAGTTGTCGGAAGTCCGAATTCGAATAGCGCTGCGACGGATAATACGCCAGCAGATACTGGGTCCGCAGTTCGTCGCTGATCTTCTGGAAGGCGT
Organism: uncultured Acidobacteriaceae bacterium; assembly: GCA_963730845.1. Lineage (GTDB taxonomy): Bacteria > Acidobacteriota > Terriglobia > Terriglobales > Acidobacteriaceae > Acidiflorens. Next base: position 203,186 of record CAVSTM010000016.1, on the reverse strand, counting down.
CGTCCAGTTGCGCCGACGACCTGGCGTAGTAATACTTGCCGCCCGTATCCGATGAAATCTGAATCAGCGCGTGCTCGCCTCCGGTGTCCCGTCCCGCGTCCGCTTCGATCGGCACAATAATGATGCTGTAAATAATCGCCTCTGCCTCCTGGGCGGCGCGCAACGCTTCTTTGTAATTCACCTGGCTCATTGTGTCACCGCCATCGGTGATCACCACCATCACTTTTCTTCCCTCCCGCCGGCTCAGCGCTTGCGACCCCAGATAAACCGCATCGTAAAGCGCCGTCGCCGCGCCATTGCGCTCTCGCTCGATACCGGCGTCGATCTTTTTCAAATCGGATGTGAAGGGCACCATCAGGCTCACGGTCTCGCTGAACTTGTACACCGCCAAGCCATCCTGCGGCCGCACAATCGTGTGGGCAAACTTGCGCGCCGACGTCAACTCCAGCGGCAGATCTTTTCTGGTGCTCAGGCTCGTATCCACAGCCAGCGCAATCGACAGGGGAAGCGCCGACTCCTTGCTGAAGATTGCGATCTTCTGCTCTTTGCCGTCTTCCTTCAGCAGAAAATTTTCCTTCGTCAGGTTCGCCACCGGAGCACCGTGAGCATCCGTCACCGTCACGAACACGTTGACCAGCTTCACGTCGACTTTGATCGTGGTTTCCGGGTCCTCTGCCAGCAACGGGACAGAACAGACGATCAACAGGAAGACGTATAAGAGCTGAGCGCAGCGATTAATCACAAGACTCCAAGGTTTCAATGATTCAGCGCCTCAATGACTAAATGATTCAATCATTTATGATGCAGACCGGTCCCCCGTCGCGCCTCCCGGCAACCGAATTTCTTCTGGGAACGCCTCGCCATCCGCCCACACCGCTCCATCTTCAAAGTATTCTTTCTTCCAGATCGGCACCGTTTTCTTCAACGTGTCAATGATCCAGCGGCAGGCCTCAAACGCGGCGCCCCGGTGGGCCGCAGCCACCACGATCAGCACGCTCGTTTCCCCAATCTCCAGCCGTCCCAGCCGGTGAACGATCGACACTCCGCGTACCGCAAAACGCGACTGCGCCTCTACCGCCAGAGATTTCATCTGTTTCAGGGCCATCGTTTCGTACGCTTCATAGTCCAGATAGAGTGTCCGCCGGCCACGCGTGTTATCCCGCACCACGCCGTCAAAAATCACCGCCGCGCCGTCCGGCGGCCGCTTCAACCGCGCGACCAAAGCCTCCGTATCAATTCGCTCGCGGACAATTCGGACTTCGCCCCGTACTTGGCCCGCTTCCTTGTCCTCCTCACCCGATCCGCCGCTCACCGGAGGCAACAGGGCGACCTCATCGCCCTCGCGCAGGGCGCGGTCCGCTCCCGAATATTCCTGATTCACCGAAATCGCCAGCGACGGCACCATCGCTTCAAACCGCGGAGCTCCTCGCGCGTAGTGAAAGAGCACTTCCCGAACCCGCGCCCCTTCCGGCAGATCGAGGGTCTCGCCCGAGCGTCCTAGCAGGTCCTTCAAAGCTCCGAAAAAAAGCACCTCGATCTTCATCTGGGTATTGGGTACTGGCAACTGCGTTCGCGCCCCTAGTGTAGCGCGTATCCCAAGGGGCCTGTTCTTTCGTGTAACACTTGGACTTCACCTTGTTCGGTTCAATTACCTCCGTAATCGTGCATTAGGTCACTTTCCCGCTTAGTCTTAATTACCAACGCTTCAGTCACAGAGAAGAGGAGGCTGCTATCGCTAACGCCGCTCCAACCGACGCCGGTCGCAGCGCGTCTGCTCGGTCTTTCCTTCACAGCCTCAATATTTTGATCAAGTACACCCGGCTGTACGGAGTGAACCATAAGCGCACCGAGGGTCAGTTTCAGACCGCCTGGGGCGAACTCCAACAGGCACTCCCCAAGGGGGGTGACACTGGATTTCTGCTCGGCGTTTCTGAAGACAAACTTCTTCTCGATGGCATTCCCCTCGAAGCCGGACAGGCCGAACGCAGCTTCGCGCAGTTGCTGACCGCCGCCGGGCTTTCCAGCATCCTGTTCTCCAACAAAGTTACAATCGACGACTTTACCCGCCTGGTCCGCGCCTTTGCCATGGGCGGATCCAAGGCGCAGGATTTTGCCAAGCAGATTAAGGAAACCCTGGGCGACAACAAGGATTCCTCCATCCGCATCAATGAGGTCAGGTTCGTCGCCGCCGATCCCGCCACCGGCGAATACTCCATCGCCGCCCAACTGGCGGCCCAGGCGCTCGGCCCCGAATTCAAGCAGTGGCTCAACGACCCTCAGAAACTTCTGCAGTTGATCGCCGCCGCCCAGGGAGCCACCGGCGGCGGCTCCGGCACACCCGGAGGCGCGCCCCTCGGCAGCGTCCCCACCGTCCCCATTCCCGCCGGAATCGGCACGGGCCCGGGTGGACCCTCGGGCCAAACGTCTGGAACGTCGTCCGCAGCATGGGCCGGTGGCGTCGTTCCCTTACAGGAAGAGGAAGTCATCCAGACCATTCGTCTGCTCACCCATTTTGGCCAGGCGATGCAGGATCCCAACGCTTCCCAGGAAAATCTCAAGGTCGAACTCGGCAAGGCTCCCGAAGGCGCCAAGGTCAATCTCGCCCACTTGCTCGAAGGTCTGGCCGCGCAAACTGCTAAGAACAGCCCCGACAGCGGCAACGACACCCCGCTTCTGATGAAGGCCGCCGAGAGCATGGCCATCAAATTCGCTCTCGACCGCTATCAGCGCGGCGACGTCAAGGTCAACGCAGTCCACGACATGATGGAGCACATGAGCCGGCAAATGGACACGCTGCGCCAGATCCTGCGCGTCCAGGAAGATAAAATGTCCAAGGCCGGCATCCTGGTCGAGTCCCACGCCGACATTCTCGACCGAATGTTCTGGGCTGAGATTCCCGAAGCCGGCAAGAAGAGCGTTCTGCTCTCGAGCGAAGCCGCCTGCGTGCCGCCCCGCAATATTCGCCAGTTCGTCGAGCTCCTTTTTGAGCGCGACGATCATGATATGGCCGCGAAGATTCTCTCCAGCTACTGCAGCGGAATCAATGCCAAAGAGGGTGAACCCCGCCGCAAGACCGCTACCGGCCTGGCTCAACTCGCCGACCTCTACGCCAATGCGCCCGAGGAAGTCATGCCCAATGCCCTGGCCGTAATCGGCGAGAGGCTGGGCAAGGAAACCGACACCGAGGTCCAGAGCCTGCTGGCTGCCGCTTTCGCGCGCTTCGGGCAAGAGGCCTGCTCGCGCAGAAAGTACAAAGCCGTCGCTGAACTCTGCAACTCGCTCGAAAGCGTAGCCCGCCAGCGGCCTGCCCTGGTGCAGGATCTCCGCTCCCGCGTCGGCATCGAAAATCGCCTGCCCGAAATGATCGAAGAAGCCATCAACGCCGATCAGGTCTCCGAGGATTTAATCAACGTCCTGCAGCAGCTTCCCAGAACTTCCGTCGAGCACCTTGCCGAACGTTTCTTCCGCTCGCAGAAGCGCGTCGAATGCGATCGCATTGTCGAACTCGTCGGCGAACTCGGACAACCCGCCGTCGACGATCTGCGCGATATTCTGCGCAGCGGCCAGACCCGCCAGGCCGCCTCCACCGTCGGCCTGTTGAGCCGCCTCGCCGTGACCTCGCTGCTGGAGCTGCTCCCCACCCGCATGGGTGAGTTCAACCGTTTCTATCAGGACGTCATCGTTCGTCAGATCGCCTACGGCGCCGCACCCGACCGCGGACGCACCTTGCTCGAACTGCTCGAACTCCTCGACTCCCTGATCCTGCCCGAGGCCATCGACGAGATCGGCATGAGCCAGGATCGCAGTGCCAGTGCCAGCCTGATCGCGCTCGCCACCGCCGGCGAAGCTCAGCACCGTCCCCCGTTCGTGCAACTGAAAGCTATCGAGTCACTGGGCCGTTTGCGCGATGTAGAGGCCGTCCCGGTTCTGCGCGCCATCGTCGAAGACAAGAAACTCTTCGGCTACAGCCAGCACCGCGAATTGAGAATCGCCGCCATTCAGTCGCTTTCCAAGATTGATCCCCGCTACGGGACCCAGGCGCTCGCCGACAGCGGGCTTGAGGCTGGCGAACTGGCCATCGCTCCGCTCGACTCCGGCGACGGATGTCCCTATGTCCGCCAGCGCCGCTACGAACGAATCATTTTGCCGCGCACTCTCTCCGCCACGCTTTCCAGTTCCTGGGGAAAATCGAACATCGTGATGCGCGAGATGAGTCTTGGCGGCGGCATGGGCACGCGCAGCGACAATCTCCGCGTCGGCTCCGAAGCCCACGTGGAAATCTCTCTGGGTGTCAAGAAAATCCGCGGCGAGGTTCTACTGCGCCGCGCCCGCGTCAATGAACTCGGCTTCGAGTTCGTCAGCATGGATCTCGACAGTCGCTACCGTCTCCGCCGCATCCTGGTCGAGGCCATGTCAAAAGTTCCCGACAATCGCGCCAACAGCTGGGACGGCGAACGCAAATCAACCTAAAGCAAGCTCTGAGCTGTCAGCTCATAGGAAGTGCGGGTGCCGCACTCGTTGCGCACTTTGCGATGAGTGGGTTCCGCGATTAGCCGTGCCCGACAGCACCTTCACGAAAATTATCGTAGAGACGCGGCTGGCCGCGCCGGTCACTCACGCACGCCGATTCTGCTGCAATGAAAAGGCCCCGGCGCAAGCAAAGGCCTTTCAAGAAATCAATCTAGCAAAACCGCGAAGTCGCCTACGCCACCTTCACGAAAATAATTACCAGCGTAAACAGCACCAGGGACTCGATGAAAGCGAGGCCCAGAATCAGCGCGACCTGAATACCAGCGCGGGCGGCCGGATTGCGTCCGAGCGCTTCGCACGCCGCCGACGCGGCCTTCCCCTGGCCCTGCGCTGCCAACCCAGCGGCGATGGCGATCGCGAAACCAGAAGTGATTGCCACCCAATTAGTTGAACCAGCCGCGGCCGCGCCCGTTTGCGCGAACGCCGGGACGGCCAGGAAAGAGAACATCATCATCACGAACAACAACAACACGATTTTTCGCATTTTGCTTCTCCTGAATGAATTGCCCCCAGTGGGTGGTTGACGCCGTGCTTGGAAGCCGGCGCCCTCACGCTGAAAGGCGAGGTGTTAGGTCTCAGGTCTTAGGTCTCAGGAAAACCAAATGCCCTTCCTGAGACCTGACACCTAAGACCTGAGACCTTCGCTAGTGCTCATGCGCCGTCGCTTCTCCCAGATAGACGCAAGCGAGCAGCACAAAAATGTACGTCTGAATAAACGAGACGCCGATATGCAGGCCCTCGAACAAAATCGGAATGCCCAAAGGTACCAGCGAGAAGAACACCAGGGTCACCATCTCACCCGCGAACATGTTCGCGAAAAGACGGACAGTCAGCGAAAGAACGCGGGCGAGATGACTGAATAACTCAATCGGGAACAACAGGATCGGCAAGAATAACCGGACAGCTAACGGCATGCCCTCTTGTGGCCCGATGAAATGCTTCAGGTATCCAACCGGCCCATTCGCTCGCAAGCCATGATAGTGATAGTAAAACCACGTCAACAGCGCGCATCCTAGCGGTACGATCGGCACCGCCGTGGGCGATTCCAGTCCCGGCACCAGTCCAATCAGATTGCAGCTCAGGATGAACAGCCCCAGCACAGTCAGGTACGGGACGAACTTTTCCGGATGAGACGAGATCGTTTCGCTGGCCAGATTGTTGACAAACCCCTCGATGCCTTCCATGGTTTGCTGCAGCGCGCCGGGCCGCTCTACCGAGAGACGTGCACGCACGGCAATAAAAAAGATCGTCAGCAGCAGCACCACCAGAATTTCCATCGCAACCGGATTCGTGATCGGAGCCGCTGGGTGCTTGGGATAAATGTGCAGCAGATGCAGCAACGCCAGCACCGGCGCGCCGAACAGACGATTCAGAAATGCGGTAAAAGTCAGTTGTTCCATTCTCTTGAAATATCTATTTAGAATTTGTCATCCCGAGCGAAGAGCGGAATACGCAGCTTTTTTGCACGGCTCACAAGCCTACGAAGCGCGCCGCAAAGCCGCGTATCCCTCCCAAACCGCCTCCGCCATCAGGGCCGCCACCGGCACGCATAAGCCCCACAAAAAGCCGCGAAAAGCCATGGAAGAACTCTTGAATATAGCATAGGCAGCGGCTCCCACCAACCCGTAGCGCACCACGAAACGCAGGACGATCCAGCGGCCTTTCTCCCGGCTGTTCCGGTTGACAATGCGATCCGCAAGCCCCTCGACGCCGCGCGTCAGCGAGCGGAAATTAACGTAGGAAACGGCGGCCCCGAAGGCAAATCCGATGCATCCCGCCCAGCCGTAAAACCAGAATGCCGGCCCGAGCAGCAAAACGCCAGCCACCAACATAGTCCGAAGCATGCGCGGAATTGCACGTGCATAGAACAACTCCTGGCGCCGGTTGGGTGCGGGCGTTTCCCGATTCTCCTGGCCATTGTCATTGTCATTCATCTTTGGAAGCGCCCAGCGCCATGCGAATCATCTGTGCGAATCCCACCACCGCGCCAAACAGCAAGCCAATCAGGTAGAGCCACTTGGTGTGCAGCCAGTAATCCAGAAGTTTGCCGAGAAAGAAACCGAGCAGGATCGACCCGGGAATGATGAACCCGATCTCCGAGTAGCGAGCGAGCGAGACGAGAGGGGTTTTCTTCTTCGAGGAATCGGGAGGCTCGGGCATGCGATGGAATTGTAAATCAGCCGCGAGCTACGGGCTTCACTTGATCATCGCCGCGACATGCGGCGTTTGCACAATTCCCAACGACCAGTTGACGCCGCGAATAAACGGCTCCGGATAAACTCCGATCGCAATCGTTGCCAGCGCCGTCACGCCCACTGCGCAACGCATTCCGAGGCTGACGGGCATCCGTCCGGTTTCCATCGGAGCACGCATCAGCATGGCGTTCGCAATTTTCAGGTAGTAATAAAGTCCGAAGAGCGAGTAGAGCACGCCGAGCGAGGCTAGTCCGTAATGTCCGCTTTCAATCAGGCTCAGGAAGATGTAGTACTTGCCCAGGAATCCGGCCGCGGGCGGAATGCCCGCCAGCGAAAGCAGAAACAGCAGCATCAGCACGGCTTCGACCGGAGCGCGCTGGTAGAGCCCAGCCATATCGTCGAGCTCGTCGCCAATCACATTGCGCTGCCGCAACGACGCGATCACGGCAAACGCTCCCAGATTCATGAAAGTGTAGACGAGCAGATAGATCAGGATTCCCTTAAAGCCGTCGTAAAAGCCGGGACTGCCGATCTGCGACGTACCTATGGCCACGAACGCCAGCAGCATATAGCCAACGTGCGCAATCGAAGAGTAAGCCAGCAGCCGCTTTGTATTCGTCTGCGTAAGCGCGGCGAAGTTGGCGCCCGTCATGGTCGCGATGGCGACTACGACAATCACGGGAACGTAAATTGAGCGCAGCGGCCACAACCCAAACAGCAGTATGCGCAGCAGCAGCGCCCAAGCCGCTGCCTTTACCGCGACTGACATGAAGCCGGTAATGCTGGTGGGCGCGCCTTCGTAGGCGTCCGGCGCCCACTGATGAAATGGAACGGCGGCAATCTTGAACAGCAACCCCACCATGGTCGTCAACAGCGCGATCACCACCACCGGATTGTGTAGACTCTCCGGCGCCGAAACCGCGCGGAAGATGCCCCCCAGATTCGTGCCGCCGGAAATTCCGTAGAACAGCGAGAGGCCGTAAGCAAAAATGCCCGACGAAAACGCCCCGAGCAGCAGATACTTCAAAGCCGCTTCGTTCGAGCGCCGGTCGCGGCGCAAAAAGCCAACCAGCACGTAAGTGGAAATCGCCATCAGCTCCAGCCCGATGAAGAGCAGCACAATGTCGATTCCAGCCGCCAGGCACATCATGCCTACCACCGAAAGCAGCAACAGCGAGTAGTATTCGCCGTGGTGTTCATCTTCCACGTCGAGATAATGCACTGACCCAACGATAGCGATAGCCGTTCCCGCCAAAAACAGATACCAGAAATAGATAGCGAAGCGATCGACCAGCAGCGCGCCGGAGAACCCGGACAAGCCTCTCTGCGGCAGCGTCGACTGAATCTGCCACACACACACCGCCGCAAACAACACGCCAACTAACGCACCCGCGGCGTTGATCCATTTCCATCCCCGCGGAATCATCAGGTCGATGAGCAGAATGCCGAGCGCAAAAATGGTAAGTTCCAGCATCGGCAACATCAACCGGTAATCAGATGGCGACAGGGCTCGCACTCAGTTACTCGCTTTCGGTTTGACGACGTTGGGCTGGACGACGTTCGGTTTGGCGGCTTTCGGTGCAGCAACGACGGGCGCCTGCGGAACTGGCGCGGGCGCAACCTGCGCGTTCACCGGCGCGACGGGGTTAGCATTGTCATGAAGCGTCTGCACAATCTGATTGACGGGTTGTTCGAGGATCTGGAAGAACGGCTTCGGATAAAGGCCGATCCAGAACGCCATAATGATGAGCGGCGCGAACGTAAGAACTTCGCGTGGTGTAAGATCATGCAGCTTTTCGTTCTTGGGATTGGTCACCGTCCCGAAGAAAACGCGCTGATAGAGCCAGAGCAAGTAAGCCGCGGCCAGAACCACGCCGGGCGCCGCCCACGCCGCCCATCTCCAGTTGGCGACGAATGCTCCTTGCAGAATCGTGAACTCGCCGACAAACCCATTCAGCAGCGGCAGTCCCATCGATGAGAGGAACATGATCATCGTGATTGTGGCGTAGACGGGCATCACATTCGAAATGCCGCCGTACTCCGCGATCTCGCGCGTGTGCCGCCGTTCATACAAGATGCCGACGATCAAGAAGAGCGCGCCGGTCGAGATGCCGTGATTGATCTGCTGCAGGACCGAACCAGACAAGCCCGTCGAATTCAGCGCGAAGATTCCCAGCGTGCAAAAGCCCAGGTGGCTGACGGACGAGTACGCCACCAGCTTTTTCATGTCCTTCTGCATGAGCGAAACCAGTGCGCCATACACGATTCCGACGATCGAGAGTCCGATCATCCAGCCGCGAGCCGTCACATTCAGGAAGGTAGCGGGGCTGGAGAGTACCTGCGGAAAGAACGGCAGCGAGAAGCGTACGAATCCGTAAGTTCCCATCTTCAGCAAAACGCCAGCCAGAATGACGGAGCCGGCCGTCGGCGCTTCCACGTGTGCATCTGGCAACCACGTGTGAAATGGAAACATCGGAACCTTGATGGCGAACCCAATAAAGAAGGCGACAAACAGCCAGACGGCATAATGGAGTGGAATTAGCGGCGCCGTCTTATAAAGCTCGGGAATACTGAACGTGTAGACATGCGGACTAGTAACCGAGTAGTGATGGAAGTACAGGAACAGAATGCCGAGTAACATCAGTACGGAGCCTAGCAGGGTATATAAGAAGAACTTGATAGCTGCATAAAGTTTGCGCGGGCCACCCCAGATGCCGATCAGCAGATACATTGGCACCAGCATCGCTTCCCAGAAAACGAAGAAGAGGAAAAAATCCAGCGCCATGAAGACGCCGAGCATGCCTGTCTGCAACACCAGAAACCAGACGTAATATTCTTTCACTCGAATCTCGATGGCGGTCCAGGACGAAAGAATCGAGATCCATCCCAGCAGCGTGGTCAGCATGATCAGCAAAAACGATATGCCGTCGATGCCCAGGTTGTAGCCCGCGCCAATCGAGGGGATCCAGTTGTTGGCCGTGCCCTCGAGGAACTTGAAGTGCGAGGGCGTCACTTCGAAGCGCTGCGCCCAGAACATTGGTACCAGCGGCAGCGAGATCAGAAACCCGCCCAGCGCGAAGGTGTTCGCAATCCAGCGGATCGCGTCCTTGTTCTCCTTAGGAACAAACAGGAGAACAAGCGCGCCCACAAGCGGCGTGAACAGAATGATCGATAGTATGTGACTCTGCATAAGAACAGTTCTCAGTTGGCAGTCATCAGTTCTCAGTGAGCACCGGTACTGAGATGTGCATAACTGCTTCAGCTACTGCGTCGCACGACTCTCACTTCCACACGTAATACACGCCAAATCCAAGCAGCCCCGCGACCATGACCAGCGCGTACCACTGTACTAATCCCCATTCGAAGAGGCGCGCCGGATAAGAGATCATCCGTGCAAGAATCGCCGGGCCATTCACTCCCAGCCCGTCGATGATCCACTTATCCCACCACGTCGAAAGCGTGGCGACCGCGCGCGTGACCCAACCAACATCGTTCACCGCTCCGTCGATGATCTTGGCATCGAACCACGACGATGCTTCGCCCGCGCCCATGGCGCCGAGGCGAATCTTGTCGATCTTGCGGCGTCCGGTAAAGGCGTAGTCGTAGGCCTCGTCAACAAACCACTTGTTATAGAGCACGGTGTAGAGCGGGGGAGCTCTTACGGCGATGGGCTCGGTGTATCCCTTGCCAGCGTTGATATAGGAGCGGCGCGCCATTCCCCAACCCGCGGCTGCCGCGGCTAACGACAAGAACATCAGAGCGTATTCCGTCTCATCGGTATGCTCCGCTTCCTTTTCGCCCGCCGCTAACTGTGCTGACTTCCCTCCTTCCTCTAACACGATCGCTTCACGCGCAAACACCGGCTCCAGAAATTTCTCGAAGTGCGCCGATCCGCCCAGGCTATGCGGCCAACTCAACCACCCGGCGCCAATCGAGCAAATCGCCAGGATCACGAGTGGCACCGTCATCGACTTCGGAGACTCGTGCACGTGATGCTCGACCTCGTGACTCATCCGCGACGGACTGTAGAACGTCAGATACATCAGCCGGAACATATAGAAGGCCGTCATCAACGCCGTGCCATAACCTATAAACCACAGGAGCCGGTACGCGTCGCTTTCCTTGGTCCACGTCTGCCACAGTATTTCGTCTTTTGAAAAGAATCCGGCGAAGGGAAAGACTCCCGCAATGGCCAGCGTCCCAATCAACATCGTCCGGTAAGTAGTCGGAATGCGCGTTCGCAGGTCGCCCATGTTACGCATGTCCTGCTCGCCGCTCATGGCATGAATCACCGAGCCTGAACCGAGGAAGAGGAGCGCCTTGAAGAACGCATGCGTGAACACATGGAAAACGCCCGCCGCAAAGGCGCCGACGCCGAGCGCCAAGAACATGTATCCCAGTTGCGAAACGGTGGAGTAGGCAAGCACGCGCTTGATGTCGTTCTGTACCAGTCCGATAGAAGCGGCGAACACCGCGGTAGTTGCGCCAACGATGGCCACTACTAACATCGCCTTGGGCGCCAGCACGAACACGGCATTCGAACGCGCCACCATGTACACACCTGCCGTCACCATGGTCGCGGCGTGGATCAGTGCCGAAACTGGCGTAGGACCTTCCATCGCATCCGGCAGCCAGACATATAGAGGAATCTGCGCGGACTTACCGCAGGCTCCGACGAACAGCAGCAGTGCGGCGGCCGTGAGAATGGGATCACCGATCGCGAAGTGTCCGCTTCGCGCCAGCACATTGATGTCGGTAAAGCGAAACGAACCCAGATACCAGGCCAGGGTAAGTGCGCCAAGAATGAATCCGGCATCGCCGATTCGATTTACGATGAACGCCTTGTTAGCAGCAGTCGACGCCGAGTCACGATGGAAGTAGAACCCGATCAGCAGATACGAACACAAGCCCACGCCTTCCCATCCCACAAACAAAAGCATGTAGTTATTCGCCAGGATGAGAGTAAGCATCGAGAACATGAACAGGTTCATGTATCCAAAAAAACGATAATAACCGCCTTCGTGCGCCATGTAACCGGCGGAGTAAATGTGAATCAGCACGCCCACGCCGGTGACAAAGAGCAGCCAGATGGAGGAGAGCGGATCAAGCAGGAATCCCGCGTCGGCGTTGAATGAAGCAAGCGTTCCGTCGCGCTTGGTGAAGTTCAGATTGCCATCGCCGCTGCCCAGCCATGTATAAACAATCTTCTGGAAGGGACGCCCCGTGCCATGCGCAAGGTGCGTGTACTCGACAACCGCGAAGCAGGCAAACAGAAACGCAATGACGACTACTCCAACGCAGACTGCGTTAACCGTAGCCTTCTGCAGTCGCCGCCCGAAAAAAAACATCATCGCAGCCCCGAAGGCCGGGAAGAGCGGGATTAGCCAGATGCGGTCAAGAAAGAACATGTCGTTAGTCGTCGGTCGTTAGTCGTCAGTCGTCGTTTGCTATTCGTCGTTCGTCGTTCGTCCCCGCGATAAGCGAACAGCCAACAGCGCCTTCTACCATTTCAACAAATCAATCTCATCCACATTGACCGTCTCTTTATTTCGGAAGAAGGCGATCAAAATGCCGAGCCCAACGGCAGCCTCGGCGGCGGCGTCTACAGTCACGAAGATCGCAAACACCTGCCCATGCAGGTTTCCCCACATGCGCGAAAACGCCACCAGGTTAAGGTTTACCGCATTCAGAATCAGCTCGATCGACATCAGCACAATCACCACGTTGCGGCGCGTGAGCACACCAATCACACCCAGCACGAAGAGTGCCGCCGCTACGACGAGATAGTGAAGTGTGGTTATTGGAACCATAGTTTTCGGTCGTTGGTCGTTGGTCGTTAGTCGTTCGCGGGGTGCCGATCTATTTCGACATGCCGAACGACTACCGACCAACGACTAGATCTTCTTCTTCGTCATAATCACCGCCCCCAAAATCGCCACCAGCAACAACAGCGAGGCAATCTCGAAGGCGAACGTATATTGGCCCATCCTGCCGGCTTCCCCGTAGAGCATGGCGGCGATCTGCTGCGTGTTCGATGACTCGGGCAGCGTCATTCCGCGATCTGGAAACAGCTTGTTGCCCTTCGCGATCGCCGACACGAATAACGCCATCAACGCGCAGGCCGCTGCCAATCCTACCGGCCACATGCGGTTAAACTGCCGTTCTTTGGACGAGCGTTCGATGTTCACCAGCATGATCACAAACAGAAACAGCACCATGATTCCGCCCGCGTAGACGATGATCTGCACGCCAGCGACGAACGGGGCATACAACATCAGGTAGAGGCCCGCCACGGCAAGCAGGGTGACGATCAGCGCCAGCGCGGCATGCACCGCGTTCCGCCGCGTGATGACCGCCACGCCACTGGCGACGGCCAGCCCCGCCAGCACATAAAAGAACCACGGCGTCGCGACCGGAGCCATGCCGGCATTGATCGTTGAGACAGCCGAGTTCACTGCGGGGTTCATGGAAAAATTACCCCCGCGATGGCCGTCAACACTAGCACGCCGAGCGAAATCGGCAGCATCACTTTCCATCCGATCTTCATCAACTGGTCGAAACGATACCGCGGCCACGTCGCGCGATACCAGATGAAGAGATACATGAAGACGGCAACTTTGAGCACAAACCAATACACGTAGTCGATACCTTCGCGGAACCTGGCCGCCACGCTCGTGTCCGCGGAACGGCCCGCAACCGCGATCACCAGGAGAAACAGTGCGATAAAACCGAGCAGCGCCGCGAACACGGCCAACCCGATCCGCTGAATCTTGAAAAAGGAATGCGCCGGCATGCGTGCCGTGCCAATAAAAGCGATCGCCGCCAGGCCCCCGAATGTGAGTCCGGGGAACAACGAAAAAATAAACTCCCAAGCCGGAGCCTGCAGCAGGTTCGGGAATGGACGCATCCATCCGCCCAGCCAGAGTGTAACCGCGATCGAAGAAACCGCGATCATGGCGGCATATTCGGCGAGCATAAACAGCGACCACCGCAGTCCACTGTATTCGGTGTGAAATCCGGCAGTCAGTTCCGATTCTGCTTCGGCCATGTCAAAGGGGGCGCGATTGGTCTCGGCGACCATGGCAATGGCAAAGATCGCGAACGCAATGAAGCCAAGCGGGAAAAATTTGAAAATAAACCAGATGCCCTGCTGCTGCTGTGCCTGCACGATCCCAATCATGCTCAGTGTGCCTGTACCGCTCGCGTTCAGGCTGGTCATCAGGATCGCCGAGACCACGACCAGCCCCATGGCGACCTCATAAGACACCATCTGCGCGCTCGACCGCAGCGCGCCGATCAGCGGATAGTGCGAATTCGAAGCCCATCCCGCGACCACGATGCCGAGCACGCCCAGCGACGAAACGCCGAGCATAAAGAGGATGCCGATGTTCATGTCGCTCACCGCCTGCGACGGGCCGAACGGAATCACCGTATAAACCGTGAAGGCCGCGAGCAGGCCGATCAGCGGTGCGACCCAGAAAACGAACTGGTCGGCTTCGGCGGGAATGATGTCTTCCTTGAGCATGAGCTTGAGCGCGTCGGCGATGGGCTGCAGCAATCCGTGCGGCCCCACGCGCATGGGGCCCAGGCGAATCTGGAAGTGCGCCAGCGCCTTGCGCTCGAGCCAGTTCATGCAAACCACGGCCAGCGACACTCCCGAAAAAATGATAAGCACATAAATCAGCGCCCAGAACTGGTTTCCCGCCTCGCCGGGCGTCACCGTGCTCCCGAGATACGACATGAAGGCATTCAGCATCAGCGATCCACCTCGCCGAGCACGATGTCAATCGTGCCGATCACGGCGACCACGTCGGCGACCAGCAAGCCGCGCACCATGACGTCGAGCGCCTGCAAGTTGACAAACGATGGCGGACGCACGCGCAAGCGGTAGGGCTGTGTCGAGCCGTCGCTGACGATGAAGTATCCGAGTTCCCCCTTCGGCGCTTCGATCGAATGATAGATTTCACCCACCGGCGGCTTGATCACTTTGGGCACTTTGCCCATGATCGGACCTTCTGGAATGCCGTTGACGGCTTGGTCGATGATATGCATCGATTGGCGCATTTCGGCCATGCGCACCAGGTAACGGTCGTAGGTGTCTCCGTTTTCGCCGGTCGGAATCTCGAAGTCGAATTTCGAGTATGCCGCGTAAGGCTGGGCCTTACGCAGATCCCACTTCACGCCGCTGGCGCGCAGCACCGGTCCGGTCACGCCGAGCGCGATGGCGTCCTCGCCGGAAATCACGCCCACATTTTTCGTGCGCTCCAGCCAGATGCGGTTGGTGGTGAGCAGAGCCTCGTATTCATCGATCTTCGGCGCGAAGAACGTCAGAAAATTCTTTACGTCTTTTTCGAAGCCCGCGTACGTCTCATACTGGCAGCCGCCGATGCGAAAAGCATGCGTGGTCAGCCGCGCGCCGCAGTATCGTTCGAAAATCTTCAGGATCTCTTCCCGGTCGCGGAAGGTGTAGAACAGCGGCGTCATCGCTCCGATATCGAGCGCGTGCGTGCCCAGCCAAAGCTGGTGGCTGGCGATGCGATTCAGTTCCGTCAGGATCACGCGAATGTATTGCGCGCGCGCCGGCGCTTCCACGTTCAGCAACTTTTCGACCGCTTCGCAGTAGCCCAAGCCGTTCGAGACGGCCGCGACGTAATCCATACGATCGACGTAAGGATTGAACATCGTGTAAGTGCGGTTCTCGGCGATTTTTTCCACGCCGCGATGCAGGTATCCGATGACACACTCGGTGCCCAGAACTCTTTCGCCGTCAAGCTTCAGGATGACGCGCAGCACGCCGTGTGTCGCCGGATGCTGCGGCCCCATATTGATGATGAGTTCGTTCGAATCGAGATACGGCCGCTCGGGAGTCTGGAGATCGAGATTGGACACGTCGTTCGTGCTCTCGTTAATGCTCATTGTCCGCTCTCAATTCCGAGGTTGATCTGCACCCACTCCTGATCTTGATGCAGAATTCCGTAATCCTTGCGCAACGGGTGGCCCTTCCAGTCGTCGGGTAGCAGAATGCGCTTCATGTCAGGATGTCCATCGAACTTGATGCCGAACATATCGTAGACTTCGCGCTCCAGCCAGTTGGCGGTCGCCCAAATCGAAACGCAGGACGGGATTGACGCGCCGTCGGCAATTTGGGTTTTCACCCGCATCCGCTCGTTGCGCGGGAAAGAATAGAGGATCCACAGCACATCGAATTGCTTTTCGCGCTTCGGATAGTGCACGGCGGTGATATCGACGCAGTAGTCAAATTGTTCTTCGTCGCGCAGTAGGCGCAGGATGTCGGGGATCAGCGATCGGTCGACGGTAAGGTAGTTCTGTCCCAGATAAGTCTGCGCCTCGAGGCCCGAGCCGTACTGGCTTCGGTACTTTTCCACCAGTGGCGAGGTCCACGGCACCGGAACGGGACCAGCGGGCTTGGCCGGAGCAGCAGGTTTCGCAGGCGCGGCTGGCGCCGCCGCTGCGGGCTTTTCCGCCGTCGGCTTCGGCTCGCCTTCCGGCGGCGGTGGTGGAGCAGGCGATTTGACTTCCTCAGCCATGCAAGGGTCTGTCGTTCACAAGCACCGCGCAAGTATTCAGAAACTTTCACTTCTAACATCTGGTGGCGTCACCGTCAATGCCCGGCGTCACAATGAATCAGAACAACGACCGTGATCGCATTCGCCGGCGCGCTAGCGGCGGCCTGCCTGCAAGCCTTCGACCAAATCCCGGATGCGTAACGCGTCGGCTTTGCGATGACCGTGACTGGCGATCGGATCCGTGCCTCCCGTCGACTCAATCAAAATGTTCGACCAAAGAATTCCCGTCGAAATCTTCACCGAAGCGACCTGCGAAATCGAAATGCTCTCCTCGTTGCTGCCGAACAAACGCTTCTTCACGCGGCTCACGCGTAGCGGGTTGACCACGATGCGCGTCGGAAACCACAGGTTCCCCTGCGTCCAGCGGCTCGCGGTAAAGGTCTCATCGGCAGCAACCGGATTGGAACCCGCTGAGCTTACACCCATTCGAGAGCGCCCTTCTTCCATATCCATACAAATCCGACGATCAGGATGCCGAGGAAGACGAGCATCTCGATCAGCCCGAAGACGCCGAGTGCCTTGAACTTTACCGCCCATGGAAACAGGAAAATCGTTTCCACATCAAAGATCACGAACAGTATGGCGATAATATAAAAGCGGACCGTGTACCGTCCGCGCGCGCTGTCGTAGGGATCAATGCCGCATTCATAAGGCATCAGCTTGACGCGGTTGGGACTTTGCGTGCGAATGATTTTCGCCACCAGCAGCGTGACCGGAATGAGGATGCCAACAACGGCGAGGAAGATGAAGATGGGAACGTAATTTTGCGGCATGAACCCTCGAAACAGTCGCAACAAGGGCGACTTTGAATACTACCGCCGAAGTGGCCCGGCTTCAAGGAGTCAGTAAGGTTTCAGCGGTCAGGCCTCCAGGTCAGGACAACAGTGATGCATAAAGCCTACGAACTCACCTGCCAGTTGCCTGCCCAGACAGCCTTGAAACGAATCGAGGGCATGCTGTCAAAAGAGGGCGTTAAATATCCGGCTACTAATCTGGCTATTACCTCAACAAGAACTCCAATTGTTGTGCTTGGGATTCAGCCGAAGCTATAAAGTCTCAGCAACTGGGTTGGCCTAAATCCGTTCGTGTTCGGTCAGCGGCGTCGACCTGCGATTCAAACAGGACGAGAATGGACTCACTAGAGTTACGGTTCGCGTGAACCGGCTCCGAGGACTTCTGTGGGTCGCATTCTGGATCACGTGCGGCTTTCTTGCGGCGCGAGCGATGCCGGAGCCGGGGGCGCGATCTTGTTCATTGGAATCGCCTGTGCCGCGTGCTTGGGTATTGTGTCCTTCCTTGGCGGCTACCTGATAAAGATGAGGATTGCCGATCGTCTCGGCGACCGCTAGTAGCAGTCCCGCAAACAACAGCTAGGCGGAGAGATCGCAGGCCCGATCCGGGAGAACGAACGTGCGGCGAGCGAGGTCGGAGTCGAGCGTCTCCTGGCGGTAGAGGGTGGAGAGCACGCCGCCTCTCCAGATCAGCAGGTCGGCATTGCGGTCGGCGAATTCCTCCCATGTTTGGGCGCTCGAGGTTTGAGCACACGAGTCTTGGGCGCAACCGGCGCGGGCCAGACGCTCACGAATCAGAAGCAAGTAGGCCCAGGTGATGGTCTCGTGATAAAGCTGAGCCTTCCCCTGGGCGGCGGCGAATCGCTGCAATGCGGCGGAAAACTTCTCCAGCGCTTCGAGGGCCGGGTAGCGGCGCAGGTATTCAAACCCCAGCCGCACGTGGTCGGCGTGATGGAAGGTCGCAGCTGGGGTCGCTCCATCCTCGAATTGCGTGATCAGTTCCTCGCCGGTCATGTTGGTTGCTCCGTCGCCTTTGACTTCCCCGCGACGACCGCCCACGCGGCCGCCGCATATACCACCAGGCCTCCGACGTCGAACCATCCATGCAGAAGATGGATGACAATCGCTGCGCCAAGCACGGCGATCAAAAAGCGTCCGCCGAAAACCGTGGTGCGTGGGACGAGGAACAGAATGGCAGCGGCGATCTCCGCCCATGCCAGGCCCACATGAATGAAGTTGGGTATTCCGGCCTTGGCGAACACACCGGTGGCTTGCGGACTGAATGCGAAGCGCAGAGACTGCTCCAAAATCACCAAACCCAGAGCCCACTGCAGGATGCAGAGCGCGGTGGGGAAACGGCGGTTGTTCATGTGCCCATTGTCCATTCGCGCCGGTGTCATTTTCTCTTCTCCGAGATCTTCCGGTCCGAAGTTTTCTTCTCCGGAGCGGCCGTGTTCCCCGAACGCCGCTTGATTTCAGTCAGGCGGTGGCTGGCACTGGAATCGAGGTCGAGGCCGTAGAACTTTTTCAGCTCGTGAATGCGCTTGAGCGATGCGGAACTGAACGGAGTCTTGCCGTCGAAGGCATGGAGCACGATGCCTTCGAGCAGGTCTCCCAGCGAGAGGTCGTGATATTCGGCGAAGGCCTTGAGAACTTTGAGAAGGCGTTTCTCCATGCGAACGCCGGTCTGAACTCGCTCGATGAGGAGTTGCGATTCGCGAATCATGGTACCAATGTACCATGGTACAAACATCTTGTCATCCCAAGCGAAGCGAGGGATCTGCAGTTTGCCGCAAGAGGCAGATCCCTCCCCTTCGACTCCGCTCAGGGCCTGGATGACGATTAATGAAAGCCGTCGCCCATGCACCGCCCATGAGAAAATGTCACAGGTCGGTTTGTCATAGCGCTGGGAGGTCGCACCGTATGTGCCGGAATATCAAAACCCTCTTCAACTTCGATCCGCCCGTTACCGACGAGGAGGTTCGGGCGGCTTCGCTTCAGTTCGTGAGAAAAATCACAGGTTTCAACAAGCCGTCGAAAGCAAACGAAGCTGCGTTCCTCTCCGCGATCGATGAAATCGCCGCCGTCTCGGCGCGTCTTCTCCATGCGCTCGACACGAACGCGCCGCCGAAGAATCGGGAAGAAGAAGCCGCCAAGGCCAGAGCTCGCGCCGCCGAGAGATTCGGCGCTTGAGCGCCGTCTCTAGGACTCGTTTACGGTTGCGCCGCAACCCCTGTAACCGCCGCAAAAAGATAGCGCACGAATAAACCAAGCTGCTTGGTTTCAATGCGCTCGTCATTCCCGTGTACGCCCCGACTCTCTTCCTCGGTCTTGGGCACGCCGATGCCATAGGCCTGAACGCCCCTGGTTCGCAGAAATGACGAGTCCGTCGCGCCGGTGGTCATGGTGGGCAAAGTGATGGACTCGGGACTAACTTCCTTTTGTGCGCGCTCCAAAGCGGCAAACATTTCAGTGCCCAACTTGCTGGGAGGCGCCGCGGGCATCGATAGCGAAATATCTTCGGCAACGACTTTTACTTGCGGATCGTTGATGATCCCAGCCAGCATCTCGCGAAACTTTGGCAAATCTTCGTCGGGCAGAGCGCGTATATCGAGCGTAGCTTGCGCCGTGGGCGGTATGACATTGGATTTGTAGCCCGCTTTCAGCATGGTGGGAACAACCGACGTACGCACCATCGAATAATATTGCGGCTTCTTGCGCTTCAATTCCTCCTGCACCTTCGGGTCCAGCACGTTGCGATACCACGCCGCTTCCTCGGGCGGTGAAATGGTCGCCAAGCGTTCGAAAAATACGCGCGTGGTTTCGTTCAATCGCGCCGGAGTATTCCAGGTTCCAGCTTTGGCGACGGCCGCCGCCAGGTGCACCACCGCATTATCGACTCGGGGCACCGATCCATGGCCGCTGCTACCGGTAGCTTCCAGAGTCGCACCTCGCGGCAGTTTCTCGGCGGTGGAGACGGCGAAGAATTTGATTTTTCCATTCTCCACGACGGCTCCGCCACCTTCGTTGAGCGCGAACTCGCAGTCAATCTTGTCCCAATATCGTTCGACAATGGTGTGCATGCCGGCGGGGGAAGACATTTCTTCGCTGGCTTCGGACAGGAAAATGACGTCGCGATCAAGCGGCACGTTCATGCGCTTCAGTTGCAGGAACACTTCCAGATTGGCGGCTACCATCGCCTTGTCGTCCGACGCTCCCCGGCCGTAGAGCACGCCGTCGCGTTCGGTGGCCGCGAATGGGTCAACCGTCCACTGCGATCGATCGACGGGAACGACATCCTCGTGTCCCATGATCAGCAGCGGACGTTTTTTCCCGTTGCCCTTGAGCCGCGCAACAATGCTGGCGCGGCCCGGCACAGGTTCAAGGATTTCCGATTCGATGCCTTCGCTCTTCAGCACGCCCTCGAGATAGTGCGCGACTTTCGATTCATCGCCGGGAGGATCCTGCGTGTCAATTCGTACCAGGTCAGTAAGAAAATGCACGGCCTCGGCTTGCGCTTTTTCGGCATTCAAAGAAAAATGCCCGGTCTGCGACTGAGCCTGCGTCTTTGTCTGTGCCGCTGCAGTTGCGGATGCAAGCACCCAACCACCAACAGAGCAAGCAACGAAGATTGCGAACAGCGAGCGTCGAATCAATGGCGCCTCCAGGTGCCCGATTATAGCGCCCGAGTTAAGATGCAGACGAAACAAGATGGAAAATGGATATCGCGGTTGAACTGCATAGAGACCCTATTGCGGATCGGGCACCGGCACATCCGGCCTCACATCCGTGTTGTGGAAGGTGCCTATCTTCCATTCGCCTCCCTCCTTCACCATGACCTGCAGCAAGCGAGAACGGAGACGCCCCTTGTCATCCACATTCATTCCCGGAGGCAGTTTCTGAATCCCGATCACCGCCATGAGCGTTTCCACGACGGCAACATCGGGCCGGACGAATTTCAGAGAAACAACATCCTGCTTCATGGCAGTTCCGCGGTAAATTCCCTTGAAGATGAAGTCATGTCTCTCCATGAAAGCCTCGCGCCCAGTGAAGAATTGCCCGCGGAGGTTAGTGAAGGTACCATCGGCGGCAAAATGACGCGCGAAGCCAACGGCATCTCCCGAATTCCAGGCAGCGATCTCTTCTTGAATGATGTTGCGAACCGCGGTTTCGTCGGGCGAAGCTTGCGGGTTGGCGGCGACGGCCACAATCATGACCAGGGCGAGAACTAGCAAACCATTCATAGCGTCCTCCAGACACGGTGGATTTATACACCTTTAGATGAATTGTCATCCTGGGCGAAGCCGGGACTTCACGAAGTGAGTCCCGGCTTCCATCAGGATGACACTTTCATGAATGGCCATGGGCGGTCGAATGCGTCCGCCCCTACGCGGTCCTGGGTTATTTATAATCACTTGCTTCCAGTCTTTAATTTTTTACTGGGCAAGGACACCCATTGGCACTCGACGAAAATATTTATGAAATACGGCGCGAGAAGCTGAAGAAGATTGAGGCTCTCGGGCATCCGGCTTATCCGCGAAAGTTTAACTACAGCCACACCGTGCCGCAGATTCTGGCCGAGTACAGCGGCCAGACGGCGGAGGAACTGGAATCTCCGCGGGTGACGGTGCGGGTTGCGGGACGCATCATGGCCATACGGCTGATGGGCAAGGCCGGGTTTGCGCACTTGCAGCAGGATGGACAGCGGCTGCAGATCTACGTCAAGAAAGATGCGATTGGCGATGCAGGCTACGAACTGTGGAAACTGCTTGATCTGGGCGATCACATTGGGGTTCGAGGATACTTGTTTCGCACGCGCACGGGCGAACTCAGCATTCATGCCGATGAATTGACGTTCCTGTCGAAAGATCTGCTGCCTTTGCCGGAAAAATTTCATGGCCTGACGGATGTTGAATTGCGCTATCGGCAACGGTATCTGGATCTGGTGATGAATCCGGAAGTGCGCGAAGTATTCTTGAAGCGCAGCAAGCTGGTGCAGTCTTTGCGGCGGTATTTCGATGGGCAGGGGTTTATGGAAGTCGAGACGCCGATGATGCAGCCGATGGCGGGCGGAGCGGTGGCTCGTCCGTTTAAGACGCATCACAACACTTTGGATATGGATCTGTTTTTGCGCATCGCTCCGGAACTTTATTTGAAACGGCTGACGGTGGGCGGATTCGATCGGGTGTATGAGATCAATCGTAACTTCCGCAATGAAGGCCTGGGATGGCGATGGAATCCCGAGTTCACCATGTTGGAGGCTTACCAGGCTTACACGGATTATCTCGGCATTCTGGAAACCACGCAGGGAGCAATCGAGCAGGCGGTGAAAGATGTGACGGGAGGGACGAAGACAAAGTGGGGCGAGCATGAGATTGACTGGTCGCACACAAACTGGCGGCGGATGACCATGCGCGAGGCCATTGTCCACTTCTGGCCAGAGAAGGCTGGCGCTGCGCCGGAGCGTAGCGATTTTGCGACGCGCGAGTCGGTCGAGGGGCTGGTCGAGCGTGTGCGCGGCGCGGGGATCAAATTGTCGTACGATGCGGCGGCGCCGGTAGGCAAAACGATCGCTAATGTTTTTGAGGCTATTGCCGAAGAACACTTGATGCAGCCTACGATCATCTATGAATTTCCTACCGCGGTGTCGCCGCTTTCGAAGCAGAAGCCGGATGAGCCGGACTGGACCGAGCGCTTCGAAATCTACGCGGGGAAGATGGAAATCGCCAACGGCTTCAGCGAATTGAACGACCCCGAAGATCAGCGGCGACGCTTTGAGGCGCAACTTAAGGAACGTGAACGCGGCGACGAAGAAGCGCATCAGATGGACGAAAATTATATAAACGCGCTGAGTTATGGCATGCCTCCGGCGGGAGGCGTGGGATTGGGAGTGGACCGGCTGGCGATGCTGCTCACCGACTCGCACACGATTCGCGATGTGATTCTGTTTCCGTTGCTGCGGCCGGAAAAAATCTCTACCACAGAGGGCACAGGGGACGCAGAGGAAAAATAGCGCCTTGCTTCGCGTACCTAAACAATCACTTGAAGTCTTGCTGTGGTCAGCTGATGCTGATGTTAGTTTTCCGCAAGGTTACGGGCAGCGCTGTCCGTAACGTCACCTCGGATGTTGGGTCGGACAGCGCTTTGCTCCCGCTGTTGCTGCTGGCATTCGCGGACGGGAGTGTCCGCGCCACACGAGTCAGTCGGGCTTCTTGGCTGCCGTCTTTCCTGCGGGCTTTTCGGGACCGAAGTTCTTGGTCAGGTAATTCAGAAAATCGATGCGATCGGCTTCGGGGATCACGGCCCCGAGGCCTTCCATTTTGTCGAGTTCGGCGGACCATCCCTGGCGGGTAAAGTGCTGCTCGGTGATGCGACTGGTGTTGTGGCATGTCGTACAGGCGGCCTTCACTCTTGCTTGAGCAGGTCCGGGCGGAAGCGGCTTGCCGGGAGCACTGGGCGCTTGCGCGGTCGCTAGAGTGATGGATGCTAACAAAAAGACTGCCACAGAAATTCGTTCGAGCAAGCAGGATCCCCACACTCACGGCTGCTGGAGCCGATTAGTCGCCCCCACACGGGCGCTGCAGAAAATTCTAGCAGGAACTCGTAGCTCGGTTCTCAATGCACAGAAAGTCGCGGCTGGGAAGGGCCGGTATTCCTCTTCAGGGAGTCAGTTTGAATACCCGTTCCGGTCGTTTGATCGACGCCGGCAGTCACACCGTAAAGGTTGCCCTGCGCATCCTGCACTAGCCCCGCATATGGAAAGCCGCCGTCACTTAGCCCCGTGAAGCTATGGAGAAGGGTCTCCTTGCCGGCCTTATCCACCCTAAACACGGTCCCGCAATTTCCAGCGCCACCAATTGAGGTAGTGCCATAGAGATTGCCTTGCGCGTCTCTTACTACGCCGGCGGTAGGGAAATGGCCGTCCTTGAGACCATCGAAGCGATGCAACACGATCTCATTGTTCTTCCTGGTTAGTTTGAATACAACCCCTGGCCCGCCATCGACACCCTTGCTACCTTGGCGAGTGGTGCCGTAGAGGTTGCCCCGAGGATCAAGAACAAACGCCGCCCAAGGGTCGTAGCCGCCAATCAAGTTGAAACTGAAGAGCACGGTTTCCTTGCCAGTCGTATCTACCTTAAACACGGTTCCGTAGCCAGAAGGGCCAGCATTTACTCCGCCAAGTTCCGTAGTGCCATAGAGGCTGTCCTGCGCATCCTGCACCAAACCGCCGGATGGCATTATGCCGTCCCCGCCCGTTCCGGTGAGGCTATGCAGCGCGGTCTCTTTACCGGTCGGATCCACCTTGAACACCGTCCCGCAGCCCCGTCCCGCATAGCATGTAAGGTCCCCGCCGACATCAGTAGTGCCATAGAGGTTACCCTGACCATCCAGAACCAAAGCGCCGTATCCGAGATTTCCGCCGTCCCCAGCCCCGGTGAAGCTGTAAAGTATGGTCTCGTTGCCGGCCGAATCCAGCCTGAACAGGGTGCCGTAATTGCCAGTGCACCACCTACGGTTGTGCCATACAGGTTGCCCTGCGCGTCCCACACCAAGCTTCCGTGGGGAAAGGAACCGTCCCCGCCCGTCCCTGTGAAACTGTAGAGCACGGTCTCTTTGCCGGTCGGATCCACTTTATACACAGTTCCGCAACCGTGCGGGCAGGCAAGATTTCCGCCTCCCTGCGTGGTGCCGTATAGGTTGCCTTGCGCGTCCATAATCAAGCCGCCGATCGGGGCACCCCGGTCTGCGCCGCCCGTAAACGTATAGAGCAGAGTGAATGTCTGCGCTTGTGCTGATCGGCTGACGAGCGCTGGTAGAAAAACGATCAGAACGGCCATCGCGACGCCTGTCATCCGCCGGCGCATTCCAGGAATCGATCTCCGAGATTGGATTGGGCTCTTCATAGGCGGGCACTCGGAGGGAGTATATCGGGGATCTGTCCGGGCGGCAGAGGAATCACGCTTGGCCGACTTTTGGCAAACTGCCGATCCCTCACTTCGTTCGGGATGACAACCGGAACGACTGACAAACTTGTGTGGAGGACAAAGTTGGGGTTAGACCCAACCTTAGCGTTGGTCGAGCAGGCGAATGGTTTCGAGGGTGGTATCGCCTACGATTTGGAGGCTCTTGGGGCTTAGCTTGTCCATGGTGTCTTGCGGGGTGTGATGGAAGACGTTGTTGTAGCCATAATCGAGGTCGATGACGTCGGCGGTGGGGACGCCGCGGTCGAAGAAGGGAATGTGATCGTCTTCGATGGCGCCCTCCTGAGCGTAGAAATGGGATTGGTAACCGAGGCGCTCGGCGGCGGTGTAGATGAGATCGAGGAGCCAGGGAGCGCCCTTGGTATTGCGCTGGATATCGAGGTCGGCGTCGCCGATCATGTCCATGACCATCAGCGCTTTAATCTTTTTGAGCGTGCCGTCTTTTTCCCATTTCTCGGCGAGATGGCGGGAGCCGTAGACGCTGTCGGTGGGGGACCAGGTCTTCACCGCTTCCTCCCCGTCGGTCCAGACCAGCCAGACGCTGTAGCCATCGCGCTTCTTACCCGGTCCCTCGCCGCGCAATCCGCCGCGCAACTGGTTGGCGAATTCGAGCAGGACGGCGGTGGATGAGCCGCCGTCGTTGGCGCCCACGTACCCGGTATTGCGCAGCGGATAGTTGGTGTCGTAGTGGCCCATGATGACGATGATGCCGTCTTTGGTGCCGGGAAATTTCGCGATGATGTTGCGGACGGGGAACTTGCCTCCCACGGTATCGGCGGTGAAGGCATCGTCTTCAACTTCGTCGCCTTTCAGATGGTCGAGGATGTAGCGCTCCAGTTTCTTGTGATTCTCGTTGCCCATGTAGCGCTCGCCGAAGGCCGCGACTTCGCGGGTGTACTGGAAGGCACGCTTGGCGTCGATGTGCGGGAGCGGGGTGGAATCGGCAGGCGCGGGTTCGATGGGAGCGGACGCAGACGCGATTAATTCGGATTTGGGGGCTGCGCTGGTGGCATCGGCGGAGGTTCCCTTGGCGCACGCTGCGGTGTTCGCCACGGCCATGGCCAGTGACAACGCCGCGCAAATCCTTAACCACAGGGGACGCAGGGAAACACAGGGGAAGGCCTGGCAAATTTCGGTGTTAGTTGTGGGTTTTTTCATGGCTTCCCCCGTGATCCTCCGTGTTCTCTGTGGTTAGGATTTTTTCTCCGCGCGCTTCTTACGTTGGTTGGGATGCACGAGCCAGGCGATGGCGATGCTCAGGACGTATAACGCCACCATGGGCGCGGCAAAGATGCACATGTTCACGATGTCGGGAGTGGGCGTGATGATGGCGGCGACGATGAAGATCCCAAGGATCGAATAACGGATGTTGTGCCACATCCAGCCGGCGCTGACGATGCCCATCAGTGCGAGGAAGAAGACCAGGATGGGCATCTCGAAGATCGCGCCCATACCGACAACGATGGTCACAAACAACTGCGTGTATTCCTCAATGGTGATCATCGGCTGGAACTGTTTGCCGAAATCAATCAGGAAGGTGAGCGCCTGGGGATAGACCACGCGGTAGCCAAAATATCCACCCGCCAAAAACAGGCTCACGCTGGAAACCATGAAGGGCAGGACGAAGCGTTTCTCATTCCGGTAAAGGCCGGGTGCGATAAACAGCCACAGCTGGTAAAGGACAAACGGCGAGGCCAGGAAGAGACCCGCCACCCCGGCGACCTTGAGATACAGATTGAAAGGGTCAACGGGATTGAGATAGACCAGTTTTTCCGGCAGACCGTACTTGTGCAACACGTCGATGATCGGACGTTGCATGATGCCGACAAGGCGCGACGCGGAGAACCAACAGATGAAGAAGCCGGCAATAACGGCCACGAGGGAATAGACGATCCTTTTGCGGAGTTCCTCGAGATGGTCGAGGAAACCCATGGTGGGCATTTTCTCCTTGCTGGATTCGTCCACAGGTGAGGAGACGGCCGATTCAGGCATCGGGCGCAACCTTCGGAGCTTCAACTCTGGGAACGGGAGCAGGATCGGGAGACGGGGCAAGCCCCGTCTCTACGGCGGCATTTTCGGCAACGGTGTTTTTGGCGGTAACTTCCGCGGCTTCCAGTTTTTCAGCCGCCGGGGGGTTGAAGATGCGATTGGCTAGCGAACCGAGCGGGGCGTGGAGGGGCGGCAGGATCTGCTGCCGGGGGCTGCTGGCGTTATCGAGCGAATTGATTTCGGACTCGATCTGCGAGCGAAATTCATTGGAAGCGCGCCGGAACTCGTTGAGGAAGCGAGCAACCTGGCGGCCGATCTCCGGCATTTTCTTGGGGCCGAATAGAATCAGCGCCAGAAAAAAAATGAAGATCATCTCGCCGGAGAAGCCGAAATTCATGGCTCTATCATAATGCGGGATGGGTGAAGCGGGCCACTGGCAAGTTGGGACGGACGAGAAATTCAGAAGATGGAAGCGTCACGAGGGACCTGCCTGTTGCCAAATTCGGCAAGCAGGAGGTCCTTCGCTTCGCTCAGGATGAAAAATCTAAAACAGTGGCTATCGTCCACCACCGAAGGTGTAGCCGATGGAGGCGCCGACGCGGGTGGCGTATGAGGAGCTGTAGACCGCGGAGCTGTAGTCCGAGGTGTTGTTGTTGACCAGGTAAAGGCGCGCCTCGGGGCGGATGAAGAAACCACCCTTGGGATAAAACTTGATGCCGGCGCCGAAGTCTCCCATGAAGTGGTTGCTGGACTGGTAATTGGTGCAGCTATAGGGCCCGCAAATGGTTCCGGTGTAAAAGCGCGTGCTCAGCGCGCCGATGCCGGTGGACAGTTCCAGGTAGGTGTGGCTGGCGAGCTTGGGCGAGTAAACGGCGTTGAAGTCATATAGGAGCGGACGATAATTATAACCGGAGCCGAGGTAATCGTTGCTTTGGGAAGCTCTCCAATAGACTTCGGTTCCGAAACCCACATGGTGCCAGAAGATAAAATCGCCGCTAAAGCCGGGATAGGCGCCGCCGCTAAGCGATGGGGCGGTTTCAACGCCTTGCGTAAAATTGGCCGAGGGAGCTGCTAATGTGCTGACGCCGAAAGCAACGTCGATCTTCTGGGCCTGCGCAAAATTCGAGAACGCTGCCACGGAACCGCAGACAAGAGATAAGAGGATGCCAAGGCGCAATGTCCGTTTCAATCTAAAACCTCCGGGTGAATTAGTTTGATTTTAACAGATTGGATGCAGACTGAAGGCGCGGTGCTGCTGGCGCCGAGGAAGATTTACAAGAATTTACGGCAGCTGTAAATCCATGAACCGTAAGGCGTTAGCGCGCGTCGACATTGGACTCGCGAAAGCGCATCGCCTTATGCAATAGCGAATATTTGGCGAATGTCCTTACCGGGCGAGAAGTAGCGGCGCGCGGATTAGTAAGCCAGCAGGATGCGCAGGTCACGAAGATTGTTTCCGGTGGGACCAGTCATGACGGAGTCGCCTAACGCGTCGAAAAGAGGATAGGCGTTGAAGGTGGAAAGCGCGTGGCGCACGGCTTCGGCGCCGGCGGCTTGATCGCCAGCCCGGGCGTCGGCGCGATCGAGGGTGCTGCCATCGACTACGGCGCCAGCGGCGGGACTGTTGCCATCGATGCCGTCGGTGCCGGCGCTGAGCACGGTGATGTCGTGTCTTGAAATTTGTTCGGCGCAGGCGAGGGCGAACTGCTGGTTGCGTCCTCCGATGCCGCCATTGCGGACGGCCACGGTCACTTCGCCGCCGGAGATCAGGCAGACGCGCGACACGGTGCTTCGCAGTTCGCGCAGACGGTTGACCATGTACGCGGCGGCTTGGTCGTAGGGCCAGTCGTCGCAGGAATTATCGACTTCGACGGCGAAACCGGCGCGGGTGGCGGCGATGGCGGCTTCGTCGATGGCCACCTTATTCGAGAGCACGGTCCACCAGCGGGCGCGGACGAAGGCGGGGTCGTCGGATTTGGGCGTCTCGTCGAGGGCGTGCTGACGGAAGAGATCTCCGACGGATTTGGGGAGTTGATCGATGAGATCGTATTGGGCGGCAATGCGCTCGCAATCATGAATGGTAGTGGAATCGGGCATGGTGGGGCCGGAGGCGAGCGCGTCGGGTGTATCGTCAGGCACGTCGGAGACAAGAATCGAAACCTGCTGGGCGGGATAGGCGGCCTGGGCTAGGCGTCCTCCTTTGACGTCGGAGAGATGTTTGCGGATAGCGTTGATCTCGGCGATGGGCGCGCCGGAGTGCACGAGCGCGCGGTAGGTGGCGGCGAGGTCGGGCAGGGAGATGTCGTCGTCTTTCAACATCGCGACCGGCTTTTCGACGATTGACGAGCCACCGCCGGAAAGCATGAAGATGGCTAGTGAAGTGGAGTCGAGAGCATTCAGCGATTTGAGAATGGCGCTGGCGGCGCTGATGGATTCGGCGGTGGGGGTGGGATGTCCGCCGCGAAAATAGCGGAAGCCGCGGACTTGACTCAGGGGCTCGACCGACGATGCGACTATCCCTTCGAGGCTGCCGCCGACTTGGGCTTCGAGAGCGGCTGCCATGGTGTGCGCGGCTTTTCCGATGGAGACGACGAAGACGCGATGGTAGGCGTCGAGATCGTGTAGATCGTCTCCGATGCGCAGGACGCGCCGCTCACAGTGGATGTTGCGGGCGAAGGCGCTTTCGATGGAGGCGTTCTTCAGCGCGGAGGTGAAGATCTCGCGGGCGACTTCGCGCATGCGGCGGAATCGCTGTTCGCGCTCGGGAGATAGATCGGACATGGACGGGATTATAGAGACAGTTGCTGGTTGCCAAAAGTCATCTTAACTACGAGCCCGAGCCCTTTGGATACAATGCGGTCATGGACGCGACCTATCCAGATTGCAACTGAGGGGATCAGAAAATGGAAATCAAGAGAATTGGCTCTCAACCTTCTGCCAGGGGACCGTCAGAGTGGTTCACAGGCGCCGTACGAATCGATCCGCTTTTTCAGGCGCCCGATCCGGCATTTGTTCAAGGCGCCAGCGTAACTTTCGAGCCCGGAGCACGGACTGCATGGCACACACATCCGCTCGGTCAGACCCTCATCGTCACGGCTGGCTGCGGCTGGGCTCAGCGCGAAGGTGGCCCTCTCGAGGAGATCCGCCCCGGCGATGTCGTCTGGTTCTCGCCCGGCGAGAAGCACTGGCATGGGGCTGCGCCTTCCACCGCCATGACGCACATCGCCATTCAGGAAAGGCTCAACGGGAAGGTTGTCGACTGGATGGAGCAGGTCGCCGACGAGCAATACCGCAAGTGAGTCCGGCGACGATCAGTTAAAGAATCGAGGAGTGAACAATGCCAGCGCGGAACGATGTTCTAAGAGACCGCCTTTCCCGATATCGCGAAATTAAAATCACTGTGACCGGCAGAAAATCAGGACGCACAATCTCAATCCCGGTTTGGTTCGTATTGGAGAACGACATGCTGTATCTCCTGCCGGTGCAGGGGTCGGATACACAGTGGTACAAGAACGTGCTCAAGAACCCGATGATTCGGTTCGATGCGCGGGGCGCAGAGGCCCAATTTCAGGCCGCTCCGATAGCTGATCCCACACGGGTCTCGTCCGTGGTCGAGAAATTCCGCGACAAGTACGGGACCAACGACGTTAAGAAGTACTATTCGAAGTTCGACGTTGCCGTTATCGCTCAGATCCCGTGATGGCGCGTCCCGACGGGGAGGCGAGTGTTGGAAATCAGGCGTCTTCACTACCTATTTTGGGCGCACCCTACAGGTGCTTCCTGAGATAGCTCATAGTCGGCGTACGGATTGGCGGTCATTCTTTATCCGACTTATCGGACGGCCAATGTCTCCCGAATCCACTTTTCGATGGCTACTCGCATCTCCTTGAGTCTTCCTTCGAAGAAGTGATCTCCGGCTTCGATGCGGACTAGCTTCTTGGGATCAGCGAAGGTGTTGACCAGCGCTTCGAGTTTACGGGCAGGTCCAAACTGATCGCGCGATCCGCTAACGAAGAGTTTGGGCTTAGTACACGTGCGCAGGAATTCGAAATCGTAGATGCGATCTTCGACGGCGACAGCGGGTAGGCCGAGGGCGATGAGCGCACTTGCTCGGTCGTCGGCGTAGGCGGCACGCAATCCTACGGCGGCGCCGAAAGAAAAGCCGGCGAAGATTACGGGCAGCGTGTATTCGCGTTCCAGCCAGACGAGGGCGGCGCGCACGTCTTCGACTTCGCCGACGCCGTTTGCGTGCTCGCCTTCGCTGAGGCCGGTGCCGCGGAAGTTGAAACGCAGTACGGGAAACCCGAAGTGGTTGAGCGCCTTCATGGCGTGGAAGACAACTTTATTATGCAGCGTTCCTCCATAGAGTGGATGCGGATGGCAGACCACGGCGGCATGCGTCGCGTCGGGCGATCCGGCGTTGAGCAGGGCTTCCAGGCGTCCGGCGGGGCCGGCGAGGAATAGGGAGCGGATTGTCGAAGTTTCAGGCGGCACGGGGCGGTCGTTGGTCGTTAGTCGTTTGCTAGGCATTCGTCGCTAAGTATTGTAGAGAATCTGCTTGCCAGCGACTAGCGACCAGCGACCAACGACTGTTACGCTCTCCTGCATGGACCTGTTTGCACTTACCCGGCAACTGATCGATATCGAATCCACCACTCCGAATGAAAGTGCGGTGGGGGATTTTCTTTGCGACGAGCTGCGGCGGCGCGGTCTGGACGCTCGGAAGATGCCGGTCGAGGGTGCGCGCGCTAACGTTCTGGCCATGTGGCCGGGACATGGTCGTCCGGAGATCGTTTTCTCCACACATATGGATACGGTGCCGCCGTTCATCTCCTCTTCGGAAAACGCCGGGCGCATTTACGGGCGCGGCTCTTGCGATGCCAAGGGAATTATTGCGGCCGAGATTCTGGCGGCGGAGAAGCTGCGCGGCGCGGGCGTTTTCGTCGGGCTGCTGTTTCTGGTTGGCGAGGAGCGGGACTCGATCGGCGCGAAGTTGGCCAATCAGCATGCGATCGGCGCGCGCTTCATGATTAACGGCGAGCCCACCGAGAACAAACTGGCGCTGGCGAGTAAGGGCGCGCTGCACGTGGAACTTGTGGCGCGCGGAAAGATGGCGCACTCGGCGTATCCGGAGCTGGGCGAGTCGGCGATCGACAAACTGGTGGAAGCTCTGCACCGGTTGCACGCGATGAGACTTCCCGAAGACGCCGTGGTTGGGCCTTGCACGAAGAACGTCGGCTCAATTCAGGGCGGGCGCGCTCCGAATGTGATTTCCGATTTTGCCAAGGCTGATCTTTTCTATAGGCTAGTGGGCCCGGCGGACGCGCTGCGCCGCGAAATCACGGAGGCGGTCGGCGAGCTTGCCGAGGTTCACTTCACCCGCGAGACTCCGTTCCTGAGGCTGCGAACGCTGGACGGGTTGCCGACCATGGTTGCGGCTTTCACTACCGACGTTCCGTCGCTGACCAACTGGGGCGAGCCGCTGCTACTGGGGCCGGGCTCGATTCACGTGGCCCACACGGAGGGCGAGTTTGTGGAGAAAGCGCAACTGGTGGAGGCGGTCGAGATTTATTTCGCGATGGCCAAGAAGCTGGGCTCTTAGTTATTGCGACAGAAAGAAAGCCCGCCCAAGCGCAGTACGGCGCGATGTCGTGCAGTTTTCAGGGTCTCCTCTAGATAAGCCTTTCGGCAGAATGAAACACCTGTAGGTTTAACCCGGGATTGCGGTCTTTGTCTCGCTGTGTTTCGCTTGATTCTAGGCAGCGGCCCCGGAATTCGGAAGGTAACTTCGGGGATGAACCCGGTGTTCATCTTTTTGCCCAGTATTTTGCACGTGACATCGCTCGCCCCGGTATCCGGTTCGTACTTTGGTCGCAAAGACACTATGCTTGTCAGCGGACATCGGACGGACCACCGACGATGGTTGCGCCTTTCACAACCGACCTTGAGAGCCAGCTAGATTTGGCAAACGCGGTGCGCGCCGTGGCGATTTTCAAGAACGATTTGGCGAGGCTGTCGGGAGATGCCCTACCGATTTTTGCCGCACGTGCGCGACCGACATTAAGCACGTAGCATCAAAGGAGGAAGGACAGGACCAAGGATTCCTCGAAGATGGCCAGGTTTCCGAGCGTGATTCTGATGATGGCGGTGTGGGTTCTAAGCGGAGCGGAGTCCGCCCGAGGGAATCTGCCGTGGCCAGTGCCGCAGAAAGAAACGATGCGTCTGCGCCTCGTGGCCTTGGCTTGGAATCATCCCCGCTCTTCATTCTTCGCAAGTGACGAAATTTTTGTTGCTGAGAAGGAATTGTCGAAAGGCGAATCACGATTGGTAAAGCTGGTGTATACCTTTCTCCCCTACCAGCCACGGTTGTCTGACGAGGGTCTCAAGTATTCCACCTTACACGAAGTGCGGACGGTGAGAGATCCGCAGTGTGATGAGCCGTTGGCTCAAATCGCGAAGGGCCAGACAGGAGACTGGCGCCAGCAGCGGCCCCGGCTTAAGTATTCGGAGGGCGCGCCGCCATTAAACCTGTCGCGGCAAAAGAATCCGCTGCCGTGCTACGTAACCAATGCCGACGACTACACCCGACCGATTCACGACGAATCAGAACCCCAGCAGCAGCCTATGCCGACCCTGACCCCGCGTCCCTAGCCGGAGATGAGCGGCGTTGACCGAGCATGCCAAATTTTGGACCCAGCGGCTAACGTCTGAATTCCTTGAGGATGGCCATCCCAAGCTCTTCGCGCTTGCCACTCCCAGCGAGTTCGTTTCCCGAATTGCACGCTCGGCGGATGCGCAACCACAAATCGTCGTTTAAGTAAGATGGATCGCCACGCACTCTCCCCGCTGCCACGCTAGACTAGATGCATGACTGACTCCTCCCACAACGCTCTGGCCCGCGCTTCTTCATCCTATCTGCGGTCGGCTATGCATCAGCCTATCCAGTGGCACGAATTTGGGGAGGAGGCTTTTGCGGCGGCTCGTGCGGCTAACAAGCCGATGCTTTTGGATATTGGAGCCGTCTGGTGCCATTGGTGTCATGTGATGGACCGCGAGTCGTATGACGATGCCGAGGTGGCAGCGATTGTTAACGAGCATTACATCGCGGTAAAAGTGGATCGGGACGAGCGTCCGGATATTGATAGCCGGTACCAACTGGCCGTGGCCTCGCTCACGGGACAGGGCGGGTGGCCGCTTACGGCGTTTCTTACTCCCGACGGCAAACCATTCTATGGAGGGACTTACTTTCCCCCGGCGGATTCGTATGGGCGGCCTAGTTTTAAGCGCGTATTGCTTTCGATTGCTCAGGCTTATCGCGACAAGCACGGCGATGTGATGGAGCAGGCGCAGATGGTCGAAAGCGCGATCTCGCGGGCGGAGTCTTTTTCGGGCGGCGGGAAGGTTTCGGGTACCGTAATTGACGCGATTTTGGAATCGGCTCGCGAGATGTTTGATCCGGTTAACGGCGGATTTGGAAGCGCGCCCAAGTTTCCGCATCCGGCGGCACTCGATCTGGTGATGGATCAGTATGTTCGCACGGTGTCGGGCGTTAGTGTAGGACATGATGGTGCGAGACATGAAGAGCTGCGCAATATTTTTGTCCACACGCTGGAGAAAATGGCGCGCGGCGGCGTCTATGACCAGTTAGCAGGCGGCTTCCATCGCTACTCGGTGGACGAGCGTTGGATCGTGCCGCACTTCGAGAAGATGTGTTACGACAACTCGGAGCTGCTGAAAAATTATGTGCATGCTTATCAGGCGACGGGGGACGACTTCTTCGCCGGGGTGGCACGCGACATCATTCGCTGGATGGACGAATCGCTCAGTGACCGCGCGCATGGCGGCTTTTACGCTTCGCAGGATGCCGACTATTCGATGGACGATGACGGCGATTATTTCACCTGGACGCTGGAGGAAGCGCGGGCGGCTCTGAACGAAGATGAATTTGCGGTGGCAAGGATTTATTACGACATTCAGGAAGCCGGGGACATGCATCACAATCCGGCGAAGAATGTGCTCTGCATTCGTGGGTCGGCTGAGGAAATTGCCGGGCGGCTGAATATTCCGAAAGAGCGGGCGCACGCACTGCTGGATGCGGCTAAGAAGAAGATGTACGCGGCGCGGCTGTTGCGTCCCACACCTTATGTGGACAAGACGGTTTATGCGGGCTGGAACGCTATGTGCGTTTCGGCGTATCTGGAGGCGGCCAAGGTGCTTGATCTGGCGGAAGCGCGGCACTTTGCTTTGCGCTCGCTCGATCGACTGCTTTCCGAGGGATGGAATGCGGAGCGCGGGATGCGGCATGTGATTGCTTACTCCGAGAAGTTCTCGGGGACTTTCTCGGACGCCCGGACGGAGCAACGCGAAATTTCCGGCGTGCTGGATGATTATGCTTTTGCGGTGATTGCTTGTCTCGATGCTTATGAGTCGACGGCGGACTTGAGCTATTTTCGTTTTGCGCGGTCGATCGGAGAGGCGATGGTGGCGCAGTTCTTCGATCCGGTGGCTGGGGGATTTTTTGATACGCGCGCAGCCTCGGATGAAAAGAGCGCGCTGGGCATTCTGGGAACACGGCGGAAACCGTTTCAGGATTCACCGACTCCGGCGGGAAATTCGGCGGCGGCGATTGCGCTGCTGCGTCTGGATGGTTACGCCAACAGTTCATCGAATAAAGACGCGTTGTATCGCGACAAAGTCGAGCAAACGCTGGAAGTCTACGCGGGAGTCGCGGGGCAGCACGGGATTTTTGCGGCGACTTACGGGCTGGCGGTGGTTCGATTCCTCCAGCCGCACAGGCAGGTGGTGGTGGTCGGGAAGGATGCCGTGGCCGCGGAGCTTTATCGGGCTGCGGTGCGGCCGCTAGGCTTGAGTACGGCGGTGCTGCGGTTGGACGCCGATAAGGCGGTCGCGCAGAACCTGCCTCCGGCTTTGGCGGAGACGATTCCGAGTCTTCCGGCGCTCGCCGGGGGACGACCGTTTGACGGGCGATCGTTTGCGGTTGTGTGCTCTGGGTTCACGTGCCAGCCTCCGATTTTCGATGCGGCAGAACTGGCACGCCCGTTGGGGTCGCGGTAGTTTTCGAGTAGCCGACCAACCGGAAGTCCAGCATCTCGCTTTTAGGAATCGGCTGAATCGGAAGTTTATGAACATCCCGATCCATGCGCCATTAGCGTGGGATCATGCCCGCCCCGCGAACTCCCGCGTCTCTGTGGATACTTTGATTGTTTCTCCTTCTTTAATGAACAGGGGAACCCGGATCTCGATGCCAGTCTCCAGCTTCGCCGGCTTGGTCACGTTGCTGCTTCCTGTGTCACCGCGGGCACCGGGTTCGGTATAAGTGACATTCAGCTCCACGTGGGCCGGTAGCTGCAGCCCGATGGGGTTGCCGTTGTATTTATGCAACTGAATGATGGCTCCTTCCACGATAAAGTCCAGAGCGTCTCCAACCATCTCGCCGGAAAGGGTGAGGGTCTCGAAGCTTTCCTGGTCCATGAAGTGGAAACCATCTCCGTCGCTGTACAGGTAGGATGCCTCGACCATCTGGAGGTCCGGTTCCTTGAACCTGTCACTGGCCTTAAATGTCTTATCAAAGACCGCGCGCGTGAGAAGGTTGCGCATCTTCAGGCGGACCAGGGTCTGGGCGCCCCTGGCGGTAGGGGTGGAAACCTCCGCTTCCAGGCACACGAATGGGGTATTTTCGACCTCGAAAAACATTTTGCGCTTTACGTCGATGGCATCGATCAGTGCGGCCATGTTTCCTCAGGGACTGGGTCCGAAGCGGAAGATCCCAGCGGTGTCTGACTTGGCTTCCCACCAGGTAACTGGTGAACGCCCCTAGGATAACAGGTGGGCATCGCCACATTGATTCCTAACGATTCGCTCGTCGGCGAATATTCACCGTAATTTCCGCTGGGCGTGCACGGCACAGTTCACTTCCCTGCCGCTCTTCTGCCTCCTGAAGTTCCCTGCTTGACTGCCGATGAAACTTGAAGGCGGCGTGTCTCGTCATGTTTTCTAACCTTCTCGACGATCCGAAGCTATTCCGGCATTTGGTGGAAGACTTGCCGCTGGGGATTTACATCGTGGACCGGGAACGGCGGATCCGTTTTTGGAACCATGGCGCGGAACACATCACCGGGTATCTGGCGCACGAAGTGGTGGGACATGTCCTGGCAGTGGTGCAGGCCTGCGACCGGCAGGGCAATAGCATCAGTGGCGAGCAACGCCCGGTAACGGTGACTCTCACCGAGCGGCGACCGCAGTCGTGCACCGCTTTCTTTCTGCATAAGAGTCGACACCGTGTACCGGTGAATGTCCGCACGCTGCCGATCGGCGAACGGAGTGGCGCGATCGGAGGTGCGACGGTTCTGTTCGAAGCGGCGTTTGCAAACGACGAGGAGTCGTCCGGGTCCTTCCGGCGGCTGACACAATCCGTGCTGAACGAATGCAACGCTGGCTTGGAGGATTCGCATCTCGGCTTCGGGCTGCTGCGAATTCGAGTATTAAGGTTGGAGGAGTTTCGCGTAAAACATGGTCCGCAATCGGTCGCGCCTTTTCTGCGCACCGCCGCGCACACGTTGCGACGCAGCCTGGACGGGGAAAGCTTTTTGGGATTTTTGGGGAGAGAATGAGTTTCTGGCGATCTTGACCTCGGCCAGTCCGGTGACCGTGGCGACGACGGCTGAAACCGTATGGAACCTGCTAACCGATTCGAAAGTTTCATGGTGGGGCGGGTCCTTCGTTCTCGGCGGTCGAAGAGGCTTGCCGGGGCGCGAAAGCCGAAGCGGCAGCAGCAGCGGTTGGAGCGATGGAGCGGCGGATGCTAGCGCCGCGGTCGCGGGATAAACACGCACATGGGGACACCACCCATCATCATCATCATCATCATCATCAAGAAAAAGGCTGGCCATGGCGGCCATCACGGTGGCGCCTGGAAAGTAGCCTATGCGGACTTCGTCACGGCCATGATGGCACTGTTCATCGTGTTGTGGCTGATGAACAGCAGCAAGTCGATTCAGGTGGCGATCAGCGGTTACTTCAAAGATCCCAGCGGCACCGGGAAGCAGACTGGAAGCGGTCTGACCGGCACGGGCGAGACTCCCCAACTGCCCACCCAAGACTTGACGAAGCTCAAGGAGCAGATGCAAAAAAGCATTCTAAGCATCAAGGACCTCGATAAGCTGAAAAACAATATCGAGATCACGGTGACGGCGGAAGGTCTGCGCATCGAGTTGCTGGAATCGGCGAACGGAACGTTCTTCGGCAGCGGCAGTGCCGTGCTCAACCAGAGTGGGCACGAGATCGCGAGGCTGCTGGCGGCGGAATTGGGAAAAGTTCCCAACCATATTATTTCGGTCGAGGGGCATACTGACGCTAAACCTTTCACCGGCAAAAGCAGTTACAGCAACTGGGAACTCTCGTCCGACCAGGCGAACGCGGCGCGGCGACTGATGCAGCAATCGGGATTGCGCGGCGATCAGATCTCGCAAGTGCGAGGTCTTGCGGACCAGCGTCTGCGCAACCCGAAGGATTCACTGGACCCATCGAACCGGTGAATCTCGATCATCGTGCAGTACATCAGCAACAACACCGACGAGACGAACCTCCAGGGAGAGAATGCGAAAGGATCGGGAGAAGAAAAACCGTCCGCCGTCATTAAGGTGAAAAGTGAAACCAGAGATAAGGATAAGAAAGATGCGAAATGAAAAAAAAGGCCGACCACTGAAGGCCGGCCTGGAAAATTGCATTTTTGTAATGCGAATAGCAACGTCAGCTTTTTAAGTGACTGGTTATAGCGACGTCATCTTCGCATTTTGGACCTCTGTTCGGACACGGGAACGGTCCGTCCTGAGTTGGAACTCTTGGGATCGCAGCAAACGCAAACGTCCCTACCAGACCTACCAACAGCAGTAACGCTCTGAGCGAACGTTTCATGGTTTTCACTTTCTCCTTAGGGTCTGCCGAGAAGTGGCACGAAACCGCTAACCTCCGGCGGGACGCATTATACACAACTCTGCAACTTTCTGATTCATTGGAGGTTAGTCAAGAGCACCGAACAATGTGACAAACTACCGGACACGCCGAAAATCGACTGAGCCGTTCGGCAGTCATTTTGAAAGGTGTTTACGCTGGTTTCTTAAAGTAATGGTTTGAATAGAATCGCTTCGCTTAAGGCTCTAGGAGAGTAGTTGAGAACTGCCCACAAAATCCTCTTGACAAGGTTTTTTCGCAGACCGGTTTTGAGGGATTGCTAGGGGTATGCTCAGCTGCTGGAACCGACCACGGCGGAGCT
Source organism: uncultured Acidobacteriaceae bacterium (assembly GCA_963730845.1). Classification (GTDB taxonomy): domain Bacteria; phylum Acidobacteriota; class Terriglobia; order Terriglobales; family Acidobacteriaceae; genus Acidiflorens. Next base: position 163,820 of record CAVSTM010000016.1, on the reverse strand, counting down.
GGCTTTGGGCGGATTACCGGGGTGGTGGAGCGGGATATGATCCTCGGCGGATTCCAGATTCGAACTCCGCGAAAATGCGCGTTCCACCATGCCTTCAAACATCGGGATCAGCGAACCAGAAGACGTCGGGTGTTGAAGATCCGCCAAGCCCTGTTCCCATCGCTCGGTCTGCAGGTGGTTGGCGGCGCGCACACGGACGGCTTGGCGCGAGAGCGCGTAGCTGAACCAAACGAAAATGGCGAGAATACAAGCGGCCATGTTGATCAGGTTGAGATTTCCGAGCTTGACAAGTCCTCCCGCATGCAACGCCATCAGCATCAACTCAACCCCGGCAAGGATCCCGAAGCCGCAAGAGATCCCAAAACTGACCTGCTTCCGAGACACTCCCAGGAAACGTGCAAACAGGATTAAGAAAAGGATGAGGCCAACCTGCACGATGCGGACCGAGCGTTGCAGCGTGGTGAGGATGTGCCAGAGCAGATGCCGGTCGAGAGAATTCGAAAAGGCGACGACCACCGAAACCAGCAGCATCACCACACCCGCCCACTTGAACAGCAGAGTGCCCAGGTCTTTCAGTGTGTGATAGGGGCGGAACACGTCGAGGAAAATCTCATGAATAACCTTGAAGCCGAGAAACGCGTTGATCGCCTCGCCCAGCCAGAAAGGTCCGAAATATAGCGAGTAATTGCCGGAGAGCCAAAGAGGAAAGATCACGGAAAAAATAACAACCTGCACCAGGAGGAACAAGAAAAATACCGGAAACTGCTTGTGCAGCTTACGGCGCCAAAAAATCAAAGCCACCACCGATTGCAGTATCGGTTGCGAGCACCACAAGCAAAGGGCGACGGTATGGCTGTTAAGAGTCATTTTCTTACTGGGGAAGGATGCGACCAACAACCGACGCGTCTTGCCCTCCTTCACATCCTGAGGCCGGTTGCCCTGCTAGGTCAACCTACTTAGGTAACCTTGGTAACCATTACCCTCTGGCGAGCTAGCCTCAAGCCAACCCCGGGGCTGAGGGGCACGCCTTATCCGGCCTCGGGCGCGGAATGCAGATAAGCGCGCATCATGCGCACTTCATCGTCTTTTTCGTCGAGGTTGTGGAGAAGGATGTCGCGCAAGGAGATGACGCCCTTCAGTTCCCGTCCCGCGCAGACCGGCAGATGGCGAAACCCATGCCGCCTCATCAGGGTCATGCAGGTCTCCAGCGGATCGTTCGGAGCAACCGTCAGCGGATCTTCAGTCATGACCTGGCTGACCAGGGTACGGGCGGGGTCCTTGCCGTCGACCACCACCCGGATCATCAAGTCGCGTTCGGAAAAAATGCCGGTCAGCCGGCCATCTTGCAGAACCGGTACGGCGCCGATGTTGTGCTCAAACATCATGCGGGCGACGTCGAGAACGGTTTGCTGGGCCTCGGCGGATATTGTGACTTGATTCCTGAGCAGATCACAGATCAACATTTGCACCTCCCGTGGGCATGTGCCGGAAACGCGATGTGCCCGGCGAGCAGCATCAAATTCGTCTTGAACGAATGAAGGAAGCAAAATCGTATTATGTCTGGACCTGCAGCGGAGTAGGAGTATATGTCGAAAATCGCCGGGGGAAAAGCAAAAAAAAAAGACGCGCTCCGGCGGATTCGCTTGTGACTCGGAAGTCATTTATTCGCCGAACCGGCTACGCGTTTCCGCCGGCTGCCAGCGAAATGACGTAGGATCTCGCGGCCAAAGCGGCGGGCATCTCGGTGGCATCGCGAGCGGTGACGATCAGATTGTAATCTTCACTGGCCCGAAGACGGCTAAAGACCGGGGTCACCTCCTGCGGTTCGACCAGCGCCAGGTAGCGCAGGAAAATGAAGACGTCTTCGGTTGGCTCCAGCCCCGGGGCGACGAAGGAGACTTCGACATCTTCGTGGTGGAAGTGCCATCCGAGAGAAGCGGCCAGACGCACCGCTCGCTCATATACGACAGGCGGAAGGACTCCGGGCGCGGGGTTGTCGAATACGATGCGAAGTTTGCGTTCGTCTTCGCGGCTGAACTCGCGCACTTTGAGCGCGCCGGTGCGGGCCGTGGCTTTCCAGTCGACATGCCGGGCGGAGTCATCGGGCATGTACTCGCGGATGAGGTAAAGATCGTTGCCGCGACCGCGCACAAAAGTTTCGAACTCGCCGGTGACCATAGGAAGAACTTCACGGAATTGTTCAGTGGGCTCGACGACCGGATACACGATCACTTCGCGGGCCAGGTTGATGCGGCGGGTTTTCATCAGAAAAGAAAAGGGAAAACGTGTGGCCAGGCCGAAGTTTTTTTGCGAGTAGCGGCCACGGACAGGGAAATTTACTTCCAGGTCGGCGCGGAGTTCCTGTCCGGGAGCAAGGAAAGGGAAATAGACGGATTCTTGCAGGATCGGCTTTTCCTCCTCTTCGCGGACGCGGCGCAGGCGGCGGTCGGGCAGGTGGAACCACTGGTTCTGCGGCACGCGATTGCGCGGCCAGCCGAAGGTCGAGGATTCCCACTGCCACCGCTCTTTATTTTTATTCTTGCGCTTGGCGGGAACCACGCGCACGGAAAACGAGGGCAGCCATGAACTGGTGTTGCACAAGAGGATGCGCGCCAGCATGGGACGCGCGGCAAAAACGTGTTCGGGCAAGTGGACATCGAGCGTGAGACTGCGGAGCACCAGCGCCGAGGCGATGCCGGAAACGAGAATAGCAGAGAGCAGAGAGGCGACGATCACGTAAAGCAGGTTGTTGCCGGTGTTAATGGCGGCGATTCCAACCACCACGCTGATCAGGATGTAAATCACGCCGGCGCGCGTGACGTCGTAATTCATCGCCTCGCGGACCCGCGATGCAACCACGCGACGCGCCAGGTAGGGCACGGTGGTCAGGCCGACGAAGGTGGCCAGCAACAGCGCCGCCGATGCCAGAATGATGGTTTCCCAGATGTTGCCTGCGTCACGCGATACCGTGGAAAAGAGCGCCGCACCGAAAGCCAGCGTCAGGCCCACGATGGCCAGCAGGAATCGCACCCAGACCTGCGAAAGTCCCAGCCGTGGCAAGCGGGAGGTAGATGAGGACGGCGGGTTGGTTGGCGTGCTTTCGGAAATCACGGGGCTCTCCGGTGCCGGGTGATGCTTCTGCCAGCATATGACGGCGGAGCGACGAGTGGAAGTGACCGAAGACACTTTTGGCGGAGCAGAGCTAGCGAAGTGAAATTACCGTGGGTCGTTAAGTTGGTGTAATGGCCGGTTTACATCAGCCACAATTCGGTACTATTCGGAAATATGGGAGCGGAGCTAAATTCGCGACTGAGTGACCCGGTGTCAATTTCGCAAGAGGCTTGCTCAAAGGGCTTATAGTTACTTTTAGGAAGCGACCCGTCCGTTGGAGGAGAGAAAATGAGATTCGCTCTCGTCACGCAGCTTTTTTGTGGCATCCGCATTTGCCCAGGTCCCGCCTGCCCCTTCTCCCGTCGCCTGCGGCCCCGAGAATGTCAGCTTCAAGGTGAAACTAGACGAATCCCAACCCGCACTAGCGCAGCCGGACCCGGGAAAAGCGCGGGTTTACTTTTTTCACGATGCCGGTACCGGCGTCACCTTTAGGATATCCAAAGGTGAAGCTGGCGATGGCCGGAGCATGGCTAGGCGCAAACCACGGCAATTCCTATTTCTCCGTCTCCGTCGAGCCGGGAGAGCATCATGTGTGCGTCATCTTCCAGTCCTCTCTAGTGGCACAGCGCGTGGAACTCGCGCATTTCACCGCCGAGGCGGAGAAGATTTATTACCACCGCACACGACTCGTTATGTCGCGAAGTGTGGAGCTGTTACAGCTTGATCCGATCGACAGCAATCAAGGCAAGTATCTGATTGCCTCCTTTTCGCTGAGCGTTTCAAATCCCAAGAAGTAATAGACCGGCTTTTTCATCCCATACGTCAACCAATCGTTCCTGGTGTCAGTCATTATCCGGCCGAGGCGGGCTGCGGTATCTCCACCACCAGAACAGAATCACGATCCCGGAGACAATCAAAACGGCGATATTTAAGCGCTGCATGGCCCGCAGCAAGCTGTGCCAATGATGCCCGAACAGGTATCCGGCGCTGGCCATCACCGTGACCCAGACGGCCGCGCCCAGAAAGTTGAAGAGAGCGAAAGCTTGCCAGCGCATGCGCAGTACGCCGGCCAGCGGTCCGGCAAAAGTGCGGAAACCGAAGATGAAGCGGGCAAAGAAAATGGCAGCGGCGCCGTAGCGGGCGAACATTTCCTCACCGCGTTTCAGCGTCGCCGACGAAATCCGAAAGATACTTTGATAGCGATCGAGCAGAGGACGCCCGCCATAGTGGCCGACGGCGTATCCCAGATCACCGCCAAGTGTGGCGGCGCAAGTGGCTACCACGATGATCCATCCGAGATGGAGCTGGTGTTCGGAATAGGCCAGAAAACTGGCCAGCAGAAGCGTGATCTCACCGGGAACGGGGATGCCGACGCTCTCGCACAGCAATGCCAGGGCCACGGCCCAGTAGCCATAGTCGGCTATGAATGCGCGCAGCGAGTGGAAAACGGTCGGGTGCATGGAGTGAAGATCGTCGAGCGAAGATCATCGAGCGAAGATCAGTATGGAAGATTAGCAGGTTGCAGAAAAAACGTGTGCTGGCGCCCAGCCCCTAAAAAAAGGGGGCGTTCGGTTTCAAAGACTTGCGGCATCGCTAAAGTGATCCCCTGATACGAGGCTTAAGAAAATCGACGAGCGCGCGGTTGAAGTCCTCGGGCGCCTCTTCGTAGGGCAGGTGGCCGACGCCCTCGAAGGCCACCAGACGCACATCGCGAAAATTCCGGCGCAGCCGTTCGGCGGATCGAAAATCAACGGCGCGGTCTTTCGTTCCCCAGATGAGGAGAATAGGGTAATCGCGGATCTTGGGCAGCGCCATTTGCAGTTCCGCGAGGTCGGCCGTCCAATTTCTTATGATGTGTGAAGCATGACGGAACGAGTGATTCTTCATTACCGGAATGCGATAGCCCGCGAGCGAATCGGGAGGGATTTTTGATCTGGCGCTAAACAAGCGGCGCAGCCAGAGGTAATCGAGGAGGCGCCAGCGCTCGATCGTGTGGCGGAAGAGCACGGAACCGAAAGTGCTGCCCAGAAACGGCGCAAGCCGCTTGCCATGCGGTGACCAGGGATTGACGGGCGCGACCAGGATCAGTCCTTGCAGGCGGGAATCGTGTCTCTCGACGCAAATGGCAGCCACCATGATGGCGACGCCTCCACCGTGAGACGTGCCCAGCAGGTCGAAATCTTTGATGCCAAGAGCGTCCGCGAACTCGAGGACGCGCTCGGCAGTGGCACGCACCGTGCAGTCCATGCCCTCGTTCGCTGGCGACAAACCCGCGCCCAGGTTGTCGAGGGCATAGACGGTCGTATGCGGCGCCAGCGCGGGGATGGTGAATCTCCAGGAAAAGGAGTATCCCATCAGCCCATGAATCAGGATGAGCGCCGGACCTGACCCGGCCTTGAGGTAGCGCATGCGTCCGTCGGGGAGGTCGAGCCAGTGCTCTTCAATTTCAGTCTTAATCTCCGCAGCTTCCGGGCTCGTGTTGCGCGCACCGGCGGGGACGAATTTTTCTTCGGGATGTTGCGTTTCTGTGGGCAACGAAATCCTCACAAACGGAGTCTTACTAAGTGATATCGCCTCTATCGCTCTTGGGGAGCTGAATTCCGGCTCCCCTTCTTTTTTGGTCGGAATCCTGCGTCAGCGCGGCCGAGACGGGGCAAGCTCCGTCTCTACGAGAATTTGGTTATGACGCAACCACCTCTGCCGCCACGCTCGGCGTCTTCTTTCGTTTCTTGCCCAGCAGCTTCTTCAATACTCTGATGCCCTTATCCACGTGTTTTTCCTCCAGCAGGAACGGCGGCAGGAAGCGCAGAACCGTGTCCTGGGTGGCGTTGAAGAGCACGCCCTCGGCCAAACCCTGCTCGACCAATGGGCGCGCGGGAATGTCGAGCACGAGGCCCTGAATGAATCCGCGGCCGCGGGCTTCGCGAGTCGCGGCGTATTTCGAGACCAGGTCTTCGAGTTGCTGATGCAGATAGCCGCCAACTTTCACGACGTTTTCGAGCAGGTGCTCTTGTTCCACGATCGCCAGATATTCGAGCCCGACGCGGCACGCCAGCGGACCTCCGCCAAAAGTGGTGCCGTGTTGTCCGGGCGAAATCGCCGAGGCGAAATGTTCTTTTGACAGGAACGCGCCGAGCGGCACTCCGGCGGCGATGGGCTTGGCGATGGTAACGATGTCGGGAACTACACCGAAGCTTTGGAAGGCAAAGATTTTGCCGGTGCGTCCGAGGCCGCACTGGATCTCGTCGAAGATGAGCGCGGCGTGATAATGATCGGCAAGGGTGCGGCACGCAAGCAGGAATTCCTCCGAACACTCGAAGATTCCGCCTTCGCCAAAGATGGGCTCGAGCACGATGGCGCAAGTGTTGGCGTTGACGGCGGCGTGCAGCGCTTCGATGTCGTTCTGCGCTACAAAAGTCACGTCTTCGAGCAGAGGCTCAAAGCCTTTGCGGTATTTTTCCTGTCCGGTCAGAGACATCGCTCCAAAGGTCCGGCCGTGATACGAACCCCGCAGCGCTACGAGTTGCGACTTGGCATCGCCGCCGGTTTTGTGTCCAGCAAGACGCGCCAGCTTGATCGCGCCTTCCATCGCCTCGGTGCCGCTGTTTGAGAAGAAGACGCGGTCGAAATTAGAACCTGAAAGCTGGCACAGGCGCTCGGCCAGTTGTCCCTGATATTCGTTGTAGTAGAGATTCGAGATGTGGATGACCCGGGCCGCCTGCTCGCGGATGGCATTCACAATGCGCGGGTGAGCATGCCCCAGCGCGTTCACCCCCAGCCCGGCCACGAAGTCGAGATACTTCTTGCCTTCGAAATCGTAGAGGAAAACACCCTTGCCGCGCTCAAAGCCTACGGGGTAGCGGTTGTAGGTGGGGAGAAGAAAGCGCTTTTCAAGATCGGCGATCTGATCGAGGCGAGACATGTTTACATTTTAGAACGGCGGCGACCAAGACGCGATTGTGGGGTTCCCATCCCGAGCAAAACCCACCATGGAGTCACGGAGTCACGGAGAAGACCTTCAACCCTGCAAAAAGCAAGGTTTTTTCCATCTTTTTAATTTCTCTGTGCCTCTGTGGCTCCGTGGTGAGATGGGCTGAACCCACAACGTGAGACAGTTTTGAATGACACACGTGCCATTGAATTGGGTTTGGGTTGTTCATAGCTTAGCCGGGGATGAGGTCTGGAGCAGGGGACGGCGTTTGAGTCCCCTGCTCCAGCATCCTCGTAGAAGTCTTCTCTTCGCCTCCTGGGAAAAATTCCAGGCTCGGACTGCACAACTGTGTCATGGAATCTGCATGCTGCGCTTGCTGTTCAAATTCTTCTGGAGAACGGTAGCCCAACGCAGAGTGCAAGCGCTGCCGATTGTAGTAGTTTTCGATGAATTCTTCGATATGGGTGCGCAGGTGTTCTAAGTCGCGGTACTGGTTTGCATAAATTTCCTCCCGTTTCAAAGTCTTCATAAAGCTTTCGCAACTTGCATTGTCGTACGGATTTGCCGGACGGCTCATACTTGGAATCATCCCCTGCTTTTCCAGAACTGCCACATATTCCTCGCTGGCATATTGCACACCACGATCGGAATGATGGACGAGTCCGGGCGGAGGTTTTCGCGTTGCGATCGCCTCTTGCAATGCGCCCACGGCCAAGCAACTGGCCAGGGTCCGCTCCAGCGACCAACCCACCACCTTGCGGGAAAACCGGTCGAGGACCACCGCCAAATAGACGAACTCGGTTTTCAGTCGAATGTAGGTGATGTCGGCCACCCACAGTTGATCCACTCCCGTTAACTTCATACGCCGGGCCAGGTTCAAATACACCTCCAACTTGTGATCCGACTTCGTCGTCGCCACGAACTGTCGCGGTTGCACCGCTAGCAAGTTATCCTCCCGCATGATCCGCGCTACACGTTTGTGGTTCACCGCTATGCCGCGGCGGCGCAGTTCCGCAGAGATCCGTCGATATCCATAACGCCGCCGATGTTCGATCGCGATCTGCTGAATCACCGACCGCACTTCCATTTCCTCTTCCACGGACTCCGGTTCCTGTAACCAGCGATAGAAGCCCGCCCGACTCACCGGCGCGAGTTCGCACATACGCTCGACGCTCAAGCCACCTTGCAACGGCATCATCTCCCGGATTTGCTTGTAGATGCCTTCTCGCCAGACCTGCTGCTCGGCTGGCGTCGAGCCTCGACTTTTTGCAAGGCACTTCTGAAAAAATCCACCTCCAGGGTCTTTTCCGCCAAGACCCGCTTCAAATGGTTCACCTCTTTGCGCAGCGTGGAGGCGCGTGCGTCTTGCCCGCGTGCCTCCATCCCGGGTATCTCGGGATCCAGTTCGTCGCGCCACCGGTAAAGTTGCCGGCGCGAGACCTGCAGCTCTCTCGCCAGTGCCACGATGTTTTCGCAGCCTCGCAGTCGCTCCACCGCAAACTCACGGAACTCTTTCGTATATCGTCTCTTTGCCACTCGCAGTTTCCTTTCCTGCAAGTGTGCCATTTCCGTCTGTCTCAAAATAGGGGTTCAGTCCAGAGATTCTGGCCTGCTACAATCTGTGCCATTCTTGAGGGGTGTCCATGTTCCGAACCGGTGCACGAATCGCTTGCTTGCTGATCGCAATTGCCTTGCCCTCGCTGGCGCAGAACTCGACTAGCGACTCTCGACTGAAGCACGCCTTCCGCCAGCCTGAAAGGAACGGGTGGACTTTTGTTCATCTGGAAGGCCGACCGGCCGACATCGGGTTCCAGCATGGCTATCTGTTGGCCGCGGAAATTGAGGACATGCTGAAGGTGACCGTGCTCGAGGAGGCCCACGACTGCAAGAAAGACTGGCAGTTTTTTCGCGACGCGGCGCGCACCATGATGTGGCCGCGCATCGAGCAGGAGTACCGCGAGGAATTGCAGGGCATCGTAGATGGCGCCAATGTGAAGGGGGTGAAACTGGATCTGTGGGACGTAGTCGCACTCAACGGCGCCGAGGAGTGGGGATACTACGTCAAGCAATATGACAAGGAACACGGCATTCAGTCGTCGGCGTCACTGGTTGCGCCGGAGCATTGCAGCGCTTTTGTGGCGACCGGCAGTTACACCAAGGACGGCAAGATCGTCATCGCGCACAACAACTGGACCAGCTACCTGGATGGCCAGCGCTGGACGATCATTTTCGATATTGTTCCCGCGAAAGGGAGCCGCATGCTGATGGACGGACTTCCGGGGTTCATCCACAGCGCGGACGATTTCGTCGTCAATGCGGAGGGAATCGTGATCACGGAAACGACGATTGGCCACTTCTTCGGCTATGACCCGGCGGGGATTCCAGAGTTTGTGCGGGCGCGCAAGGCGGCGCAGTATTCCAAATCGATCGACGACTTTGCCCGCATCATGAAAGAGGGCAACAACGGCGGCTACGCCAACAACTGGCTGCTCGCCGACGTGAAGAATAATGAAATCGCCAGCCTCGAACTGGGTTTGAAAAACCTGACGCTGGAACGGAAGAAAGACGGGTACTTCGTTGGCTCCAATTTTCCGGTCAACCAGAAACTCATCCGCGAAGAAACGGACTTCGACACCAAGGACATGGGTGAGAGCGCCAACGCCCGTCACCTCCGGTGGGAACAGTTGATGGCCGAGAACAAGGGTAAGATCGACGTATCTGCTGCCCAACGTTTCCTGGCGGATCACTACGATACCTTCTCCCAGAAAGAAGACGCCGACGAGCGTACCCTCGACGGGCATATCGATTTGTCGGCGCGGGGCTCTCAGCCCTGGCAGCCCCCATTCGCAAATGCGGGAGCGGTGCAGAACAAGGCCGCCGACGCCGCGATGGTGACCGAAATGTCATTCACAGCCGCCGCCGGCCATGCCTGTGGCAAGAGTTTCAAGGCACAAGAGCATCTGCGGGAACATCCGGAATTTAGTTGGCAGCAAGGGTTATTGCGAGATATGGATGCGTTTCCCTGGACCACATTTTCGGTGGCCAAGTAATTCCGACGCTTGCCGCAGAGTAGGCGGAGTAATGGGATAAGGCTCAGGATTGGTCTGGGAGCTTGGGGGTTCCCTTGGGGTTCTCGGGGTCGAGTCCGGCTGCGGTCATGATCGCGCGTCCCAGGTCTTCGCCGGAAACGGCGAATCCTCCGGCTGGCGCTTGGCCAGTGGCGTCTTCTTCGGCGTTGGGCGCGACGAAGCGATAGCCGCGTCCGACTACGGTCTGCAGGTACTGCGGCTCGCCGGCTTCGTCCGCCAGGGCGCGGCGGATCTTGCGGATGGCGGTATTGATTCCCTGTTCAACGTCGACAAACACATCTTTGCTCCACAACTCGCTGGAGATCTGCTCGCGCGTCACCAGTTGCCCCCTCCTTTCAACCAGGAACATGAGCAATTGCAGGGGCAGGCCCTCGAGCCGAATCGGGCTGCCACTTCGGCAGAGCTGAAAACGGCCGTAATCAAGATCGAAATCGTCGAAGCGGATCTTCTTGTCCGGCAATGCACAACTCCTATCGCACTGGAGCAGCCAAACGGATAGCCAAACGGGTTGTCAGAAATTCTGTTCTGCCGGGCTGGATGTGTCAAGCGCTGGGCAGTAAATTTCTTCAGATCAATTCAGACGGCTTCAGACCGGCTCCATGGACGTTTCCCGGAATCAGGCGCAATATCACACTCACTTGCGGGATTTGCTCACCGCTCCTCAGCAAAGTCGAAGCTAGGCGAGTCAGGTGGGACCAGTAAGTGGGGGGTTCGGGAAACGGGGAAGGTTCTCGAACCCCCCAACCAACAAATGAAGGGTTTGGGCACGTCACCTCACTTCAATTCAGAAACAGGCCAGCCAAAAAATCCGCTAGCTCCCTCAAGCTTACCTAACTCCCAGACCCCTCTTCCCGTAGCCAAGTGCCATCCCAAAAAACGGAAACTCGCTTCCATAATTCATAGCCGGTATTCAGAATCCTCTCTATAATTGTGGAAGTCGCTCTATGGCAGCGACTTAGGGACATTGAGCGAGATTGGAGTGGTGGCAGTGAAGTTGCTCATATCTGAACCGCATCGAGCTTCTGGCCGCGCCGATGCTGCAATTGTTCCAGTCCCTGAGTCGCGAACTGAGTCGCGAAATATGAACCGCGAATTTGAGGCTCGCTTTACCGCCATCCTGCTGACTCTCCTCACGGTAGCGGCTGTCTTTTTCGCTGGTTTCAACTACAAGATCGAGCACCAATCGGCGATTCCCGACGACGGCGCGTGGTGGATGGAACGGGAGGGCCGCCTGGTGGCGGATCGACTCGAGCCGAACGGACCGGCGGAGCGGGCCGGGATTCGCCGCGGGGACGAAGTGGTGAGCGTCAACGGCCGTGCGGTCGGCACTTCGGCGGCGGTGACGCGGCAGATTTATTATTCCGGCGTCTGGTCGAAGGCAACCTACTCGCTGATCCGCGGCTCCGTTCCACTGGATGTGGAAGTAGTGCTGGCTCCCGCCGAACGTTCCATGAACGATTGGCTGCGGCTGATCGCACTCATTTACCTGGGCATTGGGCTTTATGTACTGATGCGGCGCTGGACGGCGGTGGGCTCCACGCATTTTTACATTTTCTGCCTGGTGTCGTTCGTTTTCTACTCCCTGCACTACACCGGCAAGCTCAATGCTTTTGACTGGATCGTCCTGTGGGCGAATGAAGTAGCGTGGCTGCTGCAACCGGCGCTGTTCCTGCACTTCGTATTGACCTTCCCGGAACGCCGCGAGTTCGTCGGGAAGCATCGCTGGTCGCTTCCTCTGCTATACGCGCCGGGAGTGTTACTGCTCGGAATACAGATCCTGGCGCTCGAATACTTGAAAGCGAGCGCTTCGCTGCTCTTCGATCTGAACCGGGTGCACTGGGCGTATCTGACGATCTTCTTCGTCTCCGCGGCCGCGGTTCTGTGGAACAACTATCGCCAGGCCACGACTCCGATTCTGCGCCAGCAACTCAAGTGGATTACGCGCGGCACCATTCTCGCGATAACGCCGTTCACGCTTTGTTATGTTCTGCCCTACCTGTTCGGAGTGATGCCTTCGCTGACCATGAAGGTGTCGGTGCTGTCGCTGGGATTGCTGCCACTGACGTTTGGCTACGCCATTTTCCGCTACCGGTTGATGGACGTGGATCTGATCTTCAAACGTGGCATGGCGTATACGCTGGCGGCGGCGGCCATAGTGGGAGCGTACTTCGCCGGCGTGGCAGCAATTGCGGAACTGGTGCACATGCGCGTGCCCAGTTCCGGACCTTACGGGTTGATGGTGGCCATCGTGGTCACCGCGCTGCTCTTTGATCCGGTGCGGAAATGGATTCAGGAGAAGCTGGACCAGTATTTTTTCCGTAGTGGCTACGACTACCGGCGCACATTGATCGAGTTCGGACGCGAATTGAGTTCGGAGACCGACCTCGACAAAATGCTTTCCTCGCTGGTCGACCGGCTGGCGCGCACCCTGCTGGTGGATCGGATCGCGATCTTCCTCGGCAACAGCGACTCTTCGCGCTTCGAACTGTCGAAATCGTTTGGGATTGCTCACCTCACCGGTATCGATCTGTCGTTTCTTGCGAAACCGCGAATCGAAGATGCTGCGGGGCATATCTTCTTCGAAAATACGCACCAGTTGCCGCGCGAAAACGCCGCGGCGCAGGAAGCCATTGGACGGCTCGACCTCAACTACTACATTCCCTGCCACGCGCGGCAAAAGACCATCGCCTTCCTTGGATTGGGCAAGACGATGGAAGGCGACTTCCTCTCCAGCGAAGATGTGGAGTTGCTCGAAGCGCTCGCGGGTTACATCGGCATCGCCATCCAGAACGGCCGGCTGTACGCGTCGCTCGAGCAAAAGGTCAGCGAGTACGAGCGACTCAAGGATTTCAACGAGAACATTGTTGAATCGATCAATGTCGGCGTGATGGCCGTGGATTTGCAGGATCGCATCGAGTCCTGGAACTCGCAGATGGAAGTGATGTATGCCCAGCCCCGCTGGCAGGTGGTAGGGCGTTCGTTGAGCGAAGTTTTTCCGGCCGCTTTTGCCGATGAGTTCTACCGTGTTCGGCAGAATCCGGGCGTTCACAATCTTTACAAGTTCCGACTGGTAACTCCCACCGGCGAATCGCGCGTCGTAAATGTTGCGATCGCGCCGCTGGTGACCCGCAAGTTCAACGTGGTGGGACGACTCGTGATCATGGACGACATCACGGAGCGGATCGAACTGGAAGTGCAGCTCACACAGTCCGACAAGCTTTCTTCCATAGGACTGCTGGCCGCGGGCGTGGCGCACGAAGTGAATACGCCGCTGGCCGTGATCTCCTCCTACACGCAGATGCTGGCGAAGCAGTTGCAGTCGGATCCGCAGAAAGCCGGGCTGCTCGAGAAAATCACCAAGCAGACGTTCCGCGCCTCGGAGATCGTCAATAATCTGCTGAACTTCTCCCGCACCACGGGCACGGAATTAACGGAAGTCAGTCTGAACAAGGTGATCGCGGATACGCTGGCGTTGCTCGAGCACCAGTTCAAAGTGGCGCACATCCAGGTGCACCCTGAGTTCTACGAGAGCCTTCCTTTGATTCAGGGCAACGCCGGACGCCTGCAGCAAGTGTTTCTGAATTTGTTCCTGAATGCCAAGGACGCGATGACCGGCGGCGGAGTCTTGAACGTGGCGACACTGAACGGCGAATTCGTCAGCGTGCGCGTCTCTGACACCGGCTCGGGCATTGCGCAGGAACACATCCAACGCATTTACGATCCGTTTTTCACTACCAAGACGTCGCCCGCCGAGGGCCAGAATCGCGGCACCGGCCTTGGGCTCTCAGTCACCTACGGCATCATCCAGGAACACGCGGGCAATATCCGCGTGGAGAGCCGCCCGGGCGAAGGCACCACCTTCACCCTGGATTTTCCATTGATATCGACGAGGAAGGCAGTCCATGTCTGAACTAGCAGTTTCTGAAGTCACAGTCGTCCCGCGCCGGAGCACCCCGGAACGCACGCAGCCGGAAAGCGCGGGCAGAATCCTCATCATTGACGACGAAGCGGAAATCCGGGAGTCGCTGGAAACTCTTCTTCAACTCGAGGGCTACACGGTCGTGGTTGCGGGAAGCGGACTGGAAGGTCTGGAGCAGATCGGACAACGTGTTTTTGACGTGGTTTTGCTTGACCTGGCTCTGCCCGACAAGAACGGGATGGACGTGTTGGCTGAGATTCGGGTGCTGCATCCGGAGCAGCCAGTCATCATGATTACCGCCTATGGGACGGTAGAAAATGCAGTGCGCGCCATGCAGTCCGGGGCCACCAACTTCATTCAGAAACCGTGGGATAACGAGAAACTGCTCGCCGACGTGCGTGCCGCCGTCGCCCGGCAGAAGGCGGAAGAAGAAAACATTCAACTGAAGCGCGCGCTCAAGCAGCGCTACAACTTTGAAAACATCGTGGGCAAGAGCGAGCCCATGCTGAAGATTTTCGACCTGGTCGCCCAGGTGGCGCCCAGCCGGTCGACGGTGCTGCTGCAAGGCGAAAGCGGGACGGGCAAGGAACTGATCGCCAAAGCGATTCATCTGAATTCCACGCGCCGCGACCGGCCGTTCGTACCCGTCAACTCGGGCTCGACGCCGCCCGACCTGCTCGAATCCACGCTCTTCGGACACGTCAAAGGCGCGTTTACCAGCGCGATTGCGTCGAAGAAGGGATTGTTCGAAGTTGCCGACCGGGGCACGCTCTTTCTCGACGAAATCGGCACCATGAGCATGGACACGCAAAGCAAGATTCTGCGCGTGTTGCAGGACCGCAAGTTCATGCATTTGGGTGGCGTGCAGGAAATTCAGGTGGACGTGCGCATCATCGCCGCCACCAACGTGGATCTTCGCCAAATGGTGCGCGAAGGCAAGTTCCGCGAAGACTTGTTCTACCGTCTCAACGTAATCAGTATTGATCTGCCGCCGCTGCGCCAGCGCCGCGAAGACATTCCTTTGCTGGTGCAGCACTTCCTGCAGAAGTATTCCGAAGAAAATGAACGGCCGCGGTGCCGCATTACCACCGAGGCGCTGCGCCCGCTGGTGAGCTACTCCTGGCCTGGAAATGTACGCGAACTGGAAAATACGATCGAACGCGCCGTGGTGCTATCTTCCGACACCGGCATTGGAATCGACCTGCTGCCCGACCACGTCGTGGGCCGCGGCAGCTCGGTTCCGGCGTTGGATGCCAATGCCGGGGCCACGCTGTTCGGCATCATGGAAGACTGTGAACGGCGGATCATCATTGACATGCTGGAGAAGTGCAGCTGGAACCAGACCGAGGCGGCGGAACGATTCCACGTCCCGCTCTCCACGCTCAATCAGAAAATCAAACGGCTGGCGATAGAGATCAAAAAGAAGAACCGGGAATAGTTCGCGTAGGGACAGCCGCCCTCGGCTGTCCAGCGGGGCAAAGCCCCGCTACTTTCGGGACTGTGACTATGACAGACTAGCGAAACCCAGGCGAGGTGCGCTCGCCTGGACAGCCGAGGGCGGCTGTCCCTACGTGGTCTGCTATAGTTTCCTGACCGGCCATGGCGTTCGAACTCGAACTGATTTCGCCCGTTGCAGTCGCCAAAGACGTAGCGCTGGCAGTTCAGGAATACACCCTGTTGTCGGCGCAATCTCTGGCGAACTTCTTCCGGCGCCCTCTGTACACGGGCGACATGCTGCAGCAGGCCGACCTGATCGGCGTCGGCTCCCTGCCCATCGTGGTGCTCACAGGACTCTCCGTCGGTGCGCTGTTGGCGCTGAACGCGGCCAGCACGTTGCAACGATTCGGCGGGGTCACGCTGATCGGTGAGTTGGTTTCGCTCGGCATGGTCACCGAACTCGGGCCGCTCATCACCGGGCTGATGGTCGCCGGGCGCAATGCTTCCGGCATGGCGAGCGAACTGGGTTCGATGGTCGTCACCGAACAGATCGACGCCATGCGCGCCCTCGGCACCGACCCCACTAAAAAGCTGATCACGCCGCGCGTGGCCGCCACCGCCTTTATGCTGTTTTTCCTGACCATCATCGCCGACCTGCTCGGACTGATCGGTGGCTATGGAGTCGCGCACCTGCTGTTCGGAGTGGACACGAACCAATATTGGACCACCGTTTGGCAGACGCTCGTCTTCCGCGATGTCTTCACCGGCCTGATCAAGCCCGTGCTCTTCGGCTTCATCATCTCCACCATCGGCTGCTATTACGGCATGTCAACGCGCGGCGGGACGCAGGGAGTGGGGCGCTCCACCACGCAAGCCGTGGTCGCTTCGTCAGTGCTTATTCTGATCGTCGATTTCTTTGTGACCAAGTTGATCTTCGCGATTTTCGGTTACAGATGAACCATGCCCGCACCCACTCTGCCCAGCGAAAACGCGACTGCTTCGGTGGTGATCCCCTCGGGCTACGCCATTGAGTTCGACAATGTCTCGATCGCATTCGACGAGCACGTGGTGCTGGACGGCATCTCTTTCCGCCTGCAGCATGGGGAAACCAAGGCGCTCTTCGGCGTCGCCGGATCGGGCAAGAGTACGCTGCTCAAGCTTGCCATCGGGCTGCTGCGGCCCGACAGCGGCCGCATCTACGTGCTGGGCGAAGAAGTCACCTGCATGTCAGAGCAGAAATTGTTCGAACTGCGCCGCCGCGTAGGCATCGTGTTCCAGGAGAGCGCTCTCTTCGATTCGCTCAAGGTTTATGAGAACGTCGGTTTCCGCTTGACGGAAGAGGGAGTCCCGGCCGAGGAAATCGAGCGGCGCGTGCGCGAGGTCCTGCGCTTCGTGGAGTTGGAACGAACCTATGACATGCGTCCGTCCGAACTTTCGGGTGGCATGCGGCGGCGCGTGGCCATCGCGCGCGCCATCATCACCGAGCCCGAGGTGCTGCTCTACGACTCGCCGACCGGCGGACTCGATCCGGTAACCTCGAACACGATCGTCGAACTCATCATGAAACAGCGCGACGTCTACAAAACCAGCGCGCTCATGGTGACCCATCGCCTGCAGGACGCCTTCACCATGGCAACCCACGAGTTCGATAAGGCCACCAACCAGATGGTCGCTCTACCCAAAGGCCAGCTTTGCGGAGTGCCCATGAGCTTTCTGATCCTGCGTGACGCCAAGGTCATCTTCGATGGCGACGCCCACGAACTGGCCACATCGCGCGATGAATATATTCGCGAATATATTTCGTAGGTCGTGCGTCAATGAGCTTCGTATCAGGGCATCGCCTTAGCGATGCCGCGAATTCTGCGAAACCAGATGCCCCTTTAGTTAGGGGCTGAATCGCTTTTTGATCAGTCGCCTTTCTTGTCGCCGCCTTTGCCCGGCAAGCCCACAGGGTTTTCATGCGTGCGCTCGCGGAATCCGCCCTTCATTCCCCTGGCGAGGCCGATGGCCGATTCGCCAAACTTGTCGCGCAGATGATCCGCTGCCGCCAGCGCCTTCCGCCAACGCTGTTGCTGCGAAGGCTCCAGCAGATCGAGCTGCGCTGGGCCGGACTCGAAATTCGACGCCTGCACTCCCAGCAATCGCACTGGCGCGCCTGGCTTCCAGTTGTCGAAAAACAAACGCCGCGCATGCTCGAAGATCTGATTATCCATCTGCGTCGGTTGCTCCAGCGAATGCGCCCGCGTGATGGTGGTGAAATCTTTGTAGCGCAACTTTAATTGCAGGGTACGCGCAAAGTATCCGCCCTCGCGCAGTCGCCGTCCCACCATCTCGCTCAGACGCATCAGCGTGGATTGCAGGCGCTCGGCATCGCCCGTGTCCTCATTGAAGGTGTGCTCGTGGCTGATCGATTTCGGATCGACATTTTCGCCGACGTCATTGTCGAACCATCCACCCGCATCTTCGCCGCGCGACTTGCCCGCCAGCGCGAGGCCCCATTTTCCGAAGCGATGTTCGAGGTCGCGGTCCTCCAGGCGCGCGAGGTCGCCCACTTTCTGAATGCCGATCGCGTGCAACTTCTGCTCGAACACCTTGCCGACGCCGGGAATGTCGCCGACGGCGAGCGGCGCGAGAAACTTTGCCTCTTCGCCAGGCAGCACCCAGAGCACTCCGTTCGGTTTGGCTTTGGCGGAGGAAACTTTCGCGATCAGCCGCGAGGTGCCGATCCCGATCGAGCAGTTCAACTGCGTCGCCGACTTCATGGCGTCATGCAACCGATGAGCAGAATGCAGCGGCCGGCCGTGCAGACGCTCCGTACCGGTCATGTCGAGATAAGCCTCATCCACCGAAGCCATCTCGACCAGCGGAGAAAAATGGCCGAGCACCTCATGCACTTTGCCGGAATATTCGCGGTAACGCTCCGGATTTCCATTCACAAAAATCGCCTGCGGACAGAGTTTCGCCGCCGTCCGCAGCGGCATGGCCGAGTGCACGCCAAACTTGCGCGCCGCGTAGGATGCGGCCGAAACCACTCCGCGTTCGTCCCTTTGCCCGCCGACGACGACTGGCTTGCCTTTCAGCGACGGATCAAACAATTCCTCGACGGAGACGAAGAAAGCGTCCATATCGACGTGAAAGATGGTGCGAGGCGAGGAGGTGCTCATCGGAGTCCGGAATGCCTTGCAGAAGTGTACCGCGACGCACGCGCACAAGAAGAACCCTAAGCGCTCGTTAACCCGGCCGATCCAATTCTAATGCACGGAGCTGCTTAAGCTCACTTGGATTGTCCCCGGCTCCTCGGGGAACCACTTCTCGGCTGCCTGAATTTCGGCAGTAACGTCCACTGTGCCCGCGGGCAATTCTGCCCCTCGGTGGATGCTGGAGGGTGGAGTGATCGCCAAGGGAGAAATCGTTAGCGTGCCGATGCTCTTGCCGAGTTTGTAGTCAAAATGAAATCCGCTGCGGGGGTCGCCACTCGGGCTTAGGATCTGCGCCCCATTTTCGGTGAGCTGTGCCGATACGTCGTCATTTAGCGCCTGCATGAGAGGCGTCCACTTTTCCGACCGCATCGCGAAAAACGACTCAAATCCGGCGTTGTGCGTGACGAACTCGCGGCCCGCTTCGCCGGAACTGTGGTGCCCATGCGATGAGGGTAGATCGCATTCGAACTGCTCAATCATGCGTTGCGGCGTGTAGTTCTCGAGAAAGGAGCTTTCCGTTTCCGGAGTGGGATACAAGGTGTGAAGACGATCCCAGATGACCCACCCCGCGCCAGTGCCGCAGAGGATGAGCAACAGGGCAGAAAGACCAATCAACTTCCGATAGGACTTCATGGCATCCCTCCGCGCGCCCAATGATAACGCAGAACGGGAAGAAAGATCGACGTACACGAGCGGTGCGGTTCGAAGAATTTGGAGATCCAAGCGCCATTCGTGGCCGCCGGACTCAGACCGTCGAGCGAGCCCCGGCTTCCTTGACGATTCGCTCCATGATCCGCATCCGTGCGGAAGGCAACGGCACGTACTTGGTGCCGCCACCGGCGGCGGTGGAACACCTGAGACCGTCCCCGATGGCGTCCAAGGCAGACACAGAACGTCCCAGGACGGCGAGAAGATACTTTTCAGCGATGGGCCGGTCCGCGGGATGGATGAGGTCCCACCAGCGGCAGATCGACTCCTGTATTTCCGCTTCTGTCTTCTCACCAGCTACCAGGGCATCGATCAAGCGGTAGACCTTGCTCTTGATCGCCAAATACGAGACTGAGATTTCTTGTGGCATGGGGGCGCCTGACTGCTTGGGTGCAATCCGAGAACCAAACG
Organism: uncultured Acidobacteriaceae bacterium; assembly: GCA_963730845.1. GTDB lineage: Bacteria > Acidobacteriota > Terriglobia > Terriglobales > Acidobacteriaceae > Acidiflorens. The sequence goes on along the minus strand of CAVSTM010000016.1, from coordinate 144,014 downwards.
GTGAATGCCCAGAAAAACGGCACTTAGCCATTTTTTTAAGTTCTGTGAACTGGAAAAACGGGATTCCGGATATGAAATTATGGAATGCCGTGGAAAACGAGGCGTTAGGATATGAAATATAGAAGATCGTGAGAGCAGGTTCTGGCCGCATGCGCACTAGCCCAGCACCGGCTCCTTTTTAAGGTCCGCAGCTGCGACCGCGTCGGCGCTGGCCCTCGCCTGTCGCGCGCGCTCGTAGATCTTGCCGTACTCGCGCGCTGACGCACCCCAGGAAAAATCGCGGCTCATGCCATTGCGCATCAGCGTCTGCCACGACGAGGGATCGCGGTAGGCGAGCAATGCTTGTTTGATGGTCGCAAGCAGTGCCTCGCCGGTGTAGTCGGAGAACTTAAAGCCCGTGCCCTTGCCGGTGCGCGCGTCCCAAGGCTCTATGGTGTCGTCCAGGCCGCCGGTCGCCCGCACGATAGGAACAGTTCCATACTTCAGGCTGTAAATCTGGTTCAGCCCGCAGGGCTCATACTTGGACGGCATCAGGAACATATCCGCGCCGGCTTCAATTTTGTGGGCGATGGCATTGTCGAACGCGACCATGGCCGCTATCTTGTTTGGAAACTGTCGGTTGAGCCGCTGGAACATGTCTTCGTACAGCTTGTCCCCCGATCCCAATACGACCATGATCATCTCTTCCCGCGCCAGGCGGTCCATGATCTGAGCAATCAGATCGAAGCCCTTCTGTGCGGCGAAGCGCGAAACCACGCCGATCACCGGCATTTTAGAATCGGCATTGGTGACGCCGAAGGCGTGCAGCAAGTCGTGTTTGCATTGCAGCTTGCCGTCCAGATCCTGCGGCCAATATTTCGCGACAATGAATTTGTCGGACTGCGGGCTCCACTCGTCGTAGTCCACGCCGTTCAGGATGCCGGTTACGGTCGCGGCGCGATTGCGCAGCACTCCCTCCAGCCCAAAACCATTTTCCGTGGTCTGGATCTCCTGACTGTATTTCTTGCTGACCGTGGTCACGAAATCGGAGAGCACGAGCGCGCCCTTCAGAAAATTCACTTGCCCGAAAAATTCCATCTTCGAGATGGTGAGCAAGTCCCAGGGCAGCGTTAGAAGCGGCAAAGTATCGGGCGGAAACAAACCCTGGTAGCCCATGTTGTGGATGGTGAAGACGGTGGCGACTTCGCGAAATGCGGGATCCTCGGCATAGAGCGTGCGCAGCATGACAGGCACGAGCGCCGACTGCCAGTCGTGGCAATGAAACACCTGCGGCACGCCCAGAATCTTCGAGGCTTCGAGCACTGCCCGCGAGAACAGAGCGAAGCGCTCGGCGTTGTCCGGATAGTCGCTGACCGAGGTTCCGTAGAGCGCCTCCCGGTCAAAGTATGGCGGATAATCCACAAAATAAAATCGAATTCCGGCGGGCGTATTCGTGTCCGCCGTCACCACCGAGCAGAAGCGATACTTGTCGTCGAAAGGGACGGTGATGCTGCGCACCACGGTTTGCGGATCCGTCAACTTGGTTTGGCGATAGCGCGGAACATAAACGCTCACCTGATGTCCCAAAGCGGCCAACGCGCGCGGCAAGGCGCCGACCACGTCGGCCAGCCCGCCAGTCTTGGAAAAGGGAACACACTCGGATGCTGCGAAAGCGATGTGCATGGCGCAGAAGCCTCCTCGGCCAGAACTCGATAAGCCTCGCTCACGTTATGATTAAGTTTCTGTAGAGACGCGACTTGCCGCGTCTTTCTGTGCATCCTATTCATGATCGCGCAGCGGAGACGCGGCAAGCCGCGTCTCTACAGGGAAAGAACTCAGCCAGTCTAAAGCGGGAAAGAAAGAGGGTCAACGTGCCCAAGGGTGCAACCGTACCAGCAAGTTCACGTAAACCCAAACTGGGGCAGCATTTCCTGGCCAGCGAAGCGGCGGCTCTGCGCATTGTCGAGGCCCTGGGCGATGTTTCCGAGGCTACCGTGCTTGAGATTGGCCCCGGCCGCGGTGCCATCACCGATTTGCTGGCACGGAAGGCGCGACGACTGATCGCGGTGGAATTGGACCGCGTACTCTCAGCACAGCTGCGGATGAAGTTCTCCATGCAACCCAATGTTGAAATCATCGAAGGCGATATCCTGACGATCGAACTGGACACCGTCTTCGGCGCGAAGCCCGGCAGCCTGCGCACCGGACTGAACTTCGCGCCCGAACCGGCCCGCGTCATCGGCAACCTGCCGTACTACATCACCTCCGACATTTTGCTGCGGCTGCTGGAATATCACCGTTATTTTTCGACCATTGTCATCATGGTGCAAAAGGAAGTTGCCGACCGTCTGGCGGCTTCGGCGGGAAGCCGCGACTATGGCCTGCTTTCGGCGACGGCACAACTGTACGGCCGGGTCGAGCAGCTCTTCACGCTTCCGCCCGCGGCATTTTCTCCGCCTCCCAAGGTTCATTCCAGCGTGGTTCGGATTACGATCAAGCCTCGGCTAGAATCGTTGCGGGTTCCCGAGGCCGAGTTCATCGCGTTCCTGAAACTCTGCTTTGGGCAGAAACGCAAAACTCTCTGGAATAATCTGAAAACGGCGTACGATGAGGATGCGCTACGCGCCGCGCTGGCGAAAAGCGGCGTAAAACCCGCGATCCGAGCCGAAGTGCTGCCGCTCGAAAGAACCGCCGCGCTGTTCCGCGCACTCCGCGACGGCAGCTCGTAATTTGCGGTGCATAGTTTTCGCGCGGACTTTTGCAGGCTGACTTGTCGCGGGCAAATGCCCGCGGCCACACGAGCTTCTGATGACTACCGCTTTACGAACTCCCGCCGTCGCCGGCAGGTTTTATCCGGGCCGCGCTGAAGAATTGCTGCGTGAAATTCGCAAACACACGTCTGCGGGCGAGACCCCGCTCGAAACTGGACGCATAACTGCCATCGGATGCGTCGCTCCACATGCGGGATACATCTACTCCGGCGGCGTCGCCGCCGCTGTGTATTCGCGTCTGGAGATCCCCAAACGCTGCGTGATTCTCTGCCCCAATCACACCGGCAAGGGACGTGCGCTAGCCGTAATGGCCAACACAGCCTGGCAGACTCCGCTCGGCGAGGTAGCGCCGGACGCGGATTTGGGCGCTCGACTGCTCGATCGTTTCCCTGCGCTCGAAGAGGACAGCGCTGCGCACCGCGGCGAACATGCCATCGAAGTCCAGCTTCCGTTCCTGCAGGCGCAGCAGCCGGAATTGCAGATCGTTCCGATCGCCATCGGCACCAGCAACTTCGATGTACTCCGTCGATTGGGAGAAGCGCTGGCGGACGTGATCGCCGCGCTTCAAGAAGATGACCAAGAAGAAGATCGGGAGGAGAATCGAGACGAGAAAGTTCTGATCATCGCCTCCAGCGACATGAACCATTACGAGTCCGAGTCAATTACTCGCGTCAAGGACCACAAGGCAATCGAGCGAGTGCTAGCGATGGATGCGCGCGGACTCTGGGAGGTGGTGACGCATGAAGACATCACCATGTGCGGATTCGGGCCAACGATTGTGATGCTCACTGCAGCAAAACTTCTGGGAGCGACTTCAGCCAAGCTGGTCAAGTACGCGACTTCGGGCGACGTCTCCGGCGATTACGGGGCCGTGGTGGGCTACGCGGGAATTATTGTGGAGTGATCCTTGCGGTGTATCTGGTTTCCCGTAGAGACGCGGCTTGCCGCGTCTTCTCCGCACCTTCACGGACGGCGCACGCGGAGACGGGAAAGCCCCGTCCCTACGGAAAGATCCTATATTCAGTGCCCGCCTGCCCGCTCCAGCAACCGTTGAGCGCGGGCCCGGGTCACGTTGATCACGGACTGGTCGGCGATGATCTGGTCTAGGATGGGCTGAATGGCCGCGACTTCGATCAGTTGATTGCTGCGGGCCATTTCCTCCATGCGCTTGAGTTCTTCGTCGAGGGCGAGCTTCTGGTAGCGGTGATCGTACTGAAGGCGATGTCCGAATTCGAGCGTGGCCGACAGATTTTGCATCAGGTCGGTCAGTTCCTGCACGGCGGAGTTGGGGGAGTAGTTGTAGCTGGACTCTCCGCTGCGCTGCGCGTCTTTGTAACTGAGCGTCTTCTTCCCGGTAAAGGCGAGGCCCTTGTGATGGGAGTCCACGTCCTTTTGAAAATAACCGGCCTTCGCCGCCAGTTCGAAGATTTTCTGTCGCGTTTCTGCGGCCAGGGTGAAGTTAAGATCGAAGCTGTCGTTGTCCTGGGAATCCTTGCCATGAGAATCGCTGTCATGAGAATCGCTGTCGCGAGAATCCGTCTCGTCGGAATCGGCGGACATGCGGCCGCTGGACTGGTAGTGGGCTGAACCATCGGAGGGGACCCGAATCGAGTAGTGCTCCGGCTGGGAGGTGGGAAAATCGAGTGTGAAGGTGACGGCAGCCGGGGACTGAGCTTGCGGATAGGTGACCGCTGGCAAAAAGAGGATCGAACCAGAAACGACAAGGCGGACAATCTGAAATGGACGAAGCATGGGGCCGCAGTTAATGATTGGGGATGGCGCGGAGAGTGTCAAGGGCGAGACCGGGCTATTAGCTCTTAATTCTTGCCTTGAAGAGCGATGCTGACGGCTCGTTGCCGAATCTGGACTAAGTCCGCTTTCCACGGCTCGCGGTCTGGCGGAAAAGCTTCGGCGACGAAGAACGCAATTGCGGTGGCGCCGTGTTTTGCGTACTCGGGGTCCACGGACTGTGCGGGGGCATCCCATGTTGCACCGCGTTCGATTCCTGCAGGAATATTCATTGGCACGCCCACGTGGACCTCGTTCTTTCCGGAGGGAAACACCACCACCCACCCGAGTCGGCAGGCATACAGGGACTTCTGACTGACGTTCTTTAAGGTCGCGGCGCTTAGCAGATCGGATGTTGTGTGTGTGGTAGAAACCAGCTGGGCAGGACTGTCACGCTGAGGAATATTCACCATCTTAGTCCCGTGGTCCATGTCTGATCTTATCGCAGCGGCGCCGAGCTGCGATCGCTGGACGGCCGAGGGGCGGCCGTCGCTATGTGTTCCTCGCTAGCTGCTAAGAGCTAAAAGGCTAAAAGTTCAATGGCAGAACGCGGTGTAGCCCAAGGTGTCCGTAGAGGTAAGGAAGATCTCGCCGGAGATCAGGCCGCGGTTGTCGATGCCCCCGGCCAGGGTGAATTTTGCGCCAGGATCGACGATGTCCTTGAAGACTCCACCTTCGTAAATGAAGCCGAAGTCGCGATGGAGCGCGCGATGATTGCCGACGATAACGCCCGCGTTGTTCACTCCCGTGAGAACGGTGCCGAATCTGGAGTTCGCGTAATTGATGGTGGTGAGCGTTCCGTTTTGCCACAAGAAGCCGTTGCTGACGCGGCCACTGCCATAGCTTCCGACCACATCGCCGTTGTCATTGATCGCCAAGGCATAGGTTACCTGGGCATTGGGAAACGCGATGGTAGTGTAGGCGCCGTTCGCCAGCAGGAATCCCCTGACCAGCGATGCGCTGGAGCTGAAGCTGCCCACCACTGCTCCCAACTGGTCGATGTCGAACAGCCAGGTGTTGGCGGCCCCGGGATAGTGAACCGCGGTGAACCTGCCGTCTTGCAACAGCAACCCATGAACGCGTTCGGGATCACCTTGTCCTGGTAGTATCCGGCGTCGACGTTGATACCGCCGTGCCCATACAGCCACGTGCTTGATGATTGCGGGGCGGCGTACTCGGTGATGACCCCGCTGTTCGAGCGCTTGAAGGCCAGGAATTGCAGAGTCCTGTTGTCGATCAACTGTCCGACCACGGTTTCGTCGTCGCTCACTCCCTGCACCTGGCTGAAGGTATATCCCGCGGGTGCGGAGAAGTTATCGAATGTGCAGGAAGCCTGGTCGGCGGCAAGCATTCCACCTGCGTGCAAGAGCAGCGTGGCGATAATGGCAGGAACGGAACGGGAAAGGTTCATGAAATCCTCGATACGCATTGCTTTTCGCGCTGCATTTTTCGTGCGGAAAGCCGCGGCAATTCCAGGATGCGTATAACTTGAGAATCGGCTGGAGTCAGCGTAGGACACACAAACGAAGTGGCATCTAGCGCGCCGGTTTCAGGACGAGGACGGGGGTAACTTGACGGAAGATGCGGCCGCGCTGAACCCTCTGTAGAGACGCGGCTCGCCGCGTCTCCTGCGTCCAGCATATACGCACTCGCGTGGGTATTCGAAGACGGCGCAAGCGGAGACGGGGCAAGCCCCGTCTCTACAGAGAGCGGGTTGCGGTTTGGCGTTCGTGGGTCGCAGCGGTGTGCAGATGGCAGATGGCGATGGCGAGCGCATCGGCAGCGTCGGCGGGTTCGGGAATCTGATCGAGCCGCAGAAGACGCGTCACCATTTGCTGGACCTGATGCTTTTCGGCGCGGCCGTAGCCGACGACCGCGCACTTGATGGAGAGCGGCGAGTATTCGGCGACTTCCAGTCCGGCGGAAGCGGCGGCAAGCATGGCGACACCACGCACCTGCCCGAGCTTTAAGGCAGACTTCACATTGGCAGCGTAGAAAACGTCTTCGATCGCGACCCGGTCGGGCCGGTGCTGGGAGATTAGCTCCTGCAGACCGATGGAGATGCGCGAGAGGCGCGTGGGCATGGGATCGCGCGGCGAAACCTTGAGGGCGCCGCAGATGATGCAGACGAGGCGGTCATTGTTGCGGGCGACGTTGCGAGCGTTGTTGCAGTCGTCCGAGAGCAGTTCGACTATGCCGTAGCCGGTGTATTCCGTGCCGCAGTCGATGCCGAGGACGCGCATGGGGGAAGTGTAGCAGGGCAGTGGTCAGCGGTCAGTGGCCAGTGGCCAGCGTGATAACCTAATGGTTCCGTCCCACTGAAACAGGCGGACGGATTTTCGTCCGATCTCCGGTCTTCGATCTCCGGTCATAGAGCGGACTCATACTCGTACTAAATAATCATACGAGGAGCAGGCAATGAGAATTGGCATGTTGACGGGCGGGGGCGACTGTCCCGGGCTGAATGCGGTTATTCGGGCAGTGGTGCGTAAGGGCACCTTCCACTATGAAGATGAATTCGTGGGATTCGTGGAGGGGTGGCGGGGGGTGTTGGAAGACAAGACGATGGATCTCGGGCTCTCGTCGGTGGGTGGCATCCTGCCGCGTGGGGGCACGATTCTGCGCACTTCGCGGACCAATCCGGCGAAGAATCCCGACGGCCTGAAGCGCTGCGCCGAAAACCTCAAGAAACACGACTGTGAAGCGCTGATCGCGATCGGCGGCGATGACACACTCTCGGTGGCGCAGAAGCTTTTCGCCAACGGAGTGAAAGTGGTGGGCGTTCCGAAGACAATCGACAACGATCTCGCCGGCACCGACTTCACCTTCGGCTTCGACACGGCGGTGAACGTGGCTACGGAAGCCATCGACCGGGTGCATACGACGGCCGAGGCGCACAATCGCGTGATCGTGGTGGAAGTGATGGGACGCGATTCCGGCTGGATCGCGACCTATAGCGGCATTGCCGGCGGGGCCGACGTCATACTGATCCCCGAAGTTCCTTTCGATATTGACCAGGTGGCCGAACTGATTCGCCAGCGCCACTCCCGCGGAAGATATTTCAGCATCGTGGTAGCCGCCGAAGGCGCGAAGTTTGCCGGTGGTAACGAGACGGTGCCGGCGGGAAGCCTTGATGAGTTCGGACATGCTCGGTTGGGCGGGATCGGCGCGACGCTGGCGAGTGAGATCGAAAAGCGGACCGGCTTCGAGTCGCGGTCGGTGGTACTCGGCCATATCCAGCGGGGCGGATCACCCACCGCGTTCGATCGCGTACTGGCCACGCGCTACGGACTGGGCGCCATCGACATGGTGCACCGCGGTGAATTCGGGCGCATGGCGGCGCTGCGGGGCAACAAGATCATATCGATCCCGTTGGTGGAAGCCATCGCTTCGAATCGTAAGGTGGATAAGGAAATTCTTGATGCCGCGATTGGCATTCTTGACAAAATCGACTTCAAGGTTTCGCTAGGTTCCTGAAGCCGGAGCGGGAACAAGAAGAGACCAGCCTTGCAAAAGGGACGCCCATGCTGGGATTCGCTTGGCATGGGCGCAGGTTTGGGGGCATACTAACTCAGCCATCCTCCGGGATCGATTACGATTCCGCGGATGCTCCTGTTTCCGGTCCATGCTTCACGACGAAACCCAGCCCGAGAACCATCTGGAGCGGTCGGTACCTCTCCCCTTGCCACCCGAGTCGCAGGATGCGGAGACCCAGCGGAAACGGATGCTCATCGCGCTGGGGATACTGCTGGTGGCGCTGGCGGCGGTGGTTCTGAAAGACTGGGATTTCTGGTTTCCGCCGGGCGGTGAAGTCGAGGAAGCCACGACTCAAAGCAAGAGCAAAAGTAAGAGTACTGCCGCGGTGCCCGCGAGCACGCCGACGACTCCCGCGCGAGAACGCAAACCTGCGGCCAAGTCTCCCGCGGCCGATGCGACCACTGCTCCATTCGCGGTCACTGCCGAGCGCGCCGTGCTGCCTCCTCTGCAGGTGGAAGTCGTAGCCGGAAACCGCCACATCAACATGCCCGCAAAAAGCAATGCCATCCATCTGGATGTGGGCTCGGGCGCGACGTCTTCCGTATCCGGCGCTCCCGCACCGGTGCCGAACCCACCGGTGAGCGCCGGCGATCGCGTTCAACTCTCGCCGCAGACGACACAGAGCGTCAGCGTTTCCGTGCCACCGGATTATCCCTTGCTGGCGCGGCAGATGAAGGTGCAGGGCGCAGTCAGTTTGCAGGCGCTCATCTCGCGAGAAGGCACCATCCAGGAATTGCAGATTCTCAGTGGCCCCGGAATCCTGGCGGCCGCAGCTCGCGAGGCGGTGAAGCAATGGCACTTCAAGCCCTACATCCTCAACGGGCAGCCCGTGGAAACTCAAGCCCGCATCACGGTGAACTTCACCATTTCCACAAACTGAATCATTGAATGATTGTGGAATTTGAAGATCGAGAGCCTCTGGGTTGGCTTCGATGATTCAATCTCTCAATGAAAATTAAACGGGCGTCCGGATTCTTTCGAATCCAGGACGCCCGGGCAGCCCTCCCCCAGAACTGCTCAATCGCAATGTAAGACTATGCGCAAAATTTGAAAATGGCCCGCGGGTGCCAAGCTGATTCCACGAAAGTGCCACCCCGCAAATCGCACATTACAAAGGCTGAATCGCCGCCCGAACGCCGGCTTCTACTGTGAGAAAACCATCCCCCCGGGCTGCGTTCCGACGGAAAAGGGCGAGCCCGAAACTGACGTGGGAGCGCCGGTACTGGAGTTGTAGGTATAGCCCGCGATTCCAGTCTGAGTGCCGATGTACAAATAGTTGCCACCGGGGTCGAAGAGGGCAAACAATCCGCCCGCGGTCAAGCCGAACGGAGAGCCCGTTATCGGCACCAATTGTCCATTCAGAGCAGTGATGGTGAAGCCCAGGATGGAGGAACCCGACCCCGGAGTTACCGCGTAAACAAACTCGCCGCTCGGATCGACAACGATCGCGGTTGGTCCGTTGTTGGCCCCGGAGGTGATAAAGGGCGAACCGGCCAACGGGCTCAGTGCGCCGGTGTCAGGGTCAATATTGAACCCGGAAATGTTGCCGACGACGGTGGCATTGGGGGGGAGGTTGGCGGCCGACGGGTTCGCAACATAGAGGTACTGATCAGCCCCATCCACTGCCAGAGAAGCGGCTCCGGCCCCCGAGACATTCGGAGACCCAGGCACCAGAGTGAGCACACCGTTCGCGAACGAAAAGCCAGTGACCATTCCGATGCTCGGATTGGCCACGTAAACGAACTTGCCCGAATGTGTAAAAAGAATCTGGGTGGGACTCGCATTGGCGAAGAAAGGCGATCCTGCGACCTCCGACAAAGCGCCCGTGCTGGCGTCGATGGAAAAAACGGAAACGCTGCCTGAGTCGTTAGCACCGAAACTATTTGTCACCAACAAGTAGTGGCCGGTGGGGTCGATGACCGCCGCATTCGGACCGGCACCTGCCGCAACCGGAGGGCCGCTGAGCGTCAAAGTACTATCGCTGTTGACGTTGAAAACTGAGATCGTATAGGCGAAGGAATTGACCACGTACAGAAATTTTTTCGACGGGGACAATGCCAGACCGTTGGGCGAAAGCCCCTGCTGTTGCGGCGTTTGCGCTCCCAACGTAATGGCGCCGGTGGCGCCATTGATGCTCAGCAGAAGCACGGAACCATTTGCCGGCAAGGTTACGTAGGCGCTGTGGTTCGGCGGCTTCAGGGTGGCGTTACTGGTGCAGGAAAGAGAAAGGCCGGCCAGGATAACAACGACAGCCACGAGAATTCGGGGAAGACAACTTTGACCTGCCAGTGCGGCACGGGCCGCCCTTAGAAAGCTCATTTGCGAACCTGCTCCTCAAAATCCAAGGTGAGAACGAAAAAGTCGTATCTACTATCGTGCACGAGAAGGCGGGAACTGGCAACTGCGAGTCTTACCTGTGCCTTCTCCTCGACGCGGCGCAAACTTCGGAACCCGAATCCGCTAGGTCGGATGCTTCGGCGGAGCATCGCAGCTGCGCATGGGTCGCAAAAGGAAAGGTCCGAAGGCCCGCAATGTGCTGCGGCGGGATGTGTTCTAATCGTTCTGTTGCCAGTCGGTATGCCCTGAAGCAGTGCGTTCCAAATGGTGTGTTCCAAGTGAAGATTGCGTTGTGATCGACATCCACTGCCACATTCTGCCCGAGGTCGACGACGGCCCCAAGTCCTGGGATGTCGCCGTCGAGATGTGCCGCATGGCGGCAGCCGACGGCATTACCCACACTGTCGCCACACCGCACGCCAATGATCGTTACGCCTACGATCGCGAATATCTTTCCGGGCTTCTCGGCCAGTTGCGAGCGAAGCTGGGTTCGACGCTGCAATTACAGTTAAGTCTGGGCTGCGATTTTCATCTTTCCTTCGAAAATCTGGAACGCGTGCTCGAGCAGCCGCACACCTACACGATTGGCGAAACCAACTATCTGCTGATTGAACTCAGCAACTTCAGTGTCCCGACGCGGCTTTCCGAATGTTTCACTCGTCTGGGAGATCGCGGGCTTACGCCCATCCTCACCCATCCCGAACGCAACCCGATCCTGCAGCAAACACCGCAGTGCATCCTGGAGTGGGCGGAGCAGGGCTGTCTGATTCAAGTCACGGCGTCCGCACTGACGGGGTTCTGGGGAGAACGGCCCGAGATCGTCGCGCGCTGGCTGCTCGACCGCTCGGCCGTGCACATTCTCGCCTCCGATGCTCACGACACCAAACGCCGCATCCCGAATCTTTCCGCGGCTCGCACTGTGGCAGAAAAAATCGTAGGAGCTGAGTATGCCGACGCGCTGGTCGAGGGCAACCCGGGGGCAATCGTCAAAGGGAAGCCAATTCCTTATTGCCCGCGGCCGGTGCTGGATTAACGAAGTCTAGGGCTTGGATTCCTGCAGAAGGACAACGTCGGAGTCGGTGTGGCCCCGCAAAACGCCGAGATTCTTCCCATCCGGTGACCAGTGAAACGACAGGATCTGCTCCGAGTCGAATTTTGTGATCTGGTGGCCGGGGGAGCCATCAATGGGCTGAACCCAGATGTTGTCCACGCCATTCTCGCGCACCGGGTAAGCGACCCCTTTGCCATCAAAAGTGAAGTGCGGGCCCGCTGAAATATGCAGATTGGCATCGAGCAAGCGCGGTGTGGCTAGAGTCGTCAGGTCCAGCAGGGCAATCCTCGCGGTGCCCATTCCGGACTCTAAATTCACGAATTCAACCAGGTATGCCAGGGTCTTGCCATCGGGTGAGACGCCCATTCCCCGGCCCGCCTGGAAAGAACGCGCAACAGCACTGGCAGGAACCGGTTCAGCTTTGCCGGATCCATCCACTGTTCCATTCAAAGAGACACGCCAAATGTTGGTCACGTCCCTGAAGAAGTAAGCCCAATTGCCCGCGCACACTGGAAAGCGGTCAGAACTCCCATCCGTCAATTGTGTGGGGTGAGAGCCGTCCGCATTCACGCGCCAAATGCCAATGGAATTCGTGCCGCCGTGGAAGCCCCACGGGAAGACGATGTTCTGCGTGCCGCACGGAGACAGACCGAAAATTCCGGCGGCCGGATCACTGACCAGTACAGTAGGATTTTTTCCGTAAACGTCCGTTCGGACCAGCCGCGTGTAATCGGATGCCAGCAAATTACCGTCGGCCGCCCAATTGAAATAGCTGATATGTTCTCCGTCAACCACCACAGGACTTGCCGTAGAGTTCACGCTGCCTTCACCCGACAAAATAAAAAGATTGCTCACTGCTTTTCGCTGAACCGTGGCCAGCGTCTTGCCATCGGCCGAAAGCGTCAAGGTCGAATAGCTGTTCGTGTCACGAGAGATGGGACGCACCTTGCCATCCGACAGCGAGACGAACCCGATCTGGCCGCGGTTGAAGTCAGGACCTTTTTGCTGATAGGTAACAAACAGACCATCGCCGCCGCCGGACCACTGCAATGCCAAAACATATTTATCGGCAAATGTCAGCGTTTGTATTTTTCCACTGTCCACGTCGAACAAACCGATCCCCCCAAAAGCGCCGCGCGGAAGGTCGGGATAGGCGATCTTTTTGCCGTCGGGAGACCACGCCAGCCAGCGGGGGAGAAAGACCAGCGGGTCAATGTGAAGCACCTTTTCATCGCTGCCATCTAACTTTGCGCTGAGCAGCCGGTACTTGCCCGTCTCGGGATCATTGCCACGGAAATACGCCATGCGGCCGCCATCCGGAGAGAACGCAACGGCGCTATCCACGTCCTGGGCCACGACTTGCGGCGTTCCTCCCAATATCGGCGTGCGATAGATATTGAAATCGCTGTTGATTGCGTTCTCTGCTTTGCGGAAATACACGTAATTACCGTCGGGTGAGAACGCGACGTTAGGAATGGCGGCCGAGGGCGGGACGATTTGTGTGTCACTGCCCGTAGCCACATTGCGCAGCCATAAACTGTTCAGCCCCTTATCATCCATCACCGTGAGCAAGTATTTCCCGTCCGAGGATATGGCGGTGACGACTGCTTTGCTGGAATTGGTAACTTGCGAGATGCTGAAGTTTTGGAAGGGGGTGGGCGCGACGCGATGCAGCATCGAGTAAACGCCAAAGCCCGCCGCACCCAGGACGGCCAGAGCGGCGGCCGCTCCTCCCACCAACCCCAACTTGTGTTGCTTCGCGGCGGCGACAACCGCCGAACTGCTGCGATGCGCAGGCTGTGCTGCCCCGCTCCCGAGAACAGGTGCTAACCCGCTCGATGGTGAAGGGGTATTGGATCCGCTGAGTGTTGCATTCGAACCCGCCAGCACGGCAGCATCCGTTCGGCTGGGCGCGGCGGCACGGCCTGAGTCTGTCTCGCGTTTGAGGCGCTTAAGGTCGGCACCCATATCGGCCGCGTGCTGGTAACGGAGGTCACGATCCTTCTCCAGCGCCTTGTTGATAATGCGTTCGAGTTCGGCGGGCAAATCGGGATTCATTCGCACCGCGGCAATCGGGGCGCGATCCAGAATCTCCCGCTGGATCACTCCCGAGCTTTCGCCTCGGAACGGCAACATGCCTGTCGCCATCTCATAGAGCACCGCTCCGAATGAAAACAGATCGGTACGGGCATCCAATTCCTTGGCCCGCACTTGCTCGGGGGACATATAAGCCACCGTGCCCACCGCCATACCCGGACTCGTCAGATGTGTCTCCACCGTGCCGGTTTCGGTAGCGTCGAGTGCGGTCCTCGTCCCAGTGGAGGGTGCGGTCACCTTAGCCAACCCAAAGTCGAGGATCTTCGCGTGTCCTCGCTTGGTCACGAAGATGTTGGCGGGCTTGATGTCGCGATGAACGATGCCTTCGGTGTGGGCGGCATCGAGCGCGTCCGCAATCTCGATCGCCAAACCGAGTAATACATCGGTTTCCATCGGCCTTCCGGCGATGCGATGCTTCAGCGTCGCGCCTTCCAGAAACTCCATGGCGATAAACGCCTGCCCGTCCTGCTCGCCAATGTCGTAAATCGTGCAGATGTTCGGGTGGTTCAGTGCAGACGCGGATTGGGCTTCGCGTTGAAAGCGGGCGAGTGCTTGTGGGTCGCGGGCAACTTCCTCCGGCAAAAACTTGAGGGCGACGAAGCGATGCAGCCGCGTGTCCTCTGCCTTGTAGACGACGCCCATGCCGCCGCCACCGAGCTTCTCGATGATGCGGTAGTGCGAGATGGTTTGGCCGATCATTGCTTAGCCGATCATGCTTTGAAAATCATGGAGTCGCAGTATGGTAGGCGGGATGCGAGGGGCAAGTCAACGATATACCCTGGAGTTTCGGCACTGCAAAATAATTGTTGAAGAACACGCGGCCGGTGCTGGATTAGCGAATTGGATGGCGAGCAAACGTTCATCGATGATTAGTGTAATCGTTATGAGGATTTGCTGAGAATGGCTTTTGCCGGCTGTCTCTCAAGCGCATAGCGATCCCACTTTGCGAGCGTCGCGCCGGCTTGGTATGTGCTTTGACAAAACTCCAGCAAGGTTGCAACGGGAGACGTCGTGCTTCGCACGTCGTCGTACATGAGGATGAATTCGTTGAGTTGCGTATCGTAGCGGGCAGATTCAGGACGGACGGACGCATTTCGGAATGCTTCGGGCTGAGGAGCGGCGTACGAATAAAACGCAGGGTCTATAATGCTGCCGCTGCCGGGCCAGAATCCGACACTGCTTGCCTCGTGTGAATAAGCCTCCCGAGTGATGCGGTCGGCGTCGGGACGGGCAGGCGCGCGGCGGCCTGAGAACCTCGTGACCGCGAGATCAAAGCTGCCCCAGAAAAAATGTACAGGGCTACACTTTCCGATGAAACGCGATCGGAACTCCTCAAACACCGACTGGACGCTCAGCAGGATTCGCCAAAACTTCTGCACGGCTTCCGGATCATAAGAGGCATGCACCCGGTCCTCATCGAACGGGATCGGGTTGGGTATTTCGACGGGCATTCGCCAGATTCTTACCTCGATACCCGATGAACGCAACATACGCATGGATTCCTGGTAAAAGTCGGCAACCGTGCGAGGCGCCAGCGGGAGAGTCCTTTGTGAACCATCGCTCGTCTGCAGCACGAGTTGGTGGTCAATGAAATCGAACCGGATTTCGAACGCCGCGTTGCGATAGGGAATCGCCGAGGTTGTCAGGCCGCGCGAGTTCACATACAGCGGCACATTCCACCAGTGGTTCACAACAGGAGTGAGCGCCAGACGCACCTTGCCAACGATCTGGCTCCACATGTGCAGCGTGACATAGCTGTCTTTCCACGATTCAAGCGGAAGTGCAGGCCAAGGATCCGGGTGTCGGTCGCCAAACTGACCCATGCTTAAACTCCTTGCAGCGTCACGCTATATTTTACGGCAGATCTTTTACTGAGGCCGAACTGCTCGGGAAGTACCTGTCAGGCGCCTGGTCGGGTGCCGCGGAATCCGGAGTGTAAACGCTTTTGAGCTGGCGACCTTCGCAGGCTGCGGTGCGACGGGTGTCAAGAATGCCCGGAAACGGATGGGTGCTGATACGCATCCATCAACCTTGCGATCAACACCGCCAGGTAAAGCACGCCGAGAATCGCTTCGATCACAGAAAGTGAGCGGGCCGGTGCCGAGACGGGGGTGATGCCTGCCGCACCAAGGGATGTCATGGTCGCGAAACTGTAATAAATGAAGTCGAACCTGTCGGGGTTAGCGTGGAAGTTGGTCAGAGGACTGAGATAGAACGCTTTTGGCTGAATGGCAGCCATCATTCCGTAGATGCTGGCAAAGGCAAACCCCACTAGCAGATAAATGCAAAGCGCCCCGAAAACGGTTTCCGAATTGGGTTGGTCTTTGGTAAAGACGCGGCGGAAGATAACCACCACGATAAATATATCAAACACAAAGCTGAGGACGATGTTGAGAATGGAAAGAAAGCCCGGGTCCGGCTGACGAAGCAGCATACGTTCCAACAAGGCGGGAACGGCCAGCAGGAGCGCAACGAACAAAAGTGTTCTCCGCAAGCGGATCGCGTACACAGCGATCAGAATTCCGGCGCTCCCGATTATGCGGAACGCGAAATAACCGAATCCACCGTTTTCCACGTACGGATAGAAAACGAGCGACCCCAACAAGAAGAGGAAAAGCAGAAAAAACTTGTGTCCAGTCAAAGCCTGCAGCTGCGTGGGGCGGGTATAAGGGTGAGGCGATGTATCGGCCATAGGGTGCGCCCAGGGACTTCGCCTGCGATGCTACACCTTTCCCCGCAAATGGAGAGGACTTAGATTCGATTTGGGCGCTAACTGAAAATGACTCGTGCGGAACGACGCCAGGCGAGGCGGGCACGGCGCGTATCGAGCAGCCTGGAATTCTCAATGAGTGCCTGGTTACGTAAACCATCCAGACTCTTCGCCACAATCCCTTTTCCTCTGTGGATTATTTCCGGTTTGCCTGTGATCCGCTCGCAAGCGGCGGCAAGCTCCAAATTGAGTTTCATCCTGATATCATCGCTGGTCGAACGGAGCAACCATGCGGAAGCTGATTTTCTCTTTCTTTCTTCTGGCGTTGTCAAACCTCCTTGTGTCAGCACAACAGTTCGATCTCGTGCTGGAAGGCGGACGCGTCATGGATCCCGAAACCGGCGTGGATGCCGTGCGCAACGTCGGCATCCTCGACGGAAAGATTGTCCGCATCTCGTCCGAGGCGCT
Organism: uncultured Acidobacteriaceae bacterium; assembly: GCA_963730845.1. Taxonomy (GTDB): domain Bacteria; phylum Acidobacteriota; class Terriglobia; order Terriglobales; family Acidobacteriaceae; genus Acidiflorens. The sequence continues at coordinate 127,276 of CAVSTM010000016.1, read as the reverse complement.
GAGCGGACGCCGTGTCGTCCATGTCAGCGGGTTGGTGGTCGCTCCCGGATTCATTGACCTGCACCAGCATGGCCAGGACCTCACCAGCCAGCGCGTCAAGGCGCTCGATGGCGTCACCATGGCACTGGAGTTGGAAATCGGTGCACCCGACGTCACTCAGTTTTTGAAAGCTAAAGAAGGACACTCGCTGATTCACTACGGCACTGCGGCCAGCCATGTCGCGGCGCGGGCTCTCGCGTTCGGCGCGCCGCTGCCGGCCGGAGCCATCCTGCCCAAGAGCGGACCCGCGACCGATCAGCCCGCCACGTCCGAACAGATCGAGAGCATGCGGGAGCGCCTGCGCGCGGAGCTTAGCGCTGGCGGCTTGGCCGTCGGGATGGGAATCGAGTACACGCCCGGAGCAACTCGCTTGGAGGTGATTGATATGTTCCGTCTCGCCGCCGAGCGGAGGGTGCCGGTCTACACCCATGCGCGCAGTTCGGGCCGCGTCGAGGCCGGCCCCACTGTTCAACAGATCAGCGAAGTGATTGGAGCGGCTGCCATCACGGGCGCTTCGCTGCACATCGTGCACATCAACAGCACCTGCCTGCGCGACGTTTTCGAGTGTCTCTCCATGGTCGAAGGAGCGCGCGCCCGCGGCCTCGATGTAACCACCGAGGCGTACCCTTACATCGCAGGCATGACTTCCATAAACTCTGCGCTGTTCAACCCCGGCTGGCAGGACAAATTTGGCATCGGCTACGGCGATCTCATGCTCCCCGAAACGGGCGAGCGCTTCACCAAGGAGCGTTTCGACGAACTGCATAATTCCACGACGACGCACTGGGTGGTGATCTTCAACAATAAGCAGGAAATACTAGACAAAGTGATCCCTCATCCTCTGGTGATGATCGCCAGCGATGGTCTCGAAGGCCATCCCCGTAACGCCGGGACTTATTCGCGCGTGCTGGCCCAATATGTCCGCGAAAAGGGAACGATCACGCTGATGGATGCTCTGCGAAAGATGAGTCTCATGCCGGCGGAGATGCTGGAGCACTCGACTCCCGCAGCACGGGAAAAAGGCAGATTGCAGGAGCGCGCCGACGCCGACATCGTTGTGTTCGATGCTGGAACTATCAGCGACCGCTCCACTTTCGAGAAGCCCATGGAGCCGAGTGTGGGTGTGCGCTACCTGGTGGTAGGAGGAACCATAGTCATCGACGAAGGCAAGATCGTGCCGGATGTATTCCCGGGCCGTGCGCTGTTGGGACCGGGAAAGCGTTCAGCATCGCACGACTAACTACGGCCTGCGCTACGGTCTACCTTCGCCCATGTATTGGAATCCCATGGCGCGCAGGCGGTCACTACCGGATGGTCGGCAAACAGGAAGTTATCCGAGCCCCCACGGGTCAGGCAACCGTCTCAAATGGCGAGAAATCCCCTTCACACTAATTAAGCCAATCTGAAATCGTCTGAATTGATCTGAAGAAATTCACTTGAATGAGACTTTTCGAACCCGCTTTGCACTATAGAAAGTGAGGGGCTAGAGACTGGATCGCGACGATCTCGAAAGTCGTTTCCATTGCTGCTCGCTCTTAACAGTCGCAAACAACGGGGTGATTTATGGCGAAAATCATTGAGTTCTACGTGCCCAGCAGCTTCCGGAGAAAGGCAACCAAGTGGATCCCGCCGGAACAACATGGGAAAGTGATCGCGTTCGGCTCACCACAAAAGAAGTCGGCCTGACCGCAACCATTCTGCTCGCCTGGAACAAACGATGCGGTCATCGTACGAATACCGTACTAACATCGCCTCTCCACCAACAATTCCGGTTCGAGCCGTAGCGGTTATTGCTGGGGAAGATTATTTTGCGCCGGAGTCTGTTTGGAAACGGCCTTCGGATCGCTCGCGGAAGGCGTCGGCGAAGTCATGGCGCTTTCGGGATTGAGCAGGTGATCGTGGTTGGGACCTAATCCCAGTTTGATCAGCGCTCGGGCGTCCGGAGTCGTCTTCGACTGCCATCCCTGATCGGCCTGATAGCGCTGCATCGCGGCCTGGGTGGCGCTGTCCCAGGCTCCCGAAGGCTGGCCCTCCATATAGTGCTCGCGGATGAGCGCGGTCTGAATTTCGCGGGCACGCTCCGAATCAATCACCTGCTGGCCGCGCTTTTTCGAAACTTTCTTGCCGTGAGCAGTTTTCTTTTTCTGCGCCGAAGAGGTGCGAGAAGAAGTGTGAGATGAGGTGGAGGTGTGCTTGGCGGTGGTTGCGGGTGCGCTGGCCGGATTCTCCGCTTTCGCGGCGGGTGCAGTGGCGGCCTGCGCCGGTTGTGTTGGCGGAGACGACGTCTCTGTCTGCGCACTGGCGGCCTGCGCACTTGCTGTCTGCGCAATGGCTAATCCGTCCACGGCCAGGCAGAGCAGGCTGCAAAGCCCGATCCGTCGCCAACGCCGAATTTGATCAAACCCGAACATGTCGTCGGTCGTCAGTCGATCGTCGTTCGGGAGGTCGTTCGTTTGAAGTCCGCGAACGACCATCCACCAACGACTAGCGACTGCTCCAATAAAAAACCGGCGAAACCGGCCCACTTTCATGGTCCCCGAAAAGGGGACGGAGCGCCAGTCTCGCCGGATTATATATCGGTTACGGAAGTGTGCCTGCCAGGAAGATCGTTCCATCCTGGGCCCTTGCGCCTCGCGGACGCACCAGGAACACCACATCCTGCCCGCTCTTCAGCGACGACTCGATCTTGGTAAAGTCGTCCGGATTGTTCACGGGCTGCTTGTTCACTTCGAGGATCACATCGCCGCGATTCAGACCGAGATCCTCGGCAAACGATCCCTGCTTCACGTCCTGCACTACCACTCCCTTGCTCGCGGGAATGCCCAGGCGATCGGCCAGATCGGGAGTGATATTCCGAACCGTCACCCCGAACTTGCTCGCCTTAGGAGCATCTTCGCTCTGGTTCTCGTCTTCTTCGCCGAGGCGGGACGCGAACAGTTTCGAGCGATCGGCGATGGTCACGGTGGCGTCCTGCTTCTTGCCGTTGCGCCCAAAGGTCAGCTTGGCCTTCGTGCCCGGCTTGCGGGAAGCAATGTCGGCCACCAGATCGTCGCCGCTCTTCACTTCTTTGCCATCCACGGAGGTGATGGTGTCGCCGATCTTCAGCCCCGCTTCGTCGGCCGGGCTGCCCGAGACTACGTTTGATACCGTCACACCCGATCCGTAAATGTGTGCGATGGCCGGGTTCGGTTGAGCAGCGAACTCGATGCCGATGGACCCGCGCGCGACCCGATGTTCCGGCCCAATCAACTGGTTGTAGACCGTCGTCACCGTATTCGAAGGCATGGCAAATCCCACGCCCGCGTACGAACTGGTCTCGGTGAGAATCGCCGTGTTGATGCCGATAACTTCACCCGCCATGTTCACTAGCGGCCCACCGGAATTACCCGGATTAATCGCCGCATCCGTTTGAATAAACGATTGGAACTGCCGGTTGGGAACAATGTTGCGCCCCTTGGCCGAAACGATGCCCGCAGTGACGGTTTCCTGCAATCCGAATGGACTGCCGATGGCCAGCACCCAGTCGCCAACTTCCATGCCGTCGGAGTTGCCGAGCTTCGCAGCCGGTAGCGGGTGATCGACATCGATCTTGATCACTGCCAAGTCGGTCTCCTGATCCATGCCGATGAGTTTGGCGTCATGACCGGGCGCACCCTCGGGCTCACTCTGCAACTTCACGCGAATGCGGTCCGCCTTCTCGACCACGTGCCGGTTGGTCACGATGTAGCCCTTGGCATCCACGATCACGCCGGAGCCAAGCGAACGCTGGCGGATGGTGCCGGCATCAGCTCCACCTTGCCCGCCCTGGCCGCCGAAGAACTTGTCAAAGAAATCCTGGAACGGAGTGTCTTCATCGCCGCCCTGATCCTGGTCCGGATCGGGACTGGGGTGGACGTGGGGCCCCCGCCGGCGCGGATTCTTTATGGTTGACTCCGTGTTGATGTTCACCACGCTCGGCTCCAGTTGCTTGGAAATCTGGGAGAACGCGGTGGAGAGTTGTTGCGGAGCGGGAATGCTCAGCGGCGTCGCATCCGACGACTTCTGTCCCTCTTTGCCCTTCACTCCGTAGGAGACAACCGTGCCAATCAGAATTCCAAGTGCCAGCGTCACCAGAATCGTAAGCGTGTACGCCCAACGGTTGGCTTTGAGGCGCACCCAAAAGGCGCTTTCGCGCGAATCCATTTCGTTCCTCCTGAAACTGCCCAATTCTTTATTATACCTTCGACTCAGGCACGGATCGTTCGAAGGGCGCTAAATGATTTAGACGCAGAAAAACCGGTCCGCGTTAAGGCTCAAGGCTGCCAATCGAGCGCATAAATCTCAGGACTGCTGATATTGCGAGTTACCAGCAGAGAATCCCCCGGCCCCAGGCCGCTCCACTCACCGAGCGGTCCCCATAGGCGGTGAATGTCTTTCAAGCTGGCCAGTCGCTCCAGTTGGTGATCGGAAATCCGCACCCGGAAGAACGCCGGATCTTCGGTAAGAATGGAATCGAAATACAAATATTGTCCATCATGCGACCAACTCGGATATCCGATTCCCATCCGCGCCAGCTCACTCCACCGTTGATTCGTGCGATCGAACAGTACGAGCGATTGGGAATCCGTTGTGATAGCTGCGATATACCGCCCGTCGGGAGACCAGCGCGGCGAGAACGAGTTCTCTCCACCTGGAACCGGGGAGAGCTTCTTCGTCGCCAGATCGAGAATGCTGATCTTGTTGCTGGTCGCTCCGAGGTCACTCACCGACAGCACGATCGACTTGCCGTCGGGAGACCACCCGGGATCAAAACCAGCGGTCGTTCCGGGGATCAGTTCTCGCAAACCCCGTCCATTCGCTGCCACCAGGTACGCCCGCCAATCGGTGTTCAGGGTTCTCGCCATGAATACGATCTGACTTCCGTCGGGAGACCAGCGCGGCAAGGCCACTTGCATGACGCCGGGATCACTCAGCTGAATCCGGTCGGTGCCGTCGATTTTGCTCGACCAGAGCGCGTACTCGGGAGCGGAAACGTAGGCCACGCGCTGCCCGTCCGGGGAAAAGGCCAAGTCCGCAGCCGACGTGTTGCCGAGGTACGGCGTGAACGATCGCCCGTCGTATCGAAGCACCTCGGATCGCGGCTGCCCGCCCATGGCAAAGATTCTCTTTCCGTCTTTGGATGCAACCGGCATCCAGAAATCCAGCGGGCCGTTCGTCAGCTGCACCGGCTTGGCTTTTGATTGAAACCATGAATGCCGCTCCGGGAGCGCCCAGATGCTGTCTCTGCCTTCACGGAAACTGGTAAAGAGAAAATATCTCCCATCCGGCGTCCACCGCCCCCAGAATTCGTGAGGCGAATCGCTCCAGTTCGGGAGCAGAGGATGGGGGCGGGTCCCGTCGCGGTTAAGTTCCCAGAGCTCAGTGAAGCCGGTCTTCAGGTCGTCCAGGGTCACGCGGATCTTCCGTCCATCGGGCGAGACTCGCACGTCGTCGACGCGCTCGCCCAAGCTGGCGAGTTTCCTGGTATCGGAACCGTCGAGGTTTGCCTCCCAAAGGTCGCCCCCGCTGGCGTACAACAAGCGATGTCCATCCGGGGACCAGACGGCGAATTGCGCCACCGTTGTTCCCAACGGCCGCGGTGAGCCAGCGGGCAAGGGAAGAAGCCAGATTGTGCCAATTTTATTGGTCCCCTCGAAAGCGCCGATCAGAATCGAGGAGCCGTCCGGTGCGATATCGTCGAGAAACGTGTTTTGGAACGGGGTAGCAACGGTCGCGCTGTCGCCCCCGGAAACGGAAACTTGGCCGAGCGCGATGCGGTCTTTGTCCACTGCGTTGAAGTAGAGTCTCTGCCCGTCGGTGGCCAGCGCACAGAGTTGATGAACCTTGCCGCCGCTGGTGATCTGCGTGAATCCTGTAATTCGCGGCGAAGACCTCGGCATCCGCTCGAACATGAGGCCCGCGAGCAGAACTGCCAGACCGCCGGCCGCAATGAGCGCCAACCGTTTCCCGGACTTGGTCGCAGGTGCGTGTGAACTGGGGGAATCCGCGGACAGCGATCCGGCTCCATTCCCCGCATTCGACATTGGGCCTGAAACCGGCGATGCCGGGGCAGGAGCGCCGTTCTCCCCGAACGCGGGCTGACGACTTGTAGCCGAAACCGGCGCGATGAACCGGTATCCCCTGCGGTAGAGCGTCTCCACAAATCGCGGATTGTCGGATTCGTCTCCCAGAGCCTGCCGCAGTTTCTTTACGGCACTGTTGAGGCTCAGGTCGAAGTCAACAAAAGTGTCTGCGGGCCAGAGTCTGGTCTGCAATTCTTCGCGGGTCACCACTTGGCCCGGACGTTCCAGAAGCTCCGCGAGCACCTGGAAGGGCTGCTCGTTGAGCTTGATCTTCACCCCAGACTTGCGCAGTTCGCGGGCCTGCAGATCGACTTCAAAAAGTCCGAACTGCAGCGTGTTCGGATTCACAGCGGGTCGTTCCATGCAGCCATCCGGGTCGTTGCTCGTAAGTGTACACCGAAAAAAGATTTCTTCTCTTGTGGGTCAGCGATCACGTTTGCGTTTGATCTCTTTGTTTTCAGCTTCTTAGCCGATCACTTTCATTTCCCAGCCGAGTCATCGCTGAACTATTGTTCTGGCCGTTTGGAAGCAGCAAATTGAGCACCAGTTCGGGCACGGTCCGCGCTCCAAATGGCCGTCAGCCAGAACGCATAGGAGAAAACGACCATGAAGAAAAAGACGCCCCAACTTGCATCTCTCAGCCTATTGCTTATGTTCGCCGCAGCGCTTGCCCAAGCGCAGTCGAGGATCACGGTGAAGGTGCCGTTTAACTTCCGGATCTCGGACAAATCGTTTGCGGCCGGCCGGTATTCGGTGTCGGCATCGAGCGACCACCTTACCGTGCAGGATTCGACCGGCAAACCGGTGTTCATCGGAATCGCCAATGGGGTCAGCGGACGTCGCGTCGGTGAAACCGGCCAGCTCGTCTTCCATTGCTACGGCGACGATTGTTTTCTGTCAGAGTATTGGACGCCCACACGGGAAAATGGCAGCCAGCTGTTGCCGTCGCGCCTCGAAACGGAACTGGCTAGGCACCGGAAAGGAACGGAGTTTGCGCTGCTCGATCAACCTGCGAGGCGCTAAGGATTGCCAGTGTTGGCGGAGCGACGGCGCCCGTCCCCCGGCTGTTCGGCGACCGGGCGGGGGCGCCCGGCTCTCTCCACTACCTACTTCGCCTCGTACACGGTTTTGCCGCCAACCACTGTACGCAGAACTTTCGTCTGTAGGATTTTCGGCGGCGGGGCTGCCGTAATGTCCTGATCAAGAACCACAAAGTCGGCGAGCATGCCGGGCTCGAGCTTGCCCTTTTGCTTTTCGGCGAACTCGGCAAAAGCTGAACCCGTCGTGTAGGCTGCGATCACCTGCTCGATGTTCAGTTTCTGCTCGGGATAGTAACTTTTCTTTCCGTCTTCGCTCTGGCGGGTAAGCGCCGCGTAAATCCCGCGAAATGGCGTAACCGGCTCGACCGGATCATCCGTGCCAAAGGCCAGCACTACACCGCGCCGAAGGAATTCAGCCCACGCGTAAGAATGTTCCGCGCGCTTCGGCCCCAGACGCGCCTCAGCCCAGCTCATATCCGTGAGCAGGTGACTTGGCTGCATGGAGGCGATCACTTTGAGTTCCTTGAAACGCAGAATCTGCTGCGGCGTGGTGACCTGCGCGTGCTCGATGCGAAGCCGGTAGTCGGTGCCACCATCGGCCGCCTTGACCTTGGCCTCTTTCGCCGCCTTCTCCGCTTCATCAAACGCGTCGAGCGCCATCTGCACTCCCTTGTCGCCGATGGCGTGAAAGCCGATCTGATATCCCGCCAGCACTCGCTCTTTCGTCATCGCATTCAGCTTGGCCGGTTCGTATTGCGGCAAGCCGCTATTGTTCGGATCATCGCTGTAAAGCTCCAGCAACGCGGCCGTCCTCGATCCGAGCGAACCATCCATGAAGCCCTTCAGCATGCCGGTGTGGAGCATGTTGTCAGACGCGGGATGCGAGTCGCGCTTGCTGTTCAGCACCTCAATCGAGTCCTCAAAAGTCAGCCACTCTGAAATCCTCGCCGTCAGCTTTCCCTCGTGCTCGAGTTCCTCGTAAATCTTAAAGTCATCCCATTGCGAGAAATCCTGCGCCGAGGTAACGCCGTGACTGGCCAGATCTGCGAGCGCCACTTCGATGGCTTGCCGGCGTTTGTCGTGCGACGGTTTGGGAATCACCGCCTGCACCGCCTCTTGCGCTTTCTCGCGCAGAATGCCGGTGGGAGTGCCCGCTTCATCACGATCGATCTTTCCCGCGTCCGGATCGCGAGTGGCAACGGTGATGCTCGCCAGTTGCAAGGCACGCGTGTTCGCTACGCCAACGTGTCCGTCCACGCGCCGGAGGTAAACCGGATGCTTCTCACATACTTCATCCAGATCCCAGCGCGTGGGCGGAACTTTGACCGGCCAGAGCGTTTCGTCCCAGCCTTCGCCAACTACCCAGTCCCCGGGCTCGGCCGCATCGCACTTGGCCCGCAGCCGCTCGCGGAATTCATCAAGAGTCTTGGCTCCGACCAGGTTGACGGTCATCTTCTCCAGGCCCGCCATGGCCAGGTGCAGGTGAGCGTCATTGAATCCGGGCATGACGAAGTGGCCATCGAGGTCCACGATCTTGGTCTCCGGCCCTTTCGACTTCATGACGTCGTCGCGGGTACCCACGGCGAGGATGCGGTCGCCACGCACGGCCAGCGCCTCGGAACGCTTGCCCGCGCCCAACGACGCCGTGACGTCGACCACTCCGCTGTAGATGTTGGCGTGGGTAAAGATCAGGTCCGCTTTCGGCTTCGGCGCGCCCTGAGCGTTTTGGGAAGCGCCATAGTTAGCGTCATTGAGAACGTCGTGGGGAGTGTCCTGGGTTGGCACGCCGCTCTGCGCCGACATGCCAGAGGCCACGGCCAACAACAGAATTGGAGCGATTCGCGTCATCATTCTCCTACCCCCGACAGTGTGAGCATTGTAAGCAGAATGCGCCTTAGTCCTAGGTCCCGTCCATTGCAGTCGAACCATTCTTGCAACGTGTGCGCGCCACCTCCGGAACCGCCCGCACCGATCGCGATGGCCTCGCGGCCGAGCGATAGCGGAATGTTGGCGTCGGTCGACGCCCGCTGCACCTGCGCTGCGTTGCCCAACTGCGCATCCACGGCGCGAATCACCTTCAAAAGCCGGGCATCCGGCGTCAGTTCACCCGCCGGACGATTCCCGATCTCCACCACTTCGCTCTGTACCGCCTGCGGCTTCCGTGTTCCGGAATGAGAATGTGCAGCGACCCGATTTTCCGCTGCCGCCGCTTGCTCCAGCGCGATGCGCAGCGCACGCTCCAGCCGGTCAATTTCCACCATTGACGTGGAGCGCAAATCGACCCGCATGCTGGCGGATTCCGGAATCGAATTCACGGAAGTCCCGCCCCGAATCACGCCGACATTGAACGTCGTTTTCGGCGACGAAGGTACCGGCGTCTGACTGAAGACCTCGATGGCACGGGCGAGCGCAATTATCGGATTGGGCGCGCCGAAGTCGCTCCACGAATGCCCGCCCGGACCGCGCACGATCACCTCGAAGCGGCGGCTGCCCAGAGCCTCGGCCACCACGGTGTCGGCTCCGGCGCCATCGACAATTACGCTGTAAGCAATCGCGTCGCGCCAGCGCGGCGTCGCAAAAACGTGGCGCATGCCGCGCAGATCGCCTTCGCCTTCCTCCCCGACGTTGCCAATGAACACAAATGGCAAGCCGTGCGAAATTCGCGCGCTGCCGAGCACGCTGGCCACGGCCAGCATCGCTGCAATGCCGGCGCCGTTGTCCGAAACTCCCGGGCCATACAACCGGCTGCCCTGCTGCCGGATGTTCAATGGCGTCGCCGCGGGAAACACGGTGTCAATATGCGCGCTGAGCGCAACCAAACGACTTCCGTAGCCGGGACGAATGCCGAACACGTTGCCGACCTCATCCACTTGCACGTGGTTGAGCCCAAGCTCGCGAAAACGCTCGGCCAGCCACGCACCACGTGCCGCCTCACCGAATGGCGGCGCCGCCACCCGCGTCGCCTCCATCTGCCAGCGCGCGAATTGTGATTCCTGCGAGCGGAACCGCTCGAATGCCGCGCGCACTTCCGGCGAGCCGGCGAGCCGCGCTACCTCCTCCTGCACCGGTGGATATAAATCAGAAGCTGCCACTTGCGGAACTGGCTCCATGCTTTCGCCTATCTTATAACGTTCGCGGCGGATTCAAGTGGTTGGTCGCCAGTCGTTAGTCGTCGGCAAACCAGCGGCTGGCTAACGACCAACGACCAGCGACTGATTGCCTTTGCTTTTGGTAGACTTGTGCAAGATTCCCGATCCACCCCCCGCCCGTCACTGGAGGTGCCGCTATGAAACCTGCTGCGAAAATTGCTTCCATTGTTATCGTCCTTTTGATTGTTGTCATCATTGCGGTTCCCTTCCTGGTGAACGTCAACAGTTTCCGTCCCCAGATTGAGTCGAACCTCAGCTCGGCTCTGGGACGGCCGGTGAAGGTCGGTAACTTAGGACTCAGTATCTTCTCCGGCAGCGTGGAAGCCGACCAGCTCACGATCGCGGACGATCCCAAGTTCAGCAGCGCCCCGTTTATCCAGGCGAAAACGCTGAAGGTGGGGGTCGAACTGATACCGCTCATTTTCAGCAAGCAGCTTAGCGTCACCGACCTCCGCATCGTGCAACCCCAAATCACTTTGCTGCGCGACCGCGATGGCGTTTGGAACTTCTCCTCCCTCGGAAACCGGGCCGGAAATCAGCCAGCGCAAACTGGCGCAAAAACCTCTGGTGCACCGGCGAATGTGAACGTAGCCGAACTTGACCTCACCGGCGGAACCATCACTCTTGGATCCACGACCGGTAAGCGCAGCCCCATCGTGTACGACCAACTCAACGTAGCCGTGCGCAATTTTTCTTTTGCCAGTGCGTTTCCCGTGGTCGTCTCCGCCAGGCTCCCCGGCGGTGGCAGCTTTAAATTGGACGGCACCGCTGGTCCGATTAGCCCAACCGACGCTTCGCTCACGCCGGTGCAGGCAAAGGTCACTCTGAACAAAGTCGATCTCTCCCAGTCGGCTTTCGTCGACCAGGAGCTAGGCATCGCTGGCGCGGCTGATTTCGAGGGCACCCTGACTTCCGATGGCCACGACGCGAAGGCCAGCGGAACCTTGAAGGCCACGTCGTTAAAGCTGGTGCCCAAGGGCTCTCCCGCCACAGTACCCGTTCAGGTTGTCTTCGCGGTCGAGCACGATCTGAAGAATGAGTCCGGAAAACTCGCGCAGGGCGACGTCGCCATCGGCAAGGCGCTGGCAAAACTCACCGGCACTTACGATATGCGTGGTGAAACTACTTCGGTCCACATGAGGCTAACCGGACAAGCCATGCCGGTCGACGACCTTGAAGGCATGCTCCCCGCGCTCGGAGTAGTTCTTCCCACCGGTTCGAAGCTCAAAGGCGGAACCATTACCGTCGACATCGACTCCGCGGGTCCGCTCGATAAGATCGTCTCCACCGGCTCGGTAAAGCTGAGCAACTCGGCCCTCGAAGGGTTCAACCTGGAATCGAAGCTTTCGGCAATCCCCGGACTGGGTGCCAAAGGAAACGGGAAAGACACCGCGATCGAGAACCTTAGTTCCGACGTGCGGAACGGACCCGAGGGTATGCGCCTCGACAAGATCGATGTGGTGATCCCGTCGCTCGGAACCGTCACCGGCGCGGGCACCATCAGCCCCAACAAGGCACTCGACTTCAAAATGGTGGCCAATCTGGCCGGAGTGGGCGCCGGTCTCACCAAGGCCGTCGGCGCGGGATCGGGCGGCATCCCCGTGACCGTTGGGGGCACAACTTCCAACCCAACCTTCACCCCGGATATGAAGGCGATGGTCAACGGTCAAGTGAAGGGCCTGGTAAATGGCAGCAAGAGTTTGAGCGGTTTGGGCGGCCTTCTCGGAAAAAAGAAACCCAACTAGCGTGTGGTGGCGGGGCGTGTGGTGACGGGGCTTTGCCCTGTCCAAGAGGGCGCTGCCCGATGCGCCATCACACCGCACAACTTGTAAACTCCGTTCCTTTGGTTCGGTTCTATGGAATGGTTCGAAAACGAAGATTTCTGGCGCGACTTCTATCCCTACATGTTTCCTCCGGAGCGGTTTGCTGCCGCCAAGGAGGAGGTCAGCCGGATCGTCACGCTCACCCAACGCAGTGGGGGCAGCCTGCTCGATCTCTGTTGTGGACCAGGGCGGCATGCGGTGGAGTTCTCGCAATGCGGCTTTCGGGTCACAGGGGTTGACCGCTCTCGATTTCTCCTGGATCGGGCACGGGAGCACGGGTCCAAATCCGGCGCATCCATCGAATGGATCATGGAAGACATGCGCACCTTCGTTCGTCCCGAGGCGTTTGACCTGGCGTGCAATCTCTTTACCTCATTTGGATACTTCAAAGACGAGCAAGACGATCTTCGAGTGCTGCGCAACATTCATCAGAGCCTCAAAAAGACCGGTGTGCTCGTGATTGAGGTTGTGGGTAAAGAACGGCTGGCGCGAACCTGGCAAAACACAATCAGCACGGAACTCGCAGATGGCTCGTTGCTGGTGCAGCGTCCGCAACTTCGAGATGATTGGTCCCGTGTTGCCTCGGAGTGGATCCTATTGAAAGATGGCCACGCTCGAAGCTTCAGCTTTGAGCACGCCCTCTACTCTGGCCGTGAACTCAAAGATCGCCTGTTGAGCTGCGGGTTTGAGCAAGTGCAGTTGTTCGGAGACCTGCAGGGCTCCGCTTACGATCTGGAAGCCAAGCGGTTGATAGCCGTAGCCCGCAAATCCAGCCGCTAGATTCGAAGCTTCAGCGAATACCGCGGAGCGCGGTCTCGGCGCGCTGAGCTTCGAGCAGTTGCATGCCACTCAGAATCGTGGCGATCACGTTCTCGTCACCGACCACCGTGTTCAGCATCAAGTGATAGAGGCTGCGCGTTCGCCAGTCGGCATTGAAGTAATGTTTGACGTAGGCGATCCGCTCCTTGTCCACGTTCTCCACCAGCTCTTCCGCCTCTTCACGGCTCTTGCCGGTGGCCAGCAGGCGGCGGATCTTTTCCTCATGGGGAGCGTAGGTGAAGACGCGGAGAGTATCCTCACGTTCGCGCAGAAAAAACGGAGCGCCGCGCCCGACAATCACCGCATTCCCTTCCGCCGCAATCGTGCGCATGACCTCTTCCACCATGGCCATCATGCGATCCGTATCAAACGCGTGCACTGCGGACAGAGGCATGCCGCGTTCATAGCTGCCCCGCCAGAAGGTTTTCGCTAAACGGTAGAGACGGCTGTCGACACGCTCATCGCACAAGGCCACCGCCGATTCGGTCACCTCCGCGCGCTTGGCGATCTCGCACGTCAGTTGCTGGTCCCAGAGCTTCCACCCCAACTGGCGGGCCAATTCGCAGGCAATGCCTCCGCCCCCGCTGCCAAATTCGCGTTCCAGCGTGACAATGCGAAACATCGCGAACCTCCATTCCGCGAACGCAGCCCCTGAAAAGGGGCTCCTTGTTTCACCGATCCTCTGCACCCGGTACCACTGAAACGATCCCCTGATACGAACCGACACCGATAGAAAACGAACCTGAACCGCGGGTCGTTAGTGAACCACCATCCCTCCGGGCTTCGCCTTCTTAATCAGGAACACGGTGGGGACTAAGCAGCCGATCACGACTCCGAGCACCCAGAAATTATCGAGGTAGGCCAGCATGGTCGATTGCCGGATCACATTCGCCTGCATCATCGCGTAAGCATGTTGCAGCGCGGAACCCCCTCCGGAACCGGGCCCGGAGCCGCCGCCCTGGAATGTGCCGGTCATCCCTTTTAGCCAGGATTGAAACTGCGGATTGGCGGCGCTCAGGTTCTCCGTAAGCCGCACCTGATGAAACTGCGCCCGCCGCGCCAGACCGGTAGTGACAAACGAAATGCCGACGCTGCCTCCGATATTTCTGGCCAGGTTCATCAAGCCGGAGGCGGCGTTGTTCTTTTCGCGCGGCAGTGTAGAATACGCGGCGGTGTTGATGGGCACGAACAGGAAAGCCATCCCTATCGCCTGCAGGACGCGCGCCACCGTCACGGTGCGGAAATCGATATTCAAGTCGAACGTCGTCATATGAAACAGCGAAAATGAGAGCATCGATAAGCCAAACATCATCAAATACCGCGGGCTATAACGGGAAAGCAGAAACCCCACCAAAGGCATGGCCAGCATGATGGCGAAACCGCCCGGCATTAGCGCCAACCCGGCCTGTTGCGCCGTGTAGCCGAGCAGCGTCTGCATGAACAGCGGCAACAGCAGCGTGCTGCCGAGCAAGGCGAATCCCAGCATGAACATGAGGAAGTTCGCGGTGGCGAAGTTGCGCTGGCGAAATAAATGCAAATCGATGATGGGATCTTTGTGGTGCCACTCCCAGAAGATGACGAAGATGAGTGATGCGGCCGAGATCACGGTCAGCCATACGATGAAGTGCGACTCGAACCAGTCGTCGCGCTGCCCTTTGTCGAGGACCACCTGCAGCGTTCCCAGGCCGAGCGCCACGAAACCGAGCCCGGTGTAATCAATGCGAGTTTCGCTCAGCTTCCGGCGCTTGAAGTAGGGAGGATCCTGAATCAGCCGCGAGGTCAGCGAGAGCGAAATAATCCCGACTGGGATATTGATGAAGAAAATCCAGCGCCAGGTAAAATTGTCGGTGATCCAGCCGCCGAGCGTTGGACCGATGGCCGGCGCCATCACCACCGCTATACCATAAACCGCGAATGCCATGCCGCGCTTGGCGGGAGCAAACGTGTCAGCGAGTATAGCTTGCTCGCTCGGCTGCAATCCGCCGCCGCCCACACCCTGAAGGACGCGGAAGAAAATGAGCATGGAGAGGTTGGGCGCGAGCCCGCATAGAAACGAACTGATGGTGAACAGCGCGACACAGCCCATGTAGAAATGCTTGCGGCCGACGATCGAAGAGAGCCAGCCGCTCAGAGGCAGCACGATGGCATTCGAAACCAGATACGACGTAAGCACCCACGTACTCTCGTCCTGACCGGCGGAAAGACTTCCGGCGATATGCGGCAGCGCCACATTGGCAATGCTGGTATCGAGCACCTCCATGAAAGTGGCCAGCGTCACCGTGATCGCAATGATCCACGGATTAACCGCCGGACGCCATTCGGCGGCGTCGTTCATGGTGATGGCTGCTGCGCCCATTCGTCTCTAAACCTCGGTCGTGAGCGGAATCATTGAGTCATTGAATCACTGAGACATTGAGTCATTTGAATCGGGGCGGCTAATCATCTAATCTCGGCGATTCAATGTTCCAATGACTCAATGATTCAATGTCTCTATTTGATCCACACCTTCGGTACCGCCGACATCCCCGGGCGCAGTTCGTGCCCCTTCGTCTCGCCCGGATCGAACACGATCTTCACCGGTATGCGCTGCACAACTTTGACGTAGTTACCGGTGGCGTTTTCGGGTGGCAACAGGCTGAAGCGTGAACCGCTGGCGCCAGCGATGGAATCGACGTGTCCCTTGTAGGTCTTGCCAGTAGCGTCCACGGCAATGTCAGCCGGCAAACCGGGCTTCATCTTCCTAAGCTGAGTCTCCTTGAAGTCAGCCGTAACCCAGAGGTCGCCCTCATCGAGCGGGATGAGCTTCATCATCTCCTGGCCGGGTTGCACGTTTTGCCCAACCTCGACCGTGCGGTTGCTGACCGCCCCACTGACCGCCGCAATCACTTTGGTGTACTGGAGGTTCAGTTCAGCCTGATCCAACTGTGCCTTCTTCTGATCGGCATTGGCTTCGGCGGAAAGGGCGCGCGCGCGCATGGCGCGCATCGTTTGCGGCGCGGTGTCGGCGGTGCGAAGCTCGGCGGCGGCCTGCGCCAATCTGTCCTGCGCCTGCTCGATCTGCGCCGCCAGGGCGTCGGCGCCGGCGCGCGCCGCTTGCACGGTTGCAGCGGCGGCCTGGGCGCTGGCGACAGCTTGATCGTACTGTTGCTGCGAGATCTCCTGCTTGTCGATCAGTTGTTTGTAGCGGATAAGATCGTTCTGCGCTTTCGTATTGTTGGCTCCCGCTTCCACGACCTGCGAGTTGGCGGCTTCAAGTTGCTGGCGGGCAGCCGCGATTCCAGCCTTCGCCATGGAGACACCCGCCTGTGCGCCGCTCACCTGGCTCGAAGTGCTCACGTTGGTGATGGGGACGTTGATGCCGGCGGCTGTAGCCTGTGCCTCGGCGTCGGCGTATTCGGCGCGTGCCTGCGCCACCGCGACTTCATAGTCCGCCGGATCAATTTCCACCAGCACGGTTCCCTTCTCCACGTATTGGTTATCTTGCACGTTGAGCTTCAGCACATGGCCGCTGACGCGCGCGCTTACCGAGTTCACGTGCCCGTCGATCTGGGCGTCGTCGGTGGATTCGTAACTCCCGAAATAGCGCCACAGAAAGAAAACAGCGACCACAATCACCAGGGCGGAGAGAATCAATCCCACCCTCGCGCGTGGATGGTTCAGAAATGCGGGCCGCCGCTGATAGCGGGATTCGCTGTCAGGCGGGGACGGGGATTGCGGCGCACGCGCTTCCGGTTGCGGTTTGGGCTCGGTTACAACGCTGCTGGTTTGGTCCATAGGCTACTTCCCTTTCAAATATTCGCGGACGCCCTCTTCAGCGCGACCCAGAGCGCGGGCAAAAGAAACTTTGGCGAGGTTGTGAAGATAGAGGCTCGAGATCAAACTTTCGTGCGCGGCTGCCACCGCTTCCTGCGCCTGAACCACTTCAAGGTTGTCGGTTACTCCGGCGGAGAAACGATCCTGCGATTGGGTGAGCGCCTGCTCGGCGAGATTCACCGAACTCCGGGCGACTTCCACCAGATCGCTGGACGACTTAAGGTCGAGCAGCGCGTTGCGGATATCCTGATCGATCTGTCCGCGCACATCCGCCATCTGCGCCTGCGCCTGCCGCAAGCTTGCTTCGGCCTTCAGAACATCTCCATGAACCCTGCCCCCCTGAAATATCGGAATGTTCAGCGTGCCGACAACCTCATATGTAGGCTCCACATCGCCGGGAACCGCGCCGATTTCGCCGAAGTTCACCGCCATATCGATCGTCGGAAAATACCCGGCGGTGGCTGCGTTGCGCTCCAGTTGCGCGGCCACCAGCCGATCTCGTGCCGCTTTGTAATCGGAGCGCAGAGAATACGCGCGCTGCAAACTGGTTTCAAGATCGGGGACGGGAAAAGCCTCATAAGGAGCCTTGTCGGCCAGTTCGAATTCCTGGCCGGTTGCGAGTCCGATGACGCGGGCCAGCGAAATTTTCTGCTTGGCAAAATCATTCGTGGCCGCGATCAGCTGCTGTTGACGCGTCTGGTATTCGACCTGCGCACGCAGCGTGTCGATCGCCGGAGCGACGCCCGCCTGTTGTTGCGCAACCGCCTTCTTGTAGAGAGCGCGCGCCGATTCCACCTGCGCTTGCGCGGTTTCCACGCGGGCTGCCCCGGCAATCGCCTGCAGGTAGGCGTTGCCGGTGGCGAGCACGACCAGATCGCGTGCGTCCTTCAGATTGAACCTGGCCACACTTTCGCCGACCACGGAAGAACGGTATTTCTGGATTGACTTCCAGTCGAAGACACGCTGCGTCGCCGAGACGCGCACGTCGAAGTAAGAGAACGGCCCGATGACGCTAGGCACATGATTCCCAAAAAGCCCGCCGTTCCGAATTCCTAGCGCTTCCAGGCTCTCTTTCTCCGCAACCTCCTGCACATCCCCGCCGACATTCGGAAGCAAGTCGCTGAGTTGTTGCCACTTCTGTCCCCGGGACTCGATGGTGTTGTATTCCGACAAGAGACCGGACAGGTTCTGGCGCAGCGCCCGCTCGATCGCGTCGCTGAAGGTCAGCGACAGGGTTCCGGCGGTGGGCTTGGCCTCCGGCACACTGCCAAAAACGGGATTTTGTGTCGAGGTTGGAACCTGTGTCGTCCCGCTCGTCGCGCTCGCCGTCGAACCCGAAGTCGAGCTTTGGGCGAAAAGCGGCGCGCCAAGCGCCATTGAGAAGATGACGACTAGCACGATCAGAAGAACGATCCGCAGAAGGATGATCCGCAGATCGCTTCCGCGAAGGCTTCGCAATTGGAGGGTGGGACGGTCAGCCGAGGCCATTGGACCTGAGATATCTCCTTGAAAAACAAAAATCATAAGCCTTTTGGACTCATTTTGGGGTAAATCCGACGCAAATTGTTGATCCGCATGGCAATTGAGCGCGAACCTCACCTTTCTCCAAGTCGCGCGGCGGTGACCTTGGTCATCTTGCGTAACCTCAAGCCGCGGTTCAATCTATGAGACGAGTCAGGCATTTCCCCACGACCGGAAGACTACGTGAGGGAAGTCGCGCGTATGAGCCAAGCCACGAAACTGTCGCCCAAAGGATCGGACTGGACCCGTCTACTCACGGATCCAGATTTGGTCAGCCACCTCGGGAAACTGCTCCAGACCTATCGTGAAGTGCCTGCGGAAAAGCGCGAAGTTGCGCTGCTGCATGCCATGCGCGAGATCAAAGACGCCGCCGTCAAGGCGCGAGAAGCACGGGAGAACCTGCCCGCTGCTTCCGCGCCGGCAGCGCCCATCGAGTTCCATCCTCCCGAACCAGTGGATGCAGCGCCCCCGTTCGAACCGGATTTGTTCGCTCCCAAAGAATTGGGAACCGATCGTCGCCGTTTCAAGCGGATCAAGTGCTATGTGGCAGTGGAAATTAACATTGAAGGCGTAGAAGAGCCGGTCTGGGGCAATCTGGTGAATGTGGGCCGCGGAGGATGCCTGGTCGAGACCGCCACCCCCGTGCCCCCGGGCATGGCCCTCGAGATCGGGCTGTGGGTGTCAAGCGGAAAGATCTGGGTGAAAGGCGTCATCATCAGCGGAGTTGCGACCCGCACCACACCATCGTTTGGCGTGCGCGTGAAATTCTCAGAGGCAGAACTATCGGAAAAGGAACACCTGCGAGAATTTCTTAAATTCGTCGAGAGTACCTCGCGAAAATCGCAAAGCGGAAAAGCCTATGTGGCGCAATTAAAGGGCTAGTGCGCGCTAGCCGGAGCTAGTCGGAGGAAGACCGCTTCCCTCCCTACGCACCTAACCTTGCCGGCAACTTTTCCCGCAGTCCGGGTTCATTCATAATGAGGCCAATCAGGATGGGAATGCCTTTGCCCAGACGCCGCTTGCTGGTGGCAACTGCTTTGCTGGTGCCGGCCTGCCTCACCACTCAGTTCGCTCTCGGCCGGAAGAAGGACAAGCCCGCCGTGCCAATGGCCGTGGATGCGCAAAAACGCGCCGTCCACGCGCTGAACCGGCTGACCTTCGGTCCGCGGCCGGGCGATGTGGCACAAGTCGCGCAGATAGGTGTTGACAAGTGGATCGAACTCCAACTCCACCCCGAAAAAATTGATGACTCAGCGCTAGAGGCCCGGCTCGCTCCGTTCCGCACACTGCGGATGGACACGAAACAGATCGTGGAGAATTTTCCCACCGAACAGTTGATCAAGCAGATCGCCGACGGAAAAGCATCGCTGCCGCGCGATCCCAGCCAGTGCGCGATCTACGAAGCGCAACTCCAGCGCTACGAAGACAAGCAGAAACGCAAGGACAAAGACGACAAAAAAGACGAGGCGGCTAAACCTGCCTCAGCCAGCACCGTGGCGAACGGCGACGCGCCGAACGCTCCCAGCCCCACGTGTAGAGACGGGGCTTGCCCCGTCTCGCCTGACAACGAGAGCGCCCAGCCCGCCGATTCCGGCGAGATGCAGCGCCGCGAAGAACGCCGGATCGCGAATCTCAAGACGCAGGAACTTCTCGATCTGCCGCCCGACGAGCGCATGAAAGAGATTCTGCAAATGTCGCCGGAAGAGCGCAAGGAGATTGCTGCTTCCGCCAAAGGCGCCAAGGCAGACGCGATGATGGCGGGAATGAGCCCGCAGCAAAAAGAGACGGTGATGGCACTCAAGAATCCGCAGCAAGTGGTGGTCGATGAGTTGACGCAGGCCAAGATACTGCGCGCGATCTATAGCGAACGGCAACTCGACGCGGTCATGACCGACTTCTGGTTCAACCACTTCAACGTGTTCATCAACAAGGGCGCCGACCGCTATCTGCTGACCAGCTACGAGCGTGACACGATCCGCCCGCACGTGCTCGGTAAATTCGAAGACCTGCTGGTCGCGACCGCAAAAAGCCCGGCCATGATGTTCTATCTCGATAACTGGTTGAGCGTCGGGCCGGATTCGGACATAGCGCTCGGCATCGCGCGGCATAGGCGCGGCTTTGGCCCCGGTCCGGCAAATGGTCCGCGGAAGCCAGGCAAAGGCAAGCAGGCCAGCGGCCTGAACGAAAACTACGGCCGCGAGCTGATGGAACTGCATACCCTCAGCGTAAACGGAGGCTACTCGCAGAAAGATGTCACCGAGGTTGCGAAGGTGTTCACCGGGTGGACGCTCGACCAGCCGAAAAAAGGCGGTGGTTTCCACTACGAGCCGAACATGCACGAACCCGGCGACAAGGTCGTCCTTGGACATCGCATCAAACAAAACGGCGAGAAAGAGGGATGGGAAGTACTGCACCTGCTGGCGCACAATCCCAGGACGGCGCACTTCATTTCGCAAAAACTGGCGATGCGCTTTGTCTCCGACGATCCTCCGCCAGCGCTGATCGATCGCATGACACAAACCTTTCTAAAGAAAGACGGTGACATTCGCGAAGTGCTGCGCACCATGTTCAAGTCGCCTGAGTTCTGGTCGACCGAGGCCTACCGCGCGAAAGTGAAAACGCCGTTCGAGTTCGTGGTCTCTGCGGTACGCGCCAGCGGCTCCGAAGTCGACGACGCCCGCGCCCTCGTCGGCACGCTCAACAACATGGGCATGATGCCGTATGGCATGATGCCGCCAACTGGCTACTCGATGAAGGCTGACGTTTGGGTGAACTCCTCGGCGCTGCTGGCACGCATGAATTTCGCGCTGGGGCTGGCCGCGGGAAAAATAAGAGGAGTCAAAGTCGATGCCGTTAGCCTCGCTTCGCCTTCGGGGAGCAACGCAACGGGTTCGGACACGAGTCCAGAGAAAGACGCTCCGGCCGACCCGCAGCAGGCGCTGGCGAACCTGGAAAATTCGCTGCTCTCAGGCGACGTTTCCAGGCAAACGCACGATACCATCAGCAAGCAACTGGAAGATCCAAGAATCAGCGAGCGGCGATTGGATGATCCCAAGCGTCCGCCAAACGTAGCCGCGATCACGGGATTGATTCTGGGATCGCCAGAGTTTCAAAGACGTTAGCTTCGAGCTACGAGCCGCGAGCTTCGAGCAACGGTTCGCTCGCGGCCCGTAGCTCGAAGCAGAGGTTCCACATGTCCATCACTCGACGCATTTTTCTTCGCAACGGCGCGCTGGCAGTAGTCGGCACGACGGCATTACCAAGTTTCCTGGCGCGCGCCGCTTTCGGCGCGGCTGACCCCGGCGTTCGCACCAAGCGTCTGGTCGTGATCTTCCAGCGCGGCGCGGCCGACGGCCTCAACATCGTCGTGCCGTACGGCGAGCCCAGTTACTACGCCATGCGGCCGACCATCAACATTCCCAAGAAATCCGTGCTCGACCTCGACGGCTTTTTCGGATTGCATCCCGCGATGGCGTCTTTCCAGCCGCTCTGGAACCAGAAACATCTGGCCATCGTGCACGCCGCCGGATCGCCCGACCCGACGCGCTCGCACTTCGATGCGCAGGATTTCATGGAATCCGGCACGCCCGGCGTCAAGGTCACCGACGACGGCTGGCTTAACCGCGCCTTGCATGAGCTTCCTGCCGATACATCCGCTCCCGACAAGGCGGCATTTCGCGCCATTGCGCTCGGCCCGTCGCTGCCGCGCATTCTCTCCGGCAAAGAGCCGGCGGTTGCCGTCAACAACCTGAACGATTTTTCCGTAGGCGGAAAAAATCCCAACGCCGCGCCAATGTCGAACACCTTCGAAGCCATGTACGACCACTCGGTAGACGCCGTTCTGCACGGCACCGGCCAGGAAACCTTCGACGCGGTCAAGACGCTGAAAGCCGCCGATCCCGCGCACTACACGCCGGCGGCCAACGCGAATTATCCCAAGGGACGCTTCGGCGACAGCCTGAAGCAACTAGCGCAACTGATCAAAGCGAATCTAGGAGTGCAAGTGGCCTTCGCCGACATCGGAGGCTGGGACCATCACGTCAACGAAGGCAGCACTCAGGGACAGATCGCAAACGTGCTAGGAGATTTCTCGCAATCGATAGCCGCATTCTGGACCGACCTGGGCGATCTCGGAGAAGACACCGTCGTTGTAACCATGTCCGAATTCGGCCGGACAGCACGTGAAAATGGAAACCGTGGCACCGACCACGGCCACGCCAACGTGATCTTCGTTCTCGGCGGCCCGGTGAAAGGCGGTAAGGTCTACGGCCGTTGGCCGGGACTTGACCAATCGCAGTTATACGAAGGCCGCGACCTGGCGGTGACGACCGACTTCCGCCTGGTGCTCAGCGAAGTCGTGTCGCGCTATCTGGGGAACAAGGATTTGAAGACGGTGTTTCCGGGATTCGAGAATCCATCGGAGCGCTTCCTCAGCTTGTTGGGCTGAAAGAGATCAAATCAGCTTGCGCCCCACCCTGCGTTCCAACACCCGCAACGGCGAGCGTTCCGGATGTTTCATGGTGCTTACCGGCAGATAGAATGTCTGCTCGAACGCGAACTGACCGGACATAGCGGCATGCGATACCGAATCCGTGTAACAAGCCCAGGTCGATCCCGGTGCAATCGCGAGTTCCGTTTGCGCAACCCGCGTCTGATAGCTTTCGTCCGCCTTCATTCGGTCGTGAATGCCCAGCATGTAGTGGTCATATTCGGTCCGCCGCCCTTTTGTGATGCGCAACCAGTAGAGCAGCGACGCCTCTCCCAGTCGAAGCGCCTTGATGCCTGGGAGGAACTCGGCCACGACCTGCTCGAAATTCTCTCCCACTCGCCAGATGCGCGGAGCTTGGGGATTGACATTTGTAAACACCCGAAGAATCCGCAAGCCTTGCATTGGCCGTGAAGGAAAGGCATCCACGTGGAGCCGGGTGTCGTCCTGCCGCCATGACGCCGTGCGGCCGGCAATCTCGGCGGGACGGAAACTGGTGAATCCGGGTCTCAAATCGTTGCCATAAGCCGGACAGAGCGCCCGCAGCAGATCAGAAGCCTGCGTGTAGTATCGACGCAACATGCCGAGCAGCGCGTCGCGCTCGGATCCCTGGCAACGAGTGCCCTTCATGACGCCGGAATCGGGACGGAAGCTTACATTTTTCGACTTGCCGTCCAGGCAATCCGGAGAGAGAAACCGCCGCTCGCCCACGGAGAGTTCGAAAGGAAGCCCCGGTGCGTGGAGCAGCTTTCCGCTTTCGAGCGACTCCGCGGCTTTCGCCACGTTCTCGGAAGAAAACGGCCCTTGCCATGAGGTGACGTCGAGCGCTTCGAGGATCTCCATGTCTCTTGACCATTAGCATGGATATGGCGACGATATCAACATGTCGCGGGACGGTGATCCGCAGGGGGGTACGAAAGTAGTCCGCTAAATAGAAGACTAGCGGCATCGATGGATCGGTGTGAGGATCGATTCTGCTTCGTAACCCGGAGCCCTGAGGAAAGACCCGTGAAGTATTTTGCCGTCGCCCTACTCCTGTCCTTGCCGTTACCTGCTCGCTAAATGCCAACGCGGCCATCTCCGAGATTCGCAAGGATTTCCCCGAGCAAACGGCAGCGCTACCGGCGACAGCGATCTCTCCGCTCCAACCGGCAACGCCAGCTATCTCCTGTGCGTCTACCTGTCGCAACCGGGGAGTCCCAATAGCCTGTCAGCCATCGTCCGCTGGACCGACGAGAACTCGCAATCCCAAAGTTTCACCTTCTCTGGGGCTTCGGGAGTAATTTCCAATTGTGCCCCGATTCGTAACCTGGCACACACCGCACCTACGGTCGAGACTTCCGGCACTTACCACGGGACCTATGATCTGTTTGTAGTCGGTTTCGGTTTTTGGACAACCGGGAGCCAGGGACAAGGGGGCATCACGGTGCCGTTCGCTAACTGGCATCACCAGCGGCCCCACTACGCTCCTCTCACCAATCGGAGGCGTGACCTACCTGCTCGCCGCTGACTGCAGCGATCGCGTGGCCGGTACTCTTAACTGGACCAACGAAGTTGGCGCTCAGGTAATCACTGTCAGTCCTTCGCTCAGCGGGGCGCTAATCCCGGTGCACGTGGCAGCCGACGATAGCCTGGTCTTCGCCAGCGGTTCCTGTTATCTGTCTTCGGTCGACATGGAAACACCGAAATCTTTCACGGATTACGAAGTCAATCTGCTGAACTACACCGATGTCAAGTGGCCGAACTTCGTGCCTGTCGTAACAGATGGCGCGCCCGGCAATAACGATGGCCCTTACGCGACGTCCCCTATTGGCATCCTGGGCGCTGGCTACCGCAGTGGCACCCCTGACAATCCATTCACCTTCAGCATAACCACCGCGGTCAACGATTCCTATACTCTCGGGTGGGGCGCGTCGCCCAAATACAGCAGTGAAATAGATGCAGTTCTAGGTAATCTGTGAAAAAACGGCTCCCGCGCTCCGTGTCACTAACCACGGTCAGTGCCAGTTAGATCTCCACCAGCACATCCCCGCCCTCAATCTTCACCGGATACACCGCCACCTTAGCTCCCGGTGGACCGGCCTCACCCGTCTTCGGGTCCCACTCCCAGCCATGCCATGGGCAAACAACTTTCCCTCCCGAGATCACGCCCTGGCCGAGCGGCCCTCCGCGATGCAGGCAGATGTTATCCATGGCGCCGATTTCGCCGTTCACGTTGGCGACGCAGATGGTCTTCCCGCCGCAGGGGAATTCTTTGGCTTCGTTGAGGGCGGGAAGTTCGGATTCAGCGGCGATCTTGGTGAAGTTACCCATAAGCTCCGTGATGTCACCAAAGTCGCTGTCAGGCTGCGCTCGTGTGGTGAAGGGGCTGTGCCCCGTCCCACGTTGTCTTGTTCCATCCGGACGGGGCAGAGCCCCGCCACCACACGAACCGTAGTTACTAAGAGCGGACGGTTGACGGCCGACAGCTATTTCGGTTCCATCGTTTGCGCGACCATCACCTGGCGTTTGAAGTTCTCCATCATCCCCTCTTCGAGTCGCACTTCCGTGGGACGCTTGGCGAGCGTCATGGTGTCGATCTTGTCCTGCAGCTTGAGCAGCGCGTAAAACAAATTCTCCGGACGCGGCGGACAGCCAATCACATACACGTCCACCGGCACGATGCGATCGACGCCCTGCAGCACGGCATATGTATTGAACGGCCCGCCAACCGACGAGCACGCGCCCATCGAGATCACCCACTTCGGCTCGGGCATCTGGTCATAAATTCGTTTCACCACCGGCGCCATCTTCAGCGTGACCGTGCCAGAGACGATCATCAGATCCGACTGCCGCGGGCTCGGCCGAAAGACCTCCGACCCAAAGCGCGCGATGTCGAAGCGCGCGGTCGAAGACGCGATCATTTCGATGGCGCAGCACGCCAGCCCAAACGTCATCGGCCAGAGCGCCGACTTGCGCGCCCAGTTGAAGACGTAGTCCACCGTCGAGATCATGAAGTTTTTTTCGAATTTGTTCTGGAGCCAGCTCATGGGGCCTCTTGCGGTACAGGATAACCCAACGATCATACGCCCGGGAGGATGATTCCGGTCACACCGCCAGATCTTACCGGTGGCGCGCCGGGCGTCCCCGACCCGGCCACCCAACTGCACAAGGACGGGCGAGACGCCCGTCGCTACCTCGAAACCCGCGGCTAATAGATCGTGTACCCCGGCGCCGGATTCCGCACATCGGGCTTTGACGCCATCAGCAGCAGCGCACCAACCCGTTTGAACGCCTTCAAATCGTCCAGCGAATGGAATGAAGTTGTCTGGTAGTTTTCCGGCGTAGGCGTGTCGTCGGGAATCTGCGCGTATTCCACGTTTTCGAATGCGTGCTTCTTCAGCAGTTCGACATATTCGGCCGCCGAACGAACATGCACCGGCACCTTCAACTTCGGCACCCATTGCAGCGAATATGCATTGTCTTTGTAGAGATTGATCAGAATGAACATCCGTCCATGCGGCGCCATGACGCGAAACAGCTCGGCCAGCGCCCGTTCCTGGTCGGGGTAATAATAAAACGACTCGACTGACAGCACCTTGTCAAAAAAGTTTTCTTCCCAGGGAATCTGCGCCGCGGATCCGATGACGAACATCACGTTGTCGAATTCTTTTGAAGCGGCTCGCGCCTGCCGGATCATCTCGTCAGAAATATCGACTCCGACCACCTGCCCAAAACCCTGCGGCCCATCGCTGACCATGCGAGCCAGCAAGCGCGTCGCCCAGCCGGAACCGCAGCCGAGATCGAGAATGCGCTCACCCGGACGCAAATCCATGCGACACATGGTTTTCTCGGTGATGTCAAGGTGATGGCGCTCCATTTTTGCGCCCTCGCCGTCATCGGCCCAGCGATTGAATTCCTGCTGCAGGCGCTCGTCGGGGGATTGCGGTTTGTCGTTCGGCACTGGATTTCTCCGATAAGAGTCGTTGGTCGTTAGTCATTAGTCGTTAGTCATTGGCACAAAACCGCGATCGACCAACGACGAATGACTAACGACCAGCGACTGTTTCCAATTCCTCAAAGAACTTCGGATACGACACCCCCGCCGCATCCGCGCCGCAAATCGTCGTCTCGCCTTCCGCGTGCAGCGCAGCCACGGCGAACGCCATGGCGATGCGGTGATCGCCGAACGAGTCCAGTTCTGCGCCATGCAGATGCTGGCCCCCGGGAATCCGCATTCCGTCTGGGCGCTCTTCTATTTCCGCGCCCATCTTGCGCAAATTGCCCGCGACGGCAGCAATACGATCCGATTCCTTCACACGCAGCTCTTTGGCATCGCGCACGTCAAGGCCACCATCCGTGTAGGGAGCAACCGCCGCCAGCACCGGGATCTCGTCAATCAACGCGGCCGTATCGGCGCCGGCGATTACCGCACCCCTCCACGCCGCTCCACGCGCCTCAATCGTGCCTACCAGCTCGCCCTGATGTTCTTCCAGATGCGCGACCGAAACCTTCAACCCCATCTGCATCAGAATATCGAGCAGCCGCGCCCGCGTCGGATTCATCAAAATCCCGGGCAAAGTGATCTGCGATCCCGGAAACAACGCCGCCGCGCAAAGAAAGAACGCGGCGCTCGAAAGATCGCCCGCCACATGCGCCTGAATCGCGCGCAGCCACTGTCCGCCTACAATCCGCGACACATTCCCTTTCCGCTCGACTTCCACGCCAAACGCACACAGCGCAATTTCGCCGTGATCGCGGGTGCGGATCGGCTCCTCGACCACCGTCTCGCCGTCAGCAAAGAGTCCGGCGAACAGCACGCACGATTTCACCTGCGCACTCGCCACTTCCGGCCGGTAGTGAATTGGCTTCAGCCGACCACCGTGAATTTTCAGGGGAGGGCGTCCACCTTCCGCCGCCTCGATTCTCGCGCCCATCTCGGACAGCGGCGTCATAATGCGCGCCATCGGCCGCCGCGAGAGCGATTCATCCCCGCACAGCTCGCTGGTGAATTGCTGCCCGGCAAGAATCCCGCTCAGCATGCGCATGGTCGAGCCGGAATTTCCGCAATCCAGCACCTTAGCCGGAGCATTCAGCCGCGGCCCCACGCCACGAACTTCAATCGCCTCGTCTTCGTCCTTGCCCTCCAAGCGCTCCCACTCGCAGCCGAGCTTGCCTATGCAATCGAGCGTGCTGGCGCAGTCGCGCGCCGCCGAAAAATTATGGAAACGGCTCGTGCCCTCCGCAATCGCCGCCAGCATGGCGTAGCGGTGCGAAATGGACTTGTCCCCGGGGATGCGAACCACTCCCTGCACGGCGCGCGCCGGACGGACGATGACCTTCGAACCCGAGACCATGAGTTCTAAATATAGTGGAGACTTGCGCAACTTGTGAGCAAAACCTGAGCCTGGAGGGAACAGAGCGCCGTGGCAAATAGCGCGACTGCGCGCCGTGTGGCTCGCACTCGAAAATTGGAGCGCTGGGTCGCAACTCGCTTTGCCGGTGATTTAGTCGGGACGTTCCACGTGGCGCGAAGTTGCACCAACGGAAAACATGAGAACCTTGGCTAGACGCCTCGGATGCTCCAATTCGTCACGGCAGAGACCGCAGACTGGCCTTTCGTTGAAATTACCAATTACAGTCTGCGCATACTAGCGCATGACATTTCGAGCAACCGACTGGCATGGCCGTGGATTCGCGGAACTGGCACTCTTCATTGATTACGATCAGATTGGTGTTGTTCTTCTTTAGATTGCGGCGGAGTTTTCCGCGTTCCAGCAGAAATGGCAGGAGTAAAGATCTCACGGGCGTTTCCCCCTTTCCCACCATTGCAATCCAAACGGGGGAGGAATCTGTGATCGGTGAACAATCCGTTTGTGCGATTTTCGGGTTTCGCGACTGACATGCATTCCGAGCCGACGACCCCAAGCAGACGACCTGCCCACCGCCCTAGTGCGCGCGCACGCGCCCAGCCGCTTCCGCGAGGATTTCCCGCGGAACCTCCCGCAGCGTGACGTGGAATTCGAACATGGGCGTTTCCGTCCCGCGACCCCACCGCCCCACTTCCCAATGCGCGCGGACAAACTTGACCTCCGACCGCGCCGTCAGATTGAGCAGCAGCGGAGTTTCCTCGCGATAAAACTTCTGTGGAAAAGCCGTGACCGGCTTCGCATCCCACGTCGCGCCATCCGCCGATCCGAAGATGCTGACCTCGAGCGACTCCTGCTCGATGATGTTGGTGATGGCGAGCGTAAGCAGAAAAATCCGGCCCTCGGAGCGGCTTACATCGATCGCAGGCCCGTCTCCTTTGGCGTTGACCACGGTTTTTTCAGGAACGAGGAAGGCTTCCATGATGACGCGGAGATTCTAGCAGAGAAACCACGCCGCGGGCTGTGATGGACAACGCCGAGGCCGGGACCTCAGAACCGGAACCTCAGAGGAAGTGCACCTGGACCGCGTTGCCAACCACGCTTACGGTCAGATCCTCCTTATAGTACTTCCCCACGCCCCGAATGAGTCCGGGCATAAGGGCGACGAATCCGCGGCCGGATTCATAATGCATGATCAGGTGCTGTTCTCCCTGCCACTCGTAGCGGAATCGCGGCGGCCGGGCAAACTTGATCGACTTGGTCATGACTTCGTGCATGTGGTCGAGGTTGACCAATAACTCGCGCGACGTCTTTACTCCAGAGTAATAGGCTGCGTAGACGTTCGGCGCATACACCGTGGACCAGTGCTCCCCGAATGCTTCCATCACCTGTTCCATAGATAGGAACGTCACCTCGGCGACACCCGTCATGATTCTCGTAAATTCTGTCTCGTCAATATCGCAAAAACGTTGTGAAGACTCGCCCCTCTGGGATCCCTGCCTTCTCGACCGACTCCTTCCATTCCCGGCTCCAAACTTCTCGATGACGAGCTCTTCCATGCACTTCACGATCGTCCCCTTCATGAAATGGCTCCTTCTGCCAACTGAATCTCGCCGGTCATAATTCCCGGAGCAAATTGCATCCACACTCCACGGGCGGCACTCATCCGGTTCCATAAACCAGATTACGGTTCTCTTGGGAACAAGCGCAGACATCACGCACATTGCAATTCCGGTGCCGAGGAAAATGCGGATCGCGCACGAGCGGGCGATAGCAGATGC
This sequence comes from uncultured Acidobacteriaceae bacterium, assembly GCA_963730845.1. Lineage (GTDB taxonomy): Bacteria > Acidobacteriota > Terriglobia > Terriglobales > Acidobacteriaceae > Acidiflorens. The sequence goes on along the minus strand of CAVSTM010000016.1, from coordinate 97,356 downwards.
CCGGCTGCTCGATCGTTTAGCGTCTGCAGCACTTCGCATACCATCAACGCGCCGTATCATCAAAGGGCCGTATCATCAAAAGGGCTAGGAATGAGGTTTCAGTTCCCCTTGGAAAGACTCGACAAGGCGTCGGTCGCGACCATGCTGGCCGGCATGTGCACCTTCCTCAACGTCTACTCTACCCAGCCCTTGCTGCCGCTCTTGCGCGAAACTTTTCATGCCTCCGAGCTGGCAGTCAGTCTTACCGTGAGTGCGACGATTTTTGCCACCGCTCTCACCGCACCCATCATCGGCATGATTGCCGAGCGCCGCGGACGCAAGAAAGTCATCGTACCCTCGCTGTTCCTGCTGACCATTCCCACCGCCCTGGCGGCGACTTCCACCACCCTCGGCGCACTCATCTTCTGGCGTTTCGCTCAGGGCATTTTCGTGCCGGGCGTAATCGCGATCATGCTCGCCTACATAAATGAGGAGTGGGCCGGACGCGGCGTGGGTCGCGCCATGTCTTCCTATGTGACGGGAACCGTGATCGGCGGATTTCTCGGCCGCTTTATCTCCGGCGTCATCGCCACGCACTGGCATTGGCGCGCCACCTTTCTGGTGCTCGCCACCCTCAACCTCATCGGCGCCGTTGTAGTCCGCGCCTGGCTTCCCCTGGCGAAGAATTTTGTCCGCGCCGAACATCTGCAGCAGGTTCTAGACCATGCCAAAGACCATCTGCGCAATCCGCGCCTCCTGGCTAACTTCGGCATGGGTGCAGCCGCGCTCTTCACGCTGGTGGGATGCTTCACCTACGCGAACTTCTATCTCGCCGCAGCGCCTTTCCATCTGAATTCGGCACAACTGGGCAGCATTTTCTTCGTCTATCTCCTCGGAGTGGTCATCACACCGCAGTCCGGCCGCTTCCTCGATCATTTCGGATTTCGCCACACCACGGTCCTCTACTGCGCCATGATGATCGCCGGGCTGCTCCTCACTCTGGTCAAATCGCTGCCGGTCGTCATCGTCGGCCTCGCCATCTTTTCTTCGGGAGTCTTCGTGGCGCAGGCCGCCGCCACCGTGCAGACCGGAGCCATCGCCGGCCGCGCCCGCTCCTCTGCCGCTGGACTCTACGTGGCCTTCTACTATCTCGGAGGAAGCGTCGGCGCCACGCTGACCGACGTGTTCTGGCGCTGGGAAGGATGGCCCGGCTGCGTCGCCCTGTTGGGAGGAGTTTCGTTGCTGAGTTTGTGGCTGGCTCGCATCAGCAGCCGGCCGCTGGATCAACTCGACTCCTCGGAGATCGAACTGGTCGGCGATTGAAACCCGTTACGTCGGTCGATGCACCCACTCCATCGATGCTAAGAAGTTAATTGAAAAGTTCATTTTAAGGACTGGGCAAAGAGGGGTATCTGATCCGCATGCCTTTCAGACACCTTTGGGCTTCGGCGTTCGTCTGCGGATCGGGGTCGTTCGCCAACCTGATCACAACGGGATAGGCTGGAGGGCCAATTTTCGCCAGGGCAGCGATCGCTAGCCGGCGAGTCGTCTGATCAGGACGGCTGACCGCTGTGCGCTCCAAGGCGTCGAGTGCCGGTAAGGCGTTCGGTCCAAGACTCCCCAAGATGTCCACTGCTCTGGTGGTGCTGGGAGTCCAAGGTTGGTCCAGAAACGACGCGAGAGCGGGGACTCCAGTTCGGCCATAGCTTCCCAGCACGGCAATAGCACAATCGCGGACTTCCGCATCGCTGTCTCCGACTGCGTTCTCGATCGCTGGCAGACCTTCCGGGCAAAGGTGTTTCAGCGCTTCGGTCGCTGCCATCCGTGTCGAGGGGTCCGCGGAGTTCGACGCCGCGTGTTCCAGGCAACTGATCGCCGGCAACGCTTTGGTCCGGGCTGGTAACCGGCTCAGGCTGTCCACGGAAGCGATCTTGCAGATTGCCTCCACCACAGAGGCGCGGACTTCGGGGCTGAGATCGTCGACAAGTTCTTGAAGTTCAGGTAGAAAATCGGCTGCTTTCAGGGCCGGTGTCTCCCAGACCCTCGGCCGAAAGCCGGCGCACGGAATTGTCGTCATTGTTCAGACCCGCGGCAAACGCCAGCTTGAGGTCTGCGGTGCGGTCCGGGTACCGGGCAACGGATTCTCTCAGGCGCCACGCGGCTGCGAAGCGACCGATCGATTTGCTATCTCTCATCACTTCGATTAACGGATCGATGCCGCCGATCTTTTCGATGTCTGCCGCCGGATCGTCGGCGAACTCGCCGTAATGAGGGCAGATTGTGTTATCCAGCATGGCCTTCAGCGCAGGCAGCGCACTCGCGGCAGTTGCCCCTTTTTCGGCCAGCCGCCTCGCGGCCGCACATCGCACGTTCCCGTCAGTAAAATGGAGCTGCAGCTCCAGTCCGGTAACACTGACATCAGAAAAAATGTGAAAACCAACTACCAGGAGGACGACCGCTGAACCCACCAGAATGGTGGTCTTTGCGGCCTGAGGGTTTCCTTTCGCGGCAGTCCAAATCGGCGGCGCGGAAGTTGCCGCCAGATAGCACAGGCACAGCACGGACCACAACCAAATCAACCACCAGCCCGCTTGCGAGCGGGTAAGAACGCATGGGTAAGACCACAAGCGAGAACAACATGCCACGCCAGGGCCATGGCCCGAGCAGCCACGAGTCTGGAATACACGAAGATCGCACTGATCAAACCGCAAGTAAGATAGAAGAGGGCGAAGTGGAATGCAGTCGGCCGAGCAGTTGCCCCTCCATACACAAATGCGAGCGGGACCATCAAAAAACCTCCCAGGCACGCCAATGGCTGGGTGGTCGCGATGGCGCTGACAATAACCTTATCCGCAATCGGGTTGAGGCTTCGCTCGCCCATCATCATCCTCTTACCTATCTGCACCAGGCCGGATACCCTTGAGGCTCACTCCCTCGAGGCGTCTGGGTCTCTCCCACGAACGGCTGGTGCCCGCCAAGCTGTATGTTCCCATGGAATTTGGACGAGTTGGTGCAGTGGAGACGGCGGTCACGTTACTGTCGTTTCTGACTGGGTTACTTCGTGTGGCTATTTCAGCTCTACGCCATCCAGAAATTGGCGCAGGATTTTGCCGACTAACTCCGCTTGCTCCCAAGGCGCGTAATGCCCTGCCTTCGGGATCACCTTCAACTGGCTACCCGTAATATTCTGCCGCATCAGTTCGCCGTCGGCCACGGTTGAGAGCACATCTTCTTCTCCAACCACAATCAGCGTGGGCACATTGATGGTCTTCAGATCCGCGACCGAGTCGGGACGATCCGCCATGCCGCGCTGCACCAGGCTGATATCCTCGGCCGACATGTTGCGCATCATGGCGCGCGCTCCATCGATCAGATCCGGACGCGCAGCCAGCGTCGTCCGCCCCATCAGCTTCGGAATCATGCTTTCGATGAATGGCTCGGTTCCCTGATCCAGGACTGTGTCCGCCGTCTTCAACCGACTCACCCGGGCCTCGGCGGTGTCGGCGTGAGGACGCGTGTCACAAAGCGCGAGCGAAGTCACGCGAGCGCGAAAGCGACGCCAGAATTCAAACAGGATGTATCCGCCAATCGAACAGCCGACAAACGCAGCCTTGCCGATGCCAGCCGCATCGAGCACGCGGGCAATATCGCTGGCGAGCTTCTGCATGAGGGCAGGTCCCTCGCCAATCTCCGAATCGCCGTGGCCGCGCAGATCGGGAAGAATCAGCCGGTAGCGCGAGCCGAGCGCCGCAGCCACCGGATACCAGAATTCATGATGACAAGGAAAAGGATGGAGAAGGACAACCGGCGGGCCGTCTCCCCGAATTTCATAGAAGATCTCGGCATCATCGCTGCGCAGGCGTTCCATAGGAGGAAATTGTATTGCTTAAGAAGAGTTCCGATGGAGCGCCGGGCCCCCTCGGCCCCCTCGGCCGGCCACCTTACTGACGGACGGGCGGGGCGCCCGTCTCTCCAGCACCAAGTGGGACTAGCTCGTGACCGGCTGTTGCGACCTTGCCGCTGGCAACAGTAATGGCTCCTCCGGAATAATGATCCATCCGAGCACGTACGCGATGACGCCTGGGGCAATTCCGCAAGCCAGGGTGATGAAGAACCAGAGGATACGCACGAGCGAAACGTCAAGCTCAAGATATTGAGCCAGCCCGGCACAAACGCCCCCGATTTTTCGGTCAGCGCAGGAGCGCATCAGTTTCTTCGGAGTGGGCGGAACGCCCACGACGTTGCCGCAGTAGGAGCAAAAGCGCCCGTCCTCAGCGATGATCTTGCCGCAAGCGTTGCAATACATGGTTGTCTCTCCCTAGCCTAGCATACGACGATTGCGGGGAAAATGTTCCAAGCGTCGTTGGCGTCGTTGGTCGTTGGTCGATAGTCGTTCGCGAAAATCGGCTAAACGCTTCCACAGCTTGGTTGAAGCCAGCGAGCAACGACCATCGACCAACGACGGTTTTATCTCACTCCCGGTACGCGTCTTTCATCCTCTGCCGAGCCTTGTCCGCTTCCGCATTGCCCGAATTTGTGGCTACCACTGCCTCGTATTTCTTTACCGCCAGTTCCCGCTTCTGGAGCTGGTCATACATCTCGCCGGCTCCCAGATTTGCCTTCTGCAGCATCTCCGGATCAGCTCCCGTGACCTCACTTACCAGCTCGTAAGCCGCAGCCGCAGCCTGGTATTTCTTCTCGCTGCGCAACAGGTCGCCCAGTCCGAGCGCCGCGATTTCGTAATGCAGACTGCCGTACTTTCCCTCGCGCCCGCTCTGCCAGACCCGGCGACACTGTTGCTCGGCTTCGTCGTTCTTGCCGGACGCCCGCAGCAGGTTCGCCTCCTCCAGCGGCAGAAGATAGTTGCGCGGAAACCGCGGACCGAGCGCGCCCGCAATCTGCAAAGCCTCGCCATAGCGGTGTTCGCGACGCAGGAAAACCATGAACACGATCCCGGCGTCCACACTGGTTTCGCCATTGCCGTGGTAGGCATCGTTCAGATACCGCAGTCCCTTGTCTTTGTCCCCGCTCAATCCAACGAGCGCGACTGCCACCTTCACCGCAAATGTCAGGTTTCCCGTCACGTAATAGTTGGCGCCCACCACCAACTTGGCGTCGGAGTAGTTGCGGATCCAGCTCCAGCACCCGTTCGTGATCGCGGCGCGCCCCCACCGCATTGCGCAGGGCAGAAAACCAGGCGCGCTCGATCAGTGCCGGTGTAGAGCGCGAACTGGCCACGGGTAACGCCGCGGGCATAGAGCATATCTACGTTGTTCGGATCCTTCGCCAATGCGTCGTTTTCGAGCTTTTCGGCCTGTCGCACCAGTTGCTTGATGTGTTCCTTTTGCGCCGGATCGGCGGGACGGTGCGCTTGTCCGATAAAACTGTCGTTCACGTATTCCCCGGCAGTCATCGCACCCATGCGATACAGCTCCCGCATCTGAACCGCGGAGAGCACGTGATTCACGGCAAAGGGATCGTTCGGATGCCGCGCCAGGATCTTCTCGAAATCCTGAATCGCCGCGTCGTGGTCGAGGTTGTAATAGTGCTCGAAAGCCGCCTGGTTCAGGGGGTCGGCAGGCGAAGATCGGGGGCAAAGGTGTCGAAACCGTAGGGTCCGCTCCGAGACAAACTGGGGCGAGGACCAGCAACATGATGGCGATCAAAGCAGGGCGATGCCGGAGGAGAAAGAAAAGCACGCCTAGCCAGTTTAACTGATTGGAGCTCTTTGTGAGGACTCCTTTGGCCAAGGCGAGCGTAGCTCTCAACCCGCAGAGTCAGCACCCCGCAGAGGTTACTGAAGGAATAGCTGGTCGGCGGCGGCGAACCAAACCGGGTACGTCCGCAGCCCAGCGCAAGTCGTGCACAATGGGGAAATTCGGGCGTGCATAGCGTAATTCTTGCCCTCCGGCGTGGCCGACTTCCCCTTGGCTCGCTTGTAACTGTCGTCTTTGCAATAACTTGCTTTGGTGATTCGCTTGCGATCCGAAAAAGGATCGGAGAAGAGCTCATTTATGGCAGAAGCAGTCGATCAGGCTCAGCACGAATTCTGGCGGCCGCCCATGCCGGCCTCCGAGGCTGTTGCCCACCGCGAACCGAGCGAAGAACGAAGCGCAACCTGCCAGTGCGGAACCGAGTTCCTCGTCAGCTCACTCTACTGTCATGCTTGCGGTGCCAGCCGTCCCGATCCGGGCGTCAGTATTGTCCGCAGACTGGAAATCCCCGGTCTGGCTGAACTCGCCACACTCGGTGCGCGGCTCGGGCTCACGACGCCTGCCCTCATCGCTTTTCTGCTTGGCGTACTCTGCGTGGTAGGAGCTCTGGCGGTTAGCGTGTTCTTCAGCGCCCGGACTCTACTCGACTGGCAGGCCATCCAATTGTGGCGGATCGAATGGCTGATCGCGGCAGTCGTCGCCTTTGCCGCCGGTTGCCTGCTGAAGAAATAGCGCTTTCCATTCCAACAAAACTTTCAGCTTCGCAAATGGGTGTGCTCTGCCTCGGAGACGACCGTGCTCGTCCGCCGTTGCTGGCCCATGCGGTAGAGGTGATGCAACGGGCCCGCTCCCTTGCCTAGCGGCTGAGCATTCGCAATCGCCGCCGAGACATACGCCTTGGAGAGCAGAACTGCTTCGGGCAGTCCGCGCCCATGCGCCAGGTGACAAGCCAGCGCCGTGGCGAAAGCACATCCGGTGCCGTGGGTGGAACTCGATCGCTGACGGTCGGCCTTGAAAACTTCCTGTTCGATACCTCGGGCGCCACGAAAGCTGAGGAGATCGATCGCCTTCTCCAGATGGCCTCCGGTGACAACCACATTCGCCGCTCCCTGAGAGTGCAGACGACCGGCCGCCTCGTGCATCTGGCCGAGGTTGGTAACGGCCATCCCGGTCAAGACGCTGGCTTCGTCGAGGTTCGGGGTAATCAGCTCCGACAGCGGAATCAGCCTCTCGATTATCAGCCGCGTCCCTGCCGCGTCCAGTAACTCCGCTCCGGAACTCGACTTCAAGATCGGATCCAGCACCACGTGCGGGAGGCGTGCCTGGCCCAGAAAATCCGCAACCACCGCAACCACCTCCGCATTTCCCAGCATTCCGATATGGACGCCTTCCACGATAAGGTCCGAAACCAGCTCTTGCAGAGTCTCAGCAATCAAACCGGGATCCACGCCCACCACCCTTCGCACTCCCTGGGTCGATTGAACCGTCAATGCCGTGATACAGGAAACGCCGAAGCATTCATGGGCCGCAATCGTCTTGATGTCTGCGGTAACTCCAGCGCCCGAGGAGGGATCAAACCCGGCGATCGTTAACACCACAGGTGGGGTCACGGCCATTCCGTCACTCTAAACCGAAAGTGCAATCAGGGGAACAGTACTTCCGTGCGACTCGGTCCGACTCGTCGCGAACGTGGTTCCCAGCCGAGCGCAGTCGGTGGTGGCTCTTCCCCGTTTACCAATCAGTAATCTATAACGCCATAACCTCATGATTACAATGCATTTAGCAATATTTAATTCTAAGTGTAACATTCGATGGCACGTTGCAAGAATTTCGTGCAGGTTGAGGTTTTACAGCTTTTCATATAGTAACTACTAAGTAATCAACTCCTAATGACTGCTTTCAATGACATACGAATGCAAACCCATATTTTTCATATGGCTAAACCATTGATTAATTACCACTTAGTCAATAAAGCGGCTTGTTTTTCCGGTTGACACGACCGGCTGGCCTCGGTAGCATCGTGAGATCGCTTGACCAAAGGAGCATACGACCCATAGCACGACTTTCACGACGGGGAGGTAACTGAATGCGACGACGTTTAGCCGAAAGCCTGGCGGTGCTTTTATCAGTCGCCAGTCTGGGGGCGGGAGCCGCATCCGGGCCAAACAGCCTGGAAGCCGCCATGGTCACAAAGCCGCCGGTCATTGCGACCAGTGGACAAAAAACACGAAAGACTAGCAGCCCGAAGTCGAAGGCGTACCAGGTAGGGACCGCGTCCTGGTATGGAGAGTATTTCCAGGGCAAAACAACTGCCAGCGGAGAGCCCTTCGACATGCGCGATTTTACGGCCGCTCACCCCAGCTTACCGCTGGGCTCGTTCGTCAAGGTCACCAACCTGAGGAACGGCAAGGCCGTAGTGGTTCGCATCAATGACCGAGGCCCCGTAGTCGACGGCCGCATCATTGACCTCTCCCGTAACGCCGCGAGCGCACTGGGCTTCAAAGAACGCGGTTTGCAGAAGGTCCGCCTGGACCTCTTTCAGCCCACGGACGTGGCGCTGCTGCAACCCGTGGCAAAGCTCAACTAAACCCGATACAATCAGCAGCGACAGTCCAAAAAATATGGACCCGCGCCAGCGTCTTATCGTTGCCTTGGATGTATCGACGGCCACGGCCGCCCGGAAGATCGTGGCGGCCGTTGGCGACTCTGCCCTCGCCTATAAGGTCGGCATGCAGCTCTACACTGCCGAAGGTCCTTCCATCGTCCGTGAACTGGTCGTCTCTGGACACCGGGTCTTCCTCGATCTCAAGTATCACGACATTCCAAACACCGTCGCAGCCGCCGTCCGCGAGGCGGCTCAGCTGGGTGTGAATATGCTGTCCGTCCACGCCTCCGGAGGCGGCAGGATGTTGCGTGCTGCCGTCGAAGCCGCGCAAGCTGCCAAGCCCGACTTGCTCGTACTCGGGGTTACCGTGCTGACTAGCTTCGACGACATCGAACTGGGCAAGATTGGCCTGCGCGGAGGAGTGCTCGATCAGGTCCTGAGGCTGGCCGCGCTAGCGCTTTCGAATGGATGCAAGGGTGTGGTCGCTTCCGCTTTGGAGGCCGCCGCTCTGCGCGAGGAATTTGGCCGCGACTTCGTCATCGTGACCCCCGGAGTGCGCCTAGCGGGCAGCGGACCTCACGACCAGGCGCGCGTCGTCACTCCTGCCGAAGCGATAAGCGCCGGAGCCTCGCACATCGTTGTCGGGCGACCGATCACCGAGGCCTCCGACCCGACCGCCGAGGCTCGCGCCATCCTGGGACAGATGGGATAGGACAGTTCTCAGTTCTCAGTTCTCAGAAAGTGCATGACAGCCGTGGTGAAAGACTGATTCGTATCAGGGTATGCCTTTAGGCATACCGTAAGTGCCATGTTATGAATGCGCCGTAAGGCGCTGGCTTTGGGAGATCGGCCCAGCACTGAAGGCGTCAGCTACCAACTGCGGGAAAACTCAATTCTGCCCTTGATTTTGGGTGGCGCACCGCTTCAGCGCTGCGGTCCGCTGTCTTGAATGCGGCTTTTAGCCGCTGAGGTCACGCTTGCGGTGTCCGCCTGATTTACTTCGACTTCCGAACCGGGGAACTGCAGGCCGGTGGGCACCGCAGCAGCGTCCCCACCGCCGCGGTGAAACCAGACCGCAATGCCGCCTCCTGTCCCGGCGGGACTGCCCGCAAGAGCAGGAGAGCCGCGGTTCCATGTGCCAGTGCCCACAGCGCGAGGCCCAGCCGCCGGTGATCTTCCGGTGCTCCGCCTAGCTCTTCTGCCAACTTCCTTTCCATCATGGCGAAGTTTGGTCTCAAGTCCTTTAAGGAAGGGACGCGTCCAGGCCGCGCCGTGCCGGAAAGCTCTTGCAAGTGCTGGTAGAAGAGTTCGTATTCGTGAGGATGACTCAAACCGTACTCCAGATACGCCGCTACCGCTTTTTCGACGGTCGCACAGGGTTCGAGGACGCTGCCAACCTCCAACTGGGTGCGGCGCACCAAAGCGCGCACAATGTCTCGCCGGGTGCGGAAGCGCCGGTACACTGCGGGCGTGTTCGTGCCCGCGGCCCGCGCCACCGCCCTCATGGTGAGAGCGTTTGCCCCCTCTTTTTTCCATAACTTCTGCGCTGCGTTCAAGATGCGGTTCTCCAAGTCAGGATCAGGCGGCCGTGACATTCGTTCCTCCAGTGGCATCCTACCAGTTCATGTATAGCGGCAAGCAGAATTATGTTTACAGCGTACATATAATAGTGTAGAGTTTAACCCTGTCAGCCCTCCCGCTCCCCCACGTTTTTCTTTTCCGGGATGCGGCTGCATGTTCACAATGTATACGTAACACCGTTTAAGGCGTTTGTAGTCGGGCCCCTTCCTTGCAGTCCTGCACTGCTAAATTTTCAGGAGTTTGCCAGATGTATTCATGGAATAAAGTGGAAGATCGTGCCGCCATTGCCGAAATGAATTCGGAGTTGCAACATGCCCAGTTGGAGTTGCTCAGTGCCCACTGCGCCACCCAACAAGTCCGTCTGCGCTTTACTATCGAAGATCTCGCCCGCTACGGCCGGCGTGACGTGCTCCGCAAGTCAGCCGAAACCGCCGGTGCTCTCAGCGAATATTACTCGTCTCTCCAGGAGAAGATCCGCAGAGAAGACGCAATCTCCACTTCCGGCCCTGGTCCCAGTGTAGACCGGGTACGCGAAATCATCGATCGCGTTTCCTCCTACCTGCGCCAGCTGCGAGAGCACTACTTTGCTTCCGCCGTGCCGCTCACCGAGCAACACAAAACCCTCTTACGGCCCTACTTCTCCGCGTCCTTGCTCGATCACGTCCGAGTAGTCGAACTCGATGGCAAGCGCCTGCCCAATCTGCCTTTTCACCAGGAAGCGAAAGCGCTGGGTTTCGCGCACTTGCCCGAGTTCGCCCACATGGCCTCTGTAACCCTCATCGATGTCGTCGTCTTCAATGAAAAACTGACGGCGAGATCCTTGTTTCATGGGCTCGTCCACGCGGTTCAGTTTCAAGTGCTTGGCCTGGAGCACTGCACCGAACTCCTCGTCCGCAGCGCCGGGAACACACAGTTCACCGTTCCCCTCGACGCCCATGCCTATTCCCTGGAGTCAAAGTTTGCCGCCCCAACTCCGGAAAAGTTCTCAGTGGAAGACGAGGTCCGGCTATGGTTGAAGCAAGGCCGCTACGAGGGGAAACGAGAACCAGGAACTGACCATCACAGCTTCTCAAAAAACTCGCAGCCCGAGCACGAAATATAGATTCCACCCGGCACTCCGCGCTCGCGATCTTTCATACGCTTGACGATGCGGGTTTCCTTGCCGCACCTCGGACATGCGGTCGATTTCGTGGTGTCCATGACCTTTTTCCGGTCGGCTGTCTTTGCAATTTTCGCCATTCAGTCTTTCTCCTGACAGGAATGTGCCGCCGGCCCGAAGACCGCGGTTCTATCTGTTAATTGGGGAGTATCAAGAAGCGCAGTATCGACAAAAGCCATCAACCCGCGCGGAAGCGGTGCACTGTACTCGCCTCTAGAATCTTACACGAAGTTAGCTCTCACTTCTCAGTTCTCAGTTCTCAGAAAGTGCATAACAGCCGTGGCGAAAGAATGATTTGTATCAGGGTATGCCTTTAGGCATACCGTAAGTGCCACGTATGAATGTGCCTTAAGGCGCTGGCTTTGGGAGATCAGCCCAGCACCGAAGGCGCTGCCCAAGGCCCGCGCTCCTCCTCAAGCTCAAGCTTCGCCGCGACCGCCAGCACGAGTTCTTCCTGCCATGGCCGTCCGACGATCTGCACGCCGATCGGCAACCCCTCGTCCGAATAGCCCATCGGAACCACCACAGCCGGAAAGCCCAGCAAGTTGAACCACTCGCAATAGCTCCAGGCGTCGAGATACTTCACCGTCTTCCCCTCCACCGGCCACTCCCGTTCGCCATGACGAAAAGCGGGGATGGCAGCAACCGGGCAGATCAGCACGGGATATTTTCGCATCTGCAGCAGAATCTTCTCCCGAACTTCGTCGCGTCCCAGCCACGCGGCCAGCAGCGACGCGCCGGTATGCGCAGGCTCAGCGTCAGTCCAGCCGCGAAACTCCCGCAGAAGAGGGCTAAGCTCCGACTCGCGCCCCCGCAATATGGGTCCAAGAATCATCCATCCGGCCGTGCCGAAGAACTCCCACCACAGTTGGCGCGCTCTTTCGAGTCCTTCGGGACGAAATGGCTCGACATGAAATCCGCAGCTCAACAAGAACGACGCAGCCCGATTCACCGCCGACCTGGTTTCTTTCGTGACCGGAGTTCGCCCATCGTCTTCGAAGAAACCAATGTTGATGGCCCGAACCGACGCATCATGAATCTCACGCACCGCGACCGGCGCGGCACAAGGGTCGCCATAAGAAGGATCGCCATCATCCCATCCCGCCATCGCCTCAAAAAGCATCTGTAAGTCTTCCACCGTGCGCGCCATCGGTCCAACCACTCCGATCAGGGCAAACGGCCCGCCAGCTTTCGGAAAGTGCCCCGTAGAAGGAATGCGCCCCGGAGTAGGCTTCAATCCGCAAATGCCGCAGAAGTGCGCCGGCTCGCGGATCGACCCCCCGCCGTCGCTACCCACGCCGCCAGCCGAAAGTCCCGCGGCGATGGCCGCAGCCTCTCCGCCGCTCGATCCGCCCGCGGTGCGGGTCAAGTCCCACGGGTTGTTAGTTCGTCCATAAAGCAGGTTGTCAGTTTCCCAGGCCATGAGCAGTTCAGGCGCGTTCGTTACGCCGAGGATCACCGCCCCAGCCGCACGCAGCCGTGCCACCAGCGGCGCATCTTCCGAGGCGATGTGTCCCGCGCGCAAGCGCGAACCGGCCTCACAAAGATGTCCGGCGACATCAATCGAAGACTTGATGGAGAGAGGCACGCCATGCAGCGGCCCAAGCTCGTCTTTATTCCCGCGCAGAATCGCTTTCTCCGCCTCCCGCGCTTGAGCCAGTACGGCTTCCGGCTTGCAATCGACGAACGCATTCAGCTTGGGATTCAGGCGCTCGATGCAATCAAGGTGAACCCGAGCCACCTCGATCGGCGAAACCGCTTTGCAGCGGATCTGCGCCGCGATTTCCCGCGCGGAAAGAAGAAGATGAGGACCTGAGGTCATGAAGTGTGAAAACGTCGCAACCAAATTCAGGATATCAGCGCCCGTGGTCATCGAGCGCTATCCTTGTGGCTGTTGAAAAACTCCTTCTCTCAAAATCAGCAAAAATAAAATCGCTTCAGGAAGCTCTACAATCGATTTTCTCGGGCCGTCTAGACATTTTCTATCCCCCCAATTTTGGCTAATTGGAACGAAAAATGAGTTTTTCAACAGCCACGCCTCCCCAGAAACTTCGACAAGCGGTTGGATTTATCGGGACATATCCGTTTTGTATTTAAGAAAAGCGGGCCTGGACCTAGGACGAGCGGATGAATTTACGAAGCAGGCCGTTTTGTACCACGATAAAGCACTTCGGGGTGCGAACGACAGTCCCTATGCGCTGCGGCAATTCAATGAAACTTCTTGATCGAATATGCAGCCTTGTGAGTGAGGATGACGACAACTTGCGCCGACAGTTCAAGCCTGATCCCGCAGAGCGCAAAAGGCTGGAAAGTCTTGGCGACTGGAACGGCTCAACCATCAAGCGAATAAGAACCAAAAGGTCAACGGCAGGTTGTCAGTAAGAGAACCTTGCCGGGATAGTTGTCGCAAAATCTCTACAGCACTCATTGACCGCACCCACGACGCTAGCCCGAGGCTAGCGTTCCGCTCGTTTTCCAGTACAGTAAGAAGTTACAAACATCATCCCCGGCAAGAAACAAGCAACGAGGAACAGCCTGAGCGTGAAGATCCGGTTAGCCGCGTGTTTTTTACTTCTGTCGGTCTTTCTGATGCTGACGGTCCCCGTCCCGGCTCGATCGAGCAGCCATCCACCCAAGCAGGCAGATGCTTCCGACCCCGGTTACGTGTTGGCGCTCGCAGCCGCGAACCATTTTCTGCACGCATGGCAAATGGGAGACCTCGAAAACGGCACGGTCCTGCTCAGCGATCACATCCGTCACACCCAGAACCCCGATCAGTTGGAACAGTTTTTTTCGACCGGGGAGGACCGTGCCTTCGAGATCACACGCGGTCATGGACACCAGGGCCGCTACAGTTTCCCGGTCGTGCGGGTAACGTCTCGAGGATCCCATGTCACGCGCAAATTTTCCGAAATAATCCTAGTCGAGACTGGCAAGAACGACTGGGTGGTAGATAAACTTCCCTAGGTGAGTCTTGAAGAACGATGTTCGCGATGGCTTTGAAAGGGCATGGCTTCAGCCATGCCGCTAAGAATCCAATAAAACTAAGCGGCTTTAGCCGCTGAGGCTCGCATTCATGAAACGTATTCACAAAGTTGCTGTTCTCGGCGCAGGCACGATGGGCGCCCGTATCGCCGCACATTTCGCCAACGCGGGGTGCCTTCCCTGCTGCTCGACATCGTGCCACCAGACCGCCTTCCCACGCGGACGGCTCCGCCCGCAACAAAATCGCGGCTGCCGGACTCGACGGAGCCAGAAAATCAAAGCCCGCGGCGTTTTTCGAAGCGTCCCTCTCACGCCTCGTCACCGTGGGAAATTTCGACGACGACCTGAAACGCCTGGCCGACGTCGACTGGATCATCGAAGCCATCGTCGAGAATCTCGAAATCAAGCGGGCGTTGTTAAGAAAGGTCGAGGCCGTCCGCAAGCCGGGCACCGTCGTCACCACCAACACCAGCGGACTTCCCGTAGCAAAAATCGCCGAGGGATTTTCCGACGACTTCCGCCGTTCGTGGTTTGGCACGCACTTTTTTAATCCACCGCGCTATATGCGCCTGCTCGAACTGATTCCCACCCCGGAAGCAGACCCCGCGCTGATCGAAACCGTCACCCACTTCTGCGACGCGCAATTGGGCAAGGGAGTCGTGCTGGCCAAAGACACTCCCAACTTTATCGGCAATCGCATCGGCACATTTTCCGTGCTCAATGTGATGCGTCTCATGCAGGAGATGGATCTGACGATCGAAGAGATCGACGCGCTCACCGGCCAAGCCGTGGGCTGGCCGCGCTCGGCCACGTTCCGCACCATCGATCTGGTGGGTCTCGACGTCCTCGGTCACGTGGTCACGAACATGACCCAGAACGTGCGCGACGAGCGCAGTGAACTGCAGATTCCCGCTTTTTTTCGCCAGATGCTCGAGCGCAAATGGCTGGGCGACAAGACCAGGGGCGGATTCTACAAGAAAAATGCAGGGCGGGCTCCCTCGCCCGCCGAACCCGGCAAGGAAAAAGAAGACGAGCGCCTCGCGCTGGACTGGAAAACGCTGGAATATCATCCGCGGCAGAAGCCAAAATTTGCAGCGCTCGATATGGCGAAAAACGTCGAGGAGCCGGGAGCGCGAATTCGAATGCTCCTCGGACTCGATAACGCGCCGCAGAAGCCCGACAAGGCAGCCACTTTCCTATGGGCGGCTCTGTCCGACCTATGGACCTATTCCGCCAATCGCATTCCCGAAATTTCCGATTTCGTGGTTGAGATCGATAGCGCCATGCGCCTCGGCTTCGCCTGGGAACTCGGTCCCTTCGAACTCTGGGACGCGGCGGGTGTGGAAGCAACCGTAGCGCGCATGAAGAAAGAGGGACGTCCGGTAGCAGCCAATGTAGAAAAATTGCTCGCCACCGGGAAGAAATCCTGGTATGAGGACGATCCGAAGACGCCATCCGGCCGCAAGTACGCGGATCTGGCAACTGGCAACTGGCAACCGGTAACTGTTCCTGAAGGAGTCTGGTCGGTCGACGTCGCAATAAAGACGAAGTCCAACAGCGTGGTCAAGAAAAATTCCGGAGCCTCGCTGGTCGACCTGGGCGATGGTGTCGGCTGCATCCAGTTCCACTCCAAGATGAACGCGCTCGGCGCCGACATTATCTCGTTGATCCTCCAGACGTTGAAGCCTGGCGGACCGGGCGACGCCTTCGACGCCTTCGTCATCACCAACGACGCTCAGAATTTCTCCGTGGGCGCGAACCTGATGCTGTTGCTCATGGCGGCTCAAGAAGAAGAGTGGGACGACGTTGACCTCGCCATCCGCCAGTTCCAAGGCATGACACAGGCCATCAAATTTTCACCCAAGCCGGTAGTGAGCGCGCCCTTCGGACTCACGCTGGGCGGCGGTTGCGAAGTCTCGCTGCATGCGGCCGCCCGCCAACCTTACGCCGAACTCTACATGGGGTTGGTCGAGGTCGGAGTCGGCCTGCTTCCCGGAGGCGGTGGCTGCAAGGAAATGCTGCTGCGGGCGGTAGACAGCGCGACTTCCATTCGTCCCAATGGCCGTGGCGAATCGGTTGAACTGCTGGAGGCGATGAAGAAAGCCTTCGAAACCATAGCCACAGCGAAAGTCTCAACTTCTGCCGATGAAGCCCGCGGACTCGGCTTCCTGTCAACTTCCGATCGCGTCACCATGAACCGCGAGCGCGTTCTCTCCGACGCCAAAGCGCGCGCCATGGAACTGGCCAGCTCGGGCTATGAGCCGCCGGTGATGCGCACGCAGATTCCCGCTCCCGGCGAGAACATTCTCGCCACACTTAAGATGGGTGTCTATCTGATGCGCCAAGGCGACTACATCAGCGATCATGAACTGAAGCTGGGCACAAAGATCGCCGAGGTCCTCTGCGGCGGAAACATAACCCCCGGCACGCCAGTCAGCGAACAGTACCTGCTCGACCTGGAGCGCGAGGCCTTCAAGTCCCTATGCGGCGAAAAGAAGACGCAGGAAAGAATCCAGTTCACCCTGAAGACCGGCAAGACACTCAGAAATTAGAAACGCTCGTGTGGTGACGGGGCAATGCCCCGTCCAGGATCGCGTAGGGATCGCCGCCCCGGTTGTCCAGCCGAGCGCCGCTCGGTAACTCGCGGGACTCCAAACTTACTTCGAAAGCGCCCGATCCAACGAGAAAGCGCCGCCGCCGCGCAACAACAGCGCCGCGGCCATAGCGAGGGCCAATAAATGAAATTCAAATCCCTCGCCCTTCTGCGTGCCCATCCAATTCATAAAAAACCCGTTCGGCAGATGGACAATGAAGATCGCTCCCGTCATCACGCACGCAATTCCGAAAGCGGCGATGCGAGTCAGCAATCCCGGCAGCAACCCCAGCGCACCAAAGAATTGAGCGCAGATGACCAGAAACGCGACGGCAGCCGGCATTCCCGTGTGCGTAAAGAATCCCATACTGGCATGAAAACCATTGCCGCCAAACCAGCCCAGCATCAATTGCGCGCCATGAGCGAAGAACACCATTCCCAGAACCACTCGCAAAGTAGTCAGGCTCACGTCGTTGCTTGTCGTCATCAACTTCTTCAGCATTGCTTCCTCCCGGCAGGACCTGTCTTAAATCACGATGTTTCCGTAATTGTCGTTATAACGACATGTTAGTTGGATTCCCGCTCTGCCGCCAGGATTCTTTTTCCGCCGCGGCAAAACTCGCCAGCTAACCCTCCCGAGATATAAGCACGCCCCGGAAGCGGCGTATAATTTCAACATTAGATCAAGCGAAGGATGGTACAAACGAAAATGTCCGCAGGCAATGGCGATTCCACAAACGGCGCTAACGGCGGTACCAACGGCAACAGCCTGGATGCGGTTCTAAAACCGCGTGCCGAGTGGCTGGCCAAGCGCAAGGCCGGCAACACCGACGGCAACTTCTCCCAGATGCATTACGCGCGCCGCGGCGAAATCACCGAAGAGATGGGATACATCGCTCACCGCGAGAAGATCACGCCCGAGCTGGTGCGCGATGAAGTTGCGCGCGGCCGCATGATCATCCCGGCGAATATCAATCATCCCGAACTGGAGCCGATGGCCATCGGCGTAGAGTCGCTGTGCAAGATCAACGCCAACATCGGCAACTCCGCCGTCACCTCAAACGTGGAGGAAGAGCTGAAAAAGCTGCACACCGCAGTTCACTACGGCGCCGACACCGTAATGGATCTCTCAACCGGCGGCGACATTCCCACCATCCGCGAAGCCATCATCCGCCATTCGCCCGTCCCCATCGGCACCGTTCCGATCTATGAAGCGATCTCGCGCGTGAAGCGAGTAGAGGATCTAACCGCCAGCGTGATGCTCGAAGTGATCGAAGAGCAGGCCCAACAGGGCGTGGATTACATGACCATCCACGCCGGCGTGCTCATTCAATATGTGCCCATGGTTTCGAAGCGAATCACGGGTATCGTCAGCCGAGGCGGCGCGATTCTAGCCCAATGGATGACTCATCACCACAAACAGAACTTCCTCTACGAATGCTTCGAAGACATCTGCAAGATTTTCAAGAAGTACGACGTAAGCTTCTCCCTCGGAGACGGCCTGCGTCCCGGCTGCCTGGCTGACGCCAGCGACGAAGCCCAATTCGCCGAGCTAAAAACCCTGGGCGAACTGACCCGCATAGCCTGGAAGCAAGACGTGCAGGTAATGATCGAAGGCCCCGGCCACATCCCCATGCACAAAATTAAAGAGCAGGTGGAAAAAGAAAACGAGTGGTGCGACGAGGCTCCGTTCTACACGCTTGGCCCGCTAGTCACCGACATAGCTCCCGGCTACGACCACATCACCTCCGCCATAGGAGCGGCCATGATCGGCTGGTACGGCGCATCCATGCTGTGTTATGTAACTCCAAAAGAACATCTTGGTCTGCCCAACGAAAAAGATGTGAAAGACGGAATCATCGCTTACAAAATCGCCGCCCACGCCGCCGACGTGGCCCGCCAGCGTCCCGGAGTGCGCGACCGCGACGACGCCCTAAGCTACGCCCGCTACAAATTCGACTGGGAAAAACAGTTCGAACTTTCGCTCGATCCCGAGACCGCCCGCTCCATGCACGACGAAACCCTCCCCGAAGAGGGATACAAGACGGCAGCCTTCTGCTCCATGTGCGGCCCGAAGTTCTGCTCCATGAATTATTCCAGCAAAGTGGACGAATATAACAAGCAGGTGCACGGGCTGGAGAAGGCGGACTATTCGGGGTTGGTGGAGAAGCTGGTGACACTCAAGTAAGCCGGGTGAGACCGCCGTCCTGTTTTGCAAAATGAAGATATGCTTCACGTGGAACACTTTTGTATTTCGTTCGCTTCATTGTATGTACAGTTATAGATGTACAGTTGTATATGTATATTGGCGCTTACAGGAACTATGTATTTAGTGGGCGACATCCCGGTCGAGTGTCCCGTTCGGGGGCAGAATCCGGCGGCACGTCGCGTCTGCTAGCAGGCGGGCCACTTCTCGAAAAAGCGCGAGAAGTAGCTCACCCCCTACGCCAAATCGGAGGTCGTGTATTCATTCGGGGTGGGCCGCGCCCGTAGCTCCCCGGCGGATTGGCATTTCGTGGGCACCCAATGTATAGGTTAGACGGTGGCCCACTCTCATCCCCATCGCACACCCACGAGGTGCCCTATCCAAGCTTCGCTCGGGTGGGCGCGTCGTGCTACTCTTACCGGTATGGCGAAGCCAAAGAAGTTCGACTTAGAGAATCCCGCTCCCGTTGTCGATGATGAAGACGAGGAAACACTCGCCGCCATTGATGAAGGTATACGGGATGCTGAAGCCGGCCGAACCGTTCCTGCAGAAGAAGTCCAGCGCCTCTTACCGAAGTGGACTACCACCTCCTCTACACGCAAAAAGCGCTAAGCGATCTCGCTGAAATCGTCGGCCATATTGCCGAGGACGACGCGCAAGCTGCCTCCTGCTTTGGCGCTTCCCTGGTCGGCCACGTTGAATTGCTGGCTCGGTTTCCCCATATGGGTGGCTCGATTCGAGAACGACAAATCGAGGTTCTTCACATCCGCCATGGGGCGCGGAAACCGCCAAAATCCGAGCTGCGTTCGAAACGCGCTTGAAATACTCCAGAGCCTCACAGACCATTTGCCAGACACCCGGCTTTGGGCTGCCAGGTCGCGGAAGGGGGGTGCCAGTACTAAATGGTAACGAGCCGCGAAATGAGCATAGAATTAAGGCAAATAAGGAGATTCCGGGTCCGATGGCGCAGTATGACGAACTGCTCGAGGAATTTGAGAGATACGGCCGCTCCGCCGCTGGCGTGAAGCCTCTTATGCAGCACATTGCCGATCATCTCCATGAAGCGATGACCCGCTATAACTGGGTCGGCTTTTATTTCATGGAAGTCCCCAGGTTCGAGGCTCTGGTGCTGGGACCCTGCGCCGGCAGCTTCGTTCCCACCCAGCGTATCCCGCTCGACAAAGGATTGTGCGGAGCGGCGGCCACTTCCGGAGAAACCTTGGCCGTCAACAACGTTGCGGCCGATCCTCGCTACCTCGGGTCCGATCTCGTGAAATCCAATATCGTAGTGCCGATCTTTGTGAAGAATCGGGTGGCGGCAGAAATCTGCATCGAGAGCTATTTTGCGGATACCTTCACTCGAGCGGAGCAGACATTCATCGAGTCCTGCGCCGCTCTGGTCAGCCGGCAAATGGAAAAAGAGGCGGCGGCAGCGGCGGGAAACTCAGACTGATTTCTCGCCGATGACTTCATTCACCCTCTAAAGTCCGCCACGCCGTTCCACACCAACTGCACCGCAATCGCCAGAATCAGGAATCCGAAGATGCGGTTGATCGCACCCATCACGCCGGGGCCGAGGCGCTTGACGAATGGACCTCCGAGACGGAGGAATAGATAGCAGGTCAGGCCGAGCGCAACAATTCCGACGACCATACCGACATAAGACAGAAAATGATCGACGTGAGCGGCTAGTCCCATGACGACCCCGATCGAGCCCGGTCCCGAGAGCATGGGCATCGCCATGGGCGTGAGCGAAATGTCGTCTTTGGTAAGGGCCTCGCTGCTTTCGGCCGTCGTCATGCGGCTGGACCCTGTGACCATGGTCCACGCCGTGTTCGCCACGATCAATCCACCCGCGATTTTTAACACCGGCAGCGAAATGCCGAAGAAGTTGAGGACGAAGCGGCCAAAGAGCATGAAGACGACCAGGATGGCAACTACATCGACGGCGATCTTCAATGCGGTGAGACGGCGCTCTTCCGGCGTGTAGTCGGCGGTAAGACTGAAGAACATTGGAACTCCGCCGAGTGGGTTGACGATGGGGAAAAGCGCGAGGAATGTGGCCGTCGCTGCTGTGGGCAGGTCGTGGAGCGCGTGTTCGATGGCCATCTGCGCGTTCATCGTCTCGAATCGTCTCGAATCAGGTTAGCGGTACTGCTCCAGAACCAGAGCTGCGCGGTTCAACGCGGCTGCCAGGGTTGCGATTTGTTGCTCGGTACGGTGAAGATCGCCACGATCGATCGCTTCGTTCACCCCGGGAATTACGACGGCTGCATACCCGGTATATTGTCCCGGGGCGTAAATGGAATGGCGAAACCACGGACGGTTGGGCAGTCCTTCGGGAATCAACAAGGCCCGCTCTGCTTCCCGGAGTTTCGCATTCAGGCGATCGGGCGTCGCCGGCAGCTTGCGTTGCTTTTGCAGTATTTTCGCGCCCGCTTCCTCAAGGTGACGCGCGCCTTCGAGCGCCGCCGAAAAGTCTGGCACCGCGCGGCTGTTTCCGAAGCGCTCTTTACTTTTGTTCTGGGCAGCATCGAGGTAGACCAGAATTTCTTTCCCGTAGGTCTCGTAGTCGTAGGGAAGCACGTCGGCGCTGGACATGCGCAGCACTTCCAATCCGTAGACGCATGCCATCTGCTGCTCGTAGCGGAAATCGGGATCGCCGAATTTCTTGAACCAGGTGAAGTCATCGAAGGTTGAGTGATACACCCCATAATCGCCCGTCGAACTGATGTCAGTGGAGGGTACACCCAGATGCTGCAGGAAGACCGTATAGTCTGAGCCGCTGCCGAGATCACCGACGGGCACATCGCTTTGCGCTGCGTTCGGCGGGGGACGGAAAGTGCTGGTCTCCTGCGAGCGGTTGTTGTCGGCGGTCGGCTCGCTCGTTTTTTTCCATGCGTCGTACACGGTTCCGCCTTCCGGCGATGGCACCGCCTTCGCGATCTCACGGATGAACTCTTTCAGCGTGGGCGTGCCTGAGGCTCCGAACTTCTTGCCTGCTACGGCCACGTCCATGTTGAAATAAGCGGCAGCGTTCCCCAGTTCCTGGGCGTGATCTTCGCCCCACTCGGTGGAACCGATCAGTCCTTCTTCTTCCGCGTCCCAGCTTCCGATCACAATGGTGCGCTTGGGCTTCCAACCCGACTTGAGGAGCTCACCCAAGCCATGGACCGACTCAAGCATCGCCGCGGTGCCGCTGTTCGGATCCACCGCACCGTACACCCAGGCATCGCGATGATTGCCCGCGACCACCAATTCATCGGGCCAAGACGTTCCCCGAACTTTGCCGATGACGTCCCAGATCGTGCGGAACTGATAATCCTGCTTCAGGTGCATTTTTACTCTCGCGGGGCCGGGACCGACATGGTAGGTAAAAGGCAGCGCTCCCTGCCACTCGCGCGGCGAGGGTGGGCCGCCGAGGTGCTCGAGAATCGGCGAGGCATCGGCATACGAGAGCGGAGTCACGGGAATCTTTGGCAACTGCTCGGAGGCGGCGGGAGAAATGCGCTTCGAGTCCGGCAAGTTGGGAACTGACGCCACTCCTGGCGTGGTTGGGTCTCCGGGAAACTGGAACATGTATCCGACGGATCCGCGCTGCACGCCGCTGGCCGGGCGCCAGGGGCCTTTGGGATAGGCGTCGCCGCGGTAGTAACCGTCGTCTTTCGGATCGGAATAAATGATGACTCCGGCCGCGCCGCGTTCCTGCGCCACGAACTCTTTCACGCCTCGGAAATTCTCACCGTAACGGACGATGACGATCTTGCCGTGGACGTCGACGTTCATCTGCTTCAGCTTGTCGAAGTCGGCCGGCGAGCCGTAGTTCGCATAGACAACATCCGCCTCGGCGTCGCCCGAGGGTGACATGCCGTTGTAAGGCATGACGACGCGCGGATCGTCCTGAAACGGATCGTCGTCGACGTGCTCTCGGTGGGGCCCATGCATCTCGACACCGTCCGGCGCGGTCAGGTCCACTTTGATCTCCGCGGGGTAGTTGAGCCACACTTTGTATTCGACGATCTCGGTGTCCAGTCCCGCCTCGCGAAATTTCTTCGCCACGTACTCGGCGGTCGCTTTGTCTTCGGGAGATCCGGCGATATGCGGGGCTTGCGTGAGGATGCGCAGATGCTCTTGCGCCAACATGGGGTCGGGCACGGCTATGAACTTCGTTTCAACTTCCCGCTCGCCGGCCGCGTCGCGGAACCCGCTGATGGACCAGTTGTCCGGCTGCTCCTTCTCTTTTTTCTTGCCGCTCTGATCAAACGCCTGCAGGCTCGAACCAATCATCGCGAAGAACAGAATTGCACCCGAGATAAGTTTCATGAAGCTCCTTGTAGGAAACGCCGATTCAATCGGCACAAGACCCAAACACAAGATAAAGATTGTACCTGAGCGGCTGTTGCAAACACTGTAGGTTATTGATTCGTCTGGGGGCGTTAAGGACATGAAGGACAGCTAAGACGGTTGGCTATCACAAATTATCACAATTTCTACGCCCCCAAAGGCTGCCTATGTGACGGCGGATCTTAGCGCCTTTCGCTGCTATCATCCCGGTAGGAGATTCACAAATGCCGGTGAAAAAGCAGTTAAAAAAGGCGCTTAAGGGCCTCTTTGATTTTCCCACACTGATGTCCCATCTGAATGCGGAGGACCCTCTTGCTCTTGTCCTGCGTGGGCATCTGTATGTTGAAGCCGCTCTGATTAAGCAAATCGAAACCGTCATTGTGGATAAGAAAGCCTTTGCCGATGCGCGGCTTCCGTTTCACGCGAAGGTAAAACTTGCCGTTGCCTTGGGGAAGGTTAGCGATGACGATGCCAGAGGCTTCAAGGCCCTGAACGACTTGCGGAACGATTTCGCCCACAAAGTGGAGACGAAGCTAACGAAGCGAGATGAAGAGAATCTTTACAACGTCCTTTCGGTGAGTCAGCGCAAAATGATAAAGGAACCGCGACGGGCAGAGACGGTGTTTCTGGGCCGGTTACGATTCGACATAATAGGACTCATCGCTAACGCGGCCGGTTAGTTGGCGCCTACAGTCCCTCAAACTCATCCAAATCCGGCTTGCTAACGGGAGTAGAATTTAGAGGGGTGCACGCAATGAAACCTCGTACATTAATAGCTGGTGGCTTGGTGATCTCGGTGATGGGCGTTGCGGTCTTCGGTGAAGAGAAGATCCATGCCCATTTCAATGTGCCGGCACCGAGCGTGACATACAGCTGGGTGGGAACGAACACAGCAAACAGTATGGTAGCGGTGCTGCGGGGCTTCGGCCCCCTGGACTACTCGACGGTTGGGGCAAGATTTATCCGTGAGGTCAAAGGGTGATGCACCCCATGGTAACGCCCGGTGTGCACGTTCCGTAACCGCGATGCGATTTTCCGCCGTGTCAAGCCATTTAAAGATGTAACCCTGGGTTCAACCGTCGAGACATTGGAAATGTAACCGAAGACCCGCCGTCGCCGCGGCTGTGGGAAAGTGGGAATCGCGCGTTCTTTGCGCGATTTCCAAGCTCGGTGGAAAAGTCGGTTTTTGGACTTTTCCACCGAGCGGCTTTTCCACAGCCGTTTCGCCGGCCGCGTGGTGTTTTTTCTTGCGCCTGCTCACCGCGATTCTCCGTGGTCACTTTCGGACTGAGCCGCCGATTCGCCAGGTCGTAAATGCGCTGCAGTTTCTGATCAATCAACTTCCCCAGTTGAAACGGGTCCAAACTCTGGCGCAGCTTTTTGAGTTCCGCCACCCGCTCCGGCTGGGCCTGCGCGCCCGCCAGCACCCGCTCCAAGGGCGTCTGCGCTGCGTCATACACGCGCCGCACCTTCGATCCCACGCGAACTTTTTTCACCAGCTTCACCGAGGGCAGATACAGGTTCATCCACAAACGCAGCTCGTGACGATAGAGATCGTTGATCGCCTCCACCACCGCCGTCGAGTCGTAGCGCTCCCAACCCAGCAGCTTGCGCACGTGCGTCCAGTTCTTCTGCTCCACGTGTGCATTGTCATCCTTCTTGTAGGGCCGTCCGCGCGTGAGCTGGATCTGCTTCTGCTCACACCACCGCTTCAGATGCCAGTTGATAAACTCCGATCCGTTGTCCGAATCCACCCCCAGAAGACGGAAGGGCAACACCCCTTCGATCTCATCCAGGGCTTGCTGCACCGCCACTTGACTCTTCCCCAGCAGGGCGCGCGACTCCGTCCAGCCGCTATGGATGTCGGTCAGGTTCAGAGTATGGGCAAACTCTCCCTCTCCTGAGTTGCCACAATGCGCCACCAAGTCGATCTCGCTGAACCCGGGCGAAGTCACGTCCCAACTATCGGTCTTTACCGGAATGTGATGCTTCAACAGCGAGCCCGGCTTGGTGCGTCCGTAGACACGCCGTTTCCGCTCGCTCTTCTGGGTCCGCAAGCGCCGGTCCATTTGCCGCGCACTGATGCCCAGAAGCTGCTTCTCCATCGCCGGGGTCATTCGGTAGCGTTTGCGAATCCAGGGCATCCAGTTCGGCAGCAAGGCCTTCAGTCGCACCGACCAGGGATATCCCGCAGCTTCCCAAATCGCCGCCAGCACCGAGAGCACCTGCGGGCCATAGCGCGGTCGGCGTTCCCGCCGCCGTCGCTCCGCTTGCTTTCCGGGAGGAGCTCCATTCAGAAGACGTATCGCGTATTTCCGGTGGTAACCGGTGTTCAGGCAAAATTCGTTCAGCATCATTTGCTTCGCTTCCCGCCCCGCCTTGTGATAGCGCTCATACACTGCCCGGAAATATTCCCACTTCGCCTTGTGTCCCAATCCAACCCCTCCTCAAATTCTCTATTGAGTCGGGTTACATCCTACGTGTCTCGACGGCCTCCCCTCGGGTTACATTTAGCATGGCTCGATACGTCCGCTTGCGGATTGGGTGAGCTTGCGAGCATTATGTTGGGTAAGCGCAGGGTTCCGTGGTTCAACGGATAGAGCGCCGAAGGTTTCTAAGGGCACGTCTTGAGACTGCTGGCGGCAGACCCAAGCAACCCCGCCTTCGGAGATGGAGGTTCAATTCCTCCGGGGACCTCGCGCCCCCTACACTCAGATAATCCTCGGTGGGGCATGTCGCAAGAGCGCGGCAACTACTTTCCACCACCTTTGTCCACATCCTACGCTTACATAAAAATATGTCAATAATAATAAACCCGCGTGGTTGACTTTCGTACCCCGCGCGGCCCAGTAAAGGGGCGCTAACCGGGCAGGAATGAGTCCGAATCGCCTGTTATCAAGTGGTAAACAACACCTCACTTTCTGTTAACTACTTTCTCACTTCCATAAAAACACTTGCGCCACGTGTAAAAAGCTTGGCGTCGGCCGTTGTTATCAATCACTTACGGGAATCTTACCCCCATATCCCCCCTAGTCGGATCTACAAACAATGTCGGGCATGTCCTTTGTCTACAGTAGGTTACAAGTGCCTGTTGGCCTTCGCTTATCGTTCGCCCGTGTCCGTAATGTTCGCCCATCGTTCGCCTACTGTGGTGTGTCAGTCTATCACCCCAAGCATTGACCCCACCTGTTGGGGTGAATCAAATGCCACCTATCCCGTTTAGAATCAACAGATACCTTTCAATCACCCCAACGGTACCCGCTGGGTATAGGGAAATCTAACCGTAACCTATAGTAAATAAAGGGGGTTATATCCGATATACCTTAGTGCATGATGCAATGGGGTTAATCATTGAGTGCGGGTGCAACCCAGCTAATGGTTATGACGCGTCCTTTCTTCTGTACCCAGATCTCGCCGTGCTTTTCCAACCACTCCACGGCCCATAGAAACTGCTCGGTAAACCTTTCCGCGTGCACCTGTTTGTATAGTGCGCTTTGATTGATACGGCCCATGGTGCGAATGGTATGCCGCACGAGGTTGAGCGCCTTTGATCTGCGGTCATCCCCACCAATCGGGGAATAGTATTCCCGCATCGCAATCTGATAACGGCCCAAGGCAATAGCCGCGTCCGCATCTTCCCCGGTAATCTCCGTCCGTTGCTTCTTAGCGCCCCAGGCGCGAGCCATGGCGCAACGGTAGACATGCAAGCCCATGCGGCTAACGCGGTCCACGTGGTCAACCTCGGTGGGAATGGTATGTAGCCAATCACTGATTTTCTTTTTGGCCTCGGTGGACATTTGCATCCGCATTTCGTTATTGGCAAGCGAGTGGATACGGGCAAACACATCGCGCCGCAAGTCCCCGAAATGCTCTTGGAAAAGAGTTGGGTTTTGCGGGTAATCGGCAAGCGGGACTTGTACGGGCCGTTGTTCGCTGCCTATGATGTAGAAGCGGCCAAACAATCCACTATCGGTTACTGTCTCGGCCATGCTCTTGCGCCACGTGCCGGGTTGCGTGTATAGCATCATGGAATACTGTAGCCGCACCGCTTGCTTGGTGGATCCGCGCTCGCTTGTTACTGCTACCTCGGCCTCATCCCCATCATATAAATCCGTGACAAGGGCGCTCAAGGCTTGCCCCACCCATTCGTTTGAGAAACGGGATAACATGCTCAAAGCTTCGCCTTGGATGGTGATTAGACGCGCGTAAGGCTTCCACTGTTCTGAGATGTCGGAAATGTTAACCACAATGGCCGGTTCGCCCTTTTTTGCCTTGGGCTCTTTCGGCTTGCGGTTCAAGTCATCCGCGAAGCTATTAGGTGACCCAGGTAAGAATTGCTGTGCACCGATGCCTTGGGCACGGTATGGACTTCCACCACCGTGGAATAGGAAAGGTTCAAACGTGAAGCTTGCTGATTGCTGGGTGTAGAACATCACCGCGAGATCTTTGCCGAAGCTCTTGCCGCTTTGTGGGTGGCCGATGGCTACAAAATACTCGCGCAACCGCACGCCGGCCATTCCGCACGTCACCATGTTGCCGCATAGGGCGCCGGTTAGGACGCGGAAGGATTCAATAGGAAATTTCCGCGGGATGAAATTGTCACGGCAAACGATGTCCGCAAATTCGCCATAGACTGTATCGGCCAAGGCGTCATCTGGGTACACTGGCCGCGGGGTGGCTTCGGCTAATGTCGCGTCTTCGGGTACCGCGGACGCGGCCGCACCAAAGGCTTTCCCGCCTGTCGTCGGAAGTGGCGCCGGCGACGGTATCGGGAACTTGGCGCAATTGGCCGCGGTGCGTTCCAATCTCTCGGGGTCCAACGGATCCGCGATAATTGCCGGGTCCTCGTTTAGCTCAATCATGCGCCCGAGGATGGCTTGGAAGCCACAGCCCAGGTTACGCATTGCACCGGTCTGCTCTAACAGGAATCCGGTACGGTTTTCCCCGGCATGTACCGGCAGACTCCAAGCGGATTTTGGCACCTGGGAATTACTGGTAGCCACGGCCGGCCTGCGAAGGTTTCGGACTACATCGGGTGTCGGAGCAAAGACCCCGAGGGTGCCTTCAATCACTTCATACGGTTGGCCCGGCTTATCGTGGTTGGGGCCGTGTAAGGCTTCACTACCCGCGGCGAGGACGTAGCCGCCAAGGCTCTTGACTTGACCGCTACAGCCATCTAACGCCCATTCGCCTATGTCCTTCATGGCGCCCTTGAGATACACGTGCACCTTATACTCGGGCCGGCTACCAGATCGAACGCAGTAGGTTGCGGGTATGCCGTTCCTATCGCGCCAAGCAACGAAGGAAGCATAGTCCGTCAACCCATGGTCTATATCCAGCACGGCCACATCGCACGCGCCTGGGTAAAACCCGATGTTAGCCATCGGCATTTTGGCCCACCATGCGAGGATTACTTCACGGTCAATGGTGGCATCATGGAATCCGTGCGCGGTCTTTGTGGACTTATCCTTCGCCACCGGAAAGACGTGTAGGCCGAGGGCCGCATGGGCAAGCGCCTGTCCTAACTTATTCATTGTGGGGTCTTCGCTTTCTTCTCGGCCCGTTGCTGGGCCTTAATGGCCGCGGTTAGTGCCTTGACCGCTACGGTTAACTCGGCAACCACCGGTATCAGGCGCTCAATGTCGGTTTCCAGACACATTAGGTTTTCGTTTACACTCATAAATTATTCCAATCTGCCCGGTTATAGGGGCCGGGCCGCCCATAGAGTTACTAACCTCGGTTATGCTTCCGCAAAGTGGCAGTAAGGTGCGCGTCAAATGCCGCGCTATGCTTCTCCAACATCCGCTTCACCCCGTCCCCGTCTACCGCGTGAATCTCGGGGGCGTAGGTGATATGGTGGCCGCCACCTCCGCGGCTACCCTTTACCTGATCGGTGAGGGCCTTGGTAACTACCGTTTCCCCAGGCGTCAACATGGCCGGCACCGTATCCCCAGACCCGAGGCCCGGTACTTCACCACCACCGGCGAAGGCCATAACACCGGCGAAGGCGCCGGCCGCGAGCGCGGGGGCGAGGAAGGGACCCACCACCGGCCAATCTGAAACCGTCTTGTAGACGTTGGCCGCGGCCGTCTTGGCGTCACTTAGGCGCTTCCGGCCGTCAATGGTTTCCATCTCCAACGCATGGGTTAGGGCGGCCTCGACCATTTGAGCGCTTACCTGCTCAAAATTCTTAGCCACGTTCTTACCGGTCAAGATGGACTTGGCCGCGGTCTGGGCTATCATGTCCCCCATCTTGTTTTCTGTCTGGGAGAGTGAAGACAACTCTTTAACCTGGGCTTGGTCTTGGATCTGCTGTTGCTGGGCCGCCCCTTGCTCTTGGATCTGTTTTATCTTGTCCTGTAGCTCTTTCTCTTTCTTCTCGTAATTGGGGGCAAACTTGTCTAACTCCTCAATTCGTTTGTTGAGGGCTTTAACCTGCTCGTCAACCATCTTCTGATCGGCTACCACCTCCGCGGCCGCGGTCTGCTCAAGGGTTTGCTTGTGAATGGCTAACAGGTGCTTTTCCTTCTCCGAGGCCACCTTGTACTCTTCCTCGGCGGCCTTTTCCGTGGCGCGTAACACCTCGTCATATTCAGACTGTTTTTCTTCCCCGGCCTTTTTGGCCTCTTCATCGGCCTTGGCCGCCCACCCCATTTGTTTCTCGAAGCCTTCGGCCCACGCCTTATTCGCTTTGGCCGCACCGGCAATAATCCCGTTGTCCAACTCTTCGAACGCGTGGGCTATCGCTTTCTTGGCCTTCTGTGCTTTCTTGACGGCCTCATCCGCTTCCTTCTGGGCCTTTTGCTTTTCCTCCGTCTTGGCGTTCTGTTTCTCCCCCATGTTAAGGGCCGCGAGCTTGCCCTCCACTTCCACC
The DNA here is from genome assembly GCA_963730845.1 of uncultured Acidobacteriaceae bacterium. Classification (GTDB taxonomy): domain Bacteria; phylum Acidobacteriota; class Terriglobia; order Terriglobales; family Acidobacteriaceae; genus Acidiflorens. The sequence goes on along the minus strand of CAVSTM010000016.1, from coordinate 67,316 downwards.
TGGGCGTTAAGGACATCCACAAGCGCCTTCTGGGAGTCAAGGGCCTTCTGGGATGCTTCACCCATACCACGGGCAACGAATCCGGCCGTCTGCAGGGCCTTCAAGCTTGCGTTAGCGGAGTCCAACGTCCCCTTGAGTAAGTCAGACGCCTCTTTGCCCTTCCCCTGGGCTATGAGCGTGTCATATTGTTGCTTGAAGTGGTCCAGGGCATTCTTAGCTCCCTCGCTACCTACGCGCATCTCGTACCAACTACGCCTCATGTCACCAAAGGACGCATCGGCCGATGCTGCCAACTTGGTAAATTCGCTCGCTAAGTCCTTCAAGGTCGCGTGGTCAATCTGGGTGAGCGTGATATACAGCGCCCCGAGGTGGTTTCCGGCCAACTCATCGGCCTTCTTTTCCACCTCTAATAGCTTGTCATCCAGGCCGCCCATGACACTGGCCGTGGTTTCGGCTAACTTGCCCGCGTTTAGTTCCATCTTCTCGCGCGCTTCGCTGGCCTTAATGATTAGCTTCTCAATGATGGCAATGGCCGCCACCACGCCCACTATGGGCAACATCTCCGCGAAGGCGAGGCCCACGCCTGGGATTTCGGCCATGAGGGTCTGAAGGTGCCGGGGGATGTGCACCCCAAGCTCTTCCCCAGCTAACGCGATACCCCCGCGCGCCTCGCGCATGGAGAAGTCTATCTTCGACCCGGCCTCTTGCGCGTCATTGCCGAAGTCTTCGGCCGATTGGGCGGCCTTCCCTAAGTCACCGGAGAAGGTTGCCGTGTTTGCTACTAAGTCCACCGTTAGTGTTCCGACTACTGCCATATCAAATCCTCCCTTTAGATCAAATTAGCGCCTTACAGCGCGTTTTCTTGCCCATTAGAAGGCCGTAGGCGTATAGTTAACGCCGGGGTGACCCTCCACTATCCCCCTTATTCGGCCCCTCTGCACTCGTACGGTCCCATCGCCAAGGCGTGCTCAATTGGTCCGTAATCTCTAACGTGGGGGTTCCGAAGCGGTGAAGGTTCCACATAGGGCAACCGGCGCGAGGCCAACTCGGATTCCACTAATTCCTCGCACCATTTCTGCGGAGTAATGGTACCCCCGGCTTCGGTGCTATATGTGGCCCCACTGTCGTGACCGAGGGCCGCTCGGGTCAATTCCTCAAATAGCTCATCGTTTAACTCAATCGTGATGCGTGGCATGATCTCTCCTATGAAAAGATCGGGGGCGGTGGTTCATAGGTCCACACACCCCCACTATCCACCCGAGCGCCTGGGGGCGCCCAAGTGAATGTCAAAGGGACCCCGAGTTACCCCAGGGTCCCGAGTTGTTAGCTTGCGCGAGTCTGCAAGTAAGAGAATGCGTTGGTCTGGATGCAGTTTCCATCCTCACGGACAAACGCCTGATAGCCGCGGTTGTAATTCGCCATGTACGTTTCGTTGAAACGCACAAGCACGATTCCGCTTACCCGGCGAATGATGTACTTCGACCAATCGCCAAACACGATGGTGCCCACAGCATTGGCCGCGATCTGCGGAAAATACTGCGAGTAATCGTATTTGTATCCGAGAATGGTATCCGGCACGCCCGAAGACAGGGACACGTCCCACAGAAGGCGGCCGTACTTGTCTTTGATGGTGCGGATGTTGTCCCAAGTCGCTTGATGGGCCATGAATTTGGCCTGGGGGCGATACATGGGATCCAGATTCGAGATGAGGTTGGTAAGATCGTCCGAGCCGATGGAGTTGATTTCGGTATTGGCCGAGTTACCCGAGTTGGAGTTGGCACCGGTTGCCAGCACCACGTTGCCGTTGCCTTCAATCGCAGTCAAGATGCCGTTAGGCTGTCCAGATCCGTTACCGTTGACAAAAGCATTCTCCGTCAACCGAGCAATACGCACCGAGAAAGCTTCCGAGAGAAGGGCGGCCAGATCGAAGGCCGAATCCTGCTCAAGCTGGACGGAAACCTGCACTTGCTTGGAAGATGCGAGGTTGGCATACAGCGTTACATTGCTGAATGTCGGGTTGACGTTCTGGGTTGTCTGGGTACCTTCGGACAGCCACTCCGCGGTTTGAGAGGTATCGTCCATCGTCGGCCAGGGGAGATTCTGTCCGGTGGCTGTCGTGATGGTGCGGCAAACTCTCCGCATTCCACCGATAGCCTTGAGGCGCGTTTCCAACTCGTACTCGAAGCCCGTAGGCACGAGTGTGGTACCAACTCCACCCGATACATCGGCACCTTCCCCGATAATCGTGCGCTGATTCAATCCATAGCCGGCTTGGCCCATGAATTCGGCCGAGGGCATGGTGATGAGCCCGCGGGAATCGCCCGTCCGAAGGTAGCGGTCAAATGCATTCCGATAGGAACGCGTGGCCCGCGCCTTCATGGCCGAGGTTAGAACCGGTTGGAATGCGGCCACTTCGCCGCGCTCTTCCTCGTGTCCCGGTGCAATGATGTCGGGCCGCTGTTGGTCCGGCACCTGATTCAGTTCTGCGATGGTGTCATTGGTTTCGGCTGTCTGGATGCGGACTTCGATTGACTTCTGTTCCGCGTCAAGGCGCTTCCACTCCGCGCGGCTAACTGCATCGGTCTTGCCCGCGAGGGGTGCCATAAGTTGAGTTACAATGTGGTGCCTCTCTTGTCTGAGGCGTGTGGATAACGACATAGTAATAGTTCTCTTTTCTGTGGGGGTCGCCCACTAAATTATGATTGCTTGATTGTTTGCCTGGGGCCGAGTCCCGTAGACGCACACTGTTGTGCGGGGACTGTCCAAAGACCGCGCGGTGATCGTCAGCGCCTTTGCTCAACGCCACGGTTGGCGCCTTACCCGATATAGCGCGGGATCCGCTTCACTTCCTCTACTCGGACGCACCTTTGTGCGTCTTGCGTTCTTTGCCCACTCGGGGCTTACAGATCTAACTCCGCTTCGAGTTGCTGTTGGCGTTGCCGTTGTAACAGTGACGCTAGAACATCGTCCTGGGCCGGCACGTTTGCCAGCTTAGTAACTTCGTCCTTCACCACGTCAAGCAACCACGTGAACGCCGCGGGCAGTTTCCCACCCCTTGCTAACCGCGCGCACAAGCGGCCGCTATTCGTTTGCATAATGTACTGCTCCACTAGTGCGTCTTCAAGTTTTTGCATATAGGTTTTTTACCCCCTTTCTGCCAAAACTCGTCCGGCTACTTACACCCACTCCCCGGTACCGTCCACGGTTGGGGGTATCGGGTCATGGGACGTTCTAAAGTCATCAAGTGGCGGCCGTGATACTTGCCGCATTGGGGCCTCTAACTCGGCCTCTAGCTCGGCTTGCCGGCGTAGACACTCGGCCATCTCGTCCGGCGAGGGCGCGGCACTATCCACGATAAGGGACACCGTGCCTCGTACCCACGCGAGGGATACCGCGGCCGGCGCTACTTCCGATAAGTCCGGTGGCGTGCCCTTGGTCAATGAAGCGATACTCGCAAACGTGGGACCAAAGATCCGCACCACGTCCCTGTTATCGCTCTTCGGGCGCGATTGTAGCCGCGCGAGGTTGTCCGTTAGCTGTAGCGCAAAGATTCTTAGTATCTCGTCCGTATTCATATAATCATCCCCCTTAAAATTATGCGGTGGGGCATTCCTTGCACGGTTGCAAGGCGCCCCCTCGCATGTTCTGGCGCATTTCGGAAAGGTAGGGCTCGCCTGAGGCCCCCTTCCGCTTTTGCATGATAGGGGTTTGCGGATCCCCGTAAGTGGCACCTGTCGCCCGGCCCAAGAGCCTTGGCCCGAGCAAAACAGACCCCCACTAGGGTATTCCCATTGAACGGGGCCAAAAAAGAAGTCATAAAAGTGGATCCTTCACGTTAGCGATATACCGCTCCAACCATTCAGCATCGGGAGTGACGGCACCGGACGCCACGAGGTCAAACTGTTCATCCCATATCGCGGTCAACTCGGCCCTTAGCTGGGCTATGCGTGCGCGGCGCTCTTCGGGGGATAGGCGCTCGGCCTCAATCGTTAGCAGGGTACGGGCGAGGGCCGCGCGGAGTTGCTGTTTATTGGCCGCGGTCAAGCCCTCTTCCATTTCTTTCGGATCCCAAGTTCCTTGTGGCTCTCTCATAATGGTTTCACACGCGTTGCGTTGATTGTTTGTACCCCGGCGGGGTACTCCGTGTCAACACAATTCGAGGTACCTCGCACAGATTTAACGCAACGATACGGGGTACCCATCTGGGTTGACAATAGAAGTTCACTTATGGGAAAATCATTACCCATGGTCCGCATCATTAAGATTTCGGAGATACCTAAGAAGAGGCATATCAGGGTCCCACGTGCCTTTAGATTGCTTGAGGAGTGGCCGGCCGCCATGAAGGCTATGGATGAAGACCGCATAGGCGTTGGTGAGGCCGCGGTGTTGCCGGTCACCACCATGGAGGGCTTCAAGAATCTCAAGGCTGTAGCGCGGCCGTTCAAGAAATTCATCAAAGACCGATACAAGGGCAAATACACCGTACTCGCCCGAGTGACCCGCGAGGGGCCACAGATCCTAATTTGCCGGCCACATGGGTCTGTAAAAACTTTGGGGGCCGGATAAGGTCTAAAGCCGGCATCTCGGCCCGGCTTGCGACACTTGCAAAACCGTATGCGCGGTGGAGTTGAAGCGGTCAAAAATTGTGCCTATCTCGCGTTGGTGCGTGCCTAGGAAGGTGTCCAACGTAGCGGGGTCCCCGGTAGCGAGCGCCCCCACCGGCGTGTTGGTCAGTGTCGAAACGGTGAACAAAAGCAAAAAGTTTTCCACCTCGGCATCGTCTGTGTAGCCGCGGACCATTAGTTCCGTCGCTTGCTCGCACATCTCCACACTGAATTTTTCACTGTGCACATGCGCCCGGCTCTCTTTCGTTATTCGCTGTTCCAGAATATTCATAGGTTCTCCAGACGTTGGAATTTGTACCCGATGGATTTAGCAACCTTTTTCCACTCATTACCGTGCCCCCCACGGCCCACCAAAGCATGGGCAATCTCGTGGAGCACCGTTTGCTCAAAGTCCCTCGCCTTCACCCTGCGGTCAACGAAGATGAACTTTTTCTCAAATACGCAGAGTCCCGCGGCGGTGCAGTATTCACCCTCGGGCAACACTGTCATTTTCCGCAGGGCTGCCGCGCTGTAACGGGCCGTCTTCGTCCACACGCCTACCACTTTCAATAGGTCGGTGATTCCAAACCACCATACCTCGTGGATTGTCTTATCATCGGTCCAACCCAAACCGTGCTTGACGAGTAGTGCTTCCGCCAAAGCTTTCTTGTCTCCCGCGTTCATCCGTGCCATGGTGCCCCCTTTCGTTGGTTAGGTCTTGCGTTCACCGCTGGGGAATATCACATCCAGAGGGTACCTCTTATGGGTACTCTCGTCAAGGACATTCGCATCAAACAACACCGGAATTAATGTACCCATAAGGGGTGCCCATAGGACGCCCAAGGGCGGCCCGCGGCACCGCGGGCGGGCTCTATACCCGCTAAAGGCCGGCCAAAATCGCGCCGGGCGGGTATCCTTACCGCGCACCCTTAATAAGCACAGGTAAACCGTTTAGTTCCATACACATACGTAACGTCCGAATGTTATTTTCGAGATATTGGCGAGAATTGCGTTCGGCGGTATTTTCTTTCCAAGCCCTGGGGAGGGGCAAGCAATGATCTGGACTTTATGGTTTCTGAATCGGCAGAATCATGAGCAGTTTATAGGGTCATTCTTTTCCGCGGAAGAGGCCGAGCAACACGAACGGGAAGAGATCAAGTCACGGAAGTGCGCGGCATGGCGATTCATGGTGCAGGGGATTAGCCCAGACTTGCTCGACTCGCTGCCTGGGCGCTAAGGCCGCTTCGCTGCACACATAGCGCGGTCGCTTGAACGGGTGCATAATGGTGGGCGTTTTATGGCTCGTCACTACTACAGGACGAACGTCCCATTGCCGATCATGTTTCTGAAGTGGATTGGTATGGGAATCCTCGTTGTGATTTTCATGGTCTACGACACGTGCGTTAATGGACCCAAGAAGGAAGCCCAAGCACAATGGGAGCGCGAACACTTCAATGGATGGCGGCTAGAGGCGCAGACCTACGAGACTGAGCACGGCTTGTACTACGACAAGCTGAACAAGGGCACTTGCACAATGATAGGCTATCCCGGTTATCCCGCTTGCCCACCACAGCAGTACTATTCAAACGGACGGCCTACCAATCAACTCCCAACAAAGTAGGGCGGCCTTTTATACTTGCTCGAATTTCCCCAGAGGAATCTCGACGGCGGCTTTACCCTCACGCGCGAGTTGACGCATCACGGCATCGTACCTGTCCCTGACAATGTGGTAATGGGCAAGTTGCCTCTCAAGCCGCTGTCGGGTCACTCCGCTGTGATAGACACCACTCTCGACAGAAATATCGAATGTCATGTCCGGTTGTTCGCTGACAGTCAAAGTCGGCATACCACAATTGTACATAAGCGCCCTATTTCTTCCACGTTCCAATAACCAGCTTGTTGAGCCGGTCTTGCCGCCCCTTCACTCATTTCGCGTAGCTGCGCTCGGTGGTCCTTGATATACTCCTTCGCACATCGGGACGGGAGGAGATGGTGGCATCCTTACCTCTTCTGGCGTACTTGGCCCTCGTGACGTGGGCCGTCATCGAAAGCAACCGACGCTGGATGACTTTGCTTTGGGTCGTCATCGGTCTTGCGGCGACTATTGGGGCGTTCATGCTGGCGGGGGCCGTCTGGCCTGATCTTGCGGAAGTGCTCGGTCACACGGCGCTGATTCCCAGCTTTCTTGTTTCCGCCCTCATCGGAGTCAGCTACATGCGATCCCACCGGCGACCATCGGCCCCGAAGGCCCCGAGTCCGTAGCGTCCCCCGCGCCGGCCCCGCGGGCGGGATCTGGGCTACCCATTCTGCAAGGGCCTTAATGAAAAGCCCGGCCTTCGTGGCACAATAGCAACATGAGAAGCGCGCTAGCAATTCGCAAAGAACACAAAGCGGTCTGTGCCAAGATGGATGAACTAATGAAAGCCGGGGACGCGGCCGGGTATCACGGGCCTTTGCCGAAGGACCACGAGCTTTACTTCCGGTTGTACAGCATGAAACTGACGTTGGAATGGGTCCTGCCCATGCTGATCAGGACGCCGAAGGTGGAAGATGTTGACCGGCGAACGCAGTTGATGGGGTACCGGCACTACGTCCAGGGGCCACTACACGCTACGCTGTACCCTTGACATGGCCGCCGCCGAGAATGACGAAACAACCACGCGAAGATGGAAACTCGCATTCATTGTGATTGTAGGAGTTGCAATGGGAGCCGTTGGGGATTTACTCGCGGCTTCGATTCTGTTTCGTAAGTACAGCTTTTTCGAGTCGGTTGTTGTGTGTCTTTTGGTGATGATCCTCTGTTCCGTTGGCACTATGCACTTAGACCTCGGGCCGCTTGGTTTCTTGCAACGTACCGATGGCGCAAAAGAAAACGGCTTGCAGCAAGTCAGCGCAAGTCTCAAAATGTTCTTTTATGGCATCGCGACCATCATGGCCCTTGTCAAGATCGTGCTGGCTTTGCTTGACAGCCTCTAGCCCCAGGGGGCCAAGAAATCCTAGCTATTTCCTCCAGGCGCTAGCCAAGTCCCCGCCTCAAAGGCCGGCGCGATAAAACGCCCGGTCCACGGCAAGCCAGCACCCTTCAATGGTACGGTTAAGCCGCTTCTCAACGTCCATGCTGCCCACGCGGTAATCAGGCTTCGGCTGCACTACGGCCCGTTTAGCGTGGAAATGCTCGCGGTACTTGGCAATCTGCGCATCCAGGTATGCGCGTCTGCGACCTTGGAGTCTGTGGGCGCGGTCCTGTAGCGGGTGAGTGAATGGGACGTGAATTTTATAACCGCGCAACCTGAGATAAGCTTTCCTTAGCATGATTCGCCCTCCAGTGGCGTTTCGTGTTAGGTCCGGCTTGGGGGTTGGCGCCCCCAGGTCGGGCCGTTGGTTTACTGCTTGGGGGGCTTTCTCCAGGCGGTTGCCGCGGCGAACATAACGCACCGCGTTACGTACTGGTATGGGCACCCGATTTGCTTTGCCTTGGAAGCCCACACTTCATCGTGGCCGTGTACCTCGCCAACAAGAGCGCGCGCTATCTCGTGCCAAATGGCATTTTTCAGTTCCCGTAAACTGCGGGACCGGTGCGCCCATTCCGCGTCAAGAGCGATAAGGTGCCGCTCCGGGACGCACACGGCTATCCGAGCACAGAAGGGTCCCATATCCGGGAACATGCAGGTATTAGATAAGTTTTGCACCTCAAAGCGCCAGTCGCGGAGTCCGTGACGATCTAATTGCTGCCGGCCTAGACGCATGAGTTGCGGGAATGTCCATTGCTGGCGCCGATAGATTAGGACCCTCATGCTTCCCCTTCTGGGATGGTGATTTCGTACTGTGCGGAGTAGGTCAGAAAGGCGTCAAACAGGGAAAGCAATTCGGCGCATGTGGGCTCTGCCGGTAAAGCTCGCGCACGGTCCATCAAAGCCCTATACTCCGTAAATTGCGGCCGTCCCGCAACAGTCCCCCTCATGCTCGGGTCTACGGCATCCAAAGGTGACGGACCATACCGAAGTCCCTTGAATATCGCGTGGGCTTTACATACGGCCTCGAAGTTATCAATCATTGGCGGCCCCCTTCGTACTCTTTCCGGCAAGACCGGCAGAGTTGCAAGCAACCGTCTTCGGTATCGGCTATCACCGCGCCGGTATTCTGGCAGGGGAAGCAACCGGGCATCTGACAATTGCAATAGAGGGTTTGGCCGGCCCTCGGCTCGGGCAGAGTGTTTAGAAGCTTCATCCTTAGCGGCCGCCTTTCTGCCGGGCCAACTCGTCTTTGAATGCCTGGGATGTTAGGTTGCCGTTATCCAAACCGTGCATAATCATAACCAGCGAATCGCGGCTATGACGCATCACCGCGTACCATCGGTGGCGGTCTGCGGGGCTAGTAAAATCGGTGCGGCCCAGGTACAACCGCACAAGGAATTCCACCTCGTCCGGCGAGTAGTCCCACCGGATTTTAGCGGCCTTTTGCTTTAATTTGTCTTTCATGTATGCACCCCCCATGCACATCCTATGCAAAGGCTATGCAGAGGTCAATAGTACGGGGGTCACTTCCTGGGGGTTACCTTCCAGGCGCCGGCCAAGTCCTCGTCTAGAAGGTCCTGTTGGGCTTTATTCCACTTGGCGTAATAGCGTTCTGTGATGGTGACTGAGCTATGGCCGAGGGCCTTGGACACCTTGCGAATGTCCACACCGGCCTTGAGCAGTTCCACGGAGAATATATGCCGGAACATATGCGAGGTGCCCCCTACCTCTTCCGCTTCCAAGATCCCGTCACTACCGCGGTGAGCCGGTCTTGCCGGCTAGCCACCCACGGGGCGTAATGCTTCTCGGTGGTGGTAATGGTGGTGTGACCCAGAAGCTTGGACACGTCCTCCATGCTCACGCCCTTGCCCAACAGATCCACCGCGAAGGTGTCGCGTAGCCGGTGGCTCACCATGTTCCCTTCACAGCGAATGCCGGCCGCTTCAAAGGCGCGGGTAATCTCGCGGCCGCGCTCGCGGGAAAAGCTTGACCTTGGGGTGCCGGCATAGAACAGATATTCGCCCCCTTCAAATGCGCCCAGGACTTCCTTAGCTACGTCCTCCGGTATTGGTACCCGCACGTGCACGCCGGTCTTTTGGCGCTCGGTGAGGACGTGCCAAACACCCTTCTTATGCTGGACAAGGCACTCGCGCCGCAAGCATGAGGCGTCACCGATGGCGAGGCCGGACCAACGCATGAGTTGGATAATGGCTCGGGTGCGCCCCTCGGCGTGGCCCAGCAACCGCTTATATTCGGCCTCGGCCAAGGGCATGGTGGGGGCTTCCGTGTTCTTTACCGGGTCCTGCTTGGGGACGTGGGTAATCCATCCCGCGGCATGGCAGTAGTTAAGGAAGACGCGGATAAGGTTCTGGACGAGGGCTCGTGTGGTTGAGGACGGGTATGTCTCGGGCCACGTGGCCTTGTAGGCGTTTAACAGTTCCACGTCCACGCCGGTCACCATGAATACCCCGCGCTTGATGCAGAAGCCCTCAAGGCGCAATAGTACCCGCTCATATCGCTTGTAAGCCACCGGCGAGATGCCCTTCACCTTCTTAGCTTGGAGGAAGGATTCCCGCGCGGACGAAAGGGTACGGCCCTCGGCCTTGCTGGGGGTCCGGCCGGCGAGGTGGTCTTCCAGGCGCCGCTTGATCTCTTCGGCCTCAATCCATGACCGGGTGCCGGCCTTCTGCCGGTGTTGCTTGCCGTCCTGGGTCCAACGAAAATGTTTCCGGCAGTCGCACCGCTTACAGAATTCGTCCCCTTCGTACTTACAGCCCTCCGAGTGGCGCACTATGATAGTGATAACGGGGGCGGCCATCATACCCGCCTCCAAACGAATTTCACTAAGGCGACGAGCGCCACGAACGAACCTAACACTATGCCCAGTCCCACCGCGAATACGCCTACGTAGCCCGCCACGATGAGCCACCCTGGGTGTGCCACGAACACCAAGACCACGAAAAACGAGCACAAGGCCCAGCGCATTATGCGGAAGTGGCGACGAACATTAAATAACCGATAGCTCAGTGTTTGCTTTTGAGCCGCCGCACGTTTCAACTCATGTTCCACGCCCCAAGGCCCGAAAGGGCCGGGGTTCTGCTTACAAAACTCTATCCAGTCGGGGTGGTTGCCGTGGGGCATTGACTCGTGACATTTGCCAGATCCGCACATGGGGCATACGTAGCTCATCGGGACACCTCGGGCGCGGTGTAGGAGTCCCGGTATTCCTTCTGACAGGACTTGCACAGTTGCAAACAACCGTCTTCGGTATCGGCTATGACCCTTCCTGTATTCTGGCAAGGGTAGCAACCGGGTTTCTGGCAATTACAATAGAGGGTTTGGCCGGCCCTCGGCTTGGGTAGGGTGTTAGGTAGCTTCATCATTACTTGGCCCCCTGTGCTTTGCGGAGTGCATCCACCCTCTCGGTGAAAATTTGTATGTCGCGGCTGTAGTTATCCCCCGCGCGGGTGAAAGCATCGTAGCTGGCATCTTCCCCCTCAATCTTGCACACTCGCACCATGTCCTCTAAGTCGCGGCTGAAATCCCTTGCGGTTTCGAGGAGCAACACCCTTTCTTCTACCGTGGGGGCCGTCTTCCCGCGCTTCAGCATTCTGGCCACTTGGGGTACCCCGGTTTCCAATAGCGTCATCGCCTTCTGACATGCGGGGGTGCGGACGGGCGGTTGCTGGGCGAATGCGGCGCCCGTGAGTATCACGATCAGCATTCCGAGTTGTAGTGAGCTTTTCATGCCCCCACTGTAAAGCCAAAATTATCACAAAACAAGGGCACGATGGTAACAACCCAGTGTTTATGCAGGTCCGAATGCGGTTTACAGGATTAAGATTGTACCGTGCGGAGCGAACCGCCGTTTGAACGGGTTACACTAAGGAGCGATGATTAAGTCGCCAACGTCTCGTTTTTCTGATCGAGTGGAGAACTACGTCCGCTATCGCCCGGGATATCCGGCTGCGGTCCTGGACTTGCTTCGCGTTGAATGTGGACTGCAGCCGAGTCACATCGTCGCTGACATCGCTTCCGGCACCGGCGTATTTACGCGCCTTCTTTTGGAAAACGGAAATTCGGTTTTTGCCGTCGAACCCAATGCGGAAATGCGTGAAATGGGCGTCCAGCAGCTCGAATGCTTCCAGTCCCCCCAGTCCAAGGCACGGCTGGTGTCGGTTGCCGGAACGGCTGAGGAGACGACGCTCGGCTCCGCTTCTGTCGACTTCATCATCGCCGCCCAGGCGGCGCACTGGTTCGACCTGCCTCGCGCGCGCGCGGAATTCGTCCGCATACTGAAGCCGGGGGGATGGTGCGTGTTGATATGGAATGAACGCCGCACCGCGAGCACTCCTTTCCTGCGTGAATACGAACAGCTTCTGCTGACCTTTGGTACCGACTATAAGGAAGTGCGCCACGAACGCACGACCGACATCATTCACGAATTTTTTGCGCCCGCTCCGCACCAGGAGCGCGTGTTCGACCTGCGTCAGCAGTTTGACTACGAGGGCACTGCGGGACGACTGTTGTCTTCTTCATACGCACCGCTCGAGGGTCATCCCAGTCACGCGCCCATGATGCAGGAACTCCAGCGGATCTTTGGGGCCCACGCGACAGACGACATGGTCGAGTTCGAATACAACACGCGTGTGTACTATGGCAAGTTGAAATAGCTACGGAGAAATTGCACCTCATGCCCGCAGAAAAATCCTTTCACATGTCTCCCGGGGAGTTTCGCCGCCAGGGCCACGCTCTAGTGGACTGGATCGCCGACTACCATTCCCGCATTGAAAGCTTCCCGGTTCTGTCGCGGGTGAAACCAGGAGAAATTCGCTCAAAGCTGCCCGCAAACGCGCCGGAGCGGGGCGAAGCCTTCAATCAGATTCTTGGCGATATCGAGCGCCTCATTCTTCCCGGCATCACGCACTGGCAATCGCCCAACTTCTACGCCTACTTTCCGGCAAATGCCTCCGGGCCGGCCATTCTGGGCGATTTGCTCTCCGCCGGATTGGGCGTCCAAGGCATGCTCTGGTCCACCAGTCCGGCATGCACGGAAGTCGAAACGCATGTGCTCGACTGGCTGGTCCCCATGCTGGGCCTGCCGCAACAATTTCTTTCGACGAGCAGCGGCGGCGGAGTGATTCAGGACACCGCGTCCAGCGCCTCGCTTTGCGCTGTGCTCGCCGCCCGCGAGCGTGCGACAAAGTTCGCCAGCAATCGCAAAGGCGGCGATGGACGCCTGACCGCCTACTGCTCCACCCAAACGCACTCTTCTGTTGAAAAGGCAATAAGGATAGCCGGCCTGGGCTCGGACAACCTGCGCCAGATCGAGGTGGACGAAAAGTTTGCCATGCGGCCCGAAGCACTGGCGCAACAGGTCGAAAAAGACATCAAGGGCGGGCTGATTCCTTGCTTCGCCTGTGCCACCGTGGGGACAACATCATCGAACGCAATCGATCCGGTGCGCGAGATTGCCCGCATTTGCCGCGACCACAATCTCTGGCTGCACGTGGACTCAGCCATGAGCGGCACGGCCGCGCTCTGCCCGGAGTTCCGCTTCATTCACGATGGCGTGGAGTTCGCCGACAGTTACATCTTCAACCCACACAAATGGATGTTCACCAACTGCGATTGCAGTGTTTTTTACGTTGCAGACCGGAAGAGCCTTATCCAGACGCTATCGGTCCTGCCAGAATACCTGCGCAACCAGGCCACCGAATCTGGCGCAGTCATTGACTATCGCGACTGGCATGTTCCGCTTGGACGCCGTTTTCGCTCGCTTAAGCTTTGGTTTGTGATCCGGCACTACGGCATCGAAGGTCTGCAGCACCATATTCGCGAGCACGTGCGCCTGGCGCAACAGTTCGCCTCCTGGGTACGCGAAGATTCGCGTTTCGAGGTCGCCGCGCCCGCCCTGCTTAACCTTGTCTGCTTCCGGCTGCGTGCGGGAGATCATCCTCATCAACATCAGGCTAATCAAGATCAGGCCAATCGGCTCCTGATGGACCGGCTGAATAACAGCGGCGACCTCTACCTGACGCATACCAAGCTCGATGGCAAACTTACGCTTCGACTTTGCGTCGGCCAAACCAATACTCAGGCCCGCCATGTGGAACGCGCCTGGCAGCGAATCCAGCAAGAGACTGGGAAGCTCGCGAATTCCTGATACCTTGTCCAGTAGGAGTCCGTGGCTCGGCGCCAAACTCGGCTCTCAGAGCCTAAAGGCGCGTTGTAAGGCGGCAATCGCGGCACGCCTAAAGGCGTGCCCTGATACGAATTGTCCAATTCGCGATAGGTATTCCAGATGGCACGAGAAATTTCAGCCGGCGGCGTGGTGCTTCGGCAGATCTCGGGAGTGTGGCACGTCGCACTGATTGAACCACAGAAAAGTGAGCCGCAGAAACAGAGTCCCAAACCTGCCAAGACGGCACGCAAGCGCAGCCGGGCCGTGTTGGCGCTCCCTAAGGGCCTGGTGGATACGGGCGAAAAACCGCAGGCTGCAGCCGTGCGGGAAGTGAAGGAAGAGACCGGCATCGTCGCCGAGCCGGTCACTAAACTTTGTGACAACAAATATGTCTATGTCCGCACCTGGGGCGATGGCAAACGAGTTTTTAAGATCGTGAGTTTTTACCTGATGCGCTATGTGTCCGGAGAAATCGACAACCTCACTTCCGACATGCGGATCGAAGTCAAGCAAGCCCTCTGGATGCCCCTTGACGACGCGCCTCGCGAGCTTGCCCATAGCAATGAGCGCAACGTGCTACGGCAGGCGCGGGAGTACGTGGAAACGCAAGGCATCGTTGGGGAGAAGCGGGCGTAGGGACAGTCGGACTCGGCTGTCCAGCGGGGCGAAGCCTCGCCACGCCCTTGGGGATATGCGTGCAAGACGAAAGCCGGGCGAGCTGCGCTCGCCGGGACAGCCGAGGGCGGCTGTCCCTAGACCTGCTTTTGCAGTGCATGATCGATGGCTTTCTTTTCCTCGGGCGACAAGCGTCGCGTCGCGGCCTTCTTTAGCTCGCCCAAGTCGAGCGGCCCGATCGACACGCGCACCAACCGCAGAACTCGAACGCCCAGCGCTTCCAGCAGACGACGGATTTGGCGGTTCTTGCCTTCGTCGAGCGTAATCTCCAGCCAGCTGTTCTTGTCGCCGAGCCGCAGCAGGCGCGCTGCTTTGGCGCGCAAATGGTTGCCTGATTTGCCCTCACTTGCGCACCCACGAGCGATCTTCGCGAGCAGACCGGCGTCTGCGACACAGTCAACTTGTACGTGATATTTCTTATCCAGATGAGTGGCAGGGTCGGTGATCTTTGCCGCCCACCCCGAATCGTTCGTCAGCATCAGCAGGCCTTCGCTCGCCTTATCCAACCGCCCTACGGGTCCGACCCAGGGCAAACCTGGCTCCAGTAGATCGTAAACAGTCTCGCGCCCTTTCTCGTCGGACGCCGTCGTCACTACGCCGCGCGGCTTATTCATGAGGAGGTAGATCGCGGGCGTTCGGTCGAGCGGCGAACCGTCGACCTCAATCTTGTCCTGGGGCATTCGCACCGGAGTTTCCGCATCGCGCGCGATCCGGCCATTCAGAGTGACCCGTCCGGCACGAATCAAAACCGCCGCCTGGGACCGCGAGCAACAACCCATTTTGGAAAGGGCTCGCGCCAGGCCAACGTGTGTCTGTGTTTTCACATCCCTATGCTAATGGATGCTTGCCGGCGATGAAGATGCGTGCGAGTGGTCCGAGGAAGGTTCGTTTTTCCGCAGCCTTAATGCCCTGACCGCTCAGTGCCGCCAGATCTTTTGAGCACGGTGGGAGCTGTCGGTGGGAGACGGGGCAAGCCCCGTCTCTACATTATTCGTGTTGGGCGCGGCGCTGGGCGCGCCGTTGGAGGCAACCGGCGTGGCCGCGACCGGTTCGGGCTTGGCTCCGACTTCATCTCCGCGGAAGTAGCGGTCTTTGTTTTTGGCGGCACGCATTTCCGGCATGGCGATGTAGGGCTTCGAGTAGTCGTTATTGGCGTTCCAGAAGAGAAAACCGATGCCGCCTTTTTGTTTCGCTACCTCGGCTTGTACCTCAATGTACTGGGGCGAGTAAGTCTTGGTGCGCCAGGCAAAGGCCTGCAGCCAGGGGCGAATCACGACGCCGCTGTCTTTGGTGATGAGCTTGAAGCGGTCCATGGACTCGCCGATGAAATGCTCGGGCGCGTCGCCGGGGCGCGCGATCCCATCCATGCCGAAAAAGTGCGAGGGATAGATCATGGGCGAGAGCACATCACAATGCTTCGCCATGGCAACGATGTCCTGCCCGGTGTGCGAAAGATCGACGGGGCGCTGCCATGCCATGATTCCGAAAACGTCAAGCGAGAGCAGTACGCCGCTCGGATGGAGCTGGGCGTAGGCGCGCTTGAGAAAATCGGCGATCACTTCAGAACGCTGCACGTCTTTTCGTGTCTTCGGCCGATCGGTTGTGGGTCCGGCGGCGGGGGAGACGGGGCAAGCCCCGTCTCTACACGTGGGTTCGGGATGATCGGTTTGGAAAGCGAAAACGGCATCTTTCTGGTCGCCTTCGGCGGGAAAGCGGACGTAGTCAAACTGCACTTCATCGACTCCAGACTGAGCTACGAATTTGGCTAGGGCGATGTCGTAGTCTTGCACCTTGGGGTTCGAGGGGTCGGTCCAGACTAGTTTGCCGTTCTCGCGCCAGGGCTGGCCGGTGCGTTGCGACTTCACCGCCAGTTCTGGATGGGTCGAGACCAGATGCTCGTCGCGGAAGATGGCGATGCGAGCGATGGCGTGCATGTTTTCGGAATGCAGGAAGTGAACGAACTTGGGCAGGTCGGGAATATAGTGGTGCTGTCCGGTGGCTAGCGGGTGGTCGAAGGCGATGTTGACGATGCCGTCGCTATCCTTGATATCGAATACGACCGCGTTGCCGCCAACTTCGCGCCAATGCCGGATGATGCGCACTCCATGATCGCTGCCGGCCATTACGCCGGTCAGGTAAATGGCGCGGACTTCGAAATCTCTTGCAACCGGCACCGATTTCTCTACAATGACGGATTCGAGAATTCCGGGGATGATGATCTGCTCTCCGGATTTGAGGAAGACACCTTGCCGGTTCTGGTTAGCTTCACGGATCGCGTCGCCCAGTTCGGATGAGGTGAGGTACTTGGTCCGCCTGAGATTTTTGCGGGACACGGACGGGATGCTGTCTCCGCGCTGGGCGATATAAAGCTCGGAGCCGGGGGGCGCAATAACGGCGGCCGGCGCCGGGATCACGGGCTTTTTGGTGGCGTCGGCTTTTGCCGGCACCAACTTCACGCCGTGGGGATTTTGTACTCCGAAGGCCAGCGCAGAAGAGAGGCCGAGCCCGACGATGGCTAGGCGGAACAGGAAGGCTGCAGAGTTCGCTATCGAGGATCTGGCTTCCGAGAGTCCAGCCGTCGAGAATTGGGACAAGGGTTATTCTCCAGAAATTATGAGTCTTATGAGACTGTTTCTGATTGTGGGCTAGGGGTAACCGGGGCTGCCAGTTACGTCAGGCCAAGCGGCTTACGGCTTACCGGACATGGACGTACGGGCGGTCGGGGCGCAAAGGAAAGTTCCCGCAGTCTGCAAAGAATTTCTCTTGGGGAAACTGTGGGTAACGTGACCGGTAGGACTTGAGGCGGGCTAGCCGCATCTAAAACGATGAGAAGCGGGGGATTACGGGGCTTCCGGAGGATGGCTAGCGGCTTGCACTAGGTAGGGAGCGGGTGGGGAATGCGCCCTTCGCTCCCAGATGGCAAGCGAGTGACAAAAGACAAGAAATGAGCAGTTTCCCGAGAAACGTGCAGCTTCCGGAAAGGAAATCAGGGCCCGAACCGATGAGAACGAACCTCGCAACCGTACTTGACCCTAGCCGCCGCAGCAACGATGCCCGCGACTTTGAGACGGCCCTGCGCCGGAAGATTGTGGGGCAGGACCAGGCAATCGAAAAGGTTGCCGAGATCTATCAGATGTTTCTGGCCGGGCTGAATGCGCCGGGTCGTCCCGTGGGCAATCTGCTGTTTCTGGGGCCAACCGGCTCCGGCAAGACGCGGGTGGTAGAAGCGGTGGCCGAGTCACTGTTCGGCGATGCACGGGCCTGCATCAAGATCGATTGTGCGGAGTTCCAGCATTCCCACGAGATTGCCAAATTGATCGGGTCGCCTCCGGGGTACCTGGGACACCGCGAGACCCATCCGCTGCTGACGCAAGAAGCTCTGAACCAGTGGCACACGGAGAAGCTGAAGTTGTCGATCCTGCTGTTCGACGAAATCGAGAAGGCTTCCGACTCGCTCTGGCAACTGCTGTTAGGAATCCTGGACAAGGCGACGCTCACGCTCGGTGACAATCGGCGCGTGGATCTTTCGAGCTGCATCATCATCATGACCTCGAACCTGGGCGCCTCCGAGATGAACGGCTTAGTGGATGGCGGCTTGGGCTTTGCGCCGAAAGCGGTGCAGGTGGACGACTCGCTCGATGGAAAGATTAACCGCTCGGCGGTGGATGCGGCGCGGCGTAAGTTTGCGCCGGAGTTCATGAATCGCATCGACAAAGTAGTCGTGTTCAAGACGCTGCGTGCCGAGCACTTGCAGCAGATCCTGGAAATCGAACTGGGAATGGTGCAGCAGAGGGTGCTGATGGCGGCGGGCGCGCACCAGTTCGTATTCAACTGCACGCCGCAAGTGAAAACCTTCCTGCTCGCGGAAGGCACCGATCCGAAGTACGGGGCGCGTCACCTGAAGCGGGCGATTGAACGGCACCTGGTGTTTCCGCTGGCGAACCTGGTGGCGACTGGGCAGGTGAAGCTGGGAGATTTCGTTCGCGTCGATCTGCTGGGCGAGAGTAAGCTCACTTTTGTAAAGGAAGCGGAAGGCGCGATGGTGCCCGTGCTGCTCGAGCGTTACGGGGCAGCGGCGGCCATGCCGGCGGTAGCGGCGGCCAGAGTGGCGCGTCCGGTGGCACAACGCAAGGAGTTTGGAGCCGGATCGCTCAACGAGAATAAGTAAGTCAAGTTGCCGGTAGGTAGGGACACCGCGCGAGTGGTGTCCTTTTTTTGTTTAGGCTTTTCTTGCTTCAGGCTAGCCCGCCGCCGTCCACGACGAGGTGAGTTCCGGTGATCCACTTGGCCATGTCGCTGGCAAGAAACAGGACAGCATTCGCGACATCGTCGCTCGTTCCGACCCGATGGAGCGGACGATTGGCAGCTTCTTTCATGAACTGCTCGGGATTTTCGCCAAGCTGGCGGCACTCACTCGCGAGCATCGGGGTATCGATATCGCCCGGGCACACGCAGTTGACGCGAATGTTGTCTTTTCCGTGATCGATCGCCATGGCCCTGGTCAGGTTCAACAGTCCTCCTTTGGCCGCACAGTAAGAAGCGGCTCTCGCGCCTCCTCTTAATGACCATCCCGATCCGGTATTGATGATGGCTCCGCCTCCGTTGCGGATCATGTGCGGAATCACTTCGCGGGACAACAGGTATGCGGCCTTCAGGGTCACGTCGAGAACCGCATCCCACTCTTCTTCTTCCAGCGCCAGGACATCTTTTCGGATCACCATACCGGCATTGTTGCAGAGGATGTCAGCACGGCCATACCCGGCAATCGCCCGCTCCACCGCCTGGTGGCAGTCGGAGCGCGAACTAACGTCGCACGGGATCGCGATGGCGTTGCCGCCGTCTTGCTGAATGCCAGCGACCGTATCCATCCCAACCTCGACGTTCTTATCGAGAACTGCAACTGCGGCTCCCATGTCCGCGAGACGTACCGCGATCTGGCGGCCAATTCCAGACGCCGCGCCTGTGACTATGGCGACCTTGCCCTCAAGGGACAGCATCCGCTCGGATCTATTGCGAATATTCTCGGAATCCATTTCTGCCTCGCGTCGGAGTTTCTATTTGGCCTGGTGTAATTTCTATCGGCCGAGTTGGCATTCGCTACCCAGCCCCTAAAGGGGCGTTCATTTCGAAGGGCTTGCGGTATCGCTAAAGCGAGACCCTGATACCAAGCTGAATTTCTCCGCACCCTTGAAGCCCCGCCTACCGTGCTTACCCCAATGCGTCCAAAGCGTGATCCATGGCAATTAGCGTCTGGGCAACGTCGCCCGCGCTGTGGGCGGCCGTCACGATCGAGTGCAGCGTCGCTGCCGGGCTTGTGTACACGCCGTATTCGAACAACTTCAGTGCCAGGCGCTGATACTTCTTGCGATCCACAAACTGGCAAAACTCGCGATAGTCACGGATGAATGCCTGCTCCGTAAACATGATCTGGAACATGGGACCGACTCGCTGAACGATTGCAGGCGTTCCCTTCCGGCGGAAGAGTTCGGTCATTCCCGTGGCGAAATGATCGGCCAGATCCCAAATGTGGCGAAAGGCTGCGCCGTTATCCCGCATCAGCTTGCGCAGGTTTGCGCGTGCTGCGTGCAGCCCGATGCGCGAGGCGTTGTGAGTGCCGTAGTGCAGAACACCTCCACTGGCGAGAGCGCTCATCACTTCGGCGCGTCCGGCAAAGGCGGCGACGGGAAGTCCGCAGCCCAGCGCTTTTCCAAACGTGACAATATCCGGGGATAGCCGGTAGTGCTGCTGGCAGCCGCCGGGTGCGATGCGGAAGCCAGTAACGGTTTCGTCCAGGATAAAGAGAATGCCGTGTTGCCGCGTAAGCTTCTGCAGGCCTTCAAGGTAACCCTCGGCAGGCGGAATCACGCCCATGTTCGCCATCACGCCTTCGGTGATTACAGCGGCGATCTGCCCCGGGTGGTTCTGAATGGCACGTTCGAGAGAAGGCAGGTCGTTCCAGGGGACAACAATCGTGTCGTCGAGGGCGTGGCGATTCAGGCCGGAGCTGTCTGCAATCTTGACCGGATCGCTACGCAGCCCAACTGCTCCTGGCGGTACTGGGTTTGACGCCACCAGGATATCGTCGTACCAGCCGTGGTAGTGGCCCTCGAACTTCAGGATCTTCGGCCTGCCGGTGTAGCCGCGCGCCAGGCGGATGACTGCCATCACCGCCTCGGTTCCGGTGTTCGCAAAGCGGACCACCTCGGCGTTCGGCACGATCTGCCGCAGCAACTCGGCCACTTCAATTTCAATTTCGGTTGCCGTGGCGAAATGGGCGCCCGTAGCCGCTCCTTCCGCGATTGCCTGCGTGACCTCCGGGTCCGCATGTCCCCAGGGGAGCGCGCCGAATCCCATCATCCAGTCGATGTATTCATTTCCGTCCACGTCGTATAAGCGGGATCCCTGCCCACGCTGCATGAAGATCGGATACTCGCCATAGTTGGCCGGCCCTCGGGAAGGAGAGCTTCCG
Organism: uncultured Acidobacteriaceae bacterium; assembly: GCA_963730845.1. Lineage (GTDB taxonomy): Bacteria > Acidobacteriota > Terriglobia > Terriglobales > Acidobacteriaceae > Acidiflorens. The sequence continues at coordinate 46,370 of CAVSTM010000016.1, read as the reverse complement.
CCCTCGACCAGAACACCACTCGCCCGCTGATACAGCCGTTTTGATTTCTCCGTACAGAAAGCTGTCGCGTTTTTTGGGGTCAAGTTCCCTCCTGCCGACACTTGCATTGACACTCCACGCAGACGAGTAACTCTACACTTTTACTACAGTTGAGAGGTTCCGAGCGGGGGCAGACTTGGCATATCGGGTCTGGACAACCGAGCCTGCTCGAAACAAGGAATGCGGCCGTCGAGAGACCCGGCTCCAGACAACGGCCTTTGCGGTTGGAAATTCGGAATTGTCCCCACTCAATTTTCTGTAAATGCAACCGCCCCGACGTCAACATAAGTCCCAGCCCATACCTCACGCTACGCTGGAGATTAGTCAAAGTATTTCGTCGCGGAAATCATGCAGCCCCAGATGAGGGAAAACCTACAGGCCGGTTCTGCCGAAAATTGACGTAGCCCATTGCTTCTCTTCCGCGTGGGCATCGGACGCCGGTCCATATGAAATTGTTTCACACTGTCGGCGAACAGCGAGATGGGTTATGATCAGTCTCATTTTTGAATCAAAAAGGAGATTCCGGTTGAGAGTTTTGGTCGGAAAGATTGTGCGTGATTGGGGAATACGCTGTACGGGCGCCGGGTTAATCACTTCCTGCCTGGTAATGTTGATGGGTTGCGGAATCTCTGCCAATTCCATTTTGATATCTCCCTCCGCGGTTTTACTCGCTCCCGGGCAGACTTTTCAATTCAACATTGCCCGGATCGGAAATAGCGCAACTGACTTCCAGCCGCCGCCTGTATTTTTGGTGAATGGATTGGCAGGCGGCTCTCCGTCCAGTGGAACGATGACACCTGCAGGCCTTTACACTGCTCCGAGCACTGCATCCGCAAAGCCGATCACGATCGGCATTCAAGGCCAATCAAGCTCGGCCGAGGTGACTCTTTTTAATCCCAGTAGCTTCACCCCGGGTTCAGTTGTGGCGACCCAAAATCCGCTGGTGGCCTCCTACTCGATAACAGTTCCGGCTGGCACAACAGTTCAGGTACAGTTTGGACTCGACACAAACTACGGTCTTTCTACATCCTTTGTCCCGGCACCAACTGAAGGAGGCGAAGTCACAGTCCTAGTGGCGGGCATGCGAGCGAGCACAACCTACCATATGCAGTCGGTTGCCAACATGTTCGACGGTTCGCAATTGCTCGATCCCGATCATCCGTTCACGACCGGGTCCATTCCAGCTGACCAGCTGCCCAGCATCACGGTGCAAACAACTGGAGTTGGCACGCCAAGCTCCGGTGTTGAGCTGTTCTCACTTGTTCCGGACAGCGTTCCTACAAATCTACTTTCCACCGTGGCTACGGATTTGGAAGGCAATGTGATCTGGTATTACGATCTGGAATCGACCGAATTTCCGTTCCCGATCAAACCACTACCGAACGGGCACATGCTGGTAGTTCTCTCGCCGGCACCCTTCGGTGCACAGGGGATCAATGAAATCCGCGAGATTGATCTCGCTGGTAACATCATTAATCGCATTACCGTCGATGAGGTCAATCGGACTCTTCAAGAAATTGCTTCCTTCCGTATTTCATCGGTCCATCACGATATCGCAGTCTTACCCAATGGGCACTGGATTCTGATAGCTAACTATTATGAGACGATCAACAACGTGCCCGGAATCCCGGAGGGGACGGTGGTGTTGGGGGATGCGCTCATCGACTGGGATCTTCAGCAGCAGAGTGCAGTTTGGGCTTGGTCTGCTTTTGACCATCTGGACCCCGCGCGTGCCCCCTACGGTCTCCCAGATTGGACCCATTCCAACGCGATCATTTATTCGCCGGACGATGGGAACCTGATCCTTTCCATGCGAAACCAGAATTGGATCATCAAGATCAATTACGACAACGGAGCGGGCGAAGGGAGCATTTTGTGGCATTTTGGCCTGGATGGCGATTTCGCGCTACCCAGTGGGCAGGCGCCGATTGAATGGAACTACGGTCAACACTATCCAACGATTGTGAGCCCGAACAGCGCTGGCGTTTTCTCCCTCATGTTTTTCAACGACGGAAACAATCGATTAATGGACAGCAACAACGATGAGTGTGGTACTGTTGCGGTGGGCGCCTGTTATAGCAGCGTCCCCATCTTCCAACTCGATGAATTCACAAGAACCGCCACGGTGCTGTGGGAGGATAACTTGCTCCCTTACTACTCCCTATGTTGCGGGGACGCATTGCTTTTACCCAATGGCGACATGGAGGTTGACATCGCTGATGACGAGACCGTCATCCCCGGTTTTTCTCAAATTGAAGAAGTGACCCAAACGCAGACTCCGGAGCTCGTTTGGAAGATGGATATCCAAGGGCAATTGGCATATCGCGGTTTTCGTATTCCCAGTCTGTATCCTGGTCAGGTTTGGCCGGCCGCTGCGCAGTCGGATCCCAACCGCGTTCTGCCTCGACGCTCGCGTTCGACCAACTCTGGAGCATCTTCGAAGAGGAGCGTACAACAACTGCCTTAACCATAGTGTCTGTACTCCCGTCAAATGTCACATTGCACGTTAGTGACGTGCCCCCGTTTGCTGTCCGGCCCGAATGGGAGTTTCCAGTTAAATATTGTCGTGCGTTTTCAGCGGGGATGAGGTCTGGAGCAGGGGACGGGGCTTGAGTCCCCTGCTCCAGCAGCGCTGTATTAGCCTTCCTCATGCCCTCATCTCCAGCCGTGTCCGTGCAAATTCTGCGGGCGGCAAGTAATTCAGCGAACTGTGCGGGCGTTGCTGGTTGTAATCTTGCCGCCAGGTTTCGATTTTTCGCCGCGCATCACCGAGACCCGTGAACCAGTTCGCGTTCAAGCATTCATCGCGGAGCCGGCCGTTGAAGCTTTCCACATAGGCATTCTGCACCGGCTTGCCCGGCTGAATGAACTCCAGTCGCACACCCCGTTCTTCACTCCAGGCGGCCAACGCCCGACCGCGGAACTCCGGCCCGTTGTCCAAAACGATCGCCTCCGGCAGACCTCTTTCCTCCGCGACTCGATCCAATACCCGACGTACTCGCAAGCCGCCCAGCGAGGTATCGACTTCAATCGCCGGGCACTCGCGCGTGCAATCGTCCACCATGGTCAACATGCAAATTACTTTCCCCGTGCTCACGCAGTCACTCACGAAATCGATCGACCAACGTTGATTCGGCCTCTCCGCTGCCGGGCTCGTTGCCGTTCCATTCCAGCGGATCCGTCTGCGCTGCCGTATGCCCATCGCCAAGCCTTCCTCCCGATACAGCCGGTACACTCGCTTGTGATTCACCAGCGTTCCTTCCCGCACCAGCACCGCCGTCAACCGCCGATACCCGAACCGCATTCGCTTCCCCGCCAACTCCTTCAAGCGCGCTCGCAGGGCAGCGTCTCTTTCCGGTCTGCGCCGCCGATACCGCTGCCTCGATCGTGCCAACCCCATCAGCCTGCAGGCGTGTCGCTCGCTCGTCTGCTACGCGATCATGACATAACTCGCGGCTGCCCCAAGTCCCGCAGGCCCTACCAGTTTTTTGAGAGCACGTCTTTCAGCGCTCGGTTGTCCAAGGTCAGGTCCGCCACCACCTGCTTCAGCTTCCGGTTCTCGTCTTCCAGTTGCTTCAGCTTCTTTGCGTCGCCACTTTCCATCCCGCCGTACTTCGCCTTCCAGCGGTAATAGGTCTGCTCGCTGATCCCATGCTGACGGCACAAATCCGCTGTCGTTAACCCGCCTCCCCTTGCTTCAAGATCGCGATGATCTGTTCTTCGCTGTGTCGTGTGCCTCTCATTGACGTTGCTCCTCCTCGGTTTTGGAGAAACTCTCATTCTAGGTGGTTCAGTTTTTCGCGGGCTAGGTCAGCGTCATCCGGAATAATGGTGCAGATATGCTGGAAGTTTTCCATAGCATCAGGGCCTTCCCGATCAAAAATCAGGTTCAAAGCCTTCAGACTCAACAATACAAGCCAACCCTCGGCCCATCGCGCGGAGGCAGAAGCACCGGGGAGCCTTGGGCGACAACACGTTTCGTTTTGGTTGACGGGAAAGATCGGGTAGTGTGGGATGCAGACAAAGCTAATAAGGAGCGCGCACGGATAATGAGAACCTGTGGCAGAGAGTGCTGCCGACTCGCTTTTGCATTTCTCCTGTTCGTCGGATTATCGGGAACCCTCAGGGCTCAGACAAACCAAGTGGTTCCGGGCTGCAAGGATATTGCACCCCTCCCTCCCATCCGTACCTTCGTTGGTCCCAGCACGCTGCCTGTGGGGGCCAACGAACTCGCCTTTGCCGGAGGCGCCTGGGGCAACCTGTTCCCAGCACCATGCGCGCACGAAACGGGAGTAGATTGGTTTGGCCGGTGGAAACTCGGCCTGACAAATCGCCTGGACTGGGGGGTCGATTTCGAGGGCACCGAACATTCCAATTTTCAGGCGTTCTCCTTGAAGATCGCAACAAGATACCAACTCTTCAAGAACTTCCGCCTCGAGAACGGGATTGGAATAGGAGATGATACGGAGGGCAAGAGTTTAAATGTGGAATTGGGTGCGACCATGGGCATCCTCCCCGAAAGGAAACGAGCCAGATGGTTCCCCTACGCTACTGTGCGGACGGTCGCCGAGCACGGACGTGCCGGCAGGTCCTTTGTGGGTTCGAACGTTCCTGACGGGGCTCTGGTTCCGATGGGGATCTTTGGTGTAAGCATCCCCGTCGGGCAAAACTTGAGATGGGTTCTTGAAGGCGGTGGCGGGGCCATTCTTTCGCAAGAACATGCTTCGACCGGTTCGTTGATCTACTTCACCGCCGGGTTGGATTTTGCGGTTCGCAGAAAAAGGTAGCCAAAGCCGAAACTTCGCTCCTCACCACAGCTCTGAAATTTGCGGTTTTTCATACACGCTCAAAGCCTCCCGCGCACATATAATGAATGTTCGCTGCAAAAGTTATTGTTGCATCCAACTAGCCGTTCCGCTTGCATCGGGCAGTTGGTAAGATTGCACGTTTGGATACTGCGTTTTCCGGCACTACAGGATTCTGAATCGACCATGCAAAAAACAAGGCTGCTGGCGTTGTTCATCGTCCTTTCGATTGGGGTATGTTTTTCGCAAACCCCTGATGATTTGTCGTCTCAAGGCACCACGTCTCAGGGCACGGCGGTGGATTGCTCAGATCCCTCGCAAGCGGGCAGCGCCGCATGCAACGCTGCACAGGGTCAAAGACCCAGCGGCACCCAAGGACGCGACTATTCGTCTACCCCCGAGCGCGTGCCGGAATTGAAAACACCAACGGGTTTGAACCCACGCCAGAACCTGCCCGGCAATCCACTCAATCCCTCGGAGATGCGGCAGCCGAAACTTCCGCCGCGGCCCGAGACCGAGTTCGAGCAGATGGTCGCCGATTCGGCTGGCCGGGCATTGCCATTATTCGGGCAGTCGTTATTCGTTCAGCCGCCGAGCACGTTCGCTCCAATGGATTTATTGCAGGTTCCGAGCGATTACATCATCGGACCTGGCGACGAACTGCAAGTCAGGATCTGGGGCCAGGTCGAGGCTGATCTGCGGGTGATCGTGGACCGTTCTGGCCAGATCTACATCCCGCAGGTCGGACAAATATCCGTTGCCGGTATCCATTATGGAGATATGCAGCAACACCTGAAACGAGAGATTTCGAAGATATTCAGGAACTTCGATCTCACCGCCAACGTCGGTCGGCTGCGCTCCATCCAGATACTTGTGGTTGGCAATGCCCGCTATCCCGGAACCTACACCATCAGCTCGCTGAGCACGCTCGTTAACGCGATTTTTGCTTCCGGCGGTCCAGCTCCACAGGGATCGTTGCGGCATGTCCAGGTCCGTCGCGACGGCGCTACCATCACAGATTTCGATTTCTACGACCTTCTGATCAAGGGCGATAAGTCAAAGGACGTCCGACTCCTGCCCGGCGATGTTCTCTACTTCCCCCACGTTGGTCACCTGGTTGCCATCTCGGGCTCGGTGAATACGCCAGCCATTTACGAAATGAATGACAACTCCACCCTTAGCGACTTGATTGAAATTGCCGGCGACCTGAGCACGGTTGCCGACTCCAGCAAGATCACGATTGATCGCCTGGTGGAGCACCAGGCACGTAAAACACTGGAGTTTCCCTACGACGAGCAATCCCGCGCTCTTCTCCTCACGGATGGCGACATTGTCCGCGTGTTTTCGATCGTTTCACGTTTTGAAGACACGGTAACCCTGCGTGGCAATGTCTCGAACCCCGGTCGTTATCCCTGGAAGCCAGGGATGCGCGTGCGCGACCTTATTCCTAATGCACAGGCTTTGCTGACCCGTCGCTACTGGATGGATCGCGCCGCCATTGTCAATGGCCGCGAAACTGAGTATCCGGTTCGCACGGAGCTTCCACGAAATGTCCGTTGTGGCCCCAATCGACAATCGACCAACGGAACGCTAAACGGCACGACGCCCAACGGCACGACGCTAAACGGTACGACGCAAAACGGCGCGACGCAAAACGGCACCGCAACGTCTGACGTCCTTGGCTCAACTGGGAACTATAACTATAACTGTCCGGACAATTTGCCAGATGCCACCGGTTCTTCAAATTGGCCGGATGTCAATTACGCGCAAAATGAGCAAGACTCCTCGGCGAGTGCGCGGACGAGGACCGGTGATCGCACCTCTGCAAACCCAAACGTCATCGGGAAGGTAAATGAGGATTTGCGGCGCTATGCTCCTGAAATAGACTGGAACTATGCCATTATTCAGCGAGTTAATCCGGAGGACCTCTCCTCCCAGCTTCTCTGGATGAGTCCTCGGAAAGCAATCATCGAACACGACGAAGAAAGCAACCTCGAACTGCAACCGGGTGATATCGTCACCATCTTCTCTCAGCGAGACATCAGCGTGCCACAGACGGAACGCTCCCAGTATGTGATCGTCGAAGGCGAGGTGGTGCGCCCTGGTGTCTATAAGCTCGGAACCAATGAAACGCTCCACTCCGTTCTGCAACGCGCAGGTGGTCTGACTCCCGACGCCTACGTCTACGGTTCCGAATTGACCCGAGAATCGGCGCGGGTAGAACAACAAAGAAGCCTGGACGAACTGGTCCGCAACATGGAGGTGCAAATCCGGCAGTCGGCTATGTCGATGGCGTCTTCCGCCCAGGCCGCGGATGTGCAGCAGTTGGCGCAACTGCAGGCGGCACAGGAAGCGATTATTGCTCAGCTCCGTGGCACCCGCGCCAGCGGACGCATCGCACTCCCCGTCAAGCCGAGCGACAGGAAACTCGCCGATTTCCCGGACATGGTAATGGAAGACAGCGACCGGCTGACCGTCCCCCATACTCCTTCGACCGTCTCAGTGGTGGGTAATGTTTACAATCCTGGATCGTTCATTTTTGAGTCCCGGAACACAACCGGAGCGTATCTCGACATGGCCGGAAAGGGAAAACCCCAGTCCGACCTGCACCACGCCTTCGTGCTGCGCGCTAACGGTGTCGTGGTCGCCGCCAATAATGTCAACGGGCTTTTCACGGGTTCAAAATTCGATCGCCTCCGTCTGTACCCCGGCGATCAGATCGTGGTGCCCTACAAGCTGAGCAGCGGAGCTTTCGTCCGCGGCCTGCGCGACTGGACACAAATTTCTGCGCAACTGGCCCTGACCGCGGCCGCAATCGCAGTTGTCCATTAGCGGTGATCAGGAGTAATGAACGGAAATATGTTTGAGGATTTGAAGGACACCAGTTCCCGGACTCGCAAATTCTGCGCTCAAAACCGGAACGCCGCTTTTATCGACCCCAGGATTGCGGCCAGAACGTGACTTGAACCGCTGACGTCCAGTTGGTTTGCGGAGTCGGCGCCAAAATAGGTGCCAGCCATTTTTCGTATTGAACCGAGCCCGACAAACTCAAGTCGCGATGAAACCACCAGTTAACCTTTACCGAGCCGTCGTTCAGCGTTTCTCCGGAAGGAATGAAATCTTTAGCAACCTTTGCATGCCGATAGCTGGCTTGGAGTGAACTTCGGGGAGTAAACCAGTATGTGCTCCACGCCTGGAAACCCATCCCTTCACGTCCAATCCAGTCACCGATCAGGTTGTTCTTGTTGGTATAGAGGTCGTGGTAAAAGCCGTCATAATAGACGTACTGGCCGTCAACGCTGCGCGGGGTCGGAGGGTCTGTATAGACAGATTCGACTCGAAAATCCAACTTTGGCAAACGCGGCAATCGAGGCATGAACAGACCGGATCGCACCGCCGTTCGCGCCGGTTGATCAAAGGGGCTTTTGTCCATGTCACGATTGGTCGGATTGCTTGCGGGCAGAAGGGCGTCACCGTAAAGCGTGGCCCAGTTACGGAGATGCGGCAGGCGATAGGAAAAATCGAGCCCTATGGTCCGCTTACCCGGATTTCGATTGGCCGGATAAAAAAAAGAGGATGTGTGGGAGACATAGCTCTCCCAGACAGCGCCCGCGGTGAGCGCCCGGCCCACGCCACCGAGTTCAGATGTGCGCTCAAATCCGAATTCCCAATTTGGCGTGGTTCTGAAACTAATCTTTTCCCCGTGAATCAGCGGTCGCGGAGGGAATTGGTTGTCGGATAGTTTGCCAAAGAATAGATCTGTTTTCACTTGGCCGAGCCATCTGAGAATCCAAGGAAGCTCGACGTAAGTTCGGGTCGCCCGGAACATATAAATAGGTGCAGCGTTATCGCTGAAAATCAGCGCTCCGCCTTCAGCGGGTCCCCACCACAGACTCTGCTTCCCAAATGAGAGATTCCATCCGGCTGCTTTGGCCGCGGCGTAGGTATCCAGAAGCGTGAACTGATTTACGGTCGCAAACGGAACATACGGCTGGAGCGGGTTTTGGTCGGCTGTCGCAATCGCTTGTCGAGCCGCGAGTGAATAGCCAGGCGCGGAAGGCGAATGCTGATACTCACCCTGGACGTAAAGCGCGAAAGGTCCGGCTACGCCATAACCCGAGGAGCCGTCGTAGGTGTTGAACCCCTCTTGATAGGGGCGACCGTCGTTATTGAAGATCGTCTGACCGAAATGATAGCTGTCGTTCAGTGGCGGTCCGCTGATCCCGACAACCTGGGTGTATATCGATTCAACTTTCGCTTCAAGGTTCGATTTGCCGTCGAGCAGCCCCAATTCGTACGCGAATTCCTGTTCCAGTTGAAGTTCAAGCGCGACGACTGCTTGTGGAGCGCTTTCTTGCGCCTTCAGGTTGCTTTTCGCCTCGTTCACCAGATTCGCGGTTTCGATGCGAGTCCAGGGCCTCGTGGCGAAAAACGTATTACTGATATAACCGAGGGACGCTAGCTTATCCACGGCCGGATACACCCAGCTATCCAGCGGCACGTATGGCGACCCCAGGCTCCGCTGTTCGTGATCGGTACCCGCTTCCTCACCTTTGCTGAACGTACCCCATTTCGCGATCTCGGCATCGCTGTAATGGGAGTGGGAACGGAACACTTGCCGGCCTGTATACCACCCAAGGGCACTGCCGATTACCACGTCCGATACGAAGTGCTTCTGCCCCACAAACCGCGCAGCGCTTACCCCTCCCGCTAAGCCGTAGGCCAGTAGTTGTGTCATGGGGCCGGGATACTCATGAGCAATCACACTGGCAATTGCCCAACTGACGGCCGCGTGCTGCGAAGGAAAGGAGTCGCCACCCTGAAAAAAATTTCCCTGGCCGTTGCCGACAAAGGGGCGATCGCGTCCCGCTGCATACTTGAACACTTCCGTATCCAGGAATGCGTCAATCGCGGCTTCTCCACTGAGAAGTCCGGTTTCGCGTTTTTCGTCGTTGTGCGCGAGGTGTCCCCACACGAACAGTCCTCCGCCGGCACCGACAAAAGCAGCGAGCCCGGCATTGGAAAATGTAACCGCGTGTGAGACCGTCGTCGGGTTTGTCGGAACGTGTTTTTCTGTGTCGGTATCGGTCGCCACCAACCCTACGCCGGCAATAACCAATGGGACCGCCCACTGCCACTGCTTCTGAGTCATGTGGAACGGAGTTGACCAGAAATTTTTCTGATCCTGAAAAAGATTGCGCGGAAGCGATTGCAAGCGGACCGGTTCCCGTGAGAACTCGGGAGCCTGTACGTCCGGGTTCGAAGACTGCACCTGCGGTTTTGGAGACGGAGCAGGAGGGTTTTTTTCGTCCGCGAGCGTCTGCGCGCAGGCGGGTAAACTGCAGCCACTCAAACTACAAACAACGAGCAGCGCCGCTAGCAGCCACGATGTCACTAGCGTCTTGGTGCGGGAACCTGCGCTCTTCGGGATATCGCGCGCAGTCTTAACAGACTTCCTATCGCGCTCTCTTGATAACCGGCGCGCAGCCGAACCGAGGTTCGTCTCGGGCAAATGCAGTCTCATATTGCGATTGTCTGGACGCCAAAGATCGCTTCTTGCATTTCTTATCAGAATTACGAATCCGTTCAAAGCTAGCACGAAACTGATGCGCATCTGAAAGAAATAGGACTACATGGGTGAGGTTATGCGTGCGCGGTTACGGCCAGGCTACTTGGAAATAAAGGATTGGATTGATGGAGCCTGATAGAATCACTCTCTGCAGGGTGCCATAATAGTAAAGTTGCGAGCTTCGCGAATACAATGATTCAGACTGAGATTCAGACCGAACCGATTGCCGACGAAAAAAACGCAGGCCCATCCCGGACCGAAACGGAGATTTCGCTGCTCGACATCGTCGTTCTACTGGTCGAGCGAAAGCGACCTATTATACGCTTTGTGCTGGGCGCCGCCGTGCTGGCCATGGTGGTTTCCTTGCTGCTGCCGGTTCGATACGAAGCCAAGGTTGTGCTGCTCCCTCCGCAGCAGAATTCGTCCGTCGGTTCCGCGTTGTTGGGGCAGCTTGGGGGCATGGGATCGCTGGCCGCCCTGGCGAGTGGCAGTCTTGGCATCAAGAACCCGTCCGACATGTACGTCTCTTTGCTAACCAGCCGGACAGTCGAAGACGCGATGATCCAGCGCTTTAACCTGATGCAGGAGTACCAGGAAAAGCGAATGTCGGACGCACGAAAGGAGTTCGAGCGCCGCACGACGGTTGTTGCTGGGTCCAAGGACGGGCTGATTCGCATCTCGCTCGAGGACCGCGATCCTAAGCGAGCCGCCGAAATGGCCAATGGCTACGTGGAAGAATTCCGCAAACTCTCTGCCTCGCTGGCAATCAGCGAGGCTGCGCGACGTCGCTTGTTCTTTGAACAGCAGTTGCAGCAAGCCAAGGACGAGCTTACCGGCGCCGAAGAGGCCATGAGAAAGACTCAGCAATCCACCGGAGTTCTGCAGATTGACAGTCAGGCCCGATCATTGATTGAATCCGCCGCCGTCTTGCGCGGGCAGGTTGTGGCCAAACAAGTGCAGATTCAGGGCATGCGGTCTTTCGCTGCCGAGGACAATCCCGAACTTATCCTCGCCAAGCAGGAGCTTGTTGCGCTCCAATCGCAGCTCGAACGGCTGGCGGGAACGCAACAAGACGTTGGTTCAGACATTAACCTTTCCAAGGGTAGGGTGACACAAGCTGGGATGGAATACCTCCGCCGGTTGCGTGATCTCAAGTACCACGAGACCGTCTTCGAGCTGCTGGCGAAGGAATTCGAAATCGCCAAGCTCGACGAGGCACGAGAGGGGGCGATTGTTCAAGTGGTGGATGCGGCTGTGCCCCCCGACAAGAAGTCATCTCCACATCGGACCTTGATTGTAATTGCGATGACCGTCCTTGCTTTCTTCGTTGCCGTGTTCTGGGTTTTGCTGGGGGAGATCCGGGCCCGTGCCTTCGAGCAGCCGGGGAACCAGCGGCTGCTGGAAGCAATCAAGCGGCTTTGGAACGCGAAGCCGGAGACGATGTAACAGCATCTTAGGTTCCGTCTGTCGTGGGTCATGAATGGTTCTCCTAGCTCGCATTATTCAGGAAGGTAAGTGTTGGGCTAAGTTTTGTGGAAAAGCGGGTGGTGCTGTAGGAGTTGGGGTTGGTGGAGCGAAGATATGGGATGGCTGGGCTAGCGGAGAACGGGTTCTAGCGCCTCGCCTGGCGCATCGAGAAGTGTGGAATCCCGCGGCGGATCGGCGGATCGGCAAGATTATGGATGCTGAAATGCCGGACGTCGTTAACACCCACAATGTCTGCGGGTTTTCCTTGGCCGCTTGGCGGGAGGTTAAGCGTAGGAGAGTGCGATTGGTGCACACCCTGCACGATTATTATCTGATGTGTCCCCGCTGTACTCTGTTTGATAAAGGCCGGAACTGTGAGAAAAGGTGTTTAAGTTGTAAAGTTCTGACGTTCAATAGACGACGCTTGTCGCGGCTGCCTGATTCGATAGTGTCAGTCAGCCACCATGCTCTATACGAACATATCAGGCGCCATTATCTTGAAGATCTGCCAGCGGAAATTATCTATAACATTCAGAGTGCGTTCGAATCGCCCCCTCCGCAGACACTGAATGGCGGACAGTTGTCTGGCAATCTGGTTTTTGGCTTTATCGGAAGAGTTGAGGAAGAGAAGGGTATTGAAACGCTCCTGGCAGCCACTCGGCAGCTACATTCATCGAATTGGAAATTGAAGATCGCAGGTAAGGGCCTCGATGGCTATGTTGACAAACTGGCAAAGAGATTCCCGGATCCGAGAATTGAATGGCTGGGATTTACCGATGCTGTGAAATTCTATTCTTCTGTCGATGTGGTGATTCTCCCATCGCTCTGGGCTGAGCCGCTGCCGTATGTCTGTGTTGAAAGCCTTCATGCGGGGAAAAGCGTTATCTGCGCATCATCGGGCGGGATCCCGGAGATTGCTCGACTTTCCAACCTTGTCGAGTTTTTCCCTGCAGGAAATGCGAATGCGCTGGCGGAGAAGATGAATCTCGCGTTAAGCTCGCCGTAAGAATGGCAGGAACGTAGAGTCCCAGATGCTTCGAGACTCGGAGCTTTTCGGGAAGAATACGTCGTTGAAGATATCGTCGGGAGTATGCACGTCAAACGCGGCAACAGTGCCAAAGCGCTAGGATGTAGCAACACCGTCTGAACCTAAATTTCGGACTCTGCGGCCCTTCTGTTCGAATGACCACACGAGTGCAAGAGCAACCCAAAATATCGGTTCCAAATAAGATTGAAGAAATACGTTAAAGATCGCGATCGCTCCGATGCATGACGTTGCGCCTTTCCTTCCAATAATTGGGTATCCGAGGAGGATCATGAAAAGAAGGAACGCTGGTAATCCGAGCTCAGCAAGCACAGTCACATAGACGTCGTGGAAGTTTGCGTATTTATTGTTCTGAAAGAAATCGCCCAGGAATCTGGAGGCACCCTGGTATCCGATGCCTGCAACCACAGTGCGAGTTGAGGTTGTCCAAGTGGCCAGACCCCTCTGTATCAACTGAATGTGACTTTCTGCTGTGCTACCTGGGTCGCTCGAGAGCCGGTCGGACACGATATCTGATAGTTGCCACAGCTCCGCTAGGTCGGCTATCTTCTGTCGGTACACGAGACCAACTAGCAAACAGACCAGCGCAAGCGTGGCCACTCTAAATGCCGCTCGGGGGGTCGTCAGACGCTTCCAGAATGCTTTAGAAAATAAGCAATACGCGAGCCAGCAGAGCATGGCGGATCTCGACACCGCAAGCAGGATAAAGAGTCCTATTGCAAAACGAAGGAAACGTGTGTAGCGCGTTTGGGTGACAAATTGATCAAGCAATGCCAAATACATTACCAGGATGAAGCCGGCGCGGTTTGCATCGAGGCAGAAGCCCGACAGTCGAGGTATCCAAAATAACGTTGCAGTGGGCGCAAACATGGATTCGATGGAGGAGCTAGGTTCATCTTCCAAACGCGTGGCCCCATGGCTCCAGGCGATGTACCCGCCAATGCAAAAAATCAGCCAAACGATCAAGGCAAACGTGACGGAGCGTATCACCACCTTTTCTGGTGCAGGATCTGCCAATATCCTCGCTGATAAGCAATATCCCAAGACGGACACAAGCACCAAACCACAAAGAGCCACCAGTCCCCGCTGCGGGTCCAAACCGAAAATCGTTGAAGTGAACGCAAGAAACAAGAATAGTGCTAACAGGACAAGAAAAGGTATTTGGCGACGAAAAGGCGGTCTGATTGCAACTTTAAATCTTCCGCGCAATCCCATTCGCAGGAGACGAATTAGAACAACCAACGAAGCAAAAACTAAAAATGGAGTCAGTCTAAAAAAGCCATGCCCCCACAACAGGTCGATGCGGTCCGCCCCTGTCAAAGCAATGCTTCCAACCAGGAAGATGTACTCTAGATTTTTCAATATGAGTGTCCGGAAGCCTGCTTTTGGCCAAACTACCCAGTCGCTTCGGCATCATTGCAAACGGGAGCGGGCCCAATCGCAATACATTTTAGCTTACCATTGCAGGATGTGAGGTGAACATCATCTTGGAGTGCTTCTGTCTTCGCTCCATAATTCGGTCACCCCCTAACTGCAACGTGAAAATGGCACCCCCACGAGAGGAAGGAAATTCAGGTGGGTCAGACGGAGATGCAACGAGTGAGCGCGATTTCTACCTGCGTTAAGCGAGAGTGGGCGTGCCTCGAAAAATGGAGTTTCACGCCTTCGTGAAAATGAAATCAGCAGTGCACGGAAGCCATTGGCAAAGGGCTGGGAACCCCGATAGCAGCTGGTAGTATACTCCTTCTACAACTCCCCGATTGACCGTTGCCGTGCTGTAGTTAACATCTAACCTGAAACCAAGGCTCGCTGCTGCTTTTCTCATTTCCCCGAGAACAAGCACATCTTCTGGGCATTCCGGTCGTTTCCTGTTGACTCTCCATTTCGCTAATGGGTGCATATACTTTCTGCACGATGGTTCCTGTAGATACATGCAGGTCCCGCCCGATCTTAACAAGCGCGCGACCTCCCGTAACGTATCCATTTGTAGGATGAAATGGTGGGCAGCCTGAAAAGTGAAGATCAGATCGACGCTATTATCCGGTAGCGGCACCGCGTAGCTCTTGCAGGAAAATCTTATATCCACGGCGCATTCGAAAATCCTCTCCCATTTACCGATGCCGGAAATTGCTGATTCGCTTATATCAGAGGCAGCTACCGAGAGTTCCGGGTACAGGCGCTTTACGACGCATGATGCCCAGCCTTCCCCCGCACCCAGCTCAAGCACAGAGCTCGCGTCCCGGAACCTCTTGTCATGGAATGATAATTTCGGTAGGAGCCACCGCAATTCCGACAACTTGTTGG
This sequence comes from uncultured Acidobacteriaceae bacterium, assembly GCA_963730845.1. Lineage (GTDB taxonomy): Bacteria > Acidobacteriota > Terriglobia > Terriglobales > Acidobacteriaceae > Acidiflorens. The sequence continues at coordinate 31,141 of CAVSTM010000016.1, read as the reverse complement.
AGAGGTTGTCAAGCCAGTCTTGGTTCTTAAGCTGATCCCATAAGGCGACCTCAGCGCCTTGCACTTCCTCGATGCTTCTTCTGACCATAGTGGCATCACCCGGAGAACCACGGCACTCGATCGTGAAAGTTCCCCATATTTACTCTTTAGTTAGGATTTCCGATCACAATCCAATCGAACACGTCTGAGGCTTCGGTGCAAGTCGCGGTAAACCCGGAAGTCGATTTGGCGGATAGTTTGACCCCGCCCGCCGTGGTCTCATCGAAGAGCAGAATCACAGGCTGGGAACTGTAGTTCGCACTGAAGCTGATTGCCTTAGTGCCATAGGAGCAGGCTGATGTGCCAGCCAGACGGTCCGGGGCGTTTTGGTTGAGGATGTCACCAGAGAGGGTCGTTCCTAGTACGGCACCACTGACGACCGCGGAAGAGGCAGTTAGCGCGCCGAAGCCAGCGTTTCCCCAACGGTCAATCAACCCCACGACCGGGCCCGTAAGGCCAGGGGTGACCAGGGCTCCGAGCCAGACGCTGCCTACTCCAGCGGGATTCAGAGTTGTTCCACTTCCGCCATTGAAGAACTGCCCGCCAGTCACCGTCAAATTGTCGCCTTGGTTGTCGATGAGGTAGCCCAGCGCGCCAGAGAGGCTTCCGTCCGTGGCATATACGCCGTCCAAGTTCATGCGGCCGTAGTTTTGTATCCATTGGCTCGGTTGGACAATGTACCCGTTGACAAGATTCACCGCATTTTGGCTAAATGCTGTGCCGTTCTGAACCGCCCAGGAGTGGTTGAAATCAAACGAGGTATTGACGAGGTTGAAGTCGACTAGCAATCCCGATCCAACAAACAGGCCAACGCCGCAACTGTTCAGTACGGAGGAGTTAAGCAGCGTCAGATTCTCGCCACTGTTACTGACGGGGTTCCCCGCGGTAACGTTTGCGGGCATGGAGACTCCGGTTCCGTTGCTGGCGATCACGCTCTCAAATATCGTGTCCCGCCAAGTGTTGAATCCAAATTGCACTCCCACGCCGAAGTGCGAGATCCGCACCCGGTTCAGGTTGCCGTGGTCTCCATAATTCGTGGCCGGATCAATCTGTGTGGCGGGGCTGGTCGAACCCCCATCACTACCTCCGAAGTAGACGCCGCAAGTTTGAGTTGCGTGAGCATCAGCAGGCGGCCCCGCTCCCGGCCCAACAAGGTTTAAGTCTTCCAGCGCCCCGGGGGCATAGATGGACGAACCTGAATCATCAGCGATGACCACTCCGCATCCTGTTGTCGCCGTATAAGTAATAGTGGTTCCATAGGCAGATGCGCCCTCCAACTTCACGCAACGCGGCTTCACGATGCTGGTCTTTTGCCTGTAAGTTCCCGCAGGGATGTAGACTTCGCCACACCCAGCCAAAGCAATCGCGGCATTTGTCCACGCTCCTATATCAGAGCCGCTACACCAAGCGGGACGGGCAGGCCCATTGCACATCACAGTCGCAGCGATTTGTGGGGTTACCGGTCCCGGCGGCAAGCCGCTCGACTTTGGAGAGAATGGTCCCTGCGGCACGCCTGTCGATTGTTGCGCGCTCAATAGCGGAATCATTCCGAGGATCGCAATCGCCACATAGAAGGACGGTAGTTTAAAGTTTTTCAAGACGGCTCTCCCCGTGAAAGTGAATTCGAGTCCAAGCGGAATCTCACCTTGGCTACAAGATCATATGGATTGTATCCCATCCGCTCTCTCAATTTACGGACTGCCGCCGGCGAACAGTTTGACTCGCCCCTGTTAGGCCGACTGCCGGCCGTAGGCCCGTATGCATCTTCTATCAACGCAGCAATCACTCCCCTTACACAAAAGGTAATTTCGAATTTGAGAGGGTAGTGAGGGGTTGGCGAACGAGGTCCTCGGTAGTTGACTTGCGTCGTAAGAGGTAATGACAACGGCCGCCTTGTCCGCCAGGATCTGCTCGATCAGATCGTCTGGGCCGAAGTCATTCGACAGCTGGAAGACCCCACGCTGATCCAGCAGGAACTGGACCGTAGGCTTACGGCGGCGCGCTCCCCTGATCCGGCCAAAAAACGCGAACAAAGCCTGCACTGGGAATTAGCGCATGTTGGCAAGAGCATCGAACGCCTGCTCAGCGCCTACCAGGAAGCACTGATGTCGATCGAACAGTTGCGGGAACGTATGCCTGCACTACGCCAGCGCGAACAGGCGCTCCGCGCTGAGTTACAAGCAATTACTGACCAGGCTAATGATCAAGCAGCCCTCCTTCGCTTGGCGGAGACCCTCGCCGCGTTCCTCGCGCGGCTACACGGTGCTGCTGATACGCTGAGCATCACGGAACGCCAGCGCATCGTACGGCTCGTAGTGAAAGATGTCCTGATAGGAGACGACACCATCACCATTCGGCATAGCATTCCAGTCCTGCAGGGTCCACCGCAAGGCGGTTCTCTACCGCCAAGCCAGACAGCCGGCCCAAATTACCTTTTGTGTAAGGGGAGTGTCCAGTCCGCCCGTGGGAGATGCTATCCGGACTTCCGCTCAGCCGCAGGGAGTTGCCAGCATCATCTTCAGCTCCCTCGCATCCTAGCAAAGCGAAGAGGATTGCTGTGACATAGATCAGCAACAGTATCCTTGCGGCCCATTTTCTAACCATTTGAATGACGGTCAGTGATTTCTATGCTCTCGCGCAGGCCGGTTATGTTGCGGACAGAAGCCCGTACCCAGCTGATGCAAAGGGACGGCCGTGTCTCCCCGCGCTTACAATAAAGTCTGATATACTCGCTCGCATAATGCGTGTCTTATTTCTAAACCCCCCATTTCACCCCCGCTTTTCCCGTGAGCAGCGCAGTCCTGCGGTTACCAAGAGTGGAACACTCTACTACCCCAAGTGGTTGGCTCACGCGGCCGGAGTCGCGATCAAGAATGGGCATGATGTGGACCTGGTCGACGCCCCCGCTGCTGGTTACTCGGTGCAGGCGGTCATCGACCGTATCGCAGCCAAGAACATCGAAGCGGTAGTTTGCGATACGTCCACGCCCAGCATTCTCAATGACGTCAGCGTAATCAACGCTCTGGTTGCCGCCAAATCCTTTTTGCATGTACTGCTGGTCGGGCGCCACGTCTCGTCCCTACCCAAAGAGACGCTCGCCATGTCGGCCTGCCTGGAAGCTGTCGCCGTCCGCGAGTACGAATACACGGTGCGCGAGTGGCTGGAAGCGAAAGCCTGCGGCGCCGACCTCTCGGCAGTCGATGGCCTAGTATGGCGCCGCACTGGGACTGGAGAGATCGTCAGCAACAAGCAGCGCGAAGCCATCAAGAATCTCGATGAGCTGCCTTTCGTCTCCGAGGTCTATAAGCGCTTCCTGCATACGCCGGATTATTTCTATGGCCACTCGCTGTGGCCACTGGTGGTCTTCGATACTAGCCGGGGATGCCCCTATCACTGCTCGTTCTGTGTTTATCCGCAAGCCTTCAGCGGGCACACTATGCGTTACCGGTCGGTGGCGAACGTGGCCGACGAGTTCGACTTCGTCGCCCGTGAATTGCCCGAGATCAAGACCGTCATGTTGGAAGACGATACCTTCATCATCAGCAAGCCGCGCACGCTGGAGCTGGCCAAGGAACTGATCCGGCGCGGCAATAAGCTGCCCTTCGACGCCAACTGCCGCGCCGACATTGGCGCCGAAGGCGAGCTGCTTTCAACGTTGCACAAGGCCGGCGCCCGCTTATTCTGCGTCGGGTTCGAGAGCGGTGACGTAGAGGTCATCCATGGCATGAAGAAGAACAACGATGACCGTCGCGACGCGAAGTATCACGAAGAAGCGCATCGCTTTGTCCGCCGTTGCCGGGAGTCGGGCATCATGGTGCATGGCTGCTTCATGGTCGGAAACCTGAACGAGACGCCGGCTAGTATGGAAAAAACGCTGAGCTTCGCCAAGAGGCTCCAGCCCGATACGGCCCAATTCTTCCCCATCATGGTATATCCGGGTACGACCGCGTATGAGGAAGCCAAGAAGCGGAACTACATTCAGATCGAGGACTGGGGCGCGTGGTTGACGAAAGATGGCCTTCACAACAGCGTCGTTACCCTGCCGAACATCACGCACGAGCAGTTGGTCAGCTTTTGCGACCGGGCGCGGCGGAGCTTTTATCTCAGTCCTTCGTATCTTTTCTACAAGCTGAAGCAGTCGCTGAAAGATCGCCGCGAATTGCAGCGCAATCTTAAGGGCTTCGTCACCCTGTCGAAGTATCTCCTGCGCGGCAGCCAGCACGACAAAACCGCAGCGCCTCCGCAGACGCCTGGGCCTCACAATCTAACCCAACTTGCGGGTCCGCAAGGCAGTGACTAGGAGCTGTCTCATACATAGTACTGCGGGTCCGGCGAGAGACCTGCGACCCGCGTCGATGGCGGGTCCCATCCGTGGCGTCCGTGGGTGTGTCTTTAGGAGACCACTTCTAGTGTTGATGGCAGCAATTGGGGTGTCCCATCGAAGCTAACCTAGTGTCGATTATCATTCCGACGTTCAATGGCGACTCCCGCATCGGCAACTGTCTGGATGCGCTTCTGAAGCAGGTTCCGGGGCGGAATGTGGAAATTCTGGTCATCAACGACGGCTCAACTGACGACACCGTGCACGTGGTCAAACGCTATTCTGGCGTTCGGCTCATTACCCAGGAAAACGCCGGACCGGCAGCCGCTCGCAATCGCGGCGCCTTGGAGGCACGGGGAAAGATCATAATGTTCACCGATGACGACTGCATCCCGATGCCGGATTGGCTGGACGCCATGCTCGATCCCTTCAAAGATCCAGAGGTCGTCGGAGTGAAGGGAATCTACCGCACACGGCAAAGGCGTCTGGTTGCTCGTTTCGTGCAGATCGAGTACGAGGACCGCTACCGCTTCATGAAGGGTCTCCCCAGCATCGACTTCGTCGATACCTACTCCGCCGCGTTTCGCCGCGATTGCTTCCTGGAGATGACCGGCTACGACACCTCTTTCCCGGCGGCCTGTGCGGAGGACATCGAACTCTCCTACCGCATGTCGGCGCGCGGCTGGAAGATGATGTTCGCCCCTACGGCGATCGTCTACCACACGCACCCCGACACGCTAGCGTGGTACCTCAAGAAGAAGTACAAATTCGCTTTCTGGCGCGTGCTGGCGGTACGTAAGAATCCGAAAAAGACTCTGAAGGATAGCCACACGCCGCAACTGATGAAGCTGCAGCTTCTGTTCCTGCCCGCGCTGCTGCTTTCAATTTTTCGCGACTTGGTGGAGGACCCGAAAGTACCAGCGTCGCTGCTTGTGTGCGCCGCTTTTTTGGTCAGCACGTTGCCATTCGCATGGCGAGCCATCCAGAAAGATCCCATTGTCGGGCTGCTTTCTCCCGTCCTGCTAGCTGCGCGAGCCTGTGCGCAACTGCTGGGCGTCACGGCCGGCCTGATCTACGCCCGCCGTAAGCCTGCCGAGGCCGCAACCGAGTCTCGCGCCTGAAGTGTTTTGTATTCGCTGATTTTTGTGGCGGCGTGCAACTGACACCTCGCTTTCCGTGTAAAATCGGCGATGTGTGTTTGACCTGTGAGGAAGGAGACAGGAAGAAAATTGCAAATCTAGTGCCGCAAGAACGTTCTGCCGCTTGATGGCTGGACTCTCGTTCGTGGTGCATTCCCGTATACTGTCGCCCGGACGGATTGGGTTCATGGTGCGGCGGTAGTGCAGCAACTTCCAGCGCTGCCTCGGTTAATGTAACAAGCGGGTAGCACATCAGCGAAATACCAGGAAATGAAGCGACAAATCGGCAGTCATACATTATCTGAGGCTACCAAAGAAAAACGGCCCACTGGAGGCCGCCTCCAGCGGCGTACCTTGAGAGTTTGGAAGCAAGACTATCTGCACTATAAGTACCTTTGGCCTAATCTTGAATGGGCCGCAAGGACGGCGCTGGAGCACATCGGTAGTGACTGCCCCAAGGTCCTCGATATTGGTTGTGGAAATAAGCCGTACCGTGACTTATTTCCCACAGCTCAGCATTGGGGAATGGATCATGGAATTGTCGACACCTCGCCGGACTTTGTAGGAGATGCATTGCGCCTTCCGATCAGAGATCAATCTGTGGACATCGTATTTGCAACCCAAGTCATCGAGCACGTGACTAACCCTCATGTCATGGTACGGGAATGCAAAAGGGTACTCCGCCCGAATGGATGCTTGATCCTGAGTGGCCCCTTTTTTTGGCCCCTCCATGAAGAGCCTTATGATTTTTTCCGTTTCACGAAATACGGATTCGAACAGTTGTTGAAGGATGCCGGATTTTTGGAATGGCAGATCCTTGAAGACGGAGGGGACTGGGCTCAATTAATGTTGAGTGTGTGCCTTCGGCTGAATAAGTGGTTGTTTCCTTTGAGATGCGCTGTCAATCTTACTGGCGCCTTACTCGATTCGGTAAGCAAGTCGACGAGATTGCCGGCAAACTACACTGTGCTGGCCAGGGTTTGAGATCGGTGGCTGGCGGGGAAACTCCGTCCACGCCGGCACCCTGTTGCGTAGACCGCGGCATGATTTTATCCTCCAACTTCCTACTGCGATTCTGGGATGCACTGCTAGGCGATATTGGAAAGGAACGTGCTCCCGACGCGACGGGGAGGTGCGGTAGATGAAAATCCTGATAATTAGCACGCTTTATCCTCCCCATGTTATCGGCGGTGCCGAAAAAGCGGCCGCTGAACTGGCGGAAGCCCTGGTTCATCGCGGCCATGTGGTAGTGGTTATCACCTTGCACCCAGGGTCGAGCGACATCGTCGAGGATCGGAACGGCGTGCGCGTGTATCGGCTTCCAGTCGACAATTTCTACTGGCCCTTTGGGCGGAAGAAGAAGCCTAACGGGTTCTACCGCCTCGCTTGGCACATTCGAGAAGTGTGGAATCCCGCGGCGGCTCGGCGGATTGGCAAGATTATGGATGCTGAAATGCCGGACGTCGTTAACACCCACAATGTCTGCGGGTTTTCCTTGGCCGCTTGGCGGGAGGTTAAGCGTAGGAGAGTGCGATTGGTGCACACCCTGCACGATTATTATCTGATGTGTCCCCGCTGTACTCTGTTTGATAAAGGCCGGAACTGTGAGAAAAGGTGTTTAAGTTGTAAAGTTCTGACGTTCAATAGACGACGCTTGTCGCGGCTGCCTGATTCGATAGTGTCAGTCAGCCACCATGCTCTATACGAACATATCAGGCGCCATTATCTTGAAGATCTGCCAGCGGAAATTATCTATAACATTCAGAGTGCGTTCGAATCGCCCCCTCCGCAGACACTGAATGGCGGACAGTTGTCTGGCAATCTGGTTTTTGGCTTTATCGGAAGAGTTGAGGAAGAGAAGGGTATTGAAACGCTCCTGGCAGCCACTCGGCAGCTACATTCATCGAATTGGAAATTGAAGATCGCAGGTAAGGGCCTCGATGGCTATGTTGACAAACTGGCAAAGAGATTCCCGGATCCGAGAATTGAATGGCTGGGATTTACCGATGCTGTGAAATTCTATTCTTCTGTCGATGTGGTGATTCTCCCATCGCTCTGGGCTGAGCCGCTGCCGTATGTCTGTGTTGAAAGCCTTCATGCGGGGAAAAGCGTTATCTGCGCATCATCGGGCGGGATCCCGGAGATTGCTCGACTCTCCAACCTTGTCGAGTTTTTCCCTGCAGGAAATGCGAATGCGCTGGCGGAGAAGATGAATCTCGCGTTAAGCTCGCCGCAAGAATGGCGGGAGCGTAAAGTCCCAGATGTTTCGAAACTCGTCGTGTTTCGGGAGGAGTATGTCGTGGAAAGGTATCTTCGGGAATACTCCCCAAAAGGCAACGGGTGAATACGTCTAACGAGCAGCCTCGGGGCTAAAGTGCGTAAGCGCTTAGAATGTACCACCACCTGAAGCTAAATTCGGGCTCTCCGGCGCTTCAGTTCGAAAGACCACACAAGCGCAAGAACAACCCACAAATCGGTTCCAAGAAGGATTGAAGAAATGCGTTAAAGATCGCGATCGCTGCGATGCATGACGTTGCGCCTTTCCTTCCAATGATCGGGTATCCGAGGAGGATCATGAAAAGAAGGAACGCTGGTAATCCGAGTCAGCGAGCACAGACACATACAGGTCGTAAAAGTTCCCGTATTTATTATCCCCAAAGAAATCGCCCAGGACTCTGGGGGAACCCGCGAATCCGATGCCTGCAACCACAGTGCGGGTTGATGTTGTCCAGGTGTCAACCCCCCTCCGTATCAACTGAATGTGATCTGCTGCCGTGCTACCTTGCTCGCTCGAGAGCCGGTCAGACACGATATCGGACATGTGAGTTCCGCAAATTCTGACCCACCTAATTCCGGAAATTCTGAGCCACCAAGTGATCGACATAAGCGGTAGAACTTCTCCCTATGCCTCCGGCCGGTCCATAGACCGGTGGAGGCGGAGGGGGAGGAGGATGTTGAGCATGTTAAAGCGTCACGAAGTGGAGATTTTATTGAAGGCGGGCCACGGTAAGACGGAGGTGGCCCGGCTGACCGGAGTGTCCTTATGCTCGGTGAAGCGCATCGCGCAAGAGGGACCCGTGATGCACGTCGATGATGCGGCGGAACGCGCCCAACGACAGGTCGGCCGGCCCAGCACGGTCGCGAATTTCCGGAAACCGATCCTCGAGATTCTGCAGCAAACACCCGATCTCGCGTCGCTGGAGATTCTGCGGCGAGTGCGGGAAGAAGGCTATGCGGGAGGCAAGACTGCGCTGTACGCGCTGGTGGCCTCGCTCCGCCCGAAGTCGGCCAAGCCGCTGGTTCGTTTCGAGGGTCTGCCCGGGGAGTTCAGTCAGCATGATTTTGGACAAATCGAAGTGCAATTCGTCGATGGCGCCAGCCAGCGCATCCATTTTTTCGCCTCGCGTCTGAAGTATTCGCGTTTCATGTGCGTCAGTCTGGTTCCGGATGAAGCAGTCGAGAGTTTAGTACGAACCTTGGCCGAGCATCTGGCCAGCTGGGGTGGGGCTCCTTTGCAATGCGTCTTCGATCGGCCGAAGACGGTCGCCCTGCAGTGGCGAAAAAATGGGGAGGTGACGGAATGGAATCCGGTCTTTGCCTACGCCACGCTGGAGATGGGAGTGGGGGTGGAGCTGTGCTGGCCGTATCGAGCGCAGCAAAAAGGAAGCGTGGAGAACCTGGTCGGTTTCGTCAAGTCTTCCTTCTTCAAGGTGCGGCGGTTTCACGATGAGGAAGATCTTCGCCAGCAACTACGGGCTTGGCATGAGGAGGTGAACCAGGAGCGTCCCTGCCGCGCGACGGGCGTGATTCCCGCGGTGCGCTGGACGGAAGAGAAACCTCGCCTCCGTCCTTTGAAAGTGCAGCCGGAAGATCTGGCCTTACGCATTCCCGTCTACGTGGGTCCCACCGGAACGGTGCTCCACGATGGCCATGCCTACTCCATGCCGCCGGAGGCGATCAGTATGCCGGGCACGTTGTACTTGTATGGGCAACGAGTGCGCATCGTGGCCGGTCGGTATGAAGCGATGCATCCCAGGAAATTCGTGGCGCACGAAGGGTCTTCGCTGGCCGAGCATCGCGCGGCTTTGGTAGCAGCTGTGTCCGGGAAACGCGGCCGGCGCTATCTGAAGCGGCAGCAGTTGCTGGAGTTGGGGGAGCCTGCGATTCGCTATCTCACCGAGATTGTGCATCGTCGGCCGCGGCACTGGTACGAGGATGTGGATCGATTGCACGCGATCCTGCAGAGTCATGGTCCGGAGGTTCTGCGGCGAGCCATGGAAACCGGTCTCCAGGAACAAGTATTTGGTGCGTTGTACGTGGAGAGATGTCTGCAACCAGGGTTGAACTTTCCGGAGGCGGTGCAATGAACATCGAGACCACCAGATCGAGGAAGCCGGGTGTGCGCCCGAGCCTTCGGAGGTGCGAAAAAAACACCCAATGGGGGGATGCTAGAGGTCGACCGAGGTGGCGATCATCGTTCCTAGGGGATCCTGGCGCAAAATTTTTCTGGGAATTAACCGAAAAAGCTCACCGCCGTAGCCGGGGCGGTGGGAAAAGTGAAAATCCCGCGGCGGTTGCGGGATTTTCAAGTGCCGTGGGAAAGTCCTGTCTTTGGACTTTTCCACGGAACGGCTTTTTCCACGGCCCTTCTACCCACCGAGGATACCGAGCCGTAAATACACCGAGGAGAATGCAATGACCAAGAAGCCATCCACGTCCATGCCCGAGTTGGCCATCCCGAAACTTTCCGAAGGCCAACTCGAACCTCTGTTCCGACGTCTCAACCTGGCATACACACGCCGCATCTACCAGGAGGTGGCGGATCGAGCCGAGAAAGAAAACTGGACCTATCGCGACTTTCTCGCTCTTCTGCTGGCCGAAGAAGTGGCGCACCGTAAGCAAACCCGCCTGCAGCGCTGCACCCGCCAGGCTCACTTTCCCTTCTTCAAGACCATTGATGAGTTCGATTTCACTTTGCAGTCGACTCTGCGACAATCGCTGCTCGGTTCCTATCTGGGACCGGACTTCGTCACCGAGGGCCGCTCCCTGATCCTTTACGGCAAAACCGGCCGCGGCAAAACTCATCTCGCCGTAGCCATTGGCTATCGCGCCATCCAGAATGGCTTCGACACACTTTGTACCACCGCCGCCGAACTCATCGAGGATCTGTCGAACGCCAGTGCCAAAGGCCTCTTCCAGCAATCGTTGTCCACCTACACTCGTCCTCACGTCTTAGTCATCGATGAGATCGGATATCTAAGCTATGGCCCCGACGCTGCCAATGTTCTGTTCCATGTGGCGAATGATCGCCATCTGAGAAAACGGCCGATGATCTTTACCACCAACAAGCCGCTCAGTGAGTGGGGAAAGGTGTTGCACGACGAGGACCTGGCAGCTGCCATCCTCGATAGAGTCCTGGAACGCGGACGCTTCATCCACCTTGATGGACCCTCAGGCCGGACACGTCATCTAAACTTAGAGGAGGCCTCGCCTTCCAAAGCCGAACGGCTCAGAATTTCCGGAATTAACGGCTCAGAATTTCCGGAACCCACAGGACACCTGCCGGAGTTCTAATAACCCCGTGATTTCCTTTCGGTAGAGGAGACCAACGAGCAAACAGACAAGCGCAAGTGTGGCCACCCTAAACGCCGTTCGGGGGGTCATCAGACGTTTCCAGAATGCTCTCGAGAATAAGCAATATGCGAACCAGCAGAGCATAGCGGATCTCGACACAACAAGCAGAATAAAGAATCCTGTTGCAAAACGAAGGAAAACCGTGTAGCGCGTTCTAGCGACAAATTGATCAAGCAATGCCAAATACATTACCAGGATGAAGCCAGCGCGGTTCGCATCAAGGCAGAAGCCTGAGAGCCGAGGTATCCAATACAAGCGTGCAGTGGGTGCAAAGATGGATTCGATGGACGAGCTAGGTTCTTCTTCCAAACGGGTGAGTCCGTGACTCCAGGCGATGGACCCGCCAATCCAAAAATCAGCCATACGATCAAGGCAAACGTGACGGATCGTACAACCAGCTTTTCTGGTGCAGGATCTGCCAATATCCTCATTGAAATGCAATATCCCAGGACGGACACAAGCACCAACCCACAAAGAGCCACCAGGCCCCGCTGCGGGTTCACACAAGAATGGTTGAAGTGAACGAAAGAAAAAAGAATAGTGCTAACAGAACAAGAAAAGGGATTTGGCGGCGAACAGGGGAGCTAATCGCAAATCGAAAGCGTCCGTGCAAGCCCATGACCAGAAGACGGATCAAAACAACCAGCGAAGCGAAAAGCAAAAATGGAGACAGTCTAAAAAAACCATGCCCCCACAATAGGTCGATGCGGTCCGCGCCTATCAAAGCAATGCTTCCAACCAGGCAGATGTATTCTCGGTTTTTCAATATGAGTGCCTGCGGAAACCTGCTGGTCAAGCTACCCGAGTGCTCTGGGCATCATTCTTACCAGCGGGAACTGCCTAATCAGCAGATTTTAGCTTACCATTGCAAGAGGTGAGGTAACCATCGCCTTGGAGCGTTTCAAACCTGGATCTGGTGGTCGGATCGTCTGAATTCCAGGTAGTCTCACGGCATCCTACGTCAAAGGGATTTGAGCACTTCAAGCGTTTCGCGGGCGCATTTTTCCCAGCTGAACTTTCTTGCGAACTGCTTCAATTGATCGGCGGCAGGCGGAGACTCGATCGCACGCTGAATGGCTGCGGCAATATCTTCCGGACGATAGGGATCACAGAAGAATGCTGCGCCGTCAAATAGCTCTGGTAGCGACCCTGCGCGAGAAGCGACAACTGGACATCCACTTGCCATGGCTTCCAATGGTGGCAAGCCGAAGCCTTCATACAAAGACGCAAACACGAAACAGGCTGCGTTCTCATAGAGAGCCTTTAGTTCCGGATCGCTCACATAACCCAGTGCACGCACCCCACTAGGCAGCCTCATGCTCTTCCCGTAGACTCTGCTGTCGTGTCCCCCAACTATCACCAACTGTGTGCTGGATTGGTTGAGGTGACAAATTGCCTGCACGACGCGATGGAAGTTCTTGTTAGGGTTGTGGGAGCTAACCGCCAGAACGTACTTTCCAGAGATACCAAACCGTGCCAACGCTGAAGAATCGGCTTCAAGGCGAGAAAAATGGTCGCTTCCGAGGTCGGTAACGGAAATCTTCTCCGGGGCTGCGCCGTACCATATCTCAAGCTCCGACCTCGAAAAATTCGAATTCGTGAAAATGTGCTCCGCCTTTCGTGCCATGCTTCGGCATATGGTCTTGTGCCAGAGGCGATATGCCAGCGAATACCCTGCGGGCGCGGCAACTACTGCTGCGTCGTGAATCGTGACCACATTTCGGGAGTACAGAATAGGAGCTCCGCCGCTGAGAGTAAACAAGACTTGCCCGCGGCAGTACCGCGGAAGCTCCATCTGCTCCCATTTGGTTCCGCTCATTCGACCCACGGTCCGCACTCGAAGATTCGTATACTTCGGCATCGGCCGCACACACTCGGGGACCAGAATCTCAATGGCGATGTCCCAATCATTCTCCGCAGCAAGTAGTCTATCGAATTGGTTGAGCAGTTCTCGAGCATAACGCTGGGTGCCTGTGATGCGCTGGCAGAAAAACTTTCCGTTGATATAGATCTTCTTCACAGGCAGGGGTCGTAGTTTCGCCGACTGAAGATCGTGAGTACAGTTCGCCTCGTTCGAACGATCGAGATTCGTGGCAGCGCTGGCGGACCACTTGGCTTTGACTGCTGAAGCGCTATCTCCCGATATCGATTCGGGATCTTGGCAAAGAATCGTCACTCTTATTCAAGCTCCGGTCTCTAGACTGGAACGATCTGTCGCTCGTCGAAGAAACGAAGCAACCCCTTATAGACCAAATCGGCAGATGCCTCGAGAGATCTTGCCAGGCGACCCGGCGTACACGCCTGCCGCCAGTGCTCTTTGACGGCGTGCCTGCCCTCAGTGCCCCCAAAAAGAGATGCCATCACACAATTGAGCGGATTCCACCAGTTGAATTCGCTGACCAGCCGCAGATATTCGGGCAGGTGGACCTCGGGAGGACAATTGGTTGCATAATCGCTGTTTGGGTGCCTACGGTAGAGGACACCCGGTTCATCGATGCTCGCATAAGCACCGTGTTCCAGAAGTTGAAGACTGAACTTCAAGTCCCCCAGCAACCGATAGCTGGCGTCTGCTACAACTCCGGTGGCTGCGGTACGCCGAATCATGATATTGGATGGGCCGCCGACGGCATTTGTCATTCTACTGAGGCAGAAATTGATCACTCGGCGCCCCGGATGTGACCCCGGGAACGGAGACCAGGATCCTTGGATATTCAAATTAGGGTCGGTGGGCAGGTAGCCGCAGGTGACCAAAGCGACATCCGGTCGTGTCTCCAGGACATTTAATTGCTTTCGCAGCACTCCATCAAGCAATACGTCGTCAGCGCAGAGCATCTTAACATAGCGTCCACGTGAGTTTGCTAAGCAGCGATTCCCGTTTTCACAAGCTCCCAGATTCGAGGGATTTCGAATGTATCGAATACGCGGATTCTCAAACGAGCGTACAACTGCTTCTGTATTGTCTTCCGATGCATTGTCGATAATCAGAATCTCGAAATCGTCCAGGCCCTGCCGCATGATCGATCCAACTGCATCGGGCAGAAGGTGACCATAATTGAATGTGGGAATTGCAATGGTAAGAAGGGGTTCTTCGGTTGCGACATTGGAGAAGCCAAAATCGGTCTGCACTGATACTCCCGCACACACGAACCGGCGAGCTCACACCGACCTGCTGTGGGACATCCATCATACCAAAGCCGTTAGCGTGTTGTTCTTGGTCTTGGCGAAGCCCCGGGGCTCGTTCTTAAGGGGTATGCCAGAGTCTTCGGTACTTTTGAAATCGGAACGTCGACCACGCCAGTCCCGGGAAATTGCCGGTGCAGCAGCTGACCACGATTCCCCTGGCACCATAGAGCCGTCCAAAGATCAAGGTGAATGCTGTCACGGCCAAAGCTCCGACGATCGCATTGACGACGAGTACCTCCTGTTTATGCGCGCGAAGGTAATAGGCCTGCGCAAAGATGACGACATTTGTGATCATGGTAAGCATCAGCATGGCGATGGAAATCGGGTCGAGGAGGCGCTGAGCGAAACGAATGTGCTCTAAATTCAGATAGATACACCCAAGCCACGCCGTTAGACCCCCCAGGATCGAGACGGCAACGGATTGTCGGAGCGCCCGAAAAAATGCTTGATCCAACCGATCATATTCCTTGCGGGCGATCAGGGTTCCGAAGGGTGCAGATTTTGTACTCACCCAGGAAACGGCGATGGCCTGAATCGCATTTGCCAGGCTGAGGGACATTCCCATCTGGCCCGCCTCCACAGGACCGCGGAATGCAAACAGAACCGGAGTAAAGAGCCAAAAGATAAAATAGCCACAAAACCAGCTCACAGCGATTCTCCACTGGAATGGCCAAACTTCCTCCCCCCAACTGATTCGATTCGGTCCGGTTTCATACCTCAGTAATCCGATCAACAATTTGCGCTTCCCAAGCAGCCACACAAAGGAGGCCAATGCCATTCCGAACAGCATCATCGATGGTGCGAAGAGGCCATGGTGGCTCATCAGAGCGAGCCAAGCCAGCAGACTTCCTGTCACCGACTGCATGAACCGGAGACGCGCCACCTCCGGGACATATCCGCAACCTTCCAGAAAGGACAACAATGGATCAAACTGGAAGTTGAGCACCGCCATCAACGCGCTAAGACACCAAGGGAAACGCCAAAAAACAGTATGCCCGGTATGGTCGTGAGTAGAAAAGAAATAAAACCCGAGTGGAAGCAATGTCGCGGACATCAGCAGCGCCGCCACCGAATACCAGCGGACCGACTTCTGAATTACAGAGGCGAGGCGAGCATGGGCAGTTGGGTTCCCGGTGATTTCATAATCACTGGATATCGAGAGCTCGGCACGTTCGTGGCTTGCCAGCTGCAATATCACGAAGGAGAAGCCCAGCTCAAAAATGATTTGCAGTGCGACCAGGCTGCCAAAGGTGTAGTAATACCCCTGCTCGGCAGCGGAAAGGAACCGTGCGATCAGAGCAACGGTGACAAGACCGGCTGCACTGCCCCAGAACCGTGCAAGAACGGTGAATCCGATCGCTCGATCAAGCCCCAGGACGGTTCGTAGCCAGTGACGAATACGCCCGATCCCTGATGAATTCAACGGGAGCGGGGCGAACTCACGGAGGCCGTCAGACATTCAGCCCCCCCGTTGAGAGGCCGTTTCGCGCGATTGAAGTCGAGGCTTCGAGCTTGGCACAATCTCGGACGTCGCCGCGAACATCGTCCATGACGGCACCGACGGCGGCCAGAGTGAACATGTCGGGTTCGGTGCAGGGATCGAGAGCGTATCCCCGAAGCTGTGGGCCCAGCCGACTCAGCCCGAGCGCAAGCCAACTATCCTTGAAGCCCGTGTGACCGGTGAGAAAAACACGACGTCCCCCCCGGGTTTTCACGACGTCTTCTTCCAGAGCGCTCTCCCTCCCACCATATCTGCTTCAGGCCCGCTCATTCGGCAGAGTGACAAATGCCAGAATCCACAGTGCCGGAGCTCATGCACCTACCTCATCATAAGCTACCTGACGAGCGTGTCCAATCGATACGAGTTCGTTTTCACCCCCAAGCATGGGTCGCGGCTCAATCTGGTGGAGTCGTTCTTCGGGAAATTGGCACGGACGTGCTGCGCGGCATCCGCGTGACCTCGAAGCAGGAGTTAAGGACTCGGATCGAGTTGTATTTGAAGGAAATGAACGAAGATCCAACGGTCTTCAAGTGGAAATACGAACTGGAGGTGCTGGCCACCGAATCGATCGCATCGCCATGACCGATTATGTTGATATGTCATCTAGGAGTCGACATACTAGTATCCGTGTTCGTCTCTCAGAACGATGGACATGGTGCGAGCGATGATCTGCAGGTCCATCCCAAAACTCCAGTTGCGAGCGTAGTACAGATCATATTGAAGCCGTTCAGGGATTGAAGTATCGCCACGAAGGCCATTGACCTGCGCCCATCCTGTTATGCCGACCTGACAGCAATGCCGCATGTTGTATCTCTCGATGTCCTCCCGGAACTTTGTTACAAAATGTGGCCGTTCCGGACGCGGCCCCACCAGACTCATCTCTCCGCGAATAACATTAAAAAGCTGGGGTAGCTCATCGAGACCGTATTTGCGCAGTACCGCACCAATCGAGGTGCAGCGAGGATCGTTTTTGGTCGTCCAAATGGTATCGCTCTCGGCGGCGGTGCTGCAATGCATGGTGCGGAACTTCAGCAGCGTGAAGTGCTTTGCATGTCGGCCGACTCGTTCCTGACGGAAAAAGATCGGGCCCGGAGAGCTCAGTTTGACGAGAAACGCAATCGCCAGGAACAAAGGGCTCAGAATCACCACCCCGAGAACCGCGCAAACCAGGTCAAAAGTCCTTTTCAGCACGGTATAAGCGAAGCTTTCAACCGGAGAAATGGCCAGATTCATCATCTGCAAGCGGCCAACCTGAAACACCTTCTCGCGCACGGACAGCCGCGGCCCGAGGTCCAATATGGCGCGGATGGGTTTCCCGAGATCCTGCAGGCTGTCGAGAACGGAGGAAACCTGCAGATAGCGATTGGCCGGTATGGCCACCACAACTTCATCAAAACTTAGTCCCTCGAGATGGAGCGGCTCTACCGCACTGATCACAGGCGCATCTTCGATCAGCACCGATTGTCCTGGAAGTTGCAGGTAAGCTTGAATTTCGCAGTGAAAAAATGGGATCCGGTGCAGGAGTGTGACGCTTCTTCGCGCATACTGGTCGGTTCCGACGATCAGTATCTTTTGACATTTGCGAGGCCAACTCGATGACGCCGAGGTGAGCCGGAGGAAGTTTCTTACTGCCACCACGCAAAGAAACAGGACGGCGTTGGTGAGAAGGATGAAGATCCGCGAAACAATCAGCTGTTTGACGAAAACGAGCAGCGCAGTCTGCAATAGCAGCGTAGCAAAACATGCCAGAAACGTCGCCCGGATTCCCGTGTACTCCCAGAATAAATCTGTAATGGACGAAACTTTGTAGTAGTTGGCGGCAAGAATCCACACAAATTGGGTAAACAGCAGAAGAATCAGGTAATACTGCGGGACCACACCGTTTACATACGGCAACCACACGTTGCCAAATCTAATATAGGACGACATCCCGAAGGCGAACAACGGAAGCGAGTACACGAAGATGCGTAACAAAGCGTTATAGTGGTGGATCCGCGAAATCATCTCTCGCTCCTTCGCGCCTTTCGAATGTTTTTCTGGATGGTCCGACGTGAATTAGGGTTGCCATTGCTGCTTCCTTCGGGCCGAATTCTGGGGCGGTTGGACGACTGCGCGGGTCAGGCTCTCGTTGGCCCAACAGTGTTTCGAGAGCGAGACAGCTCTCCACGACGACGAATCCGAGAATATGATCGAGAGACAAGTATACCCTTTGCCAGCAAGCCCCTACGTTCCGTCACGGCCCCCCTCGTGCCAGCGCCCCATCGTACCACAGCCAACGTCAGAGACAAGTTCTTTTCAAACGCCGCACCTGCCCTGCTACCTGCCGTTCGTCTCGCCAGCGGATAGTTTTTGGGCAAGTCTCCTTCCGCCTGAAAATTTTCAGAGTTAAGTACACGAGCGTGAAATCCAAGTCGCAACCCTCGCCCGCATAGCGGGACACAGCAGCATCGTTATCACCATGCATTATCTCCATCTACCGGCCGACGCCATTGAACCTGCATTTATTTCGAGGGCGTGCCAGCATAGAGCCATGCGGCATATCGCGTGGAGATCTTGATTCGCTGTCCAAATACGTCTCCGGGATACTTAATCTGGTAGTCGAGAAAACCCTGGAGGTCGGCTGTCGTGGTGTTCTCCATCGCCTGTTTGAGCGATTGGCCGGCGAAAGTCCCTTCCCGCAAGGGGACGAGCGGGCCTGTATAGAGTTGACCAGCGTGACGAATGTCCTGGACCATGCGCTGCAGGAGTTTGGAGTCCAGTTCGGGAGTTTCGCCTGAATACAATGTGTCGTAGTCGAAGAGCACCTGATCGTCTAGGTCAAGAAATGTGACGTTGAACTTTGCCACCGACCAGAGCGAAGAACGGTCGGGCAGCAAGGGAGTGCGAGCTTTCAGTTGCACCATATCCTGTTTGCGCGCCAGGCCATCGCCTTCAGGTTGCAGTAATTGAATTCGAACCAAAGAAGAATGGGGTTCCACAGAAGCCACTTCGCTAGTGCCGAGTTTCACGACGAGGCGTTCGTGGCCATCTTCGCCTTTCGAATAATGGGACCACACACTGCCCTCGGAACCTACTACGATTCCGTCTTCGCGTCCCTTATCAATGCGGGCCTCGAGAGATTTGGAGTTGTCGCCGTCGTGTACCACGGTGAGAATGCCGCCGTAGATCCATTCGCTGTTTACTTCGACGGTCTTCGTGATGTTGCAGGTCGTAAGGGCGGCGTTGCACTGGACCTCATCGTTCGCATGCTGCTTGGCTAGCTCAGCAAGTGTGTCCCATTCTTTCGTCTCGGCGTCTTGCGAGTAACCATTTTCCCGCACTCTCAAAGCATAGCCAGCTTGGCGATAGCCCTCGGCTAAATTGCGTTTGACTTGCACATCATTAAAACCCATGTCTAGTTGGATCTCCGATCGCAGTTTGTAGAGTGAGGGGTCAATAAGGTTCATAGCAATCGCCTTGCTGATGAGTTCGAGAGCGTCACCATAGCGCTTCTCTATTTGGGCCAGCCTGGCTTGGTGTGCGAACGTGGCTGCACTGTAGGGTGAGATTTTGTAGTAGCGGTCGAGGAACTGACGGTTGTCCTGCAGATAACTTTCCTGCTCGGATCCTTCATTCGGAACCAGTTCGTCGATCAAGGCGAGAGCTTGCAAGTTGGCGGGATCAAGCTTCACGCTCTGGCGAAGGTCATCGAGAATTGGTCCCTTGGACTTCAGATCGAGCCAAGCCTGGGCGAGGGCGCGGTAGTAATGGGCGGTGGCTGACATGGGATTGGTTCGCAATATTTCAGTGCAGTCGCTCTGCAATTCCTTAAAGGCGCTTTTATATTCCTGCGTATGCTGACGATAGCGTTTCTCGGCTTCCGCTTGTTCGGCGCGGGGCTTAGCGAGTGTTTGCTCATAGTGCGCTTCAATCTGTTGTTTGATATCATCCCAATTTTGTTTGGGTGCCAGCTTCTGCTGGCGCTCGTCTTCTTCGGTCTTTTTCTGGTTGTTGAGCAGTTCAAGCTGCCATTTCGCAGCCGCCGCGATGATCTGCTCATTATCGGCTCGCTGCTTTTCCGCCCGTCCATCGGCCAGCAACACATCCGCTCTCTCCAGGAGCAAGCGGTTCTTTTCGGCCGCGCGGGCTTTGGCGAGGGCCTGACTTATTAAGTTCTTTGCTTTCGTATAGTCCGTCTTCGCCGCCGCCTCTCGGGCCTCGACTTCAAGGGCGGCCACGTCAGGCTCCGCTTGTTTAACGTTCTGGCACGAGGAAGTCGAGCCGAGCCGTTTTCGCGCCTGCTCCACCCAATCTGCGAACTGGACATAGCGTCGATCAGGCCAGCTTTTGTTATCTTCCTGGAACTTTTCGTAATAGCAGTCCGCCCAGTCTTTGTATTCGGCTCTTTCCCATAGAGCGGCCTGGCTAGCCAGACCTCCATAGTCTTGGCAACGGGCGCCGGAATCAGGACAGCGCACTCCAAGGTGCAACCAAGCCCAAGTCATGGCAACGAAAATCGCGTCCTTTTTTGCAACCGGCGAAAGGGATTGGGCTTGCTCGTCGGCGCGAGCAAGCGCCTTTTGGAAGGCATCGGTATTTCCGGCATAGGCTTCAAGATTTGCGCCCATGTAGTACATCGCGGTCACGAACGTTGCGCCGCGGGCTTCGAGCGTCGCTCGGCCGGTGGCACGAGTAATGTCAGGAGGAATGAAAGCTTCGCCACCGCCCTCCGAGTCGCGGATGTGCATACTGGCCAACGCTACCTTCAAAGATGCTCTGGCCGCGGCGTAATTCCCCAGAGCAGCATTGGCGACGGTCAAATTCAAGTTGTTGATGGGTGAAACGCGATCGATATTGTCGCGAATGTACTCGAAATCGCGCAAGGCGTCGCCTGGCTTCTGGCGAAGTACCAATATGTATCCGCGCTCTGTTCTGGCATCAAGATCGTCTGGGAATCGTTCGAGCACCTTGGAAAGGGAGTCTTGCGCCTCATCGAAGCTGCCGAGAGACAAGAGCGCACCACCCTTCAATCGACGCCAAGGAGCGGACATTTGCGGATCGGTGAATTGGAGCATGGAATCGGCGAGGTTGACGAAGACGGATTGTGACTGCAGATTGGTGTCCCGGACCCGCAAGGCCTCTAAGCTCATTTCTTTGTCCGCCATCTCCGCTTTTTTTTCGGCACTCACGGCCTCCTGAGCGCGCTCTTCGGCTCGAATCTGGGCTTCATTGGCTTCCTTCTTCTTCTGTTCCGCAATGCTTAGAGCTCTGTTCCTGTCGGCCAATGACTGATGCACTCGTCTCGATTCCAACAGAGCAATGCCGCCCGCAAACAGTGAGCATACGGTGGCAACTACGAGGGCCACGAGCCACCTTCTGAGCCGGGAGGCTGCGTGAGCTTGCTCTTCGATTCGTCGTTGCCGCTCAGCGGCCAACTCATGAGCCTGCTGCAATTCACGCTGGCGGCGTTCTTCTTCTTCGCGTTTTTCCTGATCGCGTTGGATTTGGCTGGCCGACAGAAAGCTCATGGCCTGACCAAAACCGCCGCTATAGAGTTCAGCCCAAAGTTCGGTGGGTTTCTCCTTCTCTCTCCAGTCGAGCGCGGACTGCAAATCGGGATCACTCCACAACCCGGCTCTGCCGGCGGCTTGCAACGCAGCCGTTTCCGACAAACGGCGGTAGAGCTGCGCGGATTGCACTTCCTCATCGGTCCACACAATGAGGCGTTCCCAAATCCGCATCAGGCTCTCGTGCGAAATGTCGATGACGGTGTCGTCGTCGAGTTCCTCCTGCAAAGGAGGCATGACGAACGACCGGCTTGGCTTGCGAAAGACGCTGAGAACGGCGGCCGCCTCGTCGGGCGTGGCCTCTGCTAACCGGTGCAGTACGCCAAATTTTGTGGGTCGGCGAATGCCGCGGGGATCTGTTCCTTTATCGGTGATGGCCTTGAATATCTTCTCGCAAATCTTGCGGTGGCGCTCGCCAGGCAATTCCCGATAAGCTTTTTCGGCATGCTGATCGAGGGCGTGAGCCATGCCGCCGATCGCCTCGTAATGGTGGAGATCGAGGGGGCCCCTGCCTTGTCCTTCATTTTCCCAACGAGCCCAGGTGCGGTTCAGGGCGTGCTGCAGAATCGAGAGCTGGTCGGGATTGTCGCCTACATCATTGACCAACCGAGTGAGCAGGACGGGAGTAATGTCGGCTCCCCCAACCCCGATCGGGCCGGTAATGGCAGCTTTTCGCTCGTCGCGGGTTAAGCGCGGGACGAGATACTCGCCCTCGTTGATACCCTCAGGTAAACCCGCGAATTCCGCACAGTCTCCCAAGAAGTCAGACCGCATGGTTAGAACGACATAGATAGGAAGATCGGCGTGGGTCCTCGCATCGAGCAGCAGATTGACAAACGCGACGGCTTCCTGGCTTCGTTGCTGCGCGTGGGTCGAGGGCGAAGATTTGACTTGGCTATAGCGAAAGAGTTCTTCGAATTGGTCGACGACAACCAGGAGGTTTGATTTCTCGGGAAGGTGCGCGTCGTTGTAAATCCTGGACAAGCCGAGCTTGCTCATGCGAAGGGATGCTTCGATGATGTCCACGAGGACCAATGTGTTGGAGTCGAACTCGCTAAAAAGCACACCATCCTGAGATAGGGAGCGCGCCAATGCGCGCAAGGGATTGCCACCCGGCCGGAACTGAGCGATCCGCCAAGAGGTGCCGGCCTTGGCCATGAGTCCTCTGTGCAGGGCGGGGCAGAGACCGCAGTTGACGAGCGATGACTTGCCGCTGCCCGAAGTGCCCACCACGGCTAGGAAACGGGTGGCGGACAGCTTGTCAATCATGGCGTGGACCTGGCTCTCACGGCCGAAGAAGAGGTGTTCTTCATTTTCGCGGAAGGGTCTGAGTCCGGGAAAAGGATTGCGAACTTGGGTATTGATTACTCGGTTCATGACGTCACGCTTCCCGACGCATTTTCGTAGAAAGGATGTCCAAGACGGTCTTGACGGCGTTCTCTGAAAGACCCTCCAGTCCGTTAATGAGATTGGGCTCCTCCAATTCGATCATCTCGGTCTTTTCGGCAGTTACGGGACCGGAGAGATAGGTAAGCTTGACAAGTTGAGCTTTGTCACGGCGATAAGCCCGGGATTTGAGCAAGTCACTATCGACGGCGCGTTTCCAGCCCTCATCGCCCTTTCCGTAAAACACCAGGACCCCGTTGCACTGGGTCAACATGTCCTGCTTGGCAAGGTCCAAGGTTGCGGCGTCGCCGTCAAACAACGGGATCTTGGTTTCGAAGCCCCGGCCGCGGAGCAGTTTTCGCAGAGGCAAGACGGTTTCGCGATCTTTTGCGTCGCAGATGAGGTAGATCAGACTCGAGTCCCCAGCCTCGTCCCGCGTGGTCGGGTGCTGTTTGTCTTTCTCCACGCTTTCGAGGGCTGAGCGTACTGCAGCTTTGAGAGCTTCGAGATTACCGGTGATCAGTTCGGCGCCGAATTGGGCCTCGGCGTCTCCGTGCAGGGCTTCGATGAACCGCTGCTGGTCGGGATCCTGAGACACCGTGCCTTCAGGAAGCCAAATGACTCGCCGCAGACATCCTTTCTTGCAATTTGCAATGGCTAACTCGTTCTGCAGAACGATCGCCGGCTTGCGACTAGGTCCGTCCGGGACGAAGCCGGGAAAGGCACCAACGATGTGGACCGCCAACCTGCATTGATCAAGCAACTGGGAGACGTCCGCGACAAAATCGGCCTCTTCGTTCGGTAATTGCCGCCCGGGCAAAATTGGATAGCCATGTTGCCGAAGTTCTATCTCCAGGGCTTCACGGGGCTCCTTTTGATCGCGGCTGCACTGGGCCAGAAAAACCGAGGGTCGCGATGGACCGTTCCGCATGGCACGTTCTGTCGTGGTGGTAGAGCTTTCGATGCGGTTGATCACATCAATGACGTCATCCGCTAACACACACAATCGCTCGATGTAGAGAGGGGCGAGCTTGGGAAAGTAGAGCGGGTCCAGTTCCAAGGGAGTTTTTCCCTGCTCCCGATCTTGATAGGTAAAGAACTCGTATCCGAGCATCTCGTTCATGAGAGGCGGCAGTGGATAAGGGCCGTCAAGAGGTAACTTGATAACTTTAATGATCCGATATTTGTTGCCAACTCTTATCTCGCCGGCGCTCCGGCAAAACTCCTCAATTTCGCGCCTGCACCATTCCGATTCAACATAACATTTGCTCAGAACAGAGATCAGGATCTCTGTTTTGGGAAATTGGGCAACGATTTCGTCGGCGAAGCTGTCGTTTCCGCACAGCTTCTTGTCGCGCCAGATCCGCGCCTTGCGGCCCATGCGCATGGTTAGTATTGTCTGTAAGGATTCGTGGAACCGGCTGACCCAACCTTCTTGTTCCTGAGTCAATGGCTGATTGTCGAGGTGGGCATAGCTGATAAAGATGTGCTTGTCATAGGTCATGGCCTCAACCTTCCCCTAGCTACATGGGATCCGAAACGCGAGGCGGCGGCAACTTGACCATCGCTCTCGTCGCGGCCTTACGAAGTTCTCCATAAGGGATAGTGACCCGGACAGATAGAGTGTATCGCTTGAGATTTGGTTAATCAATTCTGTGTGAGGTCCGCAATTAGCCGATTTCCCGGCAGACTGCCACGCGAGAGCGAAGACCCCGTATTCCGAGACCTGTCGTGCCTCCCGGCGGGTTCAACCCAACTCATCTGATCGTGCTTTTAGTTTTAGTTTCCGCGCCCGCCAGTGATTCACTTATCTGATTCGTGCGTCAATCGCCCAGATGACTCTTCCGGTTTGTTCGATACCGACCAAAATGCTAATCACCGTCGCTTAAGATCGGCTAACCGTCTGTTGTGCGTCATGCTTTCAACCGCAAGGCGCGAATCGCTTTCACCAAGGTCGTATGGTCGCGCTCGGCCTGGTCGGCATAAGAGGCCGCAAATTTCGCGAGGGCTGAATCGAATGCGTCGTGTCCCAAGATACCCGCCAATCAGTGCTGCGTCCCCTGTCCGCGCGTGTGCGCGCCCAGCGTCCAGCCGCAGATCTCAACGTACTCGAGCCAGTCGCCTTTCGTCGTGTTTTCCAGATCAATCTTCATTTTCATGTCGCGGAGCTGGCGGAAACAATAGTCATGGCCTTTCGCGTCGTGCGTCCTCCCCAGGAATACGTCGCTCGCCGATTGCAGCATGCGCTGCCCCGTCACCACACGCTCGCCGTGATTGGCATGGCTAGCAGCCTGTGGTGCAAGTCTCGATTCCTTGACGAAAAAGATTTCGTGATCGACAGCGATCGTTCGTAGAATGCGCGCATAGCAATGGGCACACGCAAGCGGCGGGAGCGGCAAGAAGATTTCTGGGTCGCGCATACGGAAATCGATTCGGCTCCGAGTCATCCTTTCTATCGGCGGCTGAACTAGCTGCTGGAGGGGGAAAAGTTCGATGAATTTGTCGAAGGGCTGTGCGCGAAGTTCTATGCGAGGGAGTACGGGCGGCCGTCGCTAACGCCAGGGATCTACTTTCGGTTGTTGTTGATCGGGTATTTTGAGGGGATCGACAGTGAGCGGGGGATCGCTTGGCGTCTGGCGGACTCACTGGCGCAGTACATCCTTCCGCCGCTTTATGGCGAGAGATCAAGGGGCTGCAGATGGAGGGAACCGCCGAGTCTGTGACGGGAGTCGAGGCGACGGCGCACGCGTTCTCGGTCTATTTTACGAAGTTCCCCTTCGCCCGCGACCTGATGTCGAACCCATTAGAAATGACCAAAAAGGCACTTAACGTGAAAGCTCACGTGTTTCGGCCAAAGCGCATCTACTATCTGGACAATGCGTTAGGTTTTGGAACGCGCTTCTCGCTCCGTCTGGAGAACGGCAAAACAAGCTGCTCCCCTGAGCGAGACGCAAGCCATTTCACGCTAATACCCGATCGCTTGAGTCTATGAATGCCCGGGCGACCCACGCCGCGGGAGTTGAGAGGAAATTTTGTGATGAACTGTCCACGCGTCTGCTGCGCCGAGTCCTCATGAGAGGTGTCGTAGCCCGCCTCGAATCCCTCCAGGACGGTGTTGTCAAAAGCTGCGCTTTTCGCCAACTATCCCCCATTCTATGCAGATCGGATAGCGATCTTAGCATCGGCGCTGTTGGGAATGATAACGTCGTCAACTGAGACATGGTTCGCGTGGACTAATTAAGCACGATCAGCCCCGACTCGGCCTGCCTGTTGGGATCAACGCTTTAGCTTCGGACGTGAGTCGCGGTTTTCGTGGGATGTGCCCCGGTCCGGGAAGATTTGCGCAATGGAATGCGCAATGAAGGCAGGTCTTTGTCGCCGCCTCTCTCGGAGAGTGAACATGATAGCAAGGAAAAATCCTGTTAAAGCTCCGAGGAGTGCTTCTGTAATTGAGAGGCGGTTGAACGTTCGCAGCCCCTGGTTGGTCAGAATGAATCCGGTATATGCCATAGCTACCATCCAGAGAATTAGGCGAACAGAGAACATGGGCAATCACCTCTTGATGAGCGAATATTGTCACAATTCGCCCTTGCGGTTTTATTTGTAGCATTCTTGGCATAGCCTCTAATCAGGGGCGGACGTTTCGGGAGAATTGCCCTTAAGCACGAGTTTGATGTAGCAGGTCTCGTGAACCGCTTTACCTTCTTCATCCGCAGCCGTGTCAATCGCAAGTTTTAAGGGCCTGTTGCAGATGTGACAGGTCGTTTGAAAATCAGGTGCTTCCGCAAGCCATGGTAGTCCACTCGTCGATGGAGTCCCATTTCGGACCCGCCGTTCAATGACGAACGGATAGGTAGCAAAGCGCGCTCGAAGACGTTCGATGTGCTGGTGCAACGCGTCCCGAAGTTCGACGAGAATTGACCTGAATTCCTCTTTGTCGTCTTTTGCAGCGAGAAGCTGCGTGCAGAGTCTGCGTATCTTGTCTTCCATACGAAGCATGGCGCTACCGCATCAGTGGACACAGTAGCGCGACGGTAGAGTAACGAAGGCAATCCAGTCTTGCCCTACATTGCACCCTGTAGAAACCACCTGCCCAATCCCGTATATACCCTACCTGTTGTAATCAGGCATTATCGTAACTTTGCGTCTTTTGTTCGCCAGACAGGCGAACGGAAAGCGCAAACTTGTGCTACGGGGATTTGGACTAAACCCCACTTCGCGGGTAGCGGGAAGGTAGTACGATTTGGCAGGGCAATTTGCATGCTGCACGCCATCAGAGCCACCTCGACGATCAGAACTTTTCTGCACAGGTCAGTGTCGGAGCTCCCTGTCGGCAACCCGGTAGCCGCACATCTCCGTGCCTGGAGCACTGTGGATACGGCGCTATAGATTTATCGCCAGCTATTCTGTCTTCGGAGCAAGAAGTCGAAAGGAGTCAAGGATACGCGTCGCCGCTGCTGGGAACGGTTGAGCACTAGGCCAGCTAACCGAGAATATGTATACACGGCCGTCAACGCAGTACCAGCGTTCCAATATCGTATTGGAATAGGTTTTCCGCTTGTATTCCAATCCGGGTGGCCATCAAGGGGAAGGTTTTTGAGAGATGAGACGTCCGCAGTCGAATCCTTCCCCCCCGAGAAGGCCTTCTCTCATGCGAGAGATGACAGAACTACAATCAGGCGTCGCTTTAACGCGCAGCACCACGCCAGCATTATCCAGAGGCACCGCATAAGCAGTTGCGCCAGGAAGCACAGGCGAATGGTGCGGTTTAGGGGCAGTCGGAACCGTGAGGGCAAAACCATCAGCAGGATACGTGTATTCCTTCCATGTCGGCTTTTCTTGCTGACCGAAAGCCAATGCGGAAACTGAAAGTGCAAACAGCAAAACTGCTGTCGCGGTAACCCTCATGAGCCACAGTCTAGCTTGGAGCGGAAACCGAGTCCAGAACCTGCCATAACTGTTGCGAACACGTTGCCACCACTCCTTCGACGGAAGCATTGTCAAGATCGATGATTACTTGTTTTGGATAAAGGGCACTTTCCCCTACAGGTTTGTCCGACCATAACTGCGAGCAAGCAGGGGACTCACATCCTATGAGCGCGTAATTTGGAGGCACAACGTGTCCGGTATTCTCAGGATTTTTGTTCTTTGCAGAGCCTTCGTTATTGTCGATGCAGAAGTCCACGGCATCGTTGGCCTGCGTCGGGTAGTCTGCGCCCCCCGACTGCGACTTCTTCGTGACGGTTTGTTCATGGGCTGCGCCGCCATGCGCTCCTGGATTGAGGATCATAGCGCACGCCATGTCTTTGAATACTTGGGCGTTTGTTTTCGCGAAGGCCAGGTATGTAACATTTTTTGTTTCGTCATCATTACCAGCGAATGCCGCGCGCCGAAGACCTGGCCGCGTATCTCGGTCGGGACGAGCCGCTGCAGCAGAGTGGTTTCCACCGGCGTATAGTGCGCCCAGGATGCCCCAGCCACACCGAGGAACAGCATCGCGAGTGAGCGCATTGGCGCGATCGAGGGCAGCGTCGTCCACCAGGTGCGGCACAAACGCCCGTACCCAAGCCGTGATTGCTGGCGAGAGCGCTCCGTCGAGCAACGCCAGCCTGAAAACGTGCCAGAGCTGCAACGATCCCCGGGGCGTAGAGCGTGGGAATCGCCGCGATGAGTGCTGCTCGGGCGAGGTTGTCGAAGCCCATCACCAGCCGCGGCTGGTAACGATCCAGCAGACGCTCGAGGATCGCCCCGGTGGGACGCCAGGGAGGTCGAAGCAGAGGATGACGAGGCCCACCGCCGCACCAGAGCCGGTCAACTGCAGCACGAACCAGAGCAAGGCGATGATGGTGAACTGGTCCCCGAGATACGAGATGCTCAGCCCCAGCCAAAGCCGCTGGAACGTGGGATCGCGCAATGGAGTGCCAACAGCAGTCTTTCCATCACTTTTTACTTCTATGTACTTTCGCACGAGTAACCGCTGGCGCTTTCCTCTTCAATTTGATCTGATTGTAATCGACGGCGGTACGGACGAGATTTCTTAGCGCACGCTCATTAATCTTATTGCCCTCGAAAAGATCGATCGCTCGCCACGCGTTGCCTCCGAGGCCCGCGTTGAAGAGCTTGTCAGGATCTGGGAGGCTCGCCCCGTGGGAAAACGTAAGCTTCACCTTATCTTTGTGGGCATTGCCGACCGCGATTATTCCGTCGTGGGACCACACTGGGCTTCCCATCCACTTCCATTCCTCGATGATCTCCCGGTCGGCCTCAAGGATGATTTTGCGGATGCTGGCGAGCGTCTTGCCACGCCAGTCTGTGAGTCCTGCGATCAGCTGGTCAATACGTTCCGATGGATTCATTGGATCTCTAGCCTCCGAATTCTTGTCTCGTTTTCATGCGAGTCGTCTTATTGCCGCAGCGTCTTTCTAGGCCGATCTCTTCGAAAGAAGTCGTCGAACGACATGGCCTTTCCACATCCACAATCCCGAAAGAACAAGCACAGGAACGAAGACAAACCGAGTGGCGGGGGCGTAGTTTGGAATTTGGTCAAACGGGCTATAAATGTAACCGAGGATCGGAATGCTAAAGACGAGGTGAATCCAGCGAAAAACCGAACGTGTGGTAGCTTTGGGGGTGGTCTTGGCGGGGACGAAGGCCGGCTTCTGCAGGGTCGATTCCATGGGTTCTTCCTCCTTTTCGTTATTTGTGATTGATCCGTGCGGTCGAGGTGGCGTCGAGAGCATCTATGTGAGCGGACCAGAACCGACGGAACGGCAACTCGTTCGTACCACGAGGCCAGTTTTGGTAAACGGAGCTCCGGGGGTTGTCTCGACGCTTCCCGATAATTCTTTTGCGATCCACTCGATTCACGATTTTTGAGCCGCCTGAGGC
Organism: uncultured Acidobacteriaceae bacterium; assembly: GCA_963730845.1. Taxonomy (GTDB): domain Bacteria; phylum Acidobacteriota; class Terriglobia; order Terriglobales; family Acidobacteriaceae; genus Acidiflorens. Next base: position 1,504 of record CAVSTM010000016.1, on the reverse strand, counting down.
GGCCAGTTGGGCGTTTCAATCCCGAACTGCTTGGCGTACTCCGCGTTCAATCGCTGCCAGCCGAACTTCATCGCCTCGGGGCCGACAATGCGTCCGATGGGAGTTCCGCTGAGAAGGTGATCCAGAACATCGAAACAAATGTGCCATCCGGCAGCGCCCATTGCGATGAAGCGGTGACCGATGTTGGTCCACAGCGTCAGGCGCGTACCGGCGCCGAAGCCTTCGAGCTCCCACCGCATATCGAAGCCACCCCACTTGTACTCAAGCAGCTGGGAGCGTCGGCTCGCGTCACTGTTGTTTCGGAGACCTGCGGCATGGGCGCTCCCACGGTGGTGAGCTTCACCGTGGTTCCAAGCGTACCCAGGCTGCCATCGGCTTCAAAGGGAGCCCACTCGCGCAGATGCGCCGGGTCGGTAAGCGCCTGCCAGACTTTTCCCGGCGAGTGGCGCAGCTCTCTGATGAGAATGAGCGTCCACTTCTCTTCGTCCTTTCGTATCTGCGCTCCGCTGGCCGGACCCGGTGTGTACTGCTCGCGAACGGTCATCTTCTTCTCCTTATCCCTAGCGTGAATAGCGCGCCAGTTGGGTGAACTGAATCAAGTTGCCGCAGGTGTCGTTCAGCACCGCAATGGTCGAGCCTGTCACGTCGGTCGGCGGCATCGTGAACACGGCGCCGCGGGCCTTGATCCGCTCGTAGTCGCCCTTGACGTCGTCGGTGTTGAACATGGCAGCGGGTTGGCCCTGTTGAAATATCGCCTGCTGATACGCTCTGGCCGCGGGGTTGTTGTTCAGCGCTAGCTGCAGCTCAGTGCCGTCTGGGTCCTCGGGCGAGGCCACGGTCAGCCAGCGATATGGGCCGTTACTGAAATCGGTTTTCTTGGCAAAGCCCAGTACCTCCGTATAGAAACGCAGGGCCTTGTCCTGGTTGTCGACGTATAGGCTGGTCACTTTGATTTTCATTTCATTTCTCCTTTGTCACGTTCGCGGTTTGGGCCGCGTCGTCTTCTCCTTGCCTTCCTTTTCGTTGGTGTTGACTGATCCATGCGATCGAGGTGGCGTTCCAGAGCATCCAGGTGAGCGGACCAGAACCGACGGAACCGAGCCAGCCAGGCATCCAGCTCCTCGAATGGTTCAGGTTTCAGCCGGTAGAGACGGCGCTGCGCGTCCACCGTGGATTCCACGAAACCTGCCTCTCGCAGCACGCGCAGGTGCTTTGACACGGTGGGCTGCGACATACGAAGCCGGCGCTCGATCTCTCCAACCGACTGCTGGGACGAGGCCAGGAGACTCAGTATCGCGCGGCGGTTCGGCTCCGCAATGATTTCGAAGACAGATTCCACACGTTTTATATACTCCACATAGCATATACGTGTCAAGGTATATTTAGAACAGGGATGTGTGGCACCTGTTCGCTTGGCGCTGCTTCCGACGTTGGTGCCCAACGGGGCGGCGTTTTCGGCAACGGCGGTCCCGAGCAACTACGGGTCAATCAGTGTTAATAGGGG
>CAVSTM010000015.1:0-255322 GCA_963730845.1 uncultured Acidobacteriaceae bacterium | reverse complement strand
TCATAGGTATCAGTCACAACGATCACTTCGTTGGCTCCCATATCTCCGACCAGCTTCTCCAGCCCTTCCTTGACCGTTGCATCCGATCCTACAATCGCTGCTCCCAGTCTGTTCTCCACAGCCGCCCGCTCCCAGTCCTGCCAGATCGGTTCCATGGAATCCACAGGAGGCAGCAACTCCACCGGTTGGTTCCGGATCAGGCGCAGGAAGCGCTGCTGCGGCGTCGTGAACAGCCGCCGGGCTGCGGCATCCGTCTCTGCTGCAATCACCTGCACTGCCACCATGAAGTACGGCTTCCGCAGTACTTCGCTTGGGCGGAATTCCTCGCGGTATAGCTCAGCCGCAGCGTATAAGTGTTCAGGAGCAAAGTGCGCCGCGAATGCGAACGGCAACCCCTGCATCCCTGCCAGTCGCGCACTAAAGCCGCTCGACCCCAGCAGCGTGATCGGCACATTGCTTCCCTGCGCCTGGAATTGCTTTCACTACCTGCCCCGGTCGCTCCGGCCCCAGGTATGCACGAAGTTCGTCGAGCAGCGCCGGGAAGTCGTCACCGCTCTGCCCCAAGTCCCTTCGTAGCGCCCGCATCGTTTGCGGGTCGCCGCCCGGAGCACGTCCCAGCCCCAGATCGATTCGCCCCGGATACAGTGCCTCCAGCGTCCCAAATTGTTCCGCCACCACCAACGGTGCATGGTTTGGCAGCATCACTCCGCCACTGCCCACGCGAATCGTCTTGGTCGCTGCTGCCACATGCCCAATCAGGACCGGCGTTGCTGAGCAAGCCAATCCAGAAATCGAGTGATGCTCCGCCAGCCAGTAGCGCCTGTACCCCACTGCTCCACGTGCTGCGCCAAGTCTACCGACCGTGCAATTGCGGAGCCCGCAGGCTCACCGGCTCGCATCCCCACAAGATCAAGTACTGAAACAGCTAATCCGTCGCGCATGGTTGCTTAGATGAATCAGCCGGGAAAGGCGATGCGACTCTAAGATGAAGGGCTCAACCTGCAGGATGCCCCCTTATCTTTAACAATGCGCCGAGCCGCGCCCTTAGATTTCCAGGAGCTCGCAAGAGCCAGCGGTGTGGCAAGACAGTCAGACTCACTCTCGAACTCGAAGGGAGTCGCCCTGAGATCTGAAGATTCGGCGATTTCCTCCGTAACTAACAAGTCCGTTCGTATACCCATCGCGCATCCAATCCTGAGTTTGAGAAGCTTCTCCAGAATATCCGGGTGGTTGGCTTCGATACAGGAGGATAAATGGCGCAGGTATGGTTAGTCACCGGCAGCTCTCGTGGTCTGGGTCGCGCAATTGTTGAAGCGGGCCTCGCTGCGGGCAATAAAGTGTTGGCGACAGCTCGGGACATTAAGTCGCTGGCTGATCTGTCGGAACGATATGGAGATCAGGTCAAGCTCTTCGCAATGGATGTGACCGACGAAGCAGCAGCAGCAAACGCTGTAATGGCGGCGGTCGATGTATTTGGCTCGCTGGATGTGGTCATTAACAATGCGGGATATGGCAATCTTTCGTCCGTCGAAGACACGCCTCTATCGGAATTCCGGGCACAGATCGAAACGAACCTCTTTGGAACGATTATTGTGACGAAGGCAGCTCTTGGGTATTTTCGCGAAAAGAAAGCAGGCCAGTTCATTCAGTTTTCATCGGTGGGCGGAAGGATTGGCCCTCCGGGACGTGGGCCTTATTCGGCGGCGAAGTGGGGTGTCGAAGGCTTCTCGGAGGTGCTTTCGCGCGAAGTGGCACCGCTCGGCATCAAGGTCACCATCGTTGAACCCGGTGGCTTTCGCACAGACTTCGCGGGCAGTTCCACCGAACTTAGCGAAGGTCATCCTGAATACGATTCGACGGTTGGAGCTACCGCAAGATTTCAGCGGAACTACAACGGCAAGCAGCCTGGTGACCCCAAAAAGGCAGCTCAGGCGATCGTCCAGTTGACGCAAGAACGGAACCCTCCGTTGCGACTCTTGCTCGGCAGCGATGCGTACGCCGCCGCGGAGAAGAATGATCTTGCGCGATTAGAGGAAGCACGAATTTGGAAGAAACTCAGCGTCTCCACCGATTTTGTGGCGAAGTGAAGAAGCAGCAAATATTAAGCAGGAGAATCGGAAGTAAGCGCGGATTGGCGATCGATCTCATCGGGTCGATACAATTGAAGTGTCGTCCTGAACACGAACGCCGATCAGGAAGAGAGAAATCCATGAGCAGTTCAAATCCGGAAAAGAACAAGGCGATCGTGTTGGAGGCATTCGATACCTTGTTCAACAAGCGAGACTACGTTGCCGCGGAGCGTTTCTGGTCTCCCCAGTACATTCAGCATAGCGCTCACATCGAGCCCGGACGAGACGGGCTCTTCAACCTCATCAAAGCCGCGCCGCCATCGCTCAAGTATGAACCCGGAGTGGTTCTTGCAGAAGGCGACTACGTCATCCTCCATGGTCGGTTCTCCAATATTGGCCTTCCTGTGAACTGGATCGCAGCGGACGTCGTTCGCCTAAAGGACGGAATTCTCGTCGAGCACTGGGACGTCATTCAGGACGAGGCCACCGAACAACAGTCCAAGAGCGGGCGCCCTATGTTCGGCGACTCGTTTCCGAAGTAAGCACAGCGGAACACCACTCGATACGATCAATCACATCCCGCGAATCAGCCGCATGAAGGCATCGATCTTCTTCGTAATTCGCGCCCGGTCGGGACCGAGGTTCTGCTCCAGGCAAATTCCGCTAAAGAACGTGACGATCAAGCCAGCGAGGGAATCATTATCGTCACGAGATCCACGCGCTGCTGCTAGATTGTCGATGAGCAGCCGATGGGCTTTCATTAAGCTCGCGACCATGATCTGGCGGGCTTTGGGGGGGAGGTCTGCGAATTCGCGCATAGAGTTCACCGAGAAGCAGCCCTTCTGGCCCCAACTCCCATAGCAGACCTTGAGAAAACTCTCAACGTTGGTCCAACCCAGAGGCTGTTTCGTCAGGTGTCCGCGTGCCATCAGGACTTCGAAATACCTGCGCAGGCTCTCCACGAACAGGTCTTCTTTGTCCTTGAATTCCGTATACAAGCCAGATTTGCGCACACCTGTGGCCTGTTCAAGGTCCTGAACACTCGTCTCAGCGAGGCCATGCTTCCAGAAGACCGGGATCGCTTTATCGAGGACATCCTCGCGGGTGAACAGTTTTCGTCGTCCCATTGCAACATTATCGGTCAATTCGACTGCAAGGCTTGCAAATAAAGGACCGGATGGTCCATTATTATAAAGAGAGAGAGCTTGTCCCGGAGGACCCATGGCGCCCAGCCGTAAACAACAGGTCATCGATCTGCTGAAGTCGCTTGAGACCAAAGATCCGGTTCCGCTCGCATATGTCAATCCCAATAAGTATATCCAGCACAACTTGCAGGTGGGACCCGGTCCGGCAGGTGTCGCCGCCCTCATCAAGAACATGCCGCCCGATGCGTCCGTCAATACGATCCGCGTCTTTGAAGATGGGGACTATGTCTTCGCTCACACGCAGTACAACTTCTTCGGACCACGCATCGGATTCGACATCTTCCGCTACGAAGATTCGCCTGATCGTCGAGCATTGGGACAATTTGCAGGAGACCGCGACCGAACTCAGCCCCAGTGGTCACACGATGATCGACGGCCCCACCGATCGGTGTCTGATCTCGACCAGACACGATGCGAATAAGGCGCTCATGCAGCGCTACATGGACGACCTTCTCGCAGGCCGTCGCGAGACCTTCCCGAGCTACTTCAACGGAATCGCAATACATTCAGCACAACCCCTGGGTGGCCGATACAATCCCGGGACTGATTGCGGGCTTACAGGCTCTTGCCGCCAAAGGTCAGGCAGTCGTATACAAAAGCGTGCACAAGATACTTGGCGAGGGTAACTTCGTCCTCGTCGTCGCCGAGGCTACGTTTGGTGGCGTACCCACTGGCATTTATGACCTCTTCCGCATTGAAAAGGGTAGAATCGCCGAGCACTGGGATACGCTCGAAGCGATTCCACCTCGCGATCAATGGAAAAATAGCAACGGTAAGTTCTAGCGCGGTGCGAGGCAGAACATATGCTTCAAGGCATGTTTGGAAAAAGATTGGCGGAGCATTTTTCTCTGCTGGAGTCTTCCTCACTTGTGTTTGGTCCCAAGGGAAACTCTCAGGTTGCGTTGACACGTATGCGAATGCCGAACGGCTTTCCTGGACCCACTCCACACATTCCACCAGAAAAGGCTTTTTCGATATCCGTGCACCTGCGCCGTCCCGACAGCATTAAGGGCTGGGGAACGTGGCTTGACGGACGCTTTCATCGTGTCACCGAATGGAATGTCGGCGGGATTCAGATATTCGATATGGAGTCGGAGCCGGTCGCACTCCGAACTTCAGGTTTCGACTCGGTTCACGTCTATATACCCCGGTCAGTTATCAATCGATTCAGTGACGAGAACGAGCAAAAGCGCATTCGCAACTTGCATTGCACCCCGGGAACCAAGGATGACGTGATTCTTCATTGGGCCCGGATGATGTTGCAGTTCTCTGATCGTCCGCTTCAGCTTCCACGCTTAGTTATCGACGAAATGATCATGATGTTCTGCGCTCATCTGAGCCGCACATACCAGGGCCGGAGCCAGCCGTCGGAGGTTGTTACCGGGGGGTTGACGATCTGGCAACAGGATCGAGCGATCGAGATGTTGAACGAACATCTGGATGGTGATCTGGCGCTTGCCGATCTTGCAAAAGAGTGTGCGCTATCGGCGAGTCGTTTCATGCGCGCATTCAAAAGGTCGTTTGGTGTTCCCGTCCGGCGCTACTTGATCCATAAGCGAGTTGAAGCCGCAAAGTCTCTCTTGTTGCACTCGAACGACTCTTTACTAACAATCGCGTTGGAAGTCGGATTCGCTGACCAGCCAGCTTTCAATCGAAGCTTCCGTGAGATTGTTGGAACTTCGCCAGGACGGTGGCGAAGAGCAAACGCACCGATGCCGAAGGCGTTCAACCTCCCCACGCCTGAAGAGAAGTAAAGGTCGTCACTCGCGTTTCCCACCCACTAAAGCCCAACAGAAACGCCAAACTGCGGCACTTTCAATCAAGACAAGGATTGAAACTTCCAAAACAATGGGAGAGCGTAGTTGGTCACAAAGGCGTCCTCTGACCCAGTTCTGTCTCGGGACATAGAGCCAGGATCGCGAGCAACGGCGAATTTTCAACCTGCCGCTTGTCCGCAATTCTTGTGAACGACGACACATGAGTTCTTCCAGATCGATAGGAGACGAAAATGGGAAAAACATATAAGGCGGTCGAGATAACCAAACCCGGGACTTTTCGCCTCGTCGAGAAGCCTGTCGTCGGGCCGGGTGAGGAACAAGTACGTATCCGGGTAGAGGCTTGCGGTGTATGTCACTCAGACGCGGGCACCGTTGAGGGACAACTGCCCGGCGTCGTGTATCCGCGTGTGCCGGGCCATGAAGCAATTGGCCGCATCGAGGAGGTTGGCCGGCGTGTTACGACCTGGAAGGTCGGCCAGCGTGTAGGAGTCGGGTTCTTTGGAGGTGAAGACGGAACCTGCGAGACCTGTCGCCGCGGCGACACGGCATATTGCCAGAACCCCATTATCACTGGCGTGACGAGTGATGGCGGCTATGCGGAAATGATGATCGCAGAGGCACGCGCACTGGCCCTCATACCGGATGAACTCAAATCAGAAGATGCGGCCCCGTTGGTCTGCGCCGGCATCACGACATTCAATGCGCTCCGCAACAACGGACGTGCTGGCGATACCGTCGCTATCCAGGGTATCGGTGGGTTAGGACATCTCGGCGTGCAATACGCCAAAAAGATGGGCTTCCGCACCGTTGCGATCGGCTTCGGTCCAGACAAAGAACATCTCGCGCCCAAGCTGGGAGCTCACATTTACATCGACGCCAAAGCTGAGGATGCGGGAGCCGCGCTGCAGAAACTGGGAGGTGCCGACGTGATCCTGGCGACCGCCCCCAGCGGAGCTGCAATCGCCAGCCTGCTTCCCGGCCTCTCAGTTCGCGGAAAGCTCGTGGTAGTTGGTGTTTCGGGTGATCCGATTCCCGTCAACGGAGTTCCGCTCATCTTTGGTGGCCGCTCGGTCGTTGGAAGCCTGACAGGAAGAGCGATCGAGACACAGGACACCCTTGACTTCAGCGTCCTCACCGACGTTCGCCCCATGATCGAAACGCTTCCTTTGGAAAAAGCCGAAGAAGCGTATCGACGCATGATGTCTGGTGATGCGCGATTCCGCATGGTTCTCACAATGGCCTAAGAATCACGACGCCGCTGCAAAGCGGCGTCGACAAACCGATGTGCGAAGGAGACTCAGATGAATCAGTTCCAGGAAATCTTCGACAAGCAGAAAGCATATTTCGATTCGGACGCGACCAAGTCTTACGAGTGGCGCATCGATCAGCTGACACGCCTTGAGAACTTGTGCAATGAGAACGCCGAGGTTCTTGAGGCTGCGATGAGCAGCGACTTCAAGACCGCCAGCCAGGAAAAAGTCTTCGAGATTATGGCGCCAGTCGGAACCGCCGCCTTCGCGAAGCAAGAGCTGAAAGAGTGGATGAAGCCTGTAGATGTCGTCGTGCCGAAGGCCCTTCGGGAGAGCGGGCATACTGCCAAAGTCTATCGAGAACCGTACGGTGTCACCTTGGTTATCGGTCCATTCAATGGACCATTGACGCTGCTCTTCGACCCGGCGTGTCCAGGTTCTTGCGGCTGGCAATCCATGCATTCTCAAACTCTCCGAGGGTTTGCCCGCCACCAGCAAGGTCTTGCTGGATCTCATTCCAAAATATTTCGATCCTCGGGCCGTTACTGCCGTCACCGGAAGCAAGGACGAGGTGACGGAACTTCTCAAGCTGCCCTTCGACTTCATCTTCTTCACCGGCAGCGTCAAGGTTGGCAAGATCGTCATGGAAGCGGCCGCAAAGAATCTGACTCCCGTTCTTCTCGAACTCGGCGGGCCAGAACCCGGCCTTCGTTGACGCGACCGCCAATATCCCGGATGCAGCCAAGAAGATTGTCTGGGGTGCGACGGCCTGGGGCGGCCAATGGTGCACCTCGCCCGGATACGCCTACGTGCACGAATCAATCGCAGAGGAGTTTGTTGCGGAGTGCAAGAAGGCGATGGTCGAGCTGTACGGGACTGACCCCAAGAGCAGACCGGACGACTACTCCCGCATTATCAGCCCAAAGGCCACCGAACGCTTGGCGGGCCTGATCGATCAAAAGAAAGTTGTCATAGGCGGGGGCTCCGACCCGGACGCACGCTATCTCGATCCCACGGTCATCTATCCAGTGACTTGGGACGATCCGATCATGGAGGACGAGATCTTTGGGCCGCTTCTTCCAATCCTCACATACAAGGACATGGATGCGGCCATTCGCGAGGTGAAGAAGCATCCGAAGCCTCTTTCCGGCTTCCTCTTCAGCCGAGATCAGAAGGCGATCGATCACTTTCTCGCGAGCTTGTCGTTCGGCGGCGGCGCGATCAATCAGGTGAACATTCACCTGTTTATCGAAACCATGCCCTTTGGCGGGGTCGGATATTCCGGCATCGGTCACTACTACGGCAAGGCCGGGTTTGATGCTCTCACGCACGCGAAATCGGTTCTGATTTCGCCGCCCGACGTGGCCATTGAGCACCTGTTCCCGCCGTACACGGAGGAGAAGGTCAAAGCGCTCAGCCAGTGGTTTGAATACTAGGCCGCAAAGATCCCAGAAAAAGCGATCCAAAGGAGCACAGAGATGAAAACGAATGCGAAAGACTACGTATCGACTGCCCAACAGTTCTTCACTGCGTACGATGCCCACGACGTTGATGGCATGCTCGCTCTCTGCGCAGATGGCGCACTCGGACGATATGCTCCGTACGGCCGCGAGAGCGTCGTGCCAATCCGTGGTGGCATCGATGTTATTTGGCGCGCGTTTCCGAATGCCGTTCCGAACTTTCGAGTCAAAGTGATCGAGCTGATCCCTGCCGACGGGAACATAGTGGTGATCCAAGCCGAGATGAGCGGGCCCATACCTGCCGAAGTGCATGGGGTTGCAAAGAAGGGCCAGGACGTACACATCCCTCACTGCTACATTCTGCGTTTCGACACGGACTCCAAAATCACTCGGCTCGACGCTTACTGGGACAACACCGTCCTCAACAGTATCAAGGCGAGCGGCGTGTGACTGAGCGAGCCAATTGCAAGATCTCTGATTTGCGGCGGCATTGCTGAATGTTGCAGAGGAGGTGCCCCGGATGAGATCGCAAGAGCTGTCGTGTTTCTCGCCTCCGATGATGCGAGTTATGTCACAGGGGCCGAACTGTTCGTCGATGGCGGTTTCGCACAGGTATAGCCCGCTCCAAACATTCGCGCGAAAGGAAGAATGGAATGGCAATTCAAACAATCGAAGTACAACGCTTCAGCCTGACAACGTCACGATCATTCGAGGCAGTCGTAGCTTCATTGAAAGCTGGTGTCGGCCGACTGGATCTTGCCGCGTTTGCGAGTGCATCCAAGTCGCCGGGCACCTTCGCTGAATTGGAAGAAGTGATTAATCGAGACATGGGCAAAACCCATTTGATGTTGTTCCTGGAATTTGATCATGGGGCTGTTCTCCGAAAGGAGACGGGACTCAACAAACCGAAGATAGTGCGGCTCGTAATCGGTAATCCCTTGGTCATGAAGGAGATGGCGAAGCATGTTCCCGACGCCGGATCTTATGCGCCGGTTACCATTCTGGTCGATGAACGCGAAGACGGGGTCCATTTGTCCTATGACAGAATGGTCAGCTATTTGGCGCCGTACGAAAACCGGGAAGCACTGGCAATCGCTCACGATCTGGATCATAAGATCGAAAAGCTAATCAATGATGCAGCGGTTGAGTAATCGTTCCGCTAAAGACGACAACGCTTAAAGGAGGAAAGTATGGTTTTCGCCGGCATCAAAGTTCCCGACACGGCTCTGGTCCGCGATGCGGTCGACCTATCGCGGAGTTTATTAGAGCCATTTCTTTTCAACCATGTCATGCGCTCCTGGCTTTTTGCCGTTGTGCTTTCCGACGGTGCTGAACACCCTCCAGATTCGGAGCTCTTGGCTGTTGCTGCAGTTCTTCACGATTTGGGTTTGACCGATCGCTACGCTGCTGAGAATCGCTTTGAGGTAGACGGCGCAAACGCGGCTCGCGCCTTTCTGAGTGATCGTGGCATCTCGACGCGGCAGATTCAACTCGTATGGGACGCTATCGCACTTCACACTACTCCCACACTCGCTCTCCACAAGGAGCCCGAGGTCGTAATGACCCATTCAGGGATAGCCGTCGATGTCCTAGGCGCCGGTCTAGATCGAATCCCGCAAGATAAGCAGCGTGCGATTCTGTCGGAGTTTCCCCGGTTGGCCTTTAAGGATCAATTCAAGGGATGCCTTTGCAGCGTCGTTCGTCAGAAGCCGATGACGACGGTTGACAACATTCTTCGGGATTTTGGCATTCGATACGTAGAGGGGTTCACACCTCCGAATTTCGCAGACCTCCTCGCTGGAGCGCCATTCTCCGAATAGCTAAAGCTCCACGACGAGTAGCGCTAGGACCAACATTCCTGGGTTAGCAGGAGAGAGGGACGATCTCTTTGAGGTCGCGGAAGACTTTGCGGATATGTTCAAGAGAACGGACAACAAGTTTTGGGAAATGCAGGGAAATGGCAGACACCGTGACAGGGCGAACAGAGGTTGGTCGTACTAAGTTGCTGATTTTTAAATCGCTTACATGATTGTGACGGTGAGAAAGGAGCGTTCTAACCAACTGAACTACGTCCCCACTCGCCAAACCAACAACTTGCCGGGAAGCCTTGCTGGACCGGCGCTTTTGCAAGTTTGCATAGAGCGCGTGCTTTACAGGTATCGCCTACAATGGCAGCTGTCCCTGCCGAAAACCGCCCGTCAAGCGGCAGTAAATTTCTGCGCGCTCAGCGAGATTTATCTTAACACAGCGAATTGCTTTCATCTTACCAGGCGTTCGACGCAAAAACCTTCCCGCGAATATCCAAACACTTCAACCTGGTTCCAGTAATCCGAATCTAAATGAAAGCTCGTTTTTATCTGTTCCGGCATAATCATAATCTGGGTCGTACACCGATAGACGTGTGGTCAAGGAGTGTGTCGTTATGTACTTCACCGTTTGCCGTTCGAAATGTCGAGTTCGCATTTCGCTTTTTAATCTGGCTGCGTGTTTTTGCTCACTGTGGTTTGCAGCGCCGAGCGTGGGTCAGCAAATGACGCCGCCAAACCCGGCCGTCTCTGGCGGTGACGCGGCGAAGGCTGACGTTGACAAGGCAAAGGCGACCGGAACCCGGCCTTCAGAACCGCCCGCAGTGCTGCAGCAACTTAACTCCGCGATCGAGCAGCTTACCGCGCGGATTTCTCCTGCGGTGGTTCAAATTCTGGTCACCGGCTATGGCGCTGTGGAAGAGAACAGCCGTGGCCAAACGGCGCTCATAACCCGCGAGCATGCGATTGGTTCCGGAGTGATCGTAGATCCAGATGGCTACATCATGACCAATGCCCACGTGGTCGAGGGAGCGCAACGCATCCACGTGGCTCTCCCCATGCCTTCGGTGGATTTTCCCGACCGGTTGCCACCAGTGGGCAGGCAGCGGGTCATTGAGGCGCGGCTCATAGGCCTCCACAAGGACACTGACCTTGCCCTCATCAAGATTGATCAGACTGGCTTGCCCACACTTTCGCTGGGCAGCCGCAGGCCGGTGCACCAAGGGCAATTAGTGTTTGCCATGGGTAGTCCCGAAGGACTGGAGAACTCCGTGACCATGGGCGTAGTCAGTTCCGTCGCCAGACAGGCAGATCCGAGCCGTCCCATGGTCTACATTCAAACCGACGCACCGATCAATCCAGGCAATAGCGGCGGCCCGCTGGTTGACGCTGACGGCTACGTGGTCGGGATTAACACTTTCATTCTCTCGGCTGCGGGTGGGAGCGAGGGGCTGGGGTTTGCCATCCCGGCGCGAGTCGTGCAATTCGTTTACGAGAGCCTGCGCAAATATGGGCACGTACATCGCATCGAAGTCAAAGCGGGTGCTCAAACCATCACCGACAGCTTGGCCAAAGGATTGGGGCTCGCACAAAATTGGGGAGTCGTGATCGACGACGTGATACCGGGGGGACCGGCTGAGGCTGGTGGCCTGAAGATCGGGGATATTATCGTCAGGGCCGATGGCCGCCTCATCGGGACGCTGCCTGCCTTCACCGCTGCTCTCTACCTGCATCCGCTCGATCAGCCGCTCAAGCTGGAGGTCCTCCGAGGAAGCGAGCGAAAGACACTTTTCATCGCCGCGCTGGAGATGAAAGATGCCATGGATGCGCTCCCTGATCTAGCCAATTCCCGCGACAATCTGATTTCTCGTCTGGGGGTACTGGCGCTCGACTTGAACGATGATTTGCGCTCCCTGTTGGGCCCGCTGCGCAAATCCTCCGGCGTTGTCGTAGTGGCACGGGTAGCGGATTTCATGAGTTCTACCACTGGCCTGGAAACTGGAGATATTATCCACAGCGTGAACCAGACCGAGATCGACTCTTTGAGTTCTCTCCGCGCTGCTCTGAGGCAGATCAAGCCACACGATCCGGTGGTGCTGCAGGTTCAGCGTGGCGGAGGATTTCAGTGGCTGGCGTTTGAGATGGAGTAGTTTTCAGCAACCTGGAGGCCGCAAGAACTGAGTGACGCAAAATCGCAGCTCCGATCCTCACGTCTCCAGCAGTAAACCGACGGCACCGAATATCCTAATCTGAAATCTTGGCGTAAATCGAGTAAGCACCACCGGCCCGGAAAAGGAGAGTAAGCCAAAACCGGGCCGGCGGCGTCCTGAAGGGAAGGCTCCCCCTCAGAAAATTGAGTGGCCGCTAAGCCTTGTCGTTAAAGCATTGCTTGTTACAACCTTTCCATTAAACCTGGTGGTCCCGCGTCGAACAGAAACGCGGGACCATTTTCGGTTTTACGGCAAGTAGTAGCGGAACGAGGAGAAGACCATGTTGTCCAGTCCTTCCGGGCCGAGTGCTCCTGGCGCGGCGGGCGTGGCGGAGTTGGCGCCAGTCCAGGTCTGACGAGTGACATACGAGTACTGCATGCCGTAGCGGACCCTGCCCTTGGCCCCATTGTAGAAGGTGTACCAGAAGCCGGCCGTACCCTCGATCATTGCCCGCGTGTCAGCGGTGCAATTCGCGAGAGCACCGGGGTTGAATCCTCCAGTGTAGGTGTTGCCCGTACCCGGGGCGGTTTCGGTGTAGCAACCGTAATTGGCGAACGTCGGCGCTCCGTAGCCGACGTTCTTGCCCGAAATGGAATCGAGGGCGTAAGTTCGAGCGGCGTACTCGGCTCCCACGTAGGAGTAGAGATCGAGTTTCTTGCTGTGGTACTCCAGCGTGATCAAGCCCTGGAGGCCCTTGATCAGATGAACCGCTCCGTCGGGATTGATTGAAAGATCGGAGAGCTGCGATGCGCCGTAACGGCCAACTCCGCTGCCTCCGAAGCCATGCAAGCCAAAAACGACGTGTTTGTTGTCGAAGGTCCAGCGGGCGTTGGCGCCAAAGCCTCCGCCTTCTTTCGAGGCGTTATAGGCGCCTGTCGACGTCGGGGGGGTAGGGGTGCCGGTGCATATGGGGTTGGTTCCCGCTTCCACGCACGGGAAGACACGGTCGGTGAATCGGTCGACGAGGCCGAAAATCTCGTAGTGCCCAAAGCCCGGATCAAAGGCGATCTTGGCGATGAAATCGGGTGCGGGATTGGCCGTGTAAGTTCCATTAAAGGCGTTGTTTACATTGGTGGAGCCCGCCTCTCCGAGCAGGTAATTGTCGGCGTTGCCGTGAGTGGTAAGCGTGCCTTCCGCGTTCTCCAGGGCGACAGCGACCGACACCTTACTGCCGAAGTCTTTCGTCAAGCGAATCCCGTACTGGCGGGCGAAAGTGAACCCGACGTTATACTGGCCGTCGATCGTCATGGGCCGGGCATCGTTGACCCTGCCGAGGTCATCGCTCGGCCCGATTCCCACCCTGTTCTCGGTCACCAGACTCCACGCCTGGCCACCGAGGATTTTCCAGCCATTGTCAAACTTGGCTTGCGCCCAAGCTTGGCGGAGACGGAGGGTGTAGGGGTTGGTCTGGACGTTGTTGGAGGTGGTACCAGAAGAGAGGAAGTCACCCGATACGTAGCTGGAAAGTTCCACATTGCCCAAACGACCCCCGACAAAGACCGTAGGCCGCGACTGGCGGGCGCTGCCGAACAAGTCCGACAGATGGCTCTGCGAAGCACCAGGCATGGTGAGCGAATTGAAGGGAGTTACAACATCAGCCCCCAGCTCTCGCGAACGCCGCACAAATTCGCCGGCCACGAAGCCGCCCGGGGTAATGGTAACGCCCTTGAGATGGATCGACATGGGAGTCTCCCACTCCGAGCTGACGTTCTTCACCTCTTTCAGGGAATCCTGCAGCGACATCGCCGTGTTGTTGGTGGTTGTCTTGAGTTGAGTAACATCATTCGTGAGCGCCATGACCGTCTGCTGCTGTTGGCTGGCCTCGGCTTGAGCGACGGACGCCTTGTTGGCAGCATCGCTTGCGGCAGCCTGCGCCTGCTGCCAGTTCTGCTGCGCCTGCTGCAGTTGCTGCGTGAGTTGCTGGATTTGCCGCTGCTGGGCGGCCAGGCCGTCTTTCAACGCCTGAACGTCAGCAGCCGTTATCGCTGGCGCCGGATCCGACGCTACGGGCTTGTGCGTCTTCTTCTTTGGAGCTGGTGCGGTCGAGTCCGAAGTTTGTGCCCAAGCGCCGACTAAGAGTGCCGCCAGCGTCAGGATCGTGAGAAACAGGTGTTTGGTTGATTTCATAAAATGCAATCCTCTCCTTTTTGAGTCTTGGTCGAACCGTACTTCGCGGGGGAGCAATAGAAAAACAGGTGTTGCCGGCCGACGCCACTATGATGGTGGCGACCATCGTCATGACCCCGGCGGAGTGTAGGATCCCTTTTGAGAAAGTTCCATCGTCCGCAGGTATTCCATAATGTCCATCTTAGTAATAGACATTATCTGCATTGCAGAGATAGCACTTGCTGCTCCATCCCCGCCCGGAAACGTAAATCCGCTAACCATAGTGCTTTCAGCAACTTACAGGAATTTGTCAAACCTCACATCGGGTAAGGGTGTGCATCAAATTGCAGTTCGAAGAACAGAAATTCCCAGGCTCGGAACCGAACCAACCAGCAGATGAGCTTCGTCCCCTGTGGTTGAAGGAGGGCTTGGCACGCAGCGCGTAAGTGCCCTTGCGTCAACTGTAGATCGATGCGCATCAGGCTCACGTAGCATTCCTTTTCCTTGAGCAATGATGAGGGCTGTTCAGCCGATTCACCGAATATTCAACAAACTGTAATCGGCTATTAACAAACGCCAGCCTAGGCTGAGGGTTCACCAAAATGACTGCGAGCGGAAAAATGCCCCTGGTCATGGCTTTGTCTGATGTCTGCAGCTTAATTTGCCAAAAGGAGAGTAACGATGAAACGAATGATGGCTGTGATGCTGTCGATGGCGCTTGCGGGGAGCGTGGTCGCGGCGCAGGCCCAACAAGAGACAGCCCCTGCAAAGGCGAAGAGCATCGCTAAGAAAACCGTTGCTAAGAAGGCTGGACCGACCGTTTCAGATCAGCTCGGGGAGATGAAACTGGCGATCGATGCCCAGCAGCAGGCGATCAAACAGCTGACCGATCTGGTTCAGAACCGCGATCAAAAGATCCAGCAACTGGAACAACGGCTTGATCAGAGCCAGGCTGTGGCCACGCAGGCGCAGACCAACGCGGATACAGCGGTAGCTCAAACCGCAGCGCAACAGCAAGCGGTCATGACGCTCAAGAGTGACGTCACCGACTTGAAGGCCACCGCCACGAACTCCGCGCTGACTCTGCAGGAGACTCAGAAGAGCATTAAAACGGGGTTGGAGAACCCGGTCGCCATCCGCTATAAGGGAATCACGATTACTCCCGGCGGCTTTCTGGCGGGTGAATCGGTGTATCGCAGTCGCGCAACGGGCGGAGATGCTACTGCCTTTAACAGCATTTTCATGCCCGGTAGCGGTGCGAACGCGGTTTCCGAATTCTATGGTTCTGGTCGCCAGTCGCAAATCACCATGCTGGCTGAGGGCAAGATCAGCGACGTGAAGCTGTCCGGCTATTACGAAGCTGACTTTCTGGCGGCGGGCACGACTTCAAACAATAACCAGACCAACAGCTACGTCTTGCGTCAAAGGCAGGCTTGGGCCGCAGCTACCCTTAACAATGGCTGGACCTTCACCGGCGGTCAAATGTGGACCCTCTTGACCGAGAACAGGAAGGGAATCGACAACCTGAGCACAGCCCGGCCTATGACCATTGACCCGAACTATAATGTCGGCTTCAGTTTTGCGCGGCAATGGGGCTTCCGCGCGGTCAAGAACTTCAACAATCACCTCTGGCTGGCCGCCTCATTGGAGGATCCTCAAACCACCTTTACGGCAACCAACGCCAACAATAACTTTGCCTTAGGCAGCAACGGTGTGGGCGCCGGACTGTACGATCCCGCCATCACTGCTTGCACTACGACTCTCAACTCCGCCGGCGCCCCTGTCACTGTCTGTACCAACGCGTCCAACTATGCCTTCAACGCCATGCCGGACATCATCGTCAAGGCGGCCGCTGAACCCGGTTTCGGCCACTATGAAGTCTTCGGTGTCTTCAGTCGGTTCCGCGACCGCGTTTATCCTTGCGCGGTAGGGACGCAAAACCCGACGTTGTGCGATACCGGTGCCGGTGGTGCCATCGAAAATTCCGTGGTGGGAGCCTATAACTATTCCAAGAACGGCGGTGGAGTGGGAGGGAACGCTCGTTTCTCCGTGATGAATAAGCACGTGGATTTCGGCCTTCACGCCCTCTACGGGAACGGTTTAGGCCGGTACTCCGCGTCTGGTTTGCCGGACGCCACCGTCGATCCCTACGGCAGGCTGGTTCCACTGCGCACCTATCAGGGTCTCGCCACGCTTGAATTTCACTATCCCAAGTTGGATGTGTACTTCTACGGCGGCGAGGACTATGTGGGACACCACCATGAAGTGGACACCCTTGGTACCGGTAAGGTGGTTGGGTATGGGGCGCCGTCCTACGCTGACGGGGGATGCTACACCGAAACCTTGCCTTCGGCGTCAAGCCCGAGCGGTTACAATTTTGGCGGCGTCGCTAACTGCAGTGGTCAAACCCAAAGCGTCATTGAGGGCACGTTCGGCTTCTGGATCAAACCCTACAACGGCCCCAAGGGTCGATTTCAGTTTGGCCCGCAATATTCCTACCTAAGCCGAAACGCATACGCGGGCACCAACACTTCGACGACACCGGTCACCTCGGTCTCGCCTCACGCAATCGACAACATATTCTATACGTCGTTCCGCTACTATTTGCCGTAAGGCGTGCGAAACCCGTATGGCCTCAATCGCTCCAGTGCTGAACTCGCACTGGAGCGATTCGCCTTTTACTAGAAGAGTTTGAGCCAGAAGGGACGACAAAATGGGCTGGGGACTTCCTGCCAAACATCATCTTGTTACCGCCGACACTTCCCTTCCCCGCCGGTTTCGCCAAGAATAGAAGCTTACTGTGACGAAAGCCCAAAACAACCCGGGCGGGATTACCATGGCAACCACTACCATGGCGACAACCGCCATCGGCAAGGCCATCGAGCGCTACTTTAATGTGGCGCTTTATCTGCTCGTGCTCAGTGGTTTCGGCACTCTGGCTTCGACCGGAGGGCTGGACCTGCCGGCAGTGGTTCTGGTGGGGCTGGCGCTGGCGCTTCGCGGATTCCAGCTTCTGACGCGGCGTGAGTTTGCAGTCCGGGAACGCTGGACCAATATCCTGACGCTGATCTACGTATTCGTCTACCTCGTCGACTACTTCTTCGTTTCGCGTGGCTTTCTGGGAGCAACGGTTCACCTGGTGCTGTTCCTGATCGTTGTCCGGCTATTCTCGTTGCAGAAAACGCGCGACCACTACATGCTGGCGGCCCTTTCGTTTGGGATGGTGCTGGCGGCCGCCGTGCTCACAGTCGGCAGTGTTTTCTTGTTTTCCTTTGCGGGCTTCCTCCTGCTGGCAGTCGTCACTTTTGTGCTGATGGAGATGCGCCACTCGGTGACCACAGAGCAAACCCACACACTGGATCCACGCGTCGCCTTGCATGGCGTTAATCCTTCAGCCGTCGTTTCTCCAGGCGTCATTTCTCCAGGGGCTAATTCTCTAACTCGTCGCATGGCCTACGCGCTGCTGGCGATCGCCCCGGCGCTCATGCTGATGATCCTGGCTGGCAGTTTCCTGATCTTCTTCTTTCTGCCCCGCATTTCGTCACACTATCTCGGCGCTTACACTCCGACGAGCGATGTCTCGACCGGATTCACGGATCGCATACAACTGGGCCGCATCGGCCAGATTCAGCAGTCCAGTGCCGTCGTCATGCACATCGAGATTCAGAACGATCTGCAAGGCGCTTACGACTTGAAGTGGCGTGGAGTTGCGCTGAGCAATTTTAACGGCACAGTCTGGTCGAATTCGTTTGGCCAGACGCAACTGCGGCCCGCTGGAGATGGAAGCTATCGTCTAGCGCCTGCGGCGGACTCGCGGGGTCGAGCGGTGGTCGCCAGCCGACCCATTCATTATCGCGTCCTGATGGAGCCGATTGGAACCAACGTTTTTTTTCTGGCGGAGCGGCCGCAGAGTCTCACGGGAAATTTCCGACAGGTGAGTATGGACGCCGGGGGAGCCGTCTACGATCTCGATGCCGACCATCCGATCAATCGCTACGAAGCCGAGTCGCAATTGGCCGTGATCGACAGCGACGAGCTCCGCCTGGCCGCAAACACCGCCCCCAAAGTTATGGACCCGTACCTGAAACTGCCGCCGCTCGATATTCGCATTGCGAAGTTGGCGGAGGAGATCACTACACAAGCTCCCAGCAACTATGAAAAGGCGGTCGCGCTGGAGCAGTATCTATCCACCCACTTCGGATATACATTGGAGCTGCCTCGCAGTGTGCCGCGGGACCCAGTGGCGAATTTCTTGTTCGAGAGAAAGCACGGTCACTGCGAATATTTCGCCAGTGCGATGGCCGTGATGCTGCGCTCGTTGCACATTCCGTCGCGAATGGTTACCGGGTTCCGCGGCGGCGAATACAACGACATCACCGGCCAGTATGTGGTACGAGCCAGTGACGCCCATTCGTGGGTTGAGGCCTACTTCCCGGGTTTCGGTTGGATCAGTTTCGATCCGACGCCGGCGGGGGGCGCGCCGACGCGGACCGGTTGGTCGCGGATGCAGCTCTACGTGGATGCAGCAGCGTCGTTTTGGCGTGAATGGATTATCAACTACGACGTCAGCCACCAGCGCACTTTGGGGAAGGATGCGGTTACCGGCAGCCGGCAGTTCGTTGACGAAGCGCGCCGGTGGATTTGGCGGCAGCATCGAGCCCTGCTGCGCTTGGCGCGGCGCGCGCACGACCACGTCACCAATTTTCCTTTGCGATGGCTGGGCGGGCTTATCGCGTTCGCGGGAGTGCTGATCACCCTGCTGAATCTCAGGCGGCTGATTGGCGGGCTGCGTGCCTGGAGCCTGCGAGTGCATCCGGAGCGGGCTCCGCGCGAATCGGCTGCGCTTTGGTATGACCGGATGGTGGGCCGCATGGCACGGCTGGGCTGGCGCAAGTCACCGTCGCAAACTCCGCTGGATTTCGTCGCGGCTATTCAGGAAGCGGCGCTGCAGAAGAAAGTCGCCCGGTTTACGCGCGCCTACGAATCCGCACGCTTCGGCAAATCGGCGGACGCCGCACAAACCCTGCCCGAGCTTTTCAAGGACATCACTGCCGCCGAAACAGCAAAGCCCAGAAAAGCGCCGAACCGCGCTGCCGTCGGCTAGAAGCGGTAGCCGACGCCGGCCCCGACGTAGTCGTTATGCTGCCAGTTTCGCCCCGTATCGACATTTAGGTTGAGAACTCCGGAGTAGAAATCGCGTGCTTCGAATCGCGCACCCCACCGATGCCAAAACCACTCATCCAGTCCCGCTCCGTACTGGACCACTCCGGAATTGGAGCCGCTCCCAGGGTTGGGTCCGCCGGCAAGCGTAGTCGAAGATACCCGAAAATAACCGTAGCCGCCGCCGGCGCTCACCCACGGCGTAACCGAGTCACCGGTAAAAACATTCACACGCACGGAGGGAGTCACGAACAAAGCCCCGATGTTCTTGGGAACCTGATTGAGTCGTAGTTCATTGGAGTACCAATCTCTACGGGTAATTCCGCGTAAATCGCGAGAATCTTACGCGTCATGAGCAGGCGGGCATAATCGACCACGACGCTTCCCGACGCGTTTCCGAAATGAATCGGGTCACCGCTACTCGGCACGGTCTGCGTGCTGACGAAACTTAGCCCCGACGCGACGGAAAGCTCATTCACTTGCGCTAAAGCGCTGGACCGTAGAAATAAAACAGGCACAAGCAGAATCGCGAGGCGTTTAGCCGACATCTCTCCTTCGGGTATTGAGGGATGTATCTTTGTTTTCCATAAGATTAACACGTGCTGCCCGATCGGCGGAAAACATAAGATATCCCTTTTTGGTGCCCGGGTTCCCGCGACCCGCCAGCGCCGACATGGCTATATCCGATGTTAGAATTGTATAGATCTGTTTCGCGCTGATCATTTCTGATCCGACTGTAAAGATGCCCGTAAAGAATACGATATCCGCGACTTCGGAGCCGACTGCCCCGGCCAAGGTAGGTTTTGTGAGCCTCGGCTGCCCCAAGAATCTCGTCGACAGCGAGGTGATGATGGGCATGCTGGCGCAAGCTGGCGCTGAGCTGACTCCGCACGCGGAGGACGCCGACGTGATCGTCGTGAATACCTGCTCTTTTATCGGCACCGCGCAACAGGAATCCATCGATACGATTCTTGAAATGGCCCGCCACAAAAGCGGGCGGCAAGACGAAGCGGTTGGTGGTTGCTGGCTGCCTGGTCGAACGTTTTCACGATGAGATTCGAAGGAACATTCCGGAGGTAGACGCGGTCGTCGGTACCGGCGAATTGGAGAGAATTCTGGCCGCGGCTGGAGTGGCAGAACCACCACGCGCACCGTCTCCGTTCAATATCCTAACGTCGAGCCTGCCGAACTCGCGGCCCGAGGGCGATCATCGCCGCGGACAAGGACGCTTCGCGCGCGATTCATGGGACGGCGCCGTCGCTGACCTGCCCAACTACCTTTACGACGACCACACGCCCCGCGTGCTGACCACGCCTCGATCCTCTGCCTACATAAAAATTGCCGAAGGCTGCGATCATCCCTGCACCTTCTGCATAATTCCCCAGCTTCGAGGACAATTTCGCTCGCGGCGCTTCGAATCCGTCATCGCCGAAGCCGAGCGGCTAGCGCAATCCGGAGTACGCGAAATCACGCTGATCGGACAGGACACCACCTGCTACGGTGAAGATCTTGGACTGAAGGACGGTCTCGCGTTGCTGCTGGAAAAACTCGCTGCCGTTGAAGGCCTGCAATGGATTCGCTTCCTCTACGCCTATCCGAACAAAATCACGGGGCGACTGTTGGAGACGATCGCCGCCCACCAGAATATCTGTTCGTACATTGATGTGCCCTTGCAGCACGCCTCGGCGACGGTTCTGAAGCGCATGAAGCGCGGCGGCGGCGCCGACCTGTTCTTGCGCTCAATCGATAAAATGCGTCGCAAAATTCCGGATGTCACTTTACGGACTTCGTTCATTGTCGGCTTTCCGGGCGAAACCGAAAAAGAATTCGAGGAGCTTTGCGGCTTCGTGAAAGACGCGGCCTTCGACTGGATGGGCGCCTTCGGCTACTCCGACCAGGAAGGCGCGGGTGCCTTCGATCATGGCAAGAAGCTTTCCTCGCGCGAGATCGAAAGCCGCCGCAAGTCGCTGATGTCGATCCAGAAGAAGATCAGTCGGACGAAGAAGAAAGCGCTGATCGGACGCGAATTCGATTTGCTGTTGGAAGGCGCTTCGACGGAGTCCGAGCTGCTGCTCGAAGGCCGTACCGCAATGCATGCGCCCGAGATTGACGGCAAAGTTTTCGTCAACGATTATCCGGAAGCAAACGAGCCGAAAGAGGGAGAGTTTTATCGCTGCCGAATTACGGCGTCGCACGACTACGATTTAGTGGCGGAGATCGTCTAAGATTTCCTGTAGAGACGCGGCTTGCCGCGTCTCCGGGGGCCGCGAGTTAGTCAGCGCTACAAAACGGGGCGAAGCCACGTCACCACACAATCAGCTTATGCCGCGCAAGCGAACCATTAAACTCCGCTGCCCGATCTGTAAGAAGCCGACAAAGGCCACAGACACAGACTTCCCTTTTTGCAGCGACCGCTGCCGCCTGATCGATCTCGGTAAGTGGGCCAGCGGGGGGTACGTGATTTCATCGCCGGTGACGGACGCCGACCAAGCGGTGCGGCAAGACAACCCCGATGACGAGGACGGAGACTGATGAATCCTCCGCCCGAGGCGACTACCGCCGCCGCTCCGCTGCGGGCCGCTCCTTTGTGGGCCACGCTGGCCGCGACGTTCTTCGGCGCAGGACGTCTCAAACCCGGCCCCGGCACATGGGGATCGCTGGCCACGATCATCGTTTGGGCATTTGCAAGCTCTCGGATCCCGGTAGCGAACCGCACCTGGGCAACCATCGTCGCAGCCGCGGCTGTCACCCTGATCGGAATCCCCGCCGCGACGCTGGTCGCGGGCGCCTCTGGGCTGAAAGATCCGCAATTCGTCGTTGTTGATGAGGTTGCGGGGCAGTTAGTTACTCTTATCGCTGTCCCGCTGGCTTGGAAAACTTTTTCCGCCGGCCTTATACTCTTTCGTGTCTTCGATATTTGGAAGCCGTTTCCAATTCGACGATTGGAGCGGCTGCCTGAGGGCACCGGCATTGTGGTGGATGACCTGGGAGCGGGGCTTTATGCGCTCGCTATCATGCATCTTCTGTTGTACTTTGGACTTCTAACAAAGTAGCCGTTCAATTAAGTAGCCGGGCTCCCGCCGGAACAAACTCATGAGCATCTCCGACCGCCTGCTGGGAAAAAAGAACGTCAACGGCAAACCGCACATCGAAGCGGTCGCCCCGACCTTCGCCTTACCCGGGGGCGAGGTTCGTATTGTGGGAAAGGGCTTGCGTCCGCCCGAGTTGCGCCGCCCGAGCGTACACTTCGGCGAGATCGAAGGCTCTGTGCTAATCAGTTCCGACGATTTCGTGGTAGCCCGCGTGCCCGAGGGAGCGATCTCGGGCCCGGTCACAGTGAGCACGGACGTGCGTACGAGCGGGGCGGGCGCCGGACACGTCAGCAATCCTCATACCATTAAGGTTGCGGTTCCGATTGCCGACAATCTTCATCCAGTTACCAATCCCGCGCTCGACCGCGAAGGCAACATCTATGTGACGTTCTCTGGCTCGCGCGGCCAAAAAGTTCCGGTCGCGATTTTCAAGATCGACGCGAATTACAACGTGAAGCCGTTTCTCAGCGACATGATGAACGCGACCTCGATTGCCTTCGACCACGAAGGCCAGATGTACGTCTCTTCGCGGCATGACGAGGCCGTGTACCAGGTGGCGCCGAACGGCACCATGTCAACCTACGCCGAAGGCATGGGAGTTGCGACCGGCATTGCCTTCGATACCGCGGAGAATCTCTACGTCGGCGACCGCAGCGGAACCATTTTCAAGATCGCTCGCGACCGGCAAATTTTTGTCTTCGCCACGCTGGAGCCGAGCGTCTCCGCCTATCATCTCGCCTTCGGTCCCCATGGAGACATGTTCGTCACCGGCCCCAGTACCTCAAGCTTCGACTGCGTTTATAAAGTCGACCCCCACGGGACCGTGTCCGTGTTCTACCGCGGTCTGGGACGTCCGCAGGGTCTGGCTCTTGATATCGAGGGCAATGTTTACGTGGCCGCCTCTCTCGCCGGGAAACGCGGCATCGTGAAGATCACTCCTCAAGGCAAGGCCACCCTCGAGGTGTCCGGCCAGGGTTTGGTCGGACTGGCGTTCGCTCCGGGCAAGTCGGCGATCCTCGCCACCAACGGCGCCGTTCACCATATTTCCTGGAATATCCAGGGACTGCCGCTGCCGCCGGAGTAAGCGATGGCAATCGCAACTCTCCTCATTTAACCTGTGCCAAACTGGGCCGCATCCCCGTACGGATAGGGGAACAACGACTCTTCGTGCTTAGCGAGTTCCTGTATCCAGTCCTGAATTCCCTCTAGGGCGATCGGAGACAAGGGGTAGAACTCAAATCCAGACCGAGCATCACTGCTGTGCCGGACCGGCGCCAGCATCTCGATCAAGGCTTCCGGCAATGACAGCGAGATCACAACTGTCTCGCCTACGCGCGGCGCTCCACAGACCCACGCGGACATGCCTCGCAGACTGATATCGAGGCACATACCGCGAGTGACAAACGGCCCGAAGCGCAAGAAGCGCTGCCGCGTGATTGTCATGGTGGACACATAACGCGGTTCCTGTCGGCGGACGTTGTACGCGCGGGAACGGGCCAAAGTCCCCCGGCTGTCAACATACATATCTCGCTTCCCTTCTGTGACCTGAACTACGGTGAACAGAACCGCTCAATGATCGGGCCGCTACGAGGGCACTGCTCCGCCCAGCCCCATCCCGCCCGCAGGCCGGCGCGAATCACCCCAGCAACTCCTCGTTGTCGGCCGGCTTCTGGAAAAAGGCAACCGCTCCCGATTCGAGAGTTCGTCTCTCATTGCCCTCGGGATCGCGAGCTGTAAGGACAATCACCGGAATAGCCGCAAGCGCGGGATACTGCTGCAGATTTTTGAGCACGGTAAATCCGTCTCCCGCATGCCGACTTTCGTCATGTCGGTAGAGGCAACCACGAAAAGTATTTCGCCGGCGCCGTTCGTTTCCATGGGCGGGAGCACCAGATCCTTATCTACGTAGATGCGCTGGCGCAGGCGCTCCAGACATCGCTGGCAGACTTCTGTCCAGCTTCCGCGCAGTGCTTTCGACAACGGGGTGAGCTCCACCCGCACCAGCACAATATCCTTCCACAAACTTCCCTGGTGAGTAATCACCGGAAGCAGGAGCTTGGCCAGGGAATAGAGCGGCAAGGTGAACGAGAACGTGCACCCAGATCCGGGCTCGCTGGCAACCCACATCCTGCCGCCGTGGAAGGTTACGATTTCCTTGGCAATGTAGAGCTCCAGACCGAGGCCGGTTCGGTTACCGCCCACGGCATTGGGATCCTGGTAAAGACGTTCAAAAACCCGCGGCAGCGACGCTTGCGGGATGCCACGCCCGTGGTCACTGACCGACAGATAAAACCGCGCTCGGATCGGTCTCCACCATCGACGCTTTCACGGTCACCGCGCCCTCCGGCGGAGTGAATCGGATGGCGTTATCGGTCAGGTGGTTGATGAACACTTCAAGCGCGCGGTCAGGATCCGCATAAACCAGCGGGATGGTCTGGTCCAATTCAGCTTCGAGCGCGACATGGTTTTCTGCGGCGTTGACCGCATCATCGCAACCGCCTGCTGAATCAGTTCCCGGATATCGATGCAGCGCGGCTCGACGCGCAGCTTGCCCCTGTCCGCACGGGTAGCTTCGAGCGGGTCGCGAATCATGGCTTGCAATTGATGCACACTCCTGAGCACTGACTTCAGATGGTCGGTCTGGTCCGGCGCCAGTGGACCGTCCAGCCCGTCCAAGAGGAGAGTGACATATTGGTAAGACAAAAGGCAAACCTCGCAAGAGAACCGATGGGGCCTTCCTTTCGGACATGACCGGACAGACGTACCTTAAGGATGGAGGCGTGCGGACGGGCCTTTCGCTAGCGCAACCACACTATCGGTTTGACCACGAAATGACCAGTTCGTACACTGTTTCTAGCTCCTCGTTTATGCCTGAGATGAAAAGGACATTCCTGTCACAAATCGTTCGACTGGCGTTCGCTGGGAGCCTGGCGGTGGTGCTGGGGGTGGCGTCCAGCTGGGCCCAGAGCCAGCCACAGGTTTCGCTCGAAACCAGTGAGACGCTTTTTACGGTGCTGACCGCGGTCAACACGTGCGGCTATGACCAGGAGCTGAGTGTTTCCGATCCGCTGCGCATGCAGATCCGGTTGGAAGTTGCCAAGGCGGTGGAGAATACGGCCGGAGCCCAGCAAGTGATCGCTCCCATGTGCTTGTTCTACCGGCAGCACCAGGCGTCGGGGCCCAGCCGCGATCTGTCGCAGTACGTGTCGTTGGCCCTTTATCTGGACGAGCCGCCGGCTTTCGCGCTCAAAGTTAAGCAGGCGGAGCTGCCGCCCGATGCGGAAACGGTTGCGGGAATGGTACCGCTGATGCAGGCCTTCTACGAAAAGATCGGGTTGCATGCCATCTGGGAGCGGCACCGCGCACGCTACCGTGAGCTGACCGAGGTCTATCACGAGCCGCTGGCGAAGATGACTTTCGACACCGAAATCTATTTGAAGTACCCGTCGGCGGGCTACCTGGGACGGCAGTTCACCGTGTATCTGGATGCGATGGGCGCGCCGGGCCAGACCAACGCGCGCAATTATGCGGCGGATTACTACGTCGTGATTTCACCGACGGCGGGCACGGCGATTAAGTTGCAGCAGATCCGGCATACGTACCTGCATTACCTTCTCGATGGGCTGGCGCTGAAGAACGGAGACTCGTTCAAACGGCTGCAGCCGCTGCTCGGAACCGTCGAAAACGCTCCGATGGATGACGCGTTCAAGAGCAATATTTCGCTGCTGGTGACGGAATGCCTGATTCGGGCGATTGAAGAGCGGTTGGCCAAGATTCCGGAGACAGAGCGAGCCAAAAACATCGAGGAAGCGGACAAGGAAGGGTACATCCTGACGCGCTACTTCTACGATGCGCTGGGCAGGTTCGAAAAAGATCCTGCGGGCATGCGCAACGCCTATCCGGAGCTGCTGGGCTCGATTGAAGTTGCGAAAGAAATGAAGCGCGCGTCGCTGATCGAGTACGCGGGCGAGGCGAGTCCGGAGCTGCTGCACCAGGCGGCTAGCCGGAACGATCACCTCCTGGTAAACGCGGAGCGGCGGCTGGCCGCTGGCGATCCAGAAACCGCGCAGAAGCTGGCGCAGCAGGCACTTGACGGGCAGGAAGAAGATTCGGGACGCGCCCTATTCATTTTGGCGGAAGTCGCCACCCAGAATCGGGATATGGAGGGGGCCCGCAAGTACTTTGAACAAGCGCTGCAAACCGCGCATGAACCCAAGGTGATCGCGTGGTCGCACATTTATCTGGGACGCATTTTTGATTTGCGGGAGGATCGGTTCGCCGCAGTGGATCAGTATCGGGCGGCACTGGATGCGGCCAACGGAACGCTTCCGGAAGCGAAGTTGGCGGCGCAAAAGGGCCTGGAACAACCGTACGAGCCTCCGGTGGCGAAGCAGCCGCAGTAGGGCAAGGTTTCAGAGTTGGGAGGTTTGAGAAACTGCAAGGTTTCGAGCCTTTCGGGAAAACCAACATAATCAGGGTTTTGCTGAACGCTTGAGCTATTATTACGAGTTTGAAAGTTGGCTCTTCAGGACTCGCGTAACGGGAAACAGCCGAGAGCGGCTGTCGTTACGTGACTAAATCTTACGTGACTAAATCTGAAGTCAAAAATTTCGTATTACGGGAGACAGGCATGAAGCGAGCAGCAGTCATTCGAGGAATGCTGGGTGTAGCGATGATAATGATAATCATGATGAGCATCGCGGTTTGGGCCGGGGCGCAGACCAGCGGACAGCCGGCACAGCAGACCCCGCCGGCAGCGGGGCAGGCAGCGCCGGCGACGGGTGCGACGGCGCCCCCGGCAAAGCGTCCACCACAGACCAAGACCCAGCAGGAGTTTGACGCTTGGAAAGCGGCGTCGGCAAGCCCCGACGCGGCCTCGATGGAGAAAGCGGCGGACGATTTTGCTACCAAGTTCCCCGACAGCGAAGTCCGCGTGCTGCTCTATCAGAGCGCGATGCGGCTCTACCAGAATTCCAATAACGCCGATAAAACCGAGGCCATGGGCCGCAAGGTGCTCAGCTTTGACGCGGATAATCCCGAGGCTTTGGTGATCGTTGCCGAGGTGGTCGCCGAGAAAACGCGCGACACGGATATCGACAAAGATCAGCGCTACGGCGAAGCGGTCGCGATGGCGCAGAAGGCCACGCAGACGGTGGATACCGACATCCAAGTGCCAGCGGGTACTCCGCAGGACAAGGTTGACGCTTACAAGGGGCTGCTGCGCTCGAACGCGTATTCGATTATCGGCACCATTGAGTTCAAGAAGGAGAATTACGCGGCCGCGCAGGAGGATCTGCAGAAGTCGATCGACGCGTTCCCGAGCCAGCCGGACCCGGTAGTCATTCTCCGTCTGGCGCTGGCGCTCGATAAGCAGCAAAAATACCCCGAGGCGCTGAAGGTGGCGATCCGCGCCGTGGAACTGACGCAGGGGCAGGAAACCGGCGTGATTGGAACAGCAGCGCGCCGGGAACGCGACCGCTTGCAACAGCTCACGGGAGGTGCAGCCCCCGCTCCGGCGCCGGCCCCACAACCGCAGGCCCCTCCCAAGAATTAGCCGCCGTTACTGGAGAGACGAGGCTTGCCTCGTCTCCCCAGAAAATAAAGTAAAAATGAAGTCACGAGAAATCATGGCGCTGGAAGAAGGCCTGGGTCACCACTTCCAGCGCCGGCAACTGATCGAGCAGGCGCTTACCCACAGCTCGCAAGCACGCGAGGTGGATGCGCTGGGCGCGGGCAGCGGCTCGGCTAGCGGTGACAACGAAAATCTCGAGTTTCTCGGAGACGCCGTGCTGGGGTTGGTCACCAGCGAGACGCTGTTCCACCGCTTCCCCGAGTTCCAGGAAGGCCATCTTTCGAAGCTGCGGGCGCATCTGGTCGGGCAACGACATCTGCTGCGGGTGGCGGAGCAGCTTGAGATTGGCCGTTACATGCGTCTCGGCCGCGGCGAAGAAAAGAGCGGCGGCCGCAACAAGGCAAGTCTGCTGGTGGACGCGCTGGAGGCGATCCTGGCGGCGCTTTATCTCGACGGCGGGTGGCCGGTAGCGCGAGATTTTATCGTGCGCGCGATCGTGGAGCCGGAACTGGCGCACATGAAACTGGAAACCACCGCCATGCCGGTCATGGATTTCAAGTCCGCGTTGCAGGAGGCGCTGCAGGCCAGAGGAGGACCGCAGCCGGTTTACGCGCTGGTCAAGGAGGAAGGGCCGGAACACAAAAAGACCTTTACGGTCGAGGTGAGACTGCCGGAACCTGCACTGGGACAATTTGTGGGACGCGCCCAGGGCGCGACCAAGAAGCGGGCCGAGCAGGAAGCAGCCAGGCAAGCTCTGGAGCACCTGGCCGGGTTGCCCGGCACCGGGCGATCGGATGCTGGCAAGGATGGCGGCAGGTCGTAGCCGCCTTTGATGCAAGTACGGTTCGTATCAGGGCATGCCTTCAGGCATGCCGTCACTGCGCCGCGTATGAGAGTGCCTTCAGGCACTGAGATCAGAGATGGGAGTTGCGCAGCTCCGAAAGGGGCATCTAATTTTGAGGAGCTTTCGGCGTCGCTAAAGCGGTGCCCTGATAAAGAGTTTTGCGCAGCCGGTTAGGTTATGTCGTAGTTATGTCGTGGAGCGAGAAAACTTCCGTCGGTGATTGGCCCGCAGCCGTTCAGTCGGTCGCGGGAGCGATTGTGACCGCCGTCTTTGTGGTTACCTTCCTCCTGCAGGCGTTCACCATCCCCTCGGGATCCATGGAGCACACGCTGCTGGTCGGAGACTACCTGCTGGTCGATAAATTTTGCTATGGCGGCAGCGCGGGGTGGAATCGTCTGATGCCCTATCGCAAGGTCAGGCGCGGCGACATCATCGTCTTCCACTACCCGGTGAACCCCGCCCAGGACTTCGTGAAACGGGTGGTGGCCGTGCCCGGAGATCGCCTGCGGCTCATCAACAAACGCGTCTACATCAACGGCGCTCCGGTCGAGGAGCCCTATGCGCAGTACATCACTGCGGTGCGCAATCCCTATCGCGACGACTTCCCGCGCACCGAATCTCCCGACTTCGCTGTGGATGCGAAATGGTGGAAAGAAATGCCGAAACTGGTGGAAGACCACCAGTTGATTATTCCCGAGGACCACTATTTTGTTATGGGTGACAATCGCGATGATAGCCAGGACAGCCGGTACTGGGGATTCGTGCCGCGCGAGAATATCATCGGACGCCCGCTTTTGATTTACTGGTCGTCAGGGAATTTAGACAATGATCTTCCCGGATCGCCAACCGTGGGTGATAGACTTTATCACCTCGCCTACGCGGTAACGCATGTGTTCCAGATCACGCGCTGGGAACGGACTTTCCGGCTGGTGCACTGATGTTTCGCTGACACGGATTCGCGGATACAGGTTCGACGACAATAATAATAGTAATGAAGATGCTGAGAAGCAATCCTCTAGACGGATGGCAAACGTGCTGAAAAAAGAAAAAGAAGAAGTCATAGTTAACAACAACGTTAACAAGAACGGTAAGGAAGAGCCGGTGGACGAAAAGCCGCGCGAAACGACGGTGGAATTCCTGGCCTCCCTGGCGGGAGTGCTGGTCACCGGCCTGTTCATCATCACGTTTGTGCTGCAGGCGTTTGAAATTCCCTCCAGTTCAATGGAGGACACCCTGCTCATCGGCGACCACGTATTCGTAAACCGGGAGCAGTTCGCGCCGCCGACGCGTTGGATGGGGCCGCTGCTGCCCTATCGCGATATCCGCCGCAACGACATTGTTGTGTTCCTGTCGCCGGAAGAACAGGGTCTGTTCGTGGTGAAACGGATCATAGGCGTACCGGGCGATCGCATTCATTTGCAGGATGGCGTCGTCTATCGCAACGGCGAGAAGCTGGTTGAGCCGTACGCCGAGCACAAACTGGCGAATTACGATCCTTACCGGGACGATTTCCCTGCCGTGCCGCCTTCGGAAATGTACAATGTGCGAAACGAAAAATGGGCGCAGGAATTGCCCTTGCATATCGAGGGAGGTGACATCGTCGTGCCTCCGGACAGCTACTTTGCCATGGGCGACAACCGCGACGTGAGTTACGACAGCCGCTACTGGGGCTTCATTCCGCGGAAAAACGTGATCGGCCGACCCATGTTCGTTTACTGGTCATTTGTCACCCCGGCCGACCAGTACCAGATGCGCAGCGCGGGCGACCGGTTGGGATTCCTGGCGCACATCATCATTCATTTCTTTGATCAAACGCGCTGGTCGCGCACGCTCAGGATCGTGCGGTGAAATTTCCGCGGTTTGAGTTTCTGCGTTCCAGGCGCGGGGTGGCTGCGGTCGCGGCTCTCGTGCTGATCCTGTTTCTGTTCCGGCCCGGCGTATACAAGTTGCGAAACCGGATTGCCGGTTCCATCGGAAGCGCTCTCGGCCGCAGGGTCGTAATCGACAACGTCAGCCTGCATTTCCTGCCGCGACCGGGCTTCGATCTTGAGGGACTCGTCATTTACGACGACCCCGCATTTAGCGCGGAGCCAATGATCCGCGCGCAGGAAGTTTCCGCCGCCATCCGCTTTCGTTCCCTGCTCCGCGGGCGAATCGAGATCGCCACCCTGAGCGCAAGCGAGCCCAGCATCAACCTGGTGCGCAACGACGAAGGCCGCTGGAACCTGGCGAGCCTGCTGGAGCGCAACGCGCAAATTCCCGCGGCTCCGACCGGAAAACCCGCCTCCGAGCGCCGCCCGGCATTCCCCTATCTCGAAGCCAGCAATGCTCGCATCAATTTCAAGCTGGGACAGACGAAGAAGTCCTACGCGCTCATGGATGCCGACGTGGCGCTGTGGCAGGACTCCGAGAATTCATGGGCCGCGCGCATCAAGGCCGAGCCGGTGCGCACCGATTTTAATCTCACCGATACCGGACTCGTCCAGATCAACGCAACG
The DNA here is from genome assembly GCA_963730845.1 of uncultured Acidobacteriaceae bacterium. Taxonomy (GTDB): domain Bacteria; phylum Acidobacteriota; class Terriglobia; order Terriglobales; family Acidobacteriaceae; genus Acidiflorens. Next base: position 224,273 of record CAVSTM010000015.1, on the reverse strand, counting down.
TGGCAGCGCGCTCAGAGCTCGCGGTTGACTCCGGTGCAGCTCACCGTGCAATGGCGGAACGGGCAACTCGGACAGATCACGCAACTGCTGAGCGGAAAAGATCGGGGATGGCGCGGCGGAGTGAATTTCACGGCGAACGTATCCGGCACTCCGGAAGCGCTGCGGATCGAGAGCCAGACCGCAGATCGAAGATTTCCATCGCTACGACATTGCTGGCAGCGAGAACGTGCGCCTGGCAACCGCTTGCTCGGGAAAATACAGCGCGTCCACGAACACGCTCGCCGATCTGCTCTGCGAATCGCCGGTCAACGGCGGGATGCTCCGCCTACAGGGAGGTTTGGCGCTAGCCACACAAGTGCCGGCCTACGATCTGACGCTATCGGCCGAGAAGGTACCGCTGACCTCTGTGGTGCGATTGCTGCGACAGGCGAAGAAGCAAGTGCCCGGCGACCTCACGGCAAGCGGGCTGCTGAATGCGGAGTTCCACGCCACGCGCAGCGGACCTCCCGGTCCCGGAGGACGCGCGACACGGTTTGTTGCCGCAATGGACCGGCAGCGGGCTCGGCCACCAACGTGCGCCTGTCGTCGAATGCGGGAAGTCGGGAAAGGATGAGGTTGCCTTTGGCACGATTCCACTGGCCCTGGCGGGAGCAAATGGGCGAGAGACTTCGCCAGCAGCCAAGCCGGGTCATCCGAAGACACAAGAAAAGGATCAGGAGCCCGCTGAACCTCACTTGCGGATTGGGCCGGTCGCACTGGCGATGAACGCCTCCGCGCCGGTGAACGCCGGCGGGTGGATTTCCACTTCCGGTTATCGTTTTTTTCTGCGCGGCGACGTGGAACTGAAAGACTTGTTTCGGCTGGAGGACATTCTGGGCTTGCCGGTAGCGCGCCCGGCGGCGGAAGGTGAGGCCAAGTTGGATGTGAGCGTCTCCGGGCCGTGGCAGGGATTTGCGGCTCCGACCGCCTTGGGAACCGCTCAACTGCGCAACGTGCGCGCCGAGATGCGCGGCCTGAATACGCCGATTGAGATTGGTTCAGCCACCATGTCGCTCACTCCGGACGCGGTGCTGGATGCAGAAAATTTCGGCCCGGACGGAAGCACGCATTGGAGCGGCGGGGTTACGGCACCTCGTCATTGCGCGGCTCCGAGCGCCGCTCTGAACTGTGTATTTCAGTTCGATCTCACGGCCGACCAGCTTTCGACCGGAGATCTTGCCGAATGGTTCACGCCGCATCCCGCCAAACGTCCGTGGTATCGCATCTTGAATTCCAATTCCAACTCGGAACGCGCTGGGTCGTCTCGCCGCTGCTCGCGATTCAGGCGCACGGCAACTTGCATGTCGGCCGGTTCGGATTGAAAAAGGTCGTCGCCACCCAGGTGGCGACGCAAGTGGAAGTGGATCGAGGCAAGATCACGCTGACTGCTCTGCGCGCGCAACTGCTGCAGGGCACACATCAGGGGAACTGGATCATTGATGTGTCGAATCGCGACGCATCGACTGACGACGCTTCCGCGCACGATGCGTCCGCCCCTACCCTGCGCTATCGCGGCACCGGCACGTTGCAAGACATTTCGCTGGCGCAGGTGGGCACGTTATCGAGCGACATGTTGAGCAACGTTTCGAACGATAAGCTGAGCGATCCGGCATGCGATGCCTGGATTGCCGGAACGGCCGACGGGAAGTTCGAGGTGGAAGGATCCGGCGACAGCTTTCGTGAGCTGCTGGCGCGCTCTGACGGCAAGTTGCAGTTCGTGATGCGGAACGGCAGCCTGCCCCATATTGAAATTCCGGGCTCGCCCGTGCCTCTGCCGGTGCACCGGTTCGCCGGAGAGCTGCGTCTGAAAAAAGGTGCTTGGGAACTCGCTGCAGGCAGACTGGAATCGCGCGACGGCATTTATCAGGTGAGCGGAACCGCCTCCCCGGGCAGCGGTTTGCGATTTCATGTTGACGCGTGGTGATGAGCAATCGTGGACGCTCACCGGGACGCTCGCCAAGCCGCACATCGCGCCGGGCAGTCGAACCGTAGCCAAGCGTACGGAAGCAGACGCGAAGACCGTCAAACCGTACAACTGAACTGTCAGTTCGCGGAACACGAGCCTACGGTGCGTAGCCTGCGCCTCGCAACACTTTTCCTGGCAACGCGCCGGTCATCTTTCCGTTCTCGATCACGGGAACTCCGTTGACGAGCACATACTCCATGCCCTCCGAGAGCCGATTCGGATCGTCGAAAGTTGCGAGGTCCCGCACCGTCTCCGGATCAAAAACCACCACGTCGGCCCACATCCCCTGCTTCAGCACGCCACGATCCGTAAGCCGCATGCGCTGGGCGGGCAGCGCCGAAAACTTGCGGATTGCCTCCTCCAGCGTCAGCTTCTTTTCTTCTCGAACGTATTTTCGCAGGATGCGCGGGAAGGTGCCGTAGGCTCTGGGGTGCGGGTGTTCCTCGCCGAGGATGCCTTCGGGCGACGTGCCGGAAGAGTCGTTGTCGACGGAAACCCATGGCTGCTGGAGGGCGAGCGCAACGTCGGGCTCTGACATGCCGAATACCGCGCAGCCGGTGAAGGCTTTATCTTCGATCAGCAGATCGAACAGCGCGTCCATCGGGTCTTTGTTCAAGGCCTTGGCGACTTCCGTGAGCCGCTTGCCTTGAAACTTTTTCAGCGCGGGATTCTGGACATCAGTAATCATCACGTCCTGCGGACCGCTGATCTCGTCCCACTCATTGTCCCAATCCTTGGAGGGCGTCTCCAGGTCCTTGCGAATGCGGGCACGGGTTGCGGGATCTTTGAGGCGCTCAATCAATTTGGCGTCGCCGCCGTCGTGCGCCCACGGGGGAACGAAGGCCGACATGCCGTTGGACCATGCGGTATACGCATAGGTGTCGGCCGCAACATCAAAGCCTTCCGCGCGCGCCTTGTTCACCCGCGCCACCAGTTCGGGCATGCGCCCAAAGTTAGCTTTGCCCGCCACCTTGAAATGCCAGATCTCCACCGGAATGTGCGCCTCGCGGCCGATGCGAACCGCCTCGTCAATGGACTCCAGCACGCCGTCGCCCTCGCTGCGCATGTGGGTCGCGTAGATTCCACCGAACTTCGAGGCTTCCGAAGCGAGCGCAATAATCTCTTCCGTCTTCGCATAGGGGGCGGGCGCATACTTCAGCGAGGTCGAAACTCCGACGGCCCCGTCGCGCATTGCGTCGCGAACCAGAGCCTTCATCTTTTCGAGTTGCTCGGGCGTCGGCTGCACGTCGGCGTCACCCAGCACCATTCGCCGTACCTGAGTCGCGCCCACGTAGCTGGCGAGATTGATGCCCATGCCTTGCTTTTCGAGGCGCGAGAAATACTGGCGGAACGTCCGCCAGTCGGGATTGATCTTGTAATGTTCGTAGTCGACGCGATCGTCCGCGATGAGCGCATCGTTTTGAGGAGCGATGGAGCCACCCTCGCCGGTGATCTCGGTGGTGATGCCCTGATAGATCTTCGAAGGCAGGCGCGGATCGACCAAGATGGTCATTTCCGACTGGCCGAGCATATCGACAAAGCCGGGAGCAACGACTTTGCCCTCGGCGTCAAGCGTGCGCTTGCGTGCAGCAGCAGACAGGTTGCCGATGGCGGCGATGCGGGCGTCGCGGATTCCTATGTCGCCTGAGTACCAGGGAGAACCAGTGCCGTCGATGATGTGTCCGTTGATGATGACGAGGTCAAAGGGCGAGTCGGCGGCAAAGGCGACCGTGGAAAGGATCAGCAAGAAGGCCAACGTGAGGCGGCGCGTTGCGGTCATTAGTAGTTTCTAGTTTCCTTCCTGGTCGCTTTTTCCTGACCCGAGCTCTGCGCCGCGCGGGTGGGCAATCGACGGTGGACCAATCGTTGTGCGGCCAATCAATGTGCCAAGGATAATCCAGAGCCCAAGCACGAGCCACTCCCGGCCGGAGAAGTGTCCGGGCACAAAGGGCGCAAACTTCATCAGGATCATCGCCAATCCAACCAATGCTCCCAACAAAGCGATCAGGCGGTCTGCGATTCGCGGCGTCATCGCTGGGCGATTCGTCCCTCGGGGTCTCATCCAAAGATAGGCGGCGCAGACCGCGAACCATCCGGTAGCGCAAGCGACAGATCCGACTTCAGAGATCGGAACCAGAATCGCACTGCCGAGAAACATGCACGAAGCGGTCGCGAGGCCAACCGATACGACAGCGGCGGCGGGAGTTTGATTCCGCGGATGCACGCTGCCCAGTCGCGTATCCACCAACCCGCGCCGTCCCATGGCAAACAGCAAGCGGCTGGCGGCAATAAAATTTCCGTTGAATACCTTGAAGAGCGAAAGCCACGCGGCACTCAGGATGATGCTCACGATCCAGCGCGACCCGACGGCATGCTCGAAAGCGACCGCTGTCATGAATGGTGTGCCGGTTAGCGTGCGCCACGGCGCCACGAAGCCCACCGCCGCGATCACAATGATGTAAAACACGGCTCCGACAATGATCGCGGCAAAGATGGCGCGAGAAAATCCTTGCGCACGAAATTGGGGATTGGCTTCCTCGGCCGCTTTCGTTACCGATTCATATCCCGTCATGAAATAAGGGACGATTTGCAGAACCAGCAGGATGGATACGAACGGAGTGTGCGTAAACAAAGGCGGGAAATTACTTGGCGATCCTCGTGAAACGCCAATGGCGACGAAGACCACGAAAAGCGCAAGTGTGCCGAACGTGGTCCAGTTTTGAAAAGTTGCGCTCAGCCGGATGCCGCGATAGTTCACCACCGTGACCAGTGCCGTTAGCGCGAGTCCGATGGCCAGGTGCGGCAGGTAAACCGGCTTTCCCGCGATGCGGTATAACTCGGTGGAATCCAGCGCCGGAAAGATATATCCGGCGATCCGCCCGACCGCCACCGCTTCCCACGGACAGACAATGAAGTACGCAAGCATCATCATCCATCCGGTGTAAAAGCTGACCGACCGCGGAAAAACGCTCGCGGTATAGGCGATCTCGCCCGCTGCGTCGGGCATAGCCATTACCCACTTGCCGTACACATAACCGATAGGCAGCAGAAGAATTCCGCCAGTCGCGAAACCGAGAATGCCGCCGAGCGGGCCGCCACGCCGCAGCCAATCGTCCATGACGACCAGCCAGCCGACGCCGACCATCGTTCCCCAGCCGAGGGAGAAGTAATCGGTAATGCGCAATTTGCGGGCGAGTTGGGTCATCCGAGTTGCATCATTGGGAGGGGAGCGTTGCCGAGCTTCGCTCGGCGGACAGCCGAGGACGGCTGTCGCTACGTGTGACATGGGAGGGAGGCTTCATGGGCGCGAATTATATCGCATCGCGCCCAGAGGCCGATTGCTTCAGGCAACTGCGAGGCGCGGCGGCGTGCATTCATTCGACCGCAAGATGCAGATTGCCTCTCTCAGGGAAGAAACCTCAAACACTGAGTTCAGGTGCGTGGCTTCCAACATTCGGCGAAAGAAAACCGGCGGGTTCACCAGTTTCAGATTTGCCGAGTTCTGCGTTGCCCAACGGCGCACCAGCAGCAGGGCTCCCAAACCACCCGCATCCAGTTGGTCGACTTCGGAAACATCAAGCACCAGCACGCGGATACGTTCGAGTTGCTCGATCCGGCGCCGGAACTCGTCGAGCGCTGCTCCGCGCACCATGCGTCCCGAGCAGTTCACGACCGCCACATCCTGCAAGCATTCGACTTGAAATTGGAGTTCCATATGTCTGTTCATACGAACCAGCCTTGGAAAAAGTTCCACGATCTGCCGTCCTTGAATTGGACGCGGTAAAAGGGGAAAAGTAATCGCCGAAAAGCAGCTAGCGGACATCAAATTTTTAAATTCGTTGAATCTCTGAGGCAGCAAGATCATCAACAATCTCGTCGCGTTCAACTTGAGAGTTGCACGATTTCACAAATCCTTAACATTTGACAGGAGAAGAGCAATGTCTAATACACCGACGACCGCTGATGCTGAACTGATTATGAAGCTTTATGACCTGCGCCGCGAAGCTGAACTGCGAAAAGCGCGTAACTGGTGGCTCGGCTTTTGGCCGGATTCCGCGGACGACATCGCGAAAATCGCATCCGCGTTAGGAACCCAGGAGAATGCATGGCTTCGTCAAGCTGGAGGATACTGGGAGATGGCTGCTTCCTTTGTATTGCATGGCGCGCTCAATCGAGAACTCTTTCTGGAGCCCAGTTTTTCCGGTGAGATGTTTGTTTTCTTCGGAAAGGTTGAGCCATTTGTCAAAGAGCTGCGAGAGAAGATGCAGAATCCCGCCATCTTCGGAAACGTGGAAAAGCTGATTGCGACCTCCGCGGGAGCGCCAGAGCGTTTGAAACAGACGCAGGGACGTCTCGCTGCAATGCGTAAAGCTGCGCAGCCAGCCAAGGCGGCCTAGTCGTTCTGAAACGCTTGCATTCGGGCTGTCATCCTGGGGGAAGCGAAGGATCTCAAGCATAATTCAAATCCATTGGTCCCTCCCCGTCGGCTCTGCTCAGGCTCAGGATGACAGCGCCCATTTATGCCGAGCACTTACAACCCCGCTTCAATCCTTGATCTTGGATCAAGAAGATCGCGCAGCGCGTCTCCGATAAAGTTGAAGGCCAGCACCGCCAACATCACCGTCACTGCCGGAAAGAGCACCAGATGCGGCGCATCGAAGAGGTGCGAACGGGCGTCGTTCAGCATCGATCCCCAACTCGCGGTTGGTGGCGGCACGCCTAATCCCAAAAAACTCATGGTCGCTTCGGCGAGAACCGCGCCAGCCATGCCAATCGCCGCCTGCACAATCACCGGCTGAATAATATTAGGCAGGATGTGGCGGGTAATGATGTGGAAATCTCCAGCGCCGAGCGCTCGCGCCGCTTCGACAAATTCGCGTTCGCGCACGGCCAGCACCTGGGCGCGGACCAGACGAGCGTAGCCGACCCAACCTCCGAGCGACAGCGCTAGGACGAGATTAAAAATACCGGGGCCGCGGAAGGCCACGAAGGCGATCGCAATGAGAATTCCGGGGAACGAAAGAAACGCGTTCATCAGCACGACGTTGACGAAGCGGTCGATGCCGCCACCGTAGTATCCGGCAAGGCTGCCGATGATGAGGCCGAGCAGAAGCGAACAGGCCACCACACTGCTACCGACGAACAACGAAATCCGCGCTCCCCAGATCAGGCGGGAGAGTATGTCGCGTCCGAGTTCATCGGTGCCGCACCAGTGCTGCGGCGAGGGCGGTTGCAGGCGGTTCGGCAGATCGATATGCGCGGGATCTTGCGGAGCAATCCATGGCGCAAAGGTTGCGGAGAGCACGAAGATGGCGACCAACACGACTCCGACGGCTGCCAACGGATTGTGGCGGGCGATGCGGGGGAGCGAGATGGCTAGGGTAGACATGAGCGACGACTTGGGTTCACTTATATAGAAAATGCAGGTGTGGAACAATGTTGGAGTTGGCGACTGAGGTGCGCTTGTTAGCGATCATCAGGCTGGGAGGACATTTAACCTGTTTTTTGACTACCCCCCGATTCGAATTTTCAGGGCGTCCGAGCTGGCATGACCTGGGTGAGAATTGTCGAGCGTCGCACCCCGGCGTGAAATCCCATGGGGGGCACTTCCGTGGCATCCCACTCTTGCGCAACACAACGCACAAGAATGGGGCACCCGTCGTCCGTGATTCCGCTTGCATTTACTGTCTGATCCTCGGGTTCACCGCCGAGTACAGCAAGTCGGTCAGAAAGTTCACCGCGACGTACGTCAACCCAATCGCCAGGATGCATCCCTGCACCAGGTAGTAGTCGCGGTTGCCGATGGCTTGGATGGTTAGACGTCCTATGCCGGGCCAAGAGAAGATGGTTTCGGTTACGATCGCTCCGGCTAGCAGGGCGCCGAATTGTAGTCCGAGCACCGTCAGGATTGGGATCATGGCGTTGCGCAGGGCGTGACGATAAACGACCGTGCGCTCCGGCAAGCCTTTGGCTCGCGCGGTGCGAATGTAGTCCTGGCCTAACTCTTCCAGCATTGAGGTACGCACCATGCGGGTGAGAATCGCGGCTAGCGCTCCGCCCATGGTGATGGCGGGGAGCACCAGATGCGCGAGGCTGCCGGAACCGGAGACGGGGAGCCATCCCAGCTTGACCGCGAAGAGCAGGATCAGCACCGGTCCCAGCGCGAAGTTCGGAAACGACAGGCCGAAGAGGCTGACTACACTCAGGGCGCGGTCGTCCCACAGATTGCGTCGCTGCGCCGACCGCACGCCTGCCGGAATGGCCAGCACAATCGCCACGAACAGCGAGGCCAGTGTAAGCTGCAAAGTTAACGGATAGCGCTGCGCGATCAGCGTGGTAACTCCCTGATTGAAGCGCAGCGACTTGCCTAGATCTCCGTGGAGCACGCCACGCCAGTAGTTCAGGTATTGCTGGCCGAGCGGGACGTCGAGTCCGTAGGCGTGACGAGCCGCCTGGATGTCTCCGGCGGCTGCGCCTTCGCCGAGCATCTGCTGCACGGGATCGCCGGGAACGAAATGAATCAGCAGGAAGACGGTGGAGACGACCAGCCAGATGACGGGCAGGGTATAGAGGAGCCGCCTGAAGATTTGATGGAGCATAACGACAGCTATTCTCTCAATTCGAACGCCCAGATCCAAACTGCGCCACACCGCCCCGTTGCCTAAGCTTGCGGTCGCGGCGATTCGGATCGTATCATCCCTCGTCGTATCATCCTTGTAATGAAGTGGAAGTGCTTCGGGGAATGCACATGAGCACGGCGATCGTTTCAATTGTCCTTGTGTTCTCTGCCGCTCTCAGTTACGGCCAGACTAGCGGCGACGCTCCCGCCGAGTATCAGCCTAAGGGTTCGATACGGGATTACTTTTTAGGGGCCTGGAAGCTGGTTTCGACAGAATACAAGTATTCCGACGGCCACACGACGCCCTATCCCGACCTGGGGCGGGACGCAACGGGCTTCCTCATGTACACTTCCTCCGGCCACATGTGCGCCCAGCTGATGAAATCCGGGCGCCCTCGTTGGTCGGAAGCGGACACGCCAACCGCGCCCGAAGCGGCCTCTGCCCTCGATGGATTCATCTCCTACTGCGGAGCCTTCGAGATACGCGAAAACAAGCACATCATGATTCATCATCCGGAAACGGCGTCGTCCCCCAACTATCTAGGAACAACTCAGGAGCGCCCGTATCACTTGGTGGGCCAGGACCGCTTTTTCTTCCGTGGTGCGGGCACAGAGAAGCAGAAGGACGGAACAGAAGTTCCCGTGACTTGGACAATCACTTGGGAACGGCTGAAGTAGTTAGATCTCCAGTTCGTTGGGCTGGGGCTGCGGGTAACGGCTCGATCCGGACGGTCGCGATGCGATGGCCGTCCATTTTTTCTACTACATAACGGCGCCCTTCATAATCGAACGCCTCGCCTCCTGCGGGCATCTTTTGCAATCTTGAAAGCAGAAAGCCGGCCAGCGTCTCGAAACCTTCGTCCTGCGGAAGCTTCAGCTCATATTGGGTTTCGAGGTCGCGAATGTTGACCGCTCCGTCGAGAACGATCGGCGCATTGGCGTCGGTAACCGCGGGCTGCGTGGAAGCGACGTCGAATTCATCTTCCAGTTCGCCGACCAGTTGCTCGAGCACGTCTTCCACGCTGATCACTCCCGCAGTGGAGCCGAATTCATCGACTACCACCGCCAGGTGCCGTTTGCGTTGCTGGAATTCACCGAGCAGTTCCAGCAATGACTTGGTTTCGGGCACGACCAGCACATCGTGCATGACCTGGCCGATCTTCATCTGCGAAATGCGCTGGGCAGCGGGAGGATCAGCAGTGAGGCCGAGGCGCAGCCGCGTCCAACGCATCAAGTCTTTGGCGTAAAGCACTCCGACAATATGTTCGGGACCACGCTGCGGATCATACACGGGGACGCGCGAGTGCTGATCGTCGACCACGCGCGAAAGGGCTTCGTCCATGTTGAGGTCGGAGGGTAAGGAAAAAATTCTGGTTCGCGGCACCATCACCTGGCGCGCGGTGATGTTGTCCAGTTCGAGTGCATTCAGCAGCATCTCCTCCTGGGCAGAGGACAGCTGTCCGGAAGTACGCGCCGCGGCTACGATGAGCCTGAGTTCGTCCGGGGAGTGAAGCGAGCCGTGGCGGATCTCGCGGGTGCCGAAGGCGCGCAGAACAAAACCAGCGGCGCGGCTCATGCCAATCGTCAGGGGGGCGGTGACGGTGAGGAAAACATCCATGGGCGCCGCGACTGCCAGTGCGACGCTCTCGGCCCGTTGCAGGGCGAGCGATTTGGGAACCAGTTCGCCAAGGATCACGTGCAAGCTGGTGATCATCACAAATGCCACGGCGACGGCGATGGCATGAGCGTAAAGGGTGGCGTGCGGGATGCTTCCGATCCAGCTCTCAAACAATCGCGCCAGAACCGGTTCGCCCAGCCAGCCCAGGGTCAGGCTGGTCACGGTGATTCCCAGTTGCACTCCGTTCACGACGCGGCCGAGTTGCTGGTGAAGTTTGAGGGCGATGCGGGCGCCCGCACGGTGGGCTTCGATCAGTTGCTGGATGCGCGTTTCGCGCACGCTGACGAGCGCGAACTCAGCTGCCGCGAAGAAGGCATTGGCCGCCACCAGGAGCAGGATGACGAACACCCGCAGCAGCACGTATGCAATCATGGAACTCTAATTCTAACATTCCAAAGGGATAATCGCTCACGGGAATGGAAATTCATGGAGCATGATTGCGGACTTTCGAACTCGCGGCGGTACAATCAGGCTGAACCCTTGATTGCGTCCGAGGATTACATCCGAAACGGGATCGCTTTCTTTTTTGTTGCCCGGCGGTCTAAGTACGTGGGAGGCGGCAGAGCAAGACGTGGCAAGCCCCGTCTCTACGGGCAAGGTGATGCCCTGATGCGAAGCTCGGGAATTCTCTCGGGAACTATTTCGATGGTTCTGCCGTAACAATAGTTGAATGCCAGTTCTAAGATTTAATGCCAAGCAGGAGGCGGTCGTGGAAGGCAATGGTAACGGCACTGTCAAAAGGAAGCGGCGCAAGCGAATCATTATCTGGAGCTCGATAGCAGCAGCCGTTGTGGTTCTGGTGGCTGCTGGCGCGCTGATTGCGTCCAGCGGCGGAACCAAGATCGACCCCTCGAAGCTGGCCAAAGTCGAAAAGGGAGACCTGGCAAAGAGCGTGGTGGCCACCGGCAAGATCGAGCCCATCACCAAGGTCGAGATCAAGTCGAAGGCCAGCGGCATCGTGAAAAAGCTGTACGTCGAATACGGCGACAAAGTTAAGAAGGGCCAAATCCTCGCCGAACTCGACAAGGAAGAGATTCAGGCTCGCGTCGACCAGGCTCGCGCGCAATTGGAGGGCTCGAGCGCCAGCTTGAACGGCACCCGCGCCGACCTGGAGCGCGCCAAAGTCGATGCCGAAGGACCCGACGTTCCGCTGCTGAAGCGCGCGTATGAGCGCGCCCAGGGCATGGCGAAGGACGGCGTGGTTTCCGCTTCCGCGCTCGACGATGCGGAGAAGAATTACGAGATGTCGCTGAACAAGCAAAATGTGGCTAAGGCGCAGTTGCAGGTTTTGCAGGCCAAGATTGGTCAGGCGCAGGGGCAGGTGTCACAGGACCGCGCCAATCTGAAGCAACTGGAAGAGCAGCTGGGTTACACCACGATTGAATCTCCGCTGGACGGAATTGTCTTATCGCGCGACGTGGAGATTGGCGATGCGGTGAGTTCGATACTGGTGCTGGGTTCCACGGCGACGCTGGTAATGACGCTCGGCGACACCAGCGAGGTTTACGTCAAAGGCAAGGTGGACGAGAGCGATATCGGCAAGGTTTATCTGGGACAACCCGCCCGAATCAAAGTCGAGTCGTTCAAGGACAAAACGTTCACCGGCAAAGTGACGAAGATTTCTCCCATGGGAGTCGAAAAAGACAACGTCACTACCTTCGAGGTGCGCGTCTCGATCAACAACCCCGAGGGCGTGCTCAAAGCCATGATGACGGCCAACGCCGAGATCATTCTCGAAGAGCACAAGAACGTGCTCCAGATCCCGGAAGGCTCGATCATTTACGACAAGGACAAGAAGGCATCGGTCGAAGTGCCGGATCCGAAAGGCAAAGAAGGCAAGAAAAAGATTGCCGTCAACATCGGCATTTCGAATGGCGCCAAGACCGAGTTGCTGCAAGGTCTGAAGGAAGGCGACCAGGTGGTGCTGCAGTAGGAAAGGTTTCAGGTTTCAGGTGTCAGGTCTTAGGAAAAAGCCGGTGGTGTGCGGTCCAACACGTTTGCGGCATCAGAGCACACTGTCATCCTGAGCGAAGCGAAGGATCTCTGTATTCTCGCAGGCGCGGGCAAAGTGCATAGGTCCTTCGCTTCGCTCAGGATGACGAACCAGATTTAATGACAAGCCGGATTTACGGAGTCGAACCGCCATGACTAACACCTCGTTGTTTCGCCATCAATTCATCCGTGCGCTGGTCTTTGTCTTGGCTACTTCGCTGGCCGGTTTCGCTTCGGTCATTGGAACCTTTGACCGTTCGTTCCAGGTCAATGGCCCGGTCGACCTCGAAGTGCTGACTCGCTCCGGCGACATCACCGTCCGGAATGGTGCTGCGGGCACGGTCTCGATTCATGCCAAGATCGTTTCGGGTAATTCCTGGTTTGGCGGCGACCACAAGGCGGAGGTGCAGGAGTTGCAGAACAATCCTCCGATTCGCCAGAACGGCAACAGCATCCGCATCGACTACGTCAACCTCAACAACATTTCGATCGACTACGAAATCACCGTTCCCGAGGACACCGCGATTCGTGCTCACACCGGCAGCGGCGATCAGACGGTTGAAGGCCTGAAGGGCAATGTCGATCTTGAGAGCGGATCGGGCGACCTGAAGCTGGCGCGCCTCACCGGTGAAATGCATTTCCAGACGGGCTCGGGAAACGTGCGCGGCCGCGAGCTTGCCGGTCCGGCAAAGATCAAAGCGGGCAGCGGTGACATCGAGATCGAGGAAACGGGTGCGGGCGACGTGGACATCCGCACCGGATCCGGCAACATCACGGTAAACGGCATCAATGGTGGATTTCATGCCGAGGCGGGCAGCGGCGACATTCACGGCAAAGGCTTGCCCAAGAATATGTGGAGCATTCGTACCGGCTCGGGAAACGTCACACTTAATCTGCCCTCGGACGCCGCCTTCGACGTCGACATCTCCTCGAATTCCGGAACCGTGACGCTGGGCCATCCCGTTACTACGACCGTCCAAGGCCGCATCCAGGAGACGAAGAAGAGTGTGGTTGGCAAGGTGGGCAGTGGCGGTCCCATGGTTTCCGTTCACACCGGGTCGGGGGACGTGCAAGTAGAGTAGACAGCACTCAGCACTCAGCACTCAGCACTTAGCATTCAGCACTCAGCTTTCAGCTAAATCTCGAAAGTGCGTATCCCTCATGGACTAATGCCCACGTTGTTTTGGCTCCGGGCGGCCCGGCTAAAGCCGTGCCCTACCCTGATGACTGATTGCTGATGGCTGACTGCTGAATGCGCTTCTGCCTTGACTCGCCATTGTGCAACGTCCGATACTTCGAAGAGTTCCTGAAAATTGTCGGATTCAACGAGGTAAAGATTGGCACGCACTGCGATCATCACTCTCACCACCGATTTCGGACTCAACGATCATTTCATCGGCGCCATGAAAGGCGTCATCCTCGAGATTGCCCCCGAGGCGCAGATCATTGACATCAGCCATGCCGTGCAGCCCTTCGACATTCTGGACGGCGCGCTGACCATTTCGCAGGCCTACTCCTACTTCCCTTCCGGCACCGTGCATATGGTGATCGTCGATCCCGGAGTGGGGTCCGCGCGCCGGCCCGTGATTATGACCGGCGACCGCCACCTGTTTGTGGCTCCCGACAACGGCGTGCTCTCCCTGATCTACGATCGCCAGGAGCGCATCTCCGTCCGTCATGTCACCGCCGAGCATTATTTTCTGCAGCCGCGCAGCAACACCTTCCACGCGCGCGACATCTTCGCGCCGGTCGCGGCCAATCTCGCAAAGGGAGTCGCTCCCGATCGCTTCGGCGAACAGATCACCGATTATGTCCGCTTTGGCGCGCCCCGCCCCAAGCCGGTCGATGAGCGCACGCTGCGAGGAGTGGTGCTGAAAGTCGATCGTTTCGGCAATCTCATCACCAACATCACGCCACAGGATGTGCCCCGACTTTTCGAGGTCACACCGCCCGCCTTCAAGATCGCGATTGGAGCGAAGGCGCCGGCAACACGCATGTGCAAGAACTACGCGGAAGGCGCTCCTGGCGAAGTCTTCGGAATCCTGGGCAGCATGGGTTTTCTGGAAATCGCCGCCAACCGCGGATCAGCCTTCCAATTGCTGGGCGCGGGCAAGGGCAGCGAAGTGAATGTGGTGATGGAAGGGCGTTGAAGCGAAGGTAGGGACAGCCGCCATCGGCTGTCCAGGCGAGCGCCAGTTCGCCTGGGTTTCGTCTGTTCCGACTGACGTCCGTTCATACTGACGATCACGAACGCGGCGGGACTTCGCCCCGCTGGACAGCCGAGGGCGGCTGTCGCTACGTTAGCTGTACCTACGCTAGCTGTTCTTCGCTCCGGGATGAACGTAGCGATCCATCTCCGCTGTCCACTTCAGAAAGCGCCACAGGTTCGTTCGCTCCGTCCACAGAAACGTCCAGAATTCCAGGAATCCGATCTGGGTCATTTTGACGCCGGTGTAGGTCTCGATGCGCCATAGAAGAAACGGACTGCGCCAGGGGGCAATCCGGTGGCCACGGGTGGAGTTCCAAAGAAAGCGCAGCATGGGCCGCATCGGGTTCCAGTATAGCGCCGTGGAGACGGGGCAAGCCCCGTTTCTACAGACGGATTTTTTACTTTGTAATGTCGACGCTGGCGCGGGTGTTTTCCCACTCCATTCGCAGCGTGCACTTGCTGCCTGTCTGGTCGAACGCGATGGTGAAATTCTCCACCGGCGCCGCGGTTTTGGAAACACTCATCGGCATGCGCACCAAATCTTCCTTCTCGCCGGGATAATCCGTTCCCCATTCGCCCGTCTTCTTGCTGATGACGAGGGTCCACCCGCTCGCCTTGGGGATGGTGAAGATGGTGTAGCTGCCTGCCGCCACTACCTTGCCACCCACCGTAAGATTCCCATCACCGGTGACAAACGTTGTCGCTTCATTGGCGCCGGTGCGCCAGATCTCCCCGTACGGCACCACTGCCTTCTCGCTCGCCTCACCGAAAATCTTCCGGCCTTTTGCACGCGGACTGGAATAATCGATCTTGATGGTCTTGCCATCCGAGAATTTGCATTCGGCACTGGCCGGCGGACTGGCACGCTTGGATTTGTCCTGATCCATGTTCATTTGCGCCGAGGCGAGAGTTGCGATTACGAACAGTGATGCTGCGAGTAATGCGAATTTCTTCATGATTGTTCCTCCGTAGGGAGCAGTCAGCAATTGCAGCGGTCAGAGGGCAGATTGCAGAATTGAAACCTTTGCCCCATCGATGAGCGCCAAGGGCCGAGCCTCTTACCTCCGCAACCTGACCTCTGACCGCTGCAAATCGCTGACTGCTGCTTCGCCAAGAATTATACCCACATCCCCATTACAATTTGTCTATGGCCGTCTTCAACGAAAAGCAGGAAGAACTCGAGCACTATGAAATCCGCATGGGAGTGCCCCGCGGACGCCTCGCCGTCACCATGGACCTGGTCACCGATGCCATGTCCCTGGTTGGACAACATGGCGTCTACTGCCAGAGTCAGCGTTGGCCGGGCAAGCCGGTCATGGATGTGCAGCTCATCATGAAAAACCTCACCGACGCCAAAGAGCTGATTCAGAGTGTTATGGAAGAACTCAAGTCCAAAGCCTAACTTCGCCGCAGAGACGCGGCTTGCCGCGTCTCTGCGCCGAGACAGGGCAAGCCTCGTCTCTACAGCAAAACCAAAGTTTTCCGCGGGCTTTCACGTGGGATCGCAAGTGGCGGGAAAGGCCTTACAATCCGGAATATGGAGCGCAAAATCTTCTGGGTCTCCTTCACCGTGCTCGGGCTGCTCGCCGATTTCGTTCTGCCGATCTGGTGGGCTCTGGGCGCGACCATCCCAATCGGCTACGCGTCGTGGTGGCTGGCTTACCGCAGCGGCTGGTTTGAGTGATGCCCGGCGGGCAGCGAGCTGCGCTCGCTTGGACAGCCGATGTCGGCTGTCCCTACGCGATTCTGTAAGGGGAAAGCCTGGATTTGCGCTTTGCCGATCCGCCGTTATAATTCCCCTACCGCATTTCCTATCTCACAGGGGTAAGGAATGAAAATTCAATTACGGAAGTTCGCTGCCGTGCTGTGCCTCGTCCTCACGCTGACTCTGGCCAGCACCGCTCAAACTGCTGCCGCTGCCGCGCCAGCGCCAACAACTTTGTCGGCCGAGGAGCGTGAAGCCGCGCTCAAGAGTCTGCAAGCGACTCGCGATGCATTTCTGAAATCGATCGCTGGATTATCGGAGCAGCAGTGGAGATTCAAGTCGGCTCCGGACCGCTGGTCCGTCGCCGAGGTATCGGAACACATCGCCGTGTCAGAGTCCACGCTTCTAGGGTTGGTTCAGACCAAGTTCATGATGTCGCCGGCTGACCCGACCAAGCGTGCCGAAGTTGCAGGAAAAGACGCGATAATTCTGGAGAGGGTTCCGGACCGCAGTCACAAAGCGCAGGCGCCGGAATTTCTAAAGCCAACCAATCGCTGGGCAAGTGAGGCGGAGCTGATCAAGGCCTTCGATGAAAGCCGCAAAGCCACGATGGATTACATCCGCACCACCAATGACGATCTGCGCGACCACTTCGGTCCGCACCCGGCGCTAGGGACGCTGGATGGTTATCAGTGGATTCTGCTGATCTCGGCGCACTCCGAGCGCCACACGAAGCAGATTGACGAAGTGAAGGCGGACCCGAACTTTCCTAAGGAGTGACAGAACTAGCGCGCGGCAGGCCGAGGTGCAGAGGATGGCCGCGGCCTGGCATTTCAGTTTAACTACAGCTGCGCGATAAAATCTTCCGCTCGAACTCCAGAGCTGCTTCAAGATTCCGCGCAATGTGCCGATTGCAAGCTCCGAATGCAGGGGAACTACACAACCACTGACCCCACCCGGTCCAACGCGATTAAGGATAACGTGACTTCCACGTTGTCGAACCTGAGCGAAGCCCAGTCGTTCAAGAGCGCGGACCGCTTCTGCCCCTGATATGCGGGCAGTCTAGGCATAGCGCGCCTCGAAGACGGTGACCAGCGGCCGACTGGAGCCGTCGGGGGGGAACTCCTCGAGGTAGAGCTCAGTCGCTTCCTTGAGGTTGGCTACGGCCTCTTCGACAGTCTTTCCCTGGCTGACCGTGCCAACTTCCGGACAGTCGGCACGTACAGATCGCCTTCTTTATGCAGAACCGCGGTGAATGTGAATGTGCCGATCGACATTTTTCTTCAACTCCCTCCGCGTGAAGCTATCATAGGCGACCGGTTGTGCCAGGGGCCATATCGCCGCGAGCCGTAATCGTTTACGCCAGTCACCACTTCCCGGCCTCAATCGTCTTCTGCGCAATCTCCTGGCGCAGCGCAATCGTGTTGAAGGGCTCGTGCTTCGATAAGCGGCGCACGATCGCCAACTGCGTCCGCAGCATGTCGCCTTCGGCCACGTCGGCAATGACTTTCCTGGCCGCCGCTTCGATTTTTTCGAGAGCCTGCGTCAGATACACTCGCGTCATCGCAATTGGCAGCGCAGCCGACGCCTCGCCTTTTTGTTCGACCATCTTCTGCGCGCGCAGCACCGCCGATTCCATGGCGTAAATCTCGATCGTCATATCGGCGATCGCGCCCATCACTTCTTGCTGGTCCTGGATCGCCATCATATATTTCTGCGTGGCCGCTCCGGAAACGAACAGACCGAGCTTCTTCGCCTGTGCGACCAGCTTGCGCTCTTCGGATAGCGGGCCCTCGATCTCTTCGCCGACGGACGGCCCGCTCAGCACTTCGTCCATCAACTTCTTGATCGCCGGCATCAGCGGCAACTGGCCGCTCATCGCGCGCTTCAGCAGGAATCCCGTGATGATCAGCCGGTTGATTTCGTTCGTGCCCTCGAAGATGCGGTTGATGCGGGCATCGCGGTAGGCGCGCTCCGCCGGATACTCTTCCACAAAGCCATAGCCGGCATAAATCTGCAGCGTCTCGTCGACGACGTAATCGATCATCTCCGAGCCCCAGACTTTAAGGATCGAGCACTCGACGGCATATTCCTCGATCGCCTTGCGCCGTTCTTTGGCTACGGCGCCGGCGTCGCCGCTGGCGGAGTCGATTTCCGAGAGCAGCGCGTCCATCATGCCAACCGTGCGATAGACCAGCGACTCGCCGACATAAATCAGCGTGGCCATGTTCGCGATCTTTTCCCGCACCAGCCCGAATTCGCCGATCGTCTTGCCGAAGGCCTTGCGCTGCTTGGCGTAAGCCACGGCGTTTTCCAGCGAAACCCGCGCTCCGCCCACGCACATCGCGCCAAGTTTGAAGCGTCCAATGTTCAGAATGTTGAAGGCGATGATGTGCCCCTTGCCAATTTCGCCCAGCAGATTCTCGACTGGCACCTGGCAATCATTCAGAATGACGGGGCAGGTTGAGGATCCGCGAATGCCCATTTTGTGCTCTTCGGCGCCGGTGGACAATCCCGGAAAAGTTCTTTCGACCAGGAACGCGGAAAACTGCTCGCCGTCAATTTTCGCGAACACCGTGAACAGGTCGGCAAAGCCGGCATTCGTGATCCACATCTTCTCGCCGTTCAGGACGTAGTGCTTGCCATCCGGCGAAAGCACGGCACGAGCGCGGCAGTTGAGAGCGTCGGACCCGGAAGTTGCTTCCGACAAAGCGTACGCACCGACGATTTCTCCGGCAGCGAGCCGCGGCAGATATTTTTTCTTCTGCTCTTCGGTACCAAAATAAACGATGGGCAACATGCCAATGCCGCTGTGCGCGCCCCATGTAGTGGCAAACCCGGCGTACTTCGCCATATGGTCGGCGATGACGGCGGCGGTGACTTTGTCCATATCGAGGCCACCATAGGCTTCGGGAACCTCAACTCCGCTGAGGCCGAGGTCGCCGGCTTTTTTCAGCAAAGCGCGCGAAATCGAATAGTCCTTGTGCTCGATTTTATCGGCCTGGGGAAGAATTTCGTTGACGGCAAACTCTTCGGTAGTCTGCCCGATCATCAGATGCTGCTCTGAAAAATCCTCTGGGGTGAAGACGTCGGCAGTCTGCCGCTCTTCCAGCAGAAAGCTGCCGCCGAGAATCTTGGTCTTGGGTAGTGCGGTGGTTGCCATTCTTTTTGGACCTCGAGATTTAGATTGCCGAATTGGAGACCGCTGAGTAGATACAGGACAAGCCGCAACAACCATTCTAACGCCGAAGGGGCCGCAAATGGGGGTCGTTAAGATCGAGCGTCGGCACGGCGACCACGTAATGTTAACTGCCGTCGACGTTACCTGTCACGCCGGTGTGGACGGGTGTGGCGCCCGTCGCTCCACGCCTAGGGAGCGTCGAACAGGGACGCACGGTTATATGACCAGAGACCGCGACTGCGCCCCAGGCACGACTGGTATTGCTCTGAGAGCAACCGATAGAACAGGGACTGGCCGGGGTCAGACTGCCCCTGCATGTGTCGCTGCTGCGCCGCCAGTTGACTCGCCAAGACGCTGCAATCGTTAAAGTGATATCCCGTGCCGCAATAACCATTACCAAATCCGGTCCAGACCGTGCCCTTTGGACACGAATGGGTCTGCGCGGAAGAAAGGCACGCGCCACTCGCGTTTCGACTTTCTCTGCCACCACAGAAGGAGGATTGGGGGGGCTCCTTCTTGTGCCACAGGGACGAGAAAAAACCCTTCTTTTCAGGTTTCGCGCCCGACTCCGGGGCGTGAGCCCGTGCATTCGATGCAGCCGTCGCTTGACCAGTTCGCCCGATTGAGGAGGCACTGCCGGAACCGCCTCCCGAGCTAACGTGCGAAGAACCGCCGCCACCCGCACCAGAACCACCGTGAGAAGAACCACCGGAAAAGCCGCCGGAGCTTGATCCGCCACCACCGGCGGAGTGCTGTGCCAGAAGAGTTGCGGAAACTAACAGGAGAGACGCCACGACGAAGCCGGAGAGCCGCATAAAGCACCTCCCACCCGATGGACGCGAATCGGGGGAAACTCTGCCGTTCTACTTACTTAGTCAAAGGGTAATCTAACAACACAGGATACCCCAAAACAGCGTCAACGAACATAGAGATTGGTAAAGATCGAGTAAAAAACGTCACGCCAGATTTTCAAAAATCCCCGCCGCGCCCATCCCTCCGCCGACGCACATCGTCACCATCCCGTAGCGTCCCTTGCGGCGCTTCAGTTCGCGAATCACGCTGGCCGTCAGCTTTGCTCCCGTGCATCCGAGCGGATGCCCCAAAGCAATCGCGCCACCGTTAGGATTCACACGCTCAAGGTCAAGCCCAGCTTCCTGGATCACCGCCAGCGACTGCGCCGCGAACGCTTCGTTCAGTTCGATCACGTCAATGTCGGAGAGCTTCAACCCCGCCAGCCTCAACGCCTTGGGAATGGCAAACACGGGCCCCAGGCCCATTTCTTCCGGCTTGTATCCGGCGGTGGCGAACGCGACGTAGCGCGCCAGCGGAGTGATGCCCAAAACCTTGGCCCGCTCGGCCGACATCACGACGGCCGCCGCTGCGCCATCCGACATCTGCGAAGAATTTCCCGCCGTGGTTACGCCCTTCACGTGGAACGCGGGTCTAAGGGCGCCCAGAGCCTCCATAGAAGTATCGGCGCGCGGGCCTTCGTCTACTTTGAAGGTGATTTCCGTCCTTTTCGGCTTCGATCCATTCGGAGTGGTAAAGCTCACCGGCACGGCTACAGTCTCATCCTCAAATTTACCCGCCGCAATCGCCGCCAGCGCTTTCTGATGGCTGCGCAGCGAGAACTGGTCACACTGTTCGCGCGTGATGCCGAAGCGCGTCGCCACTCGCTCCGCCGTCAGCCCCATCGAAAGATAAGTGCCGGGAAAATGATCCACCAGCCAGGGGTTCGGCGAAACCTTGTTGCCACCCATGGGGATCATCGACATTGATTCGGTACCGCCTGCCACCATCACCTCGGCGCCGCCGCTCATAATGCGCTCGGCCGCCATGGCAATCGCCTGCAAGCCGGACGAGCAGAAGCGATTGATCGTGACCGCCGACACCTCAATCGGCAGCCCCGCGCGCAGCGACGCGATGCGAGCCACGTTCATCCCCTGCTCGCCTTCGGGCATAGCGCAGCCCAGGATTACGTCTTCAATTTCCTTGGGATCAAGTTGCGGCACACGATCGAGGGCGCCCTTGATCGTAACGGCAGCCAGTTCATCGGGACGCGTAGCCCGCAGCGTCCCCTTAGACGCGCGGCCCACCGGAGTGCGGACGGAAGAAACGACTACGACTTCACGCATAGACCAATTTTACCGCAGAGGGCGCAGAATGCGCGGAGAGGAACCTGATTTTGGGTGGCGCAGCGCTTCAGCGCTGCGGTAGCTGGATTTTTCTGAATGCGGCTTCAGCCGCTGGGGTCACAAGTCTTGCGTCGGAAAACAGGCCTCGCCATTCAGATCGTGACGTATTCGGTCATCGCGATGGGGGCGGGGATAGGATCGCCGTGCTCTCGCGTGCCTTCCAAGTGAAACTCAACGGCCTCGCGGATGAGTTCCTTCGCCCGCCGCGCCTTGGCCAGGCAAATCGGGAGCGTATCCCACCCCGTGTTTGATTTTTCGCAGACGATGAGGTATTTCATTTAAGCCCTGCCTGCTTGAGGATATTGTTCGACGTCCGGGCGGAATGTCCACTGACGGATGGCCAGCAACCGTGACGGTACCGGGCTTTGTCGCATGATGAAATTGCCGGTGGCTGCCCTTGGTGCGAGCGATACGCCAGCCGTCTTACTCAAAGCGCTTGATGACGTCGCGAACTTTCATGCCGACCACAGCCCACGGAACACTACCCGCTCCTCTTCTTCAACTGCTGCTTCCAGCCCAGCACCCGCGCCTTGTTGCCCTCCGCTTCGGCCTCGGGAACCATTCCCTTTTTCTGATACAGGATCGAGAGGCTGGTGTGCGCCAGTATGTCGTCGGGATCGATCGCTGAGATTTGCTGGGAGACGGCGATCGCTTCGTCGAAGCGGTTGAGGTCCTGCAGGGCGCGGCTTAGTCCGTGCAGCGCGTCGGTGAACTTGGGATCGGCCGCCACCGCCTGCCGGTACTGTTCGACCGCTTGCTCGTGGTGGCCTTCGAGAACCAGATCAAGCGCGGCGTAGTAGTGGTGCTCGGCCAACTGGCGGGGGGTTTCTGGCTGGGCGGGATCTTCGGGCATAGGATTGGGCTCCGCTGATTCTAGCAAGGAGCGCGCTCGCCTGAGCGCCCTCAGGGGCTAAATCCCATATCTGTTGTGGCTCTTATCGGCACGGCTGAAGCCGTGCCCTTTCCAAACCGCATCCGTGTAACCCGCGGCTTTTCGCGGACAAGAGTGTCCGCGCCACACAGGCCAGTAGGGCCGCTGGCCGTCCCTAGGCGTTTTCCGGCTTCCAGCGCAGGACCGGGTTGCGCGCGGCCTGCGTTTCGTCTAAACGGGAGATGCGCGTGTTGTGGGGGGCGTCGAGTACGCACTGCGGATCTTCTTCCACTTCTTCCGCGATCGATTTCATCGCCTCGATGAACAGATCCAGTTCTTCTTTGGGCTCGCTCTCGGTCGGCTCGATCATCAACGCACCCGCTACGATCAAGGGAAAAGCCGTCGTGTAGGGGTGGAATCCATAGTCGATCAAGCGTTTGGCAAGATCCATAGTCTTCACGCCCTTCTTCGACTGGAGCTTGTCGCTGAAAACGACTTCATGCATCGACGGCGTCGAGTAGGGCAGATCGTAAACGCCTTCGAGTCCCTTGCGGATGTAGTTCGCGTTGAGCACCGCGTCTTCGGTCGTCTGCCGCAAGCCGTCCGGCCCGTTGGCAAAGATGTAGGCCAGCGCGCGGATGAACATGCCGAAATTCCCGTAGAACGCGCGCACCCGGCCCACCGACTGCGGACGGTTGTATTCGAATCCAAGCGTGCCATCTGGCTTGGTGATGACGACCGGCGTCGGCAGAAACGGCTCAAGAATTTTCTTCACCGCCACCGGCCCAGATCCCGGACCGCCTCCGCCATGCGGCGTGGAAAACGTCTTGTGCAAATTGAGATGCATGACATCAACGCCGAAATCCCCGGGGCGCGCCTTGCCGACCAGCGCGTTCATGTTCGCGCCGTCCATGTAGAGCAGACCGCCTTTGTCGTGCATGAGGTCGGCGATTTTGTGAATCTCCTGCTCGAAAACTCCGAGGGTATTCGGATTGGTCACCATCAGCGCGGCGACGTCTTCATTCATCTGTGCCGCCAACGCCGCCACGTCGACCATGCCGCGGTCGTTCGACTTCAAGTTCTCGACCGCATAACCCACCGTGGCCGCCGTTGCGGGATTGGTGCCGTGGGCCGAATCGGGGATGAGAATTTTTTTGCGGGCGTTGCCTTTTGACTGGTGATAGGCGCGCACCATGAGCAATCCAGTGAGTTCGCCTTGCGCGCCCGCAGCCGGTTGCAGGGTGATCGCGTCCATGCCGGTGATTTCGAGCAGGCAGTCACTCAGAGTTTTCATAATTTGCAAAGCGCCCTGCGAGACCTTCTCTGCCTGATAAGGATGGCCGTTGGCGAGGCCCTCGACGCGCGCCACAAACTCGTTCACGCGCGGGTTGTACTTCATGGTGCAGGAACCTAGCGGATACATTCCGAGATCAATGGCGTAATTCCATGTGGAGAGGCGCGTGAAGTGACGGATGATTTCGATCTCGCTAACTTCCGGCATGTCGCCCAGATCCTTGCGCTCCTGCTTGCCAAGTAATTTCGCCGTGTCGACTTCCGGAACATCGAGCGGCGGCAACTTCCACGCCGCCTTGCCGGGCGATGACTTTTCGAAAATCAAGCCTTCGTTCTGGCTGATGTGACGCGTCGCTTTGCGGGTCATGTGCTTCGTCTTCATTGCGCCACTTCCTCGGGCTCCGCGTCTTTACTTCGAACCGAGCGCTCGCTTTCGGCTACGAGGGCGACCGCGGTATCGATCATGGATCGCGTGGTCAATTCGGTGGAGCACCACAGCGCCGCGTGGCCGAGTTCGGGATAGAACTTCTTCAAAGGCAGCCCGCCAACGATTCTGTGTCCGAGCAGTCGCAAGTTGATGGCGTACGGGTCTTCGCTGGTCTCGACCACGAATTCGTTGAATCGGGGCGCGCCCGCGAAGCGCACCTTGGTGTGTTTGCTGAACTGATCGACAGCGTATGCGGCTTTGGCCATATTTTGTTTTGCCAGCTCTCGCAATCCGACCTTGCCGTATACGGTCATGAAGATGTTCACCATCAGCGCGACCAGCGCCTGGTTGGTGCAAATGTTCGAAGTCGCTTTCTCGCGGCGGATATGCTGCTCGCGCGTTGCCAGCGTCAGCACAAATCCGCGCTTGCCGTTCTTGTCGACCGTCTGACCGGCGAGACGGCCCGGCATCTGTCGTACGAATTTCTCTTTCGTGGCGAGCACGCCGCAGTAGGGGCCGCCGAATCCGAGCGGCACTCCGAACGACTGCGCTTCCATGGCCACGATATCGGCCGTTCGCGGCGGCTCGACAATCCCGAGCGACACCGCCTCGGCGATCGAGACAATCAGCAGCGCGCCGCGTCTGTGTGCGATATCGGCAATCGCTTCGACATCTTCAATCGTCCCAAAGAAATTCGGCGACTGAATCAGGACGCACGCTGTATCGTCGCTTACTGCCTTCTCGAGTTCCTTGAGATCAATCCGTCCCGAGTCGGTAAACGAAACCATCTTCTGCGGAATCGCCTGGTGCGTCGCGTATGTGTGGAGCACCTCGTGATACTCCGGATGCAGGTTGCGCGCGATCACTGCCGAATGTTTGCCGGTGATGCGAACCGCCATCATCACGGCCTCAGCCGCTCCGGTTGAGCCGTCGTACATCGAGGCGTTCGCCAGGTCCATACCCGTGAGTTCAGAAATCATGGTCTGGAATTCGAAGATTGCTTGCAGCGTGCCTTGCGCAAACTCCGCCTGGTACGGAGTGTAGGACGTCAGAAATTCGCCGCGTTGCACCAGCGCGTCGATGACCACCGGGCGATAGTGGAAGTACGCCCCGGCTCCGAGAAAACTGGTGTAACCTTCGCCGTTCTCTTTTGCCCGTTGCTTGAACCAGTCTACGATTTCCGACTCCGCCATTTGCCGGGGGACAGCAAGATCGCGCGTCAGGCGAAACTCGGCCGGAATCGGCGAGAAAAGATCGTCGATCGAACGGATCCCGATCGCCTGCAGCATGGCGGCACGATCGGCGGGAGATTTAGGCAGATATCTCATAGGAGCTCATATTGGATGAGGGATGCGACCGTTTCGGTGCGATTGCAAGGTCAGAAGTCAGATTGCAGAAGTGAAACCCTCGGCCTCCGTAGACATCGGTGGGAGCCAGGGGGCTCACTTCTGCGATCTGACTTCTGACCTCTGCAATGGTTTTCAGTGTCCCGCCTCTTCGCTCACAAATTTCTCGTAGTCCGCCGCTGAGAGCAGCGCATTCATCTCCGCCGGGTCCTTCACCTTGATCTTGAGCATCCAGGCGGCATGCGCATCTTTATTTACTTGCTCCGGGGCCGTAGCCAGACTCTCATTCACAGCAGTGACGGTCCCCGAGGCTGGAGCGTACAAATCGGAAACGGCCTTCACCGACTCGACCGTGCCGAAAGTCTTGCCCGCGGTGATCTCCGCCCCCACCTTCGGCAGTTCCACGAAGACGATGTCACCGAGCGAGTCTTGGGCATGGTTGGTGATACCGATCGTGCCCTCGGTAGTGATCCACTCATGTTCCTTTGTATATTTGCGGTCGGTTGGGTAAGGCATCGGCTTCTTGCTCCTGGATTCTTGTTGGTGGATTCTGGCTCTTTGCTCTCAGGCTTTCTTCGGACGCTTATAAAACGGCGTTGGCACCACTTGCGCTCTTACGCCTTGCCCGCGGACTTCTACCTTTACCATCGTCCCGATCGCGGCATGCTCAGGCGGAACATAGGCCAGCGCAATATTTTTCTTCAGGAACGGCGCCGGAGAACCGCTGGTAACGTAGCCGATCTCGCTCCCGCCCTCGTCCAGAATCTTGTATCCGTCGCGGGCGATGCCTCGCTCGACCATCTCAAGCCCGACCAGCGTTCTCTTCACGCCCTCAGCTTTCGCCTTCTCCAGTGCCGAGCGTCCGATGAAATCCGGCTTCTCCATCTTGCAGAAACGATCCAGTCCCGCTTCCCAGACATTGATCGTATCCGAGATTTCGTGTCCGAAGAGGGGTAACTTGCCTTCCAAGCGCAGCGTGTTGCGCGCACCAAGGCCGCAGGGGATCGCGCCAAATTCTTTTCCCGCCGCTAACAATCCATCCCAAACGAGCGCGCTGATGGACTCGTTAGCGGGAATATAGATTTCAAATCCATCCTCGGCCGTGTAACCGGTCCGCGCAATCAGCACGTTCGGGTCGATCCGGCGCGCGTTCCCGGTCATCGACAGCATCATGCCCCGAGTGAGCCAGTAGAATTTGAGGAAACTAAAGTCGGCACGGAATATCAGCTTTTGAAAAGGGGCGCGAACGTTCGGATCGCGAATCGGAACATCGACCCCTGGGTTCAGCTTTTCCATCAAATCGACCGCCTTCGGCCCCTGAATCGCAATCTGCGTGAACTCATCCGACAGATTCTCAACCGCGCAATCAAACTGGCGCGTGTTGTCGCGCACCCAATTGAAATCCTTCTCGCGCGTGCCCGCATTGATCACGAGCAGGTATTCATCTTCGCCGAGGCGGTGCACGATGACATCGTCAACAAAAGTGCCTTGAGGATAGAGCAACGCCGAATACTGCGCTTGCCCGATCGCCAACCGCGACGCGTCATTCATCGAGATATGCTGCACGGCGGCCAGCGCTTCCTGTCCGGCCAATCGGATATCACCCATGTGACTGACGTCAAAAATGCCGACGCCGGTGCGTACCGCCATGTGCTCGGCCACGATGCCGCAACCGATCGCGGCCGGGTATTCCACCGGCATGTCCCAACCGTTGAAATCGACCATCTTCGCACCCATCTGGCGATGGACGGCGTTCAATGCGGTCTTGCGGACAACAGGAGTTGTTTCGACAGCGGACAAGAAGAACCCTCGGTCAAGCTTCGCTCAGACAGCGGTTGGACTACCTGAATCTGGAACTGTTTAACTTAACACCAGACGGGAAGGGCGGCAAATCCAAGACAGGTCTCAGGTTTCAGATGCAAGGTCTCAGGAAAAGCAACCCCCTGTTTCGGCTACCGGATTGTATTTTGTTTTGGTCTTCCTGAGACCTGGGACCTGACACCTGAGATTCGCTGTTGGGTGACTTCCGTTACATTCCTTCCCGGGGCGCGCCGAACTAAACTCGAAGCATGTCCTCTAAGCCAGGCTTGGGTAAATCAGGCGTCCTCTGTGCGCAATGCGAAAAGACTGAAGCGGCTTGCGAGTGCGACAAATACTGTGTGTACTGTCAGTCTCAACTCGACGTACGCCTCTGCACCGACGGCCTGCTTTACTGCGAAGGGTGCCGTAACGCCTGCGACTACAAGCCGGCTAGCTGAATCAGCGTCGGCGGCCGCTCACCACTTTTCTCAGGCAGGATCTCGCGGCGGCGAATCCCATATCCTTGGCCAATTGAAGACCGCCCCGAGCAGTGCCACCATTCCAAGCGCGACCGCAACGGGTCCATAAACCAGACCACCAAACCAGTTGCGATAAGAAAAACCGTGCGCCGCAAGGGAGCAGTAAACGCCCAAGGCAAGTGCCATCACTCCAACAACGCCACATCCAATCCGCTTCAGCCTGGACAAACTAGATCCCCTAAACATGTCGCCTCAGATCACCACTGCTTCCTTGTACTCCCCATACACCTTTCGCATCGCATTTGAAATTTCGCCCACCGTGGCATTCGCCTCCACTGCTGCCAGTATTCGTGGCATGAGATTTTCTCCCGAGCGCGCCGTTTGTTCGACGGCTCGGATCGTGGCCTGGCATGTCTCGGGGTTGCGCTTGGCACGCAGCGCTCGCAGTCGTTCCACCTGTTTCGGCTCCAACGCCGGATCAATCCGCAGGATCGGCACCGCGTGCTCTTGTTCGATATGGAATCGATTCACGCCGACCACCACCGCCTCCTGCCGATCGACCGCTTGCTGATATTCGTAGGCCGCGTTCTGGATCTCCTGCTGCACATACCCGCGTTCGATCGCCTTCAGCATGCCGCCCATGGCTTCGATTTTTTTAAGATAGTCGTCGGCTCGCTTCTCGATTTCGCTGGTCAGCAATTCGACGTAATATGAGCCCGCCAGCGGATCGACCGTCTGCGGCGCGCCCGACTCGAACGCAATCACCTGCTGCGTGCGCAGCGCGATCCGGGCCGACGCCTCGGTCGGCAGGGCCAGAGCCTCGTCGAACGAATTCGTATGCAGAGACTGCGTTCCGCCGAGCACCGCTGCCATCGCCTGGATGGCCGTGCGCACGATGTTGTTCTCCGGTTGCTGCGCCGTCAGCGTGGACCCGGCCGTCTGCGCGTGGAAGCGGAGCATCCACGATTTTGGATTCTTCGCCTTGAAACGGTCACGCATGATCTTCGCCCACATCCGCCGCGCGGCGCGGAACTTCGCAACCTCTTCCAGGAAATTGCTGTGGGCGTTGAAGAAGAAGGATAACCGCGGAGCGAACTTATCGATATCGAGACCCGTGCGAATCGCCGCTTCCACATAGGCGATTCCGTTGCCCAGCGTGAAGGCGACTTCCTGCACCGCCGTCGATCCCGCCTCGCGCATGTGATAGCCCGAGATCGAGATCGTGTTCCACTCCGGCACATTCTCATTCGACCAGGCAAAGACGTCTGTAATGATCCGCATCGCCTGCTGGGGCGGATAAATATAGGTTCCGCGCGCGATGTACTCCTTGAGCACATCGTTCTGCACGGTGCCGGAGAGCTTACGAATATCCCTACCCTGCCGTCGCGCCACGGCCACGTATAGCGCTAGCAGAATCGACGCCGTCGCATTGATGGTCATTGATGTTGAAATCGCGGTCAGGTCAATGCCATCGAACAACCGCTGCATGTCTTCGATCGAATCGATGGCCACGCCAACTTTGCCGACTTCTCCCACCGCCAGAGGATTGTCGGAATCCAGACCAATCTGCGTTGGCAAATCAAAGGCCACCGATAGCCCCGTCGTCCCATTGGCCAGCAGATACTTGTAGCGTTTGTTCGATTCCTCAGCATCGCCCATGCCTGCATACTGGCGCATGGTCCAGAGGCGGCCTCGGTACATGGTGGCCTGCACACCACGTGTGTAAGGAAATTCGCCCGGATACCCGACATCGCGATCGTAGTCCCAGGCGGCAAGATCGGCTGGCGAATAGAGGGGGCGTACCGGGATGTGCGAAGACGTCTCTGGGCCTGGCAGCCCGCCTTCACGCTTGACTGCGGGTTCGGCCGTCTTGAGTACTGTCATTTTTTCCTGCCCTTCTTCTTTTAGCCTTTAGCTTTCCTTTTTACCCGCCAGAATGAACTCAACCCGAACCAGGCGAAGGAAATCGTGAAGCATACCGCAAGCAGCAACCGTCCCGGCCCTGCCGTGTGGCCAGACTGGTACTTCCCGTATTCGCGCATGCCGGCCATGGCCCCGACCACGGCCATCGCCAGGAACGTGAATCCAGTCACTTCCAGCCAAAGCTGGTGCAGCACCTGTCCGAAGGATCGGGCGGACGCGCGGATCCCCGCCAGCAGCGCCCGGCCCATTCGGCTGCGCTCCAGGAGGTCGGCAGCCGCGCGGAAGATCAGCTTGATCTTTCTCATCCATTGGCCGTCGATCCTTGGCCGGTCGATCCTTGGCCGGTAGCCGGTCACCATTAGTCGATTTTAGCAGCGGCCAAGCGTACAATGGCGATGGGCGGCATCACAACCACTTGTGACGTCCCCGTCAGCGGCGTCCGATTCCAGGGGGACTCGTGGATCAGCAACTGAAGCAGCTCATGAAAGATCTTGGAGAAGCGATCAACGAGTCTCTGTCCGATTCCGAGCAGATCGCCGAAGTCGTTGCCCGCATTAAAGAAGGCGGCTACGACATTTTCCTGGTTCTCGAAGCCACCATCGGCGTCAGCAAGCAAGGCGAACACACTACCGACAAGACTTCCCTGGTCTCCACCCTCAGCACCAATCCTGAACTCAAGATCAGCGATCAGGATATGAAGTTCCTCAAGTCGCTCCGCATCAAGATCAACGAAGAAGCAGAAGAAGACGACTAGAACTGGTCTCACAACTCCGGCTAAACTTCATCGTCCGTCCGAAAGGATTCACGATGAACCTATGCAGACTGATTTCGACCCTCGTCTCACCCATCTTGTTCCTGACGCTCCCAACGGTGGCGCAATCCGCTCAGCCCAGCACTGCTCCAACAAACGCCTCCACATCCGAGGACGAGCAGCAAATCATTTCCGCTGCTCGGGCTCGCGCCAACGCCTGCGCGTCGGGTGACGCGCAAACGTGGGCTACATTCGTCGACGCGAATTTTCGCGACATCGAAGGCAATGCCACTGGTACACGAAAACAGATTATGGATGAGTGTCAGCAGGCGTCGCGCGTAATTCCGGACCACAAGATCGAGAGACTGGTTTCGGACTTCCACTTCCAATTTGTGGGCAACATCGCGCTGGTGGATTACGTGTACGATTTTAAGGAACATTTTGGTGACATTGTCCTCAGCACGACTCTCCGCCAGGTCGATACTTATGAGAAACGCCAAGGCAAGTGGATAGCCCTGCTTGCGGTATCCGCGGCGGTTATCCCTGATCCTCCGGTTGCCAAAGTCGATAGTGCCAGCTTTGACAACTTCGCGGGCGAGTATGCCTCAATGGGATCGTGGATCATCGACAGGGTGACGCGTAAAGGAGACAAACTCTACGTTCAAAGTACTGGCGAGGATTCGCCCACGGAACTGTTGCCCGAAAATACGGACACGTTCTTCGTGCGCGGAGGTGGGATTGACCCGCAGGCCCGCGTGACTTTCGAAAGAGATAAGACGGGTCGGGTCATTGGAGAGCGAGTGTACTGCGCCACGGATGGACTGGGATATAACACTAAGAAGATTAAGTGAAAGTTAAGGAACTGCAGTTTACCGCGGCGGAATCGTTTGGATTCCAGATTCTCAGAGATCGTCGGGCGTCAAACCGGTGTGTTTCGCAATTTTGGCTAACATGCGCGGACCAATTTCTTCCTGGTCATGAAATCCGAACATGTAGTTCCCAAAGTCAGGATGGTGCAATTTGACGTGCGATCCCCCCTGAGACTACGGTCTAACCTTTTCGGAGAAGTGCGCGCATCACTGCTTTGGCCTTGGCACTCGGCCATTGACTCAGGCGGAGACGGTGAGGACACTGATGGATTCTGGAATGTCCTTGGACTTTTCTACGTCGTCGGCAATTGCATACAGTGCCAATGCGTATGCCTTTGCTTTAGCCTCGCCCTCGGACGATCCATACGCCATGGCACCCCGAACCTCTGGAATTTCAGCGATCCATCGACCGTCGGTCTCGCGTTCGACTTCAAAATTGAATCGCACGTGGCGGCTCCTATCGCTCCCTAGTGGCTTGCGGTTTGTGGCTTCGACAGCTTACTCTACCGGTCGTTGGGATGCGCGTTACCCGAGTAACGTGGAAAACGTCAACACAAGAGTACTCTTTCCCCTAGTCTCAAATCTACCAGTGGTACGCTGGGTAGTGCGCTATCTCTATTCGCATGCGCTCATCGTGTTCGTGCTAGTTGCGCTGACCGGAAATCTACGAGCGGCAACTGTCGCCCACTCGACCGCCGCCCGTTGGACGGTCGTCAACCAACCCGCCCGCCTGGTCAACGGAGCGCCGGTGCTTTTCCGCGTCAACACGCCGGAGCCGGTTCGCACGCTTTCAGCCAACTGGCTCGGACATGAGATTGCCTTCAGCTTTGACGCGAGCAGCAAATCATGGTTCGCGCTCGCTGGAGTCAGCCTGGAAACCAAGCCGGGAACGTACCCGATCGAGCTTCACGCTGACATTTCATCTTTGCCATCTGCCGGACAGACGATCTCATTCGAAAAACAAATTCGCGTGCAACACCAAAGCTATCCCCGCCACGTGGTGCTGTCAGTTCCCGGACGCTACACTGCTCCCAGTCCCGAAGACCTGCACCAGATCGAACAGGACAAGGAGACCAAAGCCGATGCTTTTAAAACCCTCAGCCCGGGGCGCGAATGGAAAGGGTCGTTTGCCGCTCCGGTGACTGCCGAAATCTCCGACGTGTTTGGCGCCGAGCGTGTCTTCAATGGCTCGGTGCAGAGCACGCATTTTGGGCTCGATTTCCGCGTGCCCGGTGGAACCTCGGTGGCAGCCGTGAATAGCGGACGCGTCATCCTGGCGCGACCTATGTTCTATGAAGGCAACTTCGTGGTGATTGACCATGGCCAGGGACTGCTGACGCTCTATCTGCATCTGTCCAGTTTTCTCGTCAAAGAAGGCGACGATGTGAGTAAAGGGCAGCCGATCGGGCTTAGCGGAGGCACGGGGCGCGCCACGGGGCCGCATTTGCATCTGGCATTACGCTGGCAGGGGGTGTATTTGGATCCGCAGGTGCTGCTGAAATTAGATTTGCCGTGAGGGACATAGGTTGGTGGAGAGACGGGCGTCTCGCCCGTCAGCCGGGCGGGGACGCCCGGCGCTCCACCAGCAAACGCTTAGTCGTGGACTAGTAACCAGCGGCCAGCAGCGCATCTTCCGCGTCCCACACGCCGTCGCGAAACGTGACGCTTCTTCCGGAGATCGCGGGAATGCGTTCGCCGGGAACGATGATTCCCACGAGGTTCAGCGGATCGGCGGCGGCTATGACGACGCGCTCGGCGTTTGCATTCTGTGGCAGCCTGCGGTGGGCGCGCAAGGATTCGACGGCTACTGGAAGCGCGAACTGCTCTCCGAGAAATCCATCGACGAAGCGCCCGCCGCGAACCTCGCCACGGTCTTCGAGACGACGGTAGCCGATCTGCAATTCACGCCATCGCGGCAGATTCGTTTCGCGCACCAGCAGGTCGCGGAAGACCACGCCGTAGCGGCGCAACAACATCCAGCAGCAGGATTCGACGCTGCGGTCGCGATCGGCGCCTTCGGTGTGCAGGAGCGACCAGCGTCCGGGCGCATGGCGCGGGCGGCGCATTTTTGCGAGGCCGCTGCTAGAGGCACTTTTCGGCGTTACGAGGGCGCGCAGGTTTTCGAATCCGTCGGCGGTCACGAGGCCGGCTGCAACCAGTTCCCACAGTCCGGTTTCGATTTCCGCTTTGAGACGGCCCGTCGCTCGCACCATGTCGGGGAAGAACAGCGCGCCCCTATGCTTCAAGAGTTCGAGCAGCGCCTGCGCCACCGGGCTCAGGAACGAAGTGGTGGAATCCTCCGCGCCGGGGTGATGTGGACGAAGCCAGTCGGCGTCTTCACGCACAAAAAATGCAATTGGCGCGACTCGCGTCGGAATCACTCGACGCCGGTTTTCATGGCCTGT
The DNA here is from genome assembly GCA_963730845.1 of uncultured Acidobacteriaceae bacterium. GTDB lineage: Bacteria > Acidobacteriota > Terriglobia > Terriglobales > Acidobacteriaceae > Acidiflorens. The sequence continues at coordinate 190,525 of CAVSTM010000015.1, read as the reverse complement.
CTCATCGGTTCCGGTTGCTTCAAGAGTCGCCGGATGCGGCGACAGGCGCCCCCATCCCACTGTGCCCGTCAGGCACAGTTGATCGAGGTACGCCGGATCGTAGTCGGAGATTCTGCGCGCCAGCACAAATCGTTCCCAAGCGCTGGCGGGAATTTCAAACCCCTGCAGCTGGCGGATCACTTCGAGTGTGCCATGCTCTCCGCGCACCTGCGTGCCGGGAGCGAGATGCTGCCAGCGCAAAAGCCAAGTCATGAACTGCGCTGCTTTTACCGGCTCGATCTGCTTGCGCAAGGTGGCGACGGTCAGGCGATGAATACGGGCGAGCAGACGGCGCTCGCACCACTCGGTTTCGAGTTCGCTGGCAGCGGACGCCGCGGGGCGCGAATCGTCTTTACGCGAAGCAGTAGGGCGGAAGTTGCCGCGGAGAATTGCTCCGCTGGCTTCCATGCGGAGCAGAGCTTTTTCGATCTCGGTCGCGGGCAGTCCCAGCAACTCGCCTATTTCCGACGCGGTGGTTGGGCCGAGATGTGCGATCCAACCCTGCACTGCAGCCAGCACGGCATCGTCGAAATTCAGCGGCGGTGTGGTGGCGGAGCTTCGCCCCGCCGGGACGGGGCAGAGCCCCGTCACCACACGATGCAATGACTGGAAGGCCTCGACGCGCTCGGCAGCTACCCAATAGCGTTTGCCACTGGCTTCGGCCACGACGGCGCGATTCTCTTGTTGCAAGCGATCGAAGAATCCGTGCCAACTGGCGGCGAGCTTCGGGCCAGCGGATTCGAGCTGATTGCTGAATGCTGAATGCTGAATGCTGTCATTCGGCGCTGGCAACATTATCAGGGTATGCAGCACATCCTGCAGTTCATCGGCGTCGCGGACATCCGGCCACGCCTCCTGCTGCACCTGCGCTATGGCTGCTGGATCGAGAGCGCCGACTTCTTCGAGCACGGATGCCGGCAACACGCGCCGCATCTCGACGGCTCGCGCTCGGCGCTCTTCGAGCGGCGCGTCATCAAGGTAGGCGTACGGATTCGCATTCAGAATTTCGTGCGAGAATTGCGATGGCACCGGCGTATCGACGGCCAGGCAACGAATCCTTCCCTGCTCGATTCTGCGCAACACCTCGGCGAGACCTTCGATATCGAGCGTCTCGGTGAGCACGTCTTTCATTACCTCACGCACCAGCGGGTGGTCGGGAATCTGAATGTCTCCGACAATATTTTCCTGGCACGCTGCCACATCCGGAAAAACCGAGGCCAGCAGATCGTCGGAGCGCATGCGCTGGATTTGCGGCGGCACTTTTTTGCCACCTTGAAAGCGCAGCAGAGCCAGGGCTCGCGTTGCATCCCACCGCCAGCGGGTTTGAAATATCGGTGAGGCCAGCGCCGCTTGTTCCAAGATCGGCGGCATGCTCTCTGAAGCCAGGAATTGAAAAACATCCGCCAGCGGAAAACTGTGTTGCTCGGCGAGCGCTATGTTCAGGCCATTGTCGGTAGCTGCCGCCTGCAATTCGAAATTGAAGCCGCGGCAGAAGCGCTTGCGCAACGCCAGTCCCCAGGCTTTGTTGATGCGTCCGCCGAAGGGGGCGTGGATGATTAACTGCATCCCGCCGCCCTCGTCGAAAAATCTTTCAGCGATGATGGTCGTCTGCGTCGGAACATCGCCCAGCACCGCACGGCCTTCGAGCGTGTACTGAATCAGTTGCTCGGCGCCAGAAAGATCGAGCCCGCATTCCTCCTGCAGCCAACTCACGGCGTCGGCTACCGCGGGCAGATTGCGCCATCCTTCGATGGGAAGAACACCGGGCAGGCGGTCGCTGATTTCTTTGCGCAATTCGCCGAGTTGCAACGAAAGCTCGGCTGTGCGCGCCGGAGCTTCGCCTCGCCAGAACGGAACGCTGGGCGGAGTTCCGTGTGCATCTTCGACCAACATGCGCGACGTTTTCGCTTCCACGCGACGTATGCGCCACGAGGTGTTGCCGAGCAGCATGACGTCTCCCGCCATGCTTTCCACGGCAAAGTCTTCATCGACGGTTCCCACGACGCCGCCATCTGGTTCGGCGACCACGGTGAAAAGCGCATTATCAGGAATCGCGCCGCCGCTGGTGATCGCCGCCAGGCGCGCTCCGCGGCGCGCTCGCAGCTTGCGGTTGATGCGGTCGTGGTGCAGGTACGCGCCGTAGCGGCCTCGCTGCGAAGCGATTCCTTCGGAAAGCATGGCGAGCACGGCGTCGAACGTTTCACGCGAGAGGTTGCGATAGGGGTAGGCCCGCTTCACGAGCGCGAATAACTCGTCTTCGTCCCATCCGTCGTTTGAATCAACGTCAGTGCCAACGCCGGATTGATCGCCCGATTTGTTAGCTGTGGTCGCACTGCCAGAAGCCGCGCAACTAGCGACGATCTGCTGCGCCAGCACATCGAGCGAAGCTTCGGGGAAAATCAGCCGGTCGAGATCGCCCGAGCGAATCGCCCGCACCAGCACGGCGCATTCCGCCAGATCGTCGCGCGTGGTGACAAAAAATCTTCCTTTAGGGACGGCGCCGCGCCAGTGGCCCGAACGCCCTACGCGCTGCAACGCAACCGCAATCGAACGCGGCGAACTGATGTGGCACACCAGGTCGACGGTTCCGACGTCAATGCCAAGTTCGAGCGATGCGGTCGCCACCAGCACCTTTACCTGGCCTTCCTTCAGTTTTCGTTCGGCTTCAAGACGCAGCTTTCGCGCCAAGCTTCCGTGATGCGCGGCCACATTTTCCTCGCCCAGCCTCTCGCCCAGTTGATGGGCAATGCGCTCGGCCAGTCGCCGCGTATTCACGAAGACCAGCGTCGAGCGGTGAGCATTCACCAGTTGCACGATGCGCTCGTAAATCTCATCCCACATCTCGTTCGACGCAACTGGGCCGAGTTCGGACGACGGGACCTCGACTCCGAGATCGAGCTTGCGCTTGTGGCCGACGTTGACGATGACCGGAGCGGATCGCGGATTCTTAGGATCGGAGCTGCCTGAAAGAAAATGCGCAACTTCTTCGATGGGCTTCTGCGTCGCGGAAAGGCCAATGCGCGCGGGCGGATGTTCGGTCAGCGCTTCCAGTCGCTCGAGCGAGAGCGCCAGATGCACGCCACGTTTATCGTCCGCGACGGCGTGGATCTCGTCGACAATTACGGTCTCGACATCGCGCAGAATGGCACGGCTCTTCTCCGCCGTCAGCAGGATGTAGAACGACTCAGGCGTCGTGACCAGAATGTGCGGCGGGCGCTTCAGCATCAGGCGCCGGTCTTTCATCAACGTGTCGCCGGTGCGTACCGCCGTACGGATCTCGGGCATCAGCAGGCCGCGATCGCCGGCCATCTGCAAAATTTCTCCGAGCGGGATTTCGAGATTTTTCTGAATGTCGTTGCCGAGCGCTTTGAGCGGAGATATATACAAAACTTCGGTGCGATCGCGCAGCTCGCCCGCCAGCGCCTTGCAGACGAGGCGGTTAATGCAGGCGAGGAAGGCGGCCAGCGTTTTGCCAGATCCGGTGGGAGCCGAGATCAGCGTGGTGTGGCCGGCGAGAATGTGGGGCCAGCCCTGCTCCTGCGGTTCGGTCGGCGTGGAGAAGCGCGCCGTGAACCATTCCTGAACCAGCGGATGAGCCCAGGCCAGCGAAGGAGAAACTGCGGACGGCATGAGAAAGATTGTAGCGGGAATCTTGAGTTTCGTAAAATGTTCGCCCGAGCGCAGTGCGCAGTGATTATGATTGAACAATCATTGCAAAGGGGGATGCTATGAAAGTGGCTGACGAAGTCTGGACATCCGTGGCTCTTCTTCACAAGGAAAACCCAGACAGAGTGGATTTCACTGTGAAGGAAATCAAAGCGCGAGCCAAGCGTGAGAACTGGCCAATCCGACCAGGTTTCAACGTTCACGCCTCATACCACTGCCTGGCGAACAAACCCGCGAACCCTGCGAATCATCGGATGCTCTACGAGGACTCGCGTGGACGAAAGAGGTTGTATCGATCAGGCGATCCATGTCACTCCGAGCGTGAGAAGGGAAAGATCCATCCCGACAAACAGGACCTCCCGCCTGCATACCAGTCCCTGGTCGATTGGTATGAGGCGTCCTATTCGAAGCGGCCACCGCTCGCGTCAGCGTCGAATGGCGGGAACGTTCAGCCCGGTTCTACTCCGGAACGCGACACCGGGAGACCGCTCTCGCCGGACCTAGTTGAGATGCAGTCTAGGACGGCTTTCCTGGGTTCCGCGGGGGCGGTCGTGATTCCCGACAATTTCCAAAAGGAACTCGGGATACAAGAAGGAACGTGCCTTAGCGTCTATCGGGAGAATGACCATTTGGTCCTGCAGCCGATTACCAACGAATTCATCCGCAGCTTGGTCGGTTGCTGCAAGGGTGAGGACTCGCTGGTGGAAGCCCGCGATCGCGATCACCGAATCGAGAAACGATGAAAAAGTACGTGCTCGACGCCAATGCCCTGTTTGACCTCGTCGAAATCGGCCCTGGCTTTCAAAACGTCGAGCTTCTATTCCAAACCGCCATTCAGCAGCAAAGTTCGATACTTATCTCTGTCCTGAACTGGGGCGAGGTCTTCTACCTGCTGTGGCACAGGCGTGGCGAAGAAGTAGCGCGACGGACCACGGCAGGCCTGTCGCGGCTCCCAATTGAAATCGTCCCGGTCGATCTCATTCAGGCCATGAAAGCCGGCGAACTTAAGGCGGCCCATAAGATTCCATATGTGGATTGCATCGCCGCGGCCCTCGCCACCCTGCGGCAGGCCACGCTCGTCACTTCCGACCGCGATTTCGAGAAATTCGGACTTCAGTTTCCGGTCTTATGGCTCACACGGCCGTGAATTGCCAGTGGGCTGAATGCTAGAATCGCGGCGATGCCCAAATCATCTGCTACCGCTCGTGCCCGCAAAATTAAACTCATCCTCTTCGACGTTGACGGCGTTCTTACTGACGGCAAGATCTGGATTTTCCCCGCGCCTGGAGGCTCGCAATCCGGAGTTCAGCAGAGTGTGCTGGAACGGTCCGCGACTCAGGGTGGCGGCTTCGGCCTCCAGGGCACGAGTTTGATCGAGGCCAAGGGTTTCCACGCGCACGACGGCACCGCTATTTCGCTGGCGCGCCTCGCGGGAATCAAGACAGGGATCATCACCAAGCGCATCTCAGAAACCGTTGCTCTCCGCGCGCGCGACCTGAAGATGGATCACGTGTATCAAGGCATTCAAGATAAGGCGTCCGTCTTTGCGCAGATTCTTGAAAAAGACGGCATCACCGCCGCCGAGGCTGCTTTCGTTGGCGACGACGTGATTGATCTGCCGGCAATGCGCAAATGTGGCCTGGCGATCGCGGTAAAGAACGCGCGGCCGGAGGTGAAATCCGAAGCCCACTGGGCTACGTCCCACGCTGGAGGCGACGGCGCGGCTCGCGACGCGGTCGAATACATTCTGAAAGCGCAGGGCAAGTGGAAGCGGGTAGTCGAGGAATATCTTTCGCAGAGAAGCTGAGAGCCAAAATGCTGAGGGCCAAACGCTGAATTCACCCACCGGTTGCCTGCTTGGGGCGTGCTCGGGTTCGGCAACCGGTGGGTGCTTGTTCTCCCTACTCACCCTGTTGTTTTCAGGAGCAACACCGTTGAAAACCCTGGGTCACTATAAAAGTTTCGCCGGATTTCCCGATTTTCCTTAACCCATTCCAGGCCAGCGAGTTATCCGGATCTAATCGGAGATGGCCAGGGTCTTCGTCGCCATCAGTTCTGCGAAGCGAGGATCTTTGCGCAGGGTGCTGAATTCATTGTCTTTGTATACGTCTTTGATGCCCTTGTAACCGTCCTCCATTGCCTTCCTCAGGTAGTGCAACGAGCGGTCGGTGACTCCCATTTTGGCGTAGAGCTTGGCGACGACATACTCATATCGCGCCCGGTCCTCGGGAGAAGGCAGCATGGCCTGCACACCTGCTTTTGCGGTTCGTTCAAAAACGTCCGGATCCAACTTGAGCGCGATCGAATAATCGGCCGCCGCCTGCTCGTATCGCTTTTGGGCAAAGTATGCAGCGCCTCGGTTGTTGTAGTAAGACGCGTACTCGTCGCTCAGCGCGATCGCTTTGTCATACAGTTTGATTGCCCTGCTGAAATCGCTAGTCGAGTGATAAAGGACACCCGTTTCGTAATAGACCACTCCGAGGTTGTTATATGCGTCGGCAAACCGATGATCAATCCGGACGGCGCGCTCCAGAGTTTTCTTACTCTCGCGCAGTCGGTGCAGCTGTATCTGGCAGATTCCCATCCGGTTCAGCAGCGAGGCATTCCCTGGCGCGCCTTTCAGGGAGGCCTGGTAGTAGTCGAGGGCATCGAGCCAGTTCTTATCCGTGCGCAGGTCGTCGCCACGTTGTTCGAGTTCCTCCGGTGATGCCCCGGGAGTGGGTGGATCGACGCGGTGGACCGGCGGAGGGCCGACTTGCAATTGTTCGGTGTTCTGGGCCTGTGATGGGAGAACGAGAAGAGCAGCGAAGAAAACTGCGACAGAGCTGATACGGATCCAGGAAAACATATCCCACCCCCGGCCGGACCTACAGAAAGTCAGAGTCTCACGACATTTTCAGCGTACGGCGTTACATCGCTAGCAAGTTTGATGCCAGGAACCGGGCTTGCGATATTAGGGCGCTCTGTATGATTACCACAATACTACTGTGGCGGCGTGCTGCCACTACTCTTAGACGGAGCAGGCGCGTTCTTGTCATCCTTTTGGGAAGCGCTGTCCCCCTTGAACACGTCAACAATCTTGCCGAAGAAGCTTTTCTTTTTCTTTGCCTCTTCTTCAGATTGGACACCGTTGGCCCCCTGTGGGTTCCCGTTCGCAGTGGGCGGAGGCAGCGCTTTCTCGGAATTTCCGCCAAACATCCGGGAAAAGAACCCCTGTACACCCCCGCTCTGGTCGCAGGTGTTGCGAGGCTCGGTCCCCGCCACGAAGGCAATTGTGTAATCGTCGGGGCAAGCAGGCGTCGCCAGGCGGTTAGTGATCTTGTCGAGCTGGACGTCGACCACGCCTTGGGGCTGGGCAAAAGGCTTTACGTCCTCATACTGGGGCAGCGTGACCCCCTTCTTCATGAACTCAGCCCAAATGGGAGCGGCAGTGTGCGCGCCTTCCAGGTGGATGTCGCTGTAATCGTCATATCCCACCCAGACTATGCAAAGCAGATTGCTGGTGTAACCGGCGAACCAGCCGTCGTGCGAAGTACCCGTCTTCCCTGCCGCCGGGGCGGTAAATCCGCGGGCGCGCACCCCGGCAGCGGTGCCGAAATTCATGACACCTTCCAGCATGTTGGTCATAACAAAGGCGATGCGCGGATCGAGCACCTGCTTCTTCTCGGTTCCGAAGTTGACGACGATGTCGCCCTTGGAGTTGCGCACGGAATTTACGAAAACGGGTGAAAGCCGTATGCCGCCGTTGGCAAAACTTGTGTATGCCGCCGTCATGTCGACAGGACTGGCGTCGTAGGCGCCGATCGCCATCGCCGGCGTGGCTTTCACCGAGGCGATTCCGGCGGACCGGGCGAGATCGGCGACTTTGTCGTAGCCGACTTCTTCCGCCAACTTCACGGTCGCGTTGTTGAGCGAAAGCGCCAGCGCGTAGCGGAGCGTGATGTCGCCGTGATACTCCTCTTTGTAGTTGCGCGGCTCGTAGATCTGATCGCCGTAGGCGAACGTCGACGGCTGATCGGAAACCGTGGACGCCGGAGTAATCACGGCGGTTGACCCGTCAATCGCCGTGTTCATGGCGGCCGCGTACACAAACGGTTTAAAGATCGATCCGGTCGGGCGCTTGGCGAGCGCGTGGTTCAACTGGCTCGCTCCGTAGTTTCGTCCGCCGACCAGCGCCTTGATTTCGCCGGTGTGAGGGTCCATGGCCACGAGCGCCACCTGCGCTTGAGGGCCGGCGGCAACGGTGGTTTCAAACTTGTTCCCGACCTTGGTCCTCTTGGTGCGCATCTTCGTGACCTGATCGTCCACCAACTGGATGCCGGCTTCCACCGCTTGCGCGGCCGCCCGTTGCAGTTCAGGATCGAGCGTGGTGTAGATGCGATATTCCTGCTCGTTGATCTCGCGCTCGTCCAGTTTGCTGACGACGGTGTCGCGAACCATATCCACGAAGTACGGCGCATCGCTGGCCTCAACGTTCGGCGGAGCTAGTTTCAGCGGCATCGCCTTGGCTTTATCGGCCTGCTCGCGCGTAATGTCGCCGGTTTCAACCATGGACTCGATCACCAGATTGCGGCGCTCGAGGGCGCGCTCGGGATGGCGATAGGGCGAAAGACGACTGGGCGCCTGGATCAATCCGGCCAGCAGCGCGGCTTCTGGCAGAGTGATATCTTTCAGGTCTTTGTTGAAATAGGAGCGGGAACCTTCGGCCAGCCCCGAGATGGTGAACGATCCGCGTTGTCCCAGATCGACGCGATTAGCGTAGAACTCGAAAATCTGTTGCTTGGAGAATTTCTGTTCCAACTCCACCGCGATCAGCATTTCAATCAGCTTGCGCTTGAAGGTTTTCTCCGGGGTCAGAAAAAATGCCCGTGACAGCTGCATGGTGATCGTCGAACCGCCCTGCTGATGGCGCCCATGGGTGAAATCGATCCAGGCGGCTTCGGCCAGACGCATGAAATTGACGCCGCTGTGCTGGAAGAAGCGGCGGTCTTCGATCGACGTTACCGCTTCCACCACGACCTTGGGAATTTCGTCGTACTTTACCAATTGACGCTTGGAGCGCTGCTCGGCGTCGAACAGCGAACCCAACATCTGCGGCTCGAGTTCATAGGCTGCGAGGTCGCCGGTAACGCGGCTGTGAATGGTCGAAACCACACCGTCGGCGACGGTGATGGTGGCCGGTTCGGGACTGTGGTAAGACTCAGGGCCGGGCAGCACTTCAATCGAGCCGCCATGCAGACGAAAACTGCCGAGCGAAGATTCGTCGTCCTTTTCGGAATAGCCGGCGTGGCGCAAATTCGCGGCAAGTTCAGACACGGTCGCCTTGGTTCCGATCCTCACCACCTGCGGAGCAGCGAAAATCTTTGCGGAAGTGGCGAACGCCGGACCACGGAAGCGCTGCTCGATGATGCGGTCATACTTTACATACCAGTAGGCAAAAAAGCCGACCACCAGGAGCGCTGCCGAGAGAAAACCGAGCAGGGCAAAGCGCATGATGGGGTCACGCAGCGACCGGCGGCTTTTGCCGCGGCCTTGATTGCGGCCTTCGTCACTCTGCCCGCCGTTCCGACCTCTCGGGATTTTCAGCTTAATGGCCATGGAGAGAACTGTGCATCATGCCCAGGAGCAATTCTCGGTCCGAACTGATTTTGGAGCCAAGGGTGCGTTTGTTATTGATTCTAAATCACCAGGCAACCCTACAACCGTTTGGATGCGTGGCAAACCATGGACGGGGTGTGGGTGGGCGGTGGGCGGTGAGTGCAACCACCGAAAGGAAAGCCCGCCGAAGCGGAGTTGGGCGGGGTAGGCTGGGACCAAATTGCACAGTTCTAACCTCGCACACCTCGCGAACGTTAAGGTGCGCAAGTTGACGAGCACCCTACGGAGTCAGTTCGAACACGACACCGGCTGCGCTCGAGCCGCCATTGGAGGCCGTGCCATAGAGGTTACCTGCGCTGTCCAGCATCAGGCCGGCTTCCGGATAATTTCCGTCCGTGCCGTTGAAAGCCAAGAGAACCTTTTCTTTGTACCAGCCCTTGCCAACTGGGCGAGAGAGCTCAAAAACAGTTCCCTTGCTGAACTTGCCCCCTCCTCCCGTAGTACCGTAAATGTTGCCGGCCGCATCCAACACCACCCCGGCGATTGGATCGGCGCCATCGTGGCCGCTCCTAAAAGAGTGGAGAATCGTCTCTTTCCATTCTCCCTTTTGCCATTTCTTCGTTGGAGGACTCAGTCTGTAGACGGTTCCGTAATTCTTGGCGCCGCCGGAGGAAGTTGTTCCGTAGAGGTTTCCGGCCTGGTCGAACACGGGAGCTATATAAGGGTTGATTCCGTCGTCAGGAGCGCCAGTGAAGGTGTGAAGCACAGTCGAATTCCAACTACCGTTGCCATTCGGCGACAGCTCAAACACCGTCGAAGCAGTGACGCCGTAGATGTTTCCGGCGGCATCCATGGTCACCCCCTGGCCGACAGGTGCAACGTAGATCACCTGGTAAGTCCAGCCGCTCCCCGACGGGCTGAGCTCGAAAACGCTTCCTGGTGATTCGTACTCCGAATTTGTGCCGTAGAGATTGCCCGCCTTGTCCATGATCAGACCGGTTGACGGATGGTCGCCGTTGGCCCCATAGCTGAAGCTGTGGAGGATGTTTACCGTCCAGCTTCCGCCCACGGGGCTAAGTTCGAACACGGAGCCCCAGTTATAGGCGCCGCCAAACTCCGTCGTACCGTAAAGGTTTCCCGCACTGTCGAATATGAGGGGAGCACAAAACGGATTCGCCCCATCCGGTGGCGCGGAGAAGGTGTGGAGCACCATCTGTTTCCAGCCGCCGCTGCCGTTCGGCGAAATTTCAAATACGACTCCACATCCATATTGGTTCCACCCCGGGCATGTTCCGCCCAACACTGTCGTCCCATAGAAGTTGCCAGCACCGTCAGAGACGAGGCTGGACGTGGGATAGAGGCCATCGGCGCCGCCAGTGAAGTTGTAAAGCACAGTCTCAGTCTGGGCCTGCGCTGGGCGAGCAGCAAACAGCAGCAGCGCAGAAAGTAGAGTTAGTGTCAGAGTGCCGCAAACAGCGGCGGCTGCCAGTTTCGTCGAGCCGAATCTCGGCCCGACAGCGGAAATGGTCGAATCGCGTTTCATCCGACAGTTCATCCATGATGAGTGCATAGTCCCCTCCTCGCCAGCTGCAATTGGTAATCTGACCTGCAAGATGAGCACATGCTCAGGCTGGTCGCCTGTCAAGGACGTACAGCACAACACGATGTGACAAGGAAGCCAACGAATGGTGTCGAACGTGAAGGAATTTTCATCGCCAGCGATGGTATTTCTGTGGTGCGCCACGCCAGATCCGCAAAATGCATAGCACGCCGCGGAAGACTAGCCGACGATCTTATACGGACGCATCATCTCGTTGTCCTCGTGTTCGAGGACGTGACAATGCCAGACGTAGCGGAACTCTTCGCCGGGCTTCGGCACTACTCCAGCGGGTAGATCGAAACGCACGATAACGCGCGTGACGTATCCGGAATAGGTCTTGATCGTGTCTTTCCAAGCAGGGCGTTCGTTCGATTCCGGCGGCATGGGTATGCCGGTGAAGACGAGCTTGCCGGTGGTCGCGTACGTCTGCACATCAAACGTCTGCCGATTTAGCACCTGAAACTGGACCAGGTGAATGTGCATGGGATGCACGTCGCCGGTGGTGTTGGCGAAGGACCAGATCTCCGTGGAGCCGGCTTTAGGGTCTTCGCTGATGGGATCGTCCCAGTGTTTCTTGTCGAGCAGGCCGATCATGGTGTAGCCGTCGGAAGGACGATCCATTTCAACCAGCGCGAGGGTCCGCTCGCGGACGGCGTGGGAAGCGTCCAGCGGGGAAAAGGGGACGAGCGTGCCTGGAACCGAACTGGTATCGGCTCCGGAGAGCGGTTTGGTCACCTTGAAGAGCATCACATCGGAAGGTACGATTTCGCCGCCGCGGGCGTAGGGAGCGGGAGCATCGTTGGTCATCGCTAGACTTGCGCCTTTGTGCTCGGAGAAATCAATGACGATGTCGAAGCGTTCGCCCGGAGAAAAAATAAGGTAGTGCATGTGCAACGGCGCCGGCAGCAACCCGCCGTCGCTGCCGATCTGGATGAAAGGTGGAGCATCGACGGGCTTGCCGTTGGGTTTGCCGGAGGCGTCCGCGGGCACCAGCGTGAGGTGGTAGAAGCGCGAGTTGGAGCCGTTGACCATGCGGAAGCGATACTTGCGCGGCTCGACTTCAAGAAACGGCATAGCTTTGCCGTTCACGCAAATCGCGTTGCCGAAAAATTCCTGCATCCATACGGGATGCGTGCCGTTCGGCGCGGGAGGATACAACAGTGATCCGTCGGCAGTAAAGCTGCGGTCCTGGATCATGAGCGGAATTTCGTAAGCGCCGCTGGGCAGGTTAAGCGCATCTTCTTCCGGATCGCGGATTAGATAGAAACCAGCGAGTCCTGCGTAAATGTTCAGCCGAGTGATGCCGATGGAGTGGTCGTGATACCAGAGCGTCGTGGCCGGCTGATCGTTGGGATAATGACAGGGGTCGGCGGCGCGCACTGATCCGGCCCGGCCGTCGGAAGTGACCCAGGCATCAGGATAGCCATCGCTATCGGGCATGACTCGTGCGCCATGGACATGAGTAACGGTGCGAACTTGCGGCACATCCTGCTCCTCACCGTGGATGGTGTAGTCGAGCGGAAGAAAATGTCTAGTCGGAAGCTGGTTCGTCCATTTCACTGAGATCGGCTGGCCTTTGCGCACCTCAAAGGTTGGTCCGGGCCATATGCCGTTGTATCCCCACATTGCTGTGGCAGGAAGGTCGCGGTGCGCCTGATGACGGAACGGGCGCATGTGAATCTGAACGGCCGCGGCACCAGCCTTGCGGCGAATCACGGACGGAATCGCCAAAGGAGTCACGTAACTGGCCAGCGCAACCGGCGGAGGCGCGGGATGGTCCGGTGGGCCCGGGATCACCTGTGAATTCGCACCCGGCATATTCATGCCCTGCATGGCCGCCTGTGCCAGCAGTGTTCGCGGCGCGGCCAGGAGGCCGGCACCGGCAGAAATTCCCATTCGCAATAAGTCGCGTCTATTCAGACCCAAGCGGCGGTCTCCTCAATAAGTTCTGATTTCTGATCCATATTTAGAGTTGTCATCCTGAGCGACGCGAAGGACCTGCTTTTTTTGGGTGCGAGCGACAGCAGGTCCTTCGCTTCGCTCAGGCTGACAAGCATTACATTTTCTTGATTGTCGCATCGGCTCGAGCCATGCGTCCGGTTGGTGTGTGAATATCTGATTAAAAGTGCTGCGACGCGATGGCTGCGCTTTGCCGCAAGTGAGTGCAGCAAACAAGCCGGCCAGGGGAGTGTTCCCCTGGCCGGCGCTGTCGGCTGCGAATTACTCTGGACCGGCTAAAAATTGAACGCGCTAAACAGATCGTCAATCGCCGGGCTATTGATCGGAACATACGGATTGCCCTTTGCCGTCTTCGGGTTGGGGAGATTATCGCGGCTGCGAGAAGTCAGCGGCGACAGCTTGAAATTCCGCTCGATGAATTTCGTGATGGAGACGTGGTCACCGTAGGAATGGGTGACGTGGCCACCGGTGGTGTAGGGGGACACAATCAGCAACGGAATCCGGGTTCCGTCGCCGAAGAAATCGACGGGCTGGATGTAGCCGGAATCATAATAGCCGCCGCCTTCATCCTCAGTGATAAAGATCGCCGTGCTAGCCCACACTTCGGGGTTGGCTTGCACTGCGCTTACGATGTTTTTCACAAAACCTTCGAACACTTCGAGCTTCGAAGTTGCCGGATGTCCATCCGAAGGCCAGCCCGGTTTCACGATGGACACTGACGGCAGTTCCCCCGCCTTGATGTCTTCGTAGAGGTTCTGGCTGTCCTGGATGTGCTCCGTGCGGAGCGTGGCATTGGTCATGATGTCAGTCGCGTAGTTGAAGGGGTTGCAGATGTTGCAGTAAGTGTCCAACGGATTGCTGCCGGTCGGGTCTGACACAAACGCGTTCCAACCGTCTCCGTAATACTTCCACGACACGTTTGCTTCCAGCAGGGCATCGCCGATGTGTCGAACGGAAGATCCGGGAAGGGTAAAGGGACCGCGGGTCGGCTCCGATGGGGTTCCGTCACCGTTGTAGCCAGGGTTGTAGTTGTTCAGGATGTAGTAGCGACCGGCTTCGCAATTCGGGTTGACCGGACGTGGCAGCGACTCCAGATAGTTCACGATGGCAGGGACGCCGGGTTGGCTCAGATCGGCGCAATTGACGTAGCTTCCGCCCCCACTCGTTCCGACTCCGTATCCATCCTCGTCGTACCAGTTGTTGGTTCCCGGTCGTGGGTTCGGGTTTTCAATCTCGTGCTTCGGTGGGGTCAGCGGGTTGCCGTTCCCATCGCTGTACCAGATGGAATCGGCGAAGCCAAACTCGATGTGGTTCGCCCCGGTTCCACCCATCACTGATTGATGAAAATTATCGCTCAGTGTGTAGTGATCGGCCAGGCTCTTCATGTAAGGGGCGTCGCCCTTGAGAACGTTGAAGAACTCCATGGCGGTAGAGCCTTCCCCGGTCCCAAGATAGTTAGTCGGCGGCTTCGTGCTACCGGTCGAGCAACCGTCGCTGCCGCAGCCGATGGTGACTTCCACCCAGGGGAACAGGTCGTTTAGGCAGCCGCTCGGGTTATCGGCCGTTGCCGTCGCCACGCTGCAATCCGTCTGCTGCCACATCTGGAAGAAGCGGTGCACCGGGCTGTTGGCATAATCGTTGTAGGTGAGCGTCGGAGAAGTGAGTTGGAAGGCTCCCTCGGGCAGGTCCATCACATTCGGAATGCGCGTGTCGGGGACAACATACGCGGCAAGACCAGTGCCACCAATCGTCAGGTCGACGTAGTAGCTAGGCCACAGTTGCCCGGGTTCAAATTCCTTAGCCTCAGCCACAGTGGGAAAGTAGGGGTTCGTGGGACCGCCAGCGACCACAGGCGGAATGTTGGTGTAGAGAGTCTTTTCGGGAGGACTGATGGCGTAGGTGCCTGAACCGACCGTGGTGCTATCGACTGCGCTGTACTGCGCGGAGAGCGAGTAATTGGGACCGGGGGTTCCATCCTCGTTAATGATCCCCTTGGAGAGCAGATTGGAGACGGTCTCTCCGGTCTTGGGCTTGTAGGTTGCAAAAACGTGATCGAAGCTGCGGTTTTCACCGATGATCACGATCACATGCTTGATGGGCGATGCTGTGGGTGTTGCCTCGGCGCGTGGCTGAGCGGCGGCTGGCGCCGGCCCTGCCATGTTGACAAGCAGAGCCAACAAGCTGGTGCCAACGGTGAAGTGCTGCTTGACTTTCGTCAGAACGCTCGACGAAGACATCATTCTCCTCCTGAGTGGAAGCGCTGAATTGTAAAAGCTACTGACCCCAACGGAAACTGCGAGACTGCACGCGAGGGTAGGGGTTGAAGGTTACAGGCAGGTGACACGGAGATGAATGCCAGATGAAAAGATATCCACAGGTGGGTGAACGATGGGAGCGGGTCGGATCCCGCCAAGAGTCATTCGTGTCAATTCCTGGCAGGCGGGCTAGAGCCAGAGTTCGGTCCAGGTTGACCAGCCGGAGTTGGCTGGTTCGCAACGCGGTTTGCCGTCCAGGGATGTTCTGGATGCACAATTTCTCCCCCGTGCCCCAAATATGCTCCCCCACCGGCAACGCCGATCGCCTCAGATATGCCTTCGATCTTGTTGCCATTGCCATTCCCAGTGAATCTCGTGGTGAAGGGATGCGGGCCCTGGAACTGGACATCAATAGAAATCTGGTTCCGATCGACCGTCCCCGAAAGGGACGAGAGACCGTGCAGGTCCTTGAAAGTGCCCGACAGTTTTGTGCCGTCCTCTTGAAAGTGGAGCGTGCCTGGCTCGGTGCCGAGGCGACCACGCCATGAGGCCTTCCAATCGCCGGAAACATCGGCGGGCTGAGCATGGGATGGCATTTCCGGAGCCGCGTCTTTCCGGGGTGGCGCGGTTTGCGATTGTCCCGCCGCAAGAACGGCAGTCTCGAAGAAAACAGCGGCGCAAGAAAAAAGAAGGGCGGGCCATGCGCGAAAGCGAAAACGGTGAATCACGAACAACTCCTCGAATAAGTGCCTCAGCCGGGCTGGAGCACAAGGCTCCAGCCCGACCGAGAAATGAAGCTTACACCTTCACGTGTTTACTTCTTTGCAAGCGCTGCGTCCGCTAGGAAATTGAACCCGTCGAACAGGTCGTCCAGGGCTGGACTATTGGTCGGCACGTACGGGTTCGCTCCCGTAGTCGGATTGGGAAAGGCGTCGCGGGTGACAGTGGCGGGCGTTGTCAGAGGGCCAATGGTTGGGAGACCCCAGTTGCGCTTAATGAACTTGATGACGGAAACATGATCGGCATAGGTTGCAAAAGCCGCCTTGGCAGACGGGCTGATCGCATAAGTGGTCAGGTCAAGCGCGTTGTTTTGCGCAGAGAGCGCGTAATTGGGACCGTGCGTCCCTGAAGTAGTGACGATGCCTTCGGAGAGCAGATTGAACACGGTCTGCCCAGCCGTCGGCACATAGGTTCCGTAAACGTGGTCGAAGCTGCGGTTTTCCCCGATAATCACGATCACGTGTTGAATGGGAGTGACGGGTGTTGGCTGAGCGGCGGCAGTAATCGGCGCCCCCATGTTGACAAACAAAGCTAATAGACTTGTGCCAACGGTGAAATGCTGCCTGACTTTCGTCAGAATGTTCTACGAAGACATGAATTTCCTCCTGAGTTATGGAAATACTGACGCCAAATTGTGTAAGTTACTAACCCAACGGAAGACTACGGCGAAGGTATGGACTGAAGGTTACGCGTGGGTAACACGATTATTAATTTGTGATGAAAAGAAACTCACAATTGTGGATGAACTATCAATGAAGCGAAGAGTGATTTGTGGTGTCTGATTTGTGGTGTCAACGGGCGGCACGTAATGTGCGCGAAACTCGCGCACCGGCGCGAGGCTAGTCAGGTTTCCCAGTGTAGTGTTGTTCGTGATGGACGTCGGCATGGTCTTCCACAGACTCCAGATGAGTCGTGACTTCGGCGGGCATCCCCAGTTCGGCCGGCAGACGTTCTTCGAGAATAGTTGCCAGGCGGTGGGCCTCGCTAACCGATGTAACGCGCGGGAACAACAAATGTACTTCGATGATCTGGCGGTATCCGGTGGTTCGAAAGCGTACGCCGTGGTATTGAATGGATAGTTCCGCGCAAATTGCATCCAGTGCGTCGCGAATTTTCCGGCCCGCCGCGGGATCGGAATAATCCATCAACCCGACTGCCGAACGCCACACCAAATACCCTCCCGACCAGAGGATATTTGCGGCGACGGCGATCGCCACCAGGGGATCGAACGGTTTCCAGTGCGTCAACAGCACCAGCCCCAGTCCTCCCACCACCCCAAAGCTGGTCAAGCTATCGGTCAAAACGTGTTTGCCATCGGCTTCGAGAATGAGTGAGTTGGTGCGCCGGCCGATTCGCAGCAGATAATAACCGAGCCCCGCATTGACCACTCCCGCGATCAGGATCATCACCGTGCCCGTTCCCAGGCGTTCCAGCTGTAGTCCGGTGATCCACATCCGGATCGACTCATAGAGAATCGCGATGGCGGCCACGACGATCATCGCTCCCTCAAATCCAGCGGAGAAGAAAGTGATGCGCTCGTAACCGTAGAGGAATTGAGGGGAAGCTGATCTTGGTGCTGAGCCGAAGACTAAAAGTAGCAAACCCGACGGCGATCACGTGGACGACCGACTCGGCGGCGTCAGAGAAAATGGCCGCTGAATGCGTCATGAAATAGACCGTGGTCTTACCGATCAGCATGGCCAAACCAACAATCAAGGAAAGACGCATGGCGAACTGCGCATCGTGCAACTCGGCTCTCCGGGTTGGCGGGCTAGCTGTGGCTGGCTGAAACACGTTTTATGTCCCTGGCTGAGAAGCTTAGCATCTGTGGAGAGTGGAAGGTTCGCGCGGCACTAAACTAGCTGCTTAGCGGAGGGCTGAGAGCCGAGAGCTGGTTCTAATACACGCCTGTGTTCTTCGACGAAGGATGGAAATCGAGTTCGGTCGAGTAGCCGGGCAGTTCGAAGCGGAACGCTGTACTCGACTTCGATGGCGAGAGTACCATTGCCTATCCCGCCGTTTCGCACGACATGCACCTGCTTGGGCGTCAATTCAATATCGTAGTCGCGGGCGTGCTTGATGACGGCTGCGCGAATATCTTCTTCCGTGCGCGTGGTGTAGGTCGACTGTACGGCTTCGGTCTTGATGGCATCCTGCCAGCTCGTAGTTCGAGAAGTACGGCGGGATGAGCCTGAAGCACACCAGCAAGGCACGCCGCGATAACGCCCAAGCCGAAGATTAATTTCAGAGTAGCCATAAGAAACGATCGCCAAATCGCTGGTTGCGACTTTCCAATCGCGAGCCTTCCGTCATGCGTAAAGGGCTATCTTCCAACCGCTAGCGAGCGAGCGGCCGGAGACCAGTCATTGACGCAGTCCCCGGAAATACTCGGTTATGACAGAAATCTTAACGTCCTCCTTCTGCAGAGTCGAGCGCTGAACGACTTCCACGGTGCCTTCGGTAACCTTCTTTCCCACATTGATTCTAAAGGGGATACCCACCAGGTCGGCGTCCTTGAACTTCACCCCGGGCCGTTCGTCGCGGTCGTCGAGCAAAACGTCGTATCCGGCGGCTTCGAACTGGCGGGCCACGTCCTCGGAAGCCCTGCGGATCGCCTCGTCTTTGGAGTTGGTCGCCACCACCACCACGTCAAATGGCGCAATGGAAGGCGCCAGCCAGAACCCATTTTCGTCGTTATTCTGCTCAACCGCCGCCGTCAGGATGCGCTCGATGCCAATCCCGTAGCTCCCCATGATCGGCGCGACCTCCTTGCCATTCCGGTCAAGCACACGCGCGCCCATGGACTCCGAATACTTGTAGCCGAGTTTGAAGATGTGTCCGATCTCGACTGCGGTATCGATGCGGAGGGGCGCACCACAACCCACGCTTGGGCAGGCTTCTCCCGCCGTCACACTGCGCAGGTCGACATAGGCCGTAGGCTGAAAATCTTTCCCTGGCGTCAGGTTCTTGAGGTGGTACTCCTCTTTGTTTGCGCCGCCAATTAAATTGGTGCGGCCTTCAAGCGCTTTATCCACCAGCAGGGCAGGCTTGTTCGAAACGCCCATGTCTTTCGCCCAATCAATCCCAACCGGGCCGAGGTATCCGGCGGGAGAGTGAAACAGCGCCCGAATCTCGTCCTCCTGCATGGGACGCGTCTCTTTGCCCGCAACCGCCGTCGAGAGCTTGGCTTCGTTCATCTGGTGATCGCCGCGCATGAGTAGCACAAGTGCCCGCTGACTCGTCTCGCTCGTCTTCTTATCTTCTTCAGTCACCATCATCGCCAGCGTCTTAATCGTGTGCACGGGCGACACGCCGAGAAACCGCGCCACGTCTTCAATCGTTTTCTGTCCCGGCGTGTGTACTTCGAGCGATTGGCCGTCGCCCTCCCCCTCCAGGTCCTCGACCGAAGCCAGCTTCGAAGTCGCCTTCTCCATGTTCGCCGCGTAGTTGCATTTCTCGCAGCTAACCACCAGGTCCTCGCCCGCCGGAGTGCGCACCATAAACTCCTGCGACTGCGATCCGCCCATGGCGCCCGAGTACGCATCGATCACCATGTACTTCAGTCCGCAGCGGTCGAAAATGCGGCAGTAGGTGTCATGGTTCTTGAGGTAGGAAACGTCGAGCCCGGCCGCGTCAATGTCGAACGAGTACGCGTCTTTCATGATGAACTGGCGCACCCGCAGCAAGCCCGACTTCGGACGAGGCTCATCGCGGAATTTTGTCTGAATCTGATACCAGATCTGCGGCAGTTGTTTGTAGCTGCGCAGTTCCTTGCGGGCAATGTCGGTCATGATTTCTTCGTGAGTCATACCCAGACAAAGGTCGGCGCCCTTGCGATCTTTAAGGCGAAACATGTTTTCGCCCATCACCGTCCAGCGCCCGCTCTCCTCCCAGAGATCGCGCGGATGCAGCGTGGGCAGATAGAACTCCTGCCCGATTTTGTCCATCTCCTCGCGGACGATGCCCATGATCTTCTGGGTAGAGCGATTGCCCATGAACAGAAACGAATAGATCCCGGCACCCAGTTGACGGATATATCCGGCGCGGACCAGCAGCTTGTGGCTTGCGACTTCGGCATCAGCCGGAGCCTCACGAAGAGTAGGAATAAAGAGTTGCGACCAGCGGTGCATGATTAGGTTTCCAATCGTTTCCCAAGCTCGGGAGAACCTTCGATTGTAAACGACGGCTTGCACCACGACTGACACCCAGCCGTCGAGCCGACAGCTCCGAGGCCGGGGCCAAGGGGTTTGACCGGCCTCCGCCACCGCGACAGTATCGGTTAAGTGGCCAAAGCCCGGTACCACTACAACATCATGCTCCGGCCCGAACCGGAGTGCGGCTACACGGCGGTCGTTCCCGCGCTGCCCGGGTGTGTCACCTATGGCCGCACATTGGAAGAGGCGCGAGAAATGGCCAAGGACCCGATCTCCGGCTACATCGCGAGTCTGCGCAAGCACAAAGATCCTATTCCCACCGACGACAATACGCTCGTAGCCTCGCTCGACCTGGAGTATGCCGAAGCTACCCGCCGTTAAACCTCGTCAGATCATCCGGTTTCTCGGAAGAGAATGGCTTCCTCCTGGATCACACATCCGGCAGCCATTTCATTTTCTATAATTCTATTTCCCGCCGCCGCGCCGTGGTGCCTTCGCACAATCGCGACATGCCGAAGGGAACTCTGATTTCGCTGCTACGAGAGGCGGGATTCACGCGGGAAGAGTTGATCGATTTTCTAGCCGGACAGCAAAACGCACTGTGAAACGCATTTCTGCATTGGCG
Source organism: uncultured Acidobacteriaceae bacterium (assembly GCA_963730845.1). Classification (GTDB taxonomy): domain Bacteria; phylum Acidobacteriota; class Terriglobia; order Terriglobales; family Acidobacteriaceae; genus Acidiflorens. The sequence continues at coordinate 169,849 of CAVSTM010000015.1, read as the reverse complement.
TTTCGCCCCCGCCTCGCCTGTTCCCGTTCCAAGTGGTTGATTTCACGCAGGATGGCTGAAATCAGCCACTCTGTTTTCCGCAACTTTTCTCCCCCATCCGAGTTCAAATGTGTAGGCGCTTCAGAAAGAAAAAAGCTGAAGGACCTCAAGCTCCGGCGGATCAGAGCAACGAATCGCTGAGGAGACGAAAAGGAGGTTCACAATGAAATACCTCAGATATGTTGCACTGCTTGCTTTACTGGCCATGCCCCTCGCGTACTCGCAGGCGCAGGTCAGGGTCGGAGTAGGAATCGGCGTTGGGCCCGGCTATATGGCCGCCGCGCCGGTATGCTCTTACGGCTATTACCCGGACTATCCATACGCTTGCGCGCCCTATGGCTACTATGGCCCGAGCTGGTTTAGTGGCGGAGTGTTTATCGGCGCCGGCCCCTGGTACCACGGCGGCTGGGGACATCCATATTATGGTGGTCGCCCCTACGCTCGCGGCTTTGTCGGCGGTCGTGGTTTTGCGGGACACGATCCGGTGGTTGGACGCGGCTTCGCAGCGCGCGGCACGGTTGCTGGCAACCGCGGAGGGTTCCACGGTGGTGGATCCCGCGGCGGCCGCTAACAAATTGAACCGGAAATTGACAAACGGCTGGCACAAGAAATGTGCCAGCCGTTTTTCTGTTGTTTCTCTAGCCGGCCGAAGCGTAGGAATTAAAGCTAGGGCTGGCAGACGCCGAAGTCCTTGGTCACCTCTTTTGCCTCCCATACCAGCGTCTTGTCGGCACCCTTCGACTTTAGTTTCCTGCCGTGCAACTTCATTCGGTCGCCCGGCTTGATATCCGCCGTGTTGCCGGACAGCGAGTAAACTTGTTTGTCTTTTTCGTCGGTGATGTTCATCCCGTTCGCGCCCGAGGTGACGCAACCCGTAACCGATGGCTTTTTCGAATAGTGAACGGCCACAACGGTCACGACTACCACGAAGGCTGCAACCCCCCCCCGCAACCGCGGCCAGAGCTTCTTCGCCGGTCGCCTGCAGACTTTTGGCCCGAGCGGGCGTGGCGAGGGGCACACTAAGCACGATAATCAGAACTCCAGAGACGCACTTCGACTCCGTACGTTTCTCCTTGAAGTTAGGTTGCTCGATTTTATGCCGCGTGCCTCGGGTCTGTTGGGCGCAAGTGTATCTTGAACGACTTCTCTGAGCAGGCGCTGGCGCGCTTCATGTGATATCATCCCCGGCGTGTTAGGCGGACGCACCGACGAGCAGTGGATCGCGCAATACGGATCCAGTCATCAGCATCCGGTGAACCGGGTGTGTCACACGCTGGGCATCCCGACCATCCTGCTCTCGATCCCGGTTTTTGTTGCCAGCATCTTCTACCACCGGCTGTGGCTGTATGCGCTGGCTCTGTTTCTTGTCGGATGGGTTTTCCAATTCGTCGGCCATGCGTTCGAACGGAAGGCGCCTGAGTTCTTCCACGACTGGCGATTCCTGTTGGTCGGCGTGCGCTGGTGGTGGGCTAAGATTCACGGCAAAGCCTGATTAGTGGTCGGGCGAATGACATCGGTGAGTACTCTCGTCTCTGACAGCCGAGGGCTACGGAAGCGGTATCGAACTACGCTGCCAGTCGCTTCAGAATTTCCTTGCCTAGCTTTTGCGCCTCGCCGAAAAACTTCTGGTATTCGAGGAAGATGCGGTTCAGCTCCAGCGACTGGTCCGCGGTGAGCTTGTGGCGCAGCATCATGTCGCGTACGTGGACGGGATTGGGCAGGGTTGCGTCTTCGGTCAGCTCTTCAAGGGCGGTTGCGGGATTGTAGTGGTACATGGTTGCATTGTAGCGCCGGGGAGTGGAATTTCGTGAGTGTTGGATGCTGGTCGGGCCGTCGTGAGCGGCCAGCCTTGGCGGCTGATGCCTGCAAATGCCGATCTAGGCCTTTTTCGTGATCGACCCGCCGCAGCACCGTCTCTATCGCGGCCGCCAGCGATCGGAGCTCTTATTGAGCTCCAGAATAGACTCCTCGAAGTAGGCGGCGCCTTCGTTGAGGAGCTTTTCTTCGTTCTTGCGACAGACTGGACAGTACGATGACGGGAATGTCCCGGGTGGCGGGATTTGCTTTCAGGGCCTTGAGGACGTCCGGACCGCCGATCTTGGGCAGCAGCATGTCGAGCAGAATGATGTGGGGGAGTATGTCGTTGGCTACTTTCAGCGCTTCTTCGCCGTCGGCGGCGGTGCTGACCTCGTAGCCGGCTCTAGACAAAGCGCGCTCGTTGGCCATGCCGAGAAACTTGCTGTCGTCGACCAGAAGGACTTTGGAATTCGCTGCCACGCGCAACCCTCTGGTGGGTTCATCGGCGTAGCGGGCGGGAACTTGAGGGGCGTGGGTAGCGCGGCCCCTAACTAAAGGGGCATCTCATTTTGCGGGGAGTTACGGTATCGCTGAAGCGATACCCGGATACGGAACATCCCGATACGAAAGATGAGGGCGGGTCGCGGCCGCCCTCCACTCGTTCAATTTTGAGGTGGACGGGCGAGGATTCCCGTCGCTCCACCACGAACTACGTCCCCTCGTTCCAGCTCGCTAGATATTCTTCCTGCTCCGAGGTCAGGCGGTCGATCTTGATGCCGAGCGATTCCAGCTTGAGCTTGGCCACGCGTTTGTCGAGGTCGACCGGAACCGTGTATACCTTCTTCTCTAATGACGCGTAGTTCTTCACCATGTACTCCAGAGAAAACGCCTGATCGGCAAAACTCATATCCATCACCGACGCGGGATGCCCTTCGGCGGCGGCCAGGTTGATGAGGCGGCCTTCGCCCAGCAAGTTGATGCGGCGTCCGTCTTTCATCGTGTACTCGTCGACGAAGGTGCGGGTGGTGCGCTTCGAGGACGATAGCTTTTCGAGCGACGGGATGTCGATTTCGACATTGAAGTGGCCTGAGTTCGAGATGATGGCGCCATCTTTCATGTGTTCGAAGTGCTGCTTGGCGAGTACGTTCTTGTTGCCGGTGACGGTGCAGAAAACGTCGCCGATTTTGGCGGCCTCTTCCATGCTCATCACGCGGAACCCGTCCATGACCGCTTCGAGCGCTTTAGTCGGATCGATTTCGGTGATGATGACTTCCGCGCCCGCGCCGCGTGCGCGCGACGCGAGGCCGCGTCCGCACCAGCCATAACCGGCGACCACAAACTTTGACCCGGCGAGCAGGAAATTTGTAGCGCGGATGATGCCGTCAATGGTCGATTGCCCGGTGCCATAGCGGTTGTCAAAAAGATGCTTGGTGTCGGCGTCGTTGACAGCCACGATCGGATAGCGCAGCACACCTTCCTTGGCCATGGCGCGCAGGCGAATTACACCGGTGGTTGTTTCCTCGGTGCCGCCGATCACGTTGGCGAGTTCGGCGGTGCGCTTGGTGTGGAGCACGGAGACCAGATCGGCGCCGTCGTCCATGGTGATCTGCGGTTTGTGATCGACCGCCGCCATGATGTGCGCGTAGTAGGAGTCGTTGTCCTCGCCCTTGATGGCAAAGACGGGAATGCTGTAGTCGCGCACCAGACTGGCAGCCACGTCATCCTGCGTGGACAGCGGGTTCGATGCGCACAGTGCCACGTCCGCGCCGCCGTCGCGCAGCGCGATCATTAAATTTGCAGTCTCGGCCGTGACATGCAGACAGGCCGAAACTCGGATGCCCTTGAGCGGCTGGTTCTTAATGAATTCCTTGCGGATAATCTGCAGCACCTTCATCGACTGGTTTGCCCACTCGATGCGTCTCTTGCCCAGATCGGCCAGTTCAAATCCTTTAACGTCGCTGCTAATCGATGTCGTAGCCATTTTTCTCCCTATCCCCGGATGATGACGCTGAATGAATATCGGCAGCGCGTACGCTGCAGAAGAAGAACCCACCACAGAGGCACGGAGTCACAGAGAAAACCTAATACCGGAAAAACCCAAATCGCCTTTCTTTGTGTCTCTGTGCCTCTGTGGTGAAACAACTATTTCCTTGCTCCGGCCGGCTCCCGCTTCAAGCCTGCGTCAGACGCCAGTTTTGCGGCTTTATCGGTTGCTTCCCAGGTGAAATCTTTGTCGCTGCGGCCGAAGTGACCGTACGCCGCGGTCTTGCGGTAAATCGGACGGCGCAGGTTGAGCGTCTCGATGATCTCGCGGGGCTTCAGTTTGAAGTTTGACCGCACCAGATTTGGAATCAGATTGCCATCAATCTTCTCGGTTCCAAAAGTATCCACCAGGACGCTGACGGGATCGGCAACTCCGATGGCGTAAGCGAGTTGCACCTCGCAGCGGTCGGCCAGCCCGGCGGCCACGATGTTCTTCGCGATGTAGCGCGCCATGTATGCGGCGGAACGATCCACCTTAGTCGGATCCTTGCCGCTGAACGCGCCTCCGCCGTGACGCCCCATGCCGCCGTAAGTGTCCACGATGATCTTGCGTCCGGTCAGGCCGGAATCGCCCATGGGGCCGCCGATCACGAAGCGTCCGGTCGGATTGATGTGGTACTTGGTGTCTTCGTCGAGAAGGTTGGCCGGAATGACGGTTTGGATGACGTGCTTCAGAATGTCGGCGCGCAGTTCGTCGTTGCCGACACTTTCGGAATGCTGGGTGGAGACGACCACCGCATCGACGCGCTTCACCTTGCGCTGCGCGTCGTATTCCACCGTGACCTGCGATTTGCCATCGGGTCGCAGGTAGGGACAGGTGCCATTCTTGCGAACTTCGGCAAGCTTCAAGCAGAGTTTGTGGGCGAGTGAAATCGGAAGGGGCATCAGTTCGGGGGTCTCGTTGCAGGCGTAGCCGAACATCATTCCCTGGTCGCCGGCGCCGCCGGTATCCACACCCATGGCGATATCGCCGGACTGCTTGTTGATGCTCGAAACTACGGCGCAAGTGTTGGAGTCGAAGCCGTACACGGCGTTGTCATAGCCGATGGACTGGACCACGCCGCGGACGAGATTTTGAAAATCAACATAAGCCTTGGTGGTGATCTCACCGGCAATCACGACCAAGCCGGTGCAGGTCAGGGTTTCGCAGGCGACGCGGCTGTTCGGATCATCACGAAGGCAGGCGTCGAGAATGGCATCGGAAATCTGGTCGGCGATTTTATCCGGATGTCCCTCGGTTACAGACTCCGAGGTAAACAGAAAACGATTGGTTGCTGGCAAGCTGGTATCTCCTCAAGAAAACTTCGAGCCTTTACTTCCGATTAGGGAGGCATACGGAGCCACGGGCTCTTGACCAAGTTTGGCTCAATCCAAGTTTGGCTTAGTGGCTTAACGTTCCCTAAAACGGTACCAGAGATGACCGGCTGAGCGCAACGGAATTGACCGGTGACGAAGGGACCTGACATTGAGTGGGAGCCCGCCGGTGTTGAACGGTTGAAGAAGTGTGGCAAATGGAACAAAAGAAAGAGACAAAGTTAAGGCGTCGAAGGCGGTTCCGGAACATTCGGTACTATTCCTCGAGGACCGAAAGTAACCGTCTTGACTTCCCCGAAATCTCCTCCGACCTGGAGCTTCTCTCCGTTGAATCGAAAGTCGACGCCGCCGACGTTTCCCGCCTTGACGATGATTTCTTTGCGGCCTCGCACAGCGCGTTCGCTGCCAGCGGACAGGAGCTCGGACGAGACCGTTCTGCCGTCGGCAGTGATCGAGATCCAGGATTCTTCACGGGCCTGGATGACGACGGTAAACTCGCCCGGACTTGCGGCGGGAACGGCAGGCGCCTGTTCCGGCGGTGTTAAGCCCTGCGATGCTTTGGGGACGATGGACGACGCAGATCCTCCAGTCCGCGAGCCGGTTGTCGGCGAACCCGACGTGGTCGAGCCGGCATCACTATTTTCGCCTGCAACTTCGCCCGATCCTGCGGCCGGTACTTGGCCCGGTGTTTGTCCTGATGACCGCTCCTCCGGCACCTGCGCCGCGGATGCGGTTGGAGTCGACCGAGCGGGCTGTCTTGCGTGCTCCCGCTGGCGATGGCTCCAGAGGGAGAGTGCCAGGGCGACTACGAGCAGGACCGCAGCAAACACACCCCAGGGGAGTTGGCGAGTGGGGGCGCCTGCGCTGGCGTCCAGGTGGCGGATGTTCTCTGTATTTTCGCGCGCGCCGTCGTCCTGCTCCGCCTCTGCGATTTCTGTCGAAACGGACGGGGCGTCGCCGGAAGCCTGCAAGTATTCAGCGACGGTTTGATCTTCGTCGAGGCCAACGCAGCGGGAATAAGCGCGGACGAAACCTTTGTTGAAGATGCCTCCGGGTAACTGGTTGAACTTATCCTCTTCCAGAGCCTGCAGCAGGCGGGTTCCGATCTTAGTGGAGCCGGAAATCTGCTCCAGTGTGATCTTGCGCTTCTCGCGCTCCAGTTTCAGTTTTTCGCCAAAGGATGGCAAACCAGTCTCTCGCTTTCGTTGGATGGCGAACGAAATTTTACTCTGTCGAGAAGCAAGATCATAGGGTATTCCAGCGGCTCCCGACAAACTGGTCATGATGTGGTAAGACTGGTGGCAGGGTTTGCGGGCGCGGCGAGTTGCCGTGTTGGATAGCGGTTACCATCGTACGTTGCCCGGGTAGTGCGACCAAACCTATAATTTTGTATCCATCCACTCGAACGGGGAGTTCATGTCGGAGGCAGCGGGCACGTCGCCAATTCGCCTGTCGCAAGAGTTGACAATCTTTCACGATGTCGCCAAGGCGCTGACATCGTCGCTCAACCTTGATTCGATCCTGCAGACCATCATGGAAAAGATGGCGGAATACTTCCGTCCGGATACCTGGTCGCTGCTGATGGTGGATGAGGAAAAGGACGAACTCTATTTCGCCATCGCGGTGGGGGCGGCGGCGGAGGTTCTGTCGAAAGTACGTTTGAAGGTGGGTGAGGGCATCGCCGGTTGGGTGGCCAAGCACGGCCAAGCGTTGATCGTCCCCGATGTGCAGAATGATACGCGTTTCTCATCCCGGCTGGACGAGATGACGCGTTTGCAGACTCGCTCCGTAATCTGCGTGCCGCTGCGCTCGAGACACCGCGTGCTGGGCGTGATCCAACTGGTCAACGCGAACGCGGAAATGAGTGAGCAGGAGTTGTTCTTCCTGCAGGCCCTGTGCGACTATGCCGCGATTGCGATCGAGAATGCGAGGGCGGTCGAGAAAATTCAGGAATTAACCATTACCGACGATTGCACGGGTCTGTTCAATGCGCGACATCTGCACAAAACGCTTGAAACCGAAGTCTACCGTTCGGCGCGGTTCGGCTACCAGTTCAGCGTGATTTTCATCGACCTCGACCATTTCAAGCAAGTCAACGACACGCATGGACACCTGGTCGGAAGCCGGCTGCTTGCCGAAGTCGGATACCTAGTCAAAGCGCAGTTGCGGCTGATTGACTTTGCTTTCCGCTATGGCGGAGACGAGTTTGTAGTGCTGCTGCCGCAAACCAGCAAAGATCAAGCGGTGGTGGTCGCGAAACGTCTGCAGGATTCCCTGCGCGCCGGAACCTTCTGCAGCGAAGTGGGCTTGAATCTGAACCTTCGCGCCAGCATGGGACTGGCGACTTTTCCGAACGATGCGCAAACCCCGCACGACATCATCCGCCAGGCGGACGAGATGATGTATATGGTGAAGAACACGACCCGCGACAATATCGGCGTGGCATCGCGCGGGTTGATCGAATCGTAGCTCCCAACCAAATTTTCTCGTTTACTGTTTTTCTCGCTTCTGCAACTCCGCTGGTTGATCCGTCTTTGGCTGCGTTTCTTTCGGGTCCGGCTTCCACGTAAATGGGTTGGCGGGCGCGGAAGGGTTCACACCGAAATCCCACACATAGAGGTTGATTCCTTCTTTTCCCAGCAGCTCGGCGACGGCGTATTCGCCTGGCACGAGAGAATCGGTGGGTGTGAGTTTCACCCAGCCTCCAGTCATGGTAGTGACCGTGGACGGGACAAAACGCTCGTCGGTTTTCGCCGTTCCGGTGACCACAACCTTGATGGTGCCGGCAACGCGCTTGTTGCCTTTGCTGTCGACACGAATAATCTTGAAGCGGTCGTTGTTGCCGGGTGCGGGCGGGCGAGGCTCGCCGGTAGCGGCCTGCGCAGTTGCCGGCGCTGCGTCGCTATTGTTGTTCAAATCGATATTGATGTAGAGCGAAGGCACGGTGGTGTGCGACTGAATCTTCGCGTGTGCGTCGGGAAGTTCAATCGTTTTCTTGGCGCCGGCCAGCGGATTGATCGCCGCGCGCAGAACATTCGTTTTAGTGTTCTTATCCACGTCGCCGCCCGACTGGTGCAGTTCGGACAACTGCGGCTGATTCTCGTAGGTGTCGAGGAGGAAGATACCACCCTCGTCGGGCAGGTGCAGACCGGGCGCCACCTGCGGTGAACGGGCTTGTTCGGCTTTCCGTTCGGTCTCGAGTTCCTTATCGAGTTCGACCGCTTCCGGAGAAAGCTTCCCCGGATCGCGTCCTTGCTCAAACTTCTCGGTTGCGTCCCAATCAATCAGCGATTTCGGAACTTCCTCCCATTCGCCGCGTTCGGCGCTGAAATAACGGACGCGCTCGCCCTGAACCTCATACTTGGTGACGGACTGATACGAGCCATCTTTCAGAATGAGGCGACGGGCCTGGGGCGGGACGGGAACGGGAACCGGAACCTGGGACATGGCAAACTGCGACAGGGCAAGGAAGGCCAACACAACGGTCGCTGCCGCGAGTCGTCCCGTTCTGCCGCTGAATGATGTCATGCCGCGGAACATTAGCATTAGCATTATCGGTCTTTCGCAGCGCTTCCGAAAGATTAGATGCGGGCGGTCCGGGACGCGCACAAGCTGTGTGAAAGGCCGGGCGAGGACGCCCGGCGCTCCATTGTTCCACGGTTCCGCATTCTGGTTTCTTACTTCCCTGCCGGCACGTACACCGCCGGGATACTCTGCCTATTCACCATCTCGTTCAACGCTGGCAGGTCTTTCGACATCAGCTCGTGATACTGCGCCAGCAGCGGTTGCGCCTCTTTTTCCAGACCCTGAAAAACCTCGTACTGCTGCTTCGTGGGCGCGGCATCGGCGGACTCCATGCTGCCGAGCAGCGAGTGCAGACGCTCATCGATCAGCACCGGATAGTTCAGATTCGACTCCGAGCTCTTCGAGTTCACCTGGATCAGCTGCGACTCCAGATCGTAGCTTTTCTTATCGAAGTCTTTGGTGGCCGAAACCAGAGACGCGTAACGCGCGTCGTCACCAAAACGCCGTGCCAACCCGCGCGTCTGGGTACGCACTTCGCGAATCGTCACGGCCGCCTCGTGAATCTCCGTCACCAGCGCGACGATCTTGCCTCCCAACTCAACCTGCTGCTGCACGTCTTCGTTCGATGCCTTCACCCGCGGATCCAGCTTCAGCTCCAGCGGCGCCGTGTACGATTTTCCGTCCGCCGTCAGCCGCACCTGATACGAGCCCGGCGGCACCATCGGTCCACGATTGCGGAATTCCGCTCCCGGCTCTCCCGCCAGCGGCGTCGGCCCCTGCGAGCGCAAATCCCAGGCAAAACGGTTCACGCCCACGTCGGTCGGAATCTTTTCGTCGGGAGGTGTCTGGTCGGGCCACTCGGGCGGCGTTTCCGCTTCTTTTTTCTCTTCGTTGGAGTAGCGCCGCACCACTTTTCCCGAGGCGTCCAGAAATTCGAGCGCCACTGTGCCCTTGGGCGCGGTTGGGAAGTAGTAATAAATAATCGCGCCCGTTGGCGGGTTCTCGCCCACTGGCTGGTGCCGCTCGAAGAAATCGGGCCAGCGCAGGCGATAGGTCAGTCGCGGCTTGTAGAGCGTGGTTGCGGTCGCTGCCTGCGTACCTGCCGCGCGCAACGGCGTGAGGTCGTCGAGAATCCAGAAAGAGCGCCCATGTGTCGCCACCACCAGATCGTCATTCTTCACGATCAAGTCGTGAATCGGAGTGTTCGGCAAGTTCAACTGCAGAGATTGCCAGTTCGCTCCGCCATCGAACGAAACGTAAACCCCGGTCTCCGTGCCCGCGTAGAGGAGATTCTTGCGCACCGGATCTTCGCGCACGGCGTGGGTGTAAGCGCCATCCGGAATGCCGCTGATGATCTTGGTCCAGGTCTTGCCGAAATCCGTCGTCTTGAAAATACACGGCTTCAGATCATCGAGCTTATGCGTGTCGACCGCCGCATACGCCGTTCCTGCATCGTGTGGCGAAGCGTCGATGAGACTCACCAGGCTCCACTCCGGAATTCCCTTGGGCGTTACGTTCGTCCAGTTCTTACCGCCATCGCGCGAAACGTGAATCAAGCCATCATCGGTTCCCGCCCATAACAGATCTTTCTGCACGGGCGACTCCGCGATCGTGAACACGGTGTCGTAATACTCGACCGAGGTGTTGTCCTTGGTCAGTGGGCCTCCGGAGGAAACCTGTTTGCTTTTATCGTTGCGCGTCAGATCTGGACTGATCGCCGTCCAGCTCTTGCCTTCGTCGGTGGTCTTGAACACGCGCTCGGCCGTCGTGTAGACCACATTGGGATCATGCGGAGAGATCAGGATAGGCATCGTCCACGCGAGTCGATATTTCAGGTCGCCAACGCCGTGTCCCGAAGTATCTTCCGGCCAAACTGTAATTTCCTGCTCCTGATTGCTGCGGCGATCGAGGCGTGTGACCACGCCGCTGCCCGAGCCCGCATAAATAATGTTCGAGTCGCGCGGATCAGGCTGAATGTAGCCGCTCTCCCCACCGCCCGCGTCGAACCAGTGCTGACGCCCGATATACCCCTCGTCCGTGCGGCTGAGGATGCCGATGGTCGTGTTGTCCTGCTGCGCACCATACACCTTGTAGAGAAAGTCGTTGTCCGCCGCCACGTGGTAGAACTGCGCCGTCGGCTGGTTGTACTGGGTGGACCAGTTCTTGCCGCCATCGACCGAGATGGTCGCGCCGCCGTCGTTCGAGTCGATCATGCGATTCGGATTCTGCGGATCGATCCAGAAGCCGTGGTGATCCCCATGCGGCGCCGGCAGAAGGCTCAACGTCTTCCCGCCATCGGTCGAGCGGAAGGCGCCGGTGTTCAGCATGTAGACCGTGTCCACGCTCCTGGGATCGGCAAAAATATGCGTGAAGTACCATGCGCGCTGCGTAAGCCGCTGGTCATCATTGACGCGAGACCACGTCTCGCCGCCGTCATCGGAACGATACAGTCCGCTCTCTTTCGACTCGATAAGCGCATAGACGCGATTCGAGTCCGCGCCCGAAACGCTGACTCCGATGCGCCCCATAATGCCCTCGGGCAGGCCTTTCGCTTCAAGATGTTTCCAGGAATTTCCGCCGTCGGTCGAGCGGTACAATCCGCTGCCCGGGCCGCCGCTTTCAAGACTCCACGGCGTGCGCTGAATCTGGTAAAGGGCGGCGAACATCACGTTGGAATTATGGGGATCGACCGCGAGATCGATGGCGCCGGACTTGTCGTCCTTGTAGAGAACCTTGTCCCAGGTCTTGCCGCCGTCGGTGGTGCGGAAAACGCCGCGCTCCGTATTCGGCCCGTAGGCGTGACCGAGCGCGGCGATCAGCACATGGTCGGGGTTGCGCGGGTCGATCCAAACGCGTGCAATGTGCTGCGTATCTTTCAATCCGATGTGCTGCCAGGTCTTGCCACCATCGGTCGTCTTGTAGACTCCATCGCCATACGATATATTGCCGCGCAGGCAGGACTCGCCCGTCCCTACATAAATCACATTCGGATTCGATTCCGACACGGCAATCGCGCCGATCGACGAGATCATACTCCCATCGGAGATAGGCTGCCAGCTTATGCCGCCATCGGTGGTGCGCCACACGCCGCCGGCAACTCCGCCAAAGTAGTAGGTGAAAGGAATGCCGGGAATTCCAGTCACAGCCAGCACGCGGCCGCCGCGAAACGGCCCAATGTCGCGCCACTTCATTCCCTTGGACTGGGCTTCGCTATACGGTTGCGCCGCCGTCGAAATCCCAAACGTCACGATCAGGACACACCACACCACCAGACTGCGAACCGTCATGGATCACTCCTGTATTACGACCTTGAGTAGTTGAAGACCGTTAATAATACCTCATCAGAAAAGCAGCGAACGCGTGGGACAGCCGCCCCGGCTGTCCGGCGAGCACAGTTCGCCCGGCGTTTCGTTTGCTCATCCTCGTATTCAACAGCGGAGCGGCGCTTCGCGTCGCTGGACAGCCGGGGGCGGCTGTCCCTACGCATTCGGCTCGCTCAATTCGAATAAAGAAACTCCAGCGCCTCCGGAAACCGCGCCGCCCAAGCCGATTCGTTGTGTGTAGCGCCTTCATCGATGCGCACCTTCAGCCGATTTTCGTCCAGGCCAGCCTGGCGCAGAATCGCTTCCAGTTCGCGCAGGTCGTCGACAATCTTCGCGTCTTTCTCCGCATTCCCCGCTTCTCGAGTGCCGATCCCCAGGTACATGCGTGCCGGCCAATTGTGGAAGCCGCGGCTCTCTTCCAGAATTCTACGGTTCGCCACGAACAGAGACGGGCTCTCGATCAGCAATCGTCCAAACACTCCGGGCGCTGCCAGTTGCGTGTAGACCGTGATCAGGCCCGCGAGAGAGGAGCCGCCCAATCCCGTATTCTCCGGTCCCTTCAATACTGAATAACGTTCTTCGATCAGCGGCATCACTTCACGCTGCAGAAACTCCGGGTAGCATTTTCCCTTCGCGTTCAGAACTCTGGGATCTTTTGACTTGTACGGAATGTATTCGTTAGCCCGGTTCTTCGTGTTGTCGATGCCGACGATAATGAGCGACCGAATTTTCTGTTCGGTGATCAACCGCGCCGCGGTCTCGCCCGCCTGCCAGTCGACTCCCGCAAAAGCCGTTAGGGGATCGAAGAGATTCTGTCCGTCATTCAAGTAAAGGACCGGATAGCGGGTCGCGCCCCAGCCGTCGTAATCCGGAGGCAGCCAAACCCGTAACAGTCGCGTGTTCCCGAAGATCTGGCTGCGGAGTTCGTGCAGCCACAGGTTGCCCGTCGAAACCGGTAGGGCAGCGGTGGTGGCAGGCTTCGTCTTCCTTAGTAGTCTTAGGGTTCGCGTTGTGGGCCGGGACATGGGGTGAACGGGCTGTCAGCTCTCAGCTCTCAGGAAAAACATTCGGCCGGCACTTCCAGTACTGTCTGAACTGGGCACTGGTTACTGGCTTCTGTCTCGCTTCCACCAGATCACCGCTGCCAAAATCGTCGTCGTCGCAATCAACGCCAGCGAACTCAAACATAAAATGCACCAGACTCCGAGCACGCGCCCTTCAATGTAGGTCAGATACAAAGCAAACGCCAGGCCCGCGGCAGGCAGCCGCCGAAAAGCATTGCCGGAGTCTCCCGCCGCTCGCGATACACCGTCGCCAGCCCCGCTAATGCCGCGTACCCGAGCATCCCAATCAGCGCGACCGGGATTCCCAGGATCGACGAATATTCGCTGCGGTTCACGATGTCGCAGTTGAACGTTTCCCCAATATCGCAGTACGCCGTCTTCGAGGTCGCGTAATGATGCTGCAGCGACACCGACGACACCACGATTCCGCACACCGCCAGAACCGCGACGAAGCTCATGAGACGCTGCGTCAAATCGGTCACGGTAACGAGCACCCAGTTCGGTCGCTCAGCTCTTCGAGACTGAAAATACGCTCCACTCGTTCGCCGGTAGGCGGAAACTGCCAAGTGGGATAGTGCTCGATGTTCGCATCTATGCAAGCCTGCGATCTCCCGTGCGTTTCGCCTTTGATGCCGCACTCCACGTAAGGAGCGTACTCGAACGACGCGCCAAATTTTTCTTTTTGCTCCACGCAATGCGGACACCACCACGCGCCGTACATCTTCACGCCGCGATCGGTCAGACAGCGCGCGAAGGCATCGTGCTTGTGCTGCATGCGGTTGCCGAGATAGTAGGCCAGCCCGAACGCGGCCACGATCAGCACTGCATAGATCGCAATGCGCCGCCATTTCCGGCTCGCCGCCGTTGGTATCCCCAGTTTTTCCTTTTGCCGTTCTCTTCGCTCTTGCGACATGGATTTCTTATATCACGACCATAGAGACGGGGCTTGCCCCGTCTTGTCTGAACGTTGACTCGGCGCGAGAGACGCGGCAAGCCGCGTCTCTACAGAGAAGCAGAATGAATTTTAAACCACGACCCGGAGAGCCGCCGGCAGCACGTCGATCGCGCGGCACTCCAGCGTCAGCACCTCGCCGTCCACCATCACATCCACCGGCCGGTCGAGTTGAAACTCGACGCGCCGCACTGCCTGCCGCTCCGCCAGCCGATGCCGCGTGTGCGTGCCATCATAAAGCGTCGCCAGGTTCCAGATCAGCCCCAGTCGGCCAATCGGCCCCCACCGCACATACTCAATCAATCCGTCATCGGTGACCGCATCGGGCGCGATCATCATGGTGCCGCCCGTGAACTTGCTGTTGTTAAACGTCAGAAAAAGGCAGCGCCGCGAGTCAAACTCCTGCTGACCATCGAACCGCACCGGAAACGGTCGACGATCAAGCCGCGCCAGACAAGAAAAGATAGACAACAGATACCCGAACTGCCCCAGCCGCAGAAACCGGCGACGCCGCAGCGCCGCTACGTCCGCCGCGAAACCCACACTTAGCAGATTGGTGTAATAGATCGCCCCATCTTTATGCGTGAGTCGAAAAACATCGCAAGGCCGCGACCGTCGCGCCTCCAGCGCCTGCATGGCGTGCTCCAACCCGCTCCTGCCGGAAACGCCATCCGCGAAATCCCGTAGAAACGAATTGCCCGTGCCTAGTGGAAGAAATCCCAGCGTCGCGACCGCATCTTCCGGCTTACCCGCGCCTGCTGCCAGCGAATCCGGAAACAGTCCGTTGACGATCTCATAGGAAGTCCCGTCCCCACCGACGGCCAGAAACTTCCGATATCCGTGTCCATAAGCCGCACGCGCAATCTCGGTGGCCTCGCCGGCCGCACGAGTCTCCGCCGTCTCCAGCGCAATCCCCGAGGCCCGCAAGCGTTCAAGCGCCGATCCCACGCGTTCGCCGCAACGCCCGCCACCTGCCGCCGGATTGATAATCGCAAGAAAAGTTTCGTTCACGTTTGGCTTCTGGTTTCTGGCTCTCGGTTAAACTGCGATTCCAACGGAGGATTGAACGCTCGGAGCTCGGGGCCAAGAGCCGAAAGCTATATCTCCACCACTTCCGCCCGCGCCGCGTCCGCCCCGATCTCCGCGGCCAATTCTCCGCGCTTGATCTTCAATGCCGCCGTCCGCGGAAAATCTTTCTCCCACACCAGATACCCTCCCACACGCTTGAAGTCGGCCAGTCGCCGGTTGCGCGCAACCATCTCTTCGCGCAAGCGATCGTCGAATTGCTGATTCTGTTCCAGTCGCACCACCAGCACCAGCATCTCGCTGCCCAGAGTCTTCTGCGGCCACAAGTAATTCGCGGCGAACACACAGAATTCCTTCACCGGCAGACCATCAAACACCGCCTCGATGTCCTCGGGATAAATGTTTTTCCCACCCGCGGTGACGATCATATTTTTCTTGCGCCCGACGAGCTGCAGGTGCCCGTGCCCGTCGAGTCGTCCTTGATCGCCCGTCAGCAGCCAGCCTTCGACGATCGTCTGCGCCGTCTGTTCCGGATCATCCAGATAATGCGACATCACCGCGCGGCTCCGCACCGCAACTTCGCCGATTCCGTCGCCATCCGGATTCAGCACGCGCACCTCGCTTCCGGGCAGCGGCTTGCCAACCGTATCGCCGCGAAATGGTTTCAAATCGTTGAGCGTTACCGCCGTACAAGCTTCCGTCAGCCCGTACCCGCACGCCACCGGAATTCCCAGATCGTAGAAGAACTGCAGCGTCGAAGGATCCGTAAATGCCCCGCCGACAATCAGCGCCCTTAGTTCTCCTCCAAACGCCTTGTGAACTTGCGGCAGCAGACGGCGGCTGATCTCCACGTGCGGACGTCCGCGCGTCAGCATTTTATTCAGCCCGATCAACCGGTCCAGCATCCACCGCTTGCCGGGCTTCAGTTCATCGAACTTCGCGCGCAGTCCGCGTTCCAGATTCTTCAGCACCATCGGCACCAGGCTCACATAGGTGATGCGATAGCGAACAAACGCATCGCGCACAAACTCCGGACGCAGCGTGCGCAGATGAACCACGCAAGCTCCGCACACGAACGGCCCGATAAATCCCACCATGAAATCAATCGCGTGATTGGTGGGCAGAATACTCAAATAGCGCACGCCCGGCCAAAATGGATACCACGCCGTCAGCGAAGTGCACTGCTCCAGATAACTGTCGTGCGTCAGCACGCATCCCTTCG
Source organism: uncultured Acidobacteriaceae bacterium (assembly GCA_963730845.1). Taxonomy (GTDB): domain Bacteria; phylum Acidobacteriota; class Terriglobia; order Terriglobales; family Acidobacteriaceae; genus Acidiflorens. The sequence goes on along the minus strand of CAVSTM010000015.1, from coordinate 153,544 downwards.
GACGCCCGCCCGTCCCCGACGAATAGACGATACAGGCCGTGTCTTCGCGCTGCCGCGTCACAAACTGTGGCTCGCCCTTTCTCTTGAATTCTTCCCAGCGGTAAGCGCCGCGCAAGTCCGCTCCCGCCGGCGCTTCGGTCACCAGCACAATTTCCACCGTCAGTTTCGGAAACTCTGGTGACTGCGTCGATCGCCCGCCACAAGTAGTATTCGACCACCAGAAACCGCGCCTTCGAATGCGCCAGCAGTTGCAAATGCTCGGCCGCGGTCAATTTGTAATCCAGCGGAACCAGCACGCCGCCGCAGAAAAAAATCGAATAGGCTGAAATCAGCCACTTCGATTGATTCGTCATGATGATTGCCGCCCGGTCGCCCGGCTTGAAATCCGCGTCCGCAAGCGCGCGGCTAAGCGGACGCGCCATTTCCTTGAAGTCGGAGTAGGTGAGCCGCACTTTTTCGCGCTCGCGATCGGCTTCAATCAGGCAGGTTTCGTCCGGCCAGCGTTCCAGCGCATCCTTGAGCGCGGCACCCAGGCTGGCATATTGTCGGAGATCAAGCATTCAGGTCGTTATCTCACCACGGAGACACGGAGACACCGAGAAAAACACGAGTTTATCAGAACGTAACAAGAGGCAGGTCTAAAGCCGCGCCTGGATCCGATTCGCCAGCGTGCGGAAATCCGATACGCCTTGCAGTTCATAGTCCGGCAACTCGATGCGGAAGTGATGCTCAAGGCGTGTGAGCAAGTCGAGCGCTTGCAGGCTGTCGATTCCGAGCGTCTTGAAAAAGTCGTCGTCGGGAGTGAGTTTCTCTCGCGGCACTTTGAAATACGCAGCGGCAAGATTCAGGATCTCGTCGAGCGTGTGATCGATAGTTGGCGCTGACATAAGCGTGAAGTCCCTCAATTACAAAATTACCAAGCACCAATTACAAATTAAGGCAGATACGGCTGCACTCCCTCATTCTCCACAAACTTGCGCAGCCCTTCTTCGACGGCCGGACGCGAATAGAGGTCGCAGAAAATATCAATCTCCCGCTTCAGCTCTTCATAAGGGATTGGCTTCACAAAATCCTTCGCGGCCGCGGCGGTCCGACGATCGAATTTCCCCACCTGGCTGGCCGTGGCGCGCGCCACCCGCAGCGCCTCGCGTTCGGCGGCAATCTGGCTGACCAGCCCAATCTGTTGCGCCTTCATCACGTTAAAGCTGCGCCCGGTAAGGAGCAGATCGCGCACCACCGCATTGCCCAAATCCCGCTTCAGGCGCGGAATCCCGCCGAATCCCGGAATCAACCCCAGCCGCAGTTCGGGAAAGCAAAATCGCGCCATGCGGTCGGCAATAATAATGTCGCAAACCAGAGCCAACTCGAACCCGCCGCCAAAAGTCACCCCATGCACGGCCGCGATCGTAGTCAGCGGCGTCGCATCGAGCGCGTTCATCACGCCGTGAATGCGCTCCAGAAACTCTCGCACGCCGCGCAGGGCGGCGGCCCTTTCCATCTCCTGCCCACGCTGAAACAACTCGCGCAAATCCGCGCCCGCCGAAAATCCGGCCTTCAACGTTGAATGGATTATCAACGCATGTGCTTCATTCGCCAGCCCGGGCAGAGCCGCCGCAAATTGCTCCAACTCGTCCAATGTGAGCGACCCGATCTCGTTGCAGGGATCGCGATGCAGGGCAAGTTCAATCGCTCCATTCACGATCTGCCACGAAAGCGTCTGCCCTCTGAATTCGTTCATGCCGTCTTCGCCGCCTGGTCTTTTGAGGCCTGACTCTGCGAGGCCCGATTCTGCGAGATTTGGTTCTGTGAAGCCTTATACATCGCGTCGATCTCGTCGCGAAAACGATCGGCGATCAGGTCTCGCTTCAGCTTCCCGTTGGCCGTCAACAGCCCGTTCTCGATGCTGAACGCCTCCTCCGCCAGATGAAACGCCCGCACTTGCTTGTAATGTGGCAGGTCCGGATTCACGAGGTCGAGAGCCGCCTGCGTTTTCTCACCGCTCACTTTGCCGGTGACCAGCGCCGCCAGATATCCGCGCGCGTTGCCCACGACCACCACCTGACTCGCACCCGGCAACTCGTGCAGGATCTTGTCTTCAATCGGCTCTGGCGCAACGTTATGCCCCGACCCAAGAATAATCAGATTCTTGATGCGGCCGACAATCTTCCAGTTTCCATTCGCGTCAACTTCGCCCTGATCGCCCGTGTGGAACCAACCATCGCGCAGCACCTTCGCCGTCTCCTCCGGGCGTTGCCAGTATCCTGGAAAAATATTCGGCCCGCGCACCACGATTTCTTCATTCTCCGCGATCTTCATCTCCACGTCAGCAATTGCCGGCCCCACGCGTCCCGCGACCACCGCGCCGTCCGGATCATCCAAGGTACAAAGCCCGGTCGTCTCCGTGAGCCCATATCCCTGGAGAACCGGAATGCCCAGCATCATAAAAAACAGTTGCGTCTCCACGTTCAGCGGAGCCGATCCGCAGATCAGCGCGCGCAGCTTTCCGCCGATCATCTTTTTTCGAATGGTAGGGAACACGAAGCGATTCGCCAGCCCTAGCCAAAGTCCGTCTCCGGTGCGCGCTTTGCCCTCCTGCCGCCGCACCCACGCGCCCTTCGCCCGGGTGTACACCTGCAACGGAAGTCCACCTGTTTTCCAGAGCTGCTCGTCGACCGCTCTCCGCATGCGTTCGAGAAGCGCGGGAACATTCAGGAAATAATCCGGCGCAGCCAGCCGCATCTCGGCCGCAATCTTGCCGAGATCTGTATTCAATGTCAGCTTGCTGCCACGCAGAAGACAGGTCAGCATCATGATCCACGAGCCGGCAAAGCTAAGCGGCAGATAATGGAAGACAACATCCTGTCCCCCACGCATCTCCATCGTGTCACCCGGTATCGTGCGACCCCGCATCAGCTGATCCAACCGCTCCGACGTGCAACCCAGCATGTGGCCGACGTTGCCCGCGTTCAGCATCACACCCTTCGCCTCGCCCGAGGTGCCCGAGGTGTAGATGATCGTCACTACATCTTTCTCTGCAACCGACAGCACCGGATTCTCCACCGGCTCGCGCGCTGGCGTGAACACATTTTCAAAGCAGAAAGTCGGCGGCGCTTCCGGCCATGCCTGCACGATCGCATCGGCCAGCGATTTCTCGCCGCAGGCAATCACCGCCGGCCAGCAATCCTTCATCATCGCGACCAGTTCGGCTGGCGCCTGCCGCGCATACAACGGCACCACCGTCAGCCCCTCCGCCATGATGGCCAGATCCATCGCGACCCACTGCATCGAGTTATGCGCCAGGAGCGCGCAGCGATCGCCATTCTTCAGGCGCAGGCGCCGCAGATACGCGCGCGCCACTCGCACCTGAGCCAGCAACGGTCGCCCGGTGAGTGGAACTACCTGCCCATCGCGGAGTTCCTGCAACACGACGGCATCGCCGCTACGCTCCAGGTTCGCAAGAATTTGTTCAAGAAAGGTCATCTATTCCCAAAAATCCCGAGCGAAGCGAAGGACCTGCGTTTCGTCGCATTAGCTGTATGCCTGCACCAGTTCCCGCAACCCGTCGCTCATCGGCGGCAGATAATCCTCCCAGCTCCATTCCCCGCGCCGGGTGGGAAACTCCGGATAGCGCCGCTGCACTTCTTCCTCGAAATAAACTCCCATGCGCGCCATCAACTTCAAATTCCTCACTACCGTCCGCGCAATCCCATCGGCAATCCGCTCGCCGTCGCGATCCAGAATGTCGAGCGACGCCAGAGTTCGCTCCTCCAGATCGGGATCATCCACATTCATCAGCAACTCCTGATGTCCGCGCTCGTTCATGAGATTCCGGATACGCTCATCCATCGTGATTCCAGCCGACGCCACCAGTGTCGGCATCGAAGTCACAATCCCGTGATAGCGCGAAGACACCATCATGCGGCAAGCGCGCAGAATGCTGACCAGTTCGTACATGTTGTAGTCGTCCGAGGAGATTATCGGGACTCCGCCCAGCTTCTCCGAGATACGCCGGCAGGGCCGGGCATCCATGCGCTCGGTTGCGGCCATGATCACGAACACATTCTTCTTCTGGCGGAATGCAGCGACCGCATTTGCGATCGCACTCAAATAATGGTCGTAAGCCCGATCCGCCTCGGGCCCGGCATTATGAAAGTAGGGGCCGCGGTAGTGGCTCTCTTTGTATGCGCCGGTCAGGCGGTGCAGCGCGGCCTTCGCCACCGACGCCTTCACCGGCCACTCAAACGGATTGATCGGACACACTACCAGCACCGGCGTCGTCCCGTCCCAACCCACGTCGCGCAGCGCTTTCTGCCCATACTCCGCGCCCAGCGGCTCAAACGTCCATGCTGTGTCGGTGCCCAATTCCGTCGGAACACCGAGCTCGCGCAGGATTGTCCGCGACTCGTTATTGCGCGTGATCACCAGCGAGTTTTTGCAATAGCGCCCGCACATCTTCGCCACCACGGGATCCATGTGTCCCGCCTCGGCGCCATAACCGACCGACAACTTGTTCTCCGCCGCCGCAATGCCCAGCGACCCGATCATCATGGTGGCCAGCGCATTTGCGAATTTCGATTTGAACATCGAACCTTCACACGCCACAACGCCGTGATGCTTGGGCACTTCATTCGCCAGAAAGGGCGGGAAAATATCCGGCAGCCGCACTTGCGACGTACCTTCGAAATATCCGCGCGACCGCTCAAAATTGAATGTCATCATGCTGAGGTCGACGTTCTCCGCCCCCAGAATCCGCCGGATCTGCCGCAGCATCTCTTCCACCCGAACATCCGAACCGGTATTGCGCGACCCGTTGTAGCCGGCGAACAGCAGCTTCAGTTTTTCGCCCGGCTGCCAGGGCTCGCCCTTGCCCATCATCCACTGAATTTTCTTGCCCTCGATGATGCTCGATACCCAAGCTTCCAGAACGAAGTCCATCATGCGGCGGACCCTCCTGCCTTTGTGCTCTCGGGCCAGGCTTGATAAGGGTATGCAAAATTGTGTTCGCGGCTGAAGCGGAGCAGAGGAAAACTGTATTGCGAAAACGGCACGGGCTTGCTTCCCAATTCCGTCGTGACGCGCGTGTTGTCGAACACTGTGTTCCAGGTCAAATACGGCAGGAAAACCTTCATCAGCGCGGCTCCGTGCCCCACTGGCCCCTTGCGGTTCGCCAACGTGTTGACGATGGAGCCGAACGGCTTTTCGAGGATCGGCAAAAACACCGGTCCGCGCTTGCTCTGTTCGGCGGCCAGCGCCTTGGTCAATTCCTGGAACGACTGCGCACCGTTGCCCGAAGAAAGATGATAGGTATCGTGCTCGGGATTCGCTTTCATGTGCAAAGTCGAAATCGCGTCGGCAACGAAATCCACATTCACAATATCAATTTTGTCATGGGGGCGAAACGGCAGCACCGGCAATCCCGCCAGAAACACGAACGACCGCACCATGTCGAACTGCGTCGTCTGCGGATAGCGGCTGTCTCCCAACACGATACTCGGTCTGAAAATCGTCAGCGGCACGTCCGGGAGCAACTCGCGCACCATGTGCTCGCAGAATTTTTTCGTCCGCGCGTAGGGATCGTAATCCAAGCGCTCCCAATCAATCGACCGGTTCTCCACCACAACTTCGTGGCTTCGTTTCCCCGCCACCGCCACCGTGCTCACGTTCGAAAATCGCCGCAGCCCGTGATAGTACTGCGATCGCCGCGCCAACTGCAGCACTTCGAGCGTCCCACGCAGATTTACGTTCAGACAACTTTTTTCCGACTTCCGATTCAGTGAAGCCGCGCAGTGGATGACCGAATCGGTGGTGTGCACGAGCCGGTCGTAATCGCCGGCTTCCAGCCCGAACTGCGGCGACGTAAGGTCGCCGCGAAAAATCCGGACCTTCGCCTGCAAGTATTCGTAGAATTTGGGAAACGGCATGTGCAACTGGAGGGCATTCCAAAGCCGCACTTCCGCGTCACGTGGATCGCGGCCGCGCACCAGCAGATTCACCGCCGCGTCATGCTGATCCAGCAGATTAGCGGTGACATGCGCACCGATGTACCCGGTTCCACCGGTCAGGAATATTGCCACGTTGCTCCGTTTGTCCCCGTCTTCACGGCATCGCCATTTTCTGTAATCGAAGTTGAAGTTGTTGTCGCCGGCGAAGGCGGCATGTGCAGCACACGCGGCGCGCGTGCTTCCAGCGGACGGCCTTCAATCAGCGGATACGTCCATCGCCGCAATGCCGGAATATGAATGTCGATCCAATACTCCCACCAGTCCAGCCCCGCCGTGTCATATCCGAAAATTTCCTTCTCTCCGGGCGTCAGAGCCTGCGACAACTTCTCCACATTATCTGCAACAAAATCATGTTCGTTGTGCAGAATAAAAGGCTCGAACAGACCCACTAATTTTTCCACACGCTCCAGGTTGCGTTCGGTTTTCGCCAGCGGCTTTTTCATGGCAGACGGCAGCGCGGCCATCACGCGCTGAATCGACTTGATGATCGCCATCTGCGCCGGCGCCGACATGCGGTTATAACGCTCTTTCGAAACCGGAATCGCGTCCATGCGCAATCGCAGCCAGTACTCCAGACCTTCCTGCGCGCGATAGTGACGCCGGTGCCCCAGGCTGGTCAACTCAATCGACCGTCCCATGTCGCAGGGGTTGGTCACCGAAGTCGCCAGCTGATACATCGGATCGTGCCGCCGCTCCACCAGTGCTGCGCCAATCAGCGTCATCCCGGCGCACACCGCATCCACCGGAATGATGTCCAGCCGCTTGCGCTCGTTCGAGGGCAACTGCCGAAACGCCGTTCCCAGCAGATACGACAACGACGCGGAAGTATTGATTCCCTCATTCCACCCGCGAAACGGCTTCGACACGGAGGTCTCAACAATTGCCGGACGCACAATCGCAATCGGCAGAGCCGCACCATATTTCGCGATCATGGATTCCGCCAAGCTCTTGGTGAAAGTGTAAGTATTCGGCCAGCCCAACTCCTTCGCGCGCCGCGTGCCTTCTTCCGTAAGATAATTTTTCAGCCAGCGAACCCGGTTCTTGCGAATCTGGTTTTCCAGCGCCTGCCCGCTCAACCCTTTCGAGGCGTGTTCTTTCGCGAGCGCCTGCTTCTTCAACTCCTCCGTAACTTCCAGCCCTTCTACGCGCGCTTGCGCCGACTCCACCAGCTCATGCAGCCGGCGCCATTCCTTTTCCGCATCGAAGTCCTTCAAGTGTGTCGGCGTGTAATTCGGACGCACTCGCTCACTCACCCGCCCGTCGCGCTGCCCCGCTACATAACAAGTCGAAAGATGCAGCAACGCCGCGTGATCCGATGCGCGAATAAATTCGATCAAGTGCGACGTGGAATCCACGTTCACCGCCAACGCGTCCCGCAAATCCGGATTGAAATCAGTCAACCCCGAGCTGTTGATGACCAGATCGACGTCCGCGCGAAGCCGCGCTGCAGTCTCAGAGTCCATACCCAAGCCCGGCTGCGAGACGTCGCCCTCGACTACGTCAATCTTTTCCGCCAGCAGCGCGCCTAGACGGTCGCCGTATTTTTCAAACACGGGATCGAAAACCGGAGAGCCTTCAATGATCTTCTCGAAGCGCTTCTGCGCCTCGCTCGATTTCTGCCGCCGGATCAGCAAATAGAGCTTCCCGATCTCGGGCAGATCGATCAGCGTGTTGGCCAGCCAGACTTTACCGATAAATCCGGTGACGCCGATCAGCATAACCCTCTTGCCGCCCAGCGCCTTGCGCACCGAAAATGGCTCCGGATGCCGCTTTTCCTTGAAATACACTATCGGACGAACCCGCGGCGCTTCCACCCGAACCGCCGGCACAATCGCCGAGGTCAGCGCCTTGGGTCCGCGCAATCCGAGCGCCCGTACCCATCGCGCTGGACTCTGCTGCCCATCCGGACCCGCTTCGCGAATCCTGGCAAACAATCCCCGCGGCCGGATCACCGGACTCAGCAGCCGCCCGGTGGCAACTCCATCGCGGAAATCGAGACGGTTCGTAATCATCCACCGCACTCCCAGATACCGCGCCAGCGGGCGCATCACATGCTCCAACCCCTGGCTCACGAGCACCACGTCGACGCCTGTGGCCTGCAACGCCTTCAGGTGCCGCACTCCTTCTTCTTTGAGCAGCGGCTTCAGCTTGTATTCGAATTCTTCTTCGCCCAGCAGATCGAGCCGGTCGCGTGTAATCCCCCGCAGCACCGCGTGAACGATTCGAGTCGCGGCGACGCGGTTCGCTGCATATAGAAATGGCCGCAGCAACGCCATCAAAAGCACCAGGAAGCGACGCGCCGCCCGCGCGACAAATGTCTGGCTGTTCCAGGTAAAAAAAGCGATCGGACGGACCGTGGTCAGTTCCAGCAGACTTCCCTCAACACGCCAATAAACGGGAGACGAAGGCCGTGAACGAAGCGTCGGCGAAACGACGGGCGGGGCCGACAGGGCAGCTGCTGGCGCGCCCCGATCAGGCGAGGCGCCCGCCTGTCCTCTTTCGAGATTGTTCACAGGTTCCACGAAGCAAGTCCCTGTGCGCCTTCTTCGGGGACACCTTTCCGAGATAACTTTCTCTCGGTTCACGGTGCCCCCGGGAAAGGGACGGGATTATCCATTCTAACCTCTCCTTCCCCAAGGACGAAGAATAACCGCAACCCCATCTCCGCACGGATCTGTCTCGACGGGCGAATCCCAAATCGCCGAAACAATGGCGCCAGAAACCAGGAGCAAAGACTAAAGATTTGGGAGCTAAGAACCGATGGCTGAAAGCGGAACTGCCTTACCTCGCCCGCGCCAGTTCCCGAATCTGATTCAAGTACCCCACATACACCGGAATCGGGATATCCGGCGAGTCGCCATCATTCAAAAAATGAGACAGCCGAATCTCCATGGGGATCGAACTGATAACTTCGCGGAACCGTGCCATCTTCAAATACTTCACTCGCCAGATCTCGAGCATCAACGATCGAAACTCTTCGCTGACGAAACCCATCCTACGATCTCCCAAATAAACCGCGTCGAAATGCCGTGTGCTGAGTGCCTTCCGAACAGGATCGTCGGGCGGAGAGAATGCATAGACGAGGTGAAACACATCCGCCAGATCGCCCCATAACGTTTTTTCTTCGAAAGCACTGAAGCGGAACGAGGACGCACCGCGCTGCTGAACCGCGCGCGCGTGATCGCTCGGGCTGAGCGCGTGATGCCCCAGTTCGTTGCGAAACCATTGCAGTCGCTGCCGGGCAAGGTTGTGCCGAAGGAATTCTACCGCGTAAACGTTCGGCAAGTAGATCTTGGGATCGGCGTCCAGGCGCGCCAGCCACGGGCCCCAGTCCTTCTCTTCCAGTAAGTCGAGTAACTCCTTAACATCCGCCAACGTGACATCGGGGTGATACTTCACAGCCTGCCAGAAATGTTCGGTCGAATCATAAGTCGCGCCGTAAAGCTGGATGCCTTCTTCAATCGGGTACCAGTTCGACAGCACGCGTCCGGAAATCGACGGCGAAGCGCTCCAGCAGTTCAGCGAATGCTTCCATTTCTCCTGCACCGCCAGAAACGCCTCGCCATACCCTAGCGATACCGGTTCGGTTACGCGCGCAAGCGCCTGCCGCAATTCTTCGCTGGTGTGCGTTACCAAAGTCTCCAGCGGCCGCTCATCTTCCATCGAGATCACTCGGCTTTCGATCCCGCGCCGCAGCAATTCGACCGCCAGTTGCCGCCGCTGCTCTTCATCCAGGCCCTCCGGAACATTCCAGCGCTGCGTTTGCGACTCGATGTACGTTAATAACTCGGCCAGTGACTTGAACTCGATGAAGCCATGGAGCGCGAACGTCACCGGCCGGCCGTCCTTGAGAATCGTGGTGGAAGGAGTGACCAGTGCCTGAAGTGAAACCGCCTCCGCGCACAGCGGCGAGCTCACACTAACAACTGTCATAGCCGTACATAACATCAACCAGGACACCACTTGGATCTTCCTTACACGTCCGTCCACAATCCCCTCCACAACTTAGTACGAGCGACTTAGTAATAGTCAATTCAAACAGGAGAACAAATTTCACCCCTCCCGCTCCACCCAGCACACATCCCAGTACTTCCCGAACTTCCGCCCATTCTCGCTGAATACCCCCACTACCTTGAATCCGAATCTCCGATGCAACGCCTCGGTCGCCGCATTCGGCAACGCATACCCCGCCACAAAGCGATGAATGTCCTCGCCCCTCAACACTTCAAACAATTCCGCATACAAATGCCCCCCAATGCCCTTCCCCGCCGCCTCCGGCGCACAATAAATCGTCGTCTCCACCGTCGTCTCGTATGCCGCCTTCGGGCGAAACCGTGTCGTCCCCGCGTACCCCACAACCATCCCATTTTCGTCGGCTACCAACAGCCGGTGTCGTCCCGTGACGTTAAACTGCGTGAACCATGTATCCCGCCGCTCCACCGTGTAAGCTTCAACATCGAAAGTCACAGGAGTATTCAGAACGTAATAGTTATAAATCTCGGTGATCCGCGCCAGGTCCCCACGCTCCGCCGTCCGAATCAGCATCTTGCTCATTGCCACCCTCAACTCTGAAATCTGCAAGCTACCGCATGAACCACCCGACAACTGCCGCTGCCACGATTGGCCAGGCCGAGTTCACCCGAAACCGAAGCAATGCGATTAAGCTTACGGCGAAAACGACTAACGTTGTCCGATCTACAATCGACGCCTTCCCCAACTGCCACGCTACCACCGCCATTAACGCGAGTGAGCCCGCGACCACTCCATCGAGCGCTGCTGCCGCCACTGCCGATCTTCGCAGTCGCGGAATCAGCGGCCCACTCACCGCCACCAGCACGAACCCTGGCAGAAAAATCCCACCCGTCGCCACCACCGCGCCCGCCCATCCCGCCACCACGTACCCGATAAACGTCGCGGTTGTAAACACCGGACCGGGCGTAAACTGTCCCACCGCAACCGCGTCCATCAGTTGCTTCTCGGTCAGCCAGTGCAGACGCTCCACAAACTCGGTCTGAAGAAATGCCAGCAGAACATATCCGCTGCCGAACACCACCGATCCAATTTTCAGAAACGACAGGAACAGCCGCACCAGCCCGACCGGAAAAGCCGCGCCCACAGCCGCAACCGCCATCGCTGCGGCCACAAGTTTCTTAAAGCCGAATATTTTCGGAAACCCAAGCGCACCCAGCAGCCGGTTCTTCATCGCCAAAGCCGCCGCCGATACCAACCCGGCAAACACCAGCACCAGAACCGGGCTGACTCCAAGAATATTCAGCCCCGCCGCCAACACGGCAATCACCGCCAGCAGAGCCGTCCGCACTCCCGTTCGTCCCAGTTTCCCCAGCGCCTGGATCACGATCGCGACCACGGCCGGCTTAATCGCCGACAGTATGCCTTCGACCTTCGGCAGAGAGCCAAAACGCACATAGGCCCAAGCGATCGCCGACACCATTAACGCCGCTGGAATGATGAAGCAACAGCCCGCCATCATCAGTCCGCGCCAGCCGCGTTTCAGTTGGCCCACAAAAATGGCGACTTCGGTCGAACTCGGCCCGGGAATCAAATTCGCCGTAGCTAACCGGTCCAGAAATTCGGCGTGGGTAATCCAGTGCCGGCGCCGCACGAACTCTTCTTCCATCATCGCCAGATGCGCCGCCGGCCCGCCAAACGCAATCGTGCCCAGCTTCAGAAACACCAGGGCAATCTCACCCAGCGACGCCTCCCGGATTTCCGTGGACTCAGCCATTGTCTGTGTGGCGCGGACACTCTTTTCCGCGACCTCTCCGTTGCAGCGGAGAATTCGAGGTACTGTATTAGTTGATGGATTTCTTCCCGTAGAGACACATTGCCCCGCCTAAGACGGGGCGAGCCCCGTCTCTACAAGTGGACGTAGTCGCCGTCTACTCCCCAAATACCGCGCGATAGAATCCGCCTGCCAGCGCTCCGCCCACAATTGGAGCCAGCCAGAACAGCCACAATTGCGAGAGCGCCCATCCGCCCACAAAAATCGCAGGTCCCGTGCTACGCGCCGGGTTCACCGAAAGATTGGTCACCGGAATTCCGATCAGGTGAATCAGCGTCAGTCCGAGTCCGATCGCGATCGGCGCAAACCCCGCCGGAACTCCCCTTTTGTCGGTCGATCCCATGATGATCATCAAAAAGAAAAACGTCAGCACCACTTCCGCCACCAGGCACGACAGCAGCGTATAACCACCCGGAGAGTGCGCCGCATATCCATTCGAAGCGAACCCGCCGGCCAAGTCAAAGCCTGCCTTCCCGCTGGCAATTACATAAAGCGTGCCCGCGCCGGCGATCCCGCCGAGGACCTGCGCCACCACATAAGGCAGGAAGTCCGACGCCGGAAAGCGCTTCCCCACCACCAGCCCCGCTGAAACTGCGGGATTCAGATGACATCCTGAAATGTGCCCGATAGCGAATGCCATCGTAAGCACGGTCAGGCCGAAGGCCAGCGCCACGCCTAGAAAGCCGATGCCGAGTTGCGGAAACGCCGCATCCAGCACCGCGGCACCACATCCGCCAAACACCAGCCAGAAGGTTCCAAAGAATTCCGCGATGGCCCGTTTCGGTAGACTCATATTGCCTCCTCAGTGAAAACTGTTGCTGAGCGTAGTTGCGAAAGTTGACTGCGAAATTGGCAGCGATTGTACCGCAATCTCCCGAGGATGTTGCAAGTCTGTAAGATTGGTTTGCGTGAGTACGCTGACAATATTCGGCCTGTTCGCGGTGACCGCGATGCTGGTCACTTATGCGTTGGAGAGGCGAAGCACATGGTTCATCCTAGCGTTCGCCTTTTCGTGTGCGCTTGGATCGGCTTATGGATTTCTGCAAGGCGCCTGGCCCTTTGGAGTGGTTGAGGCGATTTGGGCGGTCGTGGCCGTGCGTCGCTGGTATCAGGCGCGACTGTGAAAGGGTTGTGTTGTGACGGGACTTCGTCCCGTTCGGGCGGGGCAAAGCCCCGCCGCCACACGTTCAGAGTTTATTCAGGCCGTCTAGTGCCGCCACTTTATAAGCTTCCGCCAGCGTCGGATAGTTGAACACCGTATCGCGAAAATATTCGATGGTCGCTCCCATCGTCAGTACCGCTTGCCCGATGTGCACGATCTCCGCCGCACGATCCCCGATAATGTGCACGCCCAGCAGTTTGAGCGTATCCGGATCAAACAAAATCTTCAGCAGTCCTTGATCGTCGCCCAGCATCTGCCCTTTCGCCAGCTCCGAGTAGCGCGCCAGACCGCTCTCATACGCGGTCTTGCTGAGCGTCAACTCCTCCTCGGTGGCACCCACCATGGAGATTTCCGGAACGGTGTAAATGCCATACGGAATCAGATGCGGCAGCATCCGGCTGGGCTTGCCGAACATGTGACAACCCGCCAAGCGGCCCTGCTCCATCGAAGTGCTGGCCAGCGCCGGAAAGCCAATCACATCGCCCGCCGCGTAAATGTGCGGCACGGAGGTCTGAAAGTGCTCGTTCACCGCCAACTTCCCGCGCACTTCCGCGGTCAGACCTGCCGCCTCGATTTTCAGCTTGTCGCTGTTGGCCTTTCTTCCAATCGTGTACAGCAGCGCCTGCCCGCGAATCTTCTTTCCACTCTCCAGCGTGGCAAAGACTTTATCCCGATCTTCGTCGAAGCCAACCGAAACCACTTTCTCCCCGACCCGGAAAACCGTTCCCAGTTGCCGCAACTGAAAGCACAAGCTCTCGATAATCTCCCGGTCGACAAAATTCAGCAGTGTTGGACACTGGTCGATCAGCGTCACCTTCACCCCAAGCGCCGCGAACATCGACGCGTATTCCAGTCCGATAATCCCCGCGCCCACCACAATCAACTCGCGCGGTATCTCCTCCAGGCAGTGCACCTGATCCGAATCGAAGATGCGCTTCCCATCCACGGGAATCCCATCAATGTGCGCGGGCCTCGTGCCGCAGGCAATCAGAATCTTCTCGCCTCGAACCTGCTGCACTCCGTCGTCCGACACGATCTCAATCGTATGGGGATCGGCAAAGTGCGCGTCGCCTTCAAGCGCGGTCACGTAATTCCGCCGCAGTTGCGCTTTGATCACGTCCACTTCCCGCGTCATTACCGCCTGCGCCCGCAGCACCAGGTCCGACATCATGATCCGGTCTTTCACCACGTAACCACGCCCATAGAACGACCGCTGCCGCAAGCCGCTCAGGTAGAGCACAGCCTCCCGCATTACCTTGCTCGGGATCGTCCCGGTATGAACGCAAACCCCTCCCATGGTGAGCCGCCGGTCGATGACCGCGACTTTCTTGCGCATTTTCGCCGCGCAGATCGCGCCCTTCTGTCCCGCAGGACCGCTTCCGATGACTACGAGGTCGTATTCGTTAGCTTGCATATTGGAACTCGCCGCAGCACGAAACTACCATTTTCTATCTCAACGCGGAAGTTATCTTTAAGTATCGAACCGAAAATTAAGAGTCCTTTAACAATTTGTAATGTGGCACGGATGACACTCTGGTCGGCGACTCACCTCACGCAGAATGCAACTATCGTCTGCCCACGCGGACCTCGCGTCTTCTCCAGTTTCCTCAGCAGCTTCGATTCCAGGTCGTCGGGGTCGGCAACCATCTCGCACTTAGCAATCTGTTCATCAGTCGCGCCGTGAAAACACAGCTCGCAAACTCCCAGCCCACTTTCCGACCGCACGGGAGGACCAAACGTGCGGCAAGTCATCGGCCTCGCATCGTAGAGATCGCACAATCCCGTCTCCGGATCAAGCACCGGACACGGCTCGTCATTGGCAAATTCCGCGAAGCGTGCTTGCGCCTCCGAGCCTTCATCGAACACTCCTTCGTCGATCACGCCCATTTTCGGATTGCCGGGAAAATCCGCCGCCAAGCGCTGAATCGAATCTCGCGCCCGCTCGCGAATCCGACCCGCCCGCTGCGGGTCCGTCTTTTCCAAGTCAGCAAATCCCCGCTGCAACCGCACTGCATCCAGTTGATTGATGGCAAACACACCGACGCAGCACTGGGTGCATCCCGGACGGCACGCCAGCCACTCGCCGCTACGGTGCCTGGCATCGGCCAGAGCTGCATCGACGATCTGGATTAGCGTCGAATCTGCAGATGGCAGTCGTCGCATGGACGATCGTCGCGGTGGCATCCCGAAAGCATACCGCATCGCCTAGCGGCTGGAGGGGTCCCGCCCTTGCGCTCCACCCGTAAATAGTTTTTGATAATCCAATGACAATTTCGCTCCGCCGATGCTTGCCGTGGCTCGTCCGCGTCATCATCCTGTCGCTAGTGACCATCACCGCCGCCAAGGAATCCCCAAAGAACAAATACCTCCTCTTCGTCGGCACTTACACCGAGAAGGAGAGTAAGGGCATTTATGCCTACCGCTTCGATGCCGCATCCTCCGAACTAACTCCGCTCGGTGTAGCGGCAGAAACGACCAATCCCTCATTCCTGGCGATCGACCCGAGCCGCCGGTTCCTGTATGCGGTTAATGAAGTCCGGAACTATAAAGGCGCCAGCAGCGGAGCGGTAAGCGCCTTCGCCATCGATTCACTTACCAGCAAGTTATCGCTTTTGAACCAAGTGCCATCGCGCGGCGCAGACCCGTGTTACATTGCGTTCGACAAGACTGGTAAGTACGCGCTGGTCGCCAATTACACCGGAGGAAGCGTCGCCGTATTCCCGGTTCAGCCAGACGGCCACCTTGGCGAGCCCTCTGCGTTCGTTCAGCACCGAGGGTCGAGCGTCAACAAAGAACGCCAGGAGGGCCCGCACGCTCATTGGATCGAAACCACGCCCGACAATCGTTTCGCGATCGCAGTCGATCTAGGTCTGGATGAGTTACTCGTCTACCGCTTCGATGCAAGTAAGGGTTCCCTAACTCCAAACGATCCTCTCTTTGCCAGTCTCGATCCCGGAGCCGGACCGCGCCACCTCGCCTTTCATCCCAACGGAAAGTTCGCATACGTAGTCAATGAATTGCAGTCCACCATCACCGCATTTACTTACGATGCTGGCCGTGGCGTGCTGCGAAAGCTGATCACGGTCTCGACACTCCCAAAGGGATTCTCCGGGAGCAACGACACCGCCGAAATCAAGGTTCATCCCAACGGCAAATTTCTATTTGCCTCCAATCGCGGACACGACAGTATCGCCGTCTTCTCCATCGACAGTCACACCGGAGCCCTCACTCTAGAGGATCACTTCCCCACACAAGGCAAGACGCCGCGCAACTTCGAGATCGATCCCGCCGGCAAGTTCATCTTAGTAGCCAACCAGGACACCAACAGCATCGTGGCTTTCCGAATCGACCCCAACAACGGAAGACTCACCCCCACCGGCCAAACCCTCCACGTCCCAGCTCCAGTGTGCCTGAAGTTCATGATCGCCGAATAAAGCGCGCGCACGTCACACTCACTTGTGATATTCGGCACGCGCGACGCGTGACACGGGACACAGCGCTCTGTGCGGAGTCTCCTGTATGAACTTGAGAGCGACATCCAGCCGGAGGACTGTAGGCGACTCTCCGGCGCAAGGATCGAGCACTGGAAACACCATGAATGCCTTCAAAGATTCCGGACACCTTTTGCGATTGGCAGCCGTCTTTGTCGCGGGCATCCTCGTGTTCCTGATGATCCGCGGCTTCCTCGTCCCAAAAAGCTTCGGAGAATACGGGCACTACCGCGGGGATGCGCTATCCGATATCGCCGCAAAGCCCGTCAACTTCGCTGGCCATGAGACTTGCGAAGGCTGCCATACCGACGTCCTTGACAAGAAAAAGGATGGCAAGCATGCCCACGTCAATTGCGAAGCCTGCCACGGCGCACAGGCCAAGCATGCCGACGACCCGGCCACGATTCAGCCCCCGAAGCTCGACACGGCTGTACTCTGCGTGAAGTGTCACGAGGCCAACGCCGCCAAACCGAAAAGTTTCCCACAGGTCGCTTCCGCCGATCACTCCTCCGGTCTCGCCTGCGATACCTGCCACCAGCCGCACAGCCCGGCCATTAGCGGAGAAACGAAATGAGCATTTCCCGGCGCCATATGCTTCTGCTGTTACCTGCGGCGGCCGTCGCCTGGAAGCACGTTCTGGCTGGAACCCCGGAGTCCGCCCCCAACTACACCATGAGCCAGCATTGGTGGGGCATGCTGATCGACCTGACCAAATGCATCGGCTGCGGGAATTGTGTGCGCGCCTGCCAGGCCGAAAATGACGTACCCGACGGATACTTCCGCACCTGGGTAGAGCGTTACCACGTTACAGATTACGACATTGAGAATCCTCACGTGGACTCTCCCGATGGCGGCATAAAGGGATTTCCCCCAACGAAAGAAGCGGGCGGAAAAAACTTTTTCGTGCCCAAGTTGTGCAACGAGTGCGCCGACTCACCTTGCACGCAAGTCTGTCCGGTGGGCGCAACCTTTATAAGCCCGGACGGCGTGGTTCTGATCGACAAGAAATACTGCCTCGGATGCCGGTATTGTGTGCAGGCCTGCCCCTATGGTTGTCGCTTCATCAACCCGGCGAGTAACACCGCCGAGAAATGCACTCTCTGCTATCACCGGATCACGAAAGGCCTGACCACTGCATGCTGCGAAGCTTGTCCGACGGGCGCGCGGCAACTGGCCGACCTGAAGAATCCCGACGACCCGATTCACGAGTTCCTGAAAACCCATAGCGTGCAAGTCCTGAAACCCAGCATGGCCACCCATGCCAAGGTGTTTTACAACGGCTTGGATGGTTCCGTGCGATGAGCAGTGCGGTGAACACACGATGAACACGCGATGAATGCTTCGCGACAGCAAGGAGACTGGTAAACCGATATGTCCGGCGTTGAAGGCTTCATGTATCCGAACGAAGTCGAGCTCCAGTGGAGCGTGCTGATCGTGCTGTATCCGTTCCTCACGGGGTTGGTGGCGGGCGCATTCATTCTGGCTTCGCTGGAGCGCGTTTTCCAGGTGCAAGCAGTAAAGCCCACCTACCGGCTGGCGTTGCTGACGGCCCTCGCCTTCTTGCTGGTGGCACCGCTGCCGCTGCAACTGCACCTTGGACATCCGGAACGCTCTTACGAGATGTATCTGACGCCGCACAAAACGTCTGCGATGGCCATGTTCGGCTTTGTGTACCTGTGGTATCTGATGGCGGTTCTGGTGTTGGAAATCTGGCTTGACTACCGGCACGACATCGTGATGCTGTCCGAATCCACCACCGGATGGAAGCGTTGGATCTACCGGTTGATGACGCTCGGCTCAAGCAACATCAGCCCGCGCTCGCTTGAGATTGATGAACGTGTGGGCTGGACGGTCACCCTTATCGGCATTCCTTCCGCCTTCCTGCTGCACGGATACGTCGGCTTCATCTTTGGCTCGATCAAGGCGAACCCATGGTGGTCGTCGCCGCTCATGCCCGTCGTGTTTATTTTCTCTGCCATGGTGTCTGGGATCGCCGCCGTAATGTTGCTCTACATGCTGATGAAGTGGTCTCGCAAAGAGACCATCGACATGCGTTGCGTGGACACGGTGGCCAGGTACCTCTTCTACATTTTCATCATCGATTTCAGCCTCGAAATGCTCGACCTGATTCACCGCATCTACGAGGCCGACGAAAGCTTCCGCAGCCTCGACTTCATGGTTCACACCAAACTGTACATGTCGCATATCGTGGTCCAGATTGTTCTGGGCACCGTTACTCCTATTTTGTTGCTCGCTTTGACCCAGGTGTTGCGGCTCGGTGAATTAGCTCGCAAACGCATTTACGTCTTGGCCGGATGCCTGACCCTGATCGGTATTTTTGCCATGCGCTGGAACGTCGTGATTGGCGGCCAGTTGTTTTCCAAGAGTTTCCTGGGATACACCACTTACAAGATGGGCTTGATCACGCGCGAAGGATTGCTCGTGGCCGTTGTGCTGACCGTTCTGCCGCTCGCGATCCTGTGGGTACTGGTGAAGCTCCTGCCACCATGGCCGGAGAAACATTCGGGCGCACTTCCCGACGCCACGCCCGCGGACTAAGTTCGAGGACGACGATCCAACAGTTTCGAGCACGACAGTTTCGAGGACGACGTTCGACCAGTATTTGTTGCCAGTTCCAAAGCGGTGGAGATTATGGACGATCTTCTCGACGCTTCAGCGCGGTTAACCGACCGACTGGAGCAGCTAGAGCGCCGCGTCTCCGCCCTGGAATGCTCCTCCGCAACCGCCCATTCTCGCCCTTCCCTGGCAACCGCGCCGGCCCGGGTAAGGCCTACCGATGAAGAATCCGGCGTTCCCCGAACTGAAGGAGTGTTTCTGGTTGTGGGTAAGGCCATGCTCGGAATTGCGGGTGCTTACCTGCTCCGGGCCGTCAACGAATCGGGCGCTTTGCCGCAGTGGGTGGTGGTAGCCCTGGCCCTTGCCTATGCCGGAATGTGGTTGCTTTGGGCGGCTCGGGTCCCGGCAAGCATTCCTTTTACCAGCACCGCATACGCGGTTACGTCAGCCTTGATTCTCGCTCCCATGCTCTGGGAACTCACTCTCCGTTTCGAGATATTGCCGGCCTCAGCGACCGCTGGCATACTGAGCGCGTTCGTGGCGGGCACGTTGGTCCTGGCATGGAAACGCAATCTCGCGCCGCTCGTCTGGGTAGCCAGCGTCACCGCCGTCTTCGCCGCCCTCGGCTTGATGATTGCCACGCACGATCTTCCGCCTTTCATTGCGGCGCTCTTCATCATGGCTCTGGCCAGTGAAGTCGCGGCGGATCGCAATCGCTGGGTGCGTCTGCGTTTTCTGGTGGCGCCTGCCACCGACCTTGCGGTCTGGATCCTGCTCTACATCTATTCCCTTCCCGCACACTTCCGTTCCGAGTACCCAGACCTCCCGAGCGCGGTATTGCTCACTCTCCCCGCGGTTCTGTTTCTGATCTATGGCGCGAGCGTCACGGTGCGCACGACGTGGTTGCGACAACGGATCACCATCTTCGAGATCGTGCAGACCGTTATCACCTTCCTGCTGGCCGCCGTCAGCTTGTTTTGGTTCGAGCCTGTTCTTCGCGCGGGCTTGGGGATTTTCTGCTTACTCTTCTCGGCCGCGTGTTACGCGGCAGCGTTTATCCGCTTCGACCATCTGCGGGAACAACGCAACTACTACGTGTATTCCACTTGGAGCGCCTTTCTCGTTCTGGCCGGCAGCTTTCTTTGTCTCCCGCCGCTGCCGCTGGTGTTGTTGTTGAGCGCGGCCGCAATTCTTGCCACAGTGGTTGGCGTCCGTACGGATCACCTGACGCTTGAATTCCACGGATTGTTGTTTCTGGCGGCGGCGGCTCTTGCTTCTGGCCTGTTGGATTATGCGGCCAGTGCTTTGGCCGGAACCTTCCCAAACGCACCCGGCTGGATAGTCTGGCTAGTGGCCGCTTCTGTGCTTCTCTGCTACGCCATCGGAGGACGCTTCCCCGGAGAACTATGGAACCATCGCCTGCTTCGCTTGCTGTCAGCAATTCTGGCCGCTAGCGCCGCCGCCACCCTGCTCGTCTCTGCCTTGGTCTCGCTGGCGGCGGTTGCCATGAATCCCGGCGCTCCTCATATCGCCGTCATCCGCACTCTCATTACTTGCACGCTGGCGCTCATCCTCGCCTTCGCCGGCTCCCGCTGGCAGCGCATCGAGCTTGTCTGGACCGCTTACGGCACTCTGGCCTTTGTCACCGCCAAGCTTCTGTTCGAAGACTTGCCCCACGGCCACTCGGGATCCATCGCCATCTCCTTCTTCCTTTACGCGGTCGCTTTGATAATCGTTCCTCGCATAGCGCACCTCGGCCTGCAACGCAGAGCGACCGAGGCCCGCGTGCCTGCATCTTCGCGTTCATCTCAAGTTTGAAGACCGCAGATTCTTGCAGGCTGCAACATTCAAGGGAGCAGCCTCCTTCGCCACACACCCATATATGAAACACCCTCCAGCCTTCCAAATCTGGAACTTCCCATGTGAAAAGACGAATCCCTGCCCTGCCAACGGCGGTAAGCAGCTGAGAAACCAGCCAACCCCACCACTGCATTCAATCCATGCGTAAGCGACGGCTACAGCTGTCCCTTTTACAATTTTCTGCCGGCGGCAGGGGGCTCGATCTACTTTGTGAACCCGCATCTTCACACGCCGTATACCTACCAGTTCAACTTGAGCCTCCAGCATGAGCTGGCGAGAAACCTGATTGCTGAGGTTAACTATGTGGGCAGCAGCTCGATAGGACTGACCGCGCTAAAAGACATCAACCCCTTCGATCTGAGCACGGTGAATGGTCCGAACCCTATTCGGATTCTGAATTCGAACCAGAACGCCAACCTCGCCGGATATTGTGCGAGTCAAGGCGGCCCCTCCGATTGTCCTTTTCAAAACGTGGACGAGTTTGACAATCTCAGCTTCGCCAACTTCAACAGTCTGGAAGCTTCCTTGACGAAACAGAATGGCGACTACCGGATACTGGGCAACACCTACTTCACTCTTGCCTATACCTACGGCCACAGCATCGACAACGCGTCCGGATTCCGCAACCGGGATTATCAGGCACCGTATTACGAGCCTGGCCGGTTCCGCGCCTCGTCCGACTTCGACATTACGCAACGGATCACTTTCAATGGAGAATAGGATTTGCCTTTTGACCGGGCCTGGGCATCGGGACCCAAGCGTTTGGTGAAAGGATGGAGTCTCTATCCCATCTTAGCTGGCGGACTGGGTTTCCACTCTCCATCAACTCGCAGCTGCTGCTCGACTCCTTCGGTCCGTCGGACCCGGGACCCTCGGGAGCTGGTGGCCAACGCCAATTTCGCCCCGGGGTTCAGCAGTGTTACGATCCTGAATCCGAGGCACATAGGGAGTTGCAACAATCCCAACACTGGTCAGACCAATAGCGGAAATCTTATCTTCAACTGCGCTGCGTTCGTGGCAGTTCCCGATGTTCCGGGGTCTGGCTACGGCACAACACCACGAGACTTCTTCCGTGGGCCGGGCCGCATCAACCCTGACATGCCTCTGGCCAAAACCACCGCGATTACCGAGCGCGTGAACGTTGAATTCCGTTTGGAGGCCTTCAACGTGTTCAACCATGCGGAGTTCGCCAATCCGGACACGAACCTTGATGACGGAACTTTCGGTCAAATTACCAGCACGACGATTGGAACGGGAATAACCGCTACACAAACGCAGCGTATCGTGCAGCTCGCTGGACGGTTAACATTCTAACTGGCCCGGCGGTGACCGCGGTTAATCTGGTCAAAACAATAAGCCGCTGTTTCGAGCGGCCTATTACTTTGAAACCCTGAGACCTTGCAACTTCGAAGTTAGTCTCCCGCCACTGGCTCGCCAACTTGCTCATTCCTTTTCGCGGCGCCGGCCCCGTTTGCCGGAGCGATCGCCGCTGTGATTGCGCCCAGCGGAATGAATCCACCTTCATTCGACGTTGCCGGCTTCTCCTTCAGGACGACTTCCCTATAGAGCTGCGCCATGCGCGCATCGTAAGCCGCATCGTTCTTCACCTTATTGCTCTCTGCCTTGGTATCGCGAGCCCGCTTCTTTTCTTCGCGTGCCGTCTTCGCAATCCCCAGCTTGTCCAGATCGTGCTGCACTTCGTGGGTCACGATCTCGTCCCGCAGGTAGAGCGCGTGTTCCTTGTCTTCCATGTTGACTTTCTTGCCGCCCGCGAAAATCTCGTGACGTCCGTGCTCCTCGTACCACTTGGTGAGCGTCGAAGTCATGTGCATCTTCTCAATAATGTTGCGCCAGCCCACGCCCGTGTTGTAGGCGCAGAAACTGATCTCGCCTTCCTGGGTGGCGTACGGAATAATGCATTGCTCGGTGCGCCGGAAGTCGTAGTTAAACAGATCCTGGAACCACATCCCGGCGATGAACAGGAAGTTCCAGCGGTCCTGACGCCGTTTCATCACGTCGTCAATCGTCCGGTCCGGACCGACTTTGCCGTAGTTCTTTCCCGTGGCATTGAAGTTCTTGTCGAACTTCCTAAGCAGGTCGATCATTTTGAAGTGTGTCGGCGACTGGAACGGGTCGTAGTTCTTCATCAAACAAAGCGCCATGCCAAACGCGGTCCAGAATTTCGAACGAGCCGCGTCATTGACCTTGGCGATGTCTTTAGCGAGCTGATCGCCCTTCAAGAAGGCCGTCACCGGCACCGCTTCCTTGGTTTCCTTATCGATCATCATCGCCATGCCGGTGCCGCAATTGGGATGACATCCGCAAGAAAGTTGGCCCCAATCGTTATTCGTATCCTGAGAGTGCAGGACGTCGGCCCAGTCGGAGAACGTGCTCATGAAGCTGATGGGAAACCAATCGCGCGTCGGTTGGCCGAAACCGGTTTGATTTTTTACGTCGTGCGCGAGATGCGCGAGCGTATAACGCTGCGCCTGGCGGCGATCGTCGGTGATCGCCTCGTCGCGACCGGTAAACGAAACTGGCTGGAAGCTGAGGAATCCGATCTTCTTCGGATTGTCGAGCGCGAACTGAATGATGCGTCCGACCTGCTCGTTATTGATCCCGTTGATGATGGTAACTACCGGTACGATTTCGCAGCCGGCGCGATGCAGATTGTCGATCGCCTTTAATTTCACATCGAACAGGTTGCCCACGGCTCGGTGATCGTTGGCGGCGTTTCCGATTCCGTCGAACTGGAGATACGCATAACGCATTCCGGCTTCTACGGCCTGTTGGCAGAATTCAAAACTCTTGGCGAACTCGATGCCGTTGGTTGCGGCCTGCACGCTGTTGTATCCGACTTTGCGGGCGTAACGAACTGCGTCGAGGAAGTACGGCGACAAGGTTGGCTCACCGCCGGAAAACTGCACTGACATTTGCCGGCGCGGCTTGATGGTAATCGCATTGTCGAGCACGGTCTTGATTTCTTCCCACGTCAGTTCGTGGACGTATCCCACCTGGTTCGCGTCCATGAAGCAGGGATCGCACATCATGTTGCAGCGGTTGGTCAGATCGACCGTGAGCACCGAGCCGCGTCCGTACTTCACCGTGGAAGAGCCATGGTGATGCAGTTTCTCGTCGTTGTGGGCCTTGATGTCGCGGCCGGGGAAAACTTCTTCCAGGTGTTGCGAAAATTCTGTGTCGATCGACATCAGGTCTTCGAAGTGGCCGTGCTTGGGGCAGTCCTTGACCATCCAAATCTTGCCGTCGCGTTCGATGATCTGGGCCTTGATCTCTCCTACTTTTTCGTTCATCAGAACGTCCACGGGGAGATGGCCGTCGAGAATCTGCTGACGAATCTCGGGGACGCACTTGGGGCAAAGCGAATCGGTCGAGCGCGGCCAGCCTAGCGGCGGCTTCGACTTTTCCCACGATTTGAGCAGTGGCTTGTCAGACCACTTCGGTGTCGGCGATGCATTCGGAGCGATGCGGTTGAGGCGTTGAAACACTGCCCATGCGCCGGTGGCGGCAACGGTCACGACCTTCTCAACGTACTTAATCGGCTTGTGCATTCTGCTCTCGCTTTCCTCGTCTCGGGAGATTAGAACTGTCCCCGCGGTTCCACTTACGGGAACCTATGCAAATAGACTTGTCCACGAAGAAACCTGGAAGTTTCGATGCGTGGAGTTGGTCAGACTGATGCTATTGAATCCGTGAGATTTAGGCACGCAGAAGGCAATGAAGGGGAGAAAAACGGGGTTAAGCGGGGAAATGGGGGATTTTTTGGAGGTAAGTTGTTGAAAAGATGGGGACAGGGAATGGCGTGCGGAGCCGCTCGTTCTGCTCCTTTCGCGCGACATCAGTATCAAAGTGCCGAGAGTGGCTCCGACTTAATGCATGAAACAAGCTGTGCACTTCAGCGATGTAGCCGCCTGGAAATTCCAAAATCGCGGTTGTTCGGTCGTCGGTGGAGTAAGGCGCCGATAGAATCTTCACTCCTGCCGCCTTGGCATTCACCAGCGTCGCACTGAGATCCTTCACTTGGTATCCCGTCATCTCGCGTCCGAACGGATACGGCAGATGGCCGTCAGTGACCAAAACCTGCATATTGCCAAACCGTGAGGTAATCCGGATGCGACGATAAGTCTCCCCCTGACGTCCTATCTCACCTGCATCCGCCTGCTTGTCATCGGAGACGACCTTGCCGTCGGCAAAGCCGACGAAGGAACGCACAAAGTTGTCCGCCTGGTCTTTCGACACATAGACCCGGTTGTCGGGAATCGTTTCGAGCGGCGGGTTTGTGGATGGCTTGAAGTGCCAATAAAGTTGCATTTTTACGCCGCCCGGCCACTGGATGATAGCCAATTCCAGTCGGGTCTTTGAACGGTTCGACAATCACCTCTGCGCCAGCGGCTCGAGCGGCCTTGATCGCCTGGTCCATGTCTGTGACCGGATATCCGGTCCGCTCATCTCCAAAGGGAAACGGCACTGGTGTCTGATAGGCAAAGACCGAAATTGCGCCTACCGGAGTCAGCACGAACTGCATCTCGGTACGGCTGGAAACGGGGGCACGTTTCCGACACTGCGCTTGGAAGCGCTGCCGCCGAACGTGGCAACGAAAGTGTTCACCAACGCATCGAGGTTCTCCGGAGCGACATAGACGTGAGTCGTATCGTATTCTGGCCCTACTGCAATAGCTCCGCGGTTTGTCGGCTGCGCTGTGGCGCCCGACGCAAAAGCCGCGAACGGCGCTAACAACACGATTCCGAGGAAAAGACGGGTAAACATGGTCCCGTCACCTCGTTCCTTGTTCCTTCGCCGGCAGCAAGTCGCCGGCCGCGAGAACATAGGTGGTCGACTTATCAAGCTTGATATTGGAATGCTGGGAAGTGAGGATAACCGCGCCTTCGCTACTGCGCGTGGATTCTACATTTTTCATCAGCACGCGGTGTTGCGAAATGTTTGACGGCTGCGCGAGCCCCGTGTCCCGGTCTCTGCCGGGGTCAGGGCCCGGAACTGGCGGCGCGGTCGGATTCCTCGGGCCGGGGTAGGCGACGCCAGTCCCACCCAAAGGTCTCGGATGGTTTGCAGCGTCGGGTAGGCTAGACGAGAAATCCTGATTCGTCGGCATCGCCACGGGGTAATACCATGCGGTCAGGTAAACCTTTGGCGCAAGCGAAAGCACGATAGGCGCTGCGCCATTTTTCCACTGCGCGGAAGCCATCCGAATGGCGAGGCGCGATGGGGTGGTTGCGGACCTGGCCACGGATTCGGTGACTTCTCCTGAAAAGACCGCGTCGCGCGGAACCACTACGCCGTCGACCAGGGTAGCGACTGCGAGCTTGGCCTGGACCTTGGTTCCGACGGTGGTTTTGCCGGCAGCCACGTTTTGTCGCATGGTCACGGGAAGCTCGATTGCTGCCTGGGAGTTCGGTGCCGTGGGCTTCACCTGGCCGGGCGACGCCTGGCTAAGCGACGACTGGCCGGACGTGGCTTGGCCGAGCAAGGCGGAGGAGCCGAGAACAACGGTTAACAGCGCGTGGCCGACAACCGTCGTCTTGATGAACGTTTTGCCGAACAGTTTGCCGAACATCCGTGCGTCCCCTTTGCTGGTTGACGGAGCGGGACAGCGCTTTTAGAACCCGAAAAAATGCGCCCATGGACTACCGGGACTAGCATTATTGTACTCGTCCGGTGGATGAGTAACGAGTAACAGACCTCATGGCAGCTGGGCAATCCGCGGTGAGCTTTGTCACCGCGAGGTGTGAGCAAACACACCGCTAATGTGTCCCGAGTCCCATAACCTTTAGCCTTGTAGTAGATCTGAAATCCTATCTGGTATGCCCCGGGTCTCGAATCACGAGAAGTGTTAAGGAGGAATCTCACATGGCGCAAAACAGTATCACTATCATCGACAATCGAACGGAACACACTTATACGTTGCCAATCGAAGACGGCACGATCCGGGCCATGGACCTACGGCAGATCAAAAGCGGACCTGCGGACTTTGGTCTCATGAGCTATGATCCGGCGTTCACGAATACGGCGTCATGCCGCAGCGCCATCACGTTCATTGATGGTGATCGCGGCATCCTGCGGTATCGAGGTTATCCCATCGAAGTGCTGGCCGAACACTGCACTTTTGTTGAAGTTGCCTACCTCTTGCTGTTTGGCGAACTGCCCGAGGAAAAGGAACTGAAGGATTGGGTCAACGAAATTACCCATCACACCATGCTGCACGAAACCACCAAGACGTTCATGGAGGGTTTCCGGTACAACGCGCATCCCATGGCGATGCTGGTGAGCACGGTTGCAGCCCTGGCCACGGTATATCCGGACGCGAGGGAGATCCACGATCCCGCCAATCGTCTGCTGCAGATAAAGCGCCTGATCGCCAAGATGCCCACCATGGCCGCGATGGCCTACCGGCACAGTCTGGGCTTTCCCTATCAGTACCCGGACAACGAGCTGGGGTATGCCGAAAATTTCATGAATATGCTGTGGAAGATGGTGGAACCGAAGTACACCGCGAATCCGGTGCTGGCACGGGCGCTGGACATTCTGTTTATCCTGCATGCCGACCACGAGCAGAACTGCAGCGCCAATACCATGCGGTGCGTAGGCAGTTCGCAAGCCGATCCCTACCTGACTACGGCGGCCGCCGCCGCGGCGTTGTCGGGACCACTGCACGGAGGTGCCAACGAAGAAGTGCTGAAAATGTTGGATGAGATCGGGTCGAAGAATAACGTGCCCGCATATATCAAGGGAGTCAAGGAGGGACACGGGAAGCTGATGGGATTCGGGCACCGGGTTTACAAGAACTACGATCCGCGCGCCAAGATCATCAAGTGGACGGCCGAGCAGGTGTTCGAAGTAACCGGGCGCAATGCCAAGCTGGATATCGCTCTTGAACTGGAGCGCATCGCGCTTGAGGACGACTATTTTGTCAAGCGCAAGCTGTATCCGAACGTCGATTTCTACTCGGGAATCATCTATCAGGCAATGGGATTCAAGCCGGAAATGTTTACCGTGCTGTTTGCCATACCGCGCACGGTGGGATGGCTTGCCCAGTGGCAGGAAATGCTGAACGATCCCGAGCAGAAAATTGCTCGTCCCCGGCAGGTTTGGACGGGGTATGAAGTGCGTGAATTCGTGCCACTGACCAAGCGCAATGCCGAGGCCGTAGCTCGCTGAGGTAGGGTAACTAAATTAAATGTACCGCGGTTGCACCGAGAGCGCCGGTTATCCCTTGTAATCGGCATAGGGGGACGGGTCGCCCCGCCTCCCCTGCCACACCACCGGACATGCGGGTCCGCATCCGGCGGTTCGGCGGATTAAGCTGGCCGCACGACCATAGGCGGGAGTCCGAGCTGGGCAAAGTAAGCATTCGGCAAAGCGATGGCCAGGGCGGGCGAGTTTGCGAGGCGCCACGGGCCGTGGGGACTCCCGGCGGTTTGCGCCGCCAGGTCTTTGCCCACACCCCGTTTGCGAAGTTCGCGAAATCGCGTTCGTCCCTGCTTCCATTGCTTCCACACCACCGACCGAAGTCGACGGCGTAGCCACGATTCAAGGATGTGCAACACCGAGGGCGTTTGACAATCGTCGAAGTATCCGAGCCATCCCCGCAGGTAGGTCGCGATCTGTGTGACCATCTGCGTCAGACTGATGCCACGGGTTCGACGTGTCTGTTCCCGAATCCTCTCCTTGAAGCGAGCGATAGCCTTGGGGGCAATGCGCCGCCGCGGTTCTCGTTCACCGGTGAAGCTGAATCCCAGAAACTTCCTTCGCCCAGGTCGGGCCACGGCGCTCTTCGTCTGATTGACCTTCAGTTTGAGTTGGTGCGTGATAAAGCGCGTAACGCTCTCCATCACTCGCTGTCCTGCTCGTTCGCTGCTGACGTAGAGGTTACAGTCGTCGGCATAGCGGACGAAGCAGTGACCGCGCCGCTCTAACTCCCGGTCCAGTTCGTCCAGCACCAAGTTGGAAAGTAGTGGTGAAAGCGGACCGCCTTGAGGCGTTCCCTCATCCACCGCACTTACCAACCCGTCCTCCATCACTCCGGCTTTCAGAAACGCTCGGATCAACTTGAGCATTCGCTTGTCGGCCACGCGCTCGGCCACCGCCGCTAACAGACGGTCGTGGTTTACTCGATCGAAAAATTTTTCCAAGTCGAGGTCCACCACCCAGCGGTATCCTTCGGCGATATACTGCTGCGCCTTGTGCACCGCTTGCTTCGCACTGCGCCCCGGTCGGAAACCGTGGCTGTGTTCGGAGAACGTCGGGTCCCAGCGCTTCTGCAGAACCTGCAACACCGCTTGCTGAATAAAGCGATCCAGCACGCAAGGAATGCCTAGCTTGCGCATTCCCCTGCCATCCGGCTTCGGGATTTCCACCCGCCTTACCGGTTGCGGTTGATAGGTTCCGCTTCGTAGCTGCTCCCCGATTTCCAGCCCATGCTGCTTCAGGTACTCCGGCAGTTCGTCGACGGTCATCCCGTCTACCCCCGGACTCCCTTTGTTGGCCTTGACTCGTTGTAATGCCCGCTTGCAGTTTTCCAGCTCGCAGACTTCTTCCATCAGTCGTTCGGTTCCGGCCAGGCTTTCTGACTTGCGCTTCGCCATAAGCGTTTCGGTCCCTTGCTCGGCGGCCTTCGGAGCATCACTCCTACTTTCCGCCGGAAAGGCCAGCACCTCTTGTCCGGGCCGGTTTTTCTGCCGCCGTCCGCTCATGAGTCGCGCCGCTTACTTGCCCTTTCCTTTATTCCCCTTGCGGGGTACCGTTCGGGCCTTCGATCACCGTTCCCGGCTTGGCCTATCTGTTTCTCCGCCTTTCGGCATTGGAGTGCCTCAATATCCTCGCCGACTGCATGACCTACTTTGCCCTCTGCTGACTTCTGCGCCACGGTCAGGATGAATCGCTTCATCCTCAGTCACGATTCCGTGACATGCCGCAGATCTCCCAAGGTAAGTTCAACCGCTTCCGACGCGCAACCGCCGGATTTACCACCAGTGAGCTTGATGGATAATGGGCTTCGCAATCATCGGCTCGCTCGCCCGCCACCGTAGGCCTCATATCCGGTTCTTGTTCATCGGCTCGCGTCTTTGTTCCACGCTTCTTTCAGGCCCCGCCTCGCGGCGGGTGTTATTTCACCCTTGCGCTTCACTAACCCTTCGTCTCCATCAGACTGGGTAGAGGGCTCTCACCTCCTAGCTGTTGAACATGCTTGGCACACCAACTAAGGGCCTCAGGACAATTGTCCTGGGGCCTTTGCAATTCGGGCTTTCTGGCGCAGAGGATCATCGGACCACCCGAGGGAACGGCGCTCAAGCTTAGCCCTCCGTAAACCCACTGGGCCGGGTGAGAGGAGAAGGTGTACGATTTCTGTTGGGCAAAACCGCGGTTTTACCCAGTCCCTGACGCCGCTGCCAGAGCGCGAGACATAGGGTGCGCGAAACCCGGCTTTTCTACGGCTCGAGGCGTCGCCGGTCTGCTGGAATCGACGTCATTGGGAGAGGTGTTTTATGAAACCCATTTATATTGCGGCCTATCATCAATCTAAATTCGGCAAGCTTATGGGCATGGCGGTCCCCGAGATTCTTCGCCGTGCCGTTACCGAGACCTGTGCGGAAATCAAAGTGGAGCCCTCCGCAATCGATGTCGGCTCCGTGGGTGCTGTTTGCAATATCTCCCTCAACCAGCAAGGGCTGCTCGCGGGCCTGGTGGCGGATATTCCGGGACTCGCCGGCAAGCCTATCGAGGCGGTCGAAAATGCCTGCGCATCCGGTGGTCAGGCCATTCTCTCCGTCATCCAGAAACTGCAAATCGGATGGGGCGATACTGGAATTGCGATCGGCTACGAAAAAATGCGCGATGCCGATGGCAAGATGGATGGCAAGCTGATTGGCCAAGCCCTCGGCTATTTTTCGCATCCCGACGAGCGTGAGGGCAAGGTCTACATCTTCCCCCACCTCTTTGCGGAGGTGATGGAGTGCTATCTCAAAGTGCATGGCATTCCCGAAGAATACCTGGCCCAGATCGCGGTCACGGAGTACGCGAACGCCCATCACAACGAGTACGCGCAAATGCGCAACGTTGACCTGACCGTTGAGCAGGCGATGCAGATCGGTGGCATTAATCGCTACATTGTCGAAGGACTGCCGCTCAAGACTTACGATTGTTCGCAGATCACCGACGGGTATGCCGCGCTCCTTCTCGCGACCGAGGAAGGATTGGCAAAGCTCGGGGTGAACAAACAAGACTGCGTCGAGATTGCCGGGTATGCGCAAGCGACCGACCCTCTCAAGAAGGCGGGCCGCGATGTGCTTCGTCCCGCGGGCGCGATCAAGGCGATGCAAGCCGCCTACCAGATGGCGGGAGTCAAGCAGAAAGACGTAACAGTCGCCGAGATTCACGACTGTTTCACGGTCATGGGCGCGCTCGGCACGGAGGTTTTGGGAAAAGCCAAGTACGGCAAAGGTGCACAATATTGGGTCGACGGAAAAGCCGCGGTCGATGGCGAATGTGGCATCAACACCTCGGGAGGCCTCATCGCGAAGGGTCATCCCATAGGCGCAAGCGGTGTCGCGATGCTCGGATGGTGTGCTTGGCAATTGCTCGGCAAGGTCCCGCCACCGTTACAGGTAAAGGGCGCCAAGGTTGCGGCCACGTTCAATATCGGCGGACCCATCTGCGCCTCGGTATGCACGGTATTGCAATCTTAGAAATCAAAATTTTTCTGTTGGGGCTGAAGCAGGCGGGTCGTCCGTCTGTGCGCTGCTGCCTTCTTACCAGTTTGGTCCAAACCCGTTTCCACTATTGACAGTTATTCGGGGCCGAATAAGCTTGAGTACAGCTTGAAGGAATCTCCGAGGTCGTCTCTCATGTGGAAATCTTCGTACGCCAGAGTGTTCTGCGCCGCGTGGTTGGGTTTGTGTTTCTCCACCGTGGCGCTCGCGCAGGATCCCACCAAGGTCGAGCCCACGCATTACAGTCTGGCTTTTGAGAATGAGTATGTCCAGGTGGTGAACGTCCACTACGGGCCGCATGAGAAGTCGGGTCTGCATGCGCATATGGGAGGCGTGGTCGTTGTTCTCACTGCCGGGCATCTCCGCTTCACGGACGAAAATGGCAAGACAAAAGAGGTATTTGCCAAGCCGGGCGAGTCTCGCTGGTACCCGCCCTTCAAGCACAAAGTAGAAAATCTCGGGGATACGACGTACAACGCCGTCTATATCGGAATCAAGTCCAAGCATTTAGCCAGTGAGGCCAGCCTGAAAGCTGGATTATCGGAGATGGAGATAGACGCCCAGACGAAGAAGCTCGTGGCAGACGCGGTGCTGGCCGCGATGAAGTAAGGTTGCCGCTAACGGGGCGTTGACCGCGGCAGGCTTGGATCTTGGTTATCCTTCTTGTGCTTCATGGAAAGCAGGAACTGCATTCCCAGATAGCCAAAGAATTGCGGCTGGCTGCTTGAAGGTGATGCAAAGCTGCGCCCGGCCATGAACAGCAGGATGTAGTGCTCTCCCAGTTGGAAGCGGCCTCCGCCGTCAAACGTGTTCCAGTGGTTGGAACCGTTTGTGTTGGCGCTGTTATATAGTTCGCCATCCAGTTCCAGCCTTTTACTGACGTCCCGACCCACCACCAATCCCGTAAACCAGCCCGCGCCGTTACCGCTGGCGAATATATAGCCCGCTTCGGGATTGACCTCGACCGGCCCAACCTGCTTGTGGATTTCAATCGGAAGATAGAGTCTGGTGTTGTAGTCAACGAGTCCGCGCTGCAACGAAGATGTGGGATTGTTGAACTCGAGCTGAGGGAAGATTGAGATCGAGAGTTTTTTCTCATCGCTGTCATAGAAGCGCCACTTCACCCCCGGCAGGGACTTGCCCAGGCCAGTGCGAGTCGGGCCGCCGTTGGTACCTTCCACCAGGTACGGTACCTCGTACGTGAGCTGGATGCGAGAGCCGACGCCATAATTCAAATCCAGAATGGGCGCATTGAAGATGCGCAGGGCAGGATGGCGCTCGGAGTAGGCCATGATGTTGATCTCCCAGTTGCCGTCTCCAGGGGTGCCAGGGTCGTTGGTGATGAAGGGCGGCCCTCCCTGCGCTGCGGCCGGCAACGAGAGAGCGAGGAGCGCCATGAGCAGCAGCGGGGCGGCGAGTATGGGTGCAGCGCGGCGGGGCTTCGTCCCGCTGGACAGCCGAGGGCGGCTGTCCCCACGCGGGAGTTTCTTCACATCGAATCCGGTAGACGTCATACGCACTAATCGCCAGCGCCGGAGTTGTCGAAATATGGTTGCGGGTTGGCGATGGCCTCGACCAGATCGCGCAAGAACTCCGCCGCCCGGGCGCCATCCACAACACGATGATCGCTCGAAAGCGTCAAGGTCATGATGGGACGGATGCCAGGTCGAGCGACCGGACCGACACCGACCGGCACGACTCGGTCGGCGATTGCTCCGACGGCAAGAATCGCGGCCTGCGGCGGAATGATGATCGCGGTGAATGCGTCCACCCCGAACATGCCCAGATTGCTGATCGTGAACGTTCCGCCCGCGAGATCGGCCGGCCGCAGCTTACCGCTGCGTGCGCGTTCCGCCAGATCGCGTCTTTGCACCGCGATCTCGCCCAGCGTCGCTTTGTCGGCATTCGGAATCACCGGCGCTACGACTCCATCGTCTACTGCGATCGCTAGTCCAACGTTGATCGCGGCATTGGAGCGAACGCCCGCACCGGTCCAGTTCGCATTCACGCGCGGGTGTTTCCGGAGAACGCGAGCAACGAGCGCGACCAGCAGATCGGTATGCGTGAGTTTAATCCCGCGTGATTTTTCAATTTCTGCACCGAGCTTCTGCCGCGCGTTGTTCAGCGCGCCCGCGTCTACTTCGCGGACGACAAAAAAATGGGGAACCGTCGTCCAGCTCTGCGTGGTGCGTTCCGCCATCAGCCGGGAGACAGGGCTGCCGCGGTCGCTGTCTAGCGTGGCGGGCGGAGCGGCGGATTGGGATTCCGCGGCGGCGAGAATGTCGGAAGCGAGAATTTCCCCTCCTGCGCCCGATCCGCGGACATTCGCAAGATTGACGCCGCGTTCGGTGGCCAGACGCCGCGCCTTGGGAGAAATCTTGACGGACGCTGCCGATGGCGCCGCGGCGGGCGTTGCAGTTGCATGTTGAATCGCCGGAGCCGCGGTTGAAGTCGCGGCGGCAGTTATTTTTCTTCCCGATTCGACGGTGGCCTCATCCGCCGGAGGAACTTCTCCCGGGCGCACGATCCAGGCAATGGTTCGGCCGACCGGCACTTCGGTTCCAGCCATGACCGTGATGCCGGCAAGGACGCCATCACCGGGCGATTCGATCTCCATCACCGCTTTGTCGGTTTCGACCTCCAGCAGCGGCTCTCCTTTGGCAACCGACTCGCCTTCTTTCTTCAGCCACGAAATAAGCTTGCCAGTTTCCTGAGCCATTTCGAGCGCGGGCATCACGACGCTGATCGCCATAGTTGAATAAACCGCCTAGACTTTCGTAGCAACGAGGCTCGCCTCGTCTCCGGCGGTTGACGCCCACTGTGCTGTGATGGAGCTTATGAGCTGTGGTTGCGCCTAGACGCGGCGAGCCGCGTCTCTACGAGAATGCCGTTTTAGTCGCCTACTCCTACTCGCTCCTGCCGGGAACTTGCTTCGATCATCTCGCGCACACGTTTGCTCGGTTTGGACTCGGTCTCTCGAATTGCCGGAAGCGGACCATCCACCGTGAAATAGTGTCTGCCCGCAACCAGAAGCTCCTCGGCCGGAAACCGCGTGATGACTTCGTGGCCAGTTTCGGTGACCACGATTTCTTCTTCGATGCGAGCGGCACTCCAGCCATCGGTCGAAGGCCAGAAAGTTTCCAGCGCGAACACCATGCCCGGCTTGATTTCACAGGGGTGATCAAGCGAAACAAGGCGGCTGATCACTGGCTTCTCCCAGATAGCGAGGCCAATGCCGTGGCCGTATTGCAGCGCAAAGCAGGATTCCTCGTTGGGGAAACCGAATTCCTGCGCTTTCGGCCACACGGCGGCAATCTCAGCCGTGGTACGGCCCGGACGCACCAGCTCAATCGCAGCATCGAGATATTCCCTGCACCGCTTGTATGCGTCGTTCATGGCGTGTGAGGCGTATCCGACGGTGAAGCACCGGTAATAACACGTGCGGTAGCCCATGTAGGAATGGAGAATGTCGTAATACACCGGATCTCCCGGACGCAGCACGCGATCAGAAAAAACGTGCGGATGCGGATTGCAACGCTCGCCTGAGATCGCGTTCACGGCTTCCACATACTCGGAGCCGAGATCGTAGAGCACCTTGCTCACCAGTCCCACCGCCTGGTTTTCGCTCATGCCCGGCTTCATGGCGCGATAGAGTTCGTCATACGCGGCGTCGACCATCATGGCGGACGTGTTCAGCAACGTGATCTCATCACGCGTCTTGATGAGGCGGGCTTCAGACATGAGCGCCTGACCGTCGACGACTTTGATTCCTTCTTTCTGCAACGCGAAGAGGACGGGCAATTCGATGATGTCGATCCCCAGCGGCTCTTTGTGCAGGCCGCGCATTTCGAGTTCGATGCGAATCTTTTTGGCCACATCTTCCGCGCGTCCCATCTCTGGCGTCATGGCGCCGCGTAACATGGAGATTCCGGCACGCGAGCGATCTCCGAGCCAGGGACAGTGCAATTGGTGGTGCTTTGCCGCCGATCCGAAATCCCACAGGATCGGCTCGTCGTTTTGCGGAAGGAGGGTAAAGCGATTCGCCTTGTCCTGAGCCCAGGTGCCGATGTGGGTCGCGGTCAGGTAGCGGACATTGTTCATGTCGAAGCACAACAGCGCTCCCATCTCAGACTTAACCAGAAGATCCTTGGAACGCGCCAGGCGCTCACGGCGCAGACGATCGAAGTCAACGCGATTTTCCCAATCCACCGCCATCGTCCCATAAGTGGGCAGAGCCATAAACATCTCCTTTGCTGCAACGTGCTTCAGAGAACAGGTCAGAGGTGAGAGGTCAGATTGCAGAGGTAAAAACCTGGATTTCAAAAGCCGTTAACTCTGCAATCTGACCTCTCACCTCTGACCTCCCTCTCACCGTCCGCAGAGTGTTCGCGCGGCCTCAAACACGGTTTGCTCGGTCGGCACGGTTACATCTTCCAAAGGCGGCGAGAACGGAATTGGAACATGCATCGCGCCCATGCGTTTGACCGGAGCGTCCAGATCGTAGAATGCGCCTGTGGCGATCACCGACGCAAGTTCGGCGGTGACGCCATAGCGCTCGTACCCTTCGTCCAGCACAATCGCCCGCGACGTTTTCTTGGCCGATTCAATCAGAGTTTTTTCATCGAGCGGCCACATGGTCCGCGGATCGACCACTTCGGCGCTGATTCCGATTTCCTCGAGCATCGTCGCCGCACCCAGCGCCACCTGCACCATGCTGCTGGTGGCAATCAGAGTGATGTCCTCGCCCACACGTTTTATATCTGCAACCCCCAGCGGAACGGTGTAATCCTCCGCGGGCACCGAGCCCTTAAGCTTGTACATCATCTTGTCTTCGAAAAAGACAACCGGATTCTCATCGCGAATTGCCGCCTTCAGCAGTCCCTTGGCGTCGTAAGGCGTCGAAGGCAGAACCACTTTCAAACCCGGAACGTGGCAGAACCACGCGTGCAGTGACTGCGAATGTTGCGCAGCGGAGCGACGTGTCGCTCCCATCGTGGTGCGCATCACCATCGGCACTCGCCATTTTCCGCCCGACATGTAATGGACTTTAGCGGCCTGGTTGACCATCTGGTCCATGGTCAGCGTGACGAAGTCGCCGAACATGATGTCGACCACCGGACGCATTCCGGTCATGGCCGCGCCGACGGCGAGCCCGGTGAAGCCTGCTTCCGAAATCGGCGTGTCGAGCACGCGGTCTTTGCCGAATTCCTCCAGCAGGCCAGAGAGAACTTTGAAGGGAGTGCCTGCCTCGGCCACGTCCTCGCCCATGATGCAGACAGTTTTGTCACGGCGCATCTCTTCCGCCAGCGCCTCGCGAATGGCCTGCGCGAAGGTCAGCTCACGATCGTTTTGCGCGGTTTGCGCATGAAGGCGGGTTTCAGGCATACACGTCCTCGCCCACTTCGTCGACGGTCGGATACGGCGCCGCCACGGCGAAGTCGACTGCCTGCTTCATCTCCGACTCAAGTTCAGCCTGCACTTGAGCGAGCGCTGTTGCGTCGGCGAGTCTCTGCTCGACCAGCCACTTCCCAAAATTCGCGATCGGATCCCGCTCCGTCTTCCAGGTTTGCTCTTCCTGCTTCGACCGGTAATATTCGCGGTTGATGTCGCCCACGTGATGTCCGTGATAGCGATAGGTATTACACAGCAGGAACGCAGGACCGTCGCCATGACGCGCGCGATCCACCAGGCGCTGCGCGCTGCCATAAACGGCGCGCACATCCTGACCGTCCACGCTGCCAGCCTCCAAACCGAAAGCGGTTGCCCGCGCGAGGATATCGCCGGCGGTGGTTTCGGTGTAATGCGTATATTCCGTATAGAGATTGTTCTCGCAGACGTAGATCACCGGAAGCTTGAACAGTTGGGCGAGGTTCATCTCTTCATACAGCACACCCTGACCGAGCGCACCTTCTCCGAAGAAACAAACCGACACCTGGCCGGTACCGAGACAGCGAGCAGAAAACGCCGCGCCAGTGGCAATGCCGGCGCTGCCGCACACGATCGCATTCGCTCCCAGGTTGCCGGTAGCAGGGTCCGCAATGTGCATGGATCCGCCTTTGCCCTTGCAGTACCCGGCCTTTTTCCCCAGCAGTTCGGCGAACATTCGATCGGGGGAGGCGCCTTTCGCCAAACAATGTCCGTGACCGCGATGCGTGCTGGTGATGTAGTCAGTTCGCTCGAGCGCTTCGCATACGCCCACGGCGATCGCCTCTTCACCGATATAAAGATGCGCCAGGCCGGGCATCAGCGCCCGTGTGTAAAGTTCGTTGACCTGCGCTTCAAACTGGCGGATGGCAACCATCTGCCGGTACATGCGGAGCCACAAAGCGACTTTCTCTGAAGCTTCTCTCGGCTGTGTGGCGGTCGTCATGGTTGAACTCTCATTGTTGAACTCTCATTTTTGAACTTTCATTTTTGAATCCCCGACATGCGTGCCAATACATCGAAGATGACGGCAAAGTCCAGCTTCTCCCAACCCATGCCGCGCGCGGCGGTGAGGAATTCGTTGCTGATAGCTGTGGAAGGAACAGGAACATTCAACTTGCGGCCTAACTCCATTGCCAGCAGCATGTCCTTCTGCATCATGTTGACGTCGAACCACGCTTCTTCCGGTTGCTGCAACACAAAAGGACCGCGGTACACGATCATGGGTGAAGCAATCGCGCTGTGAATCATTACGTCCACGGCAACCTCGCGTGCAATGCCGCTTTTTTCCGCCAGCAATACTCCTTCGCAGAACGCCAGCATCTGAACCGCTAACTGCAGATTCACCGCGATCTTCATCGACAACGCCACGCCGTTGTCGCCAACGTGCGTCACTTTCGGACCAATATCAAAGAGCAAAGGCTTCAGACGTTCAAAGGTTTCTTTGCGCCCACCAACCATCACTGACAGCTTGCCTTGCTGCAGCGTGATGACGCTGCCTGAGACTGGCGCGTCGATCATGTCTGCGCCCTTTTCGCGAACTTTCGCAGCCAGCGCACGGCTCACCTCGGGGCTCACGGTGCTCATGTCAATGTGGAACTTGCCGGCGGAAATGCCAGCGAGCAATCCCTCCGGCCCCTCCGTCACCGTGGCGAGCGCCGTAGCGTTCGTCACCATGGTGAACGTCACATCCGACGCGGCCGCCACGGCCTTGGGAGAGTCGGCAAACTTCATGCCCTTGTCGATCAGCCACTGCGCCTTGGAGCGCGTCCGGTTGTAGCCAGTCACGGTGTGCCCTTTTTCGAGCAGACGGGCCACCATGTTGCCGCCCATCACACCGAGACCGATGAATCCCAGTTTCGCCATACAATTCCCTTCGCTTATGAATCCACGTTATGAATTTAGCTTGTAATACGAACTACTTCTTGAGCGACGGATCGCCCAGCGAAGACGAATCTGCCAACACCTGCTTGAGATGAGCGCGCATCGCTTCTCGCGCCGCCTCCGAATCGCGCTGCTCGGTGGCCGCCAGGATTCGCTTGTGATGGTACTGCCCTCGCTTCGGCCCTCCTTGCACATTGAAAATGCGGCTGCGCTGCTCGCGCAAGAGGCCGACAATCGAATCCAGCAGCGACAGAATCAGCGGATTCCCTGCCGCCTCTGCCAGCGCCAAATGAAAATCGAGATCCGCTTCCACGTAAGCGTCCGGGTCATGCAGATTTCGATCCATTACAGCGACTGCTTCGCGCATGGTGCTCAGCAGTTGTTCCTCAATTCGGGGAGCAGCCAGGGCGGCAATCTCCGGCTCCAGCACCAGCCGCAACTCGGCGAGGTTCACCAATCCCTCCTGCGGGTTGATGCGTATCATTAGATCCAACGACTGCCGCATCGCCTGCGAAGTCCCGTTCGTCACGAAGGTCCCACGCCCGGAATAGGCTTCGACCAGGCCCTTCTCACGCAAGGTCTTCACCGCTTCGCGCACCGCCGTGCGGCTTACTCCAAAGCGCTGGGCAAGGTCGCGTTCCGCCGGCAACTGATCCCCGGGCTTGAGTTGGCCTTTCAGAATGGAGTCTTCCACCTGCTGCACAATCTGCTCGAACAGTCGAGACGTCTTTACTGTCCGGTACACCGGCTTGGTGGCCAGGGGATCTACCGTTTCGTTTGTCATTACACCCTCGGTCATCCACTACCATGCACGGTATAGCGGTCCGACCAATATACTACAAAATTACGTATCTTTACTGAATCCACACCGTCTTGATATTCATAAACTCGCGGATCCCGTTCTCGGCCAGCTCGCGCCCGTGGCCCGAGTATTTCACGCCACCAAAAGGCAGGCGCGGATCGGACGCCACCATCTTGTTCAGAAAGACCATGCCGGCTTCGAGTTCGTTAATGAACCTTTCGGTTTCCGCAGGATCGTTGGTCCAGGCGCTGGCACCCAGCCCGAAGCGGCTGTCGTTTGCAATCTGGATCGCCTGATCTAAATCCTTCACCCGAAAAATTGACGCCACGGGACCAAAGAATTCTTCCTTGTAGGCGGGCGAATCCTTCGGAATGTCGGTCAGCACCGTGGGCGCGTAGAAGGAGCCGGGACGATCGAGCGGATGTCCACCGGTCAGCACCCGCGCTCCGAGAGCCACAGTTTTTTTCACATCGGAATCAAGCGAGGCAACCGCATCCGCGTTGGCCAGCGGACCGAGTTGCGTGCTCTCTTCGAACGGATCCCCCACGCGCAACTCCTGCATACGTTTCACGAACTTGCGTTCGAACTCATCGGCAATTTTCTCCGCTACGATAAAGCGCTTGGCCGCGATGCACGACTGCCCGTTGTTCTGAATCCGCGCGTCGACGGCGGTCGCGACTGCCGCTTCCAGATCGGCGCTCGGCATCACGATGAAAGGATCGCTGCCGCCCAGTTCGAGCACAACTTTCTTGATTCGCTTCGCCGCGGAAACTCCTACTTGAATCCCAGCCTGCTCACTGCCGGTTAAAGTCGCGGCGACAACACGACGGTCATTCAGGATGCCATCGACCGGCCCCGCGCCGATCAATAGGGTCTGGAACACGCCTTCGGCGAAACCGGCGCGGCGAACAATGTCCTCAATCTTCAGCGCACACTG
This sequence comes from uncultured Acidobacteriaceae bacterium, assembly GCA_963730845.1. Classification (GTDB taxonomy): domain Bacteria; phylum Acidobacteriota; class Terriglobia; order Terriglobales; family Acidobacteriaceae; genus Acidiflorens. The sequence goes on along the minus strand of CAVSTM010000015.1, from coordinate 112,860 downwards.
TGGAACGTTGGAAGCATGCTTCAGCAGTCCGACATTGCCCGCCATCAGCGCCGGCGCTACAAAACGAAAGACCTGCCAGAAGGGAAAGTTCCACGGCATGATGGCCAGGATGGGACCAATCGGAAGATAACGGATGAAGCTTCGCTTGGCTCCGGTTTCCACAATTTCGTCGGCCAGAAATTTCTCGGCGTTCTCCGCGTAGTAGCGGCAACCGGTGGCGCATTTCAGCGCCTCGGCCACGGCGGCCTTCAAAGGCTTGCCCATTTCGAGCGTCATCAAATACGCGCACTCGTCTTTTTCTTTCTCCAGAATCTCGGCCACGCGTTTCATTTTGCTCGCACGTTCCGCGAATGAGGTGCGCCGATGGTTCCGAAACGCCGAGGCCGCCAGTTGCAACTTCTGCTCGATTTGTTCCCCGGCAAGCGGCTCGAAACGCTTCACCACTTCGCCGGTCGCAGGGTTAATTGTCGCGATCCCCATAGTGATTTCTTCCCCTATGTTTGGAAGCTACAACCTGATGATCTGCTTCCGTCAGCACCCTCAGTCGGGCAGCTGTCTTGTGGTCGAACCACAATACTACTTGACGGGTGAGCCGCGTCAAGGCTATATGTTCAAATCGCCTGATTTTTGAATTTCCAGATCGAAGCCGGTCGTGAGGTGTGCGGCCAAAATTCTTCCTTCCCGTTTGGGACTTGGAGGTAGTAATGCACTCTCCGTTGAATGGCATTCGCATCGTAGGCATCGTCTGCCTGATGCTCGCCCTGACTGTTCCCGCGTTTTCGCAGACCACTTCTGGTCGCATTCTTGGGAGCGTTAACGATCAGTCCGGCGCCGCCGTGGCTGGAGCCACGGTAGTCATCACAGATGTTCAGCGCGGCACCGCGCGAACCGTAGTCACCGATGCTGCCGGAGACTATGCCGCCCCTGAGTTACAGCCCGGAGCTTACAAAGTGCGGGCGGAGGCAAAGGGCTTCAAAACGGTGGAGAGAGTAAACATCGTCGTCGAAGTTGCGCAGGACGTGCGCGTCGACATCTCGCTCCCGACCGGACAGGTTTCCGAGACAGTGATCGTTAGCGCCGAGGTTCCGCTGGTCAACAGCACCTCTGCCACTTTGGGCGGCACACTGAGCAATGCGGAGATTAACGATCTGCCGTTGAACGGCCGCAACTATGAGAATCTGCTCCAACTGCGTCCCGGTGTCATACGATATCCCGGCGGCGGATTCTCGACCACCAGCACAAACGGACTGCGCGCGGAAGACAACGCCTACTTCATTGAGGGCCTGTTCAACAGCGAGCCCTACTCCGGCCAAGCCATCATCAACGGCGCCGGCATTGCTGGCGATTCGGCGACCATTCTGCCGATCGACTCGATTCAGGAATTTAACGTGGAAGAACTTGCTCCGGCCGAATTCGGGTGGAAGCCGGGAGCAGTGGTCAACGTTGGTCTCAAGTCCGGCACCAACGCCCTTCACGGCACTGCGTTCGCCTTTGGGCGCGACGGTGTAATGGACGCTCGGAACTATTTCAACACGGTACCCAACGCCAAACTCCCAAGAACGCTGGAACAATACGGAGGCAGCTTCGGCGGTCCGATCATCAAAGACAAAGTCTTTTTCTTTGGCGCTTTCGAAGGGCAGATGTATGACGTGGGCAACTCTTTCGGAGGCGTCACCGGCCCATCCATGGTCTCCATGCCAACTGCCGGCAATTGCCTCTTCGGTACTATGACGGGTGACTGCGCGAACAGCATCCCCGACGTCATCGCGGATCTTCAGGCAGGCGGAATCACGCCCAGCGCCGCCAGCTTGAATATCGCCGGCTGCACGGTTTCGGGCGGCACGGTGACGTGCAACGGAACCGGCTTCCCTACCAACAACAATCCCAACATCAATATCCCGAACGGATTCGCCAACAACGTCACCGTTTACAATGCGATCGGCAAGGTGGACGTTAACGTCAATCAAAATAACCGCGTCAGCGGGATGTACTTCTTTGGAAACAACACCGGCACGGTCGAGGACTTCCCCGAGTTGCAACCGAAGTGGCTCTCAGACATTCACACGCGAGCCCAAGTGGCCGGGGGAAGCTGGGTATGGACTCCCAACCCGCGTTGGGTGAACGAAGCGCGCTTCGGATACAACCGCCTCTACCAGCCGACATTGCCCGGCGATCTCAACACTCCAGCAACCAGTTACGGACTCGAGACCGGCGTCGCGGGCCCGGACACAGGTGGATTGCCGCGTATCTCCTTTGGGGGGTACTTCACCGGTCTGGGTGGATTCAAATGGCCGAAGTTTCAGGGACCCGACTCCATCACCCAATTCATCGACCACGTTTCCTACACCGCCGGCAAGCACTCTATCAAGTTCGGCGGCGAACTGCATTACAACGACGTCACGAACGCAGCCTACGGCAATGCCCGCGGCAGCATCACCTTCTTAGGCGGCATCTTAAATCCCGCTTCGACTCCTCTCGAAGATTTTTTCGCAGGCGATCCGTTCAAGGCTTCGGTTACGGTCGGCAACCCGACTTTGCACCTGCACAATTGGGCGTATTCGGGCTTTGTTCAGGATGACTGGCGCTTGGCCCGGAACCTTACGCTGAATCTCGGAGTGCGTTACGAATTCAGCTCGGTTCCACAGGAAGAACACAACCTGCTCGGGAATTTTGAACCGAATGTGGGCTTAGTGCAGGTGAAAACGGGCCCCAATCAGGTCCCCAGCCTCTATAACAACGATCACGCCAACTTCGGCCCGCGCTTGGGCTTTGCGTGGGATGTATTCGGTACGGGACGGACGGTGCTCCGCGGCGGCGGCGGTTTGGTTTATGAAACCGTGAACTGGCAGTCCTTCATCGCCTTCAACAACGCGTTCGGCCCGGGCAGTGTTCCGACTGGCGCGCCCATTGATGGTGCTAACGATACCTCGGGCGGCACCATCACCACGGGAAACGTTTCCTTGCCTTACTTCCTCAATTCGACGCCTGTTTCTTGGAACACCGGCCCACTCTACGGCAGTCCCACCGTCAATTGTTTCAACAGTCCATGCCCCATCATGACCGTGAACCGCAATCTGACCACGCCTTACGTTTGGAACTGGAGCTTCAGTATTCAACACGCGATTACCCCCAACATTTCGCTGGAAGTTGCATATGTCGGTAACCACGGTCAGAATCTAACCGGCATTCGTGACATCAACCAACCGTCGGTAGGTTCGGGATGGCCCGCGGCTAACATCACCATTTGCAACTCACTAGGAAATCTCATACCGAATCCGACTCCAGGTGGGCCTCTCCTGTACGACGTCAATAACACACTCAACAACGGTGGGCCTTGCCAAGATCAAACCGGTAACGAGGTGGGGCCATTCAACACGAAGTTCCCATATCTAAGCAACATTTTCCAAATGGGCAACGTTTACAGGTCCAATTACAACGGCCTGCAAGTGACGCTGAACACCAGAAATTTCCATGGCTTGAGCATGGTGGCCGGTTACACCTGGTCGCATGCTCTCGATGATGTGGGGGCGAACTGGGATTTCGGTTACGGGTCGGGGCTCCCGCAGAACGCTTATAACCCAGGCGCCGAATATGCCAATAGCGATTTCGATGTCCGCAACCGCTTCACGCTTTCGGCCACCTACGCCATCCCCGGCAAGAAGGGCTACTGGCAGTCCCTGGAGGGTTGGGAAATCAATTCAATTGTCACCCTGCAAAGTCCACAATTCTGGGGGCCGATGGATGAAGGAACGGATGCTGCCGGTATTGGTCCGCTACCCGTCAGTCCTCCCGCGAACACTCCCATCCGATGGAGCTTCTATGGGAAGGCAAACGATTTCAAACCCTCGTCGACAGGGATCCCATATTTCGGTGGAAACGATGCCCCGAGCAACCCGACTGGCAATTCAGCTTGCAATGCAAAGGCCCTAACTTTAGACGGAGGCACTCCGGGTGCGTCAACTGAGTCGCTGGCCTTCTTTGGTTGCTACGCCGAGGGCAACTCCATCATGATCCCACCACCCCTGGGGCAGTTCGGCAACATGGGCCGCAACAGCTTCCCCGACCTCGGTTTCAAAGATGTGGACTTCTCGGTAGCGAAGAACTGGCATTTTACCGAGCGCTTAAGGGCCCAGTTCCGAGCCGAGTTCTTTAATATTCTCAACCATCCCAACCTTGCCAATCCCTACGGCGGACAGAACGGTTTCGGATTCAACGATCCTTCCGCTCGGCCGTTCGGATGCGCTTGCGCCACACCCGACGTCGCTGCCGCCAATCCCGTCATCGGCTCGGGTGGCAGCCGCGCCGTTCAACTCGGACTGAAACTCATTTTCTGATCGACCAGTTTTCTGCATCGGGGCCGGACCTCCCTCCGGCCCCATCTTTTATTTTCCACTGGAAAGGAATCATCCCGTGTCAACACCGTTAGGGCGTAATCATCAACATCAACCGGCAAGACTGACGATGTCGTTAGCCAGGGCATCGGTCATGTCATTGTCCATGTCATCAGCCGTGATTCTGGCTTTAATCCTCTCGCTGAGCACCCGCTCCTTCTCGCAGCAGCATGCCGAGCGCTCCATCGACGAAATCAAGGCAGAAGCTATCCACCGCGCTGAAGTAGGTCAGTATCCGCTGATCGGCCTCGACCCCGGCGACGTCAAGGAAGCCTTCGTCTCCATCCATACTCGCGACAAAGACGAGTGGGCCGCGGGCTTCATGGGGGTGGCCGATCGCTACATGAATGAAGCCCAGGCGCTGGAGAAAACCGACCCGACAAAGGCAAACGCCGACTACATCCGCGCATGGCGGCTTTATTCTTTCGGACGCTGGCCCATCCCCGCCTCCGCCGGCAAGCAGCGCTCGTACGAAAAAGCAATCGAGGCTTTCCGGGCGCACGCGCGCTTCTGGGATCCGCCTTTAGAAATGGTGAGAATTCCCTTCGAAGGAAAAGAAATCATTGGCTACCTGCGCTTGCCGAAAAATGCGAAGGGGCCGGTGCCACTCGTGCTGGCCGTGAATGGACTCGACAGCCGCAAGGAAGATTTATCGGAGAGCTTCAGCGCGATCCTGCCGTTCGGCATCGGTTTTCTCGCCGTCGATGGCCCCGGCACCGGGCAGAATCCAATTAAAGTTAGTGAGAATGCGGAGCGGGTGCTCTCGCGCGTGCTTGATTACATTGCCACCAGGCCCGAGATCGACAAGAACAGAGTGGCCATGCACGGCGTGAGCTGGGGTGCGTATTGGGCAACGAAGATGGCCATCGTAGAGCACGCCCGCCTGCGCGGAGCGAGTGCCCAGTCACCGCCTACGGATCGGTTCTTTCAAAAAGATTTTCTGATGAATGATTTGATCGGCAACCGCGAATATCTCTTCGATCAGGTCCCCGCACTGATGGCGATTTTCGACAACGTGACAACCGTCGATGAAATGGCGGAAGTCTTGCCGAAGATGTCGCTCGTCAAACAAGGACTGCTAGGCAAGCCGATGGCGCCCATGCTCATTCTTGCCGGAGTGCGTGACACTCAGGTCCCGATCGACGACATCTACCTGCTGCTCAACAAAGGCGATGTGCCGAAGACCGCGTGGATCAATCCGCAGGGCGGGCATCTCGGACGGCAGGTTGGCGTATGGCCTGATCCGCGCATCTTCAAAGAGGTAATCATTCCGTGGCTGGTGCGCACGCTCGAACCGACTACGAATTAACAACCAAAGAACTCAGGACCGACGACCCGACGATGGAGACCCTTACACCCGCGCAGGCGCGTCCCGCAAATGCCGGGGCGGCATCCAGCAAGCTGCCCTTCTACCGCGAACTCTGGGTACAGGTGCTCGTGGCGATTGCCCTGGCCATAGTGCTCGGCTATGTGGATCCGGTTCGCGCGGTCGCCATGAAGCCGCTGGGCGACGCTTTCATCCGCGTGATTTCGATGATCATTACTCTGATCATTTTCTGCACCGTGGTCACCGGAATCGCCGGCATGGAGAACCTGAGAAAAGTTGGCCGCGTCGGTGGCATGGCCCTCATTTACTTCGAAGTTGTTTCCACCATTGCGCTGCTGATTGGGCTTTTGGTTGGCAATGTAATACGCCCGGGCAGCGGCTTTAACGTAAACGTCGCCACCCTCGACGCCAAAGCGGTCGCCGATTACGCCGGCCAGGCAAAAGCGCAAAACGTCACCGAATTTCTAATGCACATCATTCCGACCACGGTGTTCGACGCCTTCGCCAAGGGAGATATTCTCGAAGTCGTTTTCGTGGCCTTACTGTTCGGATTTGCATTGTCGGCCGCCGGAGCGCGAGCCAAACCGCTGGTCGAACTGATCGACTCCCTCACTCAGGTTGTATTCGAAGTGACAAAAGTCTTGATGAAATTCGCGCCGGTGGGAGCGTTCGGCGCAATGGCGTACACGGTCGGGAAGTTTGGCCTCGCTTCCCTGGGCCCATTGGCTAAGCTGATAGGAACGTTCTGGCTCACCTCAGTGCTCTTCGTTGTAATCGTACTCGGCGCCATCGCCTGGGCCGCCAGCTTCAACATCTTTCGCTTTCTGGCATACATCAAAGAAGAGATCCTGCTGGTGCTCGCCGTAAGTTCTTCGGAGGTCGCGATCCCGATTTTGATGGCCAAGCTTGAGCGACTCGGCTGCTCCAAGTCACTGGTGGGATTGATCGTGCCGACCGGATTTACTTTCAACACCGATGGCACCAGTCTTTACATGACCATGGCCGCTCTATTCGTGGCGCAGGCCACCAATACTCATCTGACGCTGACCCAGCAACTCACCATTCTCGCGGTAGCGGTTCTCACTTCCAAGGGCGCCAGCGGAGTGCAAGGCGCATCTTTCATCGCGCTCGTGGCCACACTTTCCGTGATCCCAACCATTCCAGTTGCGGGTATGGCGCTGATTCTCGGGATTGACCGCTTCCTGAGCATGTTCAGAGCATTGGTTAACATGATCGGAAACGGCATGGCGACGCTGGTCCTGGCGCGCTGGGAAGGAGAATTGGACGGCGAGACCTTGAGGCAACGCCTAGCTCGACCGGCTTAACATCAGAATTTAATCCTGAGACGTTCAGCTGACTTCCCCGGTGTCAGGTCGTGCCTCGTTACAGATCCGTGTACTCTGGGATATAGTCCTTGAAGATACCTGTGCCGACATACATCGTTCGTGACCGGGACACGATCAGCGTTCTTGCTCGTCCTGACCCACTCCCAGGCAGAACCAATCTCCGCGCTTGTGAAATAGCGGGTCTCGGCCTGAAGAACGGAGGCTCCAGCAAGGACGATAGCTACCACTTCTTCCCATTTGTCGGCACCGACGACCGCCATTCGCGCTATATGGTCGGTATACCTCTGGAGAAAGCGCATTTCATCCCAACGTGCCTTCCAATCCGCTCCCTCCATTTGCAAAAGATCCGCGAGGATCCCGATCGGCCGCTTTTTCCGTTCTCTGATGAGGAATTCAATTTGCGGCTCAAATGCCTTGACTTCTTCGGCGGTAGTCCTGCCAACCACCCTGAAACCGATTGCCGCGCCCTGGCTCTCCTTAAGTCTTTCAATCATGGCCGCGCATCCCCCTTTTCTCCTGACGCTTACTTCCAACGACATCTCTGGTTCAGTCGCAGTCCGACCTTCTACACACTTCTCCACCGTAGCAGCATGTCTTTGTCATTCTCGTTACGACCGCCCGCTTCGCAATGCCCTTCTTATTATGCGGCCGTTATTTATGCGGCCGTCTCTTCCGTGACTGTAAGGGGACAAGCAGGCGGGTGGTCGCACTCACACGCAATCTCAACATCCTTCGACCCCGCATCCTCGCACGACTGACCGCAATACGTTTGTTCTGCCGGCACCACGCAACGGCAGGGTAGGTGGGCACAGGTTTTCGGCTCATTGTTCGACATGCTTGACCTCCAAATTATCGGCCAATCATATAACCACCGAGCGCCCCGTTAACCTGTCAAAATGGACAGTCGTCCGCAGAAGAGCGTAGGGGTCCAGGATTGCCTAGCTTTTTCCCTGCTCCAGCTAAACGATGGCAAAGACCTTCAGCGATACTTGGGATCAAAAAAAGACTGGAAGCTGCCTCTTCTGCCCGTGACAATCAACTCCGAGTCAAAATGCCCCTGCTCGTTGAGTAGCCGGTTTTCTGGGAGGACTGAAGTAGTCATCGCTAAAGACGACGTCGCCCTGAAAACTGGGCGCGTTGGGGCCCGCTTCTTTGTCTGTTTCGCAGTGGATTGGTTGTTCTGAATCGCCAAGCCAGGCAAAAGCCAGAATGTGGAGAAGTGCGGCAGGCTGGGGGGGCCAAGTGCTTCGTTGTCTTTCCCCGAGAGTCCTCCATTTCCTTCGAAATATTTCGAAATCCTTGACACACCTTATACTCTGATGACGTGTTTCCCCTGCAACCCTCGATCGGAGCGGGGGGCCGACGAAAGGGCTCCGAGCCGATTTGGACGCGATTTCTCATTGCTTTCGAGCCGTCTCAGGGCTGGTGTCCGCCGCTGGCTCAGGCGGGTACCTAGTTCCTACCGGTATTACTTCGGTAATCAGGGCTTCTTTTGCGGTATTTTCCGTGATATAAACCCGATAGCTGCTCGTCAGGCTGGGCTGGGAATTCTGTGGTTTTCTGACTTGGCTTTCTGGCTCGGTTGTCTGCCTTTCGAGTAAAGCGCAGAGCGACAGCACAGGAGGAGTCGTGTCCGAAGCGCGTACCGGGAAAAGGTTTCCGCTGCATTTGCCGATCAAGATTCATAGGGAAGATACCGCGGATGACGCCAGCGGTATGACCGGCAATCTGAGCGCCGCCGGCGTTTACATCCGCGCCGACGCATCGCTCGAGGTCGGCTCACCAGTAGAGTTTGAGATCACGCTGCCGCCCGAGGTGACGGGGGGCAAGGATGATGTTGTGATTCAGTGCCGTGGCCGCGTAGTGCGGACCGATGAACCCAATACCAGCGCCGACTCCGGAGACAGCCGGGGCGTCGCTTGCGTAATTGATTCTTACGAATTCGTTCGCAACAGTTAACCGGGAGCAGGATCCATGCTGAAGCTTATTTTGGCCGACAATCAGGCGATCTTTCGAGCTGGCATCGCCAAGGTACTTGCCGTGGAAGACGAAATGCGCATTGTGGCCCAGGCCCAAACTGCCGAGCAGATGTTCATGGCGCTCGACAAGTTTCGCGCCGCCGTGCTCATCATTGCCGGAGGTTTTCACTCCGATTTCAACTCCGTCCTCTCGGCTGCCAACAAGAACAAGACCCGCGTGGTCGTGCTCGCCGACACCGGCGAGAGCGCCCAGCGCTACATGGCGGCGGGCGCGCATGGCGTCGTCTATCGCAACGTCACCAGCCCCGCGCTGGTCGACTGTGTCCGCAAGATCGCCCGTGGCGAAAGCTGGGTGCAGGATATGGCGGTGCCGAGCGAACTGACCGAAAACGATATGGTCGGCCTGCGCGTCCGTGACCGCTTGACGGCCAAGGAACTGCGCATCGTCGCCCTCATCGTTCAGGGATACAAGAACAAGGAAATCGCCACCCAGTTGGGGACGACCGAGCAGGTAATCAAGAACTACCTGCGCAACGTCTACGACAAGATCGGCGTGTCGGACCGACTGGAACTGGCGCTCTTCACCATTCACCACCGCATCCTGAACGAAGCCGCGGCGGCCACCGCAGCAGCGGCCATCCCGCTACCGCCGCAGAGCGCAGGAATCAGCAACTAGACCGCTTTCCATTCAATAAAGAAGGCCGCCCGCGGGCGGCCTTTTGAATTTCATTGGACCGCCAGCATGTGTGGTGGCGGGTCTTTGACCCGCCCAGGACGGGGCGAAGCCCCGTCCCCACACGTATGACTACATGATCTTCTCGCCGACGCTCTTCGCTTGCGTAAACAAATATAGATAGTCCGGCCCGCCGGATTTCGAATCGGTCCCCGACATGTTGAAGCCACCGAACGGATGCGCGCCCACCATCGCTCCCGTACATTTGCGGTTCAGGTAAAGGTTGCCGACGTGGAACTCGCGCACCGCGCGATCCAGCTTCTCCCGCGAACTTGAGTAGACGGCTCCAGTCAGTCCGAACTCGGTGTCGTTGGCGATCTCGAGAGCATGGTCGAAGTTGCGCGACTTGATCACCACCAGCACCGGCCCAAAAATCTCTTCCTGCTCCAGCGTCGATTTTGCCGGGATGTCGGCGATCACCGTAGGCTGAATGAAATAGCCGTCGCCAGCCTCGGTGGCGCGCGCGCCGCCGGTGATGAGGCGTCCATCTTTCTTGCCGATCTCAATGTAGCGGAGAATGTCTTTCATCGAACCTTCATTGATGACGGCAGCCATGTTCGGATTCACCGTGGGATCACCGACCGTAATGCGCTCGGTGCGCGATTTCAGTTTCTCCAGGAACTTGTCGTAGACGCGCTCGTCAACGATGGCGCGCGAGCAGGCCGAACACTTCTGGCCCTGGAAGCCGAAAGCGGCCTGGGCTACGCCTTCCACGGCGGAATCAATATCGGCATCGGCATCGACGATGATGGCATCTTTGCCACCCATTTCGAGCACGGTGCGTTTGATCCAGAGCTGGCCCGGTTGCTGCTGCGCGGCCGTCTGGTTGATGTGCAATCCAACTTCGCGTGAGCCGGTGAAAGCGATATAGCGAATCTTCGGATGCGCCACCAGTGCGTCTCCAAAACTAGCGCCGCCCCCGGGGCAGAAGTTCACCACGCCTTCGGGTATCCCGCATTCTTCGAGCAATTCCACAAACTTTGCCGCAATCGTAGGCGAATCGCTAGACGGCTTGAGCACAACCGTGTTTCCGCTGACGATCGAAGCCAGAGTCATCCCGGCCATGATGGCGCAGGCAAAATTCCAAGGCGGAATCACCGCCCCAACGCCAAGCGGAATGTAACTAAGCGTGTCGCGCTCTCCCGGCAGTTGCACGGAAGGCTCGGCCTTCGCAAAGCGCAGAGCCTCGCGCGCGTAGTACTCGCAGAAATCGATGGTCTCGGAGATGTCCGCATCGGCCTCGAACCAGTTCTTCGAAACTTCGAACACCAGCCAAGCCATGTACTCAAGCTTGCGCTCGCGCATCACATCAGCAACCCGAAATAAGAGCGACGCGCGCTCCTCAACCGAAGTATGGCTCCAACGACCAAACGCCTGACTAGCGGCCTGCACGGCAGGCTCGACGTGCTCCTTACCCGCTTTCTGGTGATCGCCAACCACTTCCGACGGTTTGGCAGGATTGATAGAACGGATCTTATCGGAGGTCTTGATACGCTTGCCGCCGATGATCAGGTCATACTCGCGGCCGAGTTGTCCGCGCACTTTCTCGATCGCGGAGCGCATCTTGCGCACGTTGTCTTCTTTAGTGAAATCAACGAACGTCTCATTCTTAAACGCACCTTCGTGCAGGCGGATTTGCAAACGCGGTGGGGCTTCCATGGTTGCCATAGGAGATCCTTTCCAGGACGGGATATTGGATGCTAGCGCGGATATTCGCGACCCTTGATTTTACACCGGCCGGAGCGGAGTGGGCGGAACCGGCCGCTTTTGGAGGACAATCATGTTAACGAGACGTATCCCACAAATTGGGCTGACCCTCTCGTTCGTGGGGACAGTCTGCATGACCGTATCCGGGTCGACGCGGACAGTTGGAGATGCCTAACACCTCGTGTCCGAATGCACAGTACAAATCGATCACTGCGGCGGTGAATGCTGCCGCACCGGGCGACGTGATCGCCATATGTCCAGCCGTCTACCCTGAAAAACTCATCATCACGATGCCCCTTACTCTGCGGGGGGTGTCCACCGACGTGAAGGGCAATGATGTCAAGCGGGTTTTACTCCAGCCTACTTTGAGGAAAGTTCGTGGTCTGCCGGTAGAGGCCGTCATCACCGTAATGAACACTGGTGGAGTGACCATCGAAAACCTCGCCATCGATGCCAGCAAGAACTCGGCCAATGGTTGCACCCCTCAGCGCCGCCGTAGCGGAGCGAAGCCCTCAGCAGCGCAGGGCAGCGGAGGCGGCGCCACATCCAGCTTCTGAAGCGGGCGCTCTTTCACAATGCGTTGAGCCTGGCTGAAGCCCCGCCCCTTCCAACAAAGTCACAGAACCCGACGCTCAGGGCGCGCAGTGCCACCCAAAATCAGCGCCGCACGGCGGCTGCGGCTTCCGCCGGCTCCGGCTCCAGCTTGGCCGTGAAGTGCCGGAGGAACGGCGCTTCGTAGCATAGCTTCATGCCGTGAATCTGCTCGCGCTTCTTCCAGACTTCGAGGATGACTTCGACGACGTAGTCGATGTGGCTCTGGGTGTAGACGCGACGCGGAATCGCCAGACGCACCAGGTCCATCTTCGCCGAGGCTGCGAACATCAACGTGCCGATCTCGACCGAGCGGATGCCGCCTTCGAGGAAGAGTTCATTGGCGAGGGCAACAGCAGGAAAATGATCCGGCGGAATGTGCGGCAGAAAGGCGCGGGCGTCGATATAGACGGCGTGGCCGCCCGGCGGCTGTACGATCGGCACTCCCTCGTCAGCGATGTGATTGCCGAGGTATGCGGTCGAAGCGATGCGATATTCGAGGTAGTCCTCGTGCAGGGCTTCCTGCACTCCTACGGCAATGGCTTCGAGATCGCGTCCGGCCAGGCCTCCGTAGGTGGGATAGCCCTCGGTAAGAATCAGCAGGTTCTTCTCTTGCTGCGCCAGCAGATCGTCGTTGGTGCAAAGAAATCCGCCGATGTTCGCCATGCCGTCTTTCTTGGCTGACATGGTGCAGCCGTCGCCGTAGCTGAACATTTCCTGCGCGATTTCTTTCGGCGATTTGTGCTCGTAGCCTTGCTCGCGGATCTTGATGAAGTACGAGTTCTCGGCAAAACGGCAGGCATCGAAGTAGAGCGGGATGCGATGCTTCCGGCAAACCGCGCTCACGGCTTTGACGTTCTCCATCGAAACCGGTTGGCCCCCGCCGGAGTTGTTGGTCACGGTGAGCATGACCAGAGGCACGCGCTCGCGGCCGGTGTTCTCGATCAGCGCGTCGAGCGCGGCGACGTCCATGTTGCCCTTGAACGGATGCTTCAGGCTCGGCTGTCGTCCCTCGGGGATGACGAGGTCTACCGCTTCGGCGCCGACAAACTCCAGGTTCGCCCGCGTGGTGTCGAAGTGCGTGTTGTTGGGGACAAGATCGCCTTTCTTTCTTCCACACATCACGCTGAACAGAATGCGCTCGGCGGCGCGGCCCTGGTGGGTCGGGATGACGTGTTTGTAGCCGAAAATATCCCGCACCGACGAGCGGAACTGCTCGAAGCTGCGGCTGCCGGCATAACTCTCATCGCCTTCCATGATGGCCGCCCACTGGTGAGTGGACATGGCTCCGGTGCCGGAATCGGTGAGCAAATCGATGAGGACGTCATCGGCAGGCAGAAGAAAAAGGTTGTAGTTCGCTGCGCGCAGCAGTTGCTCGCGCTGCGCGCGGGTTGTCCAGTGAATGGGTTCGACGCTTTTGATGCGAAAGGGTTCGATGATGGTGCGGGACATGGCGATTTCTCATTCCTTACCACACACCTTTCGGCGGCGGTTGTCAGTGATTGAGATCACGAGGATAAGAGATAAGAACTGACCTGATGACAGTGCATGCGCTTGCCGGACAAGGGTGTCCGCCCCGCACACATCGCTATACCTTGACCGCATCCCTGCGCTCGGCGGGAACGTATTTTACCGCGGCGGTGCGATCCAGTTTGTCCCAGGCGAAGGGGCGGCCCTGGATGGCACGCTTCAGGGTTCGGAACAGAACGACGGAAAAAACCTGGCGATAGGCGAAGCGCTGCAGCCACACCTGGCTTAGCAGCCAGGCGTCTTCGCGGGCTTCGGGCTGGCGGCGCTCCAGGGCGAAGGCGAGCGCCGAGGCGAGGAAATCAATCACCAGGAACGCAAAGAAAAAAATCAACAGCCGCTGGAAGCTGGCGGGATCGGTGGACTCAGGATGAAAATGCTTCTGGATGAAATACCAGATCACGCCGACCACAAACATCACGTCGATGAAGGGCGAGACCAAGGGAAGCAGAATTTGAAAGATGAGGATGTTGGGCAGTGCGACGAAACCCAAGGCGCCTTTGCGGGCGAAAACGCCCTTATGTTTGAAGATGGCCTGCAGGATTCCGAACGACCACCGAAAGCGCTGCCGCATGAGCGCGCTGGCAGTCGTTGGAGCCTCGGTGAAAGCGAGCGCCATGTCTTCATATTCCACGCGATAGCCGTTGCGCAAGAGCGCCATGGTCAGATCGGCGTCTTCGGCGACGGTATCCACATGGTAGCCACCCGCATCGCGAACCGCCTCGGTGCGCCAGGCGCCGATTGCGCCCGGCACCACGCTCACCGCGCCCATGGTGTTGAGCGCTCGCCGCTCGAAATTCTGGCTGGTGATGTACTCGAGCGCCTGCCAGCGTGTCCAGAGGTTGACGCGGTTCCCAACTTTGGCATTGCCCGCTACGGCGGCAACTTTCGGGTTGAGGAAGTGGGGCACGAGGCGTGCAATCGCATCGGGGGCAATGATGGTATCGGCGTCGATGCCGACAAAGACTTCTGCATCGCCGATATGCTCAAGTCCAAAGTTCAACGTCTCGGCCTTGCCGCCGTTGGCTTTGGTGAGAATCAATACCGCGCCGGCAGCTTCTTCGGCGGCAAACGTTCGGCGGACGATCTCCAGGGTGCGATCCTTGGAACCGTCGTCGATGACGACCACTCGCAGATTGGGATAGTCGGAGTCGAGCGCACCCTGGACGGTGCGTTCGATGACCTTTTCCTCGTTATAGGCGGGGATGAGCACCGCTACCCGCGGCCGGTAAGCGGCAATCTGCTCTGGGCTTCCATAGACATGCGAGCGGAGACGGTCATACAGGGCGAGGACGCCGACCGAAATCAGGCGTCCGGTCATCAGGATGTCGCCGAGGAAAAAGATGATCGTGATGCCCATCATGGTTGCACTGAACAGCCAGAAGCCGATCCAATTGAGACGCGCGGACCAATACTCGTTCGTCGGAAGCGGGGGCATGACATCTGCTTTCGTTTTGCCCATCAACTTGTACACGGGGACGAATTCAAATCCGCGGGCTCGGGCGCCGTCGATAATCAGTGGGAGCGCCTCCACCGTTCTCGCCCGGTTGCCGCCGCCGTCGTGCATCAGAATGATGTTGCCGCACTGGGTATCGTTCGGCCGGCACGGGGGCAGGTGGTCGAGTACGCCAGCGGCAATTTGTTGCGGCGTGAGCGCTGGCTCGTCGTTCCAGTCCCTGGTGTCGATCTTGTTGCCGATGGTGACGTAGCCCAGGCTTTGCGTGAGTTCGAGCGGCCGCACCTCGTCTTCCGTGTCGGGCTCCGCATCGACGGAGTACGGAGGACGGAACAGCGTGGTGCGAATGCCCAGTTGGCTGGCGAACAAGCGCTCGGTCAGATTTAGTTCCACCCGCATGTAGCCGGAACCAATCGAGCTGATATCGGGATGAGTGAACGTATGGTTCCCGATTTCATGACCTTCCCGGTAAATGCGCTTGGTCAGACTGCCGAATTTCTCAGCCTGGATCCCAATCAGAAAGAATGTTCCGGGAACATGTTCGCGTTTTAGGATATCGAGAATCTTCGGAGTCCATTCCGGATCGGGACCGTCGTCGAAGGTCATGGCGAGCTGGTTCTTGCTGGCGCCGTAGCGTGCCACACGATACGGTTCGGGCAGACTCTTGAACTCTTCGCCGTCGATGAGTCCGGTATGCTTGTCTATGGTCAGATCGCGCTCGCCGTCGGCTGGCTTCGCCTCGATGTGCAGGATTTCGCCCTCACCCTCCATGTCGACGTCTTGGCCCGGAGGAACGTCTTTCAATCGATCCGAAGCGTTGGCCTCCCCGGGCATATCCCACACCCGCCATAGCGAACGGTCTTCCGCGCCCAGTCTCCACAAGGCGAAGGTCTGGATGCCGAGGGTTTGGGCGGCACGCATCTGGTTCAGCGCAGTCACCCCATCCAGAAACCAGATATCGTGACGAAAGTTATCGTCGTCGCGATAGCTGAAGTGCGGGTTGAGCGCGTCGCCGTCGAAATCAACGTCCTCTTCGGAATCGCGCGCCCCGATCCACGCTTCCTGCACGGAAACGCTTTTGTCGGCCTCTCCCGGCGGCAGCTTGCCTTTATTCGGCTTCTCGACCCAGTCGTAGCCGTAGTTGCCGATGGCGCAGATGAGCTTCTCTTTCGGAATCTCCTCGAGCGCGGCGTCAAGGTTGTCCACAAACCAGTCCTGCGAAGCGACGGGACCAGAGGTTCCCCCGGGATAGTGCTCGTCGTAGTTCATGATGACGACACCATCGACGGCGGACGAAATCGCCTTGTAATCAAAATCCGCGTTGCGTACTTGAACGCTGACGTACAGCTTCAAGCCCTTGGCGTGCAGGTCAGACGAGAGTTCGTTGAGCAGAGCCACGTAACCGGGTTGCGCCTTTTTGGGGAAGGATTCGAAATCGATCATCAGACCGCGATAGTGATCGGAGGCAAGATACATTCCGATCTCGCGGCGAAAATTTGTGTGCGCTTCCTCATTCATCAGAAAATCTGCCACGCCCGGAACAAAGTCAGTGCCGTCAAAGTTCTGCACCACCGGAAACACTTCCATGTCGGTGTCTTCCGCTTTCAGAAACGGCATCACTTTGCTGTCCACGGTACGGACTGATTGCCCGCGAATCACATCAAACATGGTGTTCGTGTCCGGGTCGGTAGCTTCGAGATGGCCATCAGGCCTGAGAACCTGCAACCAGGTGGGAAAGAGCATGTCGATCTGGCGCGCATACTCGCGCAAGGAGGAGAAGCTGGCCGCATCCCAGGAAACATAGAATGCGGCCCGCACCCCCTGCTCGGAGTTCAGTGTGAGTTGCGAAGGCGCTTTGCGGGCCTGATGGCGGTGTCCGGCGCGGGCCAATGTGGCCAGGCGGCGTTTCTCACGCGCTTTCACCTTTTCTTTTTCTTTCAGAGCATGGTAAGGCTTCTTTTCCGTAAGCCAGGAAAGGTCGGGCAGAGGTTCGCTGCGCAGAGCGCTGTAGATGAAAAAGATCACCAGTAAAGAAAAAGCGATGGCGGCCGCGTCGACAAAGCGGCGAATCCGTCTCCAGCGCGCTTGCAAGGGATCGTAGAAAACCTGTTTCGACATCTCGTTGTGTGTCTACATCCTAAGGTGAGAGCCGCGGGGGGTCAAACCCACATTAGCGACAACTTAAGGCGCAGCTTCGCATACATCTTGTGACGGCAGTATTAAAGTTGGGGGACCATCATGAGTAACCCGATTTCGAATGACAACGCTGTCAGCCGGTTGGCCTCGCAGTCCGACGCCGTTGGACGCCTTGCCCAGGACGCGGCGGATGCTGCCGGTGATCGGTAGCGATCCGGACCCGTCGTCGTAGAGGAAGCGATACTTCAGATTCTGAGGCCAATTGATGGTTCGCGTCCCAGCTTCGACGGGGCTAGTTAAGCGTGCAGTCGATCAATGGCAAAGTGGTCTCCCGTCGCGTCGGACCGGGGAACTGCCATTCCATTTCGATGGGACGTGGGGGGAAATCGCATAATTCACGATATATTCCCAATGTGCTCAACTTGATCCGTGAACATCGCAGTTTTTTCCTGGCAACCGCGCTGGCCGGCCTGGCCTTGCGACTTCTTTTCTTCGTCTATTTCCCGGAGATCACGGATGACTCACGCGTTTACGCCGACCTTGCCACTAACTGGCTGCAGCACGGCGTCTACAGCCAGACGGTGGGTGGCCAGCAGGGGATAAAAGTCGTGCCGGTGGATACGCGCCTGCCCGGGTATCCTGCTTTTCTGGCGGGAATGTTCTGGCTGTTTGGCCCCGGCAACTTGAAAGCGGTGCTTCTGACCCAGATCCTGGTGGACCTGGCTACCTGCCTGATCGTTGCCGACCTCGCCCGCCGGGCGGTTTCCGAACGCGCGGCGAGGATCGCTTTTGTCTTGGCGGCGCTGTGTCCATTCCTGGCGAACTACACCGCCGCCGAACTCACCGAAACTCTGTCGATCTTCTTTACCGCGCTCGCTCTCGATTGCGCGGTCGCAGCGCTGAATCGAATGCATCCCGCTTGTGCCGGAATTCATGCGGAGACGGGTATCGCGTCGGCAGGCTCAGGGCAGGCACTCGTCCAGAGTTCCCGCAAGCTTTGGGCAGCGACTGGGGCCGCGATTGCAGCCTGCATCCTGCTCCGTCCCGATGGCGGCCTCCTGCTGGCGGCGGTCGGGTTTTATCTGGCGGTGTTGGCATGGAAGCGTCCCTCGGCCAAGAACAACGACGAGAAGAAAGACCTGCCGAATTTTCTAATCGCTGGAATCATCGTCGCGGTATTGGCCCTGGCGCCGCTCGTTCCCTGGACGATTCGTAATTTTCGCACCCTCCATCGTTTCCAACCGCTGGCTCCGCGTTACGCCAACGACGCGGATGAACTAATCCCCCGGGGCTTCATCCGCTGGGTCAAGACCTGGATGATCGACTACGTCTCGGTAGAAGAAATCTACTGGAGCGTTCCCGACGGCAAGATTGATCCGGAGAAACTGCCATCGCGCGCTATCGATAACTCCGATGCGGCGGAAAAAGCGGCAACCCTGGCTCTCATCGCGGACTTCAACGAGTTGCAGGATATAACGCCGGAACTGGACGCGCGCTTCGGCAAAATAGCATCTGAGCGCATTCGCGCCCATCCCGTTCGCTACTACTTGGCGCTGCCCCTGTTGCGCGTCGCGGACATGTGGCTGCGTCCGCGAACCGAAATCCTTCCTCCCGACGTGCGCTGGTGGGAATTCAACGACGACCCGGAGTTGTCGGTCATGGCCGTTGGGTTTGGCTTACTGGGCCTGGCTTACGTGGCAGCAGCGCTGTTGGCGCTGCTTCGCAGGCCATCAGGAATCCGTTGGCCGGGATTGCTAGTCACTTTTCTGCTGGTGCGCTCGGCATTTCTGGGAACCATGGAAAACCCGGAACCGCGCTACACGCTGGAGTGCTATCCGGTGGTCATCGTGCTCGCATCCTCGTTGCTGGCCCGATGCTCAAAAAGATCATTGACTCATTGAATCAGATTAGACATCCCTCAAATGACTCAATGTCTTAATGGATTCAATGCCTCGCCTAGCTCAGCGGCGAGTCGGTCATGCGGAAACGCGTACGAACGTGCTCGGAGAGCAGTTGGACCGCCTCTCGATTGGCCACTGGATCGGCCTGCGCCAGATATTTCATCGCTTCCACCAGCATCTTCTGGCCGTCTACGTAGCGAGGGTCGGTGGTGCGTTCACGCTTCTTGCGCGACAAATCCGGAGGAACGGTGATGGTAAACACTTTAGCCATGCGCACTCTACTTTCGAAGGTCTTTCTGCAGTATATCGCCGGTGCCGGTCTTTTTCAGCTTGTTTCTGTTGGTTCGAGTTTTGCTTGAAGCGTAAGCGAGAATCTATCCTTGCGGCGAGACGAACTTGGTTTTCCCATTGGTCTTCAGCTTAAAGGCATTCTCTGGAAGTTTTTGATTGATGTGAATGTCGGAATACTTCGCCAAACGGTAGTTGCCGCTCGATTCAAAGAACTGCTGCTGCACTGAAATTCCCGTCTTCGGGTCGATCCAGAGAAGAATCCGCCCAAAATTGTTTCGCAAGCGGATGGACTTTGGAATCAATTCCAGTTTCTGAGCCGCCACGCCATTAACGGTTTCCGTCCCCAAAAACTTCACGTCGTAAGACTGGAACAGGTCCTTCCCGCTGCCGCCGAAGCCCAGAACCAAAAAGCTCTCGACGTCGCTACGGTGTTTCGTGGCATCGTATTCGTCAACCTCATTCGCTTTGGGCAGATAGACTTGAACTTTTCCGCCGCTGTAGATGACGTATTTGGTATTGGGTTCCGTGAAGTCGGCAGCCATCTGTATCTCACCGCCTTCACGCCGGAAATAGATCTTGCCTTTCTCCGTGTCGGTTTCGTTGATGACTTTGTCGTATTCGTCCCAGACGACGTTTGCCTCGGCGCTTCCGAACTTCTTGGCAGTGGCATCCATCTGGGCGAGAACGCGCTCCAATTCAGCCGATTCGCCTGCAATCTGTGCCCCAGCCGCCGCCGTGAAGAGCCAGCCGGCCGCCACGGCTCCGACCACAAGCGACCCAAGAACAACCGATTGGAGAGTAATTCTCATTTGCTGAACTCTTGATGACCCTGAAACCTGGCTCTACTCTTTTTCCACCCAGACTTTGTAACTCTGCGGATGCCCCATGGCGTCTTTGACCGTCTCGACATTGGTAATGCTGACCGCCCCGGAGATGGGTTCAATGATCTTCTCCAGTTGCCGGCGAATATCCCCATCTGCAGCCGTATTCACCGCCGAGGCCTGGATCTGATAGATGAACTCGCCCTTCTCGCCGGGAAGCACAACCACGCCGGTGAGATGCGGATTGCGCTCGACTGGTTTGTCCTTGAAGTTGATGAAATGCGGCGAAACAAAAACAAAAAGGAGAATAAGCGTGACCATGATGTCGTAGTGGAGGCTTCCCCGCTCATACGACCACAGAATGTATCCGCGGATTGTGCGCCAGAACGCGCCCATGGGAGAGACGACACTTTCAAGCGCCGTCGATGCTTCGGGTTGTTGCCAGTGTATTTGGGAATTCATGGGATATCAAATCTCCGATTACCGCACCATGGAGACGGGGCTTTGCCCCGTCTCGGCTGGCACCCTCTCGGGCGGCCGGCGGGAGATGCGGCAAGCCGCGTCTCTACGGGACACGTGCCACGATGCGATCGGTGCCCATGTACGGCTGCAACGCCACAGGAATGCGCACGCTGCCGTCAGCCTGCTGATAATTTTCCACGATCGCGACCCATGTGCGCCCCACCGCCAAAGCGCTGCCGTTCAACGTGTGCAAAAATTCCGTTTTGCTCTTCCCCTCGGGACGGTAGCGAATATTCGCCCGCCGCGCCTGAAAGCTTTCGAAGTTTGAGCAGGAAGAAATTTCGCGGAACAGATTCTGTCCCGGCAGCCAGACTTCAAGATCATAAGTCTTGGCTGAGCTGGGTGACATATCGCCGGCGCACAGCGTGACCACACGGTAGTGCAGGCCGAGTTTCTGCAACACGGTTTCGGCGTTGCGGGTCAGCTTCTCCAGTTCATCGTAGGAAGTCTCCGGCCGCGAGAACTTCACCAGTTCCACCTTTTGAAACTGGTGCTGGCGGATAATTCCGCGAACATCCTTCCCATACGATCCAGCTTCGCTGCGAAAACAGGGAGTGTACGCGGTAAGCGAGACGGGTAGGCGCGCCCCGTCCAGCACTTCGTCGCGATAGAGATTGGTCACCGGAACTTCCGCCGTCGGAATCAGCCAGAGATCTTTCTCGCCGTGCGGCACGCGAAACGAGTCTTGTGCGAACTTCGGAAGTTGCCCCGTGCCATACATCGACTCGGAGTTCACCAGGTACGGCGGAAGCACCTCGGTGTATCCGTGCTCACGCGTGTGCAGATCGAGCATGAAGTTGGCGAGGGCCCGCTCCAGACGAGCCCCCAGCGCCCAGTACACGGCGAATCTCGCGCCTGAGAGCTTGGCGGCGCGCTCCAGGTCGAGCACGCCCAAGGCTTCGCCCAGTTCCCAGTGCGGCTTGGGCCGGAAGTCGAACTGCGGAGGCGAACCCCAGCGTCGCGCTTCCACGTTATCCTCGGCGCTCTTCCCCAGCGGCACGCTGTCATGAGGAAGATTCGGAAGCGAAATCAGAATTTCGCGCAAGCGCGCTTCCTGTTCGGCCGCCTTTTTTTCCGATTCCTGAATCTGCTCGCGCAAGTCTTTCGTCTCGTTGATCTGCGCCGAAGCTTCCTGCCCGCTCTTCTTGAGCTTGGCAATCTCCTCGGAAGCCCGGTTGCGGCGAGCCTGCAGAGTTTCCGCCGCCGTGACCGCCTGCCGTCGCTCGGCGTCGACAATGCGAAAGTCTTTCAACAGTTCCGCCGGATTGATTCCCCGCTGGCGTAGTTTCTCTTCCACCAGCGCGAGGTTGTCGCGAACAAAATTCAGATCAAGCATTCTGCATTAACTTTAGCTGAAAACTGCGATTCCGTGCACGAGGATGGTCCAAGTCTCTAACCGCGGAGGACGAGGAGCGCAGCAGAGAAGAACGCCGGAAAACCTCAGCGTCCTCGGCGTCCTCTGCGGGTTGCTTCCTTTCTCCTGTAAACTAGCTCGCGATGAGACTCCCCCGTTCCCTCCTCGTGACGCTGGTCGTGGCGTTGATATGGCATGGCTCGATCCCTACCGCATTCGCGTCCGCTTACAACGCCCACCCCAAGCTCGTGGTCGTCATCGTGATCGACCAGTTCCGCGGCGACTACCTCGAACGCTATCGCGACCAGTTCGGCGACGGAGGGTTCCGCGTGTTTCTCGACCACGGCGCTTATTTCTCCGACTGCAATTACGATTACGCCAACACCCGCACCGCTCCCGGACATGCCACTCTCTTCGCCGGCGGCTACACCAGCGGACACGGCATCGTGGCCAACGAATGGTGGGATCCGCAAAAGAAGAAGATGGTGACTTCGGTCGAAGACGACACGACAAAACTTGTCGGCGCCGACGTCAGCAAAACTGGGCCCGGGGCATCGCCGCACAACCTCTTGAGCGATACGCTCGGGGACGAGTTGAAACTGGCTACGGGCGGCAAAGCCCGGGTATTCGCCATCTCGCTGAAAGATCGCGCGGCTGTACTGCCCGCGGGCTTTTCCGGAGACGGCGCTTATTGGATCGATCAAAAAAGTGGCGACTGGATCACCTCCACTTACTACCGTCCGGATCTCCCCGAGTGGGTGCGCAATTTCAACGGCAGCCATCGCGCGGAAAAATACCTGAACCGTGAGTGGAAAGACAGCGACGGAAACATTCTCGGGTCGACCGCGCCGCGAAACGGCAAGAACAAAGATAAAGATGACGAACCCGCCAGCTTTTACCAGGTCGTCGGATCCACTCCCTTCGCCAATGATTACCAGTTGGAATTTGCCAAGGAACTCGTTCTGTATGAGAAGCTGGGCGCGGGCGCTGCGACCGATCTGCTGGTGATCAGCCTCTCGGCAAACGATATTCTCGGCCACCAGGTCGGCCCAGACTCTCTGCAGATGCGCAGCATGGCGCTCGAACTCGATCGGAGTTTGGCGGAGTTCTTCAACTTCCTCGGTCATCAGATCGGAATGGCCAACGTGTGGATGGCGCTTTCCGCCGATCACGGCATTGCCCCTCTGCCCGAATTCGCGAAAACTCTTCGTCTGCCCGCCGCTAATCTCGACGCGAAAGCCTTGCGCGAACAGATCAATTCCCTGCTCTCGAAAAAATATGCAAAGAAAGCCGACTACGTGCTCAATCTTGACTACCCGCTGGCGTGGCTGAGCGCAGAAGCCTTTGCCGGAACACTCGGCGGCAAAGACGAATCCATCGCCGAAGCCGACACCGGCGAAGCCATGAGGCAAGCGGGATTGGCCGGATACTTTACCAAGTCACAACTGGCGCGCGGAGACATTCCCGCCACCGAAATCGGCCGCCGTTACGCCCACAGCTACTCGCCGGAAGGCGGATGGTATGTGATCGGAATCCCCCATCCATTTCAAGTCGGAATCACGAAGGGTACCGATCACGCGACGCCTTTCTCGTACGATACTCATGTGCCGCTCGCCTTCTATGGCCTCGCTTTTCAGCCCGGAACCTACCGGACGCGCGCCGAACCGATCGATCTCGCGGTGACGCTGTCCTCTTTGCTTGGAATCAATGCGCCGTCGCAAGCCACCGGAAGAGTGTTGACCGAGGCGCTGCAGCCGCCGCACCGTTCGACTGCACCGCCCGGCACTTTGCCGGCAACTTTCCCCGCTACTCCGCCTCCCGGAGGAATGCAATGACGCCGATCGGCAATCCGGACTTGAGCGTCAGTTTCGCCGGCATCGAGCTGAAGAATCCGATCATCGCCGCATCCGGCACGTTCGGTTACGGCGTCGAATTCGAAGACATCGTGCATCTCGACCGGCTCGGCGCTTTGGTCGTTAAAGGTCTCTCCAAAGAACCGATGACCGGAAATCCGCCGCCGCGCCTGTTTGAGACTGCTGCCGGTATGCTGAACGCCATCGGGTTGCAGAATATCGGCGCCCCCGCGTTCCTCATCGAAAAACTTCCCGCGTTGCGCGAGAAAACAAATGTAGTGGTGTTCGCCAACGTTTTCGGCCACACCCGCACCGACTACGAGGAGACCATTGAGATCCTCAATCAGGGCGAGAGCATTGCGGCGTACGAAATCAACGTTTCTTGCCCCAACACGACGCAAGGCGGCATTCAGTTCGGCAGCGATCCGCTCCTGCTCGACGAAGTGGTGCGGACGGCGAAACGCGTGTCGACGCGGCCGGTGATCGTCAAGCTGTCACCCAACGTCACCTCGATAGCGCAGATGGCCTACGTGGCACAGGAAGCGGGCGCCGACGCCATCTCCCTGGTCAATACTTTTCTGGCCATGGCGATTGACGCGGAAACGCGCCGTCCCAGAATTGCCAATGTAACTGCCGGCCTCTCCGGCCCGGCCATCAAGCCCATCGCGCTGCGCATGGTCTACGACGCGGCTCACGCCGTGAAAATTCCGGTGATCGGCATGGGCGGAATCACTACCGCGGTGGACATAGTGGAATTCATGTTGGCAGGAGCAAGCGCCGTGCAGGTCGGAACCGCAAGTTACTTTGATCCGGTAGCAACCGAAACGCTGGTGGAAGACCTGACCGGCTACTGCCGCGAACACCGCATCGAGCGCCTCAGCGATCTAACCGGCGGCTTACTGACCGACTAGCGAACTCACGTAGGGACAGCCGTGAGTTTTCGGCAAGCGTGCGTGACGACCGCTAACTCGCCCTGTTACCTTTGTTGAGCCGCGGACGAGCGGTCGAGGGCGAGCCGCATGAGCACAACAGTCATTCCCGAGCCAATCGCGCAGTTACAACGCCAACTAGATGAGTTTCGGAGCACCCAGCGGCGAGGGAGGAAGCTGCCGGAGTCGGTGTGGCAAGCCGCGGTCGAACTGGCCCGGGAACACGGTGTGTATTCCGTCGCACACCCGTTACGGCTGGACTATACGGGGCTGAAGAAACGGCTCGGGGGAGTTTCCCATCGCCGACGAAAAGCACGCAAGCCGGCATTTGTCGAACTGATCGCGCCACCTTCAGCGATGCTGCGAGAGTGTTTGATCGAGTTCGAGTCGTTGCACGGAGGCAAGGTGCGCATTCAGTGGAAAGCTGCCGCACCGCCCGATTGGATGAGCCTGCTGCGGGCCTGGCGGGAAGCCGAGAGATGATTCAGATCACGGCGCAGATGCGTGTGCTGGTAGCCATCGAGCCGGTCGATGGAAGAAAAGGGATCGACTCTCTAGCGCAACTGTGCCAGGAGAAACTAGCAGAGGATCCTTTTTCCGGCTGTGTGTTCGTGTTTCGGAGCCGCAGCGGGACGGCGATCCGGCTGCTCAGCTATGACGGCCAGGGATACTGGCTGGCCCAAAAGCGTCTTTCGCGCGGACGATTCGTGTGGTGGCCGGAAGGATCCGGAGCAGCCAAGTCACTGGAAGCCTATGAGGTGCAGTTGCTGATGGCGGCGGGCGATGTGTCGCGCGTGCGCGCGGCGCCGATGTGGCGGCGAGTGAGCGTGCTGAAGTAATCAACCTCACGGCCAAAAAAAACACGGCGTCACCCCTTGCGTTCCAAGAAAAACCAGTTCATACTGCTGATCGATGGTCGAGTTCAGATATCGGGGCCGGAAGATCAGCCAGGAAGACATCCTTTATATACGCGCACTGATCGAGCAACACCCGCAGGAAAGCCGCCGCACACTATCGACCAAGCTCTGTGAAACCTGGCAGTGGTGCCAGGCCAATGGAGCGTTGCGCGACATGGTGTGCCGCGGCCTGTTGCTCATGCTGGACCGTGCCGGCCAGATCGAGTTGCCGCCGGTGAGTTACGTGCGGCATAACCCGCTGGCCAACCGAGCCAGACCGGCGCCGGCGCGGATCGATACCACACCCATCGAAGGCGGTCTGCGCAACCTCCAGCCGCTGGAGTTCGAACTGGTTCGTCGCACCGAGAAAGAGCCTTTGTGGAACAGTTTGCTGGAGGAACATCATTACCTCGGCTACGAGCAGCCGGTGGGAGAACACCTGAAGTACCTGGTGTTGGGGCAAGGGCGGCCGGTCGCCTGTCTGGCATGGTGCTCGGCCCCGCGTCATCTGGGCAGTCGCGACCGCTACATTGGCTGGAGCGCCGAAGAGCGCCGTCGTAATGTCCGGTTCCTCGCCTACAACACGCGATTCTTAATCTTGCCGTGGGTCAAGGTGGCACACCTGGCGTCGCATATTCTGGGCCGCATGGCCTCGCGGATCTCCGCGGACTGGCAGCGGATCTACGGACATCCGATCTACTTCCTGGAGACGTTTGTGGATCCCGAACGATTCCGCGGAACCTGTTACCGTGCAGCCAACTGGGTGGTGCTGGGCAAGACGACGGGACGTGGTAAACAATGCAATAGCTACGTGCCGAACCGGTCGATCAAAGAGGTTCTGGGATATCCGTTGGCGAAGCAGTTTCGCGAACTGCTCATGGGGCGAGGATGAAAACCGCCAGGCGACGGGTCGATGTCAATCTGGACGAACTGGACCGGGTGCTGGACGGAGCGCGGCAAGCGCCATTGAGCGAGGACGATTACGAGAAGCTCAAGGAAGCATTGCATGCGCTGGCGGCGATGCTGGTGCGGCCGCGCAACACGGAGAAGACCAGCGCGGTGTTGGAAAAACTGAAAGGCGCGGAAACTGGTGACGAGACTCAGTCGGAGAGCACCGCTTCTCCCTCGCCCGGACATGGACGCAATGGTGCAGAGGCGTTTTGCAGTTCGCGGAAGATTACGATTGCGCACCCCAAGTTAAAGCACGGGGATCGCTGCCCGGAGTGCGGAAAAGGCAACGTATACGGGCAGAAAGAACCGAAAGTGCTGGTGCGGATTATGGGGCAGGCGCCGCTGGCGGCCACTGTCTACTCGCTCGAACGGTTGCGCTGCGGTGCATGCGGACAGGTGTTTACCGCACAAGAACCGGAAGGAATAGGTCCGGAAAAATACGACGAGACCGCGGCAGCGATGATCGCGCAACTCAAGTACGGCAGCGGGACCCCGTTCTATCGGTTGGAACAACTCCAAGGTCAGCTGGGGATTCCGTTACCGGCGGCGACGCAATGGGAGGTGGTCGAAGAGGCGGCCGAGTTACTCAAACCAGCGCGCGACGAGTTAATCCGGCAGGCCGCGCAGGGCGAGGTGGTACACAACGACGACACCAGCATGCGAGTGTTACGTCTTGCGCGCGAACCGTCGGACGAACGTACGGGCGTGTTCACCAGCGGCATCGTGTCCACCGGCCCGGGCTGGAAGATTGCGCTGTACTTCACCGGACCCCAGCATGCCGGCGAGAACATCGCCGACGTGTTGCAGCAGCGTGCCCAGCACGCGGGCCCGCCCATTCAGATGTGTGACGCGCTCTCGCGCAATGTTCCGAAGTTGGCTGCGGGGGTGGAGATTCTGCTGGCCAACTGCCTCGCCCATGGAAGAAGACAGTTCGTGGAAGTAGCGGCGAACTTTCCCGATCAATGTCGCTATGTACTGGAGATGCTGGGCCAGGTGTATGGTCACGATGCCGAGGCGCGGGAGCGTAGTCTGAGGCCGGAAGAGCGCCTGCAGTTTCATCAGGAGTGTAGCGGCCCAGTGATGGAGCAACTCCATCACTGGCTGGAAGCGCAGTTCGCCGAGCGCAAAACGGAGCCGAACTCGGGGCTGGGCAAGGCGATCACGTACTTACTGCGACATTGGCGACCTTTGACGCTGTTTCTTCGGCAAGCCGGAGCCCCGTTAGATAACAACCTCGTCGAAAGGGCGCTGAAGCGGGCGGTTCTTCACCGGAAGAATGCCTTGTTCTATCGGACGCTGAACGGGGCGCAGGTGGGTGACCTGTTCATGAGCTTGATTCACACTTGTCAGTTGTGCGGCGCCAACTCCTTCGACTACCTGACCGAGTTGCAGCGCCACGCTCAGGAACTGGCGGCCAAGCCCGCGGAGTGGATGCCGTGGAACTATCGCCAGACGCTGGACCAGATCGTGTCCCTCTCCGATTCCGCGTAGAGTTAGGATGAATCACTCATGGCCGGAAACACCAAACGTCCATTAAAATCGCATCCCACGTGGACAGATGTCAAAGCAAAACTCGCGGATTTTGACCGTGCAGCGTTGCTCGACTTGATCCGGAGTCTCTACAGCGCGCACAAGGACAATCAGGTGTTTCTCCATTCCCGCTTTGGTTTGGGCGGAGACGTGCTGGAACCGTATAAGAAAATCATTGATCGGTGGCTTTGGCCTGACGTGCTCCGAAAGCAGGACACATCTGTCTCCCAAGCCAAGCAGGCCATCTCTGATTACAAGAAGGCAGTTGGCGATCCCGAGGGAGTGGCCGAGTTAATGGTTTTCTACTGCGAGCAAGCCGCAGGGTTCTGCGACGACATTTGCAGCGATGATGAGGGATACTTCGATGCCCTGGTGCGCATGTTCGAGCAGGCCCTCAAGTTCGCCAACGCACTCTCGCCCGACCGCCGGGATGACTTTGTCTCCAGGTTAGATCGTGTGCGCACCATCAGCCATGACTTCGGCTATGGCGTCGGAGATGATATGGATTTCCTTCTTTCGAAGTACACCCGGAGTTAGCGCTCATCGTCCTTGAATCCTGAATTACTGCTCGCTTTTGTACCAGGGTTCCGCAGGCTTGCCGAAAACACACAACTCACGTAGGGACAGCCCTCTTCGGCTGTCCAGCGGGGCAAAGACCCGCCGGCTCTCTTCAGCGCAAAGATGGAAGATGGACAAGCGAAAATCAAGGCGAGCTTCGCTCGACCGGACAGCCGAGGGCGGCTGTCCTACGCGAACCACTATCGTCCGCTGGCGTGCCAAATCGACCCCGGCGATTGATAGTTCAGCCCTTCGCCCCACACCACGTGCGTATCTCCGTGGTTGTCGATCGCGAGCCCGAAATAGTCGCCGAAAGGAAAGCTGAAACCTTCTTTACCGATATAACGATAGCCTGGCACGTAGCTCGAAACGCGAATCTCATCTCCCCAGGTCGCGCCGCCGTTGCTCGAACTCCTATCGTAAGTGTTCCAATACGGAGACTTGGGGGAAGTATTCCGCGCATCCATCCAGGCGATGCGTACGTCGCCGGCACTTCCGGCCACGATCGCGGGAAACCCGTGCTCCACACCCGCCGCAGCCGATGAAACACCGGCCCGCGGCAACCAGTTTTCGCCGCCGTTGGTCGACGACGCAAAATAAATCCGCTGCGGCCCCAGCGGCTCGTTGCCCGCGCTCCAGAGCGCGTAAAGAGTTCCGGCGGCGTCCGACGTCAAAGCGACCTGCGCGCCCAGAAACGCCTCGCCACATTCTTCATCCTCGCAGCCGGGTGCCGCCGCGGAAACGTCGAGCAAACTCGCACTCCAGGTCTTACCCGCATCCGCCGACTTCGCCACATACAGATTCACCGCGCCTCTAGCGCCTCCGGCTTTTGAATAGGAAGCCCAGGCCAGGTAGGTGCTGCCCGCCGGATCGACCGTTGCCGCGCCCAGCAGTGACCATCCCGGACGGCTCTCCGCATTCACTCGCGTTGGCGTAAAGCTGCGCCCTCCATCCTGCGAGCCCGCCACCCACACTTGTTCCTCATGATTGAACGCCACGTAAACGCTCTGGCCGCGCACCGCCAGCGCCGGCTTATCCAGTCGCACGTCGCTGCGGACCGCCATTGTGAAATTCCAGGTCGCGCCCGAGTCCAACGACTTGGCCAGCATCACCACGCGTTTACCGTTCTGCAGCCACGCCGCATACACGGTTCGCCGGTCCACTGGGTCCACGGCAATCTGAGCGTCAAACTGCCCCGAACCCGATTCGAGCATCACCTGCGGAGTCTGCCAGGTCTTGCCGTTATCGTTGCTCGCCACCAACAGCATGGTGGGCACACGACATCCCTTGCAGTCGGGCACTTGCCCGTAGTGCGGATAAAGAACATAGATCCGGCCCGATCCGTCAGCCGCCACCGCCGGTTCCCACTGGTCGCCGCTGGTTAGACCGACTCGCTTCTGCCCGGAAAATTGTGGCTCCGCCGCCCAAGCCACGCCGGCCAGCGCCCACAGCAAAACCACGAGCTTCGCAACGACGAGTTTGGAAGAAGCGGAGCGCATGCAAATCATCGCAACTAAACGATCGCGAGTAAAACCAGGGGGTGGAGGGAAGAAACTGGACCCTTGATCTTGCACTTTATCTCGAAGCCGGCCGCCGGTCAACCGAGTTTGCACTAACCAACGGTCAGCAAGATAGGCGCGCCGGAAGTGATCACCAGAGTATGCTCAAAATGGGCCGATAGCGCGTGATCGCCCGTCCGCACGGTCCAGCCGTCCTTGTCCGTGAATACCCGCCCCGAGCCACTGGAGATGATCGGTTCCACGGTAATAACCAGGCCTTCATTCATAATCTGCCGAGCCTCGGGGTCGGGGTAATTGGGGACGTGCGGCAACTCGTGGATGGTACGCCCGATCCCGTGTCCCCCCAATTCGCGGACCACCGCGAAACCGGACTTTCGCACCTCGCGTTCTACGATCTTTCCGATCTCAAACACCCGGAATCCAGCCCGAGTCACCAGCATCGCTTTGTGAAAAGCCCGCTCCGCGCAGGCCATCAATTTTTCAGCCTGCGGACTCACGCGTCCAACCGGTACGGTGATGGCGGCGTCGGCCATGTAGCCGTCTTTTTCCACCGTCACGTCAAGTTTCACCAGGTCGCCTTCCTCAAGTTCGCGCTCGCCCGGAATTCCATGGACCGCCTCATCGTTCAAGCTGATGCAATTGGCGCCCGGGAACTGATACACCATCGACGGAGCGGAACGGGCCCCGTTCTCCCGCATAACGCGCGCGCCGACATCATCCAGATAGCGAGTTGTAACGCCCGGCCGCACCTCCGCCTTCATCGCATCCAGCACCATACGGACAACGCGGCCAGCTGCTTTTAAGGAAACAAGCTCCTGCTCATCCTCAATGCTCACGCTCGGCTCCCTTCATGACGGGGACATAAATAGAAGCTATCGCAAATTGGGGCACTTGGGATAGTTGGTGTGAACGCATTCCCCGAGGTAATGTCGCGAGTGTCGACGGGCCACGGTATCGCTTAATGGTCGTGACGGCTCAAAGCCGGGCGAACTCTAAAAAAAATCTGGAACGAGACGGGATTTTTCCCATAGGCGGAGTCCAGTGTCGAGGGCTTCGTGTAAACCGTAACGTCCGCGCCCATGGCCAACTGCCAGAGCCGGCTCTGGATGAGGTCGTGTGCGCCGCCAAAGGTGTACGCTCCAATACGGAAGCTCGGAAGCAGAGGATTGTTAGGAAATAATTCGTCTTTATCGACCAGTTCCATCCGCGAGAACGCATAATTTCGCAACTTGAAGTTCACCGTGGTCTCCAGCAAGTAACCATTGAGATTGTGGTTATCAAACACTTGGTGCACTCGTCCCCACACCAGCGACGTGGCCCACGAGCCTCGCGCGAACGGCCGCACATATTCCACCGAAGCCGTCTGCCGGCGCTGGCTGCCCGGTTCCAAAGCTTCGGGATGCTCCAGCCGTCCATCGCTGTACTGTGCCGTCCAGTTTCGCGATGGGGCGACGCTCAACCGCACCGACCAGGAATCGAGCGGCGCGAACTGGATGGTGTAACGCTTTTCATCCGGCTCGCGGCCGTTGAACACCGAGCCTTCAAGCTTCAAGCGTAAGGCCTCCACGATCAGTCCAGTGGTGATAACTCCGAAACTGGTATGCGTCGAATCCTGCAAGTGATGAGACAGCGGCGCCATCGGCAACTCCGCTGCGGAAACGCGGTGCAGGTAGGCCACCGGACCGAGGGCGGGCTCGCCCGCAGCCGCGCCATAAAACTCCCACAAGATTTTCCCCTTGATCGGAACCTCGGCCGGAACTTTGATCGGGTGCGTGAGATCGAACGCGAGTTCGGAAAACACGTTGTGCGGATGCTGATGATCGACCAGCGCTTGACCGTGATAAGTTTCGCCCGTCTGGAAGAGCTCGGGAAATCCCGGATGCGGCGACGTCAGCGACTCGGCTGAAAACATTTCGCGAAACAGGATGCTTCCCTGCCCCAGCGTGTGCTGCTCCATCACCATAAGCCAGTTTTCCGATTCCGCCTTGCCCTCGCCGCGCGGCCCGCCTTGCTGGTTGTAGTCGACAAAGACCACGCCGTGCGCCATCACCTCCCAGGCGCCGACGGACTTCATCCACATAGGAACCTCCGCCGCCGCCGGCTGCCATCCCGTGCCCGAACTGACCTGCGGTGACGGCATCCAGTCCGGCACGGGCTGTGACATATCCATGCCTGGCATGTCAGGCATGTCCATCTTGTGCTCCCCTAGAACCTGCGTGGGCTGCGTCTGCGGATCGCGCCCCTGAACCTCTTGGACGACGTCCTGCGCTCCAGCAAAAGATGCCCACGCGCTGATCACAAAGAGACCGCAGATTAACGCCCGCACGTCACACTCCTCATGCGCAAGAAAATCGCGCGAAAGACAAAGTGAAGCTCTTGTTCGCTGTAATTGAAGATCGCTGCAGTATATGAGAGGGAGACTAGATCCGCAGCGGAGTCGTACCTGGCGGATCTGCGGAGAGAACCATCAAAACTTCCAGCCCCTCTAAGCAGCAGACCGTGGGCGCAGACTCGATTAGCCGGATGGAGTATGAACACTGAAAGGAAGGCTGCGGGGAATAGAAAGCCTGCACCACCGCCGCTTCGTGACCAGTCAGACAACACTGGTAGCTGACGGGCGCTGGCCGACGAGAATGGGGAAGGTGTGAATCGAGAAGGGTTTCGCCAACGTGCACATGGCAGGCTGCCGGACGCTGAGCGGGCATTGCCAATGGCGATGAAGCGTGATCTGCCTCGGTCACAGCACCCGTCGCCATGACTACCGCCGCGATCAGCACAAGCCCCAGAATTTCACGCGCAAAGCTTGTTGCTTCGATCGCTGCTTTGATCATTGCTTTGAACCCGATCTCCAACGGCTGCGTCCCTACGACCCTGTGAGCTTGACCCGTATTTCTTCGGGCAGCCTCTCGCGGATCTCCGCTGGCAGCCGGTCATGCACGTGTCGCGCTCCCAGCTTGGCCGCATCCACTACCGCCATGGGTGCGGGAGTCGCCACGGCTACAACCAACCAGATCAGAGCCGACAGCGCGAAGCCCGCGAGTGCGCCCACCTCCAGCCAGAACGCATGGCGCGGCCCAAAATACCGTATCACGGCAAACGCCAGCAGAAACGCCGCGCCCGAAGCCGAAGCCAGCCCAATCAGCGAAATATCAATGATGCGGTGCAGTTTCTGCCGGCTGCGGCAATGCTCGCAGTCTGCGAAATGCAACTCGTAGTCCCCGCGCATCTCCGGAGCCAAGCCGGAAATGTCGTAGCGCCATCCGGCAAGAATTTTCCCTACGATCGGTTCCACGCATTCGCTCATAATAAGAGGCTGCGGCAGAGGCTATAACCGGATGGATTCGAGAACTTCCGTCTGGCTTGCCAGCAGCACACGGTTGTGCCACAGCCCCTGACGGCCGCCGAGCGCCTGTTCTGCCGCCGCTCGCGCGATTTCGGGATGGTTATTCTGTTCAGACAAATGGGCCAAAATTAAATACTCGGCTCCTCCATCATAGTCGCTGGAGAAGAATTCCGCGAGCGACTCATTCGACAGATGCCCCACCCGGCTCATCACCCGTTGCTTCACTGACCACGGATACGATCCCGAACGCAACATCTCCACATCATGATTCGATTCGATCACCAGCACGCTGCAGCCCCGCAAATGGTCGCGCACGCTAACCGGCATGTATCCCAAATCGGTCGCAAAACCGATCTTGACCCCTTCCGCGCGAAAGGTGAAGCCCACTGGATCGGCGGCATCGTGCGGAATCGTGAAAGGCATCACCTCGATATCGCCCACGCGAAAACCACGCCCGGCAGAGAAATGTTCCGACTTCGGCAGTTCCGGAATCGCACCCTCGGCGTCGCGCACCGCCCGGCTCCAGGCATGATGCGTCGGAGCGGTCGAGAAAACCGGCACGTTCAGTTTTGTCGCCAGCCGCTGCAACCCGGCAACATGGTCCGAGTGTTCGTGCGTAATCAGGATCGCGGAAATTTCTTGGACGAGCTCACCCGGAGTGCGCGCCCCAAGCGCCCGCAGCCGCTTGAAAGTTTCGCGGCCGGAAAGACCGGCATCCACCAGAATGCGTGTTGAACTCGTCGCCACCAGCGCGCAGTTCCCACGACTGCCGCTGGCCAGGACCGACACCGACACTCCCATAGCCGTAGCTTACCCCCACCCGCTGTGGAAACGGGAACAGTTTTTCACGAGTCCGTACCTTCGGTGGGACTCCCTCGGTGCCCGCTCTCATAAACGCCGACTCGAACCGTTTGGCGCTAGACGTCGACTTTCAACAGGGGATGGTGGAGCGCGAAACCCCGGACGGTAGTTTCCGGGTTGCCGACCACACCCCCATTGAACCCGGTCGGCACACCAAGAGCGCGGCTAATTGAAATCATTTGCGGCTCCCCATGGCTGAGGGTTGACTGTAAGTTTTGTCAGTAGTGTCTGTTCTCTCCAAATGTTACGAAGCTCGCGGCTGGGACTGCTTAAGAAAGCGGGCGTCAGAAATCCGGACACTATGCCTCGAATGCAGAAAGCGGTCGCTGTATTGATGAGTTTTCTTCTTGTCCTGACGACGTTTCCCGTTGGGGCAGGCGCGCAGAACGCGTCCCCGTCGGGAGCCCCAGAGGTGGATAAGCCTCTTACTGCCGAAGAGCTCGACGGGATCGTTGCTCCCATCGCCCTTTATCCCGACCCTTTGGTCGCGCAGATTCTCGGTGCTGCAACTTTTCCCTACGAAATAGTCGACGCCACCCTATGGCTCAAGGACAACTCGCAACTTAAGGGCGAGGCGCTAGCCAAACAAGTCGATCAACAATCATGGGATCCGGCGGTGAAAGCGCTAACCCAGTTTCCGTCCGTGCTCGACAATCTGGCGAAGAACCTCGCTTGGACCTCCGCACTTGGCGAGGCGTCAGCCACACAGCAGTCGGACGTTATGGCCGCCGTCCAGAGAATGCGCGCTGTTCCGGCTTGCTGATAATTCGTCCAAAATCGCCGGATTGCCTTTATGACCGCTGGTTGCGACTATAATGTCGCGAGCAGATGTCTCTCACCCCTGGCACCAAACTCGGGCCCTATGAAATCCTCGCTCCACTAGGCGCTGGCGGAATGGGAGAAGTGTATCGCGCGAAGGACATGCGCCTGGGGCGCGATGTCGCTTTGAAAATCCTTCCTGAGTCTTTCGCCGGTGATGCTGATCGCCTGCGGCGCTTCGAGCAAGAAGCGCGGGCGGTTGCCGCGCTGAACCATCCCAATATTCTCGCTGTGTTCGACATCGGTCGGCACAGCGACGGCTCGCCGTTTCTGGTCTCCGAGCTGCTCGAGGGCGAAAGCCTGCGGGCGGCGCTGGACCGCGGCGCGCTGCCCCAGCGTAAGGCGATCGAGTACGGAGTGCAGATCGCGCACGGGCTGGCGGCGGCGCACGAAAAGGGAATTGTCCACCGCGACCTGAAGCCGGAAAATATTTTCGTCTCGAAAGACGGGCGCATCAAGATCCTCGATTTTGGCTTGGCGAAGTTCGCCCAAAATCCAAGCTCAGGACCCGACGGCGTCACTCTCGCCACCTCGCACACCGCAGCCGGCGTTGTCATGGGCACGGCGAGCTACATGGCGCCGGAGCAGGTGCGCAGCGAGGGAGCCGATGCTCGCACCGACATATTCGCGTTCGGCGCCGTGCTCTACGAAATGCTCTCCGGGATGCGCGCTTTCCGCCGTGACACTGCCGCCGAAACCATGACCGCGGTTTTGAAGGACGACCCTCCGGAGTTGTCCGACCCCGTGCGTGTGGTCTCTTCCGCGCTCGAGCGCATTGTGCGGCGCTGTCTGGAAAAGAATCCGGAACAGCGCTTTCAGTCGGCACGTGATCTGTCGTTCGCTCTGAGCGCACTCTCGGGAACCGAAACGAGCGCGGTTGGGCGCGCTGCGGCCGCAGCGCCTCGCCGCGTACCGATCTTGCTTTGGCTCTCCGTGGCGCTGGCGCTGGCGGCCGTCACCGCCGCGACGTGGATGGTTGCGCGTCGCCCGGTGCCGACGACTCGTATGCAGTTCGCTCTGGCCGTTCCAGATGAAATGAGCATCAGCCACATGGCGCTGTCGCGCGACGGCTCCATGCTAGCATTTGTCTCGCCGGAAGAAAATTCCGCCTTGCCCATGCTTTATGTACAGCGGGTCGGCTCTTCGAGCGTAACTCTCTTGCCGGGCACGCAGGATGCAAGTTATCCCTTCTGGTCCCCCGACGGCACCTACGTCGGATTTTTCGCCAATGGCAAACTGCAGAAAATCGCGGTTGCAGGTGGCACACCGCAAGCGCTGGCCAGCGTTCTGGCCGCCCGCGGCGGAAGCTGGGGAAGCCGCGACGTCATCATCTACGAACCCGACGCGGGCAGTGCCATCTGGCGCGTCAACGCCGATGGCACCGGGGCGGCCTCCGTTACTCAGAACTTCCTGGCCGGAAGCAAACAGCTCAACACGCACCGCTGGCCCGTTTTTCTTCCTGATGGCGATCATTTTTTGTTCTATGCGGGCAACTTTGACAACTCCAAGGACGACCAGACCAGCGGCATCTACGTCAGCGCTCTCGATGGCAAGGAGAAAAGACTTGTCGTCCTTTGTCACTCAAGTTTTGCCTACGATTCTCAGCGTCTGTATTACGCGGATGAACAGCGCCAGTTGGTGAGCGTTGCCTTTGACCCCTCCGCCGCCAAGGTTTCAGGCCGCACCACGGTCATCGCGAATGTTGTCGGTTTTCAGCCCTCCACTTACTGGGCCGCTCTTGCCGTCGGCGGAAACGGTACGGTCATCTACAACACCGGCGTCGGGGCAGCTCTCTCCATTCTTACCTGGATGGACAGGTCGGGTAAGGAACTGGGCCGTGTCGGCGAACCCGCCGTCGTGGCGAACCCCACGCTTTCGCCCGACGGCAGCCGCGTCGCCGTGGACGTCAGCGACCTGAAAGCGAATAACGTGGATATCTGGCTGCAGAGCAC
Source organism: uncultured Acidobacteriaceae bacterium (assembly GCA_963730845.1). GTDB lineage: Bacteria > Acidobacteriota > Terriglobia > Terriglobales > Acidobacteriaceae > Acidiflorens. Next base: position 75,566 of record CAVSTM010000015.1, on the reverse strand, counting down.
AAACGGCGCCGGCAATGCTCGCTTCACCTTCGATCCCGCGGAGGAAGTTGCCGGCATTTGGTCGCGCGATGGAAGCACGGTCGCTTACCGGTCAGCGGCAGGTGGTTTAACGATCTTTGCAAAGCCGGCCAATGGCCTGGAACGGGAAAAGCCGCTCATGCAGGGCACCGCGAACGAGGATGCGATCCCCAACTCCTGGTCTGCTGACGGCCAGCAAATTCTTTTCACCAAGCAAGCCCAAACGCGCTCGTACTTGATGATGGCGCCAGCTGCCGGCGGGGCGCCCGTTCCATTGCTGACCGGCACAGCGGACGAGACCAACGGACAATTTTCTCCCGATGGAAAATGGGTAGCCTATGCCTCTGACGAATCTGGTAACTGGGAAATCTATGTCACTTCTTTCCCCAGCACCGCCGGAAAGTGGCAAGTATCGCGCGGCGGCGGCACCGAACCGCGCTGGCGCGGAGACGGCAAAGAGATCTTTTATATCGCACCCAGCGGCATGCTAATGGCGGTGCCGGTCAGCGGGGAAAGCATCTTCGCGACTGGCACGCCTGCGCCCCTGTTCCAGATTCAGGGCCGCGCTCCCATTTCCTCCACCGACGTTTTTACCTATGATGTGGCCAAAGATGGAAAGCGCTTCCTGGTAAACCGTTACGTGAAACCGGAACACGTCGCTCCGCTGACAATCTTGCTGAACGCGGCGACCGGCAGTCCATCATTCTAGCCTAGTACTACTGTGTTAGAAAAAAGGAGTTCCACAAAAAGGACAACCCGCGAGTTGTCGGAGCAGAGCGCGGGCGATGGTTTGACGGAGTGTGGCAATCGACCAGGGATTATGCCGCACCACGCGTACCGGGTGAGCCCCGAGGGCGGAACTTGGGCGGCATTTTGGAGACGGGTAAGTCCACTTCACCGGCGCGAGCGGAGGGGGAAAAACGGCTCCGTTCGGCTACCAGGAACCCATAGGCCGCGATGCAGAGGGTAGCGTGATGGTGAAAACCGCGCCAGCCTCGTCCTTCGTAATGACCAAGTCCGAGTTCTTGCTTCAGCTCTTGGTAGTCGCGCTCGATGATCCAGCGCTGCTTCGCCATTCGCACCAGATCGGTAAGTGGGGTGGACTGGGGCAGAGTGGAGAGCCAGTACTTGATCGGTTCTGCCTCCTGGCTCGGCCACTCGACCAGCAGCCACTCCTCCGCATGGGGTTCACCGCTCCAGTAATCTCGATGGGCGGGACGTACTCGCAGAGCGGCAAAACGGGAACGCAGCGGTTTCCGAGTACCTTCTCGCCAACGCACCGTCTTCCAGGCGGAGGCGGCTAAGCTCATGGCCAACTCGCGCACGGCGGTCGGGGTGTGCTGGCGATTCCGGCGGAGCAACTTGGTCGGGCGCCCGATTCCTTTCCATTTCCGCTTGGGCAAGGGTGCCTGGCCGGGCGGCCACACGCTCACCGACGACTGGATACCCACCACATAGAGCAGCCCTAACTCCGTGATGCCCTCGCGGAATTTCGTGTCGTTGCCGTAGGCGGCGTCGGCCAGCACCGGAGCCATGGGCATCTCTCGATCCACCGCCGTACGAATTTGCTGCAAAGCAATTTCCGGCTTGGTCTGGAAACGGATTTCCTGCGGTACACCTGTGGCCTTTCTCCTCTTCTTGTTCTGGGCCCACATTTCCGGTAAGTACAGACGCCAGGCGATGGGCAAACTTGCTTCCGCCGTGCTGACTGACAAACTCACACCGATCCGACAGTTCTCTTGCTTGCCTACCTGTCCACAGTACTGTCGTGTGACCCCTACCGAATGGATGCCTTTCTTCACGAAACCTGTGTCATCCACAACCCAGGCTACGATCGCTCCTTGCTTTTGCATGGCCGGCAACGCGTACTGCCGCACCGCTTCCAGTAGGTCTTCATCACTCCACGGAGCATGGGCTACCACGTGGTGTAACGATTGATGCGTTTGGCGAACGTTCTCGGGGCACAGGCGGGCCGCCATCGGTTCCACACTCTTGCGTTCGCCGGGAAGCAGCAACCCGGTGCAATAGGACTTCAGAGGAACTACCCGATCCAAGTGCCCCGCGGCATGCGCCAGGCGATCCAAGTAAGCCGCGAAGCGTTTTTGCTGGGCGCCTGGCGCTACAGAGTTGGCGCTCATGACCCGCAACTTATCATTAGTGAATGCTAGAACGACAAATTTTTCAGCAAGAGGTATTCAGTTTATAACACAGTAGTACTAGCAGGCTGCGGAAAAACTCGCTCTGCTTTTGATTTTGGGTGGCGCAGCGGTTGACCGGACATGCACTCGATTTTGGGGTGGCGCAGCGGTTTACCGCTGCGATAACCAGCCCTGCCTTCAACGTCGGCTTTTAGCCGCTGAGGTGACAACTTTCCGCCAGGGCGCCATTCCGACGCCGTTGACCCCACTCACTTCCCCGCGAACAAGTTGTCCACTACGCCGCGTCCGATCGATCCCCCGAACGCGCCCGCGATTCCCGGCATGAACGCCAGAAAGGATTCGTAGATCTGCGCCCGTTGCGGCTTCTGAGAAAGAGAGAAGTATGCCAGCCAATCCACCAGCGGCACGAACACTCCGACCAGTGCCACCCAACGCCACGGTTTGCGCGGGCTCATGAATCCGAGCAGCATGTTCGCCGCCAGCACCACCATCGTCGTCAGCAGCAGATCCCCTACTTTGACGTCCAACCACCCCGCCAGCACTCCCGACAGCACCGCCAGCAAATAATAAAAACCGTCACCGCCGGATTCTTTTTCAGGAAGAATTTGGCCCCAGCCCGTTGTCATATCCCTATCTCACGAGTTTCCAATCCTATTTCCTGTCTATTTGTCCGGCGAGTAACTGTAGAACCCGCGTCCGCTCTTGCGCCCGAGCCAACCAGCATCCACCATCTTGATGAGCAGCGGACAAGGCCGATACTTCGGATCCCCCAGCCCATTCTGCAGCACCCGCATGATGTCCAGACACACGTCGAGCCCGATAAAATCCGCCAACGCCAACGGACCTATCGGATGCGCCATCCCCAGCTTGAACACTTCATCCACCGCCTCCGCCGGCGCCACGCCTTCCATCACCGCGTACATCGCCTCATTCAGCAGCGGCATCAGCACCCGGTTCGACACGAATCCCGGAGCGTCATTCACTTCCACTGGCGTCTTCTCCAGTTTCACCGCTAGCTCGCGCACGGTATCAAACGTGGCCTGCGAAGTCGCCAGGCCCCGAATCACTTCGACCAGTTTCATCACCGGCACCGGATTGAAGAAGTGCATCCCAATCACCTTGTCGGCGCGCCCGGTCAGCGCCCCAATCTTCGTGATCGAAATCGAAGACGTATTCGAAGCCAGAATCACCTCCGGCTTGATGATGCGATCGAGTTCGCGGAAAATCTCCGCTTTGATCTCAAACTTCTCCGTCGCCGCCTCGATCACCAGATCGCAATCCGCCAGCCGCGTCCGGTCAACCACCGCCGTAATCCGCCCTAGCGTGGAAGCCTTATCGCCCGAAGAAATCTTGTTTCTGGCAACTTCGCGATCCAGGTTCCTGGCAATCGTGCCGAGCCCGCGATCAAGAAACCGCTGCTCCACATCGGACAGCACGACGTTAAACCCGCACCGCGCAAACACGTGGGCGATCCCATTACCCATCGTGCCCGCCCCAATCACTCCCACTCGCTCGATCGCCATGATTGCCTCGCCTGATTACATGGATCCTGATTACCTGGATAAAGATTGGCTGGCCAAGAAAGGAAAGTTTAGCAGAGCCGGCTCCACGCTCAGCGAGTCAAGTCCCAGAGGGACGACCGAGCCGTCAGCATCGCCCAGCGGCGGCGCGAACCTTTTTCGACTCGCGAGCCGCGACCCCGAGTTCTTTTTCGATCGAAGAGAAGCGCTGAAACACCTCGTGCAGCCGCAGCGCCATGTTGCGGATGGCATCGGCTTGCACCAGGACGGTGGCGGGCAGTCCGGGCTCGATCGCCAGAAGTTCGGCATTGCCCAGCACGGTGGTAAGGACGTTATTAACGTTCGTCCGCATCTCGACCATGTAGCGTCCGAGAGTGGCTTCGGTCTGGGCGGCGGCGCACAGCTTCTCAGCTTCGCGGGCACGAGATTCGGCGTGCCCGCGGCGAAGAATTTCGCGTCCGACCAGACCCGCCAGCGCCGCCCAGAATCCAGGTTCGCGCCGCAACTCAAGAACGGCGCTGTGAAGGTTGTAGAACCCGAGTGACGGATCCGAGTGAATCAGGATCGCAGGCTTGCCCGCAGCGACCAATGATTCTTTCAGGGCCGTGATCCGGCTGTTGTTGCTATCGTTCTTGGTGCCGGAAGATTTTTTTCCCACGGAAGAAGCATCGGCGATGGCAAGGTCGTAGTGGCTGCCCTGCAGGTCACGAGAGAAGCCTTCGTCGAGCATGATGAATTCCGGACCCGCGGAATGACGCTCGGGATCCTGGGGCCAATGGGCCGTAATCTCGCGCGAGAAGGCGGGATCGCTGGCAAGGATCAGGACGGTCTGGCGATTGTTACTCATCGTCGATTTCTGGCTCCGGCACGTTGATCTCGGCGTGGCTCGCGAAATTATTGTTTCGTTCCGGCGCCAGGTTTTGTGGAAGCGGCGACGGCGCTCTTGGCCATCGGATTCTTCCGCGCGCCGTTCTGCAGTGCGTCGTCAACTGCCGCTCGCAGATCGACTAGCATGCGCAGCGGCTGGCCAGAAGAGTATTCGGCGTGGAACATCACCTTCCAAGACTGGCAGATCATGCGCAGCCGCCCGGTCGGTTCCTCGGCGGAGAATTGGGCGCGCCGGCAATCGATGGTCTGCACGCCGCGGCGGTCCAGTTCGCGCAGACCGTCCAGGATGGCGTTGAGATCATCGTGCATGAGACGGAAAAATATTCGCCGGATCATGAAGCTGAAACGCGCAAAAGCCACCATGGCCGAAGGCTCAAAGTAGCGGGCAGCGCCCTGCGCCTTGAGCTTGCGCCCTTGTTCGAGCGCGCCGCAGTGCAGCAATTCGCTCAGGCGGCGGCATCGCGCCGCCGACTGCATGATGGTTTCCAGCGAACTCAACCATTCCGGGAGCTTCGGCTCTTGCGGTCCCAGCACCGGCTCCAGCACCTGGGCAACGTAATCGAGGTCTAGGTCAGCGTCTTCCAGGCCGGAGGGAGCGCATAACGAAAAATACTGCACCAGCAGAAAATCAGTCTTGTCGCGGTCACTGGTGGATTTCGCGGCCTTCTGCATTTGATGCGCGAGAAGATGGCGGAGTATGGCTTCATTGGCCAGTGGCGTAGTCTGCAGAAACTGGCGCAACTGGTGCACCTGGATCTGCGCGTCTACCTGCTGAAACCAGCCTTCGGCCTGCTTCACCGACTCGGCCGAAGGCGAGAACCCCTCCTCAACAGGGCAGGCGGGAACCTCAATGACAAATTCGCGCACCAGCGCAGAGTAAATGGGCAGCAGGGCACAAAGCGTTGCCCCCTGTTCTTCAAGTGAAGGCCGGGTGGATGCAGTCATGATTTCACAATCCAGTTGGGAACATGTTTTAGGAAGCGGACGGCAACCGCTGTCCGCTCAGGATGATATTGCACCGCGACCACCGAGGCCTCGGCGTGCAGCGTGCCGTCGTTGCTTTCGATTAGGACGCGATCGGCGAATTCCAGAGGACGGTTCACGATAAACAACACTTCATGCGGCGTGCCGAACTCGATGACCGTGTTTTGAAAAAAAACATTCTCGCTTCTGTGGACACTGCCATTGCCGTTGCCATTGCCGTTGTCCGCGGACCGGCTCAGCTTGATCGGAATCCGCACCGGGGTCGCTTCCGGAAAGAACTTGGCTAAGCGACCTACGATGTCTGGTTCGAGCGCACGAGCAGTTGCCTGGTGGGGCACGGTAAACCCTCGATCCCGTAGTTTCGCAGCCGAGCCTCCCCTCTTCCTGGTTTGGAATGGCAACGGGGAGACTCTGCGCCGCATTATCGCCATTCCGTAATGCACGGGTCACGCCAAAAACTTGAAGGTCATGCACCTAAGAACAAGTGAAAGAAAGGATTAGCCGTTAACGGCGTCAATCGGGAGCCGGAGCAGGCGAATCCTTCCGGCTCGGGAAAAGTGCGTCTCAGAATGACACAACCGTCTCATTTCGCGGATACGAGGCAGCGGAAATGGAGAGACGGGCATCCTCGCCCGTCCAGGCCTGCGTAGGGACAGCCGCCCCGGCTGTCCAGGCCGAGCGCACCGCAGTCCGTGCCAAGCCCGGCGTTGGCTTGATGGGGTGGAGCAGCTCGGCTTCACTCTATTGCAACGTGGTCGATTGCGGAGGCTCCTCGTGACTGCCGATGTGGTAGCGCTTCAGCTTGCGATACAGCGTCGCGCGGCTGATGCCGAGCATCTTGCCGGCCAGGGCTTTGTCTCCCTTGACTTTTGAGAAGACGCGCTCGATGGTGGCACGCTCGATATCTTCCAGGTCGGTGGCGCGGAGGTCGTCGGCGCGGCCGGAAAATTCTGGCGACATCGGGCGCTTCGGTTAGCACTTCCGAGCGAGCAATGGCCGGCGGCAGGTCGTCGACCTCGATAATGCGCTGATCGCCGAGAGCGACGGCACGCTCCAGACAATTTTCCAGTTCGCGGACATTCCCGGGCCAGTCATGCGCCAACAGCGCGTTCATGGCATCGCTGGAGAGCTGCACGCCGCGTCCGGGAGCCAGCCGCTCGAGGAAAAACGCCGCCAGGATGGGAATGTCGGAACGGCGCTCGCGCAGCGGAGGCAGAGAAATAGTGACCACGTTGAGGCGGAAATAAAGATCCTTGCGGAAGGTTCCTTTCTTGTATTCGGTGTCGAGATCACGGTTGGTAGCGGCCATGATGCGCACGTCCACCTTTACTTTTTGATTACTGCCCACCGGGCGGACTTCTTTTTCCTGGAGAAAGCGCAGAATCTTGGCTTGCATCTCCAGCGGAAGTTCGCCGACCTCATCGAGAAAAATTGTGCCCGTATCGGCCGATTGCAGCAGGCCCTGCTTCGAACGAAGAGCCCCGGTGAAGGCGCCTTTCTCATACCCAAACAATTCGCTTTCGATGAGGGTGGGGACAAGGGATCCGCAATCGACGGCCACAAAGGGACGGCTGGCCATGGTGCCGCGAAAATGCAGGGCGCGGGCCACTAGTTCCTTGCCGGTTCCGCTTTCGCCGGAAATCAGCACCGGCGTGCGCGTGTCCTTGAGGCGCGAAATAAGCCGCAGAACATTCTGAATGCCGGTGGAATTGCCGATGATGCCGTGCAGCGACGTCTCGGTTTCCGAACGTTCGCGGAGATAGAGATTCTCTTCGACCAGTTGGACCTTGTCGGCCATGCGGCGCAGAAAAAGACGCAGATCATCGAGCGGAGCGAAGGGCTTCGCAATGTAATCGTAGGCGCCTAGCTTCATCGCTTGGACCGCTGTTTCTACGGACCCATGGCCGGTCATGACCGCGACTTCGATGCGGGGATGGGCGCGCTTGGCCTGCTCCAGAAATTCGATTCCGGACATGCGCGGCATCACCATGTCCGTGAGCACCATGTGCACAGGTTGTTCTTCGAGCAGGATCAGGGCCGCGTCACCACTCTCGGCTTCAAGACAGAGGAAGCCGAGCGACTCGCCGACCGTCATGCACAGGCGGCGGATGGTTTGCTCGTCATCGACAATCAGCAATCGGATGCGGAAGTCGTTTTTCGTTGCATCCTGCGTCGGCAAAGCGTGAGTCATGGCACCGCCCGGCCCATGGTCTGCTCGACCACGGTAATGAATTCATGAACGCGAAACGGCTTTTCCACGCAGGGCGCGCCGGTGCGGCGGAGCGTGGCAGCGGTTTCTTCGTTGGCGATATCGCCGGTGATAAAAACAAGCCGTGAGGCCAGTTCGGGGCGATGGGCGGCGATCCAGGCAAAGACCTGCGCGCCATCGACGCCTCCCGGCGTGCGCATGTCGGAAACGACGCCGTGAAAATTGCCGTGGGCCAGCAGTCGCAGGGCGTCGGCGCCAGATTCGGTCGGAACCACGGAATATCCGTGGCCCTCCAGAACCGCGCGTACCAAGGCCATGACGGCCGGTTCGTCTTCAATAAGAAGCACGGGCGCACAAGCGGGTCTAGTTCCAGTTTGCGTCATTTGGGATGCACTCCTGCAACCGCTCCAAAGGATGCCGTCTCGGATGCTGCCGGGATCCGGACGATAAAAGTCGCTCCTTCAGAGTCCTGGTTGTTGCGGCAGACAATCTCGCCGCCATGTTCATGCACAATTCCATAGCAAATACTCAGGCCCAAACCGGTGCCCTTGCCGACGTCTTTGGTGGTAAAGAAAGGATCAAAAATACGATCGGGATCGGCGATGCCGACGCCGTTATCGGAAAAAGAAATCTCGACGAATGCGCCGGCTTGGGTGCTCCTGATCTCAATGCGGGCGGGGTGAGCCGGGCGAGCACTTTCGCGGACTGCGTCGTAAGCGTTGTTCAGAATGTTGAGAAAGACCTGCTGCAGCTGGTGGGAATCTCCGATAACTTGGGGCAGGGATTCGTCGAGCAGTTCAACCACGTCAATGCCGTGACTGATGAAGTCGTAGGAGCGCAAATGCACAGTGCGCTGCAGGATCGAGTTCAGCTGAACCGGCTGACGCTGCGGCGGCACCTGGCGGGCAAAGCTGAGCAGGTTTTGCACGATCTGCTTGGTGCGCTGCGCCTCCTGCAGAATCACGCGTAGATCACGCCGCGCGCTTTCCGGGAGCTCGGGGTTTTCCATCATGAGGTCGGTGAATCCGAGAATGGCGGTGAGGGGATTGTTGACTTCGTGGGCGACGCCGGCGACCAGTTGTCCGACGGCCGCCATCTTCTCGGCATGCACCAGCTTGGCGCGCAGCATGGCGGAGTCGGTCACGTCGGTCAAGACGACCACAATGTTGCTCACCCGGCCGTCTTCGTTGCTAATAGGGCTCAGATTGACGGAGAACTGACCACTGACGCCGTCGCCACGAAGCAGCGGTAGGTCAAAGTTATCCACTTGCTGACCGCGCGCCACGGCTGCCAGCGCTTCGCGGAGCGCGGCGCGGCGCGGTGGGGCACACAGGTCGGGCAAGGGATGCCCCAGAATCTGCGACTGCTGAAAACCGAGACCGCTCCAGCGCCGGTTGGCATAACTGATCACGCCTTCCGTGTCGGTAACCAGAATCAGGCTCTGGGTATGGTTGAGGATTTTGCTGGAAAAATCACGCTCTTTCTGCAGCTCCGTTTGCGATTGGCGGAGGCCGCTGATATCGAGCATCAGTCCGCGGTGCTGCAGAACGTTGCCGGCGGAATCGCGCATCGCAAAACAGTTCATGAATACGTGGACGGCCGACCCATCCTTGCGACGCAGAACTTCTTCTTGATTGTGCATCTCGCCACCGCGTTTGAGCAGTTCCGCGAGTTCCTCCCGCCGCTGTGGAGAAAAATAGACCTGGGTGGGAATGTCGAGTTGCAGCACTTCATCACGGCTGCTGTAGCCGAGGATGCGCACCAGCGAGTCGTTCACTTCGACGAAGCGGCCCTGGGGCGTGGAAACGTAAATTCCTTCCTGAATGTTGTCGAACAGTTCGCGGTAGCGGCGCTCCGCATCGCGCCGGTCGCTGATGTCCTTGAGCACGTGTACGGTCTGCAACTGGGCGCTGCTGGCGGCATGAATGCGCGAAGTTGAAATCAGATAAGTGCTTTCCAGGACGGGATGCACATATTCGTCGAGACCCTCGCCGCTGCGGCAAAACGGACACGAGTGCGGCGAAGTACCGGTCGAAAGCGCATCGAGCGCCCGCATGTTGATTCCGATCAGCTGGTCGGAGTCGATGCCGACGAAATCCGCCAGCGAGCGATTGACCCGGAGAATGTTGTGTTGCTCGTCGTGGACCACGATGAAGTCGCTGATGGCATCGAAAACTTCCACCCAGTGGCGGTTGGCCTGCTGCATACGGTTGAACATGCAGGCATGCTCGAGAGCAATGCTGGCGTGGCCGGCGATCGCTCGCAGCAACTGGTGATCCTCGACGGCGGGCGGAGCACCGCGGTCAGCGAGACAAAGAACGCCGACCAGTTCCCCCGATGAGCCGGCCAGCCGGACCAGTGTGCAATCGGTCCATCGCAGACTGGAGGCGAGCGCGCTTCCCAACATCTCGCCCGCCGGCGCGAAGACGACATCGGTGGGGTATTTCGGCAAGGCCACACTGAGCGCACGACTGACGCGGCGAAGCAGCGGCTTGTCGTTGATCTCGGAAACGACCTCGGAAACGTTAATCTCGGAAACACCAACCTCGGAAACAGCGGTTTCGGCGGCGTCGCAGATCAGGACGGTATCCAGTTCCGATGTCTCGAAAAAGCTGAGGGCAACCGAGCGGGCTCCCAGCAGGGCAGCCGCGCGGAGAGCGAATTTGCGTGTGAACTCCGGCAGATGCAGAACCGTGTTAAGTTCGAGCGCCATGGCAACCAGAGCCTCGGCGCGGCGGCGGTGCTCCTCGGATTGGTGCAGGTTTCGGGTAAGTTCGAGAGCGATGGCAACTTGCGCCGCCAGAGCACGGGCACGGCGAACGTCTTCGTCGTTGATCCCCCCGGCTTCGATGCGGTCGAGCACTCCGAACATCCCAAGCACCTCGCCATTCGAACCGAGCAGGGGCACGGCGAGGAGTTGGCGGGCATGAAGAGCAGCAACGAAATCCAAATCAGCGCCCGGAATGCTGGAGGCATCTTCGGTGACGAACACATTTTTTTGCTTCAGCGTGCGCGTCGCGACGCCATCGTGCAGCGGGATATCGACAGGACGGGCCGTCCCTTTCTCGACTCCCCATCGAATGCGGAATGCGCTCGCTTCGAACAGCCCAACGAAGCAGCGCTGGAAGCCGAGGAAACTGGCAACACGAGCTGCCGAGGTCTGCATGAACTCGTCGAGCTTTCCGGCGGAACCTAGTTCCAGGGAAATCTCGAGGATTTCATGCAGTTCATGGGCCTGGGCCCGGGCCATGCCGCACAACTCGGCATTGGCGATGGCCACCGCTCCAAAGCCGACCAGGGCTGAAACCAGGGTTTTGTCTTCCTCGGTAAACGGTTGGGTGGAACGGGGGTAGACCAGAATCGCACCCTGCGAGCGCGAGGTGCGAAACGGTGCCCCGATCAGAATTCCGGGCGGTGATTCTTCCCCGAAATGAGAGGCGCCGTCGATGCTCACCGTAGTGCGCTCGCCGGCGGCCACGGCACGGCTGGCGATCTCGACCGACGAGCGCAGGTCGTTCTGCTCGAAACGTAAACGGATGGAGCGGGCGAGCTTCGGAGATTCGGTGGAGACAGCTTGCAGCTGGAACAGTTTCTCCGGTTGGACGAAAACGAGTACGGCGGGCGAATGCAGAAGAACACGGAGGCGGTCGGCGATGTTCTCCATCACCGCAGCCGTGTCGGGCAAGCCATGCAGAGCGCCGGCGGCCTCAACCAGAACGGTAGCGCGGCGGTGCTCTTCGCGCGAAAGCTGGTTCAATCGGAGGGCTTCGAGTGCGGTGCCAAGCTGGGCCGCCAGGATCGTGACCTTGGCTACGGCGTCATCCTCAAATCCGGCATGGGACACACTCCGCACGAACGCGATAGCGCCGACCACTTCCCCGGAAACCAGCAGAGGCGCGGCCATGGCGGAGTGCGCGCGGCATTTAACCAGCCAGGGGTAACGAGCGACGTTGACGTGGTTAAGAAAAAAGGGGCGACGTTTCTGAACCGCTTCAATGGCAATGGATGGGGCGGTGGATGGATCACCGGGGTGCAGGCGCGTTCCCCGAAACGACTCGGCATGATCGCCGTCGGCTTCGGCCCCGACCAGTTCACCGTCAGAGGAGCAACTCCAAAAGTAAACGTCGCTGGCACGAAAGAAGGATCGAGTGAGAGCGCAGAACGAACGGATGAGATGGCCGGGATCGGCACTCTGAAAGGCGGCGCGGGAAAGCTCCAGAAGAAGCTTCTGGAACGCCTCCTCAGACTGAGACGGGTGCTCGGTACCCGAATTTCCGGCGTTAATTGTCAGTACGCACCATTTCGCTTTAGCTAAGCGGTTGAAAACAATTGAATTACATCAAAACTACGCTTGATTCTCAAATTGAGTCAAGGGAATATGCCTTGGCAGTGCCAACTTTGGAAATGGCTCAAAGGTGATACTGCGTCGCACTCTGCAATGGGATGATATCGGACGACCGGGTGATCCCGGCATCGGTTGATCTAAGGGCTCCGCTCCAGAACTTCAATCGCGCGATCGCCGGCTGGCCCCATCGCCCGATCACCTAAGGCTTGACCGCTCATTGCCTTGCGGAGATCACCAAAGTAATGAACAAGAAGAACTTTTAATACCCGCCGGGGTGTTGCTTGCACGAATATGGGATGAATGCCCGTCGGCAAGGAAGGTGACGTGAGTCTTCGAGCACTGAATCGTATGTTCGCGGTCGGCCTGTTGCTGCTTGGCGCATGGGCCGCGACAAGCGCTCCCAAGGCATGGGGACAGGAAGAAACTACCCGGAAAACAAAGAGCAGGGTGGAGCCGGTGTATCCGGAATTGGCGAGGAAGATGAAGATCACCGGCACGGTGAAGGTCCGGGTGACGATAGCTGCCAACGGGTCGGTGAAGACCGCCTCCCTGGTTGGCGGACACCCGTTGTTGGCGAACGCCGCTCTGGATGCGGTCAAGAGGTGGCATTTCGAGGTGGCTCCGGAAGAGTCAACGCAGATTGTGGAATTCCGTTTTGACCCGGGTCAGTAAGCAGGCAACACCGGGTCCGAAGCGCTGGCTGAGGAAGGTTTAAGCATGAATATCAAGAAAAAACTCTATGTGAGTTTCGGCTTCATTCTGGGAACCGTTCTGGTGCTTCTCGCGATCAACCTGTACGGAGTGCATCGCGAGCACGAGACCAAGGCTGCGGCTCAGAGTTCGATCGACATGACCGAGGCTACCTCGACGGTGCGGTTCCAGATGATGCAGAACCGGCTTCACCTGCAGAACTACCTGCTCAGCGGCGACACGCGCGACGTGGAGAAGATGATTGACGGCGAACATCGGTTGAGTGAAGCGTTGCACCACGCCCAGGAACTGGCCAATTCCGCGCAGCAGCGTGGCAGTCTGGAGAAAGTGCAGGGCCTCGAGCAGGCCTGGGGCAGCGATTTCGCCAGTCCGCTGGTAGAGAAACGCCGGGCCGTGGACGGCGGCAACGCGACCGTAGCCGAATTACAGATTTTCTATTTGCAAAAGGATCCAAACTCCTGGGTTACGCGTTCGAGCGATGTTCTGGACGAGATCGACCGGGAGAACCGTAAACTGCTGGACGAGCGGCGCCACTCCGATGAATCGGCAGCCGCCTATACCATTCTGTTTTCGGTGCTCAGTTCCCTGGTCGCCGTGGGCCTGGGCGTGGTCATCGCCTTCCGCACCGCCACTGGGATCACGGGACCCCTGACCCGGCTCATTCACGTCGCCGACCAGATCGGGCAGTCCGGCGACCTGGAGCACAATATCGACGTTCACGGTAAGGATGAGATTGGACAACTGGCCCGGACTTTCGACTCCATGGTGAAGTACCTGAAGGAGATGGCGGCTGTTTCCGAAGCCATCGCCGGGGGCAATCTGGCAGTCGAAGTCCGTCCGCGCTCGGCCAACGACACGCTGGCAAACGCATTCACCCGTATGGTGGAAGGCCTGCGCGGGATGGTGCGCAACGTGCGCGACGCCGCGTCCCAAGTGGCCAGCGCGTCCACCCAGGTGGCCAGCGCTTCCGACGAGTCGGCCCGCAACAGCCTGCAAACTTCCTCGGCCATTGATGAAGTGACCAGCACCATGCACGAAATGAGCGTGAACGTGCAGAACATGGTCAAGAGCACGCAGACGCAGGCCTCCAGCGTCAGCGAAACCTCAGCCTCGATTGACCAGATGGTGACCTCGATCCAGCGGGTCGCGGATACGGCCAAGGTTCTCCTCGATATCTCGAACCGTTCGCGCGAGGAAGTCCATAGCGGCATAGGCACCATGGAAAAGGCGACCGACGGCCTGAACCGTATCAACACCACGATTCGCTCTTCGGGCGAGATCATTGACGCGCTCGGCACGCGTGCCGACGACATCGGCAAGATCATCGAAGTGATCGACGATCTGGCGGAACAGACCAACCTGCTTGCGTTAAACGCCGCCATCGAAGCGGCCCGGGCAGGCGAGCACGGCTTGGGATTCGCCGTGGTCGCCGATGAAGTCCGAAAGCTGGCGGAGAAATCAGCGCAGTCCACCAAGGAAATTTCCGAGCTCATCGGAAGCATCCAGAAGGAAGCGCGCAAAGCGGTCGATAACATGGAGAAGAGCACGACCATTGTGAACGAGGGACTGAATCTGGGACAGGAACTGAATGGCGCGCTGCGTAAGATTTCGAACGTGGTGACCGAGGTCTACAAGTTCGCGCAGGAAATCGGGGCTGCCACCAACGAGCAGTCGCACGGCTCGTCGCAGATCGCGCGCGCCACCACCCGCTTGAACGAAATCACCCACGAGATCAACTCCGCGGTAGAAGAACAGGCTTCCGGAGCGCAGGCGGTGGTGCAGGCCATGGAGCGCATGCGTGAACTGGTGCAGTCCAACACCTCGGGGTCGACCGAACTGGCCGCTTCCTCCGATCAGATGTCCAAGATGTCGCGGGGCTTGCTGGATTCGATGGACCGTTTTGCGCTGCGCCCGAACGAAAGAACGAACGCAACGAAGGACAAGCCGAATGACAACACGCCGGGGTACGGGAACACCAGCCGGACTGCGACGGCGGGATCGCGTTGAGGGAGTTTCAGCCATGAGCCGGGAAACACACATTGTGGGCTTCCGGGTGGGACGCGAGACCTACGGCGTACCCATCACATCCCTGCATGAGATCGTCCGCGTGCCCGAGATCACGGCGGTGCCGGACGCGCCGGATTACCTGGAAGGGGTCATCAACCTGCGCGGCAAGATTGTCTCGGTGGTGGATCTGCGGAAGCGCTTCGGGAAGCCGTCGGCTGGATTGGACCGGCGCAGCCGCATTCTGGTGGTGGAACACCGGGGCCGGCTGGCGGGCATGATTGTGGACTCGGCGTCCGAGGTTCTGAAAATTCCCGAGAGCGACATCGAAGCCGCGCCCGCCATGATGCAGGCCGGCGGATTGGACTGTGTCACCGGCCTCGGCAAGTACCAGGGACGGCTGATCATTCTCCTGGATATCAGCAAGGTATTAGGGGCGAGGGAGTTGGGAAACGAAGCATCGGCAGAAAAGCTGGCGGAAAAACCGGCTGCGACTGGTAGCGACAAGACAGGGACCAAAGCGGGAAGCAAGACCGCCTCGGCCGGAAAGTAGCAGCGGGAACCGAACCCACATGAGCACGAGCGACACACCGGCACTCACCGACGCGGAATTGAAACTCCTGCAGACCCTGGTCTACCAGGAGTGCGGCATGCACTTCGACGATCGGCGCACTCCCTTCCTGCAGGACCGTTTGCAGCGCCGCTTGAAAGAGTGCCATCTGGATTCGTTCTACGCCTACTATCGCCTGCTCACCAGCCACCAGGGAAAACAAGAGCTGTCGCGCCTGCTCGAAAACCTCACCGTCAACGAAACCAGCTTTTTCCGGAACAAGGCACAGCTGGAATTGTTTCAGAGAGACGTGATGGACGACATTCTACGGCGCAAGCAGGATCGCCACGACTACAACGTGAGAATCTGGAGCGCCGGCTGTTCCACGGGACAGGAACCCTACACCATGGCCATGCAGGTGTCGGATGCGCTGTCGTACCACTATCTGCGCCATCCTGTGCCCTACGAATCGCCGGTTCCGAAGCCTATGGTGCCCGCGCCCTGGCGGCTGGAAATCCTGGCCAGCGACATCAACTATTCGGTTCTGCGCGCGGCCCAGGAGGGCTCCTACGGCGAGCACCAGATGGCCGGGGTCGATTACGGCTACCGCTTGCGCTATTTCGACAAAGTGGGCGATCGCTACGTGGTGAAAAAGAACGTCAAGGAACTGGTGCACTTCGATTTTCACAATCTGAAAACCGAATTCTTGCCGCAACGCAACGACGTTATCTTCTGCCGCAACGTGATGATGTATTTCGATGAAGCCGAGCAGAAGCGGTTGGTCGAGAAGTTTTATCGCTGTTTGAATCCCCAGGGATACCTCTTTGTCGGCCATGCCGAGAGCTTGCTGGGGCTGACCGACAAATTTCACATGGTGCATCGCAACAGCGGCACGGCGTACCAGCGAGTGGAGGCTGCAAGCTTGACCGTCCCCCCCGACGATCGCATGACCGAACTCCGGCAGCTGTTCTTCGAAAGCGCGGGAGAACTCGTCCAGAAGCTGAACGACGAAGCCATGCAGCTGGAGAAATCGCCCGGCAATGCGGAAACCGCCCGCAGCCTGCGCCGGACGGTGCATACCTTGAAGGGAGACGCGGCCGCCTGCGGCTTCCGGGAACTGAGCGAACTCTCCCATGAGTTCGAGGATGTGCTGACGCTGGAAAACGTGGCGGCGGCTTCGGTTCCCGAGATCGCCTTGCGTGCAGCCGACGTGTTTGCCGCCTTGCTAGAGGCATATCGCAAGGGGACGAAACTGCCTAGCATCCAGTCTTTGCGCGCGGACATAGCCCGTCTGGCACACCCGGTGGCGCGCGGCGCGGCCAAAGCAAAAAAGTCGAAGAAGAAGCCCGTCCCGAAAACCAGCCCCTGGTCGGAATACGATCAACTGGCCATTACACGGGCCGTGGCGGAAGGCAAGCGCGTTTATCACGTCGTAGTGGAGATGGACCCGCAGTGCGCCATGCCCATCGCCGGACGCCAGATGATCCAGTTGGCGTTGGCCGGACTCGGCGAGGTACTGGCTCTTTATCCGGTCGAAGGCAGTGTCGAACCCATGAACCGCGTGGAAGCGGCGCTGACATCGGAAAACCCGGCGGAGCAGATCCGGACGAAATGCAGCATTCCGACCATTGCCCTGAGTGTCAAAGTCACGTCACTGCGCGCCACTGCGCTGTCGCGCACGCTTCTGCCTTCGGTTGCCGATGCTGCAGGCAAGGATAGAGACAGAGATAGGGATAGGGACAGGAACAGAGACAGCGCCCGGGACAACGACGAGATCATGCCCTCTGCGACCGTCGATGGCACCACCGGCGTCGCTTCCGGCGTCGCTGAAAATGACGCGCCCCGGGAATCGGCGTCGGCATCCACCGTGCCGGGCGGCCCCGATAATTTGCTGCGCGTGGATGCGGAAAAAATCGACAGTGTACTCAATCTGGTCGGTGAACTGATCCTGGCGAAATCGATGTTGCAGCAGGCGCTCTTCGAATTTGGTCAACGCTTCCCGAAAGATGTCTTACGGGGAAAGTTCTCCGATGCCATGGCGTTCCAGGGGCGGGTCTTGAATGACTTGCAGCACTCAGTCATGAAGATCCGCATGGTGCCCGTCGATCAGTTGTTCCGCCGCTTCCCGCGCATAGTGCGGGACGTCGGCCTTCAGTGCGGCAAAGAAGTCGAACTGCTGGTCAAGGGCGGGCAAACCGATCTCGACAAAAGCATTCTGGATGCCATCGCTGAGCCGCTGACCCACTTGGTGCGAAACGCGGTCGGCCACGGGATCGAAACGGTCGAGGAACGGGTTCGCGCCGGCAAGCGGCCGAAGGGGACATTGCGCCTGGGTGCTTATCACCAGGGAAACCAGGTGGTCATCGAGGTCACCGACGACGGCGCTGGCATTGATGCCGAAAAAGTTCGGGAGCGAGCTCTCTCCCAGGGATTATTGAAACCGGATCAGGCAGCCCGCTTGACCGAGGCCGAGACTTTGGAGCTGATCCTGCAGCCGGGATTCTCCACCGCGAAAGAGATCACCGAACTCTCGGGCCGCGGTGTGGGCTTGGACGTTGTGCAAAGCGTGCTGGGACGCCTGAAGGGAACCGTACAGATCGAAACTGCTGTGGGACGAGGCACGACCTTCCGCCTGCGCCTTCCGTTGACTTTGGCCATTATCCGGGCGTTGATGTTCCGGGTGGAGCAGCGCCTCTACGCCCTGCCGCTGAACGCGGTGGCGGAGATCGCGCGTACCGTGGAAGAAGATATCCATCAGGTGGAGCACTATGACGTGCTGCAACTCCGCAACGACGTGTTGCCTCTGTTGCGACTGGGGTCGAAACCCCCGAGCGGTCCGGAAACGGCGCGACGCAAGGTCTTTGTCCTGGTGATCATCAGTGGGGACCGCAAGTTCGGTGTCGTCGTCGACGAACTCGTGGGCGAGGACGAGCTGGTCATCAAGGCGCTCGATGACCAGTCGATCACAACCGACCTAGTGAGCGGAGCTTCGATTCTGGGTGACGGCAGGGTGGTTCTCATCCTCAACATGATCGCCTTGATGGATCGCTTCACGCGCGGGCGGGCGGATGCAGCCAATCCGCGGATGGTGGGGTTGATGTCGAAGGGCAGTGGCGAGACTCACACTGGCGAGGTGCGGTCACGCGGCATTGCAGGGAGCCAGGCATGACAAAACCGGTGCGGGTTCTGGTGGTGGATGACTCGGCTCTGATGCGCAAGCTGATTCCCCGCATTCTTGAGCAGGATGCCTCGATCGAAGTTGTGGGCACGGCGATCGACGGCAATTTTGCTTTGAAGAAAATCGAAGACTTGTCGCCGGAAGTGATAACGCTCGACCTTGAAATGCCCGGACTGAACGGCATCGATACTCTGAAACAAATCATGCGGCGCGGGCGGCTGCCCGTCATCGTGGTCAGCTCGCACAGCACTGCCGGGGCGTCGATCACGCTCAAGGCGCTGGCGCTGGGTGCGTTTGATTTCGTGGCTAAACCCACCGACGTCGCCGCGCGCATGCCGGAAATTGCCTCCGAGTTGATTAAAAAAATCCGGGCTGCGGCGCAGAGCAGCGGGGTGCAGACGCAGTTCCTGCCGGGAGAAACACACCACGAGCAGGCCAACAAGATGCAGCCCGTCGCCCCCACACGCATTATCGCCATCGGAGTGTCGACCGGCGGTCCGAACGCTTTGCAATACTTGTTTTCGCAGCTTCCGGTGGAGTTTCCGGGCAGCATCCTGGTCGTGCAGCATATGCCCGACGGCTTCACGGAACTGTTTGCCAGGAGGCTCGACGAGTGTTGCCCAATCCGGGTGAAGGAAGCGCAGTCGGGTGATTTGCTGGTCGCCGGGCGAGCCCTCATTTGTCCAGGAAACCGGCACATGAAAGTGAAAAAATTGCCGCTGGGCAACGTGGCCGTGCTCTCGGAGGAGGCTCCGGTAAACGGACACCGTCCGTCGGTGGACGTGCTGTTCCACAGCGTAGCCAAGGAGTTTGGTCAGCAAGCCGTGGCCGTGCTGATGACCGGCATGGGAGAAGACGGGGCGACCGGCCTGGGCGAGATCCGGACAGCCGGGGGATACACCGTGGCACAGAGCCCGGAGACATGCGTGGTTTACGGCATGCCCAAGGCGGCCATCGAACGCGGATTCGCGATGCGCATCGCGGACCTCCAGGATGTACCCAGTGTTTTGCAAGCACAATGCGCGCCTGACCGCACCCGGGGGGACAGTATCGATGTCAAGCGGGCGACCAGTACCGCAAGTAACTAGAGTTATCTATCGAAAGTATGTAGTTCGTGATTAAGTGATAGTTGGGGAGGTTTGCCATGGAAAAGTTTGCGCCCGTAAAACGGAGCGAAGACGGACAGCCGGTGCGCTATCTGATCGTGGATGACTCGGTGTTCGCCCGCAAGAACCTGGCCCGGATGGTCGAAACATTCGGAGGACAGGTAATCGGCGAGGCGGGCGACGGAGTCTCGGCCATCAGCGAGTACGAACGGCTCAGGCCCGACATCGTTCTGATGGATATCACCATGCCGCAGATGGAAGGCATCGAGGCGGCGGAAAAGATCGTACGCGATCATCCGAGCGCCCGTATCGTGATGGTGTCATCGGTCGGCTACCAGGAGAACATCGTCGCCGCGCTGCAGCGGGGTGCTCGGCACTTCGTGCAGAAACCGGTGAAGCCGGAAGTCCTCTACGAAGTCATCAAGTACGTGATGCGCGACGATGGCGTCACGGTGCGGGGCGCCGGAGCTGGAGCCTAGTCATGCGGATGGACCTGATTCAGCCTTTCATTAACTCCGCCGACGCCGTCCTCGCACAGGCGATGCAGTCGCCCATTTCCATCGAGAATCTGAGCATGGAACAAGAGGCGTACCGGCGGAAAGGCGTCGCTGCCGAGGTTTGCCTCACGGGCGAGATTGAAGGCCGGATTATTTTCGACGCCGACCGGGGAGCGGCGGTGCAACTTGCCGGCCGTCTGGCTGGAGTCGAAGTATCCGACACCGACGAAGATCTGGTTCGGGAAGCGGTCTGTGAGCTGGCCAACCAGACCATTGGCAACGCCGTCACCACGCTCAACGACCAGGGATTTCACTTTCGCGTGCATCCACCCACCCAGCACACTTCCGAGCAGGGCAGCAAAAGCAGTGAAGACACCGAAGCCCTGGTGCTGTGCTTCAATACTTCCAACGGAAACGTCTTCATGAATGTGGCCTTGCGCTACCACGGCCGGGAGATGGAAGCCGCCGCAGTCGCGGGATAGGAACGGATCGCCACTCTGCAATTCATCCCAACCTTCGAACGTGCAATCAAGAAAAACACGCTGTAAAGACGCGGCTTGCCGCGTCTTTCTGCGGGCGTCTGCGCTGCCTGGCGGGAGCTTCGCTCTTCGAAACTCCCGGCTCCAAACTCTCAACTACTTGTTCTTACGGACCGCCAATCAGAAAAACCGGATTCTGCGGCGGATTCAGTTGACCCGGCGAAATCGGCGCGCGCGCCCCGATGGGAGCCGGTTGATTCAGGATATAAGTGTCATTGGAGGTGTCGACGATATTGACATTACCGGCATCGCAACTGGCGAGATACGCCCGGGTACTGTCGCCGCCGGCGGCCATCATGAAGCGGAAGGTCGCATGGTAGGGAGCTGGAGGAGTCGGAGGAACGCAGGCGGCCACATAGTAGGGATCCGGAACCATCCCTCCGCCGGGTAAATACTGGATGGTTGCGTCCGGAAATCCTGGGATCGGAGTTGAGTCCGTGACCGTGTTGCTCACGGCGTCGATTGCGGTTACCTGAGGGCAGATATTATTGTTCGAGTCTTCGTAATAAGCCCCCACATAAGCGCGGGTCCCATTGGGCAGAGATGTAACGGCGACGACCATCAACGGCGTCGCTTCGGTGGTGCTCGAGCAGGGGTCCGTGGCGGCGCGGATACTCGGTGGGACGGTGGGAATGCACGATATGGTCTGCATGGGAGCGCAGGCGGAGATCGGGCCGCCCGCGAGAACCGCAGGGACCGACTGCGAGACATCCAGTATCGTCAACTGGCCCAACATCGTCGACTGGTTAAACCACGGTATGTACAACCGGTTCAAATTCACGTCGTAGAGCATAAAAGTAGCGCCAGGGACGTTAACGCTGGCATCGATCACAGTATCCGGTCCAGCCGTGGAAGTCGTGTCAATTGTGCTCACCACACCATCCTGAGGAGTCAAGGTAGTGCCGTTGAGCACATACAGGCGCTGGCTGTCGTTGCGCGCAATCACCCAGACCGGCGCATTGAACGAACCGTTGATGGTTCGCGGTGACAGGTCAGCGGTATTGAATCCGTCGAGCGTGCTGTCGCCATAGTTGGCTACGTAGAATTTGGTGTTGTCGGGCGTAACGCCTATGGCATCCGGCTGGTTTCCGACCGCGACGGTCGTTGTCAGGCTGTTGCTAAGGGTGTTGATTACGCCGACCGAGGGCGGTGCGAAGCTCGGTAAAGTCACATACGCCGTCGTAGCCGACGGAGCAACCGCCACATAGCTCGGCGCCGAATTCGGCGGCAGACTGATCGTGGTGGTGCTGGAGATCGTTGTGCCGCTGAAGTTCAGCGCGGTAATCGAATCGGCGACCGTGCCAATCGCGGAGTGGTTTGCCACCAGGATCTCACTGGCGGACTGCTGTACGGAATGGACGGGAGCAAGGCCCACGTTGGCGATGCTTACGACCGAGTCGCCGGAAACATCGATCACCATTGCGGTGCCGGGCACAACGCTGCCGTTATTGTTGATCGACACCACCGTGTGCGCCCCCGCCGGGTTCGGAAAAATTGGAGGATTTGGGATAATAATCGGGCGGAAAGTGTCGCCGCACCCGGTACAGATCGGATAAAGCGACAGCACGAACCCCAGCCAGAGAAACCGCTTCATTCAAACTCCGTAGAAAAAATTGATGTTACGCGGAATCCGTTATTGTATCGGGAACCGGGCCATGAGGGGAAATCAGTCACCCCGAATCACGTAGGGACAGCCGCCCTCGGCTGTCCGGCGAGCGAAGCTCGTTACCACATTGGTGAGAAGCAGAGCGAAGCTCGCCGCCGCATTCGTGAGAAGCAGATAGAGGCAAATTTCGTTGCCGGGGCGGATCCGCGATAAAAGTAGAGACAGGTGGAGATCGGAATTTACCCGCGCCCGCGGCGGGTCTTCGATTGTCGCTCGGCGGGCATCTCCGCAACCTTCTCCGACCCCGCCGGCTTTTTCGTCTGGGCCAGGCTTTCCTTCAGCGCCGCCATCAGATCCACTACCGGGGCCAGCTTCTTCGGTTGTTCGACGGCCTGCACTTCCCCGCCCTCGAGTTTCGCTTCAATCAGCTTCTTCAGATTTTCCTGAAAGGTGTCGTGATATTTCTCCGGGTCCCATTCGCCCGCCAGTGCCTCAATCAGCTGATGCGCAACTTTAATTTCGGCATCTTTAATCTCCACATCGGGAGCGCCAAACGACTCGACCTCGCGAACCTCCTCCGCGTAGTACATGGTGTGCAGCATCATTCCACCTTTATGCGGACGCAGAAACACGGTGTATTCTCGGTTATGCATAGTGAGTTTGGCGATCGCAACGAACTCGCTCTCCTCCAGCGCTTTGGTGAGCAACGCATAGGGACGGCGGCCCGCTTCTTCAGGAACCATGTAATACGACGACTCGAAATACACCGGATCCACTTCGTTAGTCTTCACGAATTCGAGAATCTCCATCGTCTTCGCCGTCTTCGGCTCGATCTTCTTGATCTCTTCGGGATCGATGATGACGTATTCGTCTTTGCGGTACTCATAGCCCTTCACGATATCGCTGCGCTCGAGGACCTGGTTGTCCGCCGGGCAAATGAGCTGCTGCTTTACCCGATGGTGGTCGGTGCGGTGAAGCTGGTTGAACGAGATGCCGCTGCTGCGCGCGCCCGAGAACAGACGCACCGGCATCGAGATTAATCCGAACGTAAGATATCCAGACCAGACTGAAGCCGCCATTGCTTTCACCCCACGTAGAGACGAGGCTAGCCTCGTCCCGCCAAACGCGGCGAACCGCGTCAGACAAAATTAGAATTCACCCAAGCGTACAGAAGTGTAGCTTAAACCGGGTGAGATTGCGTCCGCCAGATTACGGGGCGAATCCAAAGGTCAAGCCCTACATGGCGTGGTCCGCTCCCGGCGAACACCGAATATAGTGTTGTCGAACGGGGATCGTGCGCTCCAGCCGTCAGTTATCAGTTATCAGTTGTCAGTTGTCAGGGAGTCAGATTCTACTGATAACTGGGAACTGACAACTGAGAACCTCCTCCACTATGCTGACTCTTTTCCCAGCCCACGCGTGGGCCTCGTCACCGTCGCGCCTAGCCATCGCCGCGGCGGTGACGCTGGGCTTCGCGGCGCTGGCAAGGACCCTGCGCGGCGTCAATCGGTCCGGAGCCATGGCGGGCGGTCTGGCCTGTTTCCTGCTTTTTGCCGCTGCCGGCCCAACCGCTTTTGCCACGCTAGCCGCGCTGTTCGTGATGACCTGGATATCCACCCGCTTGGGATACCGGCGTAAGCTGGCGCTCGGGCTCGCCGAGCGTCGGGAAGGCCGGAATGCCTGGCAGGTGCTGGCCAATCTCGCTGTGTCTGCCCTCGGCTCATTGGTTTTCGGCGTCACTGGGAATCGGGTGTGGTTGGTGGCGGCGCTGGCTGCGCTGACCGAAGCAGCGACCGACACTGTGGCCAGCGAAATCGGTCAATACCGCGGCGCCGACGCGCTATTCATCACAACCTGGGAACGCGTCCCCGCAGGCACCGACGGCGGCATCACGATTCCCGGAAGCGCCGCCGGCATGGCCGCCGGTCTGGTGATCGCAGCCGTCGCGGTGGCGGGCGGGATACTTCCTCAGTCTCAGTTCTGGATTCCGGTGGCCGCTGGATTCGCCGGCATGCTCATCGACAGCATTCTCGGCGCCACTCTGCAGCGTCGCGGCTGGATCAGCAACCAGACAGTGAATCTCGTAGCCACGCTGGCAGCAGCCGCCCTGGCCTGCGCCATCTTGAGGTTCACATAGGGACAGCCGCCCTCGGCTGTCCAGCGGGGGGAAGCCCCGCGAAGTGAAAGAGTGCGAGAGGGCAAGAAAGGACGACCGAAAACCGAGGCAAGCGGCGCCCGGACAGCCGAGACTGCTGTCCCCACACTACGTTCGCTGCTTGACCCTGTCGAGCAGCATAAAGATCAGAACGCCCAGCATGGCATTCGCCACGCCCGACCAGATTTCGTGCGGCCAACTGGACGCCATCCGCAATCCGATCAGCCCGCGGGCAATTGTGAAGAAGACAACTTCGTGCACCACGTAGAAGAAAATCGTCAGCAGAAAACGAGCGCCGGCATTCTCCACGTCCAGCTTGATCCCTAGCGAAGACGCGCCGAATCCTACCACCGTCAGCGAAATTCCATAGAGCCCAATGGGCTGATGGGTCAGCGCGTCTTGCAGAATGCCGATCAGCCCTCCCGTAACCAAGCCCGTCACCGGACTACGCCGCGCCGTCGCGAAACCGATCGTGACCAGCAAGGGAAGATCAAAGAGAGAAAAAAAAGGAAAGCGCAGCGGCAGCCACGCCTGCAGGAAAACGGCGGTCAGAGGAATCAGAACCGTCGCCGGAATACTGAACCGGTAAACCTCAACTTGCTCTCCCGATGTGTAAGTGGTGGCCACTTTAGTGCGGACCATCCTCGACATCAGATTGCGGCTTCGGCTCGGCCGCGGCCTTCACCGGCTTAGGGGAAGCCTTCGCAGCATCGGCACCGGTCGCGGTTGCCTTGGTTGCGGAAGAAGCGCCAGAGCCAACTCCAGAAGAAGGCGCGGCGCTCGCCGATTTTCCCGCCGGAGGCGCAGCGCTGCCCGCCCCAGTCGGTGGGAGCGCGGCTTTGGGCTTGGCATCCGCGCCCGGGCTAGTCGTCGCGGCAGTTCCCGGCACGCCGGCTTTCACGGCGTCTGCCGGCTTGGAAGGAACGCCGGGCAGGCGCTCGGCCAGAATGTCGACGGCGCGCATTGCGCCCGTCTGATCGGGCTCTGTCTGCCTGACATCAATCTTCGTTACCACCAGCACTTCTTCCAGTTTGCTGAGATCGGCCGCGGGACGCACCCGAATGTTGAGAAACAGATCACTGCCCGGCGCAACCTTCGTCACCCTGCCCACCAGCAGGCCCTTGGGGAAAATCCCATCTCCGCCACTGGTAAGAACCATTTCTCCGGCAGGTACGGTTTCGTCGCTCATCACTTTTTCCAGCACCACTTCGCCCGACGGCGTGCCGCGCAGTATGCCTTGCAGCCGAGTCTTGTCGAGAAGAGCGCCCACGCCACTGGTCTGGTCGTTGATCAGCAGCACCAACGAAGTAGAGCCGTACGCCCGCAGCACCTTGCCCACAATGCCGTCCGCCGTGATCACCGCCATGTCGGGCTTGATGCCGTTGCTCTCCCCTTTGTCGATGTAGACCGAGCGCGACAGCTCGCTGCCGCTCGATCCGATCACCTGCGCCGCCATGGTCTGGGAGATGAACTGTTCCTTGAAGGCAAGGAGCGCCTGCAAACGCCGCGCCTGGTCGGCGTCCTGGCTCATCCGCACCTGTTCCAGGCTCATTCGCTCGATCTGCAGCTTGAGGTTGCGGTTCTCGGCTCGCACTCCGCGCAGATAGAAGTAGCTGTGCCAGACGTTGCTGCTGGAGGTCTCCACCCACACCAGCATCCTCTCGAGAGGAGTCACCGTTCCCACCGCCCAGATGCGGATCAGGCGAGTCGGCTCGTTGTCGGTCGTCCGCCTGACTTGCACGGCCAAGCCCAGGATCTGCGCGAACAGCACTCCCACCAGCACGATCAGATTGCGGTAGCGTCCGAGGACGTCCATAACACCAGTTCTCAGCTCTTAGCTGTCAGCTCGATTGTCACCCGAACGAAGGCCCCATACCTTGGATTGTCATCCCGAACGAAGTGAGGGATCTGCATTTTGCCTGCTCGCAGCCGCACCCTACTCGATCGAAATCTTGCGCAGCAGTTTGAAGTCCGAGAGCATCTTACCGGTGCCCAGCACCACGCTGCACAGCGGATCGTCGGCGATCGAGACCGGCAATCCCGTTTCTTCGCGGATGCGCTTATCGAGATTCTTAATCAGCGCGCCGCCACCGGTCAGCACGATCCCGCGGTCGCTGATATCGGCGGAAAGTTCGGGCGGCGTACGTTCGAGCGCGACGCGGATGGCGTTCATAATCGTGGAGACGCATTCACTCAGCGATTCGCGAATTTCACTGTCGTCCACCGTAATAGTTTTAGGCACACCTTCAATCAGGTTGCGCCCTTTGATTTCCATGGTAAGCGGCTTGTCCAGCGGATAGGCGGAGCCAATTTCCATCTTGATCTGCTCAGCAGTGCGCTCGCCCACCAGCAGATTATATTTCCGCTTCAGGTAATTCATGATGGCTTCATCCATCTGGTTGCCGGCCATGCGCACGGAACGCGAATAGACAATGCCGCTGAGCGAAATTACCGCGATGTCAGTGGTGCCACCGCCGATGTCCACCACCATGTTGCCGCTCGGCTCGGTGATCGGCAGCCCCGCGCCGATCGCCGCCACCATGGCTTGTTCAACCAGATGCACTTCACTCGCCTTGGCGCGATAGGCGGAATCCATGACCGCCCGCTTTTCCACCTGCGTGATCTCCGAAGGCACGCCAATCACAATCCGCGGATGCACCAGCATCTTGCGGTTGTGCGCCTTCTGAATGAAGTAGTTCAACATCTTCTCCGTGACCTTGAAATCGGCGATGACCCCGTCTTTCATCGGCTTGATGGCCACGATGTTGCCCGGAGTGCGGCCCAGCATCTCCTTGGCCTCTTTGCCCACGGCTTCAACTTCGCCCGTGTTCTTGTTGATGGCCACGATCGAGGGCTCGTTTACTACAATGCCTTTGCCGCGCGCATACACCAGCGTGTTGGCGGTTCCCAGATCGATAGCGAGGTCGCTGGAAAACATGCTGAACAAAGAACGAAAATTGTGCGACCGCGATGAGCCGTTACTAAACCCGTTGTTTGACATGGCAATACTTCTCTTTCCCGGGAACTCGCCTCAACCCTGAAACCTGAGCCTGCCTCAGTTTCCTTGTGAGTCGCTCTCCTCTGGCTTCTTCTCTTGTACGTTTCTTCTATTCTACTTCCATGTTCCGAAGAACTGGTTGTTATCTGGGCACCGGTTGTTCAGAACCTTGATTCCGAACCCTGGGTTCCGGACATCGATTCCCTTACTGAATCACCACTTTCTCCTGGCGGGTGTTCACTCCGCCTTTCGAATTCTGCGCCGTGACCGTAATCATGTTTTCCCCGTTTGGCAAGGGCGGCGTGAAATAGTGGAAGCCACCATCATCCCCGACCAGCGGCACTTCCCTGCCATTCACCATGACGCGCGCTCCCGCCTCCGTCTTCCCCGTCACTTCGATCACATGTCCGTGCTGGATAAAAGGGTCGATGTCAAGCGACAGTTCCACTTTTTCTTCCGCCTTCACGATGATGGTAAAGCGATTCTTTTCGCTTTCCACGGATTCCTTGCCGGCCGCATCGAAGGACTGGATCGACCAATAGTAAGCGCCGGTCGGCAGACCGGTCACCACCACACTCGGCGTCTCCACCTTACGGTCCAGCAGCAATGACGAAAAATACGGATTGTGCGAAATGCGCAGCCGGTATCCGGCTGCGTTCGCCATTGGCGTCCAGGCAAACTCAACTTCCTTCGCCTTCTCCTCGGCGTTCATGAAAACCGGCATCATGTTGCCCGGCGTAATCGGCGTCGGCGGACCGATTTCCGTGGCCCGTTCCATGGTTTTCGAGGCGCTCTGGAAACTTACCTTTTCCCAATTCGACAGGTGAACCACTTCGCCATTGCGTTCGATTTCGCTGCTGCCTTTTCTTACCAGGATTTCATGCGAATCGTCTTTCGGATTATTGTGCACCATGGCCGACGAGTCCGGAGCCAGCGAAGCCTTCGCACCCGCCACAATCACCTGCGACTTCGAACCCTGAACATAAGTCGCGGTCGTCAGGTCCACCGTGCCAGTCGTGACCGCCACCGACACGTTCGTTTGTTGCTGATCGTTGGCCGAGTTTTCTTCGATCACAATCAGCGAATCCTGTTTCACGGTGTAGTTGGTGCCGTCGTTGAAAACAATCTTCGCCATGCCCTCGGCGCCCGTCTGCACCACGTCGCCCTTTTCCAGCGGCACGTTGTAGTCGGCATTGATCCAGCTATTGCCGTTGCCTTTCCTTACCCGAATCGTGCCATCGAGCGCGGTGAAGTGCGCCTGCTGCGCCACCAATGCCGTCGACCCCTTGATCGGAGGCGCCATGCCCGCTACTTTTTCCAGCAAGCTCGTGGAAAAATGTCCGGCTGCCTTCACTGTCGAATCCGTGAATTTCGGGAACGCCGCGTGCATAACCGCGCCAAAGATCAGCGCCGCACCCAGCAGCGCCATGATCACGCTGCGGTACGTCACCGTCTTCCAGGCGACATAGACTTCCGGCTTGAGTTTATTCGGCACGAACCCGAGTCAACCTCACTTCAAGATTCTGAAAGTATGGGATGTCCCTACTCTGCTCATCATATCCCCGCTGGCATGGGTATTAAACTTGGGTCAGTAGGGGGAAGGGTTACGAAAGTGACCAAGGCGATCATGGAGCGCCGGGCGTCCCCGCCCGACTGGACGGGCGACAAAACCCCCCTCGCTTGCCCGTCTTCACCCCGGTTGTTAGCATTGAAGTTCAGCACTATTCCCAGGAGGTTTTCAATGGCGACCGATACCATGACCAAGCCGGTGATCGAAGGCGGCACGACCAAAACCAAGGTTTTCAAGAATTTCATCGACGGCGAGTGGGTTGAATCCGCCAGCGGAAGAACTTTCGAAGACCGCAATCCCGCCGACACCCGCGAAGTCGTCGCCATCTTCCAGCGCTCGAACAAAGCCGACGTAGACGCCGCCGTGGACGCCGCCAAGCGTGCCTTTGCCAAATGGCGTCTGGTGCCCGCGCCCCGCCGCGCCGAAATGGTCTTCCGTGCCGCCGAAATCCTGATCGAGCGCAAAGAAGACCACGCCCGCGACATGACCCGCGAAATGGGCAAGGTGCTGAAAGAAACTCGCGGCGACGTGCAGGAAGCCATTGACGCCGCCTACTACAACGCCGGCGAAGGCCGCCGCCTGTTCGGCCCAACCGTGCCGTCAGAGTTGCCCAACAAGTTCGCCATGGCCATCCGTCAGCCCATCGGTGTCTGCGGCATGATCACGCCCTGGAATTTCCCCATGGCCATCTCTTCGTGGAAGCTGCTCCCCGCTGTCGTCTGTGGCAACACCTGCGTGATCAAGCCCGCGCAGGACACTCCACTCTCCACCTTCAACCTGGTGCAGGCGCTGACCGACGCCGGCATCCCGAAAGGTGTCATCAACATCGTGACCGGCTTCGGCTCGGAAGTCGGCACCCCGCTGACCGAACATCCGCTCGTCCGCGCCATCTCGCTCACCGGATCGTCGGCAGTCGGCAAGATTGTCGGCACCACGGCGGCTCAGACCTTCAAGCATTGTTCGCTCGAACTCGGCGGCAAGAATCCCATGATCGTGCTCGACGACGCCAACCTCGAACTAGCCGTCGAAGGCGGCCTCTGGGGCGCTTTCGGCACCACCGGACAGCGCTGCACTGCAACCAGTCGAATCATCGTGCAAAAAGGCGTGTACCGCGAGTTCGTCGAGCACTTCGTCGCTCGCGCCAGGAAGATCAAAGTCGGCAACGGCCTCGACGAGACCGTCGAGATGGGCCCGGCGGTGAACGAGAACCAACTCAAGACCGACCTGAACTACATCGAGATCGGAAAGACCGAAGGCGCCAAGCTCGTAACCGGCGGCCATCGCCTCGACCAGGGCGAATATCAGCATGGTTGGTTCCTCGAGCCCACCGTTTTCACCGACGTCGATCCCAAGATGCGCATCGCCCAGGAAGAAGTCTTCGGGCCGGTGGTTTCGATCATCCCCTGCGACAACCTCGAAGATGCCATAGCCATAGCCAACAACGTCGAGTATGGCCTGTCGTCGTCGCTCTACACCAAGGACGTGAACAAAGCCTTCGCGGCCGTCCGCGACCTCGAGGCTGGCATCACCTACATCAACGCCCCCACCATCGGAGCCGAGGTTCATCTGCCCTTCGGAGGCACCAAAGCCACCGGCAACGGGCATCGCGAGGGCGGCATCGGTGCGATCGACTTCTACACCGAGTGGAAGTCCGTCTACGTCGATTACTCCGACAAGCTGCAAAAAGCGCAGATCGATCGCGCGGAGTAGGACCTAACCACAGGGGGCGCAGAGAAACAAAGAGATCTGGTCTCTGTGCACCTCTGTGCCCCCTGTGGTTCAAGGTTTTTGCCTGCCTGACCCATCACCCAGCTCGCCATTCCGAAAACGTCCGCGTATTTTTTGGGACGCCTACAACCGTGATCTTGCGGCTCGCTCTTCGAAACGCCTACCGTATCTGTTCAGGGTTTATGCGTTTTTCAGCCCTCCCAGTAGGTACAGATCGACCTACGATCGCGGCGCTGGTTCACGGACCAAGCGCCACAATCAGATGTTGACTTCGGCGCTGCGGTTGTTCTGCCTGGGGTTAGGCTCGTTTCCGCCGGCACAAGCCCAGCCAGAGGAGCCCTCCGACCGCAGGGTCGTTCGGACCCAACAACCCGATTATCCCAAAGTCCTGAAAAGCAAAGGAATTCGGCGGGGAAGGTTCGCCTGCGTGCCCGGGTGCTCGCGAACGGAACCGTGGCGAACGTCGGCGTTGTCGGCGGCAACCCGGTTCTTGCCGAGAGCGCAGCCAAAGCCGTGATGACGTGGAAATACGCCCAAGCCGCGTCGTCCAGCGACGAGATCGTCACCTTCTTTTTCAACCCACACTGAACTGCGACTCATCCGGCACACAGGAGAGACTCAGCGTCGCTACCCCGCTGCCGCTTGCTATCCCGCTGTTCACTTCGGAGGCAGCACCGCGAACACACGGACCGGCCCGCCCGACCCGCCCGCAAGCTTGATCGGAGCCGCGATCAAATACGCGCCCCATTCTGGCAGTGACTCTGTGTTCGCCAGGTTTTCAAGGTTGTAGAGTCCTGCGGGCAGGTCCACACGATGCACTTCGAAGTCTTTCGACGCGCCGTAGTCGATGCTCAGCGTATCGATCCCCAACCCCACCGCACCGCGTTCCATCAGCAGCTTCGCGGACTCCACCGAGTACCCCGGAAAGTGCATCACCTTGTTCACGTCCATATTCCGGTAGCGCGCCACATCGGGAACACGCGAACCCCATCCCGTTCGCAACACCGCGATCGCACCCTTCGGAATCTGCCCGTGCTCCGCTTCCCACTTTTTTACCCGCACAACCGTCAGCCGGTAATCGGGATCCCTGGCCGCCTCCTCGCGAACGTCGATCACAACCACCGGCCCGAAAAAATGCGCGTCTGGAATTTCATCGAGCGTAACCTTCCCCGGCGGAAAATGTGCCGGCGCGTCCATGTGCGTTCCATAGTGCTCCAGCATCCAGAAGCTGCGCGTGAAGTATCCGTCCTTCTCCATCGTCGCATTCGCTTTCGCCTCGAACACGTGGTTGTCATCCCCCGGCCACGGCGGAAATTTCTCGTTCACCGGATACGTCATGTCGACCACCACATTTTTCCCGGTCGTGATTCCATGCAGCCAATCCCCCGGCGGCGCCATAGTCTGTTCTTGCGCCACTCCCGACACCGCCGCAGCAAACGCAGCCACCAACACCAACCTTGCACAGCGCATGGAACTCCTCCCGAGAAAGAAGCGTATCCTTCACAATTTTACGAGTCGCGTCAAACCTATGACATCTACTTATGCGCGCTTACCTGGATTTTCCCTGCGTCCTCCGTGCCCTCTGCGGTTAGAATTCCCTCATGCCCGTCACTCAAGCCCGCGAGATTACCCCCGCCACTCGCCTAGAAAACGTCCGCTACGCCATTCGCGACTTGGCCTGCGTCGCCGACGAGGTTGCCCGGCAAGGACACAAAATTCTGCCGCTCAACATCGGCGACCCGCTCAACTTCGACTTCCAGACCCCCGCCCACATGATTGAGGCCGTCTATCAAGCCATGCGCAACGGCAAGAATGGATATTCGAGTTCGTCAGGCATCGCTCCCGCGCTCGAAGCCATTCGCGGCGAGGCAGCCCGCAAAGGCATCGCCAGCATTCAGGATGTATTCGTCACCTCCGGCGTCAGCGAAACAGTGGACATCTGCCTCACCGCGTTGCTCAATCCGGGCGACAATCTGCTGACGCCCTGCCCCGACTATCCGCTCTACTCCGCGGTTTTGGCGAAGCTCGAAATTGGACTGAACACTTATTACCTGAACGAAGAGGACGGCTGGCAGCCCGATCTCGACGACATCATGAAAAAGATCACGCCCACGACGCGCGGCATCGTGTTGATCAATCCCAACAACCCCACTGGATCAGTCTGCACCAGAAAGATGCTGGAGCAAATTGCGGAGCTAGCGCGCCGCCATAACCTGATCATTTTTGCCGACGAGATTTACGACAAGCTCATAATCGACGAAACCCCGCACGTCGCGATGGCCTCGGTCGCGCCCGACCTCCCGGTCATTACGTTCGGCGGACTCTCCAAGAATTATCTCGCCCCCGGATGGCGCATCGGATGGGGCATTGCCAGCGGCGAAGCCTCCGTAATCAAGCCGTATCTCGAAGGCGTGAACAAGCTATTGCGGGCGCGCCTCTGCGCTAACCATCCCGAGCAGTACGCCATCAAGCCCGCGCTTGAGGGCCCGCAGGATCACCTCGTCGAAGTGAAGCGTAAGCTGCGCAGCCGCCGCGATCTCACCATGAAATGGTGCGCCGAAACTGCGCGCGTAAGTTGCGTCGCGCCGCGCGGAGCTTTCTACGCCTACCCACGCATCGACATCCCGGAAGACGACCACGTCTTCGTCACCGAACTGATTCGCCAAAAATACGTAACGGTAGTGCACGGCTCCGGATTCGGCCAGCGCCCCGGGACGAAACACTTCCGCATCGTCTTCCTGCCCGACGAAAAGACGCTGACCGCGGCCTACGCGGCGATCGCCGACTTCATGCGCGAACGCTACGCATAACACAAGCCCCGAATACGCGTAACTCAAACCCCGGATACGCATAACGCTAGCCCCGGAGGGGGTGGCCAAGCTTAGCCCAGCGCTTCAGCGCTGGGTTGGCGGCGGAAAAAGACGAAGTCCCGTAGGGACGACCGAAGCTCTCACTAGAGCGTCGCGCGCCCACATCCGGTGTTTCTGAAATTGCCACTGTTCTACTGTCCGTCCCGTCCTCGGACTTTCGTAACTCTACACCGGCCCGCTTATTTCCTATACTTGCTCCAGCATCTCTTACAGGAAATCTACCCATGCGTCGAACCGTTCTGTCCTCAATTCTCTTGCTATGCAGCGCGATCGCTTCAGCGCAGAGCGCTTCACCGGAAGCTCTCTATGATCGCGGAATAGACGCCATTACCGGCGTCGGGCCTACGCGAAACGATACTCTGGGAATTGACTACTTCCGTCGCTCCTCCGACCTCGGATACGGACCAGCCCAGATCGCGCTCGCTTACTATTACGAAACCGGAACCGTGGTCGCGAGCAATCCGAGCCAGGCCGTCGACCTGTATCGTAAGGCGGCTCAACAAGGCGACCCGCTTGCCGGCTGGCTCGCCGGACGAAGCCTTTTCCTCGGCACCGGCGTGCCGCGTGATCTCGATGCGGCCCAGAAATGGCTCAAGATCTCCGCCGACCAGAACAACGCTTACGGTGCCTACTACCTCGGCCGTCTAATGGCGGATCGGGATTACACGAAGTCACCGAAGCTTTATAAGATCGCCGCCGATCAAGGATTGCCCCAGGCGCAGTACTTCTACGCCAAGTCGCTGAAAGACGGCCGCGGCATTACACAAGATCTCTTTACTGCCTACATTTGGTACACCATTGCGGCCGACGCTGGTTATGCGGCCGCAAGCGCGGATATTGGCGATCTCAACCGCAGCCCTCTTACTGCCGACCAGATCTCGCAAGCGCAGGCCAAAGCCCGCGATCTGGAGCAGGTCGTGATTCGCGCCATAACCGCCCGCGGGTGCTCCGGATGGGAAGGTGAGTTTGAAGAGTTTCCCACCCCGCCCCCGCCAAAACTACAGCGTTTCTGCCACTAGGATCGTGCAGGAACTGGTGAAGCAGCGTGTGACTGGTGTAGTGTGGACTGGTGTGTGTGGGGACGGACGCATTCGTCCGTCCAAGCCGAGCGCAGCTCGGCCTCTCCACTGAAGCCGCGGACTACACCATCTCCGTTCCCCACAAATCATGCAGATGCAAGATTCCCTGCAAACGCCCAGCGCTGTCCACCACCACCAACGACGTAATCTTCATCTCTTCCATGCGCGCCAGCGCCGTGGCCGCGAATTCCTGCGGTCCAATGGTCTTAGGAGTCCGCGTCATGCAATCCCCCGCCGTCAGATCCAGCGCATCTTTGCCGCACCGCTCCAGCAGCCGCCGCAGATCGCCGTCGCTGATCACGCCCAGAAGACGGTCGCCCTCGACCACCGCCGTCATTCCCAGCTTCTTGCGCGACATCTCATAAATCACACCCGGCATCTTAGTCTGCGCCGTCACCCGCGGAACCGCGTCTCCCGAGTGCATCAACGATTCAACTCGCGCCAGCCGTTTGCCCAGCTTTCCCCCAGGATGCAGGTTGGCGAAGTCTTCTTCCTTGAACCCACGTTTTTCCGAAAGCGCCACCGCCAAAGCATCCCCCAAAGCCAGCATGGTCGTAGTAGAAGCCGTAGGAGCAAGCCCCAGCGAACAAGCTTCCTTTGAAATCGAACAGTCCAAAGCCACGTCAGCCGCAGCCGCGAGAGTAGAAACTCGTGTGGCAGCGGGGCTCCGCCCCGCTGGGCCTTCAGCAATATCGTCGCTGGTCACGGAGTCACAAGTCATAGCAATCAGGGGAACCTGCAGGCGCTTAATCGTAGCCAGCAATTGGAGAATTTCTTCCGTCTCCCCGCTGGCTGAAAGCGCCAGCACAAGATCGCCGCCCACGATCATCCCCAGGTCGCCATGCAGCGCCTCCACCGGATGCAAATAAAGCGCCGGCGATCCGGTCGAACTCAACGTAGCCGCGATCTTGCGAGCGATCAGCCCGCTCTTCCCCATCCCCGTCACCACCACCCGGCCCCGGCAGCCAGACATCAGTTCCAGCGCCCGGTTGAAGTCCGCAGCCATCGGACCCGCCAGCCGGTCCGCGAGCGCCCGCAACGCCTCAGCTTCGATGCGCACCACGTTTTCGCCCACGTGTTTCATGAAGGAGGAATGTTAGCAGAAGGAGCAGAGCATCGGGTCATCGGATGATCGGGCCATCGGGCGATCTTCCCTCGAAGCCGCCCGATTCCATCAGCAATTCCTAACGTGCGCCCGCAGACACTTCGGCACGGGCTACGCCTATGTATTTATCGGCGCCGCCGTAATAGAAGAGATAGTGATCACCCTGAGGCGCGGCTCCCTCCACGAACACTACATTTGGAACCTGGCCTATCCTCTCCCAATCTTTCTCCGGCGCAAATATGGGATCCGAAGTGCGCATGAGCAGATGACTTGGATCCTTGCGGTCGAAGGCGGCAAAGCCGGTGCGGTAGACGACATGATCGTCGGCTCCGTTGTACACCAGGATGATACCGGTGGGAGTAAGGATGGGAGCGGGACCGGGTTCAACCACAGCCGAGTCGAAATTTCCGGGACGGGCCGCGAGGATGGGCTGGTCGAGCGCTTCGGTCCAGTGAATGAGGTCGGTCGAGTACGCGAGTCCGACTTGGCCGAGCTTGGCGGAGCTGATGCCATGAAAATACATCCAGTATTTGCCGTCGATCTTCTCCGGCACGATGGCTCCCGATTTAGTCCAGCCTGTGTACCATTTGCCTTTGTATGCGGGGAGGATTACACCCCGGCGTTTCCAGTGAACCAGATCTTTGGAGGTGGCCAGGCAAAGTTGTGCGTCTTTCTTGTTGTAGCCGGTGTAGGTGAGATAGAAAGTGCGGCCGAACTTGACCAGGCGCGGGTCCTCCACACCGCCGTCCTTTTCGTAGTCCATCTCAGGTGAGAGCACGGGCTGTGGACGCGGTTGGAAGTGAATGCCGTCGGTGCTCTCCGCATAGCCCAGGCGCGAAGTGCCAGCGCGATCCTGAGCGCGGTAGAGCATGACGAACTTTCCGTGAAAGAACGCCACGGACGGATTGAAGGTTCCGGCGGACTCCCAGCCGTCGCCCTGAGGGGAAAGAATCGGGGTGTCCGAGGCCCGCTGCCAATGACTGATGACCGGAGGCGCGGACTGCGCGGCAACGAAGGTTAGTAGAGTGCAGGCGACAACGGCGGCAAGAGAAATCCGCTGAACGGAATTCATGCTGCCATTGTAGTGGCAACGGCGGGCGGGTGCGCTCTCCCGGCGAAAGTCGGTCACGCCGTAATCCGTGGCGGCGATCGCTTTCCTCAACGCACAATCAACTCGGGGGTGGGATCATGCGTAAGCGTAATTCAGTTGTGCTCCTCGCCATAATGGCGATCGCGATCGCAGCAGCGTTCGGATCGAAGATCGAGGGCACAACTACGCTGAAGGATTCCCAGCCGTGGGGAACAACCGACAAGAAAACCCAGAAAAATCAGCAGAACGATCTTTCCTTCGCGGCATTGGGCAAACAGTACACCTGCCGCACCAACGAAAAGGAGTCCTTGAAAGCGACCGATTTCGTTGTCGGCAGCGACATAAAGTACGAGATCGGCGGTAACAAGGGCAAGGTGAAGAGCGCCAGCGGCAAACAAGTAGAATGCACCATCATGCGGGTCGCAGAGTTGCCGGCCTCCCAGCCCTGACGATCGCCCGATCGCGCCTGATCGTCATCAGCGGCTAAACTGTCGCAACATCGCCGCCGCAGCCCGACCCCGAGATGGCCCGATCACCCGATCAAAAGTGGTCGTCAACCGCTCGCCCCGGGTGTTCCAGCGCTCGCGCCTGAATCGCGCGGTCCCATGGACCGCCCTGCCAGTTATCCTTCTTCCGAGCCGCCGGGACCCACGGCGGCAGCGTCATCAAGAGCCGGCGGCTGAGCGAGTGCAGATAAGGTTCGTAGAGGATCCGAAGTTCCGCCAGCCGGTCGGGTGCGTCCCCGCTGTCGTCTGGACTAACACCGGCAGCAACTCCTGTATTAGCACCTGGAGTAACGCCCGAAGTAACGCTCAAACTCACGCCACGCTCGGCAAGCTCTGACCGCAGCCGGGTTAGCTCAGTCGTCGTGAGCCGGTCTTCATCATGTGGACTGTATTCCGCATTCACCACTTGCGCCAGATCGACGGCAGCGTGCCGCGCCATGGCGAACGTGAGCTTCGCCTGATCCGGATGAACGCCCTCCACCCCAGTCATCACCAACGACGTGACATCGAGCATCACCGTCAGCGCGCTCAGCCATGATTGATTGCCATGTTGCGACCGGAAGAAAACCAGCACCGGATAGGAAATGTGACTCGACAGCAGCTCGGCGCACCAGCGCTCCCAGTCGCGAAAAATTTCATCGAGCACCGTTTGCTCGGGACAGCATCCCAACCGGCCCAGAAACTCCGCCGCACTCGGAGGCGATCCGGCGCGCGCATCGAGCAGAGAAATTTCCAGCTCGCGCGCGGCAAACGAATTGTAGATGACCGGCACATATCCGATTACCACTCCCAGGAACGCGAAGCCCATGCCCGCTTCCATCACCGCCAGGGCGCGGGCCGCTGCGTTACTGGGCGTGATGTCTCCGTAGCCCAGCGTGAAGAAAGTTTCGCCGCTAAGATAAACCACTTTCCCGAAAGTGATTTTTTCGTTGCCCAGTGTCAGGTGCTCGCCCAGCCCGTATTGCACACACGCAAATCCAACAATCAGTCCGAGCGCCCAAAAGCCCAGTAGCGGAAACAGCGATATCGGTCCAAAGTACGCCAGGAAGCCTTCGCGCCGGTTCTCGGACTTGATATGCCGCCCCACTGCGGTCCAGAGGCGCCAGGTTTTCTTGTAGAACCGGACCGAGATGCGAAAAAAATTCCGCTTGATGCGCCTCGGCAATACCACAGTCTCAAACGCATCCATGAGGATGACGAAGATGAGAACAATGCCGGCGATCGATGCCCACCAATGCATACGCGATGAGATTCAGATGACGGCGGAATAGTAGCAGATTCAGAAGTGATGATGATGACGCTAATAGCTCTTGCCACAAGCGAGATTCGTATCAGGGCACGACTTCAGGCCTGCCGCAAGCGTATTAGTATCGCTGCGCCTTCAGGCGCTGTTCGGCATTTGGTTTCACCACGGGCTCCTACGGCGTGGTATGCGCCACATCCAGCGCCTTCTTCACCGCCTGCAATTCTTTCAGCAAGCCGCGCAGATTTCGCGTGTCGAGCGCATTCGCACCGTCGCTTTTCGCTTCCTTTGGATTGTCGTGGACTTCCATGAACACTCCGTCCACGCCCGCCGCCACCGCCGCTCGCGAAAGCACCGGGATAAATTCCGGCTGCCCTCCGCTAACCGCAGGCAAATCTCCATCGCCGGGCGCAGCCGACGGCAGCTGTACCGAGTGCGTCGCGTCAAACACCACCGGCGCAAACTTGCGTATGATGGCCAGCGAGCGCATGTCCACCACCAGATTGTTATAGCCGAAACTCGAACCGCGCTCCGTCACAAACACCTGGCTATTCCCGGCGTCGCGGCACTTTTCGACGGCGTGCTTCATGTCCCAGGGAGAAACGAATTGCCCCTTCTTGATGTTCACCGGACGCCCGCTCAGCGCCGCCGCCACCACCAAATCCGTCTGCCGGCACAGAAACGCAGGGATCTGCAGCACGTCCACCACTTCAGCCACGGCGGCGACGTCGGCCACCTGATGCACATCGGTCAGCACCGGAATATGCACTTCATCTTTGACTTTCTTCAAAATGCGTAGCCCCTCCTTCATCCCCGGCCCGCGATAGCTCCGAATCGAAGTGCGGTTGGCCTTGTCGTACGACGCTTTGAAGATGAAAGGGAAATTCAGCGAACGCGCCACGCCCTTGATGATCTCAGCCATGCGCAGCGCATGCTCTTCACTCTCAATCACGCACGGCCCAGCAATAAGAAACAAATCGCCAGAGCCGACGCGAACATTATCGATTTGGAATGAGAGCGTCATTGTTTATTGCGACACGCCGAGACAATCTTTTCCAAATTCACTTCCTAATGTTGTCATCCCGAGCGGAGCGAGGGATCTGCTCTCGGTTTTCTCGGCGTTCTCTGCGTCTCGGCGGTGAACCCTATCTTCTTCCCACTTTTTCCGGCCGTAGAAACATCTCCACTACGGCCGCATCTTTCCGTTCTTTCTTTCTCTGTCCGTGTTCGTACGCAGCGCCCGTGAACGCCCTAAACAGCGGATGCGGCTCCAGCGGCTTCGATTTGAATTCCGGATGGAACTGACACCCAATAAAAAACGGATGCCCCGGAATCTCCACCATCTCCACGTAAGTGCCGTCCGGAGTTGACCCGGAAATCCTCAACCCGGCCGCCACCATCGGCTCTTCATACTCGCGGTTGAACTCGTAGCGATGCCGGTGCCGCTCGCTGATCTCAGTTTGCCCATACACTTTGTACGCCAGTGTCCCTGGCTCAATCTTGCACGGCCACGCGCCCAGCCGCATCGTGCCGCCCAGTTCTTCCACGCCCCGCAACTCGCGCAGCTTGTAAATCACGCGATGCGGAGTCGCCGGATCGAACTCGCTCGAGTTGGCGTCCGCCAATCCGCAAACGTTGCGCGCATATTCAATGCAAGCCGTCTGCATACCCAGGCAGATTCCGAAGTAAGGTACATGCTTCTCGCGCGCGTACTGGATCGCCTTCAACATACCTTCAATGCCGCGCTTCCCGAATCCGCCTGGCACCAGCAATCCGTCGTACTCCTCCAACTGCGCTTCATAAGTCTTGTCGTCAGTCTCCAGGCCCTCGGCTTCGATCCAATTCAATTCCAGCTTCAGGCTGTGTGCCAGCGCCCCGTGCACCAACGCCTCTTTCAGCGACTTATAACTGTCTTCATATTCCACGTACTTTCCGACAATGCCGATC
This sequence comes from uncultured Acidobacteriaceae bacterium, assembly GCA_963730845.1. Taxonomy (GTDB): domain Bacteria; phylum Acidobacteriota; class Terriglobia; order Terriglobales; family Acidobacteriaceae; genus Acidiflorens. The sequence goes on along the minus strand of CAVSTM010000015.1, from coordinate 34,961 downwards.
CTCACCACATCCTTCGGGTTGTAGACACGGTGCACCAGATCGCTCCATTTCGAAAGATCGCGATCCTTCGCTTCCAGTTTCAGGCGCCGCAGCACCAGCGTATCCACTTCTTCGTGCGCGAAAACAATAGGCACCTCGTAGATAGAGGCGACGTCCTTCGCCGTAATCACCGCCTCTTCTTCGACGTTGCAGAACAAAGCAATCTTCGATTTGATTTCTTTCGATAGAAAACGGTCGGTGCGGCACAGCAGAATATCCGGCTGAATTCCCACGCTGAGCAATTCTTTGACGGAGTGCTGCGTAGGCTTGGTCTTAAGTTCCTGAGCCGCGGCGATAAACGGCACCAGCGTCACGTGCACGAACAACGTGTTATCACGCCCTAGTTCCTGCCGCATCTGGCGGATCGCCTCGATGAACGGCAACGACTCGATGTCGCCCACGGTGCCGCCGATTTCGATCAGCGCCACGTCCACATCCTGCGCCACCTTCTTCGCCGCTGCCTTGATCTCGTTGGTGACGTGCGGAATCACCTGCACCGTCTTGCCCAGGTAATCGCCTCGCCGCTCTTTGGCGATGATCTGTTCGTACAGTCGCCCGGTAGTCCAGTTGTTGTCGCGAGAAAGCTTGGCGTGCGTGAAGCGCTCGTAGTGCCCCAGGTCAAGATCGGTTTCCGCCCCGTCATCGGTAACAAAAACTTCTCCATGCTGGAACGGCGACATCGTCCCCGGATCCACGTTCAGGTAAGGATCGAACTTCATCAGGTTGACCTTGAGGCCGCGGCTTTCCAGCAGGCATCCGATCGAAGCCGCCGCCAATCCTTTGCCCAATGAAGACACCACACCGCCGGTTACAAAGATGTACTTAGCCGACATCGCTTCCTCGCTTTAATTTTGTTTGGGAAATTGTGCGGGTTGGGGTGCACGATCAATTATGCCAGAAGTCTTTCTGGATTGGAATGTGGAAAAATAGTGAGCGGGCGGGTGCCCCACTCATCGCGCGCTCTTTGCGATGAGTGGGTTCTCGGCTGCCCGGCGACGGAACCATCGCCGCTCCCGATCATTTTCGGCATCCAAATTATCCTTCCGCTAAAATATCCCATGCTCGACAATTCCCTCTGGAGCGATGGCGCTCAGGCGGATCGCCTGGCCGAGTTAACCGCCGACACCGCCGATCCCGCAAAAGAACTTCCTCTGCGCCGCGACGTCCGTTCGCTCGGAATTCTGCTAGGCCGCGTGCTTGTCGAGCAGGAAGGCGAACCGTTTTTCGGCGTAGTCGAGCAGTTGCGCCGCCTGCTGATCCAGCACCGCGAGCCGCCACAATCCGGCGCCGCTACCGGCTCTAACAACAGTCTCATCAACGACGGTCGAATGACCCGCAGTCTGTTGGCCCGCGCCCGCGAAATCGTCAGCGGCCTCTCCGTCGAAGACGCCTATCGCATCACCAAGGCCTTCGCCATCTATTTCGAACTCACCAACCTGGCCGAGACCAACCATCGCAAGCGCCGCCGTCGCGCCGCCCGCATGTCGGAAGGAAAAGCTCTTGCAGGCAAAACTCTCGTCCCCGGCTCCTTCCGCGGCACCCTCGTCCGCATGCGCGCCGCCGGAATCTCCTCCGCCGTCCTGCTCGAAGCCCTTCGCAAGGTCAAAGTGACGCCTGTCTTCACCGCCCACCCAACCGAAATCACGCGCCACACCATCCGTCTGAAACGCAGACGCATCGCCGCCTATCTCGAGCATCTCGACCAATTGCCCCTTCCCGATTCCGAGGCCCGCGAATACGAATCGCTCATCCTCGCCGAGATCACCGCCCTATGGCAGACCGATGAGGTCCGCCTCAACAAGCCCACCGTGCGCGACGAGATTCACATGGGCCTCGACTACTTCCCCATAGTTCTCTTCGAAACTCTTCCACGCCTCTTCGCCGAATTAGAAGAATCTCTACGCGATGTCTACGGCAGCGAAGATGACGCCGAAGCCCGCGAGCTGTTCTCTATCGAATCCTTGTCCTTCGGCTCCTGGATCGGCGGCGACCGCGACGGCAATCCCTTCGTCACCGCCGCCTCCACCCGCGAAGCGGTCGACATGGCCCGCCAGGTCATCATCGACCACTACATAGCCGAAACCACGCGCCTGATCGGCCAATTGAGCATGTCCACCCGTCGCATCGAAGTGTCACCGGCCCTCGCCCAGCGCGTTCGCGAATACAACGAAAAACTCGGCGAAAAGTACTCGCGCTGGAAGCAGATCACCGCCGCCGAACTCTATCGTCACTTCCTCGAATTTCTGATCGCCCGTTTGCGCTTCACCCGCAAATCTTCCAAGCCCGAACGCGCCTACAAATCCCCGCAACAATTTGAAGAGGATCTCCGCATCATCCGCGACAGTCTTGACGCGAACCACGGCCACCGCCTCGCAGAACTCGTCTCGCCTCTTCTGCGCAAGGTGCGAACCTTCGGCTTCCATCTGCACGCGCTCGACATTCGCCAGCATGCCAGCGTGCAATCCCAGGCGCTCGTGGAACTCGCGTCCACAGCCAAGCTACCCGCCGGAGCAACGCAGTTTCCGGCCGAACTCTCGCCGCCATCGCTGGAACTCCTCAAGACCTTCCGCGCCGTCGCCGAATTAAAGAAGACCCACTCTCCGGAAGCAATCCGCCATTTCGTCATCAGCAATACCCAGTCCGAACATGACATCTTCGCCGTGATCCAACTCGCCGCGCGCGGAGGAGTTTCCGTAGCCGGCAGCAAAGACGATCCCGGCCTGATGCCCGTGCCTCTGTTCGAATCGATCGAAGCGCTGCGTTCTTCGCTTGCCATCATGCGCCGTGTCTGGCGAGCTCCCGAGTTCCAACCGCCACTCGACTCATGGGGACGCACCCACGAAGTCATGCTCGGCTACTCCGACTCCAACAAAGATGGAGGCATGCTTACCAGCACCTGGGAATTGCACAAAGCGCAGCACCAATTGCACCAGGCCGCCCGCGAGTGCGGAGTCGATCTGCGCCTCTTCCACGGCCGCGGCGGCACCGTGGGCCGCGGTGGAGGCCCCACTCACGCAGCCATTCTCGCCCAACCCCCGGGCAATTTCTCCGGCGCCATCCGCATCACCGAACAAGGTGAAGTTCTAAGCTGGAAATATGCCGACCCGGTGCTAGCCGAGTGGAATCTCGAAATCATGATCGCCGCCAGCCTCGAAGCAGTGACCATGCCGAGCCAGGCCTCGCCTGAAGCCAAGCAACGCTGGCACGAAGCCATGGAAGCGATGTCCGCCGACGCCTTCGCCTTCTACCGTAAACACCTCGCCGAGAATCCCGAAGTCCTCGAGTACTTCGAGCAGGCCACGCCCGTGAATGAGTTGGAGCACGTCCGCATCGGCTCCCGCCCCGCAAGCCGCGCCGCCAATCGCAGTCTCAGCCCCGACCGCAAACTCGACCTCAATCTCAACAACCTGCGCGCCATCCCCTGGGTCTTCGGCTGGATGCAAAGCCGCCACGCCGTACCCGCGTGGTTCGGAGTCGGCTACGCCCTCGACCGTTTCGCCACGCGCAGCCCGGCGCAGGCCGAGCTCCTGCAAGAAATGATGCGCGGCTTCCCGCTCTTCGCCAGCCTGATCCGGAGCGTGGAAATCGCCATGGCCAAAGCCGACTTCGCCATCGCCCGTCTCTATGCCGATCTCGTAACCGACGCCGCCCTGCGCGAACGCGTCTTCGAAATGCTGCGCCAGGAATTCGAGCGCACCGCGCGCCTCATTCTCGCCGTCACCGGCCAACAGGAATTACTGGAAAAAAATCCCGTCCTCCTGCGCTCCGTACGTCTGCGCAACCCGTACGTCGATCCGCTCAGCCTGATCCAGGTCGATCTGCTACGCCGTAAGCGCACCGGCATTGGCGATCCAGCTCTCGACTATGCCATCGGAGCCACCATGAACGGCATCGCCGCCGGCCTGCACAATACGGGATAAGGGACACCAATGGACAGCAGCGCATAAATTAAATGGAGAGACGGGCGCCCTCGCCCGTCCCGCGCCATCACGTTGCCCTACTTCGTAATCGCGCCGCAGGCGATGCGATCGCCGGCGTTGCCCGCAGGGTCGGTCTTCTGGTCGTCGGCCTTGGCGTGTACCACGATCGCCGTGCCTCCGTTGCTGTACAGCGAATGGCTGTCGCTGCCCAGGTTGACGTCTTTATCCTCGCGCTTAAAATGCGCCTTGCCGTCCGCGCCCACAGTGAAGTTGGGGCCATCGCCGGCGTGGTGCCCTTCCGGATTCTCCAATCCATGCTTCTTTCCGTCAGGGTTGAAATGCGGCCCGGCCGACTTGAAGTCCGGGGCCTCACACTTCGCATTCTGATGAAAGTGGATGGCATGTTCGCCGGGCGGCAGATTCTCGAGATTGACTTCCATCCCGATTCCCCCGTCCGATTCCCATAGAATCGCGGAGCCGACAACCTTGCCTTGGGCATCCTTGAGCTGAACCAAAATCTTGGCCGAACTGGCCGATGCGAGTGCGACCACAAGCAGTGCGAGCGAGAACAAGTGAGTGGTTTTCATGCAGGGATTATAGCCAAAAATGCGGGGCCATAGTTCCAGTCGCGACGTTAACCCCGGGTTAATAGAGCAAGCATCGTATTACGTCTACGTCCGGTCTGGCGCAGAACGCGGAGCAATGTGACAATAGGTAAATGCAAAGATTCCTAACTCCAACCTTCCTATTGGCCGCCGCGATGATGCTGGCCGGAGATGGCTATGCCCAGCAGACTCCACCAGCAAGCACTCCGGCGGCAACGACTCCATCGGCTCCTGCAGGCACAACTCCAAAATCAGCCACCACAGCGACTCCAGCTAAAAAGACGGGAACAGCAACCAAGAGCGCGACTCCTGCTCCCCTGACAACGAAAAAAGATAAGTTCAGCTACGCCCTCGGAATGAACATCGCAACAGGCCTTGGCAGCAACCTGAAAAGCCAGTCGCTGGAAGTCGACTGGAGTCTGGTGATTCAAGGCTTGAAGGACTCCACGAGCGGCGCCAAGACGCGTCTGACGGAAGAAGAAGAGAAGGCCGTGCTCACCGAAGTGCGGAACGAAGTTGGCAAGCAGCAGGCGGAAAAAGCACAGCAGGCAGCGACTGCGAACAAGACCGAGGGCGAAGCATTTCTCGCCGCCAACAAAGACAAAGAAGGCGTCGTCACCTTGCCCAGCGGCTTGCAGTACAAGATTCTAACCGCCGGCACCGGACCGAAGCCCACGGCGTCCGACTCGGTTGTGTGCAACTACCGCGGCACTCTCATCGACGGCAAAGAATTTGACAGCTCCTACAAGCGTGGGCAACCGGCGACATTCCCGGTAAGCGGAGTCATCAAAGGCTGGACGGAAGCGCTGCAGCTCATGCCCATGGGATCGAAGTGGCAGCTCTTCGTTCCTTCAAACCTGGCCTATGCCGAGCGGGGCGCGGGCGCCGAGATTGGGCCCAATGCAAGCCTGATTTTTGAGGTCGAACTGATCTCGATCCAGGAGAAGAAGAAAGACGACAAGACGAAAGACGACAATAGCGCGGGCCAAAAGAAGGACGACAAACCCGAAGAAAAGAAGCAATAAACCTTGGCCGGGGGAGAGACGGGCGCCCTCGCCCGTCTCTTCCCCGAGGTACTGCATCACAAAACTCTCGGAACTCTACCCTCCCATATACTGCACGTGCACGTACGTTCCCAGCCTGACGTTATAGGCGAGGTACCAGCCAATGTGATCGGGATCATCGTAGATGACGATGTCGTCCGAATCCCAGAGCCAGCCGTCACAGAAAGAAAAGTCGTACGGAGCTACCGAAAAGTAGAACCCGCCGAACCAGAACCGGCTGGGGCCGCCGCCGCCGAGGTGCCAAATGTGGCCGCGCCCAATGCCGCCAGGAAAGTGGCCATGCTCCCACGGATGGTCCAGATGGTAATGAGGATCGTTAGGACCGGTATCATGGCCCACCCATTCTTTACCACTGTGCACGTGGGGAGCATTGGGATGTCCTGGCTTGTCGTTGAAGTGGCGGTTTTCCTCGGTCGCATGCGGAGCCGTTACTTTCGCAGGACCGTGCTTCGGGATGTTTTCATGGCCGCCGACCTCCGGCTTGCCGCCACCGCCGGCATGTTCTTCGTGTTGGGCCAGGGCTGAGAGAGAAAACGCGAAACATATCACGAGTAAACCAATCAGCCTTTTCATTTTTTCACTATCCTCCAATTGCGATAACACCATTTTTGTTTAGGTGTTTCTGTGGACCTTCGAGATTTTAACAGCGGAAAAGTCCGAGCAGGCTGCGGAAAAAGTCCCTTCGCTGCGACTGGATTTCCCCTGGAGCGGGGTAAGCCTCGTCCATTATTCGTAGCGGAGAGCTTCGATAGGATCGAGGCGAGACGCGCGGATGGCGGGGACCATGCCGCTGATCAATCCGACCGCAGCGAGGATGAGGACGGCGACGATCAGCGTAAGGGGGTTGATCATAAGCCGTATGTCGCCTGCCTCGGCGTGTTTGGCCATGGCGCTGTAGAGCGTAAGCCTCCCAACGGTGAGGGCAACGACGTAGGCAAGGATGATGCCGAAAACTCCGCCGATGAACGTGATGGTGAGAGCCTCGGCCAGAAACTGAAAAAAAATGTAGCGGCGTCGCGCGCCCAGCGCTTTCTCGATGCCGATCTCACGCGTGCGCTGCGTAACCGACACCAGCATGATATTCATCAATCCCACGCCGCCGATGCCCAGCGTGAGGGTCCCGATGAACGCGAGCAGAACCTTGAGGCCGATCGTGACCACCTCGAGTTGGTGAACCTGCACCATGAGATTAAAGACAAACAGCGCGCGGCGATCGGCCGGGTTGAATTTGTGCTGCGCCGCCAGGAGGTAGCGCACCGATTGCTCGATCCGTTCATAGTCGTTTGTTTCGTAATTGAACCAAATGGTGTCGAGGTAGTGAGTGTCCTTGAGGTCACCCATGGTGCTGAAGGGGACGTACACAACGCGATTGATATTGTCGTCGCCAGCCTGCATCTTCGGATTGAGCACGCCGACGACTTCAAAGCTGATGCCATCAACGCGAATATACTCGCCAAGAGCGTTGCGTCCGGAAAAAAGCTTTTCTTTCGTGTCGGAACCGATGACCGCAACACGCGCGCGCTGGTTTTGATCTTCAGCATTGAAGAACCGCCCCTGCGCGAGGGTTAGAGCCCGTATGGCAAAAGTGTTGGGATATTCGCCATTGACGCCAATCGTGTAAGAGCGTGTGTCGTACTGCACCGTCGCATCCTTGTTGCAACTGGGAGTGATGTGGGTGATCTGCGGAATGTTGGTGGTCAGCAGGTCGACGTCATCCATGGTGACGCGGACTTGCGCGCCCGCCTTGTCGCCGCCGGACTGCATCGACGAGCGGCCGGGAGCTAGGATCATCATCTTCGTGCCGAAGTTGGCAAAGATGTTGGCACAAGCGCGGCCGAATCCATCGCCGTAGGCGAGCAGCATAACCACGGTAGCGATGCCCCAGGCCATGCCCAGCATGGTGAGTGCGGTGCGTCGCCGGTTATGGCGCATGGCGTCGTAGGATTCCTGGAGCAGATCGCGCATCATCGGATTATCGGACTATTCCTGCTTCGTTCTCATTCAGGCGAACCGGTACCGCCCTTTTTTGTGAGATCAAAGGACATCATTCAGCCCTCAGGGCCTCGACCGGTTCGAGGCGCGCGGCCTTGCGCGCGGGATAGAGTCCGGCGACCACACCTGCAAGCGTAAGGCTGGCAATGGCAAGGATCGCCGTTTTGGGCACGAGTCGTGGCGGATCGAAGCCGCCGGGACCGTTGTAATTGCCGAGCAGCGCCATGAACCCGCCGGCCAGGCCCATGCCGATCAGTCCGCTGACCAGCGTGAGAATAATTCCTTCCGCGAAAAAGTGCAGCATGATGCTGCGGTTGGTGGCGCCCAGAGCTTTGCGCAATCCGATTTCGCGAGTGCGCTCGGTGACCGCGATGAGCATGATGTTGATGACGCCGATGGCACCGAGCGCCAGCGTGACCAGACCGACGGTGCCAAGGAATTCATTCATCGCATCGAAGATCGTGCCCATCATTTGCGCTTGCTGGACTGTGTCTATACCTTCGAAAGCGTCTTCATCGTGATAATCGAAGTGGTGATTGCGACCGATGACGCGGCGAGCCTCACCCAGCGCCAGCAGGTGTTCGTCGGCGACGCGAGGCTGATAGTAGATGTATGAAATCGCATCGTAGGCTTCCTCGCCCTTGAGCGGAAAATCGTTGCGCATAACCTGGAAGGGAATATAACAGCGCGTGTTGGTCATGTTGTCATCGCCGCGACCGACGCGCTTGAGCGTGCCGATCACTTCGAAGCGATAGCCGTTGAGCAAAATGAACGAGCCGATGGCGGGACGTCCGGGGAAAAGGTGGTGTGTCATCTCTTCGCCCAGAATGACGACGTTGCGCTTCTGAGCTTCGTCGAGGTCGTTCAGCCACCGTCCCTGGTTCAGCGGCAGAAAACGGATTCCGTTGTACTGCGGTTCGACGCCGTTGAGTTGGCCGCTGGCGCTGGCGAACTCGCTCACGGCATGCACGTCGTTGCTGGCGAGGACAGGAGTGACGGCACGAATGTGCGGAGATTCTTTACGGATGTCGAGGTAATCCTGGTAAGTAAGATGGTACTGGCGGGCCGAGTTCATGCTGCCCGCAACCGCCGGTGCGCGGCCGGGGAACATCATGATGATGTTTTCGCCGTACTCCGAAAGGTTGCGCCGGTTACCGGTTCTGAAGCCTTCGCCCAAACCGACCAGCAGCAGCAGCGACCCCACACCCCAGGCAATGCCGAACATGGTAAGGAACGAGCGCAGCTTGTGCGCCCAGAGGGTGCCAAAAATCTGAGCGAAGACGTCAATCACCATTTGCATGGATAGTAACTCGCCGAAAGGTGGCCTTTCGCCGCCCAGCTCTCAGCTTCAGCCTCAGCCTCAGCTATATTTAGGATAGCAAGCGCCCCGAGGAGGGTACACCCCCAAATTTTGGGGCTGCGTCCATCCGGCGCAGGAGATGCCCACCTGGATGCCGGCAGCTGTTTCTGATCTCCGAATGAACTGAGAGCTGTTCCGTGCAGGCTAGATGCGGCGGTTGTTGTCTTTCAGGGTTCACGCCAAAGCTTTTCTATCTTCGCACTCGCAAAAAAGATTTGCATTTGTCCTTATCTTGTTGTAGTACTGCATCAAGATGAAACAAACACCAAAAGGTCCGGACGCCGCTCGCTGGCGCCAGCGTAAGTTTCAACGGCTGGCCCGCTATCCCATTCCACCCGACTTGTTGCCAGGCTCTCTCTCCATGAGCCGCACCCGTTGCGGCAAGCCCACCTGTCACTGCGCCAACGGAGAAGGCCATGAAGCCTGGACTCTCACCTTTATGTCCGGCGGGAAACGGCGCGTCGAAAGAATTCCCAGGCCCTGGGTCGACCAAGTACGCCAGCAGGTGGAGGCCGGTCGCGAGTTTCAGGACGCGGTGCGCGAAGTCCTCACCGCCAATGCCGAACTGTTGATTCTGGCCCGGAAACAGGAGTCCCAACACCGTCGCTAACCATGCCCACGCCACGTGCGCTGCTCCGCTTGGTCCTGCATCATCTCGGCCTGCAGCGCTATTTGGACCAACCCGGGGATGGCCGACCGCAACCGGCCATCCCGGCGCGAGTGCTGCTCTGGGCGATGCTGGTGGGACGGGTGTTGCGCGAGAATAGTTTTTACGGCATGGAGCAGATCGTTCGCCTGGTGGGCTGCCGAGTTCTGGGGCTGGAGCAGTCATTCAGCAATGATGCCCTGAACTACTTCGTCGAACGATTCGATCCGGCCACCTCGCGCTCGGCTCTGATCGAGGTTGTGCGCCACGCCAAGCGCGGTAAAGCGTTCCAAGATTGTCGTTTTATCGGGCTGGCTCTGGATGGAACCGGGGCGGGTCGGAGCCAGCAATCTCATTGTGCCTGGTGTCGTCCCATTCGCGATGCCCAGCACCAGGTGATCGGGTACCACCATAAACTGGTAACCATCAGCGTTGTCGGTACCGGTCTGACTTTGCCTTTCGACGTCGAACCCTACGGTCCGGGAGACAGCGAGTTGACTGCGGCAAAGCGTTTGCTTACGCGAGTCATGGGCAGCCTCGGCACCCGTTTCGCCGATTATCTCGTGGTGGATGGGGAGTACGCGGGCGCACCCTTCCTGCACGCCGCCAACCGCTTGGGGCTGCGGGTGGTCGCACGTTTGAAAAATAATCTACCCCTCTTACTCGGTGCGGTGCAGCGGCGGTTCCAACAGCAGGTACCCATGTACGTCTATCGCGACGGCAAAGATCGGGTCGAGATCTGGGATGCCGATGACTTCGATCCTTGGGATCCTTTGGAATGGAAAACCGTGCGCGTGATTCGCTATCGCCAACACAAACCCAACGGCCAGGTGGTCGAGGCCGAATGGTTGACCGACTTTCCCCTGCACCAGGTGAGCAGCCTGTCGTTGTATCACATGGCCAAGAGTCGTTGGGAGATTGAAAACCAAGGGTTCAACGATGCCAAGAACCGCTACGGCTTGGAGCACACTTGCCACCATGAGGAAAACAGTGTCCTCCTCAACTATCTTCTCACCATGTTGGCATTAATCATTGAGCGCCTCTATCGCATCCGCTATCTCCATCGTGGTAACCATCGAGTGCGTTCCGCCGAGCAACTCTGCCGCCTTCTTTGGGTCTCGCTCTCGCGTCCTCTCGCCCCCAACACCAGCTAGTCGTGCCTTCTCCGCCGAACCGTCTCGCTCGTACCCAACCCCTGCGATGCACCCCACGCCGGCCGCCTCCGCGGAGCGGTCAATGCCTGCAAAAAAATAGACCTATCAGCCTTCGCCGTTCGCAATCTGCTCTCCCCTGCGTCTTTACGGCATCTCCGCTATCCTCATACACCCGAGTTCAGAAATGGCTGGGATGCCGGTTCCCTGATTGACATCGTTTGCGCCGAACATTAGTTTGAATCAACCTGCCTGCACTATCCGAATAGGGTTGCGTCAGAAGGATGGCATATTGCCCAAATTATCTTGAGTGGCCGTTAGCGTTGTTTTCGCCTTCACACCACACCAATTAGAGGAGAACCAACCATGTCACCGGAATCACTCGTGAGAACTGTCGTCGCCCTGATGTTCGTGCCTTGCGCTTTGGCTGTCGCCGTTGCCCAAATGCCGAATCCCTACGGCTTGAGCATCACCTTGGATAATGCCAGGAAAGCGGCCATGCCGGCGCTCGCGGAAGCAGCGAAGAACGCCTGGTCCATGGCGGTGGCGATCGTCGACCCCGCGGGTAATTTGGTTTATTACGAGAAGATGGACAATACCCAGCTCGGAAGCGCCAACGTTGCGATTGACAAGGCCCGCTCCGCTGCCCTGTTCAAGCGGCCGACAAAAGCGTTCCAGGACGCATTGGCGGCCGGTGGAGAAGGCTTGCGCCTTCTCCGGCTGCAAGGCGCAACCCCGATTGAAGGCGGCATTCCGCTCGTCAGCGACGGCAAGATTGTGGGAGCAATTGGCGTTTCGGGAGGCACCAGCGCGCAGGATGGCCAATGTGCCAAGGCGAGTGCCGATACATTCAAATAAACATCGCGGCTTCGCCGCAATCGTTGGCGCCCAAACCGGCCTCGCTTACGACGCGGGCTGCGTAACATGCATCAGCAGGTGAGCTGGTCCCGCGTTAGTTTCAGGCCGGTCAGGTTGCCCAGGATGGTCACGGCGATCTGCTCGGTGCGGAAAAATTCTTCGGCGGTTTTCTGCAGATCCTCTACGGTGACGGCTTCGATGCGTTCGATGAGTTCGTCGAGCCCATAGAAATGGTCGTAGTACATTTCCTGGCGCGCCAGGTTTGACATCCGAGCGGTCGAGGATTCGAGCGAGAGCATGAGGCTGCCTTTGAGCTGATCCTTGGAGCGGCGCAGTTCTTCTTCGGGCACAGGCTTTGTCTTCAGGTTGCGGAATTCTTCGACCACGCACTCCACCACCTTGATGGCCGACTCGCGCGAAGTGCCCGCGTATACACACATGGAGCCGGTATCGCGATAGGGATTCAGGTCGCTATAGATGGAGTAGGCGAGCCCTTGGCGCTCACGGATGTTCTGGAACAGGCGCGAACTCATCCCGCCCCCGAGCAGCGTATTAAGAATGTAGGAGGCGTAGCGGCTTTCGTGCGCCATCGGATGCGAGGGTACGCCAATGCAGATCTGAACCTGTTCCAGCGACTTCTTGTTGCGCAGGTTAATGCGCGAAAAAGTCTTGGGCTGGGGGGAATGCAATCCGTTTTTCGCCGCCTTCACCTGCTCGAAATATCGCGCCACGAGTTCCACAAAGTGCTTATGATCGAGGTTACCGGCAGCGCTGACGATGAGATTGCCGGGAGCGAAGTGGTGTCCATAGAAGCGGGACACGACAGGGCGCTCGAATTTTTTCACCGTGTCGCGCGTGCCCAGGATCGGCAGACCGAGCGCGTGGTCTTTCCAGAAACTTTGGGTGAAGATTTCGTGGACCAGGTAGTCGGGATTGTCCTGGTCCATTTTTATTTCTTCGAGAATCACTCCCCGCTCCTTTGCGATGTCGCCGGCATCGAACACAGGATGAAGGACAAGATCGGTGAGAACGTCCATGGCGAGCGGAAGGTGCTCATCAAGAACCTTGATGTTAAAGCAGATGCATTCCTTCGCCGTGAAAGCATCCATATTGCCGCCGATGGAATCGACCTGGCGGGCAATCGCTTCGGCGGAGCGCGTCTCCGTTCCCTTGAACACCATGTGCTCGATGAAGTGCGAAATGCCGTTCCATTCCGAATCTTCGTCGCGCGAACCGGACTTGAGCCAGATGCCGATCGCAACCGAGCGTATGTGGGGCATCTGCTCGGTGATAACCGTGAGGCCATTCGGCAGGACCTGACGACGAATGCTGCGGGATTCTTTTACCATTAGTCTCTTACCGTGAATTTCCTAGTATGACGTTATGACGTTAGGATCCAAACTATGACGTTCGGATCGAAGTATGAGTTCCGGGGCGGTTGCTGTTACTATTCTCCCACAATCCGGGGCAAGGCGATGGCGACCGAACTTTAGCCTTGTTTTTGTTTAACTTACGGTGAATCCTTCGCATGCTGATTCAGTATTATGCTATGAGACGGGCGCGGAAGCCCGTCGCTCCACCGGCGCCACATGCAAAACCAGCCATCCAATTCGCTTTTAGGACTTAACCTGCAGGAACTCACAGACCTTGCCCTCGGATCCGGGCAGCCTGCCTACCGGGGCCAGCAACTGTTTGATGCGGTATACCGGCAAAGGATCGATCGACTCGATCAGGTCTCGACGTTGCCGCTCGAATATCGGGCTGGTCTCGTGGAGGAAGGCTGGAATGTTGGCCTTCCGAAGATTGCGCGCAAGTTTGTTTCGAGCGATGGCACAGTGCGATATCTGGTGGAACTCTCCGACGGAGAAACGGTAGAGACGGTCTGGATGCCCGAAGGCGACGGAGGCGAGATCGGCGACGGCACCGAAGCAGGCGATGAACTGGAAGCCGTCACCGATCCGGAACGTGTGGTGACGGGGCTCCGCCCCGTCCATCGGGGCGAAGTCCCGCCACCACCCACGAGTTGGCATCGCTCCACGATCTGCGTGTCGAGCCAGGTGGGCTGCGCGGTGAATTGCAAGTTTTGTTTCACCGCGCTGCTCGGGGTCAAGCGCAACCTGGAGGCCGGAGAAATCGTCGGGCAGATCGCCGCGGTGCTTCGCGACCAGGGAGTTGATCCCCCGCTGCAGCGCGTCAACATCGTGTTCATGGGCATGGGCGAACCTTTCCTGAACTATGACAACTTCATGAAGTCGGTGCGGCTGCTCGTGGAAGGCGTGCGGATTCCAGAGTCGCGCATGACCGTCTCAACCGCCGGCATCGTGCCGCGGATTCGTGATTTCGGTCAGGAGGCGGTGCGTCCGAAACTCGCGATTTCGCTGAATGCGTCGAACGACGCCCTACGCAGCGAGGTGATGCCGCTGAACCGGAAGTGGAACCTCGCGGAGTTGATGAACGCGGCGCGGGAGTTTCCGTTGCGGACGCGGGAGCGGATGACCTTTGAGTATGTGCTGATCGAGGGCGTGAATGATGCTCCCGAGCACGCGCGCGAGGTGGTGGAGTTGGTGCGAGGAATGAGGACAAGAATCAATCTGATTGCGCTGAATCCGGGGACCGAGTTGCCGTATCGCACGCCGGAGCAGGAAAGAGTGTTGGCGTTCCGGCAAATACTGGTTGACGCGGAAATCCTGGCCTTCATCCGCCGTCCCCGAGGCCGCGACATTTTCGCCGCCTGCGGTCAGTTGAAAAGGACGGTGGAAGTGTGAAGAGCAAGCCAACCTTGCAACTTTACGAACTGCCGCGGGCCGCGGGCCAGGCGGCGGCCAGTGCCGAGCGTCCTGCCGCACTTGCCGCGACTTGAAGTTCCATACGAAAAGCGGGGTTGCCGGGAGTGGAGGGCTGCAACAGACGCCCGCCATGTTCTTCGACGATGCGGCAACAGGCGCTCAACGAAAGAGTAGCAGGCTTGTTCTCGCCCTCGGAGCTGAGCGGCGACAAGTGCGACCGGAACTGCGAAGAAGAATCCTTCGACGAAGGATCCGTCGACGAAGGATCGCAAGCGAAGAAGTCAACCAGTACCAGGGTGCCTTGGCTGTGCGTGTGCACCATCAGGACGGAATATGCTTCGCGCTTCAGGCGAGAGTTGATCTGCCCCGCAAGGTGCATACAGACGTGGAGAATCTGGTTCGAATCGGCGAGCACCGGCGGAAGCGAAGGAGTGAGTTCGAGGCGGATGGAATTGCCTTCTGCCTCCAGTTGGGGAGCCAGCAGCAGCACGGTCGTTTGCAGCACAGAGTTGATGTTGACGGCGGCAAACCGGGCCGGCGTCTGACGGGCAAATGTGAGTAAGCTCGCCACCAGCGTGGTCGTGCGGCGAACCTGCTCACCGATTTGCGCGGCATTCGATTGCTCCTGCGGTGGCAACGTCGACGCATTGAGCAAATCAGAGTATCCCAGCATGGCGGTAAGTGGGTTGTTGATTTCGTGGGCTGCTCCGCCCACCAACTGACCGAGCGACGCT
The DNA here is from genome assembly GCA_963730845.1 of uncultured Acidobacteriaceae bacterium. Taxonomy (GTDB): domain Bacteria; phylum Acidobacteriota; class Terriglobia; order Terriglobales; family Acidobacteriaceae; genus Acidiflorens. Next base: position 19,806 of record CAVSTM010000015.1, on the reverse strand, counting down.
AGTTTCTCCGATTGAATGAGCTTTTCCTGCAAAGCCTTAAGGTCGTCGAAAGAGCGGCGCGACCTTTCGAGAAACTGCGACAGCTCATCCCGCAGCAGGCGTTGTCGCCAGAAAACCACCACCCCCATTACCACCATGGCCAAAAGACCAACGGTGATGCGGAACGCCTGGACCGCACTCGGCAGCCCCCGGTCCAGTTCGGCGCGTACAGCTGCCCAGAGGAGACTGAAAAGAGCGAGCATGCTCAAGCGTGTGATCCAGACCCCAAGCAAAGGCTGCGTCGGCTTCGAATCGGAAAGGTCGAAGCGGAGCGCAAGCAGGGGCACCGCGCCCATCCAGGCAATCGAAAAGGTCAGCGGAATATCGTAAATGCTGCCGCTGTAGTAGACCTGATGCCCGATGGCCCAGGTGGCAACGTAGGAACTGGACGCGTAGAGCGCGCTGGCGCCGAGCAATTGTCCGTAAAGCTGTCGCCACCCGCCCTGAGCAGTGTAGGCGAGGATCGCGAGCGCTAACAGGAGCGCGATCTTTTCGGTCATATACGTGTTGTTTAAATTGGCGCTGTAAGTCGCTTCGTCCACCTGTACGGTTTGCCAGGGGATGACGGTGTAGACATAAACGAAGACCCACCAGGTGAGCAGAAGGACGAAGTCGAGCATCCGCACACGCTCATCGCGCTCCTCTTCGCGCAGGTGTGGAAGCACGGCGAGAGCCGCAATCATGGGCACCAGATGCAGGAACAAAACGATGTCGCCTAAAAAGGGGTCGGGCACTTCCTGACGCTTGATGACTTCAAAGTAATTCCACATCCCCTGGTAAATGAGCCAGAAGAGCATGCCCATGCTCATCAGTATCCAAAAGAGCCGGATATGGAGGGTTGGACAGCGCGAGCGCGCGGTATTAGGCAGGTAGGCGGCGGTAGCAACCAGCAGCAGCCAGCCCTGGATCAGGTCGCTGGCAATGGTAAGGGCATCGCCCCTTTGCATGAGCAGCGACGCCGCAATCTGGGCAAGAACCAGCCCGACCAGCAGAGACATCCAGACTTTGGTGCGCACGGCCAAGGCAGACCACTCCACGCTCTATTTTAGTGCGTGATCGGGGTTTGCGGGGTTACTAGTGTAACCACTTAAAGCGTTGCACGATCGGCGCAAACCCGGCAACGGGCAGTCCCTCTGAGGATCGCATTGGGGCCATCAAGACATTGAATCGTTGAATCAATAACCCAATGATTCAATCACTCAATAGTGAAAAGCTCATGGAGTTTGCCTGAGATTGCCTTTAGAATTAGGCGCCCTAGCTTTAAAACTAGCTGGTCGACGAGAGTCCCTTGCCCTGGATGATTCCTCGATATCGTGATCTATGGCGCTTCCGCGCGCCCCTCAGTGCCGACGAAATCCGGCGCACCGAGCGCTGGCTGTCAACGGCGCGTGTGGCGCTGACGATCGCGGCGATATTCGCGCTCTGGATGGAGCCGGTGCGTGGGTTTGTGTATTCCCGTTGGCTCCTCTGGCTGCTGTCGATATACCTGATGCATGCGGTGGTGGTGCTACTGCTGCTGCGCTTCCGGCCGCAGTCGACAAGAGCTTTCCGTCGGGTCGTTCATGCGGTGGATATTCTTTGGCCGGTGTTGATTTCCCTGTTCGCCTCGGCGCAGCGCGGCCCGTTCTTTCTCTTTTTCGTCTTCGTGATGGCGGCTGCGGCCTATCGCTGGGGCCTCTGGGAAACGGTGGGCACGGCAGTCGCCGCCGTGGCGCTACTGGAGGTAGAAGCATTCGCGGTGCGAGCCGGACTGGAACCCGCGGTGGATCAATGGCTGCACCTCGTACATCTGCCGCGCCTCGGTGTAAGCGTGCGCGAACTGGATCCGCAACAGCTGTTCATGAGTTCGGTCTATCTGGTTGTGCTCGGATTTTTGCTCGGCTACATGTCGGAAAATCAGAAGAAAGTGCGGGCGGAGCGCGCCGTGATCACGCGCGTCCTTAGTTCGACCCGGGTCGAAGCGGGACTGACCGGTACCATGCAGCAGATTCTCGGGGAAGTGATGAGCATCTACGGCGCGTGCCGCGTGCTCAGCGCCTCCCAGGAATCGAACAGTTACCGGGTATTCCTGGCCGAGGTAAAGCGTGGCGCCGACGGTGTCGAACCGCTGCGCTGGCGCGAGCCTTTGCCGGACAGCGAAAGGTCGTATTTGTTCGACTCGTCTGCCGACGCCATCTATGCGTCCCGCAGTGCCAGGGGTTTTCACACCGTGCTGCTGGATCGCGACGGCGAGCGGGTACGCGACGCAAGCACCGAATTTCTCGATGCCCTGGCCCAACTGGAAAAATTTGACGCCATCGTTTCTGTAGCGCTGTCCTTCGGGAGCGAGTGGTCGGGCCGCGTGTTTCTGTTCGATCCCGAGATGATGGGAAATCCGGAAGAAGAGTTGCGCTTCCTGCAGGAATTCGCCCAGCAGGTGGGTCCGGCCATCTACAACGTATACCTGATGCGGCGACTGCGGGAGCGCGCCGGAGCGGTGGAGCGGGCGCGCTTCGCCCGCGAACTTCATGATGGCGCCATTCAATCGCTGATCGCGGTCGAAATGCAACTCGACGTGCTGCGCCGGCAGTCGGGAACCCAGGCGCCGGTGGTCAACTCCGAACTGGGGCGGATTCAGAAATTGCTGCGTGAAGAAGTTCTCAAGTTGCGCGAACTGATGCAGGCGATGAAATCGTTCGAAGTGAATGCGGACCGGCTTCTCGGTTTCATTTCCGACACGGTCGAGCGCTTCCGCCGGGAGACGGGAATCGCAGCCGAGTTCGTCAGCGAGTTGGAGCGCGTCGATCTCGCTCAGAAAGTCTGTCGCGAACTGGCCCGCATTGTGCAGGAGAGTCTGGTCAACGTGCGCAAGCACAGCGGCGCCCACCATGTCCTCGTTCGTCTCGCGCAGCGGGCCGGCAATCTGCAATTGACCGTCGAGGATGACGGGAAAGGATTCTCTTTTTCTGGAAAGCTGTCGGATGCGGAACTGGAGAAGTCAGGCAAGGGACCGGCGGTGATCCGGGAAAGGGTACGCTTGCTGGCGGGCGAACTCGCGATAGAATCAACTCCTGGGCACGGATCACGTCTGGAAGTAAGCATTCCGCCACCGAGGAAGGCCAATCATGGATAATCCAATCAAGGATAGTGCAATCAAAGACAGGCCAATCATGGATAGTCCAGCGTTGCAGAAACGAAGCCATCCCATACGCATTGTGATTGCCGACGATCATCCCATTTTTCGCGACGGGCTGCGGCGCCTGTTGGAAGCGGAAAGCGACATGAAAGTGGTGGGCGAAGCCTGCGACGGCCGCGAGGCGGTCAAGCTTGCCACCGAGATCAAGCCCGATATTCTTCTGCTCGATCTGGCCATGCCGCACCACACCGGACTTGATGCTCTGCGCGACCTGAATATCACCGGGGCGGGCGTCGTACGCATCATCCTGCTGACGGCAGCGGTCGAAAAAAAACAAATGGTCGAGGCGTTGCAATTGGGAGCACGCGGCGTGGTGCTAAAGGATTCCGCCACCCAACTGCTGCTCAAAAGCATCCATGCCGTGATGGCCGGGGAATACTGGGTTGGGCGGGACAGCGTCTCCAATCTGGTGCAGTACCTGCGCAACCTCATGCAGAGTACAAACGAAGAATCGAAGCAGAAAAAATTCGGCCTGACGCCACGCGAACTGGAGATTGTCTCTGCCGTGGTTGCCGGCTATGCCAACCGCGAAATCGCCGAGTACTTCAAGATCAGCGAGGATACGGTGAAGCACCACCTCAGCAATATCTTCGACAAGTTGGGGGTCTCCACACGTCTGGAGCTAGCCCTGTTCGCGGTGAACCAGGGGCTGCCCTTGAAGACCATTGTGTAGTCAAGATTTGTCTCGTCAAGATTGTCCGGGTAAACCCTGTCTAATCAGGTTTGTGGAATCAATATCTTGCCCGATATCTGGTCGCTGTTCTAAGGGGAATCCCCGAGTAATGGCACGATAGTGCCATTCCGGGCACTCCGGTGCTATTGGGTAGAAAGGTTGGTTCAGGATATTTTACAATTACATAACGGCGAGAATCTGCTCGGGAGGATGAGTGAAGCTACGCCGTTGTCGATTGGGGGAAAACAGTGATTAACGCAATCTGTCAACTTTGGACTGAAGAAAGCGGTCAAGACGTCGCCGAATACGCGGTGATGCTGGCCGTAATTCTAGTGATCGTGATTGGCACGGTCAAATTGATTGGCACCAACGCCAACAACGTGTTCTCGCAAGTTTCAAGCCAAATGACGAACTAGCCCCGCATACAAGCCCCGCTGCGTCTGGCGAGGGGCTTCCCCTGATTTCTTTCTGTCGTTTTTCCCCAAAAGCAAGGTTTCAGAGTCTCAAGGTCACGCCGTGAGGCTCTTGGGCCGGGCTGCCCAGGAGCGTTGCCGCGACGATTGCATTGAGACGATTGCAGAACTCAGAGGATTCTTACCTCTGCAATCTGACCTCTGACCTTATCTTCTTACTTTACTGCCCCGTCGGAGACGCTGCTGTTTTTTGCGGAACCGGCACCGCCTTTTCTGGAGCAGTGCTGCCCAGCCTGGTGAGGAACGGGAAGAAAGGCGTGACTTCGAAGGGCATCTTCTCGGCTGCGCTGTTGATGGATACGGGCTTGGTCTTGATCAATTCCAGCTGATTGTTCCACGGATCAATCTTGACTCGGCCACCGAGCGGCAGCGCCGCGACCTGATCAGCCTTCTTCGGGTCCAATTGCGGCGAGCCGGTCATCAGTGACGACATCCTGGTGGCATCGCCGTTCAGCAGGCTGTCACCGAGGTGCGCGCGGATCAGGTTCTTCAGCTGCGGAGCGTTAGCCTGCACCGCTTTGAGGAACAAGCCGGCTGTGGCCAGCTTGTCCTTATAAGGCGAATTGTTGAGCAGTTCGATGGCTTTCTTGTCGGCAGCCTCTTCTTCGCCCTTATCGCGAGCGAAATCCATCCGCTCGAACGTCCGCTCATCCGGAAAAAACATGCGGTCGTTGAAAGCGAGCTTGGTATTGAGATGATGCCCAAGCACGATGTGCGATAGCTCGTGCGTCAGAATCATCGCCAGCGACGCTTCGTCGGGCAACACGTCAATCATGCCGCGGCTTACAACGATGGTGTGGCCGATGGTAAAAGACTCGAGCGGCGTGGTCATCAGCACCCGGCAGTGTATCTCTGGCTGAATGTCGATGTTGTTGGTGACCATCATATTGTTGACCACGGTCTGCAGCACTTTATCGATTTCGCCTTCCGGCGCCAGCAGCCCGATCTGTTGCAGCCGGTCGATCACGTTGAGTTCCGCCTGCCGCTCCCATTGCCGCTGCGCCTCAATGGGCGAAGCGTCCTGTGCTTTCTGACTCTGGTCCTGCACCGACTGCGGAGCGTCCACCGTGATCTCCGTGAACTCAGAGTTACGGCGCAGATCCTTCAGGTTGTAACCCCACAGCCGCGTCTGCGCTTTGAAATTGAGCGACTGCCCCAGGCGGCTTTTTTGATCCGATTCCTCGGAATAAATCAACGAGGGCAGCCACACTCCTCCCGGACGAAGGTTCTGCCGCCAGCTGTCAAAGTGCAGGTAGTAGCTGTATCGAGGATGCGGAAAGTAAGTGCCGTTAAAGCGGACGATGTTGTAGTCCTGGTCTTCAATCCAGACGCGCCCCAGGAATCGCCCATTGCCGACGTCCTTCTTCGGGGCAACGTCCATCACGATGCAGCGCACTTCGCCGAGGAACTCGCGCCGAACAAAAGTAAAGTCGTAATATTTACGTTGAAAATCCTGATCGAGGACCACCATCTGGGCAAATCCCAGCGGATAGAACTTGAAAGCAAATTCGTTGCTCAGTTTGCTGAGCATGCGTTTGCCCAGCCCCGCCGTCGTGGGCGAAGTGAAGGCGCGGTCATCGGTTCCCTCACTCATATCCAACCGGCCAAGAAAGTACACGTCGCTACGAGGGACGGGTATATCCAGCTCTTTGTCTTGCTTCAGATTCTGCAGATAAGTTTCCACCAGCGGATGAAGCTGCTTCATCTGCGCCATGAAAAAATGTTCGCGCTCAATCGCCCGATCGACCACCTGGTCGAAGCTGGCAGCGGGGGTAGCCGATGGGGCGGCGTCGCGGGTCGAGAGCTGGGGTTCCGGCGCGGTCGGGGTAGACGATGTCTGCGCCCATAAAAACGCGACGCAGCAGACCAGTGTGGAGAGTGTAAGCAGTGCGTAGAAAGATCGCAGCATTTTTGTTTGTTTCATTTTACCTATGATGCGTTGCCCATGAGGATAACCAACCATGCACGACCTACGATGCAAGTTGAAACTCAATGTGCAATACCGCCTCGGAATCGGCCGGGTGACCATCTTTCAGTGCGGGCTTAAATTGAATTTTTTCCGCCGCCCGAACCGCCGATTCGTCCAGTCCATGACCAAGACCGCGCACCACTCTCACAATGCGAACCTGCCCGGTCGCGGAAAACACAACATCGAGCAAAACCTCGCCCTCAATCTTAAGCCGTCGCCCCTCATCAGTGTAAACCGGATGGGGCTTGAATGTGATCTCAGCCGGCAAAGTCGTCACCGCGGGCTCGGTTAACTTGGTTTTAGACTGGGAAGCAGGCACGATCGCGGCGTCTCCGAAGCCGGCCTGGCGAACCGTGCCGCGCGATCCGGAAATGCCGGAACCGTCGCCGGTAGCGACGCCGCTGCCAAAACCAGTGCTCGCAACCACCCCGCGCGTGCCGTGCGCACCCCCCGTGCCGTTGCCGTAGCCAGGTCCGTAGGGCATGTCATATGCGCCCGCCTGCGCGATCGTGACCGGATGCCCATGTGGATCCGATGCGGGCACGCCGTTCGGATCGCCAAAGCCTCCCGTTTGCACTTTCGACGGCGCCGCCGCCATGGTTGGCGTGGCCGAGCTCCCACCGGAGAACACATTCGTCTTCACCGGAGGCCGCGGAATCTGCACCTTCACGTCCGGCAGAATTTCCTTCGTAGCAGCGAGCGTCACCTTGGGCACCTGTTCCTCGGGAACGGGAAGCTTTTTCCGCACCAGCTCAGTGGGCACGCGCATGGCTTCAGGCCGAGGCGTTACCGGCTCGGTAACCTTTGCGACCGGAACCGGAAAATGCCTGACCGGCGCCGGCTTCTGCGGAATCGGTGGCGCCGTGCTGACCAGACTGACGAAGTGGTAATCGCGCTCTCGTGGCACAAGGACATCCGGGTGCATGATGGCGGTAATCACGAACAACGTCAGCAGTACCGACTGCACGCCATAGCTGAGAACAAACTTGCCCCAGCGAGTGCCGGGCTCGGGAAGAATGCCTAGAGTCAATTCTGAAACCTGGGAATTCATGTACGGCACCTCATACTGCTACCTGCTTAGCGCTTGCCAAAAAAGCGGCCAATCCACAGGCTAGCACTTTGGAGGCCGTGGGGACGAGTCGAAGGACACACTTCAGAAGCATGAAGTGCACGCCGAAGGCCATTTTCGACCACCGCTCTCCCCACGTAAGATGCTGCTAAGCGGCTACTTAAAGAGAGCAAAACTTATCGTACCAGACCGCCGAACCACAGCTGCAAAATTTTTCCTATTTGGGATAGGGGAAAAATTGTGGGAGCTTGGAAGATTTTTCAAGGACCCTCAGTCCAGGAAATCTCCACGTTGCCCCACCAGTCGGCCCCCCTCCCAGAAGAAGCAGCACAGGATCAGCCCCGGAGCGGCGAACCAACTGAAACGAACTTGGGCTTCTCGCTGGAAAGAGGCCAAGCCGCTTATCCTTGGCCAATTCCTCCGGACGCAACGGGTGGTATGCTTTCTATCGCCCCTGGATGGGCGCGATACGGGCTTTGGCTGTATACATAGCTATGACCTTCTTGCGCCGCGTCGTAATGCTCTCTCGCAGCCGCAAGTTTGGCCAGTACCCAGACGCCAGACGGGCGAATTGCGCCTTTGGGACGATTCAAGCGTCCATCGCTTTGCTAATGCTGTTGTCGCTGGTGCATCCATCGCGGGCCTTCGCGGCGAATCCTGACCTGGAGATTGTGCTGACCGGCTCGCGCCAGCGTATTGAGAAATTGGACTACCGCGTGACCGGGCGACTCACACGGGTGGAAGGCGATGGCAAACGCACGAGCTACAAGTTTGTCGCCAAGGCTCACTGGTTTCCGGATGGTCTGCGTGTGCTATGCGAGATCTCGGGGCCTGGCTCAGCGAAGACGAGCCTTCTTCTGCATATGAACGTGAGTGGGCACTTGACCATCGAGGCCCTACTTCCTGGCGAGAAGGCTGCTAGCGTGTTGCCATTCGAACGTTGGAACGAGCCACTAGTCGGAACAGACTTCTCCTATGAAGACATGGTAGAGAGCCAGTTCTTCTGGAAGCATCAGGAGCTCCTGGCCCCGGAGAAATACGGCGCGCGGGATTGCTTTGTCCTTAAGAGCACGTCCGGCTCTCAGGACGGCACTTACTATGATTCGGTAACATCGTGGATTGACCGCGGCATTTTGTTCCCTGTGCATGTGGTGAAGACGCCTCGCGGGACGGGACAGCAGAAGGAATTCATTTACTATGGGCTGCGGCAGGTCGGCGGCGACTGGTCCGCGTCGCAAGTGGAGGCAAAGGTACTGGGCAAGCCCGGCTCCTCGATTCTGGTAATCGAATTTGGCTCGGGAAAGGCAAATCTTGGACGCAAGGACTTTGATATCGGCCAGTCTAGCGCTCAAGCGGAGAAAGTGAAATAAATCGCATCGATTAATCAGGCTGTTGCAAGGCCCTATGCTGTCACTGGAGCATCCACGGTGTTCGCCGTCATGGGACAAGCTCCTTTTCAGACGTCGCCGGGGCCCCGTATAAGCCAAAGGGCCACCAATTCCAGTCGCCCGCAAGTTGCAATAGTGCCGGCCCGACAACCATCCGCACCGCGGTAGCATCAATGAACACCGCCATGGCGAGCGTAAAGCCCAGCATTTGGACGACCAGAAAGCTTCCCACGGTGAATGCGGTGAAGACGGCAATCATAATTGCCGCGGCGCTCGTGATTAACCCGGCCGTCCGCGCCAGGCCTTCGATCACCGCTGCTCTCTCGGATAGACCGCGCCGCCGTTCTTCGAGGACTCGGGCGACCAGGAAGACCTCATAGTCCATGCTCAATCCGAAGACGATGGCAAACGAGAGAATCGGCACGATTGGGTATACGGTGCCGGTCGGTCCGTCGAGCCCAAAGAGTTTGCTACCGTGGCCTTCCTGAAAAACGACAACTAACGCACCGAATGAAGCGCCAACGGAGAGCAGATTGAGCAGAATTGCTTTGACCGCCGCAAATAGAGAACGTAAGCCGATCAGGAGCGCCAGCAAGCTTCCCAATATGACGCCAAGGACCACCCTCGGCAACCGCTCTTTTACTACCGAGTCATAATCTGCTTCGAGTGCGGGAACGCCGCCAACGCGCAGCACAGCGCCGGGCACGCCGGTGATCGTCGCGACATCGGAGGAACGCACTTCTCGTACCCATCGTATCTGTTCGTTGGGCGAAAGAGCGGCGGTGGGCAGCAACTCAATCAAGGTAGCTTGGCCATCGCTGCGAAGAAAACTCTTGCGGATTGACTCGGGTACATCGTGGACAGCATCCGCAGTGTCGGACATTCCCGTCAGCGTCGGAAGAGATAAGACCTCTTCCGCTCTAGGATCGCTCTGGAAGCGCTTCGTCAAGCGACTGACGGCAAGCCAGCCAGCCGCCGAGAGCGGCGGAGACTGCGGCGGCAACTCCAGCACCACTCGGAGGGACTGCACAATACCCGACCGCCCCATGTCTTGCAACCTCTTCAGTGCTTGTACCGACTCGGCTGCGGCCGGGAGCGAGTTATGGTCAGGAACCCCGGGAGAGATTCTCCATCCGTGGGATGCAAGCATCAGTAGCGGAATCCCGACAACAAGCAGAGCTGTCCAGGGCCGGCGGGTTATGATGCTGCCCCACCGCACCCACCGCTCACTCGCCGCGCATAGGTCCCGCGTTTTGAATCGTCTGTCTGGAAGACGCACTCTGGCGGCATCGATGCGATGCCCTACCAGACCGAGCACCCAAGGCAGAATGAATGTACACAGCATGACACTCAAAACGGTTACCAGCAGGCCGACACGTCGTTGGCCTGGGTCTCGATCACCGGCAATGCCGTGAGCGAGCCCCCGCCTTGCGCGTCGCTCATCTTGGCCGCGCGCTCGAGCAGGCGCGAGTGCAGATAGAACACGTCGCCCGGATAGGCCTCGCGGCCCGGCGGCCGGCGCAACAAGAGCGACATCTGGCGGTAGGCCACGGCTTGCTTGGAGAGATCGTCGTAGATGATCACCGCGTGCATGCCGTTGTCGCGGAAATACTCGCCCATGGCGCAGCCGGAAAACGGCGCCAAAAACTGCATCGGCGCCGGATCGGACGCGGTCGCCGCCACCACGATCGAATAGTCGAGCGCGCCGTTCTCCTCGAGAACCTTGACGAACTGCGCCACCGTCGAGCGCTTCTGCCCGACCGCGACGTAGACGCAATAGAGCTTGAGCTTCTCGTCGCCGGAGGCATTGATCGACTTCTGATTCAGGATGGTATCGAGCGCGATCGCGGTCTTGCCGGTCTGACGGTCGCCGATGATGAGTTCGCGCTGGCCGCGTCCGATCGGGATCAACGCGTCAATCGCTTTCAGCCCCGTCGCCATCGGCTCGTGCACCGACTTGCGCGGAATGATGCCGGGCGCCTTGACGTCGACGCGCGACTTCTTCTCGGCGTTGATCGGCCCCTTGCCGTCGATCGGGTCGCCCAGCGCGTCGACGACGCGCCCGAGCAGCGCCTTGCCGACCGGCACCTCGACGATGGCGCGGGTGCGCTTGACGGTCTGGCCTTCCTTGATCTCGCGGTCGCTGCCGAAGATCACGATGCCGACATTGTCGATTTCGAGGTTGAGCGCCATGCCTTTGACGCCGCTCTCGAATTCGACCATCTCGCCGGCCTGCACGTTGTCGAGGCCATAGACGCGGGCGATGCCGTCGCCGACCGACAGCACCTGGCCGACCTCGGAAACCTCGGCCTCCTGGCCGAAGTTCTTGATCTGCTCCTTGAGAATTGCGGAGATTTCCGCGGCGCGGATATCCATTATCGGGCCTCTTTCATCGCATGCCTGATCGCAGTGAGCTTGGTGCGCAGTGAAGTGTCGACCATGCGGCTGCCGAGCTTGACCACGAGCCCGCCAATGATGGCGGGGTCGATCTTGATAGCGAGGTCGACATCCTTGCCGCTGACCGCCTTGAGCGCGCTCTTCAGCGCGGCGACGTGATCGTCCTTGAGCCGCTCGGCGACGGTGACCTCGGCCGTGGCCTCGCCTTTGTGCAGCGCCACCAGCTCGCGGTAACCCCTGACCATATCGCGCGCGGCGAACAGGCGGCGGTTCATGGTCACCAGTTTGAGGAATTTGGCCGCGAGGCCGCCAATCCCGACGCGATCAAGCACCGCCGACAGCGCCTGCAACTGCTCTGCCGCGGAAAATACCGGGCTGCGTACCAACCGGTTGAGGTCGGGGTTTTCGGCGACCAGCGCGTCGAAGCGCTCGAGGTCGGCCTTGACCGCATCGATCGCATTGGTCTCGCGCGCCAGCTCGAACAGCGCGGTCGCGTAGCGGCCCGCCATACCGGATACGATGGGTTGTTCGCCTGCCAAGTGCCTGCTCTAAGCTCGCGTGCTCTCTGCGCGTCGGTTCGGGTTCTTTGAGCTTTTCCGCAAGACCCGCAAACGGCGCAAACGGCCGGCGCAAGCCTTTGGGATTCAGGCGGGACTCGGGATATGGAGGCAGCGGGAATGCCCCCGCGGCCCCGCTAAAATCGCGGCGTTGCTAACATACCGCGCCATGCGGTGCAACATAGCGGCCCTCCGCCGCGGGGGCTTCAGCCACGCATGAGGAACCTTGGTGCCACGGCGCCCGGCAGGCATACTTCGGCGATGATCAAGCATCCGGGAAAAACCGCGGCAAGACAGCGGCCGCCGAAGCGGCCGATGCTGCCGACGGATCGCCTTGCCTATTCCGCCATCACCGAGCGTACGCCGCTCAAGCTCCCCGACGGCGCCCTTGCCACCGGACCGAAGGCGCCGTGACCGTCGGGGAGCACCGCAACGCCAAGCCCGCGGCGATGGGTGTCGGCGACATCCAGGCGAAGCTGACGCTCGTCCTGCTTTGCCTGATTTGGGGCGTCACCTGGCCGGCGATGAAGATCGCGCTCGAGCAGATGCCGCCGTTCACCATGCGCGCGATGACTTCAGGCATCGGCGCGTTGACGCTCTTGGCGGTCTGTCTCGTCAAGCGCCGCAGCTTCCGCCTTCCGACGGCGCGGACGTGGGCGCATGTGGTGATCGCTTCGCTTCTCAACGTCGCGTCGTTCAGCCTGCTCAGCGCTTTTGCGCAAAATGCGACCGCCACCTCACGGGTCGCGGTTTTGACCTATACGATGCCGATCTGGACCGTGTTGCTGGCCTGGCTGATCCTCGGCGAGCGTCCCACGCGTGTGCAGGGGGTTGCGCTTGCCCTGTGTGCGCTAGGGCTTGCCGTCCTCATTCGTCCCCTGGCCGCGAGCGGGATACCGCTGGGCGTTGTGCTGGCTGTCGCCACCGGCCTGAGCTGGGCCGCCGGAACCGTCTACCTGAAATGGGCGCGCATCGAGGCCGATCCCTTGGGGGTGACGAGCTGGCAGCTCACGATCGCATTCATCATCATCGCAGCTTGCCTCCTCGTGTTCGAGGGCGGGCCGCATCTCGCCGCCGCTCACGCCGACGGACTGTTTGCCGTCGCGTTCGTCGGGATCGCCGGCGTGGGGATCGCCTATGCCATGTGGTTCGACATCGTGCGGCGGCTGCCTGCGGCGACGGCATCGCTCGGCATTCTGGCCATTCCCGTGATCGGAGTCGTCTCCTCGATCCTGATCCTCGGCGAACGGCCGACCGGTGCCGACGTCGTCGGGTTCGCGTTGATCTTTGCGGCGTCCGCCTGCGTGCTGCTCAGCAGGCAGGCGCCGAGTCGGGTCAGCGGCTGACTCGGCTTGTCCAGCGCGTAGTACGAGATTGCGGCAAGGACGTTGCGCGGGCAAGCCGTGCGACATAAGAACGGTTCATGCTCATAAAAGGTTGCTCATGAAGGTCGACGGCAAGGCCATGCGCAGCATCTGGCTCGAGCCAGACGGCTGGTCGGTCGGCGTGATCGATCAGACGGCGCTGCCGCATCGCTTCGCCACGGCGCGCCTTAAGACGCTGCAGGATGCCGCGCACGCCATCCGCGCCATGGTGATCCGCGGCGCGCCGCTGATCGGCGCCACCGCGGCGTATGGCGTGTGCCTGGCGCTGCGCGAGGACGCTTCCGACGAAGCGCTGGAGCGCGCCTACGCGACGCTTCTCGCCACGCGGCCGACGGCGATCAATCTGAAATGGGCGCTCGAGGAGATGATGGCGGCGGTGCGCAACCGGCCGCGCACCGAGCGCACCGCCGCGGCCTATCGGCGCGCGGCCGAGATCTGCGAGGAGGATGTCGCCATCAATAGCGCGATTGCCCGCAACGGCCTGCCGCTGATCGAAGCCGTCGCCGCCCGCAAGAAGCCCGGCGAGCCGGTCAACGTGCTCACCCATTGCAACGCCGGCTGGCTGGCGGCGGTCGATGTCGGCACCGCCACGGCGCCGATCTATCTGGCGCACGACAGCGGCATCGCCATTCACGTCTTCGCCGACGAGACGCGGCCGCGCAACCAGGGCGCTTCGCTCACCGCCTGGGAGCTCGGCCAGCACGGCGTGCCGCATACCTTGATCGCCGACAATACCGGCGGCCATCTGATGCAGCACGGCCTGGTCGACCTGGTCATCGTCGGCACCGACCGCGTCACCGCCAATGGCGACGTCTGCAACAAGATCGGAACCTATTTGAAGGCGCTCGCCGCGCGCGACAACAACGTGCCGTTCTATGTGGCGCTGCCGTCGCCGACCATCGATTTCACCGTCGCCGACGGCGTCGCCGAAATACCGATCGAGCAGCGCAGCGCTGACGAGGTGGCGACCGTGAGCGGACGCACCGCCGACGGCCGCATCGAGACGGTGCGCATCGCGCCGGAGGCTCGCCGGTAGCAAATTACGGCTTCGACGTGTATACCTTGGTCGCCGACAATACCGGCGGCCATCTGATGCAGCACGGCCTGGTCGACCTGGTCATCGTCGGCACCGATCGGGTCACCGCCAATGGCGACGTCTGCAACAAGATCGGAACCTATTTGAAGGCGCTCGCCGCGCGCGACAACAACGTGCCGTTCTATGTGGCGCTGCCGTCGCCGACCATCGATTTCACCGTGGCCGACGGCGTCGCCGAAATCCCCATCGAGCGGCGCGGCGCCGACGAGGTGGCGACCATGACCGGACGCACCGCTGACGGCCGCATCGAGACCGTGCGCATCGCCCCGGCGGGCTCGCCGGTGGCAAATTACGGCTTCGACGTGACCCCGGCACGGCTGGTGACGGGTCTGATCACCGAGCGCGGCGTGATCGCGGCCTCGCGCGCGGCGCTAAAGGGGGCTTTTCCGGATCGCGCCGGCGCGGCAGAATGAGGGGCTTACTGAGGTCATTCCCGCGTAAGCGGGAAGCCATAACCACGGCCCGAGCAGTTTCTGCTCGACCTGTGGGTATGGGTCCCCGCCTTCGCTGGGACGACACCGAGGTGTCGGTTGCCCAGTCGGAGTCCGTGGCGTGCGTAAGCTCGACATTCGGCATTCGCCGAACCTGCCACTTCCTGGAATTTTGACGACAAGCGTCAACTTGTTGTCGGCGTCACTGCCGGTCGATGGACGGCAATCGCAGACCACGCTCGCCATCGCGCGCGGCACCGCGCGGCTTCTGCATGCGCTCGGCTATTGCGTGGTTAGCGAGTTGCCGCTGCCATCCGGCTGCGAGCCGATCTCGTGGCGCTTGGCGGCGATGGCAAAATCCTGTTCGTGGAGATCAAGTCCTCGGTCGCCGACTTCCGCGCCGACCAGAAATGGATGGACTACCGGCTACACCGCGACCGGCTGTTCTTCGCCACGATCGTCGATGTTCCCTGCGAGATATGCCCGGCGGATGCGGGTTAATAGGTCTTTGCCGGCGTGGCACTGGCCGACCTCAGCGCACTCGTTTGACGGCACATGCGCGCAACCGTGCAGACAGTTGCACGTCATTGTTCATGTCGGCCTGCCTGTGCACGAATATCTGAAAATGCAAAACCCGCACATGCGCGAATGGCTACAAGTACCGGTCCAACTCCCTGGCCACGCGCAATCCCGAGCCCATTGCACTCTCGATCGAGGGTGTCCCTTCTACGTCCTGCCCAGCAAAAGCGATCCGACCCAGGGGACGCCGCGCCAGGTGTCGGGGCGCAAGATTTCGAACCAGCCTTCCCGCTTGGAGGGTCGGCTCTCCAAACACGAAGCCCGGCTTGGGACAGATCATGGCGTGGCCCCAGCGGTACAAAAAGATTGCCGCAACATCTCGGTCGAACTCGAAACCAGTCCCCGCGAACATACGTTCGAGGTCCTCACGCAGCGACGCTTCATAGTGCGAGAACGGTGTTGTCAGCAGTTTGACTCGCTGCGCCGGCATCTCCTCGGGCAGGCGGTCATTGCCACCGAAAAAAGTGAGAACCGTTGGCCGCTCGGGTCGGGTCCGTTCGGAGGAGCACCAATCGGCGATGGTGAAGTCGCTGAAGTGCTGCCCGCCCCACCAGAACTGGTCGAACCCTAGACCGAGCCGGACGAGGGGCTCGGCTCGACGCAGCGCGAGATTGGCGGTCACGACCGGGACGTGGCTGATAGACTGCCAAGCGCTGCGAGTAGGCTCGTCGAGCAAATGATCGATAATCCGGCGAGCAGTGTGCGCCTGTCCCGCCAGCACCACCGCCTTGGCCTGAGCTCGCCGGAAGCGCTTATCATGGAAGTAGGTGACGGTGGCGCTATCTCCGGCGGTATCCGCACGTAGCGCGACGGCGTTGAAGTCGGATCCGCACTCGGCCCTTGGAATCATCCAAGGCGGCGGGCTGCAATGGGGCCGAAAGCCACTCTTCCGCCTGCTTTCCTGCGAATGCGCCCGGAGCAAAGGAGCGAACGAAGGCGCGAACGATGCCGTTGGTCCCGCCGGGAAGCGTGAAAAGCGGATGATACTCGGATGAGAGGAAGCTAATCCCGGCGTGCGCGCTGACCTGCTTGGTGGTCCCCGCTAGCGAACTGATGGTATAGCGCGTGTAGTAATCCGAGACTGCAGGGTGAAAGCCCTTATCGTTTGTTAGGTAGGCGTGTAGCGTCTTGCCGGCGAGATAATCAAATTGCGGATCGCTGTCATCCGGTGGATCGGTTGGACTGCCGTCTCGTTCGTACCACTGACAAAATCGCGCTTCGCCCGCTTCAGATCCGCCAAGATTTCCGGCGGGTAGGGCATCCCATCGACTCCCTTGCCGTAGACATTAAGTGCCCAGCGGCGGGTGCCGGGTAAGGCGTGAGGCGTCCGGTCGTCAAAGAAGTAGGAGTAGACGGGCGCCGGGATGACGTAACGCTCCCAATCGATTTCCAGCGACCGATATATCTCTTTGAGAAATTCGGCGTCGGGAGCCGCTGTGTACAAGCCGCCCGTGGGTGCGGGGACCGCGAGGGGGGCACCATCGTCTCGCCCACCGTTTCCGCCGAATGCAGAGTTCGCTTCTAGGATAAGGATCCGGGCGTCCCGATGGTGCTTGGAGAGAAAGAAAGCGGCAGAGAGGCCGGACGGGCCGCTACCCACAACAACAATGTCGTATTGGTCGCTTTCTGGTTCGATAGCGACCGTGCCCGCCCATTCATCCTCACCGGGCAGCAGATTGACGCTATCGTTTTCAAACCGGAGCCGTCGATCGCGCATCCAGTGGGCGATCCGAAAAGCAGCGGGGAGATTGCCGCCGCGAGCCATCCGTGGATCGAGTTCATCTGACGCCACAAGGGAAACCGCCGGGTCGCGCCGGTCCTGGGCGAATGCGCGCATCGGAAAGGACCTGCCGACCGCGACGGCGCCAGTCGCCAGAAGGGTGCCGTTCAGGAAGTCGCGGCGCGAAATGAGGGCGGCCATTTGTCTCCCTGCTTCACTTACTCAATTTGGTTAGCGTTTTCTTCTTTGCCGCCGAAGTCCCCTGACATGAACCTGCGGATCCAAGGGGCGGAGGGTTTCGCCTTTCGGGAAGGATCACACTAGGCTGAAGATGTCCATGCCGAGAGCGAATTAACCTTAGCCAGCGCGAGATATACTGGGCCTTTTGTTGAACGTCGTCGTTCCATCTCACCGATGTCCGGGATCGTGATGGTGCTTTCCGGTGTGTCCGGCGCCATGATTTTGAAATGACTGCAATGGGTCGATGCTGTTCTCTGATTCCGGGTCTGAGTGTCAAATTCGCCACAACGATCGTTGTCGGGCCCACTGTTCTCTCCGCGGAACGTGCCCTCCGCACGATGGCGAAGGATGACGTTGGCGGATCAATGTTGAAAGCGCGGTCGCTCTTTCGAGCGCTCGCCAAGCATGGAGCGATCTCACTACCGCCACCTCCCGGCAGAGACGTCTCTTCCCGCTGTGCCGCGGGAACCCTGTGATCTCCTTGTGCGCGCTGCGCGGCAGCCTTCTTCGTCGATCAGTTAGACTAGCTCTAATGCCCCTCGAAGCTCACCAGCGTGCGGACCGGCACGCCGAGCCTCCTGATCTTTTCGGCGCCGCCAAGCTCCGGCAGATCGACGATGAAGCAGGCGGCCAAAACATCGGCACCGAGCTGTTTCAACAGCTTGACCGCGGCCTCGGCGGTGCCGCCGGTGGCGACCAGATCGTCGACCAGGATCACGCGCTCGCCCTTGGCTACCGCGTCCTCGTGCATCTCCATTTCGTCGATGCCGTATTCGAGCGAATAGCCAATGCTCACGCGCTTGAACGGCAGCTTGCCCTTCTTTCGGATCGGGACGAAGCCGGCCGACACCTGATGGGCGACGGCGCCGCCGAGGATAAAACCCCGCGCCTCGATCCCGGCGACTTTGTCGATCTTGCCGCCGGCCCAGGGCTGCACCAGCTCGTCGACGGTGCGGCGGAACGCCCGCGCGTCGCCGAGCAGCGTGGTGATGTCGCGAAAAATGATGCCCGGTTTGGGATGATCCGGAATGCTGCGGATCGCAGCCTTGAGGTCATTATCGAACGCCACGGCGGTCATGGTCGGGCCCACCTCATCATCCGCTTATTCCCGCAAAAGCGAGAATCCAGCGCCGGTCACGGCGCAAATAACTGGGCCCCGCCTTCGCGGCGACGAGCGAAAAGTTAAACCAATCATCCGGTTTTATTCATCCAGCAACACATCTACGCACCGCTGCGAGCGAGACTTGCAGCCGGCCGCCCTCTGGCGAACGATAGCGGCCGCCGCAACCGGAGAACCTCGTCATGAGCGATACCGCGCAGTGCCTTTATCAGATCGCTTGAATCCATATGTTTGGCCTGTTTGTGCGCTCACATACGAACGCTAGCCAAGATGGTTTCCGCGACAAAAGCTCCAGAACGGAGAAGCGACCTCATAGGGGGTCACTGATACCGCTTCCATAGCTGATTAAATCGAAAGGTTGCGGTGGCGGGGACTAAAGATCGGAATGGGTTGTTTTCGGGTCGCGAGGTGTGATTCTTTGATCATCTGATTCGGAGGGGAACAGATGGTCAAATGCACCAAAGGCCAAGTCCGGCGGTTGAAAACGGCGCTGCGATGGAAAAGGCGGCCGGAGCAGCGCCAGCGCATCCAGATGGTGCTGCTGCGCGAAAGCGAGATGACGCAGCCTGCGATTGCCGCAGCGATGGGCGTGTCGTTGAGCACGGTGAACCGAGCGCACATGGCTTATGACCACGGCGGGCTCAAGGCGCTCAAACCGAAGCCGATCGGTGGACGCCAGCGCGAGAACATGACCTTGGCCGAGGAAAAGGCCTTGCTGGAGCGTTTTGCGCAAAGCCGCCGGAGCCGGCGAAATGTTGAACATCCACGATCTCAAGGCGGCCTACGAAAAGGCCATCGGGCACGAAACCAGCAACAGCACGATCTATAATCTTCTGGCCCGGCATGGCTGGCGCAAGCTGATGCCGCGTCCGTTTCATCCCAAACGCGACCTCGCGGCTCAAAACGCTTTTAAAAAAACGGCTTTCCACATGCTGTGAGGAAAGCCAGGCGGGCGGCCGCCAGGCGCGGTCGTCGCTTGCGGATCATGTTCGCCGATGAAGCGCGGTTCGGCCGGATCAACCGGCCACGGCCGTGCTGGGCTCCGACCGGCATCAGGCCCGAGGTCGCCTCCCAGCTCATTCGCGAATACATCTATTTGTACGGCGCGGTCTCTCCGAAGGATGGGACTTGCGTCTATCTGATCATGCCGACATCGAACACGGCGTGCTTCCAGAGCCTTCCTCAACGTCCTGTCGCGAAAGTTTGCCAGGCAGGATATCCTCTTGGTGCTCGATGGCGCCCCCAACCATCGCTGCGGCGACCTCGCGCTTCCCGACAATATCTCGCTGCTGTTCCTGCCGCCCTACTCGCCAGAGCTCAACCCGAAGGAAAATCTCTGGGATGAAATCCGCGAGAAAATCTTCAAGAACTACGCCCTCAAATCCATCGACGCCGTGCGCGCCAAGCTCAAAGAAGCCATCCTCTACATCGAACGCAATCCCGAAACCGTGAAATCCATCACGTCCTTTCCCTACATCGTCAGGTCATTCTGATC
>CAVSTM010000014.1:0-448139 GCA_963730845.1 uncultured Acidobacteriaceae bacterium | reverse complement strand
AGACATCTGATTTCTTCAATTGAGAATCCCACACGCCTGGCGACGGGAAATTCAGATTTCGTCTCCATTGACTTGCGCTGGCGCGGGAAAGGGCTTAGTGCGAGAGAAAGCGAGTCACGAACCCACCTCGGCGTCCGGACTTGCAATGACAACCACGTAACCGTCCGGGTCACGTAGCCACATTTCTCTATGCTTGGGATTCGGGTTGATGTGCGGTTCCAGGATAACCTGAGCGCGCGAGGCACGGGCCCCACTTCTCGCCATGAACGCGAGAAATGGGGCCCGGCGTCTCCAACAACGCTACCTGCCGATGTAGACATTGTCGAATACTGATTCCACGTAGACCCATGTTTGAGTCGTCGTGCAGTTCGAGGGCAGAGCATCGGCCTGGAGGTTTTTCGTGGGGTTCGCTGCAGGGGTTGTGTCGGAAAAGCTGTAAGGCATCGTTCCTTGGGTCGTGACGTGAGTCAAGTCGTTGGTCCAGTTCGTGAGGAATTGGTGATTGGGCTTGTCCCACGTCAACGTCACGGTGACGGGCGTACCGAGCGAAACGTTACCGAGGAAAAAGTTGGTATAGACACCGTTTTGGAAGAACTGACCCAACACCGTGAGCTGTCCTGGCGGATCGGAAAACGCACGCCCGAGAAGCAACTGGGCTCCCACGTCGTCGCTCGGATCGCCGGAACCTGCGTTGAAGAATGTGGCCACGATTCCCGCATTCCCACCGTAGGACGGATTCGCGGTGCAAGGCGACTCCCGAATGTCTCGGACGACCAAGTCGGTGGTGATACTTTTGATCGACGCAGGGCTAGAAAAGGATGCGGTCGTGACGCCAACCTGGAAGCCAGCGTTACTGTTTTTTTGTCCGGGAATGCGACGGGCCAGGCGGAGTTGACCGTCTTGTATCTCAACCGCGCATTCCAGCGAAACGTTGCTGGCGTAACAAGATGTATTCCATAGCGCGGGGCCGAGAAATTCGTGGTTGAAGTCGTCGTAGAGCTTCGTGGTGAACGGCAGCACAGTGCGGGCTTTTCCGCTGCCGGCGACGTCCTGGGCACTCGCCATGCCCAACATGCAGACACAAGTAATCAAGATCAGGCTGTTCCGTTTCATAATTCTCCTCTCGTAGTGCAAACAAGTTATGGATGTTGTCGCTGCGCGCCGGTTGGCTGCGTGAAGCCAGTCCCGAGCGCAGTCTGCCTACTCGCTTCCGACAAGCACACCGGCGACGACGGCGGCGTGATCGGAGGGCCAGAGTCCGACCGTCGCGGGAAATCTAGTCTGGGCTTGCGGGTTTGTCAAAGGTGCGAGAACTTGCGGACTAGCGAAAAATGCCCAGAATTCTGGCACCGCTGGGCCCAGTTTTCCGTCATCTGAACTGCAGGTGCCCTTATTTCTCATTGTGTTTTCCTCCTCGAAGCCCATCGCCACCGCTCTACCTGCAGTTCAACTACCATTGATTCGGAGAATAGATGGACCAGCGGTTAGAGTCTGACTGGCGAAACATCCCGATTTCACTCATCAACGCTAATGCGGCTTCTTCGCCGCTGGAAGTCCTCCCAAGAAGTCATCAAGGACGGACGAGGGGCGCACGCCGGATTTGGGCGATGAAATCACGCGGCCACTTTACTCCGATCTGAGCGGCGTTCCCAGAAATCCTCGAAGCGTCCGCTGAGCTTGCTGCAGCGGAGGGCGATGATGGCGTTTGCGCCCTTTACGGTCCAGTGCATGCCCGCCCGCTTGAGCCGGGTGCCGATCACTACTTTACAACCGGCCTCCACCACGCCAGTCGAAGTGCAGAAGCTTTGTTTGTGGAACTTCGGATATCGCATTCGGAGTCGATTGTTCCAGACGTAGTGGATACAATCCCGTGCCTCTTTGTGCTGGCCTGCGTGGCGGTGCAGCGCTTGCACCAGGGATTTCAGGCGGCCCTCATCGAGTTCATCATAGCGCGCCTGGGTCCAGGACTTGGCTTCTGGGCTGTCCCAATAAATGATCTTTCCCACCTGGCTGAGATGTTCTTTGGCATGAAAGCGGTCGAGAATCTGAGTGGCTTGCGGGAATAGTTCTGTTGCCGAGTTCCAAATCCAGGCGGAACCATCGCCCAACACCACCGGGCGCTGAGCTTCGGTGAAACCACGGCGGTTGGCCTCACGCAGTACGCGCTCAGCGAAGTCGGAAAGGTTAGGGCTGGTATCCAGAGCAGCCGCTTTCAATCGCGGCCGAATAGGTCACCGATCCCGGATCGCGCACCGGCCTGCCTTCCTGATCACGCGATTCTGCGGTCCAGACCGTGACCAGCTTGGCTTCGCGGGTTTTGGCCGAGCCGTCGGCTTGCTTGCCCGCGCGCTCCGCGACTTCTTGGGTGCGCATCGGCACCCCGGTTCCATCCATTCCCAGGTACATGGTGGGAGCCACTTCTCCGCTTCTTTCCACTTGCCGGTGTTCATCGGCGGCGACCTCGCCCCCCCAACGACAATCGAGGTAACCGTTTCTAGCACTGCGAAAGACGGAGCGCATTGCTCTCTCTAGACGTTGAGCGAGCTAGCAGCGAAGGCCTGGGGCAGAGGTTTTTCTCGGGCCATTCGAATAATTGCGAGAGACAGGGGCAACTCTCCGGTGCACTCTTGGTGCACTATGGCGTGCAAATGAGAATACATGGGCGCAAGTGAGAGTGCGCTAACGCAAACAAAATACGCGAAAATCGGTGAGCGCGAACAGGGCAGGTAGATTTAGCAAACCGCCGCCTTCAGCCTCTCGGCCACCTCTCCGGCAAGTGTTTGCAATAGCTTAGCACAGTTCTCTAATTTTCATTCATTGCACTTTTGCTGAACTTTGGCACGAGAAGACGGACGTGCCAGGAAAATAAAATTGCGCAACCTCAGGAGAATCAATACGCACCGCGGAGCCAAAATGAGGGCGGCGGTCCGATTGACCGTCACCCGAAGCGCGGAGGCAATCGCCAAGCCTGGGGTAGTGGGAGGGACGCTGCGATAACGCTGAAGGCCGGAAAGTCTATCAGAAAGGAGCAGCGTGCCGCCTCTCTTCTTTCCATATTCCCATACGGACCAGAGCCTTCGCGATCAGCTCGAAAAACATCGTTAATTCGTAGACTTTGGTATTTCTATTCCAAATCTGCCGTTAATGGGTAGACCACTGTTTCCGGAAACGAGGCTCTCCCTCAATCTTGGTGCAAGCCCAGCGGTCCAAAGACCTGCAACTCATGGTTGGTGCCAGTGAAGCTGTGGAGGATGGTTTCGACCCCGCTTGGGCTCAGCTTAAAGACTGTGCCGTCACCGTTCGCGCCGCCATGCACCGTGTGCCGTAGAGATTGCCCGCGCTGTCCATGATCACGGCCGCCGCGGGATAATACCCATAAGTCTAGGGAATGAGTCTTGGAAGCACACTATCTGGGTAGAACCTGAGTACTTGCAGTTGGAGAAACCCTGACTATCCGCGCCTTGACCGCATCGTGAGTGGAATCGCCTGATTGAGACAGTTATCAAAGAC
Organism: uncultured Acidobacteriaceae bacterium; assembly: GCA_963730845.1. Lineage (GTDB taxonomy): Bacteria > Acidobacteriota > Terriglobia > Terriglobales > Acidobacteriaceae > Acidiflorens. The sequence goes on along the minus strand of CAVSTM010000014.1, from coordinate 444,629 downwards.
ACGCACCTGCACCGCTATAGGATTGTAGGGTTCCACGCTGTTCGCCCTAAAATCGAGCAAGATCGGAGGACCTCCCGTGGGCTCTGCTCGTGCATTTTGGAAATGGGTTGTTCAAGTTGTGCTGACAATGGTCGTGACGATAAGCCTCACATCCTGCGCTAGAGTCAAGCACGAAAATGATGGGCGTGTTGTGCTGCTTAGCTACAACCACGGAATTAGATACGATGGCCGTATTCGAGATAGTTCTTGAGCTGTTTTAGCTGAGGCCGATTTTTTTCGAACCAACGCGGTCAAATGCTTCGCAATGTGGCCTGCTTCTGTCGCGGTTACAGGCGCATCGACTACAATCCGCTGCGCCAGAATTCTCGATTCCACCAGCTCCCGCGGACAATGACAGGCGTGTAATCTTTCAACCAACCGCGCCGCCACAAATGGAGCATTGATCTGTCTCCTTTTCAGTTAAGCCGCTTCAAGATGTAGGCAGTCCTGCCCTTCGTTGAAATCTCCACTTTGCTGTCGGAGCCAACGATATAGCGCTGCGCTGTCGCAACACTTGAATCGACCGGAGTGGCGGATATATTGGCCCGCGCCCACTGCGAGGGAAGAGTCCAACCAACGGCGCCGCCATCTATCGAGTAGAGGACAATCTCTTTGTCACCGATTGGAATCACGCGCCGTTGACCGTCGACGCTTTTGAAATCGTGGTCAACGACCGTCCAGGAACCATCGTCAAGAACCGTGGAGACCGTCCCGTCACTAAATCGAGCAACGTAGTTGTTGCGAGGTACGGTGACGGTCTTTCCGTCCTTTTCCACCTGCTTCTCGCCCACCTTCTCGGTTCCGAGCCAAATTAGGTTCTTCTTTAATAGATAGGATTGGGTGAGATTGCCGAGGTAATACATGTCCGCGATATTGGCTTCGCTGTACTTATCGAAATGCGCGCCACCGAGCGCATTGGTGTCTCGAAACGCATAGCCTAGATTCATGGACCAGCCCAATGCTTGTCCCACGCCTTCCTGACTTTTGCCGCCACCGTAGAGCTTCCCTTGCATCATCATGAGCTGGAAGGGATCGGAGATCACGAACCGATGCTGCACGCCTTCTAATTTTCCGTAGTAGGCATCCACAGGTCCTTCAGTCAAAGGAAGGATGCCGCGCTCGATAAACCAATCAAGGATCTTGGCGCCGTAGACTGTCTCCGACACAATGCCTATGTCTTCGCCAGGGCCGACACTAATGTCACAAGTGCGGAACGTATCTAGACGGATGCCTTCTGAAACTGGGACTGTATCTAGTAGTGATTGGGCACGCCGCTGGAAGTAGCCTGACCGGAATTGTTTGGTAAGGGAAATCCGATAGTCCGGCGGCCCACCCGCAAACTGGTAGGACCAGATATAGGGTTTTCCTTCTCGGTTGAATTGCAAAACGCTTGGGTCGAAAAACGGGCTCTCAGGATACGCATCGTCGAGATTGATGTGATACTCGATGTTTGCGTTATATTCGGCCGCATCTTTCACCAGCTTTCGCAATGCCGCGGCACCGCCGGCTCGTTCGTTTACCTTATTCAATCCCGGATAGCCAGTGTCGTGCCCCGTGAACTGCCATCCAACAAGAGTCACTCGCTGTTTCGCACTGCCTGTCACCTTGGCGACTGCACGCACAATTTCCAGGGTTTCGGCGAATGAAGTAATCGGCGGAGCGTAACCACCCGGAGGCTCCTTGACCGGCTTTACCCAATCGATAGGGACGATATAGACGAAAGTCTTCGGTTCGTACGTATCGCTCGGCGTCCGCATATGGTCGCGATGCCACAGAGCAGCTTCCATCCAGTCGACGGCACCATCGTGATTGCGATCTTCGGTCAGTATTGCCACGCGCGACTGAAGTAGTGGTTCCACGTCGCCAGCGATACGGTAATAGTAGGTACCGAGCCACATTGCAAAATCCGTGCCAGGACCTTCGCCGCCCAAAACTTGAGTCTTGAGTTTCCAGTAGGGGATGTTGTCGGAGATGGTCGCTACAACTCCCGGCACATCGGCGGAAGCCCAGTTTGTGTCTTTCGGGCACTGTTCTCCATCTGCTTCGCTGATCTTCATGAAGTGCGCGGTCGACTGCCAGAGAAGATTCGAGTAAGGTTCATTCCATTTTTGCCGCCCGTACTCGCCGCGATAGGCTTCACCCTTCCCCTCGGCTGCAGGGACCCGGACTAGATAGTGATCGGGAAACTCCAAGGTTTGCAGATGGAAACCTCCGTTCTCCAACACTTTCGTCAACTCGAAAAGAAGCTCGTTGCCTTCGATTGCAAAGCGCCAGTTCAGTTCCAAATCGAGAGATGGAACCCGCATCATATATGCCAAATCCGAAGCCGTGGACTGGACGCGGACATTCAAGTCGCTGGCCGTGAACAACTGTCCATTCAACTTGATTGTCGGGCGCGACGAGTCCAATGCCGCCGGAAGGCTCTTTCCACTCGCCGTCTGATATTTGAAAACACGCGGAAAGTTTGCATCGAGTGTCACCGAAAGAGTTTCGGATCGGATCTCCAGCGAGGCCGGTGATTGCGCGCACAGATCCTTCGGTGCAAAAGACAGCCCCAGAAGGACGGCGCCAACGATTGCGATTCTGCATACGGGGATCGATTTGCAAGGGACGGTATTTCGCATCGTGCCTGAATCCTCCTGCAACTGCACGCTCAAGCAAAGAAATTTGGTTGATTGGCCTCATGCGCAGACCATCGCGAGGCACCAGAAGGCTAGCCTATGTAATCTGTGTTGTCAACATTAATGCTGACACATTAATGCTGACAGTAACACGCCATAGAGTTTGCCTGCTTGCGGTCCTCGTGCGGCTTCTGCTTGCCTTCTTGGTTCTTGCTTTTGCTGGCGGGCGGCGCTTTGGCGGGAACCGTTATGGGTCGCTGAAAAAGCGGGCAGACTATCCCGCGCCGTGAATTCACAGGCGCTCGATGCTTGTTGATGGCTACGAGTCCATTACATCGGGGGCGACACCGGACAGCCGTCGCGCTCATAAGCGGCCTGAGAGTAAGAAGCTACGAGTAAGGAAGACACGAGCGAAAGGCAGTGCTACCTTTGATGCCAGCGAGACGAAAGCGATAAAGGCCGCCACCGAGCGGAGCACTGGCATTAAATCCAGGAGGGCGCAGTTCGAGGCCGGGGACTATAGCGGCTGAGGTGACGTACATGTCGGCAAGATCCGCGCCGCCGAACGTTACCGCTGAGGTCTGTGTAATCGGTAAGAAAACTTCGCGATCCAAGTGGCCGTCTGGAGCATAACGTTTGAGTCGACCACCGAACCAGATTGCAGTCCAAACATATCCGTCCCGGTCGACCGTCATCCCGTCAGGCAAGCCGTCATCGCGCGAAATTTCAGCAAATATCCTCCGATTACCCAACTTTCCAGTCCTGCGGTCGTAGTCGAAGTAGTAGATCTTGCCCGGAAGGGAGTCGGTGAAATACATGCCGCGAAGGTCTGGAGTAAACCCCATGCCGTTCGGAATACCCACACCGTCAAACATTTCAGTAATGCTGCCGTCCGGATCAAATCGCAGGAGTTTACCATTCCCTCCCATGGCACCCGCGTAAACCCTGCCCTCGGGATCGGCGATCACGTCATTGAAACGATCGTTTCCCGGGCAAAGGCCGCTTGCCACCTCGCGCAATATGCCATCGCGGTTCATAACCGCGATTCGGCCATCCTGAAAAAGAAGAAGAGAGCCATCGCTTTGTAGAGTGAAGCCGCCAGTGATTCGTGTCTGAGCAGCCACGGTGCAGTTCTGTGTTGCCGGATGATACGCGTGAACCCTTCCCGCCGTAATATCCAGAAAGAAAAGGGCCTCCGCTTCTGGGTGCCAAAGCGGATTCTCGCCGACATCACAGGAGAGAGGGGCAACTAGTTCGATTGACAGATCAATCGCAGTCATAGAGTCATCCTATAAATTGTATTTTGAGTCTCGCCGGTGCCCAACCGCAATGGCGTTTCGAACCCGGTACGACCACAATTTTATTGTCTTCTCGTGCAACACTGATTCTTGCAACATAAAGCTACCCTCCGCTTAGCGTGTCAAACCAAGGTAGTTGCCATAGCCTACGATGACGGTCGAACCCACCAGCAAGAACAAAGCGAGAGTCAGCAGGCGCAAGGCGGAAGTGCCAGCCCCCCTCCATTCTTTTAGGCCGATCCCCCAGAGCGTGCTAAAGATGATAATGCTGGCCATGTGCAGAGTCCAACTGGAGAAGCCGTATTTCCCCATCTGAGTTTCACCCATGGTGTAGAAGAAAAACTGGAAGTACCAGGTGGTACCCGCCACGGCGCAAAGAAAATAGTTCCAGCGCATCGGCACGGAACCTTGAGCTTCTGCTTTATTCTGATTTTCTGCCTTGGGCCCAGGGATGTGCTCCACCACCTCTCGGCTCGGAGCGTCGAGAGCTGTCTCGACGATCGTTTCGTTGGTGGTGGATGAAGAATTACGCGGGTCTGAACTGAAATACTGATGCCCAGTGTTATTGCGAACGTTCAGCGCCACGCACCAGAGGAAGTTCGTTGTGAACCCGCCAATAAGAACAACCACCAACACAGGTAACCCTTGCCAAAGCGCTGGTGTTCCGTGGAGCAAAGTAATGGCTTTTATGGGTTTTCCAGCGGCGAGTCCATAAGCGAAGCAGGCACTCATCACCCCTGATAGGGTAGCAACGCCAATACCCTTATTCAGGTCAAATTCCTTGATCGCCTTCCTTTGCTGTTCGCGAGACATCGTCCGTTCTTTGGAGGCGCCAGCGAGGCCTGCCATCGCGATCCCCACCAGGCAGACAAAAATACCGAACAGGATCACTTGTCCCGACCTGGTTTCCAGAACCTGGCTTCGGAAAACGCCGCTGAAGATTGGTGGAACCAAAGTGCCGAAGGCAGCGCACAATCCAAGCACGACCGCCATACCCAGGGAGAGTCCGAGGAAGCGCATGGTCAAACCGAAGGTAAGACCTCCAATGCCCCAAAGAAGACCAAAGAAGAAGGACCAAAACAGTGTGCGGGTTGGAGTTTGAGCGAGCACGAGCAGCAAGTCTCTGGTGAGCAGCCAGGCGAGGAACCATGGAGCAATGATCCAGCTCCAGAAGCCGCCAACGAGCCAATAAGTTTCCCACGACCACCGCTTCACGCCGCGATAGGGAACGTAGAAGCTACCGGAGGCGAGACCGCCCAGCCAATGCAGGAAAACGCCCAATAAAGGGTTCGGGACCATGGCCATCCTGAATTTCGCTGATTTATAAGGTGAAACACTTCCTCGAGAGGCTGCATGGCGCGGTCCGGTAACATACCCTCAGGCTGAACAAAGAAACCAGCCATTTCGCGCTGCCATCGTTCATTCACTTCATAGTGCGCCATGCCTGCACGGGCGCGCTCGAAATTTTCGGTTTCCAGATATCCCACCAGAAGTCCATCGGGTCGCAGAAAGAGCGAGTAGTTGTTCCATCCCGTGTCGCGCAATGCCGCCAGCATGTCAGGCCACACCGCACAATGCCGCGCTTTGTATTCTTTGAGGCGATCCGGTCTGACTTGCAAGACAAAGCAAATGCGTTGCATGGAATTCTCCTAGCGTAAAAAGGCGTCCGGCAAACCCCCGTCGATCGGTATCACATGACCAGTTGTCTTCGCACTGAGATCACCGGCTAGCCACGAGATCGCAGCTGCACAGTCCTGTGGGAGGATCGGTCGCTTTGTCAGAGTGCGCTGGGCGTAGAAATCCGCCAGCTTCGTGCGCAAATCTTCTGTGGATCCCGATTCCGAGAACGGAATCCTGTATTTCTCCAGCGACTGGACGACGCGATCTCGTCCAAACATCGCCGACCCTAATACGACGGTAGCGGGCGCGATGCCATTAACCCGAACGGTCGGCCCTAGCTTAACGGCTAGTTCGCGTATCAGGTGATTCAGAGCAGTCTTGCTGGTGTCATAAGCTTCGCTGCCTTCCTTCGGAACCACTGCGTTTGCGGAACTGGTGAGAACCATCGAGGCGGGAAGGCCCTGGTCCTTGAAGACCCATTCAGTCTGTTGTGCGAGAAGATAATTTCCAGTTACATTGACCAGAAATGTTTTCGCCCATTGGGCCTCGCTGAGGTCGCCATCCACTGCGGGCACGGGATAGATGGCTGCGGTATTGATCACACTGTCGATTCCACCAAACTGAAACACTGCGAAGCGAACGGCATTCGCGAGGCTCTCTGCGGAACTCAAGTCAACACCAACGCTGTCCACGAATTCCTTCGACACCAGCGTTCCCGCCGCCTCCGCGACTTTCTTCGCGCCCGCTTGATCGAAATCTGCGATAACAACGTGTGCGCCTTTTCGGGCGAGCATCAGTGCTACTTCACGTCCTATCCCGCTCGCTCCTCCGATCACGAGAGCGATCTTGCGACTGAACTCCGCTTCCACGGGCATGCGCTGGAGCTTAGCTTCCTCTAACGCCCAATACTCGATGCGAAACGCCTCTGCTCGCGGAAGCGCCACGTAGTTTTGGAAATGCGTAAAGAGCCCCGACTGCTCCGGCCTCCGAGCTTGTGGAAGGGGATGCGATACACTTCCATCCTCAAGAGCGCTTGCACCAGCCATCACGTGGATCGCATTGATAAAGAACTCAGTCGTAATGCGAGCTTCCTTCTTATTCTTTCCAAAGCCAAAGATGCCGAGGCCCTGAATGATCACGACAGACGGGTTGGAATCGCGTAGCTTTGGGGATTCGCTCGTCGCCCAAGCATCGTAGTACTTCTTGTAATCGGCCCGGTACTGAGCGATTTGTTCGCCAATTCTTGTCTTCAGGTCGCGTAGATCGGTTTTCTGTGGATCCCATTCGACGAACATTGGGCAGACTCTGGTTCGCAAAAAATGGTCGGGACAACTCGTGCCCATCGCGCTCAGTTCTCGCGACCGTTTGGAGCCGGCGAAGGTTAACGAGTCTTCATCGTCGGCATAATGGGCGATGACTCGACGGTTGGAGGAGACTGCTCCCCGCAGGAAAGGCAGGATTTCGATTGCGATACGCTTGCGATCTGCCAACGCTGGACGATCAAGGCCGCCGAACAGCGTTTCTTTCCTCGATTGATGGTCCAGAATAAAATCGCCCATCTGATCGATGGTATGAATGCTGTTCAAGTAGCAGTCGCGAGAGGACATTCCCCAGGTGAACAAGCCGTGACCGCCGAGAATAAGTCCCTCCACTCCGGGATTGTCCTCGACGGCCTGATGGATCAAAAGCGCGAGTTCGAATCCGGGGCGCTGCCAAGGTACCCACACAATTCTGCGATCGAATTCCCGGTTAAATTCGTCCAGTTTCCTTTTTCCGTTCGCGCTCGCAGCCAAGGCAATGGCCCAGTCGGGGTGCAGATGGTCAATGTGTGGGAAGGGTAGAAGAGCGTGTAAAGGGGTGTCAATCGAGGCAGCAACCCGATTTTCGCCAAAGGCCGATAGCGGATAATAGCGGATCATCTCATCTTCAAATAGTTCGCCGCGGTAAAGGTTTTTCAGTTCATCGAGACGGTCAAGATAAAGTAATGCGAAACCGGCCTCTGTGATCGATCCGAGATCGCCCCCACTACCTTTTACGGCGAGCACGCGAACCGATTTACCACTGAATGGGTCGGGAAGTTCTATCTTGGAACTGGTGTTTCCACCGCCGAAATTGGTGATGCGCAAATCGGCACCCAGTAGATTGGAGCGATACCGCAACAGCGCCAGTGGATTGCCGGCCAACGTCTCGGCTTCCGCTACTGTCCACAGATCCTTCAGGTGTGTCGTCTCTTTAGTCTCGCGCATAACGATCTCAGGCATAAATGCTTCCGCAATACTGCTCAAAACGTTCTGCTTGCTGGTCCCATTTGTCGGTTTCGAGCGGTTCAAAAACTTCGGCGGGGAAGGATCGATCCACAATAGCGCGAACTTCCTGTAACGAAGACACGCCTCCGGTCGCGAGGATCTGCACGGCCACATTACCGAGCGCTGTCGCTTCCGCGGGACCCGCCAGAACTCTTCTGCCGGTCGCGTCTGAAGTCAACTGATTCAGTAACCGATTTTTCGATCCGCCGCCGATGATGCGAATTTGCTCAATCGATCTTCCGATCACCTGCTCCAGATCACGGAGCACGATGCGATACTTGAAAGCCAGGCTCTCCAGGACGGTCCGCACATAGGCTCCGGGCGTGGGCGGACTGGGCTGACACGTTCGGCTGCAGAAAGCATCGATGGCCTGTGGCATATCTGGCGGGCGCAAGAAAGATGGATCATCGGGATCGATGAGGTGACGAAATGGTATCTCCCGCGATGCCAGTCTCATGAGTTCGCCATAGTCATAACGAACTCCCTGTATCGTCCATGATTGCTGGCACCCTTGGAGTATCCAGAGCCCCATTACATTCTTCAAGAGTCGGGTGGTGCCGTTGACGCCACCTTCGTTGGTAAAGTTCAGCCGCGACGCATCGGTGGTTATAACCGGCGAGTCCAGTTCAGTGCCGACCAGTGACCATGTCCCGGAACTGAGAAAGGCTGTACCATCGCGAGCCGAGATAGCGGCTACGGCGGAGGCGGTGTCGTGACAAGCCGGAGCGATGACAGGCGTGCCAGCAAGAGTAGAACGCCCGGCGATGCCGGGCAGAAGAGGTCCAACCATCGAACCCGGGTCCACGATTGGAGCAGGCAAATGAAATGGTAGTTCCAATTTCTGCATCAAGCCAGTGGCCCAGACTCGCTTCACGGGATCAACCATTTGCGTGGTTGTTGCGTTTGTAAATTCGCACACCGCATTTCCGGTGAGCCAGTAGTTAAACAAATCCGGAATCGTCACCAACTGTTTCGCTGCTCCCAGAAGCCTAGGGCTTGCTCGTTGCGCTGCAAAAAGCTGATAGATAGTGTTGATCGGCATGAACTGAATGCCAGTTGCCTGGTAAATTTCTTCCCGTGTGACGATCTGAAAGACTTGCTCCATAACGCCATCGGTACGGCGGTCGCGGTAATGGAACGGGTTTTGGAGCAACTCCCTGTGTTCTCCCAGTAGGGCGTAGTCCACGCCCCAAGCGTCGACTCCTATACCTGCGAGTTCGACTTCGTTGAGCCGCGTTAGAGCTGTTCGAACTTCAAACCAGAGCCGGGCGACGTCCCAGTGCAGCGCTCCTCCGTATTCGACTGGATCATTTGCAAAGCGGTGTATCTCCTCGGTCGTAAGAATTCCCGATCGAAGATTCGCTAGAACGACACGCCCGCTTTCGGCGCCAAAATCGAAGGCCAGATAAGGTGCGGGATGAACGCCGCTAGGCATAAGAGGAGACACTCGATGAATTCCGCGCGGCCCGTTCTCGGGTGATGCGCTCCAGGTAGCCGCTTTGCCGGAACGCCTCCATCGGATCGGTGGGCAACCCTTTGGCATTTCGCCATTCTCGAATCGCAGGGCGAACGTCGGTTGCGAACGCATCCTGCAATAAAGACTCCGCCCGTACCAAGTCACAATTCTTCTGCGCGGTTGCAAGGTCTCGAGCGTCAACAATAGCTGCTTTCGAGAATAGTTCCTGCGCGACGGTTACGGTTTGGATCATAGCCTCGATCTTTCCCTTGAGATTGTGGCTCTGATCAATCATGTACGCGATGTCAGCCCGCTTGGCAGTTTCCCATTCGAAGTAGCGAATTTCATGGAAGATCCGAAAGATCTGATATGGATCGATTGAGCCCAGCGTCAGGTCATCATCGGCATATCGCCGATCGTTGAAGTGAAACCCGCCCAGCATGTCCTCCGCCAAAAGCCAGGCAACGATCTGTTCGATGTTCTGCGCCGCATAGTGGTGTCCGGTATCTACCAGAACTCGAGCTCGAGGACCAGCAGCCCGCGCCAGTAGTAAAGCCATGCCCCAATCCGCAATATCGGTGTGGTAGAAAGCCGGCTCGAAGGGCTTGTACTCGATCAGAAGTCGCTGTCCGGCCGACAATTCCTGGTGTACCTCTTTGAATAATTGCCTGAACCATTCCTTGCGCGCTCGGATATTCGCGGTTCCGGGATAATTTGAGCCGTCCGCAAACCACATGGAGATATCTCTGCCGTTTAGGCGCCGCGCAATCTCGATGCTGTCCTTAGTATGTTGAAGGGCGCGCTCGCGAACCGCTGGGTCAGGGTTGCCGAACGAGCCGTACTTATATTCCTGATCCTGGAAGAGATTAGGATTGATGGAACCCGGAAGAACTCCGTGACGCTCGGAGAACTTCCTGATCTCATCGGAGCTCCCCACACCCTTAGGGCAGTCCCACAGGACGTGTAAAGCTATCGTCGGGCAGACGCCGGTGAGCCGGTGAACGTGTCCGGCGTCGCTGAATTTCTCCTCGGTAGTGGTGGCTGCTGCTGGCTGGATAAATTTCCCAAAACGCGTGCCGGTATTGGCGAAGCCCCAGGATGGCAACTCGATGCGAAAGTGCGCCAGTGCATCGAATATCTTTTCACTTTGGCGTGCATCCATACGCGACCTTTCGCTGAAAGTGCGGCATCATCGGATCTCGTCGGACAAGAGAGACCGGGCAATTTTCTCAATATCCGGCGGCGAACCACGAAAAGCCCATAACTGTGAGTGGTCCTCAATTTGTCGCTGCCCGGTTTTCCCGCCAATCGCGGGAACGTGATATTCCATCTCGCTGAACATTCCCCAGCGGCTATTTACGCTGCACGCCTGGGTGGAATATCCCGCGATCTTCTGGCTCGGTCCAGGGTACATCCGCATACTCGCCCGACGGATTGACGAAGAAATTGCGCACGATGAGGGCATGTTTGTTGCCAGTGGGATACATGTAGCCGATGCGGCCGGTCGTGAAAGCAGCACGCACTCCGATCTTGTGTTCGCCGGTCGCTCGCATCTTAAAGCGGACCAGACGATCGCTGACGGCGAGCTCGTCGGGAGGGCGTGTCCACGAGACCAAAGTAGATTCTCGGCTCACTTTTGCAATAAGTCGGAATAAAGAGTTCGCCCTGATGCGGCATTTGCGTAAGACTCCACAGGCCAACCAGGGGAGAGTCATTTGGATTCGAATCGAGAATCTTCAGGGACGTCAAGAGTGTGTGCCCGGCGTACTCAACTGTCGCCGACTTGAATCGCGGCGTCATGCGCAAGGGGATTCGGAGCAGCCGCAACCGACTTCGTGATCTCCAGCTCGACCTTCGCTTCTTCGATCGAAATCCATCGACCTTGAAGACGGTTGGTTAGTTTTAGCCCGATCCCGGTCTTCGTCAGTTCATAGTTGCCGGGATCGAGGCTGCGCGGCTGCCAATAACCGGCAATGTCGATGTTGGGAAACTTCGGAAAAAAGAAATCAAGTTCCGGTGCAAGCCAGGTCCGATCGCCTCCCGAATTCTGCCAGTCGTCACTCGCGTAGTAGGCGCGGGCCGACTCCACGCTGTTGAGTACGGAATTTGTCCACAAGAAAATTCTCTTCACTGCCCGGTGCGAATACTCCGAGGATTCTGCCGCCATAGGGCAAAATCAGCAGTCGCGTTCCGTCGCCGGTTTGATAGATCTCCGTGGGCTTGCCGACCGCATCTCAACGTTGCGATGAGCTCTTGAAGCATTCCACGTCACCTATATGCCTGGAATATAACCTTTGCCGAAGGTGTTGGTCGATTCCTTCCTGAAGTCGGAGACCAGAGACATGAGAGCCGTAGTTCCTCCATCGGCGACGATGGTTTGGCCGACGATGAACGAGGCGTCGTCTGAACACAGGAAAACCGCCAATCTGGCGATGTCCGCTGGTTCGCCGCAGCGTGCCACCGGAATGGCCTTGTATCCCGCCTCGGCTGCGATTTCTTCGGTGAAGCCCGGGATGCACTTGAAATAGTTCTCCACAGTGATCCATCCGGGCGCGATCGCATTGACGCGGATTCCTCTATAAGCGAGTTCCATGGCCAGCGATCGCGTGTAGGCGATAATTGCTCCCTTGGTCGCGGCATATACGGAATGCTCAGGCACTCCTTGCAGCCCATGCACCGAGGACATATTGCAAATAACGCCGCTTCCAGCTTGCAGCATGTCTTCCACCACTCGCTGGGTGAGGAAATACTGCCCGCGGAAGTTGATGTTGAACAATTTGTCGAATTGTTCTGGAGTCACTTTCAGAAAGGGTCGGTTCATGGTGACCCCGGCGTTATTGACCAGACAATTGACGCCACCAAGAAATTCGATCCGGCTTGATCGGCAAGGCGGTTTACCTGCCTCAAATCATCGAAGTCCGCCTGAAATGCCGCCGACCTGCGCCCAGCGACGGCTACTTCCTCGACGGCGGCCTTTACGCCGGCGTCGCTCTTGCACGTAGTGGAACACGACGTCGGCACCCTGCCTGCCGAATTCGAGACCGATTTCATGTCCGATGCCAGTGTCGGCGCCAGTGACCAGTGCTTTCTTTCCCTGCAGTTTGAGATCATGAGACATAGAAGATCGACCGGATCTGAATTGTGAAGGTTGCCGGACCCGCCGAAAGCGTTTGTGTAGGACGACATCCTGTCACGCGCTGCCTTACGACTCTGACACCCGCCTGCCACGCGGGTCGCAACGCGATTTCAACCAAGTCTGGCAGCGCACAACTCTACGTCTCGAAGGCAAAGAGTGTCAACAATAATGTTGACTATCGAAAGCGCGTTCAGAGATAATGCGGCTTCGAGTCGCGAGCTTCCTGTCATGAAAATCACTGCCGTCGAAACAATCTACCTGCCTCGCGGAATTACTGTTCATGTCGGTTCCATCCAGTACCTCTGGGTGCGTATTCACACCGACGGAGGGACTTATCGGCTTAGGAGAGAGCTATCCCAACGCCGAAGCGGAAGCTGCCATCGTGCATTCGCGGCTGGCTTCGGTGCTACTGGGTCGGGATCCGGGCGCGATTGACCGATTGTGGGCGGAAATGTTTCTGGCTGTCTCTTACAGCGGCTGGGCCGGCGCCGAAATGCGAGCACTCAGTGCGGTCGACATCGCGCTCTGGGATTTGCTCGGCAAGGCTACAAATCAACCGATCTACAAGCTCCTGGGTGGCGCATCCCGGGAAACCATTCGCATCTACAATACTTGCTACGACCGAGTCGATTTTCTCAGTAACCCTGCGCAACTTGCCCAGGAACTTCTTGCCAGCAACATTCGAGCCATGAAGATCTGGCCGTTCGATCCAATTGCCAGAAAGACTAGTGGGAATCATATCTCCGCGGAGCAATTGCGAACGGCAATTGAACCTCTGCGACGCATTCGGGAGGAATTTGGCGACTCGATCGATGTGGCCATAGAATTTCATGGTTTCTGGAATCTTCCCTGCGCGATCCAAATCGCCCGGGCTCTAGAGAAATACCGCCCCATGTGGCTGGAGGAGATGCTGCCCCAGGATAATCTAGCTGCCTACGCTGAATTGGCGCGTTCGACTGAACTGCCGCTCTGCGTTAGCGAGCGCTTGATGACCCGTTGGGGATTTCGCGAACTGCTGGAGAATCGCGCAGCGCGAATCATCATGCCTGACATTGCGTGGTGTGGTGGAATCTCTGAGGCTAAGAAGATCGCAACCATGGCCGAGACCTACTATCTTCCGGTTGCGCCTCATAATTGTGGCGGGCCAATACTGCACTTTGCGACCGCGCATTTCGCGGCCAATGTTACTAACTTATACATTATGGAGAGCGTCCGACGGCACTACAACGAGGAATATGAAGGACTGGTTACGCGATCGCTCGTTCCCGAAAACAGTGGAGAATTGCCGCTGCCGCCCGGGCCGGGGTTGGGCGTTGAGTTAAGCTCTGCGGTGTTTACCCGCAAGGATGTTGTAGTAAGACGATCAACTCTTTAGCTGGACATGAGCTCGTTGCTTTGTAGCCTACTCTGCGTCGGCGCCTGGCGGCTACGAACTATGGCTATTTCGCTGGGGCTATGCGGCTGGTTCGCGCTCATCATTCAGCATCGCGAGCAAAGTCCCGACCGGCACCTTTTTTCCAATTTCAACCTGGATGGCTCCCAGGTAGCCCTTTCCCATCGATTCGACTTCCATTTCGACCTTGTCGGTCTCAACGGTGAACAGGACATCGCCCTTCTCTACCCAATCACCCGGCGTCTTGAGCCAACTGGTTACCGAACCTTCCTCCATCGTGAGTCCGAGCTGCGGCATGACAATTTTGTACGCCATCTTTAAGACGTTCTCCTTAAGGGTTTCATCATGTTGTGTACCTCGCTGACGATGCGATCGACCGAGGGAATCATTTGATTTTCGAGAACCGGGCTGAAGGGATTCGGCACCGGCAACGAATTAATGCGCTTTGGCGGTACCTGCAGTTTGTCGAAGCAATCTTCCGCGGCAATGGCCAGAAGCTCTGCGGCAAAACTGCAGGAAGATGGCGACTCGTCAATCACAACGAGCCTTCCCGTCTTCCTGATGGATTCGGTGATCTTTTGCCGATCGAGAGGAACAATAGTACGCGGGATCGATTACTTCGGTCGAAACGCCGTCCTGTGCGAGTACCACCGCCGCTTTCGTGGCCAATTCCACCATCCGCGACATCGCCACAATTGTAAGATCCTGACCCTCGCGTACGACGCGAGCCTCTCCAAACGGAATCAGATAGCTCCTCTTCTGGCACGACGCCCTTGGTGTTATAGAGAGATTTATGCTCAATCAACACGACTGGTCCCGGATCGCGGAGCGCAGTTTTGAAGAGTCCTTTCAGATCGTACGGATTCGACGGAAGTACAACTTTCAATCCCGGTGTATTGGCAAACCAGTTATAGAAAGTGTGCGAATGGTGCGCTCCAGCATTGCGCACAGCCCCCATCGCTCCTCGAACTACAACCGGAGCTTTGATCTTTCCATTCGACATGTAGGAAATATTCGCGGCCTGCTGAACAATTTGAGTAATGGCTTCGAGAGCAAAGTCGAGAAAGACTTCGTCCACCACCGTGCGCGTACCGGCCATGGCGGCGCCGATAGCTACGCCGGTCGCTCCCAGTTCGCAGATACCCGTGTCACGTAACCGTTCGTCACCAAATTCTTTCCAAAGTCCCCGAGTCTGACGGAAATTTCCACCGCGCGGGCCGATGCCTTGCCCGATGTAAACAATGCTGTCATCTCGGGCCATTTCTTCGCGCAGAGCTTCCACTCCGGCATCCGCATACGTAATCACCCGGCCTTGCTCTGACATGACTTCTCTCCTCCGGCTAAAACACGTGCTCGTTGACAGAATCCGCCGATGGTTCGGGACTGTTCTCGGCGAACTCAACGGCTTGATCGATTAACTGCTCTACTTCCTGATCGGCGGACTGCAAGATGGTCTCGTCCGCCCCGCCCGATTCGAGCAGCACCTTACGGGCCAGTTTTACCGGGTCTCTCTGTTTCCATTGTTGAACCTCTTCGCGGGTTCGATAATCCGTGCCGGGATCGCCTTCGTGATGGCCGACGTAGCGATACGTTTTGCATTCGATCAGGGTAGGGCCACCGCCCGAACGCGCACGACCAATTGCAGTTTGCGCAGCCTCATGGACCGCCACCACATCTTGGCCATCGACTTCGATTCCCACCATTCCGTAAACGGCTGCGCGGCTGGCAACGCTCGTGTTTTTGGTGGCGCGAAGGAAAGCCATTTCTGTCGCGTATAAGTTGTTCTCGCACACATACACGACCGGCAAGTTCCAGACCGCTCCCAAATTGACGGCCTCGTGAAACGAACCGCTGTTGACGGCACCGTCGCCAAAGAAACAGACAACTACCTGGTTATTTTTCCGCACCTTGGCGCTCAGCGCGGCTCCGGTAGCGAGGGGAATGGGGGCCCCCACAATTCCATTTGTCCCCATGAATCCGTACTCCGGGGCGTACATATGCATGCTTCCACCGCGTCCGCCCGAGCTTCCCGTCGTCTTGCCCCACAGTTCGGCCAGAACAATCTTGGCCGGCACTCCTTTTGCCAGAGCGTGACCGTGGCCGCGATGCGTGCTGAAAATCAAGTCCTGCCGTTCGAGATTTGAACAGACTCCCACCGCGACAGCCTCTTCTCCTACATACAAGTGAACGAATCCGGGAAGCCTCCCGTTGCGATACAGTTCCTGAACCTTGAGCTCAAATAGTCTTAGTTCGAGTATTTTCTTGTAGTAATTGAAGAGCTGTTCCTTCGAGATTCGCTCAGTCAGAAGTGGTTCCGGCATACTTGCAGCCTCCCAATACTTACTGCGCCAGCGGCAACTTCTGCGGCGCATGTTCCAGTTGCGAACGATAAACAGCAGTGAATAGTTCAACGACGCGCCGCCCCGCTTCACCATCCACCATGGGCTCGCGATCCTTCGATACGGCGGCAAGGAAGTCAGCTAACTGTAACTTGTGATAATAGGTCATTACATTCCAGGGGCGCGATCGGTCCTCAATATTCCAATTCTCGAGATACCCTTCTTCTCCAGGCACGGTCCAAACATCGTTAAAAGGCGGGGCCATTTTTTCTGTAACTCCGGAGATAAAGGGCGATCCGCTGTCGATCTCAGCGCCCACCGAGGCGCCGGAAGACCCGTGAATATGGATCTTTCCATACAATCCAGGCCGCTGCGAATTGCTCAATACGACCGATGCCATTCCCCCATCCCGAAAGCGCACAGAAGCGACTACGGTGTCATCCACTTCGATTCCCGGATGGTTATAGTTGTCCCAGTATGCGTACAATTCCGTGGCTGGGCCCATAAACCAGCAGAGCAGGTCCAGATAGTGCGGCGCTTGACTTACGACAACCCCGCCTCCTTCACCTTTCCAGGTGCCCCGCCAGGGATCAGAAAGATAGTAGGCAGGCTCACGCCAGCCAAGCATAGTTACGATTGCGAGAACGGGTTTGCCTAATTTCCCGGCATCGATAGCGTCCTTCATCCTTTGCACCGGTTCATACCAGCGGCGCTGGCTGATCACTCCCAGGTTGATGTCGGCATCGCGTGCGGCCGCTATAGCGCGATCGCAGGAACCGAGATCGATGGCCAGTGGCTTCTCCGAGATGACATGAACGCCAGCGGCGGCGGCGATCTCGACTGCGGCTGGATGCTGTGTATGTTGCGTGCAGACCGACAACACGTCCACTTGTTCGCGCTTCAGCATTTCAGCGAGATCGGTGTATGCGTTGACCTGGAGTTTCTGTGCCAACCCTTCAGCCCGCTCGCGAGCCACATCGCATACGGCAACTAATTGCGAGTTGGGCAACTCTTGATATGCGAGGGCGTGGGTGCCGGCGACCTTGCCACATCCGACAATCGCGGTCTTCAGGCGGGTTGAATTCGTTTCGTGCATATTTTTGACTTTCACGCTGAAAACTGACTATCAGGAGAGCGATGTGCCGTCCGATTCGCCGGGTCGGTGTCGCAATTCCACCAGAAATCCCAGCAACTCCTGGGTATCCAGCAGCGCCCAGCGAGTGCCCGGCCGAATCCCGGTTCCAGACTGCAGCACCTTCACGCCGGACAATGCCAACTTCTCAAGCACCGGATCGATATCGGTCACTTCAAAAAGCACGTGGTGAATTCCTCCGCCGGTCTGATCGAGGAAATCACGGTAGCCACTACGGCCTTCCAAAGGCTCGATCAATTCGATCTCTACGGCTCCTAATTGAAGGAATGCCTGCCTGATTCGAATGTTCTCTTCCACACCGCGATAGTAATACTGAGATTCCGGCCGATCGGGCCACTCCACGAAGCGAAACGGCCCCATACCGAATAGAGAAGTCAGCAGTTGCGTTGTTCGATCCCGATCGGCGACAACAATCCCGATCTGGACAAGACGATTCAGCTGAACTCCACCTGGAAGCGATGATGAACAACTCGATGTCATAGATAGTTCCCGGTTTTCCCTTTCGTTATCGAGCCAGATAACCTCCGTCCACCGGAAGAATCACTCCCGTGACCATGGAGGAAGCCTGCGACGCCAGAAATAAGGCGGGCCCAACGATCTCTTCCGGTTCGCCGACACGACCAAGGGGAATATTGGACTTCCAAACCTGCATCAACTTGTCCGGTTCGAATTGCGGCTTGGCCATCACTTCCTTGAGGCCCGGGGTCATAAACTGGCAAGGCGCGATGGCGTTGACTCGAATTCCCCGATCGGCCCACTCCAAAGCCAGTTGCTTGGTCAAGGCATTGACCCCGCCCTTACTCGCGCAATAGGCATTGGCGCCTCGGCCCACGCCCACCACCCCCGCGATCGAGGAGAAGTTGATCATCACGCCGTGACCTTTCCCCAGCATGACGCGCGCCGCGGCCTGGCAGCACAAAAAAGTACCGCGGAGATTGATGTTCAAAACGCGATCCCATGTTTCGATTGGCGTCAGCTCCGCAGGATCGTGCTGCGGGATACCTGCACAATTCACCAGGATGTCGATACCGCCTAGCTCGCGAACAGTTGTCTGCACCATGGCGGTCACGTCGTCGGGGACAGCCACGTTGGCCCTTAAGGCGATGGCTCGTCTTCCCGCTTTGCGCACCGTTTCGGCCGTGCGCTGAGGATTCTCGAGATTGAGATCGCTGGCAGCGACGTCGCAGCCAAACTCAGCGAAGCCGAGGGATATCGCTTCACCGAAGCCAACACCCGCGCCAGTAATCAGCGCCACCTTCCCGCTGAGATCAAACAGTTTTCGAAAATTACCTTGTTCCTTATCCATATCCATGATTCAAATCCCAAGAAGCCATAGCTTCCATCTCTCTTTCAGCGACTCTTGGTGTTCACACCTGTCGCCACGCGTTCGAACAACAACATCTCCGAGGTACCGGCCGTTTCCAGCCGAACGGGAATTCCATCCTGAAGCAGTTGAATTCCGGTCATTTCGATTGTTTCATTCCGGTTTTCGAATGTGACCCTGTAGGCGCCGCCAGCGTCAAGACCACGAGGCACGAAACGATAGACCGGATCTTCAAAATTCGAAGTGCGGAACAGGGTTGCAACATCCTGCTTCCTGTCTTGGCTCGCATATTCCAGCACAATCCACGGCGATTGAGTAAGGTATGGAGTCAACGGCGTGTGATGGTAGACCACGCTGTCACGCAGGATGGGTCGCAACTCGCGCTTGTAGAGATTGACTCCGGCACGGAGTTTGTCTCGCAAAAGGGGATTCAATTCCTCGAGAGACGGGGCAATACCGCGAAAGATGGGCAGCGACATCTCGACCTGGCGCAACTGAGAGTCAAGATCGCCATCGCCAGCGAGATCGGGAACCTCTGTACCGAAGGTGCGCAGAAGGATTTCCGGGGGCAGAATCCACGTCATCCCGTTCAAAATCTTGACGCCCCTCGGCTCACGCATCCAGTCGGAGAGTTCGGTATTGTCGAAGCGTCGCATGATACCCCAATCGAGCCGGCCGCCTCCACCTGCACAGTTCTGAAAAATGACTCTTGGAAATTGTTGACGCAGACGATCGAACATAGCGTAGAGATTTTCTACATGTCGCCATGAGGAGTTTTCAACGAAACCGTCGCGCAAATGATTTCCGTCTTCTTCGACTGACATGTTGTAGTCGATCCGGAAAACGTCAAGATCGTACTTGCGAATGATCCGGGCGATCTCAGATTCCATCCATTGAGCGACCACCGGATTTCCGACGTCGAGGTGGCGGCCATTGGAGACGGGAACGCCGTCGCGGGTAAGGATCCAGTCAGGATGCTCTTTGCGTAACTTCGACGCCGCTCCTGCTCCCTCGATCTCAACCCATAATCCGAAACTCATTCCTTTCTTGCGTGCATATTCCCGGATCGGCTGGATGTCATTCGGTAACCAAGCGCCCGCATACCAGTCGCCCACGTTCTGATACCAACGGTTCGGTTCGGGGCCATACCAGCCTGCATCAATCAGAAATGTCTCGGCGCCGACGTCAGCGGCCATATCGATCTCTCGGTCGATGCCAGCCTCGGTCTCGTGGTCCACAATATAGCCGCGATGATTTGCTTCCACGTCGAAGACATGTTCCGAAGGTGGCCGCGGAAGAACATCGCGACGCACATAATTCAGGAGAGCCTGGGTTACGTGGTCCAGATCCGCTTTCATGCAGAGAATATGGGTTTCCGGCGTCTTAACCGTCTCGCCGGGACTCACAACTCTGAGGGCCGTGTCCACAGAACTGGGTCCCATTTCGAAGAACAATCGAGCTTCGTTGACAGGCCTGTCAACTGCATTCGTGCGGTCTACCGGTGACTTTTCCACCCTGCTGGTAACTCGGATTTTCCAGTTCGCACTCCAACCCAGGGAGGCTACGAACCACTCTCCCGTCGCGTTATTGCGGGCGAAAAAGGTAGGATGACCCCATCCGGATTTTCCCCGTTCTCCGGTGATGAGTTTTGTTTCGTTGACGACCGGATCGAAGCGCCATGCACCTTCATATCCCCACTTGCTGTATTGCGCGTAACCCACGTCGTAAACATCTTCGGAGTCGGGGGGAAGTTTCTCCGCGAAATTTGGAGTATGCCAAAGTTGACCTGACCACGGCGATACATTGGAGATGGCTGTGGCACGTTGCCCGGTATTGACGATTTCTAGCCAGCGAACCATGACGGGTCCACCGTTCAGAAGAGTCTGCACTCTGACCCGAACCGGACGAACCCGGCTTTCAAGTTCCACTGTGACCAGTAATCCGTCGGGATTCTTGATTTGGGATTGGGTGGCTCCAATCCATTTCCACGTTCCGGAAAGCTCCTGCCCCTCCATTTCAAGCTTGAACGCGTCGATCGGGTGGGTGTCCATCTGCTGGCGTTCCGCTTCGATTTGAATGTCGGCAATGATCTGTCCGCTCGAATCCCAGTAACGGCTCACCCAACGGCCGTTGCGCAATTCTTCATCACAAGTTGTGAGGCCGGAGCTGAAACGTACCCCGGGGAACGATCCGGTACGAACGAATGCCGAACGCGGACCCTCCACCGCCGCCTCGGCCTCAAATGGAAATGGCTGCAGAAGAAATAAAAAGCAAGCCGCCGCCACCGTTCTAGGAACATAAGTCCATCGGCTATTCTTACTTCTTCCTGTGACCACCCCGCCCGCACATTTCATCGTCGCTTTCTCTCTCAGCTATCTCTCTCGGCTAGCTTGCAATCTTCCACCGCGCATGACCTTCGCCAATATACCTCTTCACTCGGCCTTGCTCCTCCAGATGCAAAAGGTGACCATGCAATGGGTACATCAACAACCACTGATTGTTCAAAGGCCATGCCCCCAGTGCCGGGCCGCACTCATCCATGCACGCTTGCAGCGTAATTCCATCGGGATGTTTCTCAAGGGCCTTCCAAACCAGATTCGCAGCACTGTCAACAAATCGCCGGGATTCTCCGAGGAACTCCGACACTTGTGACCCGTGGAACGTCGGCCAGTGGCCGGAATAAATCCAGTCAATTCCGAACGCGTAAAGCATTTGCACGGTTCCCAGGTAGGCGAGTACCGAATAATAGGCAGGTGGAAGTGATGGTTCGCCAGTCTTGGTGGGGCAGTATCGGCCATGCAGCGCATCGCCGACGAACACGGCGCGGTCAACCGGGTCGTACAGCGCCAAATGCCCATCGCTATGGCCGGGCACATGGAGGAGTTGAAGTGAACGCTCATCGTCAATTCTGATATGTTCGCCACCAACTAAGGTCTGGTCGATGCGCTGCGGTGGGCCCACCATCTTTCTTACCCAAGCGCTGGCTTCGGGGAAAAGACCCAGTCCTACACCGTGATCGGGAATCCACTGGTTGTAGCGCGAAGCGAAAAGACGATCCGGATTCTCGATGATCAACCGGTCCTGCTCGCCGCAAGCCAGCAACACCTGACCAGCAGTCTGCTTGAGGGAAGCGTTGCCCCCGTGGTGATCGGCATCGGCGTGGGTGTTGATTGCAATGGTCAGTCGCGACGGATCGATTCCGATCTGCTTCAGAAACGGGAAAATCGTTTCGTTCGGCGTATGGGACGCGCCCGTGTCCAGCATGACTGTGTTGTCGCCGACAAACAAGTACTGGAACAGATTGCGATCAGCGACTGTAGAGGCGATCTGATAGACGTTTCGGAAGATTTCCATAATCCTGTGCGGCAAGCCGGTAATACCAACCCAGACTCGGTAAGGTGCAGAAGCGATGACCTGCCATGAGGCGGTTAAACCGGGAGGAGGAGCATTTCACAATGCGTCGCACTTCCGCGCGGTCCAAATTCCATTTGCACAATACTAAACTAGAAGCGCTATCGTCAACAACTTTGTTGACATACTTTGGGATTTAATCCGTTCTGGGGATTTGTGCGGCTCCGGAAGACCGGCATAATGAGCTAATGCTAAAGAGGGTTGACGTTTCCAGAAAGCCCCGGACTCGTGCCAACCGTCGCCTTGGTGGCATGGACCCTCTGATCTGAGCTCGTAACATTTGAGGATTGTACCCGTCCTGCATAGCTGAGAATCGCGATTGCTAGAACGAGAAACCCCACGCCCAGTATCATTGTTCTGATCGGGCGTTTTCCAGTTCGGGACCACTCGCCCGTGAGCACGCCAAAAACCGTGCTGGCCACGACGATAGCGGCTAGAAACAACGGCCAGCCGATTGCAGTGCCCAGTTCACCCAGCTTGATGGTCGAAATACTGTACAGAATGATGCTGCCATACCACAGAAACCCCATACTGGCCCCCACGAGCCAGTAGTACCAGGTTCCCGGCAAGCAAAGGTGGCTCACGTTGTCTCTCTTGCGCATCAGAATGTAACAGTAAATTGCACCTGGCAAGAACCCAGCGTAAAGACAAGGCAACCATACGGCGTTCGACATCATGGCAAGACTCGCGCCATGCTGCTGCGCGGCGCGCTGAATGCTTCCCCCGTATGCGAGTCCAAGATTCAGCATCGAACCGAGAATGCCAGAGACAAACGCCAGCAAATACCCACCCCAGAAACCGCGCCGTACACTGGCGCTTGCCTGTTGCAGGGCAGCCTCTCTGTGCTTTCCCGCCAGTCCACACATCCCTACGCCCACGATAATCACTAGGAGACCGAGAAAAATCAGGCCGCCTTGCCGCGTCATGATTTGATCGGCATGCTGAGCGATCAGTGGAGTGAGTGCGCCCACCGCAGCCGAGGTACCAAGGCACACCGCGAAGGTGATGGCCAGTCCAAGGCGGGCCAAGGCCAGCCCAAAAAAGACGAGTGATACGCCCCAACTGGCACCGAACAACACCATGGCCGCCAACGTTCCATCCGAAACCGTTGTGTACGTAGACCACAACCCAGGAACGGTGAGCAACGCGATCACAGTCGGGACCACGGCCACGCCCAGAATGGAAAACGCAAACCATGAATGCTCCCATTCCCACTTCTTATTCAGTTTCATGGGAAGCGCGTACGCGGCGTTCATGATCGCAGCACACAACACGAGCAGGATTGCCTGGACAGTTTGCGAGGTCATGATTTTTCCTGCGTGGGACGCGAGGATTTTGATTCCTGCTACCGAAACCGATCAACGCTTTCCGATATGCGAGATGAACTCGAGCCATTGAAACATTCAGCTCTTTACTATGTCAACAGAATTGACGACATCCGTAGCGCCACGCGGATTGCTTTAGTGGTGAGGGAGAGCGCTATGCAGGTGGTCCGTCCAATGGTCTGTGCCAAAACCCGGGAAAGCGGAGCTTTGCTCGAAGGTGCGCGAATGCAACCCGTCAAAGTAGCGCTCCACTTCGCTCTCGATCTTGTCCAGCGGTGTTTTCAGGACCATCCGTACGTACTGCTCATGGTTCTCTCGCCGGTTCGCCAGTGGGATGCGGGAGGAGTAGGCGCGGGCGATGATGAAAATATAGGGATTCATGAGCAGATTGAGAGTCCGATAAAGGAGGGGTTGGTTAGCCGCTTTCCATATGGTGCGGTGTAAGTCCATGTCGGCGTCAAAGAATTGCTCTTCATTCTTCTTACCTGCTGCCGCCTTAAGTTTCTTCAGCACCGGGTTCAGAAGTGTCGGAGGATCGACATTGGGATTTTCTCTCATGTAGCGCACACAAAGTCCCTCGAGTTTCGCGCGCATGCGGAAGATCAAGCCGATTTCGACCAGCGAAATATCTCGGATAAAGGTGCCGCGCCGCGAAGTCGTGACCACCAGGCCATCGCGCTCCAGGCGCAGCAGAGCCTCGCGCACTGGTCCACGGCTGACCTCCAACTCCCGGGCAAGGTCCTCTTCAATGATGCGCTGGCGCGGCCGCAGTTTGCCCGCGTGTATGGCCTTGCGCAAGTGAGCTTCCACCCGCTTGCTGGCAGAAATGCCACGCTCTGGAATCGCTGAATGAGTCTTCGAAGTTCGCATCAAGAGTGGTCGTTACTTATAAGCTGGATTCGGTCGAAAAGCAACGGCGCCGATTGTACCGCTTTGCAGAACCCTACGCTTCGCAGCAGACAAGCTTTCTCTCGACCTGTCAAACACCACCAACTACTCTATCATGTTGTCGACAATGCCGGCGACAGCGCAGTTGGCACCGGAACAGGCGCCTCGAGGCGCCGGACCGGCGGACCAGCTTCCCGCTGCGGTTGGGTCAAACGTACGCCCTACACATAACATCGTCCAATCGAGTGGCGACTGATGATGCATGCGATGAAGCCAGCCTCGCCCGCGGTTCTACCTACCAAAATTGGAATTTTCCTATTGCTTTCAGGATTGTAGACATTAATGTCGACAACATTTCCCTTGACACTGGTCGAAACTTAGGTTAACTTCCGCCTCGGCCCATGAGAGCTTGCAGAGCCACGTCGGCAGATGACCGCACGAGAGCGCCACTGCTGGGAACTCCATGTTCCGTAGCGCCCACCGACCCGAGGGCGCGCATTTCCGAATCGAAAGCGCTGTTGTCTCAAGGAGGCTCCACGATGAACTCCGCCGCATACCGTCTTCTGACGCTAATAGCAGTCCTTTCCCTGGTAGGCATTGGCATGTTGCACGGACAAACGCAGGTCACCGGAGGCATCGAAGGCACTGTGACTGACAGCTCGGGCGTCGCTCTCTCCGACGCGACTGTGGAAGCCACGAACACGGGTACCGCCGTGACCGACAAGACCGTCACGAACAAGGATGGAGCGTATCGATTCCCCAGTCTGATCCCGGGAAGATACACGATCAAAATCACTAAGCAGGGGTTTGCTCAGTTTACGAGGGAGGCTACCCGGATCGACGCGGGGACGGGTTACCGTATCGATGCCGCATTGCCACTCGCCACGGTAAAAGCCACCGTGGAAGTGACTGGCGAGGCTCCGCTTCTCCAAACGGATAGCGCAGAGATTAGTGAAAACGTTCAGTCGAAGGAAATTCACGACCTTCCCGCCTTTGGCAGAAACATCACCCGGTTGTCACTTTTGGCCCCAGGGGCGTTTATGGCGACGGGTCAACTGGACCTTCATCCAGAGAACGCAGGGGAGGACTTTAACGTTCATATTAACGGCGCCCAGACGAATAACAACTCTCATATTCTGGATGGCGTCGACAATACCGAGGTAATCCAAGGGTACTCCCTGCTGGTGGTCCCGCAAGACTCGGTGCAGGAACTGAAGCTCACCACCACCAACTATGACGCCGACTATGCGAGCGTAGACGGTGGCGTTTGGCAGGTCACCACCAAGTCGGGCACGAATGCTTTCCACGGATCGTTGTTCGAGTACTATCGCACCTCCGGGTTTAACGCTGCCGATCATTTCAGCCAGCCGAACGGTATACCGGGTAATGTCTGGAATCAGTTTGGCGGAAGCATTGGTGGTCCCATCAAGAAAGACAAGCTGTTCTTCTTCGGAGACTTCCAGGGGATGCGGAATCACTTCTTCACTTCCAGCCTTTACACAACCCCGATCGATGCATTCAAAATGGGAGACTTTAGTTCGGTGGCCGCCACCAACCCGATTTATGATCCGGCCACGGGTAATCCGGACGGAAGCGGGAGAACCCAGTTCGATGGCTGCCCGGCCACCCCAGAACTCAACGTGATTTGTCCCAACCGGATCAGCCAGGCTACGACAAACCTGCTGGCGCTCTTGCCTGAGCCGACCATCCCGGGCATACCCACCAACAACTACACGGTCTCCCGGCCGGCAATTTTCAACCAAAATCAGTTCGATACCCGCGTCGACTACTTTGTCACTCCGAAGACGGTGGTTTTCGGCAAATTCAGTTATTTTGATGCGAGTTTTTTCACCAACAATGTGTTCGGTGCAATTGGAGGCGGACCGGCATTAGGTGGTGCCGTAAACTCGGGAAACTCGTTTGATCACGACAAGAGTGCGATGGTTGATTACCAGCACACCTTCTCCCCGACCTTGCTGCAAGACTTCCGATTCGCATTTTCGCGAATCTACATTCAAGAATTGCAACTGGATTCGACTGCCGACACCGCGACCCAGGTAGGGATTCCGGATATCAACCTCGGTACGATCTACACCGCTGGGTTACCGGCGCTGCAGGTCGATGGTCCGGTTGGCGGCTTCACCATGGGCGATATTGGGTTGCCATTTTTTGAGACGAGACTAACTTTCAGTTCTACTCCAACTGGACCAAAACATGGGGCCACCACGCCTTCAAATTTGGCGGGGAAATCGCAAAGTTCTTCGGCATCAGGACTGATGTCAGCGGCCGAGGTAATTTCGAGTCCAGCCAAAACATCACCGGCAATTCTGCCGTAGCGAACTCCGGATTGGGTATGGCGAGTTTCCTGCTCGGCCTCACCACCAACTTCGGCAGGGACATCACCCTGGTACAGCCCCAGGAGAAGATGTGGAAGCGGGCTTTCTACGGACAAGATACCTGGCGGGTGACGCCCAAGGTGACCCTGATGCTAGGTCTGCGGTGGGACTACATGAGCCCTATCTTCACGCCGAACGGGCAGAGTGTGGGAAACATCAACTTGAATACCGACGAAGTGCTATTGACGAACCTAGCCGGCAAGTACGCCGGGGTCACGACCTCCAAGACCGAATTTTCGCCGCGGCTCGGCGCGTCGTATCGGCTGCTGCCTGACACCGTCCTTCGCGGAGGATACGGCCGCAGTTACTTCATGAATCCGTACGGCGCTGGTTTTGGGACCCAGGGCTGCTGCTGGCCCATCAAGCAGAGCCAGGCAGACTCCCCGGCCAATCCGTATGCGCCGCTGCCCTTCACGCTGGATCAGGGGCCGGGCCTGCCGGCCACGCTCCCTCCTTTTCCATCGAATGGCCTGTTGCCCTTTAATGGTGGCCCAGATGGCTTCAGCGAGTACTTCCCCGGCACTGGAAACTATCCCCACAGCTACAACGACACGTACAACGTAACGGTGGAGCAAATATTGAAGTACCACGTTATCCTGGCAGTTTCGTACGTGGGAAACCATGGCCGTCACTTGTGGGACAACGTCGATGTGAACGCCCCCGTCCCGGGACCGAATGTAAATGGTTCTTTCAATGCAAACCGACCTTATTATGCCAGCTTTGGCTGGACTCAAGAGGAAACCCAGCGGAACAACCAACTCGCCGGCTATCCGGAACTCAGAGTAACTACAATTCGTTACAAGTCCATGTCGAAAAACGCTTTCAGCGCTGGCCTCTATCTGTTGACCAATTTCACTTGGGATAAAGCGCTCGACAAAGGAACGTTCGGGCCCATGAATATATTTAACTTCGACAGCAATTACGGAAATTCGGACATCAATAGGCCTCTGGGCTTCGGTGAGCGCGTTCATCTGGGATCTTCCATTCGGAAATGGCCGGGCTTATGCAAACGGTCTGAGCCGCGGGGAGAATGCCCTTGTCGGAGGTTGGAACTTTAGTGGAATTATCAACGCGCAAGGCGGTACCTATTTCACACCAACTCTCTCCGATGCCTCTTCGCTGAATTCCGTTATCGCGTTAAGACCGGATCGCATTGGAAGCGGGAAGGTGTCTAATCCCAATCGTTACGAGTGGTTTAACATCAACGACTTTACTAATGTTGCCCAGCCGTACACCTACGGGAACTCAGGCCGCAACATCTTGTTGGCCCCGGGCTACGGTGAAGTGGATCTAACATTGGCCAAGTCCTTCGTCATCACCGAAAGGACCCACCTGCAATTCCAATGGATGGTGTTCAACGCGTTGAACCGAGAAAATCTAGGGTCACCCAATGCTTCCATCACACCTGGGGTTTCCAGTTCAATTACAGGTTCCGGAACAATTACCGGCATCGTCGACTACAGGCGGCGTATGCAGATTGGAGCCCACCTCACATTCTAGGTTCTCCCTCCCCGCCAACCAGACTTGCCTCGGCCCAGCGTCGAGGCAAGTCTCATTGCTTCGGTTCGCTCTTTGTCGATGACTGTATGAGAACTTAGTTCGAAACTCCGCGAGGCGGTTCCAAGCTCAAGTAAGAGCTGAGGTTTTGCTGCATGAGAGCGTTCCTACTCACAGCCTGCATGATCTGCTGTGTCGCGACGTTCGCAACCCCGCAAGTATCCATCACCAAATCGCCCACTGGATGGGCATTAACGAACGGACATATCCGCATGGATTTGGTCCGCTCATCCGGTGCCGTGCATCTCAAGTCGCTGCACCGCGAAGGCGGCGTCGAGTGGGCAGTAGCGGGCACGCCCTTGATCGCTTTTCCCGAAAGAGCGGGCAAGCCGTACCTGTTTGCAGAAGACGCCATTTCCGACCTCGACAAGGGCGGCAAGGAACTCACTCTGCGTTTTCGGTCCGATGCCGGCGGGCTGCTTTCTCTTCAAATCAAACTGTATCCAACCGGTGCCGCGATTCAGACGGCCATGAAACTGGAGAACAGCGGGAAGCACGACTTGATCCTCGATGCTCACATCGATCCGATATTTCTGACGCTGAACAATCCTCCAGGGGGACTCAAACTCTACTCCTCGGCTAAGGGCCATCACGGATTTCATTTGAATGAGAATCTTTCGCAAAGGCGAGAATTTCCCGACTGGCTGGTGCTTGAAAATGAAGAGGCGGGAGAATCCATGCTAGTCGGCGGCGAACCTGGGCTTGGCGTGCTCGGGTGGAAAACCAATGTCCAATCCTCCGGTGTCAACACCGAGATCCGCGCCGGAACCGTTCTCATAAAGGATAAGAAGTCTGGTCCTCCCGCAAGCTTCGAGCTGGCCCCAGGTGCTGCGGTGGAAACACCGATCAGCTTCTTTGCGCTTGCCAGGGGAGACAGCGACAATGCCGGCAATGAGACGTTTCGCTATCTTAAAAAATATGTCTTCCAAGCGCCTTTGCCGGATTCTCCCCTAGTCACCTATTGCATATGGCTCACTGAAAAGAACAGCGAAGAACTGCTTCTTGAAGAACTGGAACTGGCGAAACGAGTGGGTTTCGATGTGTTCTATCACGATGCCACCTGGTACGAAGGCGCGTCTGTGATTCCTGGAATGAACGACTGGACCCTCGGGCTCGGCAGCTATCAGGAGAGCATGGATAAATTTCCGCACGGCCTCAAGAATTTTTCCGACGCCGTGCATGCCGATGGGCTTGAAATTCGGCCTTTGGGTGGATCCGGGTAATGTGGATGCGGCACTCGTGGAATCGGGTAAGATTCCGTCGGACTGGTTGGCGATGATCGACGGCAAGAACACTCGGGGTCACGCATCCTTCTCTCGCTCCCACCAAACAGCTGTGCTTGGGCGATCCCAAAGTTGTGGCGTGGATCGAAAAACAACTGGGAGACATTATTGAAAAATGGCACCTGGACTGGATCAAATGGGATCCTTCTTCGACGGTCAGCTACGAATGTAACCGTACCGACCACGGTCATGGAAAAACAGACGGCGCCTATGCGGCCTATCGCGGGCGATTGGAAATTATGCGCTATCTGCTTGAGCGCTTTCCGAACCTTTCCGGATTTGAATGCGATCCGTCCTTACAATACTCGCGAACCAATCCAGGTCCGCAAGGTCTTCTGCCGGGTGGATACACGAACGAGTTCATTACCGGTCCGATGCTCAGCCCCAACGTATGGGGTTCGCTCGCAGCAGCGGGAAAGGGCGACGCAGGGGGAGAATACCTCACGGGACGCTGGTACAGCGCTTCCGCCCTCGACTATTATTTTCGCAAGCATTTCACGCACGGTGTAACCTTTGGCAATATCAATGGCATGTCGTCGCAGTTTCTGTCGGCGGCTCCCCCTGGCTTTGTCGAGGCGCTAGAGCGCAATCTGTTGTTCTTTAAACAGTACCGTCATCTTCTGCTAGAGGATGTGTACCACCCCAAAGTAGCGGCGGCGGGTTGGAGTTCCATCCAGTACGTGAAGGAAGATTCGACCGAATCGGTGGTCTATATCTTTCGTGACAAGTCCGAGATCGCGGAGACAACCATTCGCTTGCGCGGTTTGGACGCAAACGCAAAATACCGGGTGACCAGCCTGAATGACCGTCCAGAGCGAGAGAAAGTCATGACCGGGGAAGCCTTGATGAGCGGCATCGCCACGCATCTCCCCAATGAATGGCTGGCCAAAGGTGATGGCGCCATCGGTGAATTTGCCGACCAGCAAAAGTACGGCTCGGAGATTTTGTTGCTTCGGCGGGTTCCATAAGCTTGCGAGTCATCTGTGGGGAGAATATCTTTGCGTTGGGCGCAGCAGAATGGCGAGGGTGATTCCACCGTCTTCCGATATGTCCCTAACCAAAACTGAAATCTCGGCTCTCGCGTTAAGCCGACGACGTGACTGAACTCCCGGTCACGGAGCGCGCATCCGGTTCTAAGCCAGGCTTAGCGCGGAAACTCGGCCTGTTCGATGCCACCATGCTGGTTATGGGCGGCATCGTGGGTTCCGGCATCTTCATAAATCCCTACGTGGTGGCGCGACAAGTGCACACCCCGGCGCTGATTCTGGGAGCTTGGATTTTCGGTGGGATCATCGGAGTGGGTGGCGCATTCATCTGGGCTGAGCTGGCGGCGACCCTGCCAGAAGTCGGCGGTCAGTACGCTTATCTCCGTGAGGCCTATCACCCCGCAATCGCGTTTCTCTACGGATGGGTGTTGCTGCTGGTCATCCAGACCGGTGGGATGGCGGCGGTATCGATCACCTTCGCCCGATACTTTCTCGAGCTTACCGGTATGCACACGCAGGACTGGCTTGTCGCGACGGCAGCACTTGCCACTTTGACGCTCATCAACTGTTTCGGCGTAAAAACCGGCGGCTGCACGCAAAGCGCGCTCATGGTGATGAAAATCGTAGCCATCTCCGCCCTGGTGATCGTCGGGTTGGTCTTAGCAGGCAAGCATGTGACTATAACCACCGCGGCTGAGCGGGGGTCGTCGCTGACCTCGTTTGGCGCAGCCATGGTGCCGGTGCTGTTCTCCTACGGTGGATGGCAGACCGCAAACTTCCTGGCAGCTGAAGTGAAAGAGCCGAGGAAAAACCTGCCCCGAGGACTATTGCTCGGAGTGCTTGGCGTAGTGGTGCTTTACATCTCCGTGAACTGGGTGTGCGTGCGCTCTCTCGGCCCACAAGCGCTGGCCGCGACCAGCACTCCTGCCACCGCCGTGATGCGGCTGGCATTAGGGCAGCGGGGCGCGACGTTTATCGCGGCCGCAATCTCTATCTCGACGCTGGGATTCCTTAGCCAGTCGATCTTGACCGCACCTCGCGTGTATTTTGCCATGGCCGATGACGGCCTGTTTTTCCGCGCCGTGGCGTGGCTCGATCCGCGCACCCGCGTGCCGGTGGTCGCCATCGTTCTGCAGAGTGTGTGGACGATCGTAATCGCACTCTCGGGCCGCTATGAGCAGATTCTGAATTACGTCATTTCGATGGACTTCCTGTTTTTCGGGCTGACCGCAACCACCATCTTTGTCTTCCGTCGAAGGGCCGCGCGCGGCGAGATGAACTGCAGTATAGGCTATCGTATGCCCGGCCACCCGGTGAGCACAGCGACGTTCGTCGCGATATGCTGGTGGGTAGTGGCGAATACGATCTACCGCTATCCTGAGAACGGCCTTATCGGATACGCCTTGCTGTTGGCGGGTATTCCCGTGTACTGGTTCTGGAGCCGGCGCGCTGCCTCGCGATCGGTCTCCGGGAGTCGGGATGTGTAGCCCAATTTTTCTGTATCGAGAGCGCAAGGCATGAGTGATTTGCAGGCGGACGCAGTCTCACGCTATCTGGCGTGGTCCAAGCTGCACTCCAATGCGCGCTTCAACCTGGCAGCCAGCGGCGTGCTGGACTATCCGCTGGCCGAGTTGCCGGTGCGCATCGATGACCTCCAGATCGGCGGGACAGGCCCGTACGGCTACAAGCCACTGATGGGGCGTTTAGCCGCGAAGGCGGGTGTACCTGAGGAGTGTGTCTTATACACGTTCGGCACGTCGATGGCGAACTACATAGCTCTGTCGGCACTGGTCCACCGGGCCGATGAGGTGCTGGTGGAGCGGCCCACGTACGATCCGCTGCTAACTATTCTTGATCACCTTGGCGCAAAGGTATGCCGCTTTGAACGGCGTGCGGAAAAGGGCTTCCGTCTCGGGCTCGGAGAACTCGAACGCAAACTCACGCGGCAAACGCGTCTTGTGGTTCTCTGCAACCTACACAACCCGAGCAGTTCCCACACAGACGA
Source organism: uncultured Acidobacteriaceae bacterium (assembly GCA_963730845.1). GTDB lineage: Bacteria > Acidobacteriota > Terriglobia > Terriglobales > Acidobacteriaceae > Acidiflorens. The sequence goes on along the minus strand of CAVSTM010000014.1, from coordinate 412,093 downwards.
AAGCACTATGCGGCAACTGGGTGAAATGGCAGCGAAAATGGCGGCCCGGGTCCTGGTGGACGAGGTGTATCTCGAGACGCTCTTCGACCAGCCGTGGCGTTCCGCGTTTCACCTTGGGCCAAACTTTGTTGTGACCAGCAGCCTGACCAAGGCCTACGGTTTGAGCGGCATCCGCTGTGGATGGATACTGGCGCAGCCGGAACTGGTGCAGCGCATGTGGCAGATCGTTGACTTCACCTACGGAAGCCCGGTGCATCCAGCCGAGCTCCTGGCAGTGATTGCACTCGATAACCTCGACCGTATTCGCGATCGCGCCCGCGGTTTGCTGGACACCAATCGCGCGCTGGTCAATGAATTTCTGGCAGGACATCCGGAGCTCGATTGCGAGCCCAGCCGCCTCGGCACTACCGTCTTTCCACGGCTCAGAACGGGCCGGGCCACCGAATTTATCGGCATGCTGCGCGAACAGTTTGAGACCAGCGTAGTGCCGGGAGAGTTTTTCGAGCAGCCGCAACACTTCCGCATTGGGTTCTGTGGAGCGACCGAGACGGTTCGCGGCGGTCTAGAACGGCTCGGCGCGGCACTCGATGCCTTCCGCGATAAATCCCCCTAGCGAGAATTAACCTTTGTTCCGGAAGATGTGTCCGTATCTCGAATGACAATCATCGGATCCCACACAATCGGGTCGGCCCGATTCTCGTTGTTGTGCCTTACGATGAATCGGATCTTGTCGCCGGCGGCCACGCGCAGGTTCGTAATCTCATAGGAGGTGGTGGCATCGTAGTTGGCCAAAACCTCAGCCCATCCTTTTGAAGGCCATACCTGCAGCGAGTTGTGCAGAATTCGCACAAAACAGGAAACCTGATTTTCGGCGCTGGGATCCTTGCGAATGACGCCAGAAGCACTCACCAAGCCAGCCGACGGCACAATGAAGGTGCGTGTCAAATCGTATTGCGCGGATGGTTGCATCCAGATTCTTCCAATCCGGCCCAAACCTGATCCTGTCCAGCGGCCTTCATAACCTCCTTTATCCCAAACTAGCTCCCTGTAAGAACCGTCTTCAAGCACTTCTTCGTATGTCCATTGATTTCTCAATTGCGTGGGAGAAAAATCTCCCAGGGCTTCGTAAGTTTGGGGTTCACCAGCCGCCTTCTGCGCGGCAACACGCGGACTGCGATTGCCGTCTCCATCCACTGCTGTGACCTCAAAGCTGGCGTCGACGTCATTGCGGGCGGAGTCGGAGTGATCGAAGAAATAGGTTCCCTTTGCGGCCTTTCCAACAAGCTTTCCTCTCTTGTGAATTTCGTAGTAAGAAATCCAATTGTCGTCCTGGCTGGGGGACCAGGTAATTTCAATTCCCTCGACACCGAGATTTGCTGCCAAGCGCTTGGTCACGTCGGCGGGCGGGCTGGGAGGAACATGATCAGTCCCAGAACCGGGATAGCGGGGCAAGTTCAGGAATATCAACTCCCCGGCGGAAATTTTGTCGAGATTGATTCCATCCGTCATCAACTGCGAACCACGTTGGTGCAAATGGAGTCCCGAAGTACTCGCCCGTACGTCGTAAATCTCGGCCGGGGAAAGTCCGCGTGGATAAATGACCACGGGTATGGCGGAAGCTTCGAGCTGAATCGGCGTGCGCAACCGGGCGTACTTAAATCCCATCGCATCTGGGCGGGCTTGGCTCATGTCAAGGTCCACCTTGCCAAGCACTTTGCCATCGTCAGCTCGCACCACCGATAAAGTGTACGTGCCATGATTATTTCCCGGATCGAATTGTCCCAACTGGGCAACGGTCATAGGCGCATCCAGTTGCAGTGCCATTCCGAAGAAACGGTCGGTCACGCGCAGGTCGGCGCCAAGCTTTGCAATTTTCGTAACCAGTGATTCGTCGTGCCCCCCTAACTGATACTTCACATTTAACGGACCGAATCCCTGTCCGGGCACGCCGTAATAGCGGAAGGCCCCATCCAACGGATCCTCGTAAATCCCGGTTTCAAGGCTGGCAGCAGAGGTCGTCGTTGCCACGTTCATTTCCCCCGCGCTTCCGCGGTATCGGTCGGCTGAAATTGGTGAGCTTTTTGTGAGGCGGCTGATCACGAAGTAAGTCGAACCGTGCTTTGCGTGTTTGGTGAGAATCACACCCTTGGAGCCATCTCGATTCATCCTCTGGAAATACCAAACGGCTTCATCGTGATCTACCTTGGGGCGAAAGACGTGACTCCAGCGGCCAGCCACTCCTTGCGCTACAAGATAGTGATAGATGTCCCAGTCCTTGCGGATCGATTCCACATCGGGCCCGTCGCCGGGATCTCGATACCAGGTAGGATTCATTGCTAGATGGCTGCGATCGGTCGCGGGCTCGTAGTATGTGTGATCGAAATCGACGACATTGTGGAGTTTGTCGGGTGGAACGAGCAGGGAGGTGTAGTAGGAGCTATAGGGGCCGACCCCGCCGTCCGTGTATTCACCGGACTCGGACAGGCGAGCGATGTCATAGCTGATCCAGCGTCCTCCTCCGTCACAGGCGTCGATCCCGCTTTGCGGATGGTCGCGCTTAAACCGCTCGAGCAGACTGCGAAACACCTGATCGGCAGCGAGAGCATCCGTATCGTTGGCGCTGGCTGCGGGCGCGATGTCATACCGCCACTGAAAATCTCCCCAAGCATTGACGTCCTCATTCAATAATTGGCCTTGCCAGTCTGCGGTTGCTGAAATCGACTGTTCAAGGACTTCTTGTCCCGGAATCAACCAATCCGGGTGCTGCTGCGCGATCTTCGATTCTGGCGTCGCCAAGAACGTCGGATACCACAACACCCATCTCATGCCGTGCTTGCGCACGTAGTCGTTCGTCCTGCGCCAATCCGGTCCGTTCCACGTGCCCCATTTGTCGTACCAGCCGGCGTCATCCCACAAAATATCTGTACCGGTTTCGCGCAGCAGGTCTACGTAGCGCAGATCGAGCGCCAACCGCCTTCCCCAGTTATCGGCGCTGGGAGTGCCTCCTTCACCCACCCACGGGTCCGGCCAATCCACTGCCCAGCGAGTTTTGGCAAAGTATTCCGGATTGGTGAATTCCCACAAATAGGCATATTGCCAATCCAGCAACTGATTGCCGAGTTCATCGACTCCGCCGGAAAACGGCGCCACGAATACTTTGGGTGTTTCAATCTGCGCCCCGGGGGGCAGGTCCTTTTCGAAACCAGCCAACTCCAGTCGCAAGCCGAATAGCAAGTCTTCCTGATCGCCGATCTCGAAACTCCAATGGCCGAGATAATCCCAACCCACCGCCAGTCCCTCGCTGGCGCGGGGGTTCATCAGAAACACCAGCGGCAAGTAGCTGCTGTAATTTCCAGGCTGAATGCCTCCGTTGGAATCGAGCGAGCGGCGGTACCCGGAGCTTATTGGCTCATTCTTCAAGAGTTGGCTTCCGTTGTAGTTGCCGCCCCCGGTCAAGTAATTGAATTGGAGACCATGGGACATGGAGGCCGGTATTCGGGAGTCCAGGAACTCAACATGACTTAGCCGGATAGCCCGCCCGGAAGAATTACGCAGCGTCATCCACTCGCGAATTACGGAGGTTCTGGGGTAGACGATATAGTGCCTGGTCAACCGCAGGCCGGACGATTCAAGTTCCACATCGAGTTGAAGTTCGCCCTGCTTGCCCTGCGCAGTTTGCTCGCCACCCAGTTTCCAGTGCCAATCAGGTGCGCTCACATCCTGGCCATCGGCGAAGAATCGTACCTCTGGTGATGGATGGTTTTCGTCCTGATATTCTCGCCCTGACAGTTTGTTGCGCAGAGAAACTGACGAGAATCGTCCGCCTGCCAGTCGAACTCTTTTTTCCACCATCGATGTACCTACAATCCATTCCTCACCTTCGCGGCGCACGTAGCCATCATTGCTCTGAAGATTAGTCTGTGCGCATAACAAGCAGGCAGCCGCACTTAGTAACAGATGAAGGATGACAGCATTCCGAAATGAACGTCTGATCAAACTGCCTCCCATTTCAGTGCGAACTATCGACTGGGGTGCGGCCAACCAGCTAGTGGCCTCTTCGTAGCTTCCTCGATTTCCAACAGCCGGTTGTACTTGGCCAAGCGCTCGGACTGCCGAATGGACCCATTTTTGAATTGATCGGCTTGCCACCCAACAGCCAGGTCTGCGGCCCAGTTGTCTTCGGTCTCTCCGCTGCGAACGCTCAGGGTGATCGACCAACCTGCTGTTCGGGCCTGCTGGTAGGCCTCCAGCGCTTCGGTAAGAGTTCCAATCTGATTGACCTTCAGCAGCAAAGCATCACAGGCTTTCGTTTCGATCGCCCGTCGGATACGGCCGGGATTCGTACATAGAAGATCGTCTCCCAAAGTAAGCGCACGGCCCGCGATGGCTCGAAGAAGATCGGGCCAGTTCTCCCAATCATCTTCTGCAAGTCCATCTTCGACGCTTAACAATGGATACTGATCGAGCCAATTTGCAATGGTTTGGATCATGGCTGGACTGTCAAGAGCCTCTCCATCTTTCTGGTATTGGCGATCGTGGTAAAAGTGCGAAGCGGCAACGTCAATGCCGAGAGAAACATCCGTACCGGGACGGTAGCCCGCTCGCTCGATGGCTTCTAGTGCTAGGCCCAGCATCTCTTCCGCAGAATGGCAGGGGGGCGCCAACCCGCCTTCGTCTGCGGTAAGGAGTCGCATCCCATATTTTCGGAATATCAGATCAGCCGCAGCCTGATAAACATCGAATGCAGTAACTAGAGTCTCATCAACGGTTCGGGCGGACATAGGAATGATCAGGACGTCCTGCACTGACACTTGCCGTCCCGCATGCTTGCCACCGCTAAACAGGTTGATGGTTAGTCGAGGCAGCGTCTTCAAGGAAGCGCTGATCATGTCGGCGAAATGCTGATAAAGCGGGATGCCGCGTTCTAGGGCGTGAGCCCGGGCAAAGGCGACCGACACTGCGAGAATGGCATTCGCACCGACGTGCGACTTGGCCGGAGTTCCATCGAGAGCGATCAGCATCCGGTCCAATTCAGCCTGGTTGATGAAGGCGCGACCAGCCACCCCCGCGTGTAGCAGGCCGCCGATATTCGCGGCCGCGCGACGGCAGCCCAACCCCTGATATCGCTTCGGATCTCCGTCGCGCAGTTCAAACGCCTCGGCACTTCCCGTTGATGCTCCAGAGGGTACGGATGCAGAAGCGCTGATTCCGCCCTCCAGGACGCAGGTTGCCAGGACCGTGGGCTTACCGCGGCTGTCTAGAACTTCTCGGCCGGAGAGTCGCTCAATTTTGGGCATAGCTTTCGATCTTATGTATGAACTTCGAAATCAAGTCGGGAATATCAGACGGAGGCGCTGCCATAAGCGCGACAACCACATCGTGCTGGCGCGCTCTTTCCCACGGCGTTAGGTACTCGAGCGTTGATTTCCCTGCCACTCGTGCCAGCATGCACGCGAGTGTGTGAAGGACGACGCGAGATTCCAGAAATTCAACCCAGCTCAACCCCATAATCTCGTTGTAATACGCCTGCCAGAACAATTCAGCAGCGCTGGCGAGACGAACCCGTACCTTGGGGAGGTGGTGCGCCTTGCTGAGAAAGTGCGTTAACGCAAACCCGACATCGAAGGCCGGATCTCCGAAATGAACTACCTCGTAATCGAGCAGAACCAATCTGCCCCGATAGATGAGAGTGTTTTTGGGGCTAAAGTCGCCGTGAACCAAACTGTCTTTGTGCTGGAGCGTTTCCCGCGCCAGTGCATTCAGAAATGCGGCTGCGGCTGGTACATTTTGGGCGGTATAAAGGTAGTACGGTTCTAACCGCAAGCTTTCGAAATAAGAGGTGTCAGCAAACGTTCTTGCAACTTCCAATCGCGACTCCGATGACTGACGGTGAATGGTGCCAAGAAGCAGCCCGAATTGTTCAAAATGATCGGGTACGATCTTTCCGAAAAGCAGCACCGATTTCCAATTCTCGTTCTCCTTCGGTATCGCTTCCATGCCCATCAAGTGATTTTCCATGTCTTCGAAAACGAATGCGGGAGTTGTTCCCGCGGGAGCCGAGCGATTGAGCCAACGGAGCGCTTTAGCTTCGACTCCAATTCTTTCCGGGCTGCTGAACCAGTCTACGTTGACCCGTAATTTTTCCAGTGCTTGTTTTAGAACCCAGCCATGTCCGTCCGGCCACGACAGCCTCACGGTCCGGTTTGAAACGCCGCCGGCTAGCTTTTCCAGCGAAATCTTCTCCCCCGACCTCAGACATCCACGCTCAATGAGGTAATTACGCAGGGCGTCAAAATTCTCGATGTCGAATTCCATGTTTATCAATCCGAAGTTGTCAGATTCGACTGCGTGACCGTCACCGCCCTGGTGCAATCAAAGGGAGCCGCCGGCATTAGCGCAGCAATACCACCTTTGCGAAGAGGCCGGTCGTATCGCCGGAATTCGTTTTGTCTTTCCCATACCCGACGGCAAAGGTAAGGGTATCTCCTTTCTTGAGGTCGATCTGACCCGAATAGGCTGCCGTAGGGCTCGATCCCTCTATCTTGTGGAAGGTCGGGTCGCCTCCGTAACCATCGATGTCGGCGTCAAAGAGAGAGGTCGCATTGTGCAGCACATGCACGTCGGTGGTAGACAGGCCGAAATGAATGCCGGTAAACTGGGCGCTCACCGTGTAGGTGCCTGAAACCGGCGCCACGAAGCGAACCAAGCTGTATTGTCCGGTGTTACTCGCTTCCATGGCGACTTCCCCCGGGCGTGCGGGCCATCCTTTGCAGCCCACCTGCGTTTGATGAGCAGAGTTGAAAGCGACGTACGGGTAATAACCGGCCCCCGGCCCGTTATTCGCGGCCGGGTGCCAGAAACCAATCGAACCCGTCGAGTCACATTTCATATCGACTGGATCTGACTGCTTGTCGATTTGAAATTGATCCGGCGCAAGGGAGTTGGTCGCGGAGTAGCCGTACTGCCAGACGCCATTGGGATTGGCGTGGAGCGAGAAATCGGCGGACAGATCGAAGGTTTGTGATGGATGACCGAATAAACCAAACAGGATGATGATGCGGGCGATTCGCAACATGCTGCCTCCTTTCAAGATTTCGATGGCACGACCGTCAACGCGGAGCCGATTCGATTCTTAGGCAGACGCTCATTTTCTCAAAAATGAAGCATTGTATGTTAACAATAGTGTTGACATGAAGAGAGTGCCTCGACTAGCCTACCACAGCCGGTAGCGTGCATCATCACAACAACTGGGGGCCGTGGGGCTTCAGATGAAATTATTGGTTACCCTTGCCTGCGTCGCCGTCGGCTGCAACCTTGCTTACGCTTCGGATCAACAAGCCCTGGGCAACTCGTGGCGTCTGAGTACAGATGACACGACCATCGAGGTAGCCGTCCAACAGGGAATTCCGGTTGTGACCCGCCTTAATTCGGGGAATGCTGCCTGGAATTGGGTGCTCGCGCCGTCTCCAGAGATATTGCTCCCCTCAGTCACGCAAAAGGGATCTGCAATAGCCACAAAGTGGCATTACGACGGTGGAGCTTTCGACTCCGGGACTGGCCGACTGGTATTGCGGTTTTCGAACCCGGCTCCTCGCCTGGAGCTCCAGTCCATATGGCAGGCACGTCCTGGACGAGGGCCGATCGAACATTGGCTGACGATCGCAAATAATTCCGAGATGCCGATCACCATTGGCCACCAGGACAGCCTAGTTTTAAGTCATCTGGTCGTCCCTATGAACGAGGAAATGGACGCCTGGTGGATCAAGCGCGGCGCGAGCAACGCTACTACTGAGGGCGGCACGCTGGTTGAAGGTGTAGGGAGAAACTCCGATGAGACGCTCACGAGCGATCCCACCGACGGTGCTAGTCCCGTGCCGTGGTTGGCGTTTCAAATCGGGGCCACGCAGGGGTTTTATGTCGGATGGGAATTTTCCGGCATTGGCAGAATACATTTCCACACCTTTGCCGGTGGAGTCAGCGCTCCGGGCGCCTGGCCTGCGCCTTTGGGCATCGAAGTCGGCAACCTGCCCACCTTTCAGACTGATGTTCCTGCTGGAGAAACCTTCTTGGTCCCTCCAGCCTTTATCGGCTGTTATTCTGGTGATATCGATGACGGCAGTTATAGCCTGCACCGATTCATTCTGGAGAAACTTGTTCCCCCTTTTCCCAAGGGAAACGTACATCCGACGCTAGCCTACAATCTCTATCTTGACAGCGGAGGTGCAGACGCGGAGGAAAACGGGGTCCTCAAGAGCGCGGCTCTCGCCAAGGAATTAGGCTTCGAAACTTTTGTGGTGGATGCCATGTGGTTTCCGCAATCGGGAGACTGGCGATGGGATCCCAAACGCTTTCCGCATGGCGCCCAGCCCATCGAAGAGTATCTACACACTCATGACATGAAATTAGGCCTCTGGATGGCATACACTCAGGGCTCTGGTTCAGACGATCCCAACGCGTTGAGTGTTACCAAGCATCCTGATTGGTTCTCGGCTCCGCCGAAGCTGGATCCTCAGGGCCACATCAATTGGGACGCCCTCATTGATTTGGGATACGATCCGGCACGCGATTGGGCATTGCAAGCGACCCAGCGGGTAATTTCGACGTATAAGGTCGATTACTTCAAGACCGATTACACTCCGATCGTGACAAAATGCGGGCAGACTCACCATCGCCATCACTATGGGGTGGACGTCAGTTACTGGTCGACACTTGGCTATTATGCCGTCCAGGAAGCGATGCTGCAGAAATTCCCTGACTTGGTGGTTGAGGGGTGCTCCGGGTCTGGGCACATGAAGGACTTTGGAAATATCCGGCGGGTTCACGTGATTGCCATGAATGACACCCTTTCATCCTTGCCGGACCGTCAGGCAATCTACGATTCCAGCTTTGCGTTCCCGCCTGCGGTTCTCATGAATTACACCTACGAAAACTTTTACAACACGGTGTCTGACGCACCGGAGCCCTATTTCTGGCGGTCCGCCATGATGAGCCAGTGGCAGATCGATCCGACCCACAGCGCGAGCTGGACGCCGGAGCAGCGCGCCGCCGTTAAGCGCGCGACAGAGATTTATAAATCCTGGATCAGACCGATCTTGCAGGATGTCGAGGTGCACCACGTCCTTCCGCGGCCGGATGGCTACCATTGGGACGGAATGTTTTACTGGAACGCGAGGCTCGAACGCGGCACAGTCTACATCTTCCGTCCCAATAGCAACGAGGCGGCTCGTCAGGTTCGGTTGAAAGGCTTGGCACCGAATGAAAAATACAAGATCCGCTCGGAAGATCATTCGTTAGCGGAGGGAGTCTTCTCAGGAGGTGATCTGATGAATTCCGGCCTGACTATCCGATTACCGGGGAAATACACCAGCGATTTGATCTATGTAGAGCACGTTCAATAGCTGTTCAGGAATTTACAATGAGCGGAAGACTTGCGGGGAAGATTGCGCTAGTGACGGCAGCGGGGCAGGGCATTGGACGCGCCACGGCCGTCGCTTTTGCGGACGCAGGAGCGGTGGTTTGGGCTACGGACGTGAACGAAGCGGCGCTGGCGGCCCTCAGCCAAGAGCGCCCTGGCATTCAAACCCGCAGGCTGGATGTCCTGGACGAGCACGCTATTACGAGCTTCGCCAGCGAGATTGGGCGGCTTGATATTTTGTTCAACTGCGCCGGCTATGTGCATCACGGCAGCATTCTCGATTGTTCGGAAAAGGATTGGGACTTCTCCTTCGATCTCAACGTCAAGTCCATGTACCGAACCTGCCGTGCTTTTCTACCAGGCATGCTGCACGCGGGGAAGGGAAGCATCATTAATATGTCGTCGGCTGCATCGAGCATCAAGGCGGCGCCCAACCGCTTCGTTTACGGAAGCACGAAGGCCGCAGTGATTGGGCTGACAAAAGCAATCGCCGCCGACTTTATTCGCAGCGGCGTTCGGTGCAATGCGATCTGCCCTGGAACCGTGCAGTCCCCTTCTCTGGAGCAACGGATCGCCGCGCAGGGTAACGTTGAGAAGGTTCGCTCTGAATTTGTAGCGCGGCAGCCGATGGGGCGCATCGGGCGTCCGGAGGAAATTGCGGCGCTGGCTGTCTATCTGGCTTCGGATGAATCCAGCTATACGACGGGCCAAATTCACATCATTGACGGTGGCTTCAGCCTCTAGAGTCAGGCGGCCACGAGAAGATTGGAGAAGAAATGAAATTGCTGCGCTACGGTTCGTCCGGACAGGAGAAGCCAGGCATTTTGGCGGACGATGGCGAAGTGCGCGATTTGTCCGGAATGATCCTCGACCTCGCCGGAGAGTCATTGCTTCCCGAGTCGATTGAGAGATTGAGCAACACCGACATTTCACAGTTGCCCATCGTTTCCGGGTGCCCTCGAATCGGACCGTGCGTAGCAGGCGTGGGAAAGTTCATTTGCATAGGCTTGAATTATTCCGATCACGCGAAGGAAGCCGGCATGACTTTGCCTGTCGAACCGGTGATTTTCATGAAGGCGACATCGTCTATCTGCGGTCCCGACGATAGTATTGTCATCCCTCGCGGATCGAAGAAGACGGATTGGGAGGTCGAACTTGGGGTGGTGATCGGCAAACCGGGAAAGTATGTCGAAGAGGGCGATGCGTTTTCGCATGTCGCCGGCTACTGCGTGATCAATGATCTTTCAGAGCGTGCCTTTCAACTCGAGGGCACTGGCCAGTGGGTGAAAGGCAAAAGCGCGGATACTTTCGGTCCGATCGGCCCTTGGCTGGTCACTCCCGAGGAAGTTCCCAACCCCCAGAACTTGGAGATGTGGCTGGAGGTCGATGGTCACCGTTACCAAAACGGATCCACCAAGACGATGGTTTTCGGCGTGGCATATCTGATCAGCTACGTCAGCCGATTTATGAGTTTGAGAACCGGGGATATCATCTCCACCGGTACCCCTCCAGGGGTGGGGTTCGGACTGAAGCCGCCGGTTTACTTGCGTCCGGGTAACCGCATTCATTTGGGCATTGGTGGGCTGGGGCAGCAGAATCAGGAAGTAGTAGCCGACGAATGAGCTTGATCTACTTTACTTTCTTATAGAGAATGACCACCGCCTTGCGTTTTTCTTTCATCTCCACACGCAGTCCCTGTTGTATCAAGTCTCTTCCAGAGATCTCGCTGGCTGTTGTTGCGTCGAGATCGTTAACCTCATACATAGCTGCTGGATCGAGTCCCCGCAAACGCAGGTTCCTGGTGGTCTCATCGTTCTCGTCGCGACGAAACGCCTGAACCATTCCATCGCCTTCTTCGCGGCGATTGAACTGCCAGGCCGCCCATTCAAATCCAGCGCTACTCTCCTTGCTCGGATCCGTGGTGCAATCGGAATTCTGGCTGCACGGGTAAATAGGATAGTAGTCGCCGTAGTAGTAAGGGCGCGCGAGTTTGAGCTGCGCCACCATGCTGCGCATCCAGTCATAGGGAAAATCGGCTGCGATAAAACTACCGATCTGGTTCGGGTAGCCGGCGCCGTTGAAAAGAGCGAAACCAAGGCCTGGCGCGAACCCGCTGCGGAAATGATAGGTATCGAGGGGTCGAATCTGGAGGATCGTACCAAAATGCGGTCGCCAATAAGCAAGACCTTCGGTCGAGACCTGGGCTCCGATGGGATCCGCATCAGGCGACACGGGATAATCTGCCCGGCTCAGGTCCACGGCGCGGGAAATCGTCTCAAGGTCTCCCCGCTGAACAATATCAAGGATCAGTTGCGGATGCTTGCGCCGCAATCCGTCCCAAAACTCCAGCAAGCCTTCCGCGTAGCGTATCTGTGTCATCCCCTGACGGTCACTTGTATCCGCCTGCGTCCAAAAGGGGGCAAGGGCGAAGTTGCAGTCTTGCCGATAAATGTCGACGCCTTCCTTATCGATCAGTTCCGACATCCAATCGATCATGAATTGCCGAGCTGTGGGATTGCCGAAGTCAAACATCCGAAATTTCACCAACGGCCGCTCGGTACTGCCCTCAAAGTGAGTGGTGACTTCTCCGATAAACCAATCGGGATGCTCAATCGTCAGCGGCGTTCCGACGACTGCTCGTTCCGGTTCAAACCACAGCAGGAACTTCATGCCTTTCGCATGAGCGGCATCGCCGATTGGCCGAAGACCTCCATCGGGATGGGGAACCTGATTGACCCGCCAGTTTCCTGCGTGCAAGAACCAATCTTCTCTTCCGAATACCTGAAATTCTTCCACCGGGCGGTCGGTTCCATACCATCCTGCGTCCATCCAGAAATTCTCAAAACCGATGTTCTCTCGAGTGATCTGATCGATCAGGCGCACGCTAGTGGACGTTTTCATTCCGCCCCATCCAGTGAAAGAAACGGGCAGAACCACTGGCTTGCCGTCATAGTGAGGGGTGTGATATTTCAGGACGTGGCGGCGCAGAACATTATGGGCATCGATATCGTCTCCTTCCCACGGAAGCAACAGGATTTCCGGAGTTCGAATTTCCTCGCCCGGGTGCAAAGAGAGATGGATCCCTCCCATACCTGCAGAAATCGCGATGGCTGCTTCGGTTGAGCGCGAGAAGTTGATGGCCCAGGTGCCCGGCCATCCCAAGGCACCGATCAGGCCCCGCCCAGTTGTCGCAACATCGAAAAACGGTATAGTCTCACCCGTCTTGCCGCCACTCTCGTTCGAAATCTGAAAGGACTCAAGTTGATTCAGCGGCTTTTTCTGCAGGGCATACGTGTCCATAACGCCGCAGCCCTTGGAATAAAGAATGGTCGGGATACCCTCGCCCTTGACCGCAAATGAAACGTCAAGCGCTTGCACATACTCGAGTATCGGAGCATCGAGTTTGCCTTCGTTTTTGAAATACGCCGTCCACTCCACCACCGACGAGTTTGCAAACTCCAATGCCTCCAAACGGACCTGCAAACCGGTTTTTGGATCCGTCCAGCGCACGATATGTTCCGTGCGGACACTGTCGAGTTGCCTGGTTTCGGTTTTCCGCTGCCACGCCTTGAGCAGCGCGCCGGAGGAATGTCTGTCGTAGGCGAACGAGAATGGCGGTTGTGCCTGGTCGTTCAGCAGATATTCTTTGAGCCATGCATTGTCAGCAGCATTGGCGGGATGCGCGATGAACCCAATGCCCAGGATGATCAGGGGAAACCAGAGGGTTACGCGGTTTCGGGCAGTTCCTTGGGAAGCGTTGCTTTTATCTTTTGAGCGCATTGGTATCGGTTCTCCGCCGAGTAATCGATTTTTTGTGAAACCCAGCCTCCCATCTTTCATTCTTATTTGCTGTGTGTCAACATTATTGTTAACATCATCTGACCTCATTCGGCCGATCGCGCTCCAACAAAACAGTTTGGCCATACGACACGGTTCTTGACCAGCGCGGCGAGCCTGACATCCCCTGGCGGTCTAAGATTAGGAAAGTCACAGAGCGCCGGACGGAATAATGTTTACCAGAAGGGACTGCGAGACTCATGCCCGACGAGAAACGCCAGTATCGCTCCGCCGCGTGGTTCGCGAAGACGGACAAAGATGGTTTCGTGCACCGCAGCTGGATGCGCAACCAGGGGCTGCCCGACCATGTGTTTGATGGACGACCGGTCATCGGTATCTGCAATACCTGGTCGGAACTCACGCCCTGCAATGCACATTTTCGCCAGATCGCCGAGCATGTCAAACGCGGTGTTTGGGAAGCTGGAGCTCTGCCACTCGAGTTTCCTGTGATGTCGCTGGGCGAGACCAACATCCGCCCCACCGCGATGCTGTTCCGAAATCTGGTCAGCATGGATGTCGAAGAATCGATCCGTGCGAACCCGATTGACGGAGTTGTCTTGTTGTGTGGCTGCGATAAAACCACACCCTCTTTGGTCATGGGATCTGCCAGTTGTAATGTTCCCGCCTTGGTGGTTTCCGGCGGTCCCATGCTCAACGGGAAATATCACGGGCAAGATATCGGTTCCGGAACCGGCGTGTGGCGGCTGAATGAAGAACTCAAGGCCGGCACTCTGGATTCGGCACATTTTAAGGAAGCCGAGGCTTGCATGTCCCGGTCGGCAGGGCATTGCATGACGATGGGGACGGCCTCAACCATGGCCTGCATGGTCGAAGCTCTCGGCCTTGCGCTTCCGCAAAACGCCGCCATTCCGGCCGTGGATTCCCGCCGTAATGTTCTCGCCCACATGGCGGGCCAACGAATCGTCGAGATGGTGCGAGAGGACATGCGCATCGGTCAGATTTTGACGCGGGAAGCATTTGAGAATGCAATCGTGGTGAATGGTGCGGTAGGCGGCTCGACGAACGCAGTCATTCACCTTCTTGCAATCGCTGGGCGCGTCGGTTTGAAACTCACTCTCGAGGATTGGGACCGCCTCGGCCGGGAAGTACCCACGCTCCTGGACCTCATGCCTTCAGGCCGTTTTCTGATGGAAGATTTTTACTATGCGGGGGGACTTCCGGCCGTGATTCGAGCGCTCGACCAGCGTAACTTGATCCATCGCGAGGCTCTGACCGCGAATGGCAAGACGATTTGGGAAAATTGTCAAGATGCTCCTAACTGGAACCCGGAAGTCATACGTCCCCTGGAAAGACCTCTCGTGGAACACGGCGGCATCGCGGTGCTGCGCGGGAATTTGGCGCCGGACGGGGCGGTAATCAAACCGTCAGCCGCCTCGCCGCATCTCATGCGACATCGTGGCCGCGCGGTCGTATTTGAGAACATTGAACACTATAGGGAGCGCATCGATAATCCTGACTTGGAGATCGACGAGAATTGCATCCTGGTGCTGAAGAACTGTGGACCCAAGGGTTATCCCGGAATGGCCGAAGTGGGCAATATGAGTTTGCCGGCAAAGTTGCTGCAGCGCGGGATCACCGACATGGTACGAATTTCAGATGCCCGCATGAGCGGGACAGCTTATGGCACGGTGCTGTTGCATGTTTGTCCTGAAGCGGCGGTGGGTGGACCCCTGGCGCTGGCGCAGGATGGCGATTTCATAGAATTAGATGTGGAATCTCGGCGCGTGCATTTGGATGTGCCGCAAGATCAGTTAGACCGTCGTCGTGCACGATGGCAGCCTCCGGTCAACATGATGAAAGGCGGCTATCAACAACTCTACGTGGAGCGTGTGATGCAGGCGAATACAGGTGCGGATCTGGATTTCCTGACGGGTTGCCGCGGGGACGAAATCCCGCGCGAATCGCATTGAGAGCGTTCATCTCAACGCGCGATGCGGGCTGAGCCCCCACGCATCGGTGCCTCGACTTCAGCCAGCGTGGCCATGCTGGTGTCTCCCGGAGTTGTCATGGCCAGCGCCCCATGCGCCACTCCACACTGCAAGGCCTACGATGCGCCCGCCAGCAATCCATAGATCAAGCCCGAGGCGAACGAGTCTCCTCCGCCGACGCGGTCAAGTATCTCTAGCGGCCGCTGCGGAACTATAAGGACCTTGCCCTCATGGAGCGCGATTGCGCCCCAGTCGTTTTCCGTTGCGAGCGCGCCGTGCGCAGTGTGGTCGCAATCAGCTTGATGTTGGGATAGAGCTCGGCGACACGATACAGCATCGCTTCATAGGGGGCGATCGGTAACTCCTTAAAGTCGGCATCTACGCCTTCGATGGCAACCCCGAGTGTTGCCGAAAAATCTTCCTCATTGCCGAAAAGAACGACGTTTACCGTCGATATCAGCTCGCGATTCACCTCTTGCGCCTTGGCCTTGCCGCCAATACCCCCCCACAGGGATTCGCGCGATGCCACGCTCATCGAGCCATTGCAGAAGTTCGCCGTTGCCGTAGGTGGTATCCGCCGCCAGAGTCTGCGGCAGGTGGCCGTAACGTTCGCGATATCGTTCGATCATGTCTCGGGCCGCCACGCTCTCCTGACTCAATCGCGCCGGCGTAGCTTGCACGCCCACGATGACGCAACTGGCGCAGCCGCGCTGGACCGCCTTTGGTCGCGTAGGTCGAATCCGGGTCCGTCGTCGAGACTTTCTCTTGCTGTGCAACCGGAGGTTCGACCGGATTCTCCCGCTCCAACTCGGCTAAATACTCGCGCACCGTGTGGTTCACCTTAGCTACCTCCGCCAGTTGCTCGCGAGGAACGCGGCGGTGATGATCGGCATTGGCCTGGATGAAACTGCCGTCCACCGACATGTGCTCGCCCCTCACCAATCCAGCTGCGACGCAACGGGTCACGATCTCTTCAAAGATCTCCTGAAACAGATTCGATTCCTGGAATCGTCCATGCCGGTTCTCGGAAAACGTAGAGTGGTGCGGAATCTCCTGGTCGAAGCCGAGTCCCGTGAACCAACGCCACGCCAGATGCATGCGTAGCTCGTGACGCCATAGAGATAGCCGACCAGCAGCATACGCAGCAGCAGTTCTGGATCGATCGATGGCCTTCCCGTGTCGCTGTAGGAGTCCTTCAACTTGGCCCGGACAAATTCGAGGTTGACGTGGCGATCGATCAGGCGTAGCAGATGATTTTCAGGAACCTGATCTTCCAGGCGGAAGTAGTAAAACAACGACTCCCCGCGGGAATGGTGTCCCATCATAAGCAGCAGGCCTCCAAATGTAATGGCGAACAGCAGCATCGAGAACTCTGGCCTGCTTATAACGCAAACGTTGCACCGCCACAAGCATCAACTGAGGGACTTTTTCAACAGACACGCCTGTTCGCGACAGTTAGGCCAGCGGGTGTCATGATGCTGGCATCGCTCTCGGCCCTCAAATGGGGCAATTGGCGCTGAGGCTGACACATTTTAGCAGTCTATGGAGCAAGTCAACGTTGTGCTTAATTTTGCCTTGGCGCACTGGTTCACCGCTACTTGCCCAAGGCCCAGTTGGGGCTCGTCTCCAAACGAGCGTGGTAGCCCCGGCGGGTCCGAACCTGCAAGCGCTTGCCGTCTTTCTGGGCGATGACGCTAATCGTGCGATAGCTTCCGTTCGGCTGGAAATCGGCGGGCCTATAGGCAACAAAATAGCGGCTGCGGATCACATCGCGCAACTTATCAAAAGAACTGTCGAGATTGCGAGCGTAACCGGGAAACATCGCCTCTCCTCCGCTGCGCTCCGCCAGTAGCTCTAACACCTTGTCGGCGACTGTCTTGTCGCCAATTTCGTTGCTCGTGCTGATGGTATAGATCGCCACGCCCGTCTCTTCCGCAACCCTGATGCTCTGCTTCAGGCTGGTGTGGCTGGAATTGTCTTCTCCGTCGCTCAGTATCACCAAGACTCTCGCGACCCACTCGCTCTCGGGATACGCTGTCAGCTTCCAACACGCCGATGACACCGCGTCAAAGAGCGCTGTTCCTCCTCCGTTCGTGAGCTTCTCAATCCCCTTTCCCAACTCACCTGAGTCCGAACTGAAATCTTGGGTGACCGTAGTCTCGGAGGCAAAACCCGCAACATATCCGAGGTCGGAGGCACTGTTCAGAATTTTCTCGAAGAATTTAGCTGCAGCTTGCTTTTCAAATGAGAACCGGTCGCGCACCGAACCGCTGGTATCTACAACCAGAGCCAGTCGCAAAGGAAGTTTGGACTGCGAGGTAAATTGCAGCACTTTATCCGGAGGCTTATTGTTATCGCGGATGTGGATGTCGGTCCGCTTCAAATCGTTCACCACGTGTCCGTGGCTGCTTACGGCGAAAAAGAGGGCCACTTCCTCCACATTCTTACGGATTGTCCACGGCCGAATGGCAAGGTTTGAAGGATCTGGGGCTACATGTGACGCTGCGCCTCCGCTGCCGCCCTCAGGGCCGCAATCGTCGCATGTCCCGCCATCTGATTCATCCCCCACCGCACTCAGCTCCGCCTTCAACCGCTCAGTGTCGGCTAAGGTCTGTGACCCCTGCGATGGCTGGGAATTGCTGGCATCCGCAGCACGCACTGTCTTGTTGTGGATAAGTGCAGCCAGATTCTGGCGGGCGACAGGAGCAAGCGCATTGGCGGGGTCCTCGCTCAAAAAAACTCCCAGTTCACGCTCCATCGCTTCAAGATCATTCAAAGCCATCGCTGCGGACGCAGCCACGTAGTGCACATTCGCCATCCCATTATGTTCGAGCGCATGTACTCGCTGGGTCGTTTCCATAACCTTCTTGTACTGGCGATTTCCGTGTTGCGCGTCCGCCAGAGCCGAAAGGATCTTGGCGTTGGGACTGATGGAGGAAGCTTTCTCCAGTTCTGATTGCGCCTTTGCAAAGTCCTTCCGCGACAATGCCAGCAGACCGAGATTCAGGAACGATCCCGGAAATCGATCGTCCAGCTTAGCAGCTGCTTCGAATTCGCTCACGGCGCGAACGGCGTCATCCTGATCGACATAGGCGAGCCCCAAACTCATATGGGCTGAAACGAACTTGGGATAATCCATGAGCGCCTTTTGCAGATGCTTGATCGCTTCTTTCGAGTTCTGCGCGTTCATCAAGGAGATAGCCCGGTTGTACTCCGCAACGGCATTATTGGGAGCATCCAGGTCAAGCGCCGATATAACGCCGGAATCGATCATCTGTTTGTATTGTGCGCGCCGTTGGTCGCTCCTCTTCTTCTGCCGGTTCATCTCATCGAGAGTCAGCTGCATGAAGTCGAGTTGGGAAGAAAAGGCCGACAAAGTATTTTGGGAGGGTACCTGTTGCGCGGAGATCCCGCGACACATCGCCAGGGTGACGACGCAAGCGAGTAGGTGCTTAGGGGATTTTGATGACAGAAGCAGACGGACAGGCTCCACGAAAACCACCCCTGAGTGCGCTAGCATACACCCAACTCCCGGAATTGGTATTGCGATTGGCAGAAAGAGGGCGTATCTCTTCATTATCTTTCAACCGCCGCAAAACTGGGTTGCCGCCGAGCGAATCAGTTTCAAGCTGGTATCCGTCTTGCATGTGCGACCGCAGGTCTTGTTCGACCTCAGTGAGTTTAGGTAGGAGATTAGCAGCCTTCTTCTTCGCCATTTCTCACGTCCATTCGCAGGAGGGTTAGTTCCCCGTTTCCGGTAGTCGAAGTACTGGGGACTCAGTTCGGCAACACACGCCATACCGCTGCCAAAGGCGAAACCATGGACTGTGCGCGAGCAAATCATCATGCCGCCGATTCGCAGCCGAGAAGTCGCTTTCGCTCAGTGGTCTAATATCCGGCGCTTCGAACATTTCCTGTAGCTGTTCGATGTCGTCAATAGTGCGTTCAATGTCCATTCCGTTTCAATATCCAACTTGCTCGTGGCAATTGTCAAACGGAAGCGGTATTGATCTTTCCTCAGCGATTCGTGGCCAGTCGATCCGCCAGCGACCGCCCAGCACTGCTAGTCCGGTGGTCGCCGCACTCCGAGTGGTATGTGGACTGACAATCCGATTTGCGGTCATTCTATTTAAGCTCAGTGACCAGTTTCTCGAGATCAACTCCCGCGTCGGGCGAGGATCATTGGCTTGGCTACGCCGAAATCGACTCCGGTGCTCATCGGCTCACTTCACAGGCTTTTTCGACCACAGCAGCAAGGTCGGCGGAGCGTCATTCCGTTTACGTTGGTCCCAGCCGTTCCATCCGGTGCTCTGCATGTAAACGCTGTCGGCGGCAGCGAAGGGGGAACCGTAATAGCCAAGAAGCTCGACAATGCCCTCGCCCCCGATATAGAGTCCCCAGCTCTTGTCCCGTTCCGGGCGAATCCAGAAGATGCCAACTGCTGACTGGAAAGAGTAGACGTATTTTTGCATCGACAGAAATTGTAACCGGAGCTTTGCGAGATGGCATTCTGCCCACAATCACGCACCTTCGACCGGATAAACTCCTCCGAAGGGATGCGTTTCAAAAGGGCTTCGCCAGCCACTCCCGCAACTTGTTGAGCCACAAACGATAGGATTGGCTGTCCGAGGATGGCCACGAGGATAAAGGTCTTGCGCCAGTGCTGGGCTCGGAATGAGATGGCTTGAGCATCGACTCGGGATTGCCCTAAACTTGGGGGCAATTCCTATGAGACGTTCTCTCACCCTCTCGGCAGCCGTCCTCGCCCTGACATTGCTCATGCCCTCGACGCTTGTCGGTTGGGGGCGTGAAGGGCACGAAATCGTGGCGTCGTTAGCCCAGACCCGGCTGACCGAGAACACGAAAATCGGGATTCGCTCCCTGATCGGTGATGCGAGCCTCGCATCCATCGCAAACTGGGCGGACGAGATTCGACCAGATCGCGACGAAACGTACAACTGGCATTTTGTCGATATTCCCAAGGATGCCTCCGGGTTTTCCGACGAGCGGGACTGCTTTCTGCCCAACAGCAGGCACAAGGATGCCGCGACCGACCATCACAACTGCGTGGTGGATCGGACCGAGATATTCAAGAAGGTTCTCTCCGATAGCAATGCCTCGCGAGATGACCGTATCGAAGCCCTGAAGTTCCTCGTTCACTTCGTCGGTGACGTGCATCAGCCGTTCCACGCCATCGGGGAGGCGGCTGGCGGCAATGGGATCGCTGTCAGTGAGTTCGGATCGACACAGTGCGGGCGGCATTCATGCAACTTGCACGGTGCTTGGGACAGCGGACTCATTGAGCACACTGGCATGGGACGAGATGAATACGTCGCTCATCTGGGGAAGTTAATCTCCGATGAGCATCTGACCGCCACCGGAAACCCGCAGGATTGGGCGAACGAGTCGCACACGGATGCACAATCGGCTTGGGTGGCTGATGGCGCTCAACTCGATGAGAACTATTACCAGAAGGAAATCAAGGTCGTTGACCGAAGGCTCGCATTGGCTGGTTTGCGACTCGCTGCCATCCTAAACGAGGCTTTCGGACAGGTGCAGCGTTAGGACTCGCACGCCGCTTGCTATCTGATAGAGAGGCAATCGTGGCACGCACAAACGGAAGTCTCAAAGACCGCCTCGCCCGCTACCGCCAGATCAAGTTCGGCGTGCTCGGCAGGAAGACTGGGCAGACGATCTCGATGTCGCTTCGTTGAGAGCACTGTCTTGGATTGAGAGTCATCCACCGCAGACTGGAGGTATAGAATTGAGCGCCGTGCCGAGAATGATTCCGGTCGCAGTGCTTTCCTCGCGGTATTTTCCATGCTGAACTCACCGATCATCGGGTTCTACAGTGGCACCGAACCGGATCATCGCGGTCGTTACCTCCACGAAATTCAAGAGTGGCCAGATGACCAGTTGGAAGCCGTTCACGACTACATACAATGGCTCTTCCCCCTACCCGAGCCAAGTGGATTCAATCTTGCCGCGCCTGTTCTGGATCGGGAGTCTATTCAGGAGTTCCGGAAGCGTCCTGACCTCCAAGAAAAACTGCGAGTCTCGTTCCTCCGGATGATGAACTTTTATGGGCTTGAGGCTCGTTCAGGCGAGCAAATCGCGGTTACTCGCACTCCGAATTTCGCGGTTAAGGCGACAGTCTGGCTTTCTCCCTGAAATCACAATCATCTGCGGATCACGAGAATCCTGAGATGCTTGACCGTACTGGGACTGGAAGCGGAGGCAAGAGCATTCTTCGACTGTTTGTGCGAGATTTATGACGACGAGCAGGACAAACCAATGCCTGCAATTAGCGACGACACAATGCTCTACTGGGGATAGCCACCACCGTCTGGGCGAACTGATTGATCAGGTTGTACATGGCGGACTCACTGTTTCGGCTTCTGCTCGCGCTGCCCGTTGTGACGGGTCGCCGTTCTAAGCTGGCAATTTATGAGGTACGGTGATGAGTGCTTACGCATCCGCAAGCTTGGATTCACTCGGAATGGCTACATTCCTTTTGTCCACGCCCGAACTATTATAGGTGGAAGACAAGATGGGCAGAGGCGTCCTCGTAACTGCTACCTCGGTTCGCAAGGTACTCTGCCCAGAGGTTCTGTGGCTGGTCTGCTGATGCCTAAGTAGCATACCCAGTGCTTCAGGCTGGGGCACCTGAGGTCCGCCAAGTGTAGCGTGGCACTCTGGGCAAACCCAATTCCAGTTCAATCCCGGCTCGGCGCAAAGAGTGCCGATTTTTGTGGTCGAAGCATAGCATTTACTTGGCCTCGCCCGTCTTTGGGCGGTACGAACTCGATCTGGACTACCGGGGCATCACTCGCTTGCTGCACCATCTCGACCAAAACCTTTCTGGTTTCGGCTGGGTTGCTCACTTCTCGCAAGAACGCAATGCGAACGCCCCGCAGACCATCGTTCGTTTTCACACGCAGATGAAATCCAAGGCGATCAACTGCGATCATCGTTGCTTCCTGCGCCTCAATGCGAGCAAATTTCCTGGGAAAGGAGGACGAGCGCATCCTTGTGGTCGGCGTTCATATGTTGAATGATTTCTGCCATCGAGTCAGCAAGAGGATCGGATTGGCTGCGGCCATATTCGGAGGCAGATACCCAACCCATCACCCCGAAGCCGCCAACGTAATAGATGTCCACCACGCCCATGCGGTAAAAAGAAAAGTCCTCAAAATCTACCCAATATTTGCTGCTGGCGTAGCGTGCTAAGTAAAGCTGGCGGGCATCGGCGACCTCGGCCCCCGGAATTGGCGGAACGTTTCCTACCAGAGTAACTCTGGACGCTCCGAGCGGATCACTGCCAGGGTCATCCTGCGTCACAAGCAAGCTAGCGCGAGGGTCCGCCTGCAAGTTCTGCGTATGCATTGCCATCGTGCTGATGAGGAAGATGGGACGACCGTGTTCGTCCAGTCCATAGGGCATAACTGATCCGAAAGGAAACCCCCGCTGTTTGCGCGAAAGAGTTGAGAGGCTTCCAATGCGGGAAATGTACACCAAGGTTCGTGCTCGCTCGGCGAATGAAGGTTCTGGGACGGGAGGTTGATCACCTGCCCCGCTAGTGCCCGCGTGTTTTCTGATGGATGAGGAAGACATCGTCGCCCCTTCTGGCAGTTTAAATAATCGCTTTGGGGTTGTATACGGACTCGGAGGTAAGTCAGCCGGAAACTGACGGGTGGAAACGGTTAGGAAATTTGGTCATGGCAATTCACAATGCAAACCGATACCTGACATGTCCCGCAGGGAAAACCAGCGCCCGCTGCCGCAAGCCATTCCAGTCCCATATAATTAGTTCGCAACAAAATGCCTGAGGGGGCAACTATGTCAAGTTTGGAGAATGCACTAAGGGAGCTACGCGAAAAGCGAAGCCGAGCACAGGTGGAAATTGATAAGTTAGATCAAATAATTTCTGGGATAGAGTCCTTGAACGGTACGGGAGCAGCAACGCCCAGCAAGGCAACCTCTCCTGCCAAGCGCACCATGTCGGCATCAACCCGCAGAAAGATCGCGGCAGCACAGCGTAGGCGATGGGCAGAGGCGAAAAGTCACGCGCCGAAACCAAAGCACACAATATCAACAGCAGGCAGAAAGAGAATCGCGGCTGCCGCACGTGCACGCTGGGCGAAGTTCAGAGCAGCGAAGAAGTAGGATGCCAGCGGAGCTTGTCACGAGTACGGATGATCGCGTTTGCGGCGGCGGATTCGAGAGATTCAAGCCGCTCTGAGCACAGCTTGGGTGTCGAAAACAGGCTCCACGCTGATGTGGAGGGATTCCAGATCGCCGGACACCTCAGCCAAGAGGCTTATCGACTCGATGACACGGTTTAGCTCGTGCGCCGGGATTTCATGCACTTTGACCGTGAGTTCCAGATTGTACTTCGCGGGTTTGGCGTGGTCTTCGGCGGACTGTGGCTTTTGGCTCCGTAGATTCCCTTCCAACATCCGAAAAAGGTTGGTCAGCGAACGGCTGCCGCAAACAGCACATGCATCATGCGGGCTGTTGCTGATGGTTTCACAATCAGCACAGAACACGGCGTTGAGGAGGCGAACTGCGCTCAAGCCTCCTTCGGTATGGGCTCCTGCGTTCATATCCGAACCTCTTATTAGAAAGATGCTCACACGCCGAGTTCGGTTTCCGCAATTCTTCAGGTTCCCACGCTCGGCCATTACCTGCCGCTGCTATACGTCATTGGGGCGTGGCAGAAAAGGGAGGCGTCCCTTGTCTTCTAATCGAAAAAAAGACAGCGAGTCCGACCAAATCAAGTTTTGGCTTCCCCAATCCGAGCCAGAGTGTGTTTGTACCTCACAGCGTGGCGTGCGTTGAGTCACTGACTTTGATCCGTGACGGCATAGTCTGGCATTGATTATTGATCCGCACGCAATCCCCTCCGAGCGGGTCTCCCCAATCAAAGAGCAATGGAGATTCATCATGTTTGGCCGCATCGTTGAATTTACTCCGAAGCCGGAAATGAAAGACGAAATCGTGAGCGTTCTCCGCAGGGAGGTCCTGCCGATCCTGAAGTAGCAGCACGGATTTATGGATTTCCTGCCCTTTGTTCCAGCGACCAAGACGGAAAAGTGGATCACCGTCACTCTCTGGGCCGAGAAGCGGGATGCAGACCGCTGGGAGCGCGAAGTGTATCCCAAGGGGACGGAATCCTCAAGCTCTATCTGGTCGCCCCGGCCGTTTGCAATTACTACAACGTGGAAACCTCCCTTTGCCAGCACTTCGTAGAAGCCCCGACGACCTGAGGTCTGACACGAGCGGAAGGAATTCGCCGCTTGTTTTGCTCGCGACCAATGGCGCGAGGATTCTGTTCGGTTCCCCGATAGTCGGCAACATGCTCTCCAGACGACGGTGAGTTCGCTGTGAGCACCGCACATCAATACGTGATTCCTGTCACTGACAGGACGCGCTCATTCGTCTAGACATTAGAACCATTCGCGCCTCACCGAAGAGCAGTTCCCCAACCCGGTGTGCACACCCCCTGGGCGAGAGCTTTTTGCGCCTAGCAGATCGAGGCCGGAACGCTCGTAGCCAAAGGAATCGACCTCGACCATGGCCCCCTGCTTCCGTCCGTGAAGGAGGTGTGCTATGACGCGCACACCCACTCGTAATTATTTTCTTGGTGTTGTTGCGGCTTCTGTCGCAACTGCTGCAATTCTGACTCTCTTGGTCGTGTCCGCCTTGAAATTAGGATAACTGGAAGCACAAACAAAGAGGGTGGCGACTATGGGCACTTACGGTAAGTGAATAAAGAAGTCTGCGTGCATCGGCGCGTCACTCGGCGGTCGCGTCGGATTTTTCTATGGAGCCTACGTCATGGCGACCAGTCCCGCTCTCGGCTGGACAGATGTATTGGAGACGGTGGGGCCGTTGGCGCTATGCTTATATTCGCGGTCGTGATAGGTAGCCTTTGTATCGTGATTGGTGCGCTGGCGGGACTGGTTTTAGGCATCGTTGCGTCCCCCTTAGCTCATTCACTAAAAAACACGCTAGCGAGGTGAATGGCCTGAATCCTGCGAGGTGGGTCATGAACTTGAGACTTCGGATGTGCTATCTGTTGTCCCTCCTGAGAATCCACCAACCGGATTGTGAACATTGCAATGCTCGCGAAATGTGCGGGGATGAAATGCGAAAGTGGCTGGACGAGTTGAGCGGGCGGCGGTTGCAGCCGCGTTCGCTCAACAATGGGGATCATGGAGGGGTCTTCGATTCCAAGCCCGGCGAAGTTGCAGCACGTCCGCCTATTTCGCTGACGGAGCAGCAGAAGAGGGTTGCTTGAAGCCAACGGAAATCGCCTTATAAACCCCCATCAAATCGTTTCGACTTGGCGGCGTTACGAAGTCGTACCCGCACCCGAGCAGGTTCGCAATCGTCGGGTCATTCACGCCCGCCGAGAAAACAGAATCCCTTCGTCTCCTGGCAGATCGTGGAGCGCGATGTCTTCCTTTTGAGCAACTGCGCGGGTCTGTGGGACTGCATAGAAACGCGCTGAGCGAATGCCGCAGCCGTGTTCGAGAGTTTTCCGGCGGTGCAGTCACCAATGTCAGATTCAGCTCGCCTGCAATCACGCTCCGGACCAACTCGCGTTAGGATTCGCTGATGAGCTGAATGCGGAGTTTGGGGTACATGGGTAGACTGTCGAGATTTGATTTGTGTGATTGGGAAGATCAAGAACGTGGTGGACACCAAGTTCATTGCATGATTCATTGCATGATCACAACCAACCTCGGCGTAATGCAACGTAAATGGTGCAGATTGGCGTAAGGCCAGGTCGTTGAAAACAAAATAAGGCGATTGTGTTTAATGATTTAGCAAACCGCCGCCTTCAGCCTCTCGGCCACCTCTCCGGTGTGCGCAATTATAGTTTACCATTGGTCTTTCCTTTTTATCCTGAAGCTGTGGCGTTCGTATGCTCTTTTAAACACGATGCTTAACGATTAGGTTCGTGAATACAAACATCTGGCTGCATCAGACATCAAAGCTCGCAGAGAGGAATTCGATGTCGGTGTGATCGGCAGCAAGGGCGTGTGCTGCGACCGCCCGCTTCGGTTTCAGCGCAGGAGGACGATCGAATGGATCACCTTCGTGATCTGGATTTGAAGCTCGGGAGAGGATAAAACAGGCTATTCATGAGGCTCCAATTCAGGTCTGGACCCGTAGTTTTTGCGCTGGTCATTCTGGGTTGGACGTCGTTCTGCTTAGGACAGACCCCTCAGCCAACGCCTGTGCCTGGTTTGGGGCATAGTTCGGAAAATAGTTCGGAAAATAGCTCGCAACCGCCGGGGACAACGTCCGCCGGCGGCGGGCAACTGGCCGGTCAGCGATCCTCCGCGCCATTGCCCGGAAGCGTCAGCGGAACGGTGGTTGATCAAAGTGGAGCTGTCGTCGCCGGAGCCCGAGTGAGGCTTACTCGCTCCGGCAATGGCGATGCTCAATCCCTAAACCAAGAGGTGATATCAGACAGCGATGGGGAATTTTCCTTCGCCAACATCGCTCCCGGACCGTTCCAGCTCACAATTACGTCGGCGGGCTTTGCAGCGCAAACATTCTCTGGAACCCTACGTTCGGCGGAAAACTACATCGTCCCGCAAAACGCGCTGGCGGTCGCTAACAATGTCACTGATGTCGAGGTCGGACTCTCACAGACGGAAGTGGCAGAAGAGCAGATCAAGATTGAGGAGAAGCAGCGCGTACTCGGCGTTCTTCCCAATTTCTATGTCAGCTACATAGCTAATGCGGCCCCCCTCAACTCCAAGCAAAAGTTCGAGCTTGCCTTCAGAACGGTGGTGGATCCATTCACGTTCATATTTGTAGGAGGTGTTGCGGGAGTTGAGCAGGCGCAAAATCACTTCGCCGGATATGGGCAAGGCGCGCAAGGTTATGGAAAACGATTCGGCGCCGGCTATGCCGACACGGTTGCGGGCACGTTCGTCGGAGCCGCCATACTGCCATCGCTTCTGAAACAAGATCCGCGTTATTTTTACAAGGGAAGCGGCAGCGCGCCCTCACGTTCTCTGTATGCGATTGCCAATGCAGTGATCTGCAAGGGCGACAATGGACACTGGCAGGTAAACTACTCCAACATCCTCGGAAGCCTGGCAGCGGGCGGTATCTCAAATCTGTACTATCCGGCGCAGGATCGCAATGGAGCCGGATTGACTCTCGCAAACGGTGCAATCGGGATTGGTGCAACCGCTGTCGCCAACCTGTTTCAGGAATTCGTCATCCGGAAGCTGACGCCGAAAGTTCCTAGCTCGGCCAAACCCTAGTCCACGATCGGCAAGAACTACCGAAGCCTTACGCACTTCTACTACTACCATCAAGCCTTACTTGGCGGATTGGTGAAACATCGCCAGTTCGCTCATCGAGCGAACGCATAGGAGCCGCATGGTTATAACGGCTGGCGGAAGACCTGTCCCCGGAATTCAGGTGCGCGATTGCCGACTCAGAGCCGCGATGCCTTGGCTCGCTTGCCTTCGGCGATTCGTAGCTCTACGGTGGAAGCCAGTTCCACGCGGTTCCTTCCTTTACTCTTGGCGCGATAGAGGGCCTGATCGGCTGCCTGGATCACCTGCTCGGGCTGGCGGTAGCGGGTGCTGGGCTCGGCCACGCCGATGCTAACCGTCACCGATAGACGATCGAGCGGCGAGTTGGAACTGGGGGCGGCGATTTTCTTTCTTGTCGACTTTCTGCGATCCGACTTTCCCGCGCGAAGGTCGTTACGAAGTTCGCTACGAGAATCGCCTTCTCTCTCGGGCATTTTCTCGACGCTCTTCTCGGCTCTTCTTTCGGAACCACGTACCTGAAACGTGGATTTCTCGATGATCTGGCGCAGCGTGTCCAGATGATCGAACGCTTCTTTGGCGGACGTGTTGCGAAAGACGATAGAGAACTCTTCGCCTCCGCAGCGGAAAGCTTGGCCGTGGCCTCCAACCTGCGATAGCCGCTTAGCCACCATGCACAGCACCTGGTCGCCTACGTCGTGTCCGTAGGTGTCGTTGAACTTCTTGAAATGATCGATGTCCACTATGGCGATGGCATATTGCTGGTCGAGCGAATGCAGGGACTCGTTGAAGGCGCGGCGTCCGCGAATGCCGGTAAGTTCGTCGTGGTATGCGAGCACGTAGGAACTCTCGATCAGCGAGGCGCCGAGGATCAGGGCGGCGGTGGCTACGTAGGCCTCCGACATTTTGCCGACTGGGGCGAACTGGAGCCACAGGAAAACCGCTGCTACGGACCAGAAAAAGCCAGGCTCAATGGGCTTGCGCGTTTGAAAGAAACGCCGGACGAACACTGCGATGGCGGCTACAAAACTTAACAGAATCCAGAGCGGGATCGCGGCCGAGCTGGGATGATCTGGATCAGCGGGGCTGTTTTCCGGCCGGCACATCACAGCGAAAACAACCGATTCGAGAAAGAGCAATCCAAAGCGGGGCGCGATTCCAGCCATAGCCAGGCCACGCTCGCGCATCAAGGCGAACACGATGAAGTTCAGCGGGATCAGCAGGGCTGAGAGCGCTACGGCCGTGCGCCCGGGTCCGGTACGAGCAAATCCAGTGACAACCTGACCGGCGGAAAAGAAGTTGACGGCGCGATGCGCAAGCAGCAAAACCAGTAGGGAGAACAGAACACGGCTGGAATTGAAACGCCAGGCAAGAAGCAATCCAGCGGCGAATACGCCAACGTAGTAGAAGGCCAGCGAAGGTGCGATCTGGGCGAACAGAGAGCTGTTGACAAGCGTGGCCGCTAGCGCCAATAACAAGCCGCCGGGCACCAGCCACGCCCTCCACGTTCTCCCGTTCACTTCTTTAGAATACGGCAGTCCGGGCCGGCACGCGGTTATGTTTCGAGCACGGGCGGGGGTGAGGCTCTGGCTACTGCCCAGGCCGCGAGCAGTGGTAGTCTTCCCTGTTCATCTTCTTCGTCAATCGCATCCATGGCTCGCGTATCGCATTCCGCACCTCGCTCGGCATTTCGGGTCGCAATCGACACCGGAGGTACGTTCACGGACTGCGTGTGGGTGGAGGGCGGCACTTTCAAAACTCTGAAAGTGTTTTCGACACCCGATGATCCGTCGCGAGCGATTGCCGAAGCTCTGAGAAAAATTGGCGCTACGAGAAAGCCCGGCGCCGGAACCGCCGCTGCGCTGCTGCACGGCACCACTGTCGGAACCAATGCTTTGCTGCAAAGGAAAGGCGCTCGCTTGGCGCTGATTACAACGTCGGGCTTTGAAGACGTCATTGAGATTGGGCGGCAGGCGCGTCCTCGCCTGTATGACTTTTTCTTCGATCGGGTGCCGCCGCTCGTCTGCCGGGAGCTGCGATTCGGTGTTAAGGAGAGGACGGATGCCGAGGGACGGGTCCTGCAGCGGCCATCGGAAGTGGAGCTGGCGCGACTGCGAGAGGGGCTGCGGCGTGCCGATCCGGATGCCATCGCCATTTCCCTGCTCTTCTCGTTCGCCAACCCGGAGAACGAGGCGGCCGTGACCGACGCCGTGCAAGACCTCGGCAAACCGCTGTCTGTGTCTCATCGGATTCTGCCCGAATTCCGGGAATACGAACGCACGAGCACGGTGGTGGTGAACGCCTATCTGCAGCCGCTCATGCAGAGCTACATGGAAAAGCTGGCGGAGCGCGTCCGTCATCAGAAAATTGAGCACAGAAAAGAATCGGGAGATGACTCAGTCACGGCGCGGAAGCGAGGCGAGCCGCGCATCTTCGTCATGCAATCGAGCGGCGGGATCACGGCTCTGGAGTCGGCGTCCCGCGAACCAGTGCGCACGGTGTTATCGGGTCCGGCTGGAGGACTGGTGGGCGCAGCGGCTATGGCTGCCCGAAGCGGGTTCCGCAAGATTCTCTCATTCGATATGGGTGGAACCTCGACCGATGTAGCCGCCGTGCAGGACGAGGTTCGGGCGGGCGGCCAATCGGAAGTGGCCGGGCTTCCCGTGGGAGTTCCCATGCTTGAGATTCATACCGTGGGCGCCGGGGGCGGGTCGCTCGCTCGCTTCGATGCCGGCGGCGCGCTGCGCGTGGGGCCGGAATCGGCGGGCGCCGATCCGGGACCGATCTGCTATGGTCGCGGAACCGAACCCACGGTGACGGACGCCAACCTGCTGATGGGGCGCCTTCGACCTGACCGTTTTCTGGGCGGCAAATTCACACTTGACGTCGAAAGAGCGCGGCGGATTACATCAGAATGGCTGAAGAAACAGAGCTCGAAATTGAGCCTGCAACAATTCTCCGCCGGCGTCGTACGCGTGGTGAATGCGAACATGGAACGGGCTTTGCGCGTCGTTTCCATCGAACGGGGATACGATCCGCGTGAATTTGCCTTGGTGGCGTTCGGCGGCGCGGGAGGTCTGCACGCCTCCGAACTGGCGGAGGCGCTCGCAATCCCGACGGTGATGATTCCGGCGCGGCCGGGAGCACTTTCGGCGTTTGGAATCCTGGTCAGCGATGTGGTCAAAGATTATTCGCGCACGCTGCTCTGGCGGATTGCCGGCCGCCCGCGGCAAGCAATACCCCACTCAAAACTGCAGAAGGAATTTCGCAAGCTGGAAGCGGCGGCGCAGAAAGAATTCCGCGCGGAGCGATGGCGCGGCCCACTTCAGTATGAGAGGAGTCTCGACCTGCGTTATCGCGGTCAAGGCTACGAACTCAACGTGCCCGCCAGGGATGGGAATAAGGATAACGATAGGAATAATAATGATAAGGACAACGTCGTCGCCCGCTTCCATCGCGAACATCAGCGCCGTTACGGATATCATCACGCGGGACGGGAGATTGAACTGGTCACGGTGCGTCTGCGCGCCCGGTTGCACACGCCGCAGCCTCAGTCCCCATCGAAAACCGCGCGGCAGCAACCGGCGCTAGCGCCGTCGTCACGCGTGGCGCCAGTCGAACGTGCACCCGTGTTCTTTCACGACAAAACCGTGACCACGCCGGTATTTGAACGTGGGGACATTGTCCCTGGCCATCTGATGAGGGGACCGGCTGTGATCACGGAATATAGCGCGACCACGGTGATTCCGCCGGGAAAACATTTTTGGGTGGATGCGTCGGAGAATCTAGTGATTCAGATCAGGTGAGCGGGATTCTCTACGCGCTCAAGCGTAGCTCACTCTTCTTCTGGTTCTTTCTTTTCCTCGATCGCCATGTCCTTCAATTCACTGGCCTCGAAAACTTCTCCACATTCCTGGCATTCCACATATTCGGATTCTTCGTCGCGGGAGACGATCTGCACCTGGGGATGCTTACACTGCTCGGGACTGATCTTCTTTTGTGGGGGCGGTGACGGCTGGCGAGACATCATAAACTTGCCGACTGTTCGACTCTCGAGAGGAAATGTGCGTTTTGTCCTGATTGGGCGATATTTTGCGGCGGCCGGCCCAAGATGTCAAGTGCCCTCGGAGCGTCTGTCAACCGACATAGAAATGTCCCCATTCTTACGACATTACAAATGACCCTTTTTCTTAGTAAATGAAATGTCCGGTTTTTAGTTAATCTCTCGCAGTCGCCGAGGCTGTGGGAAAGTGGGAATCCCGCGGGGTTTGCGGGATTTCCAAGCGGAGTGGGAAAGTCGTTTTTTGACTTTTCCACTCCGCGGCTTTTCCACAGCCTTTCGCGCCGCCATTTTTTCTGCTGCCTGCCACGCGCGCATTTCATGGGCGATCTCCACCGGACATGTCCTGGAGCAACGGTACCTGCCCTAGCTTGCTCCACGGGCGCATCTTGCGATAGTCCTGCCGCCAGGGGTGATCCGCTTTCGGCGTGGGCGGCTTTTGTTTCTTGGCCGTGGCCTCACGGGGTCTTACCGTCTCAGCTGGAACCGGGCCTGGAATCTCCTCCCAAACCACGGCCCGACCGCGATAGCGTATCTGTAATCGCCCATCCTCCCATTCGCACACCGTGACTTTGCCTTTGGCCGGCGCATACTGCCGGGCTTGCGCTTGCACCTGGAAATATCGGTTGTCGTGCCGCACCACCCAGTCATTACCAATCACTCGCCCCGTTTCCAGATGAAAAACTTCCTCCAACTCCACTGCCCGCGTGGCCGCTCGATGATAGTCCTCGGGTTGCGCCGGGATTCTTCGAAACCGCCGATTGTGTTCCGGCAGAGATTCCTTCTCCAGAAACAGGTTCGCCTCCGCATGGGTCTGGATGTTCTTCACCCGCATTTTCTTCACCAAGCGATCCTGGTGAGTACCGTGGTTTCTCTCCACTCGACCTTTCGCCAGCGGCGTATTGGCCGCAAGGATGCCAATCCCCAGGCGCTGGCACATCTGCCCAAATTGCGTGACCGGCACCACCCCTTGCAATTGCTCTTTCCTGCTCGCCTCTCGTACATACACGTTCTTCCAATCCGTATACAGCGCCACCGGTATGCCGTATTTCTTGACCCAGGCTCGCAACAACATCCACCGCCGCAGCGTCTGCGCATTTACCTCAACCTGATCGTCGCTCGCCAGGTGCTCGGCCGCCAGCGTCGGCCCAAACCGCTCTCCTTCCTCCCCCGAATACTTCTTCCCGACCAGCCGCAACACTCGTTCTCGAAATTTCTTCGACTTCCTTCGGTTCGATTCTCGCCCCGCGCTACCGTCCTTCAGCCCTTTCGCTCCCATTTCGCGATAGCGCTTGGCCAAGCTCTTGCTCTGGCGATAGCTCAGCCCCATCATCACCGCCGCGTTGACTAGTTTCAGTTCGCGGCTTTTCACTCGCGCCAAGACTCCGGCTCGTCGTAATTCCTTGCTGCTCATTGCGGTCCTTCCCAATCTGGCCTCCTGTGGAGACCTCCAGATTAGGGGACATTTCTATCGTCGCCGCATCGGACATTATCAATGTCGCGCGACAGTGCCCTCGGAGCGTCTTGTCTTGCACCGATGATTCGAATCCATAGTTTGACTAACCGCCTACTTCTTTTCCGCCTGTGCAGGAGCCGCGTTCTGCGGAAAACTTCTTAGTACGACATCGAGCAAGCGGGAAGAGTTTTTCTTTGCTTCATCGATTGTGTTCTCAACGAGAGATCCCTTCAGCACGTAATACGCTTCGTCGCCGCGGCTCTTGCCCTCGCCCCGCTCGACCGTCCCCCGAAATTCGAACGATACGCCATGCACTGTCTCGGTCGTAAACGTGAGTTGATTGCCGTCTAGCTTACCCGACTTGAAAAAGTGATCGAGAAAAACGCCGCGATCGCCCTCCGAGTCATCGTAGCGGGAAACAAGGCCAATGACGCGTCCCTGGTCTTCGACGGTGACCTGCACAAACTCGCCATCGCGCAAAAAGCTGTACATGCCCGAATAATCCGTCCCCGGCGCTGCCGGACTCGGGGCTGGATTCTGCTGGTCTTTATTACTATTCTGCGCATCATTCAGCACATCTCTGTTGTACAGCCCATCCAGATTGGCCTGCGCGACGGCCAACACCAAAGCAAGAAGAACGAAACTCGCAAGTTGCAGCGCGTAGAAACGGGTAGTGGGTCTCGGCATGTTCACCTCGGAACTGTCAGTATAACGGTCATTATCAGGGTACGGGTAAGCGCGGCTCTTGCAAGCGCTGGTCAGCTGTTAACTTCTATTGCTAAGCTTTGTGGGTAATGAGACCCCGGACAGTCATGAAGCCAGATGTAAAGCAAGGCAATCGTCCATTGGAGGGACTGAAACAATGATGAAGCGAATGGTTAGCGTGGTTCTTGCCGTATTGATTCTCGCCGTGGTCGCAGGCGCGCAAGAGGCGATGAAGAAAGACGCACCGCCGAAGCCGGCGGTCGGGCCGTCGCAGGTCTTGCTCGAGAACTGGAACGAAATCGGACGCAAGCTGATCGCGATGGCGGAAGATTTCCCCGAGGACAAGTACGACTTCAAGCCGGTCCCGGCGGAGCGGGGTTTCGCTGATCAGTTGCTTCACGCCGCGAATGTAAATTATTTTTTCACCAATCCGGCGATGGGGCTGAAACCGCCGGGCGAAGAAGATCCCAAGCGCGAGCAGTATAAAACAAAAGCCGCGGTGGTCGAGTTCGTAAAAAAGGCGTTTGCCGACGGTGCGGCCGCAATCCAGCAGAAGGGCGACAAAGGAATGAACGACCTTATGGTCGATTATTTCGCAAATCAGCAGACGCGCGTGTCAGATATGGCGTGGGGCCTCATCGAGCACTCGGGAGAACACTACGGCCAGCTCGTGGTGTACTACCGCGTTGCTGGGTTGGTGCCGCCAGAATCGCGCCCCAAGAAGTAGAGTTCCAAAAAACCGGCGCCCAAAGAAGTGGCGTGTCCGCTGATACCATACTCATCGTGCGCCCGCTGCTCGATGTCCGCGATCTGACCATTCAGTTTCCGCAGTCCCGTGGGCGGCAGTCGACAGTAGCCGCGGTGAGCGGCCTCTCATTCTCTATCGCCCCCCGCGAAGTCCTCGGTCTGGTCGGTGAATCCGGCTCAGGGAAATCCATCACCTCGCTTGCCATCATGGGCCTGCTTCCGCCGACCGCCATGGTCACGGGCGAGATCGCTTTTCAGAATGGCTCGCAGAAGAACGACGGCCTCCCCACGCAACTCACCCAACTACCCTCCGATGAGTTGCGCCAGCTTCGCGGCTTGCGCATCGCCATGATCTTCCAGGAGCCCATGACCGCCCTCAATCCCGTCATGCGCGTAGGCGACCAGATTGCGGAAGCCGTCCTCGCTCACCACCGCGTCTCGAAATCCGAAGCCCGGCGCAGAGCCGTCGAAGGCATGCGCGACGTTGCCATCCCCGACCCTGAGCAGCGCGCCCGCAGCTATCCGCACCAGCTTTCTGGGGGAATGCGGCAACGCGTCATGATCGCCATGGCCATCGTCAACCGCCCGCAACTGCTCATTGCCGACGAGCCCACTACCGCGCTCGATGTCACCATCCAGCAGCAAATTCTCGACTTGCTCAACGACCTTCGCCACAGATTTGGATTGGCGATGCTCTTCATCTCGCACGACCTCGCCGTCGTCTCGCACGTCGCCGATCGCGTAGCCGTCATGTACGCCGGCAGCATGGTCGAACTCGGTACGAAGTCCGATATTTTCCGGGCGCCCGCTCACCCCTACACCCAAGGCCTGCTGCGCGCAATTCCCACGCTCGCGACCGACCGCGCCCGTCCGCTCTCGACTATCGAAGGCACCGTGCCGCCTATCGCCCAACTTCCTCCCGGATGCCGGTTCGAACCCCGTTGCCCGCACCGCGTCGCCGCCTGCGCCGTCGCGATCCCCCCGCTGGTCGAAGTCAGTTCCGGACACTGGGCCCGTTGCCCGATCGTGAATCCTGCGCGAATCTGATAAACATAATCTGATAAACAAGTCTGATAAAAGTAACGTCATCAGTATGAACGGTCTCGGCACCAACCGGCTGGAAGCTTTCAGTGACGGCGTAATCGCCGTGATCATCACCATCATGGTGCTGGAGCTGAAGGTTCCGCGCGATACCACTCTGGTTTCGCTGCGCGGCATTCTCCCGCAGTTTCTCAGCTACCTCCTCAGCTTTCTCGTCGTCGCCATCATGTGGGTGAATCATCATCACATGCTGCACTCCGCCCGCCGCGCCGACGCGCGCCTGCTCTGGTCGAATAACACTCTTCTTTTCTGGATGTCGCTTGTCCCTTTCGTCACCGCCTACATGGGCAACAATTGGCGCGATCCCCGCGCCGTCGCTCTCTACGGCGTCGTGTTGTCACTGTGCTCGGTGTCGTTCG
Source organism: uncultured Acidobacteriaceae bacterium (assembly GCA_963730845.1). Taxonomy (GTDB): domain Bacteria; phylum Acidobacteriota; class Terriglobia; order Terriglobales; family Acidobacteriaceae; genus Acidiflorens. The sequence continues at coordinate 376,156 of CAVSTM010000014.1, read as the reverse complement.
CGGTGCTGCGCTCGGCCATCATTCAACACCATCGCGACAATCCTGACATGGTCCGCTACCATCGCCGCGTCCAGTCCAAGAATCTGTACTCGATGTTTCTCTACATCGCCTCGGCGCCGCTCGCGTTCGTTGACGTTCGCGTTTCATTTTTCATCTTTGTGTTCGTCGCGCTCACCTATTTCCTCCCCGAACGGAAATTGGCGGAAGGGGAAGCCCCGACTACTCCTCATGTCTAGACGCGCTTGCCCCGCTTCGCTCAGCGGCGGGAGACGCGGCAAGCCGCGTCTCTACCGGAAATCGGAAGCGTGCCTCGTCCATTTCCCTTCCAGAAAAGCTATAATCCTCCCTCTGTGCGCATCCTTCTTGTAAGCGACATTCACAGCAACCTCGAAGCGCTCGACGCCTGTCTGGCCGCAGCCCCCGCTCACGACCTGGTCATCAATCTTGGCGATACCGTTGGCTACGGCGGCAATCCGAACGAAGTCATTGCCAAAGCGCAATCCATCGGACGCGTCTTCGTCCGCGGCAATCACGACAAAGCCGTCAGCGGCCTCATGAGCCTCGAAGAATTCAACCCCGTTGCCGGCTTGGCCACGCTCTGGACGCGCGAACAACTCACCGCCAGAAATCTTGACTGGCTCCGCTCGCTGCCTCAGGGTCCCATCCGCCTCGACGAACTCCCCGGTATCCAGTTCGTCCACGGTTCCTCGCTCGACGAGGATGAATACATGGTCAGCGCCCGCGACGCCATTGCCCCGCTCATCACCGATCCCGTTCCCATCACGTTCTTCGGACACACCCACCTTCAGGGCGGATTCGTGCTCACGGGCGAGATCAGCGAAGCCTACCGTCCCGGATATCGCACCGTAGGCCAGCCCGAGTCCTCTGCTTGGCCGCTTAGAAAAGATCGCCGCTATCTCATCAACCCCGGCTCCGTAGGCCAGCCCCGCGATGGCGACTGGCGCGCCGCATTTGCCATGTTCGACTCCGAAGCCTGGATCGTTACTTTCTATCGCGTGCCTTACAACCTGCGCGTGGCGCAGGAGAAAATTATCGCTGCTAATCTGCCGCAGCGTTTGGCCACCAGGCTAGCCACCGGAAGATAGCGACATTCGAACTGCTTTATTCCTGAGGCCTTTCTTGGGTTTCTCGGGCCTGGAACCTCTGTGCAACTTTTCTGGTTTTCCGGGGTTTATTTGCCTGAGAGTTGCTTTTTTCCACCCGCTGTCGACTCCATTCTTAGCATCTACGATGTGGGTTCAACACTGAAGGAGGACCGTTACGCAGATGAACAGCAGATCTGGTTTTGTCAGTTCACTTTTTCTGGCCGCCGCCTTGACATCTTGCGTGTTGGGCACGGCTTGTGCCGAACATCATTACTACCGGGTCTATGACCCCTACTACAGTGACTATCACGTCTGGAACAACGACGAGGTGGTCTATTACCAACAGTGGGCCCGCGAATACCATCACGATCCCAATCGCGATTTTCGCAAGCTGCCGCCCGAAGAACAGAAGGAATACTGGACCTGGCGCCACAGTCACGGCGACCATCACTAGATCGCCGTATCGCTTCGGTGACGCAGGCGGGTGCTGATTGTTGCTCGCCTGCTCGATTTCCACGAACCCCGTAAAGCCCGTAAAGCTCTGTCGGTTTTGCCGAGACCAACCGCGTTGTAAACTCGATCTATGCCGTCGCGTCCTTCCGAATCAAGCAATCTTTTTCCCGCTCCGAAATCCGCGCATGCCGCCCACACGGCTCACGTCGATGGCGGAGCTCGCGGCAATCCCGGGCCTGCCGGTTATGGCGTCGCCATACGGGACGCCTCCGGACACCCGGTCGCTGAACTCAGCGAATATCTCGGGCACCGCACCAACAACTATGCCGAGTATCAGGGACTCCTCGCCGCCCTTCGCTACGCCACCGAACACCAGATCAAGGCGCTTAAGGTGATTAGCGATTCCGAGCTGATGGTGCGCCAGATGAAAGGGATCTACAAAGTGCGGCATCCGGAACTGCGTAAGCTGCACGACGAGGCGCAGCAGCTGGCGTGCCGGCTGCAGCACTTCGAAATCCGCCACGCACTCCGCGAACACAACCAGATTGCCGATCGGCTGGCGAATGAGGCTATGGATCGCGGGCGATAGCGCAGTGTCCCGCGAGTTCGCAGGCTAAATCCAAGCAGTCATCCCGAGCGAAGCAAAGGACCTATGTACTTGAGGCGGCCGCATTGCATAGGATTTTTGATTCGGTCAAGATGACGAACTGGCCCTATTCTGCCGAGTGGTCGTGCACAATCTTCCATCCCTCAGGGAACTTGCGGAAGACCAGTGTGAACAACCCATGCGGCGTCTTTCCATCCGGCATCGTCAGATGAAACTCCCCACGCACAAATGCCGCCTCCGGCCCCAGCATCTCGATCCGTACGTTCGCGAATTCGAGCCTCCCCATTTCGTGCCCCCCGCCCTGATAATTCTTCTTATAACGATCAAGCGCCGCCTGCCAGCCCATCGATTCATGCGCGCCCGAAAAAAACGTCAGCGCGGGCGAGTTCCAGTAGCCAGCCATGAAGGTTTCCAGATCCTGACGGTTCCATGCCGCCTGCTGATCGTCAATCACCTTCCGAATTGCGACACGTCCGGCATCGCCCGCATCCTGCCCAATACCAGGAACGGCCAGCATAGCAATCACACCAACCAGCAAAACCAGGTCACGCATGAGGCCTCCCCAATTCGCCTCTCGCATCATACTGTTTAGGGTTTTTGAAGCGAGAGAAAAGTGGAAAGAAAAGCAGAGTCGATTTGCGATGGGTGCCGAAAGCCAGGAGCTAAAGACTAAAAGCCGGCTGGTGAAAAGTTGCGAGCCGCGCGCGCCGCCTTACGCCCGGCTCTTCTTCGCCGCCGCAGCCGCCTTCACCTTCACCGTTTCCCATGGCCGCTTCGGACGATCTACTTCCGGCTGGTCGCGATCTTTGATGCGATCGTACTGATACGACTCGCTGGTGGTTCCCAGCGACTCGTTGTAGAGGCTGGGCAGGCCCAGCGCTTCCTTCATTTCTTCGGCGAACTGCTGCAGCGCTTTCAGATGGTCGGCTGTCGCCGGCACTTCAATTTTCGTCGTCTTCAGAAATTGCTGATAGCCACGATTGACCAGCTTCGAAATCTCGCCGCCGATCATGTATCCCGGATACGCGAAGATCTTCACGCCGCCGTCTTCCGTCTTCTGGATCGCCGCCGAGCAGTTGTACTTTTTCAGGAACACGCGCGTTTGCGCTCCCGGAGCTTCAATCAGGTCAAAGCCATGATCGCGCAGCCAGTTGACTGCGTCTTCGTAGGTTCGTTGTTCGACATTCGCGGCCATTTATAAACTCAATTCCCGTTGCACAAGGTTAGATGCGGCTTTCACGTATTCGATGGAACCAAAGCTTTCCACGACGAATCTAATCTAATGACTGTAGAATTCAACGACGTTAATATAGATATACCTTTTTAAGATTGCTGGCACATTACTCTCGTCATAAGGGGCGTTCACGCTTAATGACACCAACAGCTTACGGCTCGGCGCCTTTACCGCCGTCTCCTCCGGCTAAAGCCGCGTCTGGCCCACCAGGAGAGGCTGTGCTCGCCCAAATCGGCAACACGCCCCTATTACCGCTCGACATGCTCACCCGCGATCTTCCTAACGTTAAACTTTTGGGCAAGGCCGAATGGCATAACCCAGGCGGCTCCGTCAAAGATCGCGCCGCCGCTGGCATCGTGGACGAAGCGCGCCGCTCGGGCAATCTCGCTCCTGGAAAAATCCTGCTCGATTCCACCAGTGGCAACACCGGAATCGCCTACGCCATGCTCGGGGGCGCTCTAGGATTTCCCGTCACCCTCTGCGTGCCCGAGAATGTTTCCCCCGAGCGAAAACGCATTCTACAGGCATACGGCGCAAATATCATCTACACCGACCCCGCCGAAGGCTCCGACGGCGCCATCAAGATGGCACGCCAGTTAGCCGAGCGCCATCCCGATCTTTATTTTTACGCGGATCAATATTCGAACGACGCCAACTGGCGCGCGCATTATAAAACCACCGCGAACGAAATTTGGCACCAGACTGAAGGACGTGTCACGCACTTCATAGCCATGCTCGGCACCACCGGAACCTTCGTCGGCACCACGCGCCGGCTGAAAGAATTAAATCCAAAGATCCGCTGCATCTCGCTGCAACCCGACTCCGCCTTCCACGGCATCGAAGGCGCCAAGCACTTGCCCTCGGCCATTGTGCCGCGTATTTACGACCCATCGCTCGCCGATCAGAATTTGGAGATCGCAACCGAAGACGCGCACGCCATGGCCCGCCGGATGGCGCGCGAACAAGGACTGCTCGTTGGAGTCTCCTCCGCCGCAGCCATTGTTGGCAGCCTGCAAGTCATTGAGCACCTGAATCTCGAACGCCTGAGACAAGATCAGCGCTCAACCGTTGTCACCATCCTCTGCGACTCCGGCGAAAAATATCTGAGCGAAAGATTTTGGCACGAAGGCCGGGATTGAGTCATTGATTCAGCTCTCCCAATCCGCCTACGTCTCCCTTCGTCAGCACGGAGAGGAAACCTATCCTCACGAGTGCTGCGGGGTGCTGCTCGGGCGCTTCGACGACAACGGATTAAAGACCGTCTCGCGCGTCGCCCGCTGCGGCAACACACGCGAAGATTCGCCACAAAATCGCTACAACATCGACCCGAGAGAACTGATCCGCATCCAGCGCGAGGGCCGGGAGCGCGGCGAGGACATCGTCGGCTTCTATCACTCCCATCCCGACCATCCCGCGCAATGGTCGCCCACCGACCTCGCCGAAGCCCACTGGTTCGGGTGTTCCTACGTGATCACGACCGTGGAGAAGGGCAAGGCCACGCTCACAAATTCATTCAACCTCACCGGTACAGACGAGAACGACAAGAAGTTCGTGGGCGAGAAGCTTGAAGTGGTCTGACGACCAAGCTTGTGTGGAGCGGACACTCTTGTCCGCTTGCCGGCAGTAGATACTCTGCCCCAGCGGACAAGAGTGTCCGCTCCACACAAGCCCATTTTCGACTTGCATCTTTGGCCAGTACCATAGCATCTTTATCTACATGCCCCAGATCCAGATCCCATCTCCACTTCGCCAATACTCGGGGAAACAAGCCTCGGTCGACGTCCCCGGAAACACCGTGGGAGAAGCACTTGCTGGCCTGGTTTCGCGGCATCCCGACCTGAAACGGCATCTCTATAACGACGACGGCAAGCTGCGCTCGTTCGTCAACGTCTACGTCAATGACGAAGACATGCGCTACCTGCAGAAGGAAGCCACCGCGCTCAAAGAGAGTGATACCATTTCCATCGTGCCGTCGATTGCCGGCGGTTGCGGAGTTATCATTTGAAAGAAATGATTTCGATTTGTGAAAGAGATGATTTTGATTTTGGGTGGCGCAGCGGTTTACCGATGCGGCAACTGCGTTGTTTAGATACGGTTTAGCCGCTGAGGGCCGGCCGCAACCTGCTAGTTCGCCTTCGTCCCGAGTGCAATTGAAAAAAGAGACCTTTATGCCCACGCTTTCTGATGTCAAACCCGCCGAAGCCGTTTTAAGCAACGACGAAATCCTCCGTTACTCGCGCCATCTCATCATGCCCGAGGTGGGCATGGAGGGCCAGCAGAGGCTGAAGGCCGCGAAAGTCCTGTGCATCGGAGCAGGCGGACTCGGCTCGCCGCTCGCACTCTACCTGGCGGCCGCGGGCGTCGGCACGCTCGGCATCGTCGACTTCGACGTCGTGGACTACACCAACCTGCAGCGCCAGATCATCCACACCACTGCCGACGTAGGCCGCAAGAAACTCGACTCCGCCGCCGACAAACTGAAGGCGATCAATCCCTTCCTCAACCTACGCGCGTTCGACACGAAACTGACCAGCGCCAACGCACTTGAATTGTTTCGCGAGTTCGACATTATCGCCGACGGCACCGACAATTTTCCCACCCGCTACCTCGTGAACGACGCCTGTGTGCTCACCGGCAAGCCCAATGTTTACGGCTCCATCTTTCGTTTCGAAGGCCAGGCGAGCGTTTTCGCAACCGAAGAGGGACCATGCTATCGCTGTCTCTATCCCGAGCCGCCGCCGCCCGGCCTGGTGCCATCGTGCGCCGAAGGCGGAGTGCTCGGCATTCTGCCCGGACTAATCGGCGTGATTCAAGCGACCGAGACCATCAAACTGATTCTGGGGCAAGGCGACTCGCTCGCAGGCCGTCTGCTGCTGGTCGATGCGCTCGGCATGAAGTTCCGCGAATTGAAGCTGCGCAAGAATCCCGATTGCCCCGTCTGCGGCACCCACCGCACGATTACTAAGTTGATCGACTACGATCAGTTCTGCGGCATTCGCGGTCAGGAAGAACCCGTGTTCGGAGGTTTGTCGGTGATGACAGTGGAAGAATTGAAAAAGAAGCTCGACGCCAACGCAGACATTTTTATTCTCGACGTGCGCGAACCGCACGAATACCAGATCTGTAACCTGAACGGATATCTCATCCCGCTCGGCGATCTGCCAAAGCGCATAAGTGAACTCGACAGCAGCCGCGAGATAGTAGCCCATTGCAAGATGGGCGGACGCAGCGCAAAGGCCGTCGCCTTTCTAAAGCAGGTAGGCTTCAGCAAAGTGTATAACCTGACCGGCGGGATTACAGCCTGGGCGGAGCGAATCGATACTAAGATGCCTAAATACTGAGGGCAGTGGTTAGTGGTGGGCTTTCGTGGGTTTCCTAGGAGGGAGCCTAGGAGCTCTCCCTCCCGGCATCTCGCCACCGACGGCGTTTTCCGCACTTCCGACAAAGTCTCCTTTCAGTTCGACAATGGACCGGGCCCAGTGATAGAAATTTCCTCCTCTTTCTTGCTCAGGCTCGAATCCGGGCTTTCTTCGATCCGTTCACAGTTTGACGTATGTTCGCCGAAGCTCCGGGGCAAGCCGGATGTCGGTGATCCACGAAAGGATGCAACACCATGAGGCAACTAATCGCGGTGCTTCTCGTGCTTCTTCTTAGTCTTTCGCAGCCGATCGCTTTTAGCCAGGATCAGCCAAAATACAACTTCCCCACCGGCTGTTAGCTCCCATGCAGGACGCGTCTCCTGCTCAAGCTGCACCACCCACGCAAGCGGCACCAGCCGCTCCTCCGGCGCTGGCTGCGCTCGCAGCCAAGTTCGTTCTGAAGGAAGGCACCGACGCCAAGCTGAAATTCGCCGTCGACATAAGGTCGAAAACCGCGACGGAAGGGGACCCAGTCACTCTGGTCCTTGACGGAGACCTGAAAGTGGGCGACGGGGTGGTCGTTAGGGCTGGAAAGAAAGCAACTGGAACAATCACCAACGCCAAGAAAGCTGGCTTGATGGGAAAAGCCGGTGCACTAAACATGCGCTTAGAACACTTGAGGGCCGGCGACCGGCGAATTCGATTGCGCGGCAGCAAGGGCAAAGAGGGCGAAGACAAAGTTGGGACCGCAGTCGCCCCGACGGTATTGTTTGGACCAATTGGACTAATCAAACACGGAACAAATGTTGACATAAAGTCGGGCACGCCGCTCGCCGCCTATGTAGACGAAGATATTGCACTCGATCCCGCGAGGTAAGAAATCAGGATTCAAGAACTGGGAACGAAAGCTACAATCCAGCGGAGGTAGCAGCGTTCATATAAGTGGCGAGCTAGAGAAAGGTGACGCCACATAGCAGCTTCGCTAAACATCGCGGTTCACAGTCATTGACATCTAACTCATAGCGTGCGCCCTCCGGAAAAAAGAAGGGAGCATCCGAGTGCTCCCTGGCATAACGTTTCACGAGTTAGCGAGTTACTTGCCCGAGCCTCCGCTCATTGCGGCCTTATCGGTAGAGCCGATAGCTAAGGCGAACTTCTTGCCGGAGAAGCGTATCTCGGAAACGGCCGCTTTGCCGTTGGCGTGATCGACGATCGCGGAGTCGTAGTCGGAGGGTTGGTCGAGTGTGATGACTTTCGCCGAAGTCTTCGCGACTTCTTTGTTACCGCGCATGAAGCTTACCTCGACGTTCGATCCCGTGCCGTCCCAGCGCACTTGATACTGACCGGGAGCGAGCTGCTGACCATTGACTTCAACCACCTCACGTACCAGCAGCGTGCCCTTGTTACTTGCGAACGCACTCGATGCGAGCAACACGGCCAGCCCGAGCACAACAGCCTTTGCCAGATTGTTCAGTTTCATATGCTCCTTAGCTTTCTGTCCGGTTTCTCGCCCGGACGTCAGGGGCGGCTGGTGAGTGGTTCGAGGACGCTCGACTGAGGGCTTGCCTTTTCCGTGCAAACTCCTACAATGCGCATGTCAGGGTGACGCAAAAAGACGCGGGCCTCACACTCGTGCTTTTTACCAGGACCCAGGCGCACTCAGGGCCGCCAAACCATGCCTGCGCCAGTCCCGTCACCCTGCAAAACTTCTTCTGAGTGGATCGGAGATTTCGGCCACCCCACACGTTAGTTCGTTACAGGATACGAATCGCGGTCTGAGTAAGTTCCCGATTTGTTTTTTCCTTACGGACTATTGTTCTCACAGATATACTCATTGGACGCGTGACCTCTTGCCGCGTTAGCAGCGCTTGTGCATGTCGCGGAGTAACATTGTGGGAATGTTTTGTCTGGAATTCGTGCTACGTTGAAGAATGCAATCGCTTAGTTCGCTCGGGGAAGACAAAGCCACAGAGAACTGCTAACCAATCGTCAATACAATCTTGCCGTAGTTCTTGCCTTCCTGCATCAGCGTGTAGGCGGCGCGGGCTTCGTTCAGCGGGAACACTTTCCCTATCACGGGATGGAGCTTGCCGGCTGTCAGCCATTCAGAAAGCTGCTTCCATGCGGATTCCATGAGCGGACGGTTCGCGCTCAGATACGACAGCCAGAGTCCGTGGACGCTTGCGCCTTTGGCGTAAAGAATGCGGGTGTCGAGTTGCGGAGTTTCGCCGGTGGCAGCGCCGTAGACGATAACGCGTCCGAAGTCGCGCACGCAGCGGACGCTTTTCGCGACGTGTTCTCCGCCGAGCATTTCGAAAACCGCGTCCACGCCTTCGCCATGAGTGAGATCCTTGATCGCTTCGACATAGTCGCGCTGCCTGTAGTTGATACCGTGCTGCAGGCCGAGCTCGCGCACGCGGGCCAGCTTGTCGTCGGAGGAAGAAGTTCCATACATTTCGATGCCGAGAATTTTTCCGATTTGCACGGCGGCGGTGCCGACTCCGCCGGCGACGGCATGAATCAGGACGCGGGCGGCGGATGCGTTACCGTTCGGCTGGTCGTTGGGCTTAACCAACAAACCGGCCTTCCAGTAGGCAAAATAGGCAGTGAAGAAATTTACGGGAAAAGCGGCGGCCTGTTCGGCGGTCCAATTTTCAGGGACGGGCCAGACCAGGTTGCAATGCGCCACGGTTTTTTCGGCGAAGGCCGCCCACTGCGTGTATCCCATCACGCGGCGTCCGCTGCCGTCGTTACTGGTACCTTCGCGTCCAGCGAACTCACGGCCAGCAGTGAGCGGAGGCTTGGGAGTGCCGGCGTATCCGCCGTGTGTGGTCATCAGATCGGCAAAGTTCAGGCCGCCCGCTTCTACTTTTACCAGCACCTGTTCCGGGGCCGGATGCGGGTCGGGAACCTGCTGCAATTCAAGAACCTCGGGACCGCCGAAACGAGTGATGACGAGTGCTTTCATGCGGGAAGTTTAACAGCCCTGGAGGCGGAGTAGCACGGCGTCTCTCCAACGAAAATCCAGTTCGCGGAGTTCGGTTCCTGCATCTATAATGACGAGCAAGTTTCCGATCCCCGCGGCCTGAGAGATTCTTTGGCGGCGGGGGCGAGGGTTGGGCCGGTTGAATGGTGCGATCCGAGGGTGCGGACGGAAACGTCTGCGCCTCCCGTGTTGGAAAGGAAACGCTCGCTGGGGCTTATTCCTGCCAGTCTTGCCCAACGGTGCGCATTTTCTCCGCCAACCGGCCCGCCATGTTTTGACCGACGGATGAATGGTGAAGCTTTCTGACAATTTCGGGCGTCCGATTCACGACCTGCGGATCTCGATCACGGACCGCTGCAACTACAGGTGTGTGTATTGCCGGACGGGGACCAATGGCGCAGCGTATGCGGAACTTCCGTTCCAAGATTATTTGCGGATGGCGCGCATCCTGGTTGGGCTCGGCATCACCAAGATTCGCCTGACAGGGGGCGAGCCGCTCCTGCGCAAAGGGATTGTGGAGTTCGTTCGCGACCTCGCACAGCTCCGAACCTTGGAAGGCAAGAAGCCTGAAATTGCGCTGACTACAAACGGCCATCTGCTGGCTGGGATTGCGCAGCCGCTGAAAGACGCGGGACTCGACCGTGTGACCGTCAGCATGGATGCGGTGGATCCGGAGCGATTTGCGCGGATCACACGCGTTCCGAATGGATATGAGAGCGTGCTGGCGGGAGTGCGCGCATCGCGGCGAGCCGGGCTCGATCCGGTAAAAATCAATTGCGTGCTGCTGCGCGGCTTCAATGAAGACCAGATTATTCCGTTTGGCATGTTCGCCCGCGAAGAGCTGGTGGTGGTGCGCTTCATAGAATTCATGCCCCTCGAAGAAGACCGCGTTTGGACGCCGGAAATTGTGGTCAGGCTCGATGAGATCGTCTCCCGCATGTCGGAGTACCTGCCGCTGGAAGAGGTGGCGCACGAGCGTAGCGAGACGGCGCGGCGCTATCGCTTCTCCGATGGCGCAGGCGAGATTGGAATCATTGCGCCTGTGTCGCATCCGTTCTGCGGACACTGCAGCCGGATTCGCATCACCTCAGACGGCAAGTTGCGTACGTGTCTATTTTCCGTGTGGGATCACGACCTGCATGAACTGATGCGCCGCGGCACGACCGACGAGAAACTCACGGAGTTCATTGTGAAAGTGGTGGAGAAGAAAGAGGAGCGCCACCACATCGGGGAGCCGGGATTCGTCCCGGCGTCGCGGACGATGGTGCACATCGGCGGTTGAGTTGGCGGCATCTCTGAGTTCACGCAGATCGTTATTGCTAGAATGGGCGGCGATGAAGACGCTGCTCTCGGTTGCTACCCTCTTTCTGTCGCTGGGCGTTCCGCTATTAGCGCAAACCGGCCCCAAAGCCGGCACCAATTCCGTTTATTACGTCGGCTTCGATCGCAACCTATATCCAGGCGATCAAAATTTGAAGGATCTGCGCGCGACCTTTTCATACGCTGGTTATTGGCTAAACAATCCCCCTGAGACGAACGTGAATACCTGGGTGGGAAAGCGCAGTCGGCTGGAAGTGGCCGGGTTCGGATTTGTGGTGTTGTTCAACGGACGCTTATATCGAGAACTCCACCGTGCTGAACAGGCATCCGCGTTGGGAAAAATGGACTCGCAAAATGCGGCGCAGGCCGCTGAGCGCGAGGGGTTCCCGGCGCAAACCATCATCTTTCTTGATCAGGAACAGGGCGGGCGGTTGTTACCGGAACAAAAAGCGTACTTGTTTGCATGGGTCGATGGAGTCAACCAGGCAGGATTTCGTGCGGGCCTGTATTGTTCCGGGATCGCGGCGAAGGAGAAGGGCGGCGACAGCGTAATCACCGCCGAAGACGTACGGCGGAACGCGGGCGGACGAGACATTGTTTATTGGGTGACGAATGATGCTTGTCCGCCGTCGTCTGGATGCTCGGTTTCGCGACGTCCGGCTTCGCCCAGTGCAAGCGGAATTCCGTTCGCGGATGTATGGCAGTTCGCGCAGTCTCCTCGACGGAAGGATGTGGCCAGCGGCTGTGGGCGCGGTTATTCGGCGGATGGAAATTGTTATGCGCCGGTATCGGGTTCGGGGCAGCAGCTTCCGGTTGACCTGAACACGGCGACTTCGGCGGATCCTTCGCATGGCAGGACCCGCGAACCATAGTGTCTGGAGCCAGCCAACTTTAGATGCCCCCTTCGGATTGTTTCAGGTTCGGGCTAACAATCAGAACAAAAAAAGATGATGAGGGGGTAGTTAAACGGCGGGTGCTGCACGACCGGACTGTTGTCAGTAGAAGGAATCGTATTTCGTAACCGTCCAGACGGAACCTTTCTGTTCTTCGGTCACTGAAAACAGATCCTTGTAGGTCGCGTCCTGACTCGGAGTGCTGTAGCGCTGGCCTTTGTAGTGCAGAATCACGAGCGGCGGCGCGTCTTCCCATTCCACCAGATTCCAGGAAATCAGCGGGTGCTGGGCTTCGGAATTGCAGACGAAGTCGGCGCGCTTCCGGCGGTAGTCCCTTTCCCATTGGGCAAGCAGTTTGCGGCAATCACCGTCACGCATCTCCGAGATAAAGCGATTGGCGGTGCGCTCGATGGTGCGATCGCGAAATGGATTCATGGTGATGCTGACCGGCATCTGGGTCAAAGGGTCGCGCTCTTCGGAACGCGACAAAACTGGCCCTTGGTTGCTGAGCCAGTTCAGATACCCGAGAAACCCGCCCACGAGCAGCACAGCGAAGCCCACTGCGATGACGACATGGGTGCGAGAAGACTGCATCTCTAGAAGTTTGGGGGATGGGCGCAGTGAGGGCAAGGTTACTTCCGATACTTTCGTAACCGGTAACGCGGGCACGTGGAAACCAAAATCCTCTTCCTCTTCCCATTGCCACCACGACGCACCGCACTGGTTTGTGTTTTCCAAATTGGCAGCGTATAGTTGCAGATGAATACTGTTGTGTCGTAGTGTCAGGATTGTCGAAGCACACCAGTGGGCGAAAGCCCACTTTTTAGTTGGACCGATTATCTGGAATGGTTTAGCGCGGCAATTCGGGCGCAAATTGCTGAAAACATGGCTTTAGATCTGGATAAGGTCCGGCAGATTGCCGAGCGGGTGGCTGGCTCGAGCGGGCTGGAAGTAGTCGAGGTGGAGGTATGCGGGGCGGGCAAGCACCGCATGCTGCGCGTGTTTATCGACCGGCCGGGAGCAGTGCCAGCGGCGGATCGTCCGGACGGCGTGACGCACGAAGACTGCTCGAAGTTCAGCCGCGAGTTCGGGACGATCGTTGACGTCGAGGATGCGGTGCCAGGCGGATCGTATGTGCTGGAGGTTTCTTCTCCGGGGCTCGATCGCAAGCTGACGAAAGCGGCGGATTTTGAGCGCTTCCGCGGACATCGTGTGAAGGTGACGACGCGGGAACCAGTGAACAACAACCGATATTTTGAGGGGAAACTGGAAAGCTTCGAAAACGGGAATCTGCTGCTGGATCTGAGCGCGGCGCGTAAGAAGAAGATGCGTCCGAAAGAGGGCGAGTCTTCGAAAGTCGCGATTGAGTTGAGGAACGTAGAGAAAGCGAATCTGGTTCCGGAAATCTGAAAGCAACGTCTTAGGTGTCAGGACTCAGGTCTGAGGAAAGCCCAAGCCTGAGTCCTGACACCTAAGACCTAACACCTGGAATCTTTATGGCTAGTGAGCTTTACAACATCATCGAAGGGGTCAGCCGGGAGAAAGGCATTGATCCGCAGATCGTGGTGAGCGCGGTCGAAGACGCCATTGTCGTGGCCACGCGCAAGTACTACAAGACGCAGGAGAACCTGCGCGCGGTGCTCGACAAAGACAGCGGCAAGATCAATGCCTATGCGGTGAAGTCGATCGTCGAGACTCCGGAGCAAGTGGAAGATCCCAATCTGCAGGTGACGGTGGAGCAGGCGCGCAAGCTGGATCCGAGCGCGGAAGCCGGCGGAGAACTGCTCATCCCGAAAGTGACGGAAGGAATTCTGGGGCGGATTGCGGCGCAACTGGCGAAGCAAGTCATATTCCAGAAAGTGCGCGAAGCGGAACGCGACACGGTTTACAACGAATACATCGGACATGTAAACGAGATCGTGAACGCGACCGTGAAGCGGCTCGAGGGTCCGGACGTGATTCTCGATATCGGCAAGGCCGAAGCGCGCATGGGACGCAAGGAGCAGTCGCGGCTGGAATCATTCGCGGTGGGCGAGCGGATTCGGGTCGTGATTGTGCGGGTGGAGAAAGCGGTGAAGGGTCCAGGCGTTATCGCTTCGCGTTCTGCTCCGGAATTAGTTCAGCATCTGTTCCAGACGGAGGTGCCGGAAATTTATGACGGCACGGTTGTGATCCGAGCGATTGCGCGGGAGGCTGGCGAGCGCACGAAGATCGCGGTGTTGTCGAAAGACAAGGACGTGGACGCGGTCGGAGCCTGCGTGGGCATGAAGGGTATGCGGGTGCAGTCGATCATTCGCGAGTTGCGCGGAGAAAAGATCGACATCATCGAATATCACGAGGATCCGGTGACGTTCGCGGAGAAAGCGCTGCAGCCGGCGAAAGTAAGCCGGGTGACGATTGTGGATGCGGCGGACAAGCATCTGGAAGTGGTGGTGGACGATACACAACTGTCGCTCGCGATCGGGAAAAAAGGGCAGAACGTGCGGCTGGCGGCGAAGCTGCTGGGCTGGAAGATCGACATCAAGAGCGAGGAAGAAAAGCGTCAGGAAGTGGAACAGCAGATGTCGGCGCTGGTCACGCAGACCGTAACTCCGCTGGAAAATGTTACGGGGTTGGGTGAGGGACTGGTCGAGAAACTGAAGGCGGCGGGCGTGAACACGGTGGAGTCGCTGGCCGATATGACGCCGGAGCAATTGGAAGCGATTGAAGGCATTGGCCCGAAAACGGTGGAAAAAATCAGTATTGCGGTCAATAATTATTTCGCCAGTCTGGATGGCGGCGAGGCAGTAGCCGACGCGGAAGCGGAAAGCACCGGAGAAGCCGCCACAGAAGCGGCAGTCGGCGAAGCGGGAATCAGCGAGGAATCGCTGGCAGAAGGCTCAGTAGAAGCGGATGCGTTGGCCGCGGAAGCGGAGCCTACCGCAGACGCGCCAGCAGAGGAAGGCGCCGAGCTTGCGACTGAAGAAGCCGGCTACTAGAAGAAGCCGCGACCGAAGAAGTCGCAACTGAAGAAGCCCCGGAAGACAAGCAGAGCTGAAAGCTGGGATGGTGGCGAGTTCGGAGGTATATCCGGACCGAAGGCGCGGGCTTCGTCAGCCAGAAGTGAGACTGCACAGGGATTTTATGAGGTTAGATATGCGAGCTTAGACAGGCGAGATTAGCGGGACAAGCAGAGGAAACGAGAGCGGATGAGTAAGATTCGAATCAATGATCTGGCCCGTGAGCTGGAAGTCAAGAGCAAGGAAATTCTTGACGTGCTGACCACGGTTGGCGTGACGGAGAAGAAGACGCACTCCAGTTCCCTGGAAGAGCACGAAGCGGAATTGGTGCGGAAACATCTGCGCCGCCGCTCCGAGGCGGCGCCAAGTTCGGCGAAGACTTCGCGTACCGCTCGCGGCGAAGAAGAGATCAAGACCAAGATTGACCTGTCGAATATTTCGCGACCTGGCGACGTGCTGCGCGCCATCACGCAGCAAAAGGGAGCAGCCGAGCATCCTGCAGCGCGTCCGGGAGTCAAGTCGCCAGCTGCGCCGCCAGCGGTAGAAGCGAAAGCAGAAGCTCCGGCAGGTCCAGCGGCGCCAGCAAGGGCAACGCCGCCCAAGCCCTCGCTCGAAGTTCCTGCTCCGGCACCGCCAGCGCCGAGAATGGTGACGCCTGCTTCGGTAGCTGCTGGATATCGGCCGCCGTCGGTGGTCGTGATTCCGCCCAAAGTTTCCGCGACACCACCCACCGCGGCCTCATCCGCCACGAGTGCGGCGCCACCGCCTGCTATCGCTGTTCCGCCACGAACCACGACTACGACTCCCGCCGCGCAGGCCGGGAGTGCTCCGCCAGCGGCGCAGCCTCCGGCTAGGTCGCGCAGATGCAAGGCGCCGCGACCGCGAAGTCAGTGACTCCGACTGCGCCACCACCGCGGATGATCATGCCGCAGACCGGCCCGCGTCCGGTATACAAGGCGCCTCTGCCGCCGCCAGGCTCGCCTGTCGCGGGAGGAGCAGCACCTCCGCCGCCACGGTCTACGCCTGGACGACCTGTGCCGGGGCAGCCAATTTTCCAGCGCACGGCGCGGCCGCAAGCGCCGGGATCGCGTCCGATACTTCGTCCGGGTGAACGGCGACCGATGCATCCGACGCGCGTGGCGCCTGCGGGATCGCGTCCGCTGGGTGTAGGTCCGGGAGGAACGCTGCCGCCGCCGGGACCGTCGCGTCCGGGAAGTCGTCCGGGAGGACCAGCGCGGCGACCAGGACAGAGATATGTGCCGCGAGGCGTGAAGGAAGGCCCGATGAAGGGCTACACTCCGCCGCCGCGCATGACCATCAACACCGAGCCGGCGCCGATCACGCGGAACATCACGATCACCGAAGGAATCTCGGTGAAAGACCTGGCCGAGAAGCTGGGCATTCGCGCCAAGGATGTGATTGCGCGACTGGTGGTGCGCGGCGTGTTCGCGACCATCAACCAAACGCTCGACGCGGAGCTGGCCAGTGAAATGGCGCGCTTCTTCGGAGCGGATACGGAAGTGATCACCTTCGAAGAGCAAGCTGCGAAAGATACCACCGAAGCAGTCGAGAGCAGCGAGGAAGGCGCGGAAGCTATACCGCGTCCACCGGTCGTCACGATCATGGGCCACGTGGACCACGGCAAGACGACGCTGCTGGATTCGATCCGCTCCACCAATGTGGCGGGAGGCGAGGCGGGCGGCATCACGCAGCATATCGGCGCATACAAGGTTCGCATCACGGACACGGCGTCTCCGGCTTACGGGCGCGAGATCGTGTTCCTGGACACGCCGGGTCACGAAGCATTCACGCGCATGCGTTCGCGCGGAGCGAAAGCGACCGACATTGTGGTGCTGGTCACCGCGGCCGACGACGGTGTGATGCCGCAGACGATTGAAGCGATCGATCACGCGCACGCCGCCGAAGTTCCCATCATCGTCGCGGTCAACAAGATCGATAAGCCGGGTGCTTTGCCGGAGCGGGTCAAGAAGCAACTGGCGGATCGCGGGCTGGTGCCGGAAGAGTGGGGCGGCAAGACGGTCTTTGTCGATGTTTCCGCCAAGCAGAAAACGAATCTGAATCTGCTGATGGAAATGATCTTGCTGACAGCGGACTTGCAGGAATTGAAAGCGACTCCGGGACGCGCAGCGAGCGGTTTGGTGCTGGAAGCGAAACTGGATCGTGGACGCGGACCGGTGGGAACGATTCTGGTGCAGAATGGCACGCTCCGCGCGGGCGACAACTTCGTGGTCGGGAACGTGTACGGAAAAGTCAGGGCGATGTTCGACGATCGCGGCAAGTCCCTGAAAGAAGCTCCGCCCTCGACGCCGGTGGAAATTATCGGGTTGGAAGGCCTGCCGCAGGCGGGCGATCAGTTCGTGGTGGTCGCCGACCGCGAGAAGGCGCGCGATATCTCGGACTACCGTGAGCAGAAAGCTCGCGAAGCCGCGCTCGCCAAGAGTTCACGCGTTTCGCTCGAAGGTCTGGCTGAGCAACTGAAGACGGCTGGCATGAAGGAACTGAACGTCATCTTGAAAGCCGACGTGCAGGGGTCGGTAGAAGTGCTGGGCGATTTGTTGGGCCGACTGTCGAACGACAAAGTTCGATTGAAGTTGCTGCGATC
Organism: uncultured Acidobacteriaceae bacterium; assembly: GCA_963730845.1. Classification (GTDB taxonomy): domain Bacteria; phylum Acidobacteriota; class Terriglobia; order Terriglobales; family Acidobacteriaceae; genus Acidiflorens. Next base: position 358,576 of record CAVSTM010000014.1, on the reverse strand, counting down.
GGGTATTGGCGCGATCACGGAGACGGATGTGCTGCTGGCTTCCGCGTCGAATGCCATCATTATTGGATTCAACGTGCGTCCGGAACGCAAAGCGCAAGAGTTGGCCGATCAGGAAAAAGTCGACATCAGGCTGCACTCGATCATTTACGAACTGCAGGATGAGATCAAGCGCGCCATGACCGGCTTGCTTGAGCCGACGATCAAAGAGACTTACCAGGGCCGCGCCGAGGTGCTGGAAACCTTCCGCATTCCGAAGGTCGGGACGATTGCCGGTTGCCGCGTAAGCGATGGCTTCATCAAGCGCGATTCCGAAGTGCGCTTGCTGCGCGATAACGTGGTCGTGTTCAAGGGAAAAGTAGCGTCGCTGCGGCGGTTCAAAGACGATGCGTCCCAAGTGACAAGCGGCATGGAGTGCGGCATCTCCATCTCTAACTACGGCGACATCAAGGCTGGCGATGTGATCGAGGCGTTCGTTACCGAGCGGATCGCGGCGGAAGCGATCAAGTAAGTTGGTTCGTGGAGCGCTCTTCGCCGTTTTTTTCCGCGGCCGGACCCTCTTCGGCCGGGTCGTAGTATTCGCGTCCTCTGCCTTTGACCATGCGGAGGCTCCTTAGTGGACGCCGCGCTACGCACTCGCGATCAACCACCACCTGAGTCGGCTGCTCGGGCTCAAAGGACGTGAACTTCACGTTGACGGATGCGATTTGCGGCGCGTACGGCAGCAGTCCCGCCGTGCGGTGATCGATCATTTCTGATTTCAGCTCCCCCATCACCTCGGCCAATCCTACCTTGGATGGAGTTCGCGTCTTCGAGCGTCGACAGGGTTAGTATCTTCTGCTCCCTGAGATAGGTGTTCACCGGCATGCCTTTGCGATGCCAACGCACGTGAAAGTAACAATAGTTGTGCTCACGTACTGCGGGCGATCCGCACTGCGTCCCGTTGACTTTAATGTGCTGACATCGACGAACACTTGCCGGATAGGAAGACATTTTGCAGCTCCTGTCAGTTGCCAGTTGCCTGTTCTCAGTTGTCAGTTGAGAGAGTGCATAGTTTTGTTTCTATTTTCTTCTTGAGTTGCTAGCCTGTTCGCAGGGGAGGGGGGGTACCCCCCCTGCGTATTGGAATCATCGAGTTAAGGGCTAAAACGATCAAAATCTTTGAGTTTTAAGGGGTTATGTGCAAAATGTTCCGGAATAAGGACTTAACTCTGATCCTTGGCCGTCTTGGAACGGGCACGCCAATGAAAAAGGGCGCGGGAGTTACTCCGCGCCCTTTTACTATCTATAGTTCTATTATATCAATTCCAACCTACCCACACCGCAACTTTGCCGACTTCATTTTCCTCGCCAATTCAGTAGCTTACGCGGAAAATTCGCGAAACAGGGGCTTGACAAGATTTTTCAGAATCGAGAAATGGACCTCTCAGCTCCGCGGGCGGAGCGATGGCTGGCAGCATCGTGGCCGGGCGAGGCGCGCCCAGCGCTCCACCGTGGGACTCATCGGGCAGAAGGTATGGCGCGGACTTGAAGCCGCGCCCCCTTGGTTATTTACTGGATCGGTTGGAGTCTACTTGCTTACTCCGCTTGGCTGCGTGTGGATGGACTGCCGGGTGCACGATTGCGACGTGCGACTGCGCCATTGCCCCGCCCCCTGGTGTGCTCTGCTGCTCGATGGTCCCTGCCGCGACCTGGGTTGGGTCGACCTCGATAAAGACGGCGCTCGAGCTGTTGATCGTGTAGTACTGCAAGCTTAACCCGCCGATCACCGTCCCGGTGGTGTCGGCAATGATCAAACCACGACCGGTCGCAGGCGAATCCGGAGTGTAAGTGCCTGGATTCAACGGAATGCTCGGAAGCGTACCGCCGATGAAAGAATTCTCGTCCAATATCCCGGTCATGTTGCTTGCCGGTGCCACTGCGGTGGTGGCAGCGAACTGGGCAATGTCGTTAACCGGGCCTACCGCACCGTTGGCGGCATTTTCGCCGGAGAGATTTAGTCCATAGTTTCCTGGGGCAGTGAATGACGTACCGGTTTGAGCGTAACCGACGCCGGTGGTAATGGCTGCCGTATCCATTTCCAGCATCAGAAGTCCGCCAGCGGAGGGATAGACGACCCAGTTAGTGGCTGGAGCAAAGCCAGTGAGATCGACAAAAACCCGGCCGGTGCCGGCGGGGCCACTCAAGCCAGCATTAAGAGTGCCGCTGAACTCCCCTTGCCCCGGGACCGTACCAGCGTCGTTGATATCCTCAAGGCCGGTGGGAAAGTTGCCGGTTCCGTCAGAGGTCATAAGGCCCCCATCTGCGATCGGATCTGCGGTCGGACCTGCGCTGCTGCTGCCGGCCATGGTGAAAACCATGGCGCCGTTGGGGATGGACACGCCGGTCTGGGTAAAGGCATCGCCGGAAAGGAAATCGACGTAGTCGGTTTCGATGAACTTCAAGTGGGTGGCGTCAATCGGGTAGAAGTCGAAGAACTGGCCGAAACTAGTATCGGTGCCAAGGGTGGTTGACCCAGGAGCAGTCCCTGAACCCAAGGTTGTAGCAGAGACGGTGAGGGACACACCGGGAGAAATGAAAATAGCGTCGTCATTGAAGTCCTCGACGCCCGCAGTGGTGGTGACGCCGCTGGAATTGAGCGTGAACGCCCCCGCCGCGGCCAAGGGATTGCCGCCGGAGTCAGCACCAGCAAGACTGAAGGCGTAGGGACCGGCGAGCTGGCTCAGACTCGTGACTGCGGTCTGCAGGTCGAGGGTGCCGCTGCCGGTGCCGTTGCTATCGAATTCGGTGACCAGCCCGTCCAGAGGTCGATGTCAGGACGAAATCCAAGGTAAAAGTTCCATACGCCGAAGTGACCAGCGTGACCGTGCCACGACCGTCGGTGTTTACCTTGTAAGAGGAGCTAGTGGTTATCGGCTGGGCGGTCGGATTCGGCGGACCCGGTGTAACATCCAACGCTATGTCGACGACGTCCATCATGCCTCCTGTGATGCCGCCGCTTCCGTTCGCCGCGAAAGTGCCTGCCATGGCCAAGGCATTTCCATTCGCATCTGAGCCCGACGACGAAAAAACGTAGGTGCCATTCAGGCTGCTGTTGGTGAAGCCGACGGGGTTGGGAATGGCGGGCGGACCGCCGGAGCCGCAGGCTGCCATCAAAATGATGCTGGAGATCGCCGCCAGAGCCATGAGCAGGCGCCCGGCACACTTGGTGGAGGCAAGGGGATTCATAAGACACTCCTATCGTTAAGGCTTATGATGCGCTAACCCGGATTCTAGAAGAAAGTTTCGGTGCAAAAAACTGGGAAAATTGACAGGAGCATCACCTCGGAGGAGACGGGGCGAGCCCCGTCTCTACAGCGGATTCCTGGCCGGGGTTGGAATGGCCTGCTTCGTCCGCTTTTCGGATGCTTTTTCGGACGCCCAGACCCCTACGCGGTATGCGAGCAGGAGGCTGAGCACGATGCCGTATTCGATGGGCTTGCGGTGGTCGGCCTTCACCAACCAGAAGTAATGGATCACTGCCAGGATTCCGGTGAAATAGATGAGGCGGTGCAGGAGCTGCCAGTTCTTGCCGCCGAGGCGGCGAATCGACCATGCGGTCGAGGTCAGGGCCAGGGGAATCATGAGGACGAAGGCGGTGAATCCTACGGTGATGAAGCGGCGCTTGGCGACGTCTTTCAAGATTTCGTGGACGTCGAAGAACTTGTCGAGCCAGATGTAGGTGAGGAAATGTAAAGTTCCGTAAAAGAATGCAAACAGCCCGATCATGCGGCGAACGCCGATCAGCCAGTATTGACGGGTGATGCGCCGGAGAGGGGTGATGGAGAGAGTGGTGAGAACGAGGATGAGCGTCCAGTCGCCGGTGGAGTGCGTGATGACCTCGATGGGATTGGCACCCAGGCCATCGTGAAAGGCCTTCCATGCCAGGCGTCCCAACGGAATCAGTGCGGCCAGGAAGATGATCGTTTTGGTGATTCGCAGGCGGTTCATTGGAAGGCAGAAGTCAAAAGTCAGATTGCAGAAGTAAAATCCTTTCGGCCATCAGATTTCACTTTTGCAATCTTACTTCCGACTTCTGCAATGCCTTTCAAAAGTTCTTTCTCAGGTCCATCCCGGAATACAGGCTGGCCACTTGGTCGTAACCGTTGAACATCAGGGTCGGGCGTTTGAGGAATTCACCGAGACGGCGTTCCTTGGCTTGGCTCCAGCGGGGATGGTCGACGTTCGGATTCACGTTCGAATAGAAGCCGTATTCGTTGGGCGCATACTGCTGCCATGAGTTCAGAGGCTGGTCGCCGGTGAAGCGGATGCGGACGATCGACTTCGCGCTTTTGAAGCCGTACTTCCACGGCAGCACGATGCGCAGCGGTGCGCCATCCTGATTCGGGAGCACCTCGCCGTACATGCCGAAACAGAGCAGGGCGAGCGGGTGCATGGCCTCGTCCATGCGGAGACCCTCGAGATAAGGCCACTGCAATACGCTGGTGCGCTGGCCGGGCATTTGTTTGGGATCGTATAAGGTAGTGAACTCTACATACTTTGCTTTGGGCAGAGGGTCGACGCGCTTGATCAGTTCGCTCAGCGAAAATCCGATCCAGGGCACGACGATCGACCAGCCCTCGACACAGCGATGACGGTAGATGCGCTCTTCGGGAGCAGCCATTTTCATGATCGCGTCGACGTCCAGCACTTGCTTTTTCTTGACATCGCCGTCGATGGTCACGGTCCAGGGACGGGTCTTGAAATTCTTTGCCAGGTCGGCAGGCTCGTATTTGTCGGTGGAGAATTCGTAAAAATTGTTGTAGTTGGTGACATCTTTGTAGGGCGTTTCCTTTTCCGTCGTGCTGAAGGAACTTTTCTGGAGGCCGTCAATTTTGTTGTTGGCCTGGGCGGTGAATGACGGATCGATAACATCAGCAAGATCGCGGAAGGCGACACCGGTGACGGCAGCCGCGCCTGCGATGGCTGCGCCGGCGAGGAAGTTGCGCCGGTTCAGATAGGCGGCTTTGGGAGTAATTTCAGAAGACGGAATCGGATCCGGTTTGCCGATCAGCATGGTTCACTCCGAGTGTTGTTCGCGCTTCCGCGCTCACACTACTTACTATAGGACGCGGGAACGAGGTAAAAGGTGCAAGGCAACCCCTCAAGGGGCGGCCTTTTCCGAAGAGCTTTCGGCATCGCTAAAGCGATGCCCTGATACAAAACCGCTAGCCTTGATGCGAAACCGCTAGTTCGAGGTCGATTTCGCGATTGCCTTGGGGGCGGTCGCCGGAGCAGGAACGGGGTCGGACGTCGGAGCAGGCGTGGGGGCGGACCGGGCGCGCAGGACTTCGCGGACTTTCTTGGCGAGATTCTGAAGGGTGAAGGGTTTCTGCAGGAACGCGTTATGGGGGCCAGCCGTGCCCTGAGTGATGACGGCATCTTCCGTGTAACCCGAAAGATAGAGCACGCAAATGCCGGGACGCAGCGCGAGCAGCCTTTTGGCCAGTTCGCGGCCGCCCATGCCGGGCATGACGACGTCGGTGATAAGGATGTCGATGTGTCCGGTGAAGTCCTCGGCGAGGCGTAAACCGCATTCGCCATTTTCGGCCTCGAGGACGTTGTAGCCGCGAGAGGTGAGGGTTACGCGCACCAGTTCGCGCACCGAATCCTCGTCTTCCACCAGCAGGACGGTTTCGCAGCCGCCGGTTTCGTTCTGCGGAGCCTTGGCTGGGCTAGCCTCTTCGGCGGACTCTTCCACGCGGGGCAAATAAACGTAGAAAGTTGTGCCTGCGCCGACTTCGCTTTGGACGAACACGTATCCATTGCTCTGCTTGACGATGCCGTAAACGGTGGAGAGACCGAGGCCGGTGCCTTTTCCTTTTTCCTTGGTGGTGAAGAACGGCTCAAAGATGCGGGACTGGGTTTCCTTGTCGATGCCGAGTCCGGTATCGGCAACCGAGATCACGGCATAACGTCCAGGCTGGATCAGCCGATGTTCGCGGAAGTTTTGGCGCACGGTAACGTCAGAGCTCTGCACGGTGAGCTTGCCGCCATCGGGCATGGCATCCTTGGCATTGACGACCAGGTTCATGATGACCTGCTCGAGCTGGCCGGCGTCGGCGCGGGTGTGTCCGGTTTCGGGTGAGAGCCGGGTGACCAATTCGATGTTTTCGCCGATCAGGGGCCGCAGCAGGCGCTCCATGTCGCCGATGACAGCGTTGACGTCGACCACCTTGAGTTCGAGGAGCTGCTTTCGGCTGAAGGCCAGCAACTGGCGGGTGAGAGCAGCGGCGCGGTCGGCGGCCTGCTGGATGGACTGGACCTTACGGTGCATGGCACCGTCTTTTTCCAATTGCTCCAGCAACACTTCGGTGTATCCGTTAATCACCATCAAGAGGTTGTTGAAGTCGTGAGCGACGCCGCCGGCGAGGCGGCCGACCGCATCCATTTTTTGCGCCTGGCGAAGCTGCTCCTCGAGCTGACGCCGGTCGGTGATATCTTCGGCGATCAGCTCCAATACTTCTTCGGGTTCATCGGTGGCGGTGGCGGCGCAGCCACTGATGCGAACGATGATGACGCGGTCGTCCTTGCGTTTCCATTGCACTTCCACGCCATTCAGGCTTCCGGTGCGGCGATATTCCTCGGCCAGCCGCTCCAACTCCTGAGGATTGACGAAGACGTCACGCCTTGCGTTCAGCTTAAGAAGATCTTCGACCGATTCATACCCGAGCATGGTGATGAGAGCCGGATTCACGTCCAGAAATCTTCCGCCGAGGGTGCAGCGGCAGATGCCGAAGGCCGCGCTCAAGATCAGAGAGCGGGAGCGGGCTTCGGAGCGGCGGAGCGCTTCTTCGTAGCGCTTGTGCTCGATGGTCGCAGCCAACTGCTGCGAAACAAATTTCAGAATCTCGCGGTCGCGTTCTGCGAAGCGAGTATTTGGGTTGTAGCTCTGGACGACCAGTGCCCCAATGCAGCTCGTGCCGCTTTTCAGAGGAACGCCCAGCCAGTCCAACGACGGGGCGCCAATCAGCTCCACTTCGCCGCGCCGCACCAATTCCTCAAAAACTGCCGGAGTCGCCAGCAGGGACTCGCCCGATCGCAGAACGTACTCCGTCAAACCGCGGCCCAGGGGTTTGGGAACCGGGGTAGGATCCTCCTCATCGACGAAGTACGGAAAGCTCAACAGCTGACTCTGCGGATCGTAGAGGGAGATGTAGAAGTTGCGCGCATTCATCAACTGACCGACGATGGTGTGAATGGCGGCGAAAAACTGTTGCAGATCTTCGGCGGACTGGCTGCGCGCTGCAATGGCGTACAAGGCCGCATTCAGCTCCTCGGCGCGCTTCTGCTCGGTGATGTCGCGATAGGTGGCGTACGCTCCAACTTTTATGTCGTTCTCGATCACGGGCGAGGTTGAGAGCAGCACCTCGACCAGTGAGCCATCTTTTCGCCGGCGGCGGGTCTCGAGTGAAAGTTTGCTGGCAGTCTTCATGCTCTCGGCGATCCAGGCGGTTTCCGCATAGCGATCGGGCGGCACGATAAGCGTGTCGAGCCGTTTCCCCAGAGCCTCAGCCGCAGTGAAGCCGAACAGGCGAGTGAACTCTCCGTTGATGCGCACGATGTTTACTTCCTCGTCGATAATACTGACCGCATCCGGCGCGTTTTCGATGAGCTGTTCGAAGTAGGCCTTCTCCACTGTGGGCGAGACTACGGCGGCATGGCCGTTAGTGGGCGAAGCGTCGGGAGCTGGATCGGACATGTGGGTAAGAGTCGGCGGCGTTCCGTACCCAGAAACATCCTGCGGCGCCTTCACCGCCGGCAGTTCGGACGAGGTTGGTGCCGGGGCGATTTCCTCACCCATACAGTCCTTTCTCAGAGAAATAGAGATAGTGCGATGGTAAGCGGGCGGGGTTATCCTTCGATAGTTACGGCCGTAATGAAGAATTAGCGGGTCACGGCAGAAAAATTAGGAGGCCCGCACTAGGTAGAGGTGTTCGCCAACACAACGCAAACCTGGCGCAGCAGCAGCCTCTGCTCCTCGGTCACAACCAGGAACTCGAATCCGCAGCGCAGGCCTTCGCTGTAGCGCGCCACAGCTCGTACCTTCATGACGTGAGGCGGGAGCGGGATGGGGAACTCCATGGAAACAACTTCGCCGCGTTGAAACTCGCCGCTGAGGGTCGCGCCAATGCCATCCAAACTGAGTTCGCTGGTGCGGCCCCAGCATGTGACGGTTTGGCCGTCGCGAAACACCGACACCTCAATGCGCACATCAAAGCGATAGCGCGTGAAACGCCGCATCTGTCGTGGAGACTTGGTTGTCGCTGCGTCGTCGCTCAATTCCGCCTCTCCATTGCAGATGTCCCTTTCACATCTTATCCTTTCCGGCGGTTTTTCTGAGCGCCGGGAAAGAGGGGGATCAACCTTCGCAACTTTCTTCGCAACTTTGCGAGTCTTGGCCCGTGTGAAGCTCTTCATTGTGCTTTACTACACGGCCGCGCTCAACGGCATCAAAGTGCATGTACCAGCGAAATGAGGCGTTCCGACGAGGGCAGTCGACGCCGCATGGCTACGATTGCGCACCTTTTTTCAGTTGCAAATCCTTGTTTTTAGGTGGGGAAATGGGTGTAAGAGTGCGCCCAACGGCTAGGCTAGCGGGTAGTACGCGGCGAACCGCTTCTCTACGGCAGGGACCGGGCATCCAGCGCCGCTTTTTAACTGCCTGTAAAGCTGGGTAAAGACGCGTGACAGATGACGCTGCGGCATCTAACATTGAGGATCGACGTTTTGGAGTCATCTGAATTCTTATGGCTTACCGTTCAAACGCAGCCGAAGCCTGGTATCCCGACCCGCAGTCCACGACGGCGCCGCAGGACATTCCGCTGGATTTGCTGCCGCCGCCGAGTCTGACGCAGCCGCTCTGGAGGTCACTGATCGGCAATCTGCGCGATACCTTTGCGCCGGAAAAGCTACCGCCGCTCGTACTCACTTCGCGGCCATTGTATGTCGGCTTGGCGCTTGGCGAGCGTCTGCGCATGCCTTGGTTTCGGACGGTGTTCACCAACATCGGGGACGTGATCTCGCCGGAAATTCTGCCGCCGCTAGAACTGGAATCGCGGCCGGTCGACGTCGGTGAACTCCTCACCGATCAACTCAGCCACTTCTGGTGGGGTTCGCTGCTGCGGAATCTGGCCGATCGCGTCGCACCGGAAACCCAGCCGGCGCTCAATCTGACTTCCAAGCCGATTCTGGACATCATTCCGAAGTCATGGATCCTGCTGCCGTTGTGGTCGGAAGTGGTGGACACGCCGAAGGTGTTTTATCCCGACAAGCCGAAGACGGCCGAGGCTGTGAGACCAATCAATCTGCAACCGGTGGTGTTGCCGGATGAAAAGCTGGAAAAGGCAATGGTCGGCGAACCGACCGCCGCCGACCTGCTCCGCGACATACACCGCTCGCGCATTCGGCAACGAATCTGGGTCGGGCTGGCTACGGCACAGATTGCTTATATGGTTCTGGCCGCGTTCGGGAAACTCTGAGTAGAGACGCGGCTTGCCGCGTCTAAGACGGGGCGAGCCCCGTCTCTACTGGCGCAAGCCCATCCAGCCTTCGGCGATCACCATGGAATTTCCGGGGTTGCGAGAATCGTACTTCACTGAAGTCGGCAGGCCGAGCCGGCAGGAATGCAGATTGATCCACTGCCGAAGATAGGTGACATCCTGTGAGGCCTCATAGGAGACACCAGCTACGTCATACTGGTAAATCAGCATGGTGGCGGGGCGCTTCGTATCCAACGTAATTTCCTGAACATCGATTACCGTGCCATCGGTGATGCGCCCGACTGTGTTCAGCCAGGTGCGGCGTTCGCGTTCGACCTCGTCCGCGCCCTTGGATTTGCGGCGCAGCAGAGCATAGGCGACAACGGCCAGACCAATCGCGGCCAGCACAATGATGTAGAGACGAAGCGAAATCATCGGCAAGACGAAACCTGAGCCTTTCATTCTACTTTCTACTTTCAGCATAAGCCGTAACCTTGCCGACCGCCAAGGGCAAGGTGCGAAACAGTGTACAGGAGCTCTGGACTGAACCTGGCGAGGCGGTGACCGTGATTCGCGCTTGAAATTCTGTCACAATATTTCCGGAGGCTGTTATGCCGCAGAAGCGAATCCTTCTACTGACTGGCGATTACGTCGAAGATTACGAGGTGATGGTGCCGTTCCAAGCCCTGCAGATGGTTGGGCACCGGGTCGAGGCCGTGTGTCCAGACAAGAAGACGGGCGACTCGGTGCGCACGGCGATCCACGATTTCGAGGGCGATCAGACGTATAGTGAGAAACGCGGACACAATTTCACGCTCAACGCAAGTTTTGATGAAGTGCATCCGGAAAGCTACGACGCGCTGGTCGTGCCGGGCGGACGGGCTCCCGAATATTTGCGTTTGAACCCGAGGGTGCTCGAAATCGTCCGGCACTTTGCGGAGACCAACAAGCCGATCGCGGCGATCTGCCACGCGGCACAACTGCTGGCCACGGCCGGCGTGCTTAAAGGGCGCCGTTGCAGTTGTTATCCCGCGGTTGGTCCCGAGGTCGTCGCGGCGGGCGGAACCTACGCCGATATCGCCATCGACAAAGCTTGCGTGGATGGAAACCTGGTCACCGCTCCAGCATGGCCGGCGCACCCAGCGTGGCTGGCCGCGTTTCTGGGAGTGCTGGAGAAGGCGAGCACCCAGAAGCGCGCGGCGTAACGGTGCGTGCGCCAGGTGGGTTTTTGCATTGGTGGTTTTCGTATCAGTGGTTTTGGTATTGGCGGGTTCGTAGCAGTCGGTTTCGGATAGGTGGTTTTCGTATCAGGGTATCGCTTCAGCGATACCAAAAGTTGTGCTGAATCGACTGCCCCTTTAGGGACCAAGGGATTTCTACCCTCGGCCCCGGCTGCGGCTTTCATAGTCCCGCCGCGGAGTCAGCACTTTGTAGCGCGGTGTGGCCGTCACGGTTTTCTTAGTCGAGGCCAGCAACTTTCTTTTGATGAGAAGGACGGTATACAAGCCGCGAAGGAGATCCGCCAGCAGATTGATGTGCCTGTTGTCTATGTGACCGCCTATTCCGACCGGCGGACGGTGGACATGGCTAAGGGAACTGAGCACGACGGCTACATTCTGAGGCCCTTTCACAGACGCGAACTGGACTCGATTATTGAGGTGGCAATGAAGCGACACGCCGTCAGGACGAAGGAGAAGGAAACAATAGGCGGGGATCCCGAGGAGCCCACTTCGACGAAAAAGTAAAGCGGACGATTTACGCCACAACGGCGAAGGGCCCGAAATTCAGTCTTCAGCAGACACCCTGAAGCCCTCGCTGCGGTCAACTGTTGTCAACAGGCCACTACACTCAGAACCCAAAGAAGACCCGCTCTATGCCCGCCGCCGATAATAAATGTTGAATTCAAATCCCGGATTCGGAGGAAATATCTCCGCGATCTTGCGCAGCCGCTCGGCCATCGGAGCCGGGGCCAGCAGCGGATAATCGCGCTCGCGCAGATCGTAGTAATCGACGTCGAGGTAGAGCGAGAGCAGATAGATGGAAATCGCATCTGCGAAGCTGGCGGTTAGATAATCGTTCTTGAATTTCTCCGCATCCGTACCGTGGGCGGTGGCGAATTTGCGCGCCTCCCATGCGTCCAGTGAAGTTTCGCCGCGCACGACGGACTCCACTTGCTGCCAGGCCAGATCGGCGAAATTCTGGGATACGCCGGCGCGCTCGACCAGCGCGTGTCCGACGTTGATGTAGAACTCAAACGCCACCGAAAATTTGTCCTCCATCAAGCGGGTCGAGATGAAGACGCACTGCGCAGTCGCCGAGATTCAGATTGCGATGGCAAACCGCGTTGTCACTGAGGGCAACGTCGTAGCGGTCGGCAATCACGGTCTCATCGCCCTGGGTGACGGTAAGCGGCACGAAGTAGTAGGCCTTGCGGCTGAGCGCGGCCGCGACCGGCACGGGCACGGCGGCGATCATGCGATCGAGGTCATTATCCGTAATTGTGATCTCGCCCGAACGGGCGTAGCAGATGCCGTTCGGGGCCTGTGAAACCGGGCTGTTTTGCACGATCTCCGCGGGGCTGCGGGTGATCGCGGAGGCGGTTTGCGACATGACGGTATTGTAGCGTAGTCGCACGGCGAGGAAATCTGGGCGCTCGCCACGGGTCGGACGACCCGTCACCACACGAATTTGCCCTCTACGACAATTGGGAAAGTCGCCTTATATTTTTTGCTTGACATATTCCCATATAGGAATGTATATTCCTGATCATGGCGCGGGCTAGGACGACTTCCGATGCGTTTAACGCGGTGGCCGAGCCGCGGCGGCGGGAGATCCTGAATTACCTGGCGCTGCACGGAACGGCCGGTGGGCGACATTGTGGCAAGTCTTGGGCTGGAGCAGCCTTCGGTATCGAAGCACCTGCGGGTGCTGCGGAAGGTTGGGCTGGTGAGGGTGCGGCGGCACGGGAGGCACATGCTATATCGAACGAACGCCGAGGCAATCCGGCCGCTGCACGAGTGGACGAAAGACTTCGAACGCTTCTGGACGCACCAGTTAGCTCCGCGTCAAAGAACGTGCCGAGGCGAAGAGCAAGGAATCAGAACAGCAACTGAATAGAGAAAAGCGAGGAGAAAATTATGAGCACGATTTCGACAGCACCATCGACGGGACTAGGAATCGAGAGTTTGACATTAAGCGTGACCCAGGAAATCCACGTGCGCGCATCGCTGGAGACTACATTTGCAGCCCTGCTCGAACAGATCGGACCGGAGAATGACACGCCGGAGGGCAAGCCGATGCCGATGAAGATCGAGCCGTGGCCGGGTGGGAGATGGTTCCGCGATCTGGGCGAGGGCAACGGGCATCTCTGGGGGCACGTGCAGGCGATCAAGCGGCCGACGCTGCTCGAGATCACCGGGCCGCTGTTCATGTCGTACGCCGTTGTTTCGAACGTGCAGTACCGGCTGAGCGAGGCGGACGGCGGCACCTTGATCAAGTTCCACCACAAGGCGTTGGGAGTCGATTCAGGACGAACATCGGCAGGGCGTGCAGAGGGGCTGGGGGCACATGTCTGTCGCGCATCCGCGCCCGAGCGGAAGCCGGTTCGCGCTAAGTGCTAGAAGCGAGGAGGAGTCATATGTGTCCAGCATGTCTGGCGAGCGCGGGCATGGATGGTAGGCGGGGCGATGTCGACCAGCGGGGTGACGGCCCTGCTGGTGAAACGTTCTCGCCCGAAGAAATACGACGGATTTAAACCAAAGGAGAAACGACGATGGCAACGACGACGAACGAAAACTACAACTGCGAAAGTGGTTCCGCACGCGGAGTGGCTGGCGGCGCGGAAGGAACTTACTGGCCAAGGAGAAGGAATTCACGCGCCTGCGCGATGAGCTGAGCCGGCAGCGGCGCGAACTGCCGTGGGAGAAGGTCGATAAGCAGTATGTCTTCGATGGGCCGAAGGGCAAGCAGACTTTGGCGGATCTGTTCGACGGGCGGAGCCAGTTGATCGTGTATCACTTCATGCTCGGTCCGGGATGGAAGGAGGGTTGTCCGAGTTGCTCGTTCCTGGCGGACACGTTCGATGGCGCGAGCGATTCACCTGGCGCAGCGCGACGCGACGCTGGCGGTGGTTTCGCGGGCGACCTTGCCGGAGATTGAAGCTTTCCAGAAGCGCATGGGATGGCGGTTTAAGTGGGTGTCTTCGTTCGGGAGCGACTTCAACTTCGACTATCAGTTTCCTTTTCGAAGGAAGAGATGGCGCAGGGCAAGGTGTACTACAACTACGAGATGACGGAGTTTCCGTCCGAGGAACGTCCCGGGCGCGAGCGTGTTCTATAAGGATGCGAGGGCGAGATCTTCCACACCTATTCCACGTATGCGCGCGGGCTCGACATTCTGCTCACCGACATACAACTTTCTCGACCTCACGCCGAAGGGACGAGACGAAGACGGGTTGCCCCATCCCATGGCGTGGGTTCGCCACCATGACCGGTACGGCGATGGGAGAATTATTGGTGCCGGGAAGATATCGGCGGCTCCGGCGAGATCTCCGCGCGAATCGTCATCGTCCAAAACAATGGTGTAGCCTAAGAGCATGGCGAAAGCGAGTGCAAGCGGGCCGGGTTGGATAGGGATTCCGGCCCGCGTGGCCGCGGTGACATTTCTCTTGACCCTGCTGTCGTTCGCGGTCGCGCTTCTGCTGAGCATCATCGGAACGGTGGCGTACGCGCAGGTAAAGCACGTCGCGCCCAACCTGACATTCGCGTACCGGCAGATCGCGTTTCCGTTCGCGATCGCGGTAGGAGCGATCGTGCTGGTGCTTTCGCTGGCCATGGAAATTCGGACCTACCGGCAGCGGAAGACGCTGGCGGGGATTGAGCGCGTGAGTTGAATATGGAGTGACGGGCGTCTCGCCCGTCCATTTCGGAGGTGGCCGGGCGAGGATGCCCGGCGCTCCACCGGCAAAATGTGGGTGAGTTGAAGATGGCTGAACTGAGAGCGACTGCGCCGCGTATTGCGATTCCGGTGCCGCATTCCGGCGATCGTGACTACGCCGAGCGCGCTCTGCCGCAGTACGAGGAGGCGGTGCGCGCAGCGGGCGGCGAACCCGTGCGCATTGAACTGGAGCAGACTCGGGATCAAGTTATGAAGCAGATCGAGCACTGCGACGCGGTTCTGCTACCGGGCAGCCGGGCCGATCTTGATCCAAAGAAGTACGGCGCGGATCGTCACGAGAAGACGGCACCCGCCGACGTTAAACGAGACTTGGTCGACGAGTTGCTGCTGTGCGATGCCTACAACGCGCGCAAACCCGTGCTGGGCATCTGCTACGGACTGCAGTCGCTGAACGTTTATCGCTCGGGATCGCTGGTGCAACACATCGAATCGGCAATCAACCACAGTCCGGGACGCACGGTCGCGAAGGCGCACACGGTAGTCATCGAGCCGGGGTCGAAGCTGGCGGAAATCGTCGGATCGAGCGGAACCGTCGCGGTGAATTCTTCGCATCACCAATCCGCGGACGCAGCGGGCGATGGCCTGCGCGTGGTGGCGCATTGCGCGGAAGATAGGGTCATTGAGGCTCTGGAAGGGACGACGCCCGGCCATTTTGTGCTGGCGGTGCAGTGGCATCCGGAGCGGAGCGTAAATGATGGGCCGGAGGTAGCGGAATCGGCGCGCGCGATCTTCGGGGCATTTATTGAGGCGGCGAGGGCAAAGCACGCGGAGTTGGCTGGAGAGTTGGAGCGGCACCTAACATGAAATTGTCATCCTGAGCGAAGCGAAGGACCTGCTGTCTCGTGCACCGGTAAGAAACCGGGTCCTTCGCTTCGCTTCAGGATGACAGTTCATAGAAAATATCCCGAGCACCTCAGCGGGGCTGAGTCCCAATCGCCTTCAGAACGTCTTCCAAATCTTCGGCGTCCTCCGACTCGCGCTTCAGCAAGACCGCCACAGCCGCAATCGCGGCGTTTTCGGTGCCCATGCCTTCCGGAGTTTTTGCTTTGATCCCTACGCAGTCCGCGGGAATTCCGCACAACTCGGCGACGCGTTTTCGAATCGCGTCGGCGTGTGGGCCGATTTTTGGCGTGGACAGGATCAGCGTAGAGTCCAGGTTCACTAATTGGTAGCCCGCAGTTTTGACGCGGTTTAACGCCTCTTGCAGAAACACGGCGGAGTCGGCGTTTTTCCATTGCGGATCGGAGGGTGGAAAGAGCGACCCGATGTCGGGGCCGGCGATGGCGCCGAGCAGCGCGTCGGTGATGGCGTGGAGCAGGACGTCGCCGTCGGAATGGCCTCCCAGACCGTGATCGTGCGGCAGAGTCACGCCTCCGATCTTTAGCGGAATGCCGGGCTTGAATTCGTGCGAGTCCCAACCGTAGCCGATGCGCATTTCAGGTTTCAAATTTTGTTCCCATCTTCCTGTTTCAGATAGAACTCTGCCAGTTCCATATCGGCTGGCGTCGTGATTTTTATATTGCGCGGCGAGCCCATTACGACCGCGACCGGCAGGCCGGCGCGCTCGATCAGCGAAGCCTCGTCGGTGCCGAGGAAGCCATCGGCGACGGCGTCATCAAAGGCTTTTTTCAGGATGTCATAACGAAAGCCCTGCGGGGTTTGCGCCATCACAATGCTGGCGCGCGGAATGGTGGCTTTGATGAGTGCGCCCTCAGCGGTTCGTTCGACCTGTTTCACCGTGTCCACGGCGGGCAAGCCCGCGATGGCGGCTCCATATTTATGCGCGGCTTCGATGACGTGGCCAATGATTTCGGGCGTAACCAACGGACGAACGGCGTCGTGCACCAGGACGATGTCTTCGGGATCGGCGGCGACACGGGCCAGAGCGCTCGCCACCGAATCCTGGCGATGCTCGCCGCCTTCGACCATCTGCAGGCGCTTCGTCAGGATTTCCGGGTATTGCTTTTCGACCTGGGTGCGAAAACCGGCAATTTCGTCCTTGCGCAGAGCGACGATGATTTCGTAGACGGCTGGGGCGGCAGCGAACTTGCGCAGCGTATGGACGAGAATGGGCACGCCTCCCAGCTCTTTGAACTGCTTGGTCGGCGTTTTTTTCCTGGACTTTACGGCTGAGGGCGGACGCCATGCGCGTGCCCAGTCCGGCCGCCGGAACAATGACAAACACCTTCATAGGGGCGATCAGTATAGTACAGAGTTCAATCGGAATTTTGTTGGATTTCTGGTGATGGGGCGAGGGGCGCGCGTCGGCAGCTTCGTGGCGGACGGGGACGCCCGGCGCTCCACTAGCTACTGACTGATTCCTACTCGAAATGAAGAGGGCACAGCCGGATCGTCCCGGCTGTGCCCCTTTTTCCGCTTACTGGCTGCTATTTTTGTTTCTGTTTGGCTTTTGCCGCGGTTTTTGCCGGGGCTCTTGCTCTTTTTGCCGCGGGTACTGCGCTCATATCCCCCTGCTGCTCGATGGGGCCAAGGGACAGACTGAAGGTATCTTCGTCGATCCAGTAGGCCTGTGTGCCACTAGCCTGATAGATGGCCACGTTGAAATCAACTACTGTGGGAGGCGTAACTGGGTTCGTCACGACAAAAGCTGGCACCGTGATAACAAGAGGATTGGGCGTCGCATTTGTCGTAAACAAGGTATAGCGCCCAGTGGCGCTCTCTGTCGCGTCAGCAAGAGGAGCTCCCGGAGAATCCAACCCCGGTATTCGCCGCGCCGCCGCTGCTGAAGAAGTCGGACGGATCGCTAAGGAGCCCGGTTCCGGAAAAAGCACCGGCCGTAAACGATCCCTGCCCGACGTAGTCGAATTCGCAAATGTTGCAGAAGAAATCCTGCGCCCCAAAGGCATAGCTGCTTGCACTGCCCGTAAAGTCGCCAGGTGTGGTATCGGTTTGTGGAGTCAGGACTCCCATGCCGTTGAGCCCGTCCAACTCGGCAACCAGAGCGCCTCCTCCTCCTGCCGTGTTATTTGGATCATTCAGATTGAGAGCTGGGTCCGTCATATATATGCCCAAGACGCTGACGTCTCCCAAGTCCCCAGGCGTGATCGTCAGGTTACCGTATCCGTTCTGACCGGTCGTGCCTGAAACGAAATAGGTACCTGCGATGGTGCATGGCGGAACCAGCGTTACGGAGTCTACGCAGACGCCGCCTTCTTCATCGACATCCCCGACACCTGTGAATGTACCGGTGGTAGCTACGCCGGTGTCCGGAGTCGCAGCAATCTGGGCCGCCGTGGCATAGAGGAACCCAAACGAGTTGCTCTCGACGC
Source organism: uncultured Acidobacteriaceae bacterium (assembly GCA_963730845.1). Classification (GTDB taxonomy): domain Bacteria; phylum Acidobacteriota; class Terriglobia; order Terriglobales; family Acidobacteriaceae; genus Acidiflorens. The sequence continues at coordinate 340,812 of CAVSTM010000014.1, read as the reverse complement.
CAAACACGGAGCACTGGGCGGGGGCGCACGCTGCTCCAAGCGATGCGTTGGTAAACGTGGCACTCCCCTGGCCGAACACCGAGCCGACGGCCGAATCATTGGCATCCACATCAATGATCCGTACCGCTTCCGGACCAACGATGTAATAGTTGAGCGTGACAACGTAGCCACCTAGATTGGTGCCGATGATAGTACCCCGCCCGAGGGCATCGGACTGCGAGGCTGTTCCGGGGAGAGTTTGTCCCGTGGACACAGTTCCAGCGTCATTCTCGTCGTAAATACCCGTCAGGGTGGCGGTGGGTGGAGTCGGGGCTGGCGTTGTAGCGGCAAGCGCGAATACGCCTCCGAAGACAACCGAGTTATAGCCGGGGTCTACTCCCGAAAGAGTAAAGGCAAAGTTTCCACTGGGCGCGGTCGGCAGTATCTGCAAATCCAGGCTTCCACTGGAGGTCGCCGTCCCATCAAACTGGGTGATGAGCGCATGGCTGTTGTTTACAAACTGGACGCCGAGGGTTTCGACCCCTGCCACGCCCAAGGCCGCGTTGTTGGTAGTCAGGGTAAGTGTGCCCTGGCCACCGGTCACCACCAGCGCGGTAGATTCCGCCAAGATTGCGTCGCCGGAAGGCTGAGGTGACGTCAATCCAAAAGCGTCGTTATAGTCTTGTTCGCCGCTGATGCCGGTGGGATTCGAAACGCTGTCGCCATAGGGAACGACGTCGCCGGCCGCATCAAGGACCACCGACCCGGCGAGGGCGTAGAAGTTCGGGCCGCCATTTATGGCCTCCGTCCCGGTGACATAGAACGAATAGACGCCTCCGCCGTTTGTCAGATTGATATTGCCCCCGGCCGCTGGCAGCGTCGTAACCGCCACGGCAAAAGCGCCGGGCACATAGTTCGCTGTGAATAGCGACGAGGTGGCCGTGCCGGTCGAGTCCGTTAGATCCGTTTCGCTACTTTGTCCACCTGCGAAGGTGCCGGTCGGTCCCGCGGTTGGGGCCGTGAACGTCACCGACACGCCGCTGCCCACGGGCGTTCCGTTCGACGTCACCACCGCAGTGAGATTTCCATAATCTGTAGTCACCGTCGTGCTTGCCGCCGGGCTCCCTCCCGTGATCGCTATGTTCGGAGGCGCCGAATTCGAACTACAGCCCGTCAGGAAAACTATGGCCAGTAAAGTTAAGGCGAGAATGCTCGCGTAAGTCTTGCGGTTCATAGTCCCTCCCCTGCCGACTTCCGGCTTGCACGCTCACGTGATTGCTGCGACACGGGGTACCCGTGCTCGTTCCGGATGGTATAGACTTCGCCACCCACTTTCACGGTGCGGGCCAGAAAGACTTGCTTTTGCTTAATAGTCTTCATGACGCCGGTCACTTCAACCTGCTGGCCGGCAGCGATGGAGACGGCGTGTTTACCTTCCAAAGCGAGGCTCGCCAGACTTGCGTCCACCGAACCGGAGGAAGTTGCGAGCAGGAGGTGGGAACCCATAATCATTCCCTTAGCGGGCTTATCGAGCGCACTCAACACCGTGCCGCTGAGTGTAACTTCCTTGGCTGCGTCATAGGCGAAAGGTCTCTTGTCGTCTGCCGCCGTTCGCGCCTGCGCCAGCGCCAAGGGTGAGATTGCTGAGACAAGGGCCAACGCGCATAGCCCTGCAAATAGACGTTTCATCATTGCCTCCATGTTGAGTTCGTGAACCGAAATTTCTGCGGATCTTTTGAACTCGGAAGCGTACGCTTTTTTTGTTCCGGAAACAACGAATTTTTCACACTAGAAGGGTTTCTACCTAGAGTCCGGAGTCTAATCAGCCACGCGGTCCGGCGTCGCGGTGGGCTTTCTTAGCGGGTCGGCCGGCGGTCCATTGGTTGATGCCGACGGCGGCACGGTCGGGAGCACGGTCACCGGAGGCGCCGATTTGGAATCGTGACGGCTCGTCCCGCGCTCATCCCACTTGCCGAAGATCATCTTGCCCGCGGTGGTTTGCAAAACCGAGGTCACCGAGATATCGATGGTCTTACCGATCATCTTACGCGCGTTATCGATTACCACCATGGTGCCATCATCGAGATAGGCAACGCCCTGGTTGTACTCTTTGCCTTCCTTGAGGATGAATACGCGCATCACCTCGCCGGGCAGAACGATGGGCTTGAGCGAGTTAGCCAGTTCGTTGATATTGAGCACGGCCACGCCCTGCAATTGGGCGACTTTGTTGAGATTGAAATCGTTGGTGATGATCTTGCCTTCATAAAGCTTGGCCAGTTCGATGAGCTTCATATCGACTTCGCGGACACTCGGGAAGTCGTCTTCCACGATCTGGATCTGGACCGAAGCGGTCTTCTGGAGACGCTGCAGGATGTCGAGGCCACGGCGGCCGCGATTGCGTTTGAGCGAATCGGCGGAATCGGCGACCAGTTGCAATTCGCGGAGCACGAATTGCGGGATCACGATCAGGCCGTCGAGGAAACCGGTCTCGGCGATGTCGGAGATGCGGCCGTCAATAATGACGCTGGTGTCGAGGATCTTGTAACTCTTCTTACCCGTTTTTTCACCGCCGAAGATTCCGCCGAGCGCCGCCAGATTCAGCAGGTCACCTTTATTAGCGCCGACCACCAATCCTACGTAGGCCATGATCATCATGACCATGATTTGCAGGAAGCTTTGGGTAGGACTCGCCGGGATGCTGTTGCGAATGACGAGCGCGAAGAGATAAGCGCCCACGATGCCGAGCACGCTGCCGATCGCAGCTCCAATCAGGCGCTTCAGGCTCATCGCGCGCAATCTCCACTCAAACACGATGATGGCGGCGCCGATCAACAGACCGACAGCGGCAGCATAGTTTGGCGGCAGGTTAAACGGATGAATCAGCCTGCAGATGACACCGACGATGAGGACAAATAGAAAACGTACAAGTACGACGTCCACGAGTAGTACCTCTCTCGGGGAAGGCGCCGCTTGCGCGATTCCCGCCCCCGCCGGTTTTCAGGGCGAATGATATTAAGAGCCCCGTGCCAGCGTTCTATTCACGGAGGTGTAAGAATTAATGAACCGCGCTCCGTGCCCAGCCAAAGACTGCAAAGACTGAATTCCAGGGGAAAATAACTCCCAGAGTATACACCTGTGGTAAAGGTCCAGACAGTGCAGGGCGCGCGGGTCAGCCATTTCTGAACTCGGGGGTATGAGGATAGCGGAGATGCCGTAAAGACGCAGGGGAGAGCAGATTGCGAACGGCGAAGGCTGATAGGTCTATTTTTTTGCAGGCATTGACCGCTCCGCGGAGGCGGCCGGCGTGGGGTGCATCGCAGGGGTTGGGTACGAGCGAGACGGTTCGGCGGAGAAGGCACGACTAGCTGGTGTTGGGGGCGAGAGGACGCGAGAGCGAGACCCAAAGAAGGCGGCAGAGTTGCTCGGCGGAACGCACTCGATGGTTACCACGATGGAGATAGCGGATGCGATAGAGGCGCTCAATGATTAATGCCAACATGGTGAGAAGATAGTTGAGGAGGACACTGCTTTCCTCATGGTGGCAAGTGTGCTCCAAGCCGTAGCGGTTCTTGGCATCGTTGAACCCTTGGTTTTCAATCTCCCAACGACTCTTGGCCATGTGATACAACGACAGGCTGCTCACCTGGTGCAGGGGAAAGTCGGTCAACCATTCGGCCTCGACCACCTGGCCGTTGGGTTTGTGTTGGCGATAGCGAATCACGCGCACGGTTTTCCATTCCAAAGGATCCCAAGGATCGAAGTCATCGGCATCCCAGATCTCGACCCGATCTTTGCCGTCGCGATAGACGTACATGGGTACCTGCTGTTGGAACCGCCGCTGCACCGCACCGAGTAAGAGGGGTAGATTATTTTTCAAACGTGCGACCACCCGCAGCCCCAAGCGGTTGGCGGCGTGCAGGAAGGGTGCGCCCGCGTACTCCCCATCCACCACGAGATAATCGGCGAAACGGGTGCCGAGGCTGCCCATGACTCGCGTAAGCAAACGCTTTGCCGCAGTCAACTCGCTGTCTCCCGGACCGTAGGGTTCGACGTCGAAAGGCAAAGTCAGACCGGTACCGACAACGCTGATGGTTACCAGTTTATGGTGGTACCCGATCACCTGGTGCTGGGCATCGCGAATGGGACGACACCAGGCACAATGAGATTGCTGGCTCCGACCCGCCCCGGTTCCATCCAGAGCCAGCCCGATAAAACGACAATCTTGGAACGCTTTACCGCGCTTGGCGTGGCGCACAACCTCGATCAGAGCCGAGCGCGAGGTGGCCGGATCGAATCGTTCGACGAAGTAGTTCAGGGCATCATTGCTGAATGACTGCTCCAGCCCCAGAACTCGGCAGCCCACCAGGCGAACGATCTGCTCCATGCCGTAAAAACTATTCTCGCGCAACACCCGTCCCACCAGCATCGCCCAGAGCAGCACTCGCGCCGGGATGGCCGGTTGCGGTCGGCCATCCCCGGGTTGGTCCAAATAGCGCTGCAGGCCGAGATGATGCAGGACGAAGCGGAGCAGCGCACGTGGCGTGGGCATGGTTAGCGACGGTGTTGGGACTCCTGTTTCCGGGCCAGAATCAACAGTTCGGCATTGGCGGTGAGGACTTCGCGCACCGCGTCCTGAAACTCGCGACCGGCCTCCACCTGCTGGCGTACTTGGTCGACCCAGGGCCTGGGAATTCTTTCGACGCGCCGTTTCCCGCCGGACATAAAGGTGAGAGTCCAGGCTTCATGGCCTTCTCCGTTGGCGCAGTGACAGGTGGGCTTGCCGCAACGGGTGCGGCTCATGGAGAGAGAGCCTGGCAACAAGTCGGGTGGAATGGGATAGCGGGCCAGCCGTTGAAACTTACGCTGGCGCCAGCGAGCGGCGTCCGGACCTTTTGGTGTTTGTTTCATCTTGATGCAGTACTACAACAAGATAAGGACAAATGCAAATCTTTTTTGCGAGTGCGAAGATAGAAAAGCTTTGGCGTGAACCCTGAAAGACAACAACCGCCGCATCTAGCCTGCACGGAACAGCTCTCAGTTCATTCGGAGATCAGAAACAGCTGCGCGCGGGTCGGCGGGCTGATGGGAAACCTCTTAATCGTAATGCTGGTTGTGGCAGCGGACTCGCTCCTCCGTGACCGTTCCTCTGTGACCGTTGCGCTGGTGCATCGGGAACTGCGGCGTTAGACTGTCGGGTTATCCGGAGACATGCCTGTATGAACTGGCCGGGACGACTCGTCCTGCTCATCGCTATCTGCGTTTCGGTGTTTCTTTTTTGGCGTAAGTTCGGCCCAGCGGTGCGTACGATCCTGGCATCGAAGCCGGACGCCGACTTCCAACTGCGACCCATTGGCCCACGCATCCGCAAAGTGCTCTGGGAGGTGGCGGCGCAGGGGCTTGTGATTGCCCAGAGGCCGCTACCTGGCCTGGCGCACGCATTGGTGTTCTGGGGTTTCTGCGTTTTCGCCCTGGTGACGCTCAACCACTTCGCTGCAGCATTCGGCGTGGGCTTCCTTTCTGATGGCGGCTTCTCGCGTTTTTATTTTCTGTTTGCGGGCGTATTCGCCGTGGCCGTGGCCGTCTCGATCGCGGCGCTGTCCTTCCGCCGGTTTGTCCTCCGGCCGAAATGGCTCGAGCCTCTGTCTCCGGAATCTGGCCTGATCGCATTCCTGATTTTCGCGTTGATGATCACCTACCTGGCCAGGTTCTGGGTGCCCGAAGGCAGCGCGGCGACCTGGCCGTTGTGGTGGGCGCACACGGTGGTGCTCCTGGTTTTTCTGCCGCTGATTCCCGACACCAAGCATCTGCACCTGGTGCTGAGCCCATTCACGGTATTTCTGGAGCGCGACGGCTTCAGCAAAATTCCGCCGTTAGTCGGCGATGAAGATTTCGGTCTCGACACCGGCAAGGATCTGACCCGGATTGCCAGTCTGCAGGCCTACAGCTGCGTCGAGTGTGGCCGCTGCACCGAGCAGTGTCCGGCCTACAACACCGGGAAAATTCTGAATCCCAAAGAGATTATTTTGGGCACCCGGCATTACCTGCAAGAGTTCGGACCGCAGAGCAGCGAACCGCTGCTGGGCAAGTTCCTTTCGATGGAAGCGGCTTTCCAGTGCACTACCTGCGGAGCCTGCGAGTTCCAATGTCCGGTCGGCATCCAGCACCTGCCGTTGATCGTGGGTCTGCGGCGCGGCGCGGTCAATACCGGCAAGTGGGACAACAGTCATGGCGCCGACCTGTTCAACACGCTCGAGCGCAACGGTAATGCGCTGGGGTTCCCGCCCTCCGAACGCGGAAAATTCATCGAGAAGAACGGCCTGCCGTACTTCGACGGGACCCAGGAATACTGCCTGTGGATGGGGTGCCTGGGATCATATGATCCGAGTGGCCGGAAGATTCTGCTGGCGCTGGTCGAGGTGCTGCGCTACCTGGGCATCAGCTTCGGCGTTCTTCGCCAGGAGAAGTGTAACGGCGATCCGGTGCGGCGACTGGGCAACGATTATCTGTTTGGCGAATTGGCGCAGGGAAACCTGGAACAGATCCGCGAGGCCGGCGTGAAGAAAATGGTTTCGATCTGTCCGCACTGCGTGCGCACCATGGGCGTGGATTGGAAGGAGCATGGCGGGACCGTTGATATCGAGCACCACAGCGAGTTACTCGCCCGCTACCAGGACAAGCTGCCGACTGCCTTGGAAGAACAGAAGAGCATGGTGTTTCACGACGCCTGCTACTTGGGACGATATCGCGGCGTGTATGACCAGCCGCGCGAGGTGATTGCGCGTTACGGGCAGGTGGTGGATCCGCCGCGGGCGCGCGAACGCGGCTTCTGCTGCGGCGGCGGCGGGGGCCTGATGTTTCTGGGAGAAGAGACGGGGAAGCGCGTCAACCTGGAGCGCGCCCAGGAGTTGGTGGCCACGGGCGCAAGCGTGGTCGCGGCGGCCTGCCCGTTCTGCAACTCGATGCTGCGCGACGGATTGGCGGCGGCGACTGACAATCCGCCGGAGTTGCTGGACGTCGCCCAGATCGCGGCCGCGGCCATCGCGAAGACCGATCCGCACAAGCTAGGCGGCGGAGACTAGGGCAGCCCGAGCTTTCGTGGCCAGCCGATATGGCCTGCGGATGATGGTTATGGTTTGAATGCCGAAAGATAAACAATAAATGGGAGGACGCTGTGCAATTTGTTGGCAAGCGCCCGGTCGGCGGTCACGAAGTCACAGTGCCGCTGGATGGCGAGCGCGCAGTAGAGGGCGTCGTAGACCGAGTGACTGTGTTTCAGTGCGACTTGAAGAGCCGCGTCCGCTACCGTCCCGGAAGGACTCAGTGTAAGGGGCAGGGTAAGCAAGTCTCGGTAGATCAGCGTCGCCTCGTCGGCGGGCAGCTCCTTACGAATCATGACGCGCTTCCAGAGCGCACTTGCCGCCTCCACCAGCATGAGGTCGGGAGCCATGAGTTCAACTTCATCCTTCAGGAATTTTTCGAGAAGAAGATCGGCAGCGGCGCTATCAGGTTCGGGTAAGAACCATTTCAGCACGACGCTGGCATCTACTACGCAGATCAAGGCTATCGGTCCCGGTCCTCGCGAATCAGAGTGGCACTATCGGAAAGAACGCCCGCCCTCTGCCGGATTTCCTCGCGGCGCGCTCGCATGCGGGCGACCTGATCACGCGTCAGCTTGGATGGTTTTGGCAGACTCCGGCCAATCTTTGCGGAGTTACTGGCGGCGCGCTTGGATCCTCTTCGCATGCACATTATTGTCCGACAAGTGCATTCGGTCCGACTGGCCTCACCATTTCTTGAAAATGACGGCGACGGCGCCGATCATCATGGCAAAGCCCACGAGATAGTTCCACTTCAGTGGTTCACGAAGATATAGGACCGAGAAGATCGAAAACACGGTAAGCGTGATGACCTCCTGGATGGTCTTCAACTGCGCCGTGGTGAACTCGTAGGAGCCGATGCGGTTGGCGGGTACCTGGAAACAGTATTCGGCGAAAGCGATAAGCCAACTGATGACGATGACCTTGAACAGGGGTGCGTGGCGATATTTCAGATGGCCATACCACGCGAAGGTCATAAAGATGTTGGAGAGGGTCAGGAGCAGAATCGTGGTCATGGGGATATGTTGCCCGATTCTGGGCTTTGTTTGCACGCTTGGGGCCGGTGGAGCGACGGGCGCCTCCCAGGTGCGCCCGCGGAAGCATCGCGGCCGCCCGGTGACGTCCGGCTCTCCACGATCAAGAGCGGCGGACTTCCGCGATCGCCTCGCGAATGGCCTGCAACACTCCATCCACCTGACTGGGAGTCCCGACGGTGATTCGAACGCATCCGTCGCAACCTGGGTTGGCCGATGAATCGCGGACCAGAATCTCGCGCCGCTGCATCGCTGCCACGAATGCCTTCGCAGTTGTACCGACCCGCACTAGAACGAAGTTCGTCTGACTCGGCCAGAAGCGAAGGCCCAGCTCGCTGAACAATTGCGCCAGCTGTTCGCGGCCCTGCTTCACCTGCGCCACGTGGTCGTGCACGAACGCCTGATCCGCCAGCGCCTCTTCCAGGCAAGCGAGCGCCACGGCATTCACATTGAAGGGCAAGCAGAACCGCCGCAGGCAGTCGATCTGCTCCGCCGCGCCGGTGAGCACGCCGAGGCGCAGGCCGGCGAGTCCATAGACTTTCGAAAAGGTGCGCGCGACGAACAGGTTCGGATGACTGGCCAGGTCTGGGATAAGGGTCTCGCCACAAAATTCCCCGCAAAACTCAACGTAGGCTTCGTCGATCAGCACCGCCGCATCGGGCGCCGCTTCAGCAATCTTTACAAGGTCCGCCCGCAGAGCCGCCAGGCCGGTGGGATTGTTTGGATTCGCGATCACGATCACCCGGGTGCGCGGCGATACACGAGCCAGAAAATCGGCAACGGGAAGCGCGAAGTCTTCGCGCGACCGCAGGCGCACTACTTTCGCTCCGAGCGCGTCGCCCAGCATCGGATACATCACGAACGTCGGATCGGCAAAGAGCAGTTCGTCGCCCGGACCCAAGTAAGTTGCAAAGAGCACCGACAGTGCCTCATCGACTCCATTGGTGAGCAACACCTGCTCGGGCGCGAGGCCGAGGAAATCCGCGACCAGCCGCTCGCCAATTTCGCGCTGCGGATACAGCGACACGTCGGCCGCCGAGAGCGAGCGCAGCCGCGCCAGCACGCGTGGCGAGCATCCGGCCATGCTCTCGTTGAGATCGAGACTCAGCCCGGAGCGGCTCACGATGGGCGAATGGTACGGACTCAGCCCGGCAATCGATGCGCGCGGCTTCAGCATGGAGTGCACCTGAACATGACGATGAGTTTACTTGATGATTTCGCGGCCGGCGCAGCCTTCGTGTAGAGACGAGGCTAGCCTCGTCTCGCCAGCGCCAAGCCGAGTCCCCCAAAAATCATTGCTCGCGTCGCCGCGCGTATTTCACCGCTGCAAAGATCACGGTGCAGATCGCGAAATCCAGCAGCAGACCCCAGTCTTCGCGGAAAAGCCTGTGCCTCGCCACCGCGGGCAGATGCGGCATGAGCAAATAGTAGATCGCGTTGCCTGCAAGCACCGCCGCGAGCGCGTCGAGAAAATTCTTCATCGGGGTCTGTCACCGCAGTTTTCGCCATGCCTGAAGGCATGCCCTGATACGAACCGTTCTTGCACGACAAGTTTACTGGGGTCCTTGTACAAGGCACTCCTCCTGCTAACATCGCTTACGATGCTGGACCCGTCCACTCCAGTGCAGTTTGTCAAAGGCATTGGCCCCCGCCTGGCCGAGATCCTTGCCGCCAAGGATATTCGAACCGTCGACGACCTGCTGCACTACCTGCCTTTCCGCTATGAAGACCGGCTGAACCCGCGCTCGGTTGCCGAACTGCGCGCCGGCGAAATGGCGACGGTGATTGCTGAAGTCCGCAACTCTGGACTGTTTCGCACGCGCCGAGCGCCCATCTTCCAACTCACGGTCGGCCAGGGTCGCACACGGCTGAAGTGTATCTGGTTTAACGCCACCTATCTTCAGGACCGCTTCCAGCCCGGACAGATGCTGGCGCTCTACGGCAAGGTCGAAGAGGGCCGCGACGGCGAACTGCAGATCGTGCAGCCACAATTCGAGATTCTTGGCGACATCAATATTAATGACGAGGGCGGCGCCGAGGCGGCTGAAAAAGAAGCTGAAAAAAAAGCAGCTGCCTCGCTCGAAATCGGACGCATCGTTCCCATCTACGAATCGACCGGGCAGGGCAAACTCACGCCGCGCTGGTTCCGGCGCATTATTCGCGGGGCACTCGAGAATTTGGGTCCGGGTCTTCCCGATCCAATCCCGGCTGCAGTGCGCGCGCATTTGAGCCTGGTGTCTCCACGCGAAGCGGTGTTTAAAGTTCACTGGCCCGATGCGGGGGAAAGTTTTGCCGACCTGCAATCCTCGCGCACGGCGGCGCATATAAGAATGATCTTCGATGAACTGTTTTTCATCGAACTGGGCCTCGAACTTAAGCGCCGCGAGCAGAAGGCACAAACCGGAATCGCCTTTCAGCTTAACGATGGCGTTCGTGAGGCTATAAAGAAGATACTGCCGTTTCATCCGACGGCGGCGCAGAAGCGGGTGCTGAAAGAGATCGCCACCGACATGCAGACACCTTGCCCCATGCGGCGTCTGCTGCAAGGCGATGTGGGATCGGGCAAAACGATTGTGGCTTTCCAGGCCGCGATCATCGCCATCGAGAACGGCTACCAGGTCGCATTGATGGCGCCGACGGAAATTCTGGCGCAGCAACATTATTTTTCCGCCCGCCAGATTCTCGAACGCGCCGGATACCGCATCGTGCTGCTGACCGGCTCGCTCGAAGAGGACCGCAAACGCGACGTGCGTCGCCACATCGTGCAAGGCAACGCGCAACTGATCATCGGAACGCACGCCCTGATTCAGGATCGCGTCGAATTCGAGAAGTTAGGCCTGGTGGTCGTGGACGAGCAACATCGCTTCGGAGTAATGCAACGGCTGAAGCTGATGAAGAAATCAGACGAAGCTCGTGTGGTGACGGAGCTCCGCCCCGTCCCGCCGGGCGGAAACGCCCGGCGCTCCGCTGAATCAGACCCTGAGCCCGATGTGCTGGTGATGACGGCAACGCCCATCCCGCGCACACTTGCGCTCACTCTCTACGGCGATCTTGATATCTCGGTGCTTGACGAACTTCCGCCGGGACGCACTCCGGTGGTCACCCGCTCGCTCCCCGACGAGCGCGCGCCCGAAGTGTGGGATTTTGTTCGCAAGCAGATCGGCGCCGGACATCAGGCCTACGTGGTTTATCCGGTGATCGAGGAGAGCCCAGCGAAAACACCAGCGAATACAGAAGCTCGCGAAGTAAAGGCCGCCGAGCAGATGCACCGGCAGTTGCGGGAAAAGATTTTTCCCAACCTGCATGTCGGTTTGCTGCATGGCCGTCTCGACGCCGACGAAAAAGAACATGTGATGCGCGAATTTCAGCAGGGCAAGATCGAAATTCTTGTCGCGACCACGGTGATCGAGGTTGGCGTCGATGTTCCCAACGCAACCGTCATGGTGATTGAGCACGCCGACCGCTTTGGATTAGCGCAGCTCCACCAGTTGCGCGGACGCATCGGCCGGGGCGCGGCGAAGTCTTATTGTGTGCTCATGCACGGCGGGAAGGTTTCCGAAGAAGGCGAACGGCGACTCGACGCTATGGTCCGCTCGAACGACGGATTCCAGATCGCGGAACTCGATCTCGAATTGCGCGGACCCGGCGAATTTTTCGGAACGAAGCAGGCGGGTCTTCCTAGCTTCCGCGTGGCCAATATCATCCGCGACCGCCAACTGCTGGAAGCGGCTAAACACGAGGCTGCTTTTGTGGTCTCGGGGCCGAATCCCGAAATATCAAAAGAAGAGATTGATCGGGCGCTTCGAGAAATGCGTTCGCGCTGGGCGATGAGTTATGGGCTGGTGGAGGTGGGGTAGTGCGCTCAGTTCGTTGTGGAAGTCCCTCCTCCGACTCATTTCATTGACTTGCCGATTTCGTCCCCGTAAGATTGGGCGCTAACTTCAACTCTAATGATCGGCCAAACCATCCTGCACTATCGCGTCATCGAGAGACTGGGCGGCGGCGGGATGGGCGTGGTTTACAAGGCGGAAGACACTCGCCTGCGGCGCTTTGTCGCCTTGAAGTTCCTGCCTGAAGAGGTATCCAGAGACCCGCAATCCCTGGCGCGATTTCAGCGGGAAGCGCAGGCCGCCTCCGCTCTGAACCATCCGAACATCTGCACCATCTACGACATTGGGGAGCACGAGGGCCTGGCGTTCATTGCCATGGAATACCTGGACGGGGTGACGCTCAAGCACGTCATCTCCGGGCGTCCACTGGAGTCCGACCGGCTACTGTCGCTGGGCATAGAAATTGCCGACGCGCTGGATGCGGCGCACGCAGAAGGCATCGTGCACCGCGACATCAAGCCCGCGAATATCTTTGTGACCAAGCGCGGACACGCCAAAGTTCTAGACTTTGGCCTGGCCAAAGTAACCGGGCAGCCCGCGCGCGGCGAGAAAGATGCGACCCTCCCGACAATGGACGAGCAGCATCTGACCAGTCCGGGGACTGCACTCGGCACGGTGGCGTATATGTCGCCGGAGCAGGCCAAGGGCAAGGAATTGGACGCGCGCAGCGATCTGTTCTCGTTCGGAGCGGTGCTCTACGAAATGGCAACGGGGACGCTGCCGTTCCGCGGCGATACTTCGGCGGTGATTTTTAACGCGATTCTGGAACGGGCGCCTACTTCTGCGATTCGATTGAATCCGGAAATTCCTTCCGAACTGGAGCGCATCATCAACCGGGCTCTGGAGAAGGACCGGGACCTGCGGTATCAGCATGCGTCTGAGATGCGGGCAGAACTGCAGCGGCTGAAGCGGGATACCGAGTCGGGACGGAAGATTGTGGCTGCGGAAGAACCGCCGGAGGCTGAGGCCCGAGATTCTTCTCAACCATTGAGTCCACGATCGAGTAGTCCAGCTGGAGCGGGTGCGGTGTCGGCTACGCGGACAGGAGTGTCCGCGCCACACGAGCCGGCCGAGCTGCGCTCGGCTGGACGGACGAATGCGTCCGTCCCCACATGGGTTTGGGTGGCAACTGGACTCGTTCTGGTGGCGATTATCGCTGGCGGCCTTTACTGGCGGTCGCGTTCCACCCACGCCCTGACCGAGAAGGATTCCATTCTGCTCGCGGATTTTGTCAACACAACCGGGGATCCGGTGTTCGACGGCACTCTGAAGCAGGCGCTGGCGGTGCAGCTGGAGCAGTCGCCGTATTTGAACCTCGTGCCCGATCAGACGATCCGCAAAGCGCTGCAGTTCATGGGACGCGGCGCGGACGAGCGGGTTACAGGCAGCGTCGCACGCGAGATCTGCGAACGCGAGCACATCAAGGCCATGCTGAGCGGATCGATTACAACGCTCGGCAGCCAATACGTGGTGGCGCTCGACGCCACCAATTGCGCGACCGGCGATTCGCTGGCGCGCGAGCAGATAACGGCAGCTAGAAAAGAGGCCGTGCTCCCGGCGGTGGGTAAAGCGGCGTCGAGCCTGCGCGGAAAGCTGGGCGAGTCGGTGGCGTCGATTCAGAAGTTCGACACGCCCGTGACGGAAGCGACTACGTCGTCGCTCGAGGCGTTGAAGGCGTACGCCGCCGCGGACGAGATGCGCAACGGCGGAAACGAGGCCGAATCTATCCCTCTGTTCCAGCACGCCGTCGAGCTCGATCCGAATTTTGCCATGGCTCATGCTCGCCTGGCGGCCATTTACAACAACCTTGGCGAAGAAGATCGATCGGTGGAAGAGGCCGAGAAGGCATTCGATCTGCGGGAACGGGTGAGCGAACGCGAGCGTTTCTACATTACCGATCATTTCTATACTTCGAACGGAAACATCGAGAAAGACAAAGAAACGCTGGAATTGGCCATAAAGACATACCCGAACGACTCTAGCCCTTATGCCAACCTGGCGCTGATATACAACCTTTTTTACGGCGAGTACGAGAAGGCTATCCCGCTGGCCAACGAGTTCACGCGCCTCGAGCCCAACGCCCCCTTTGGCTACGCGCACGCGGCTCAACCGTACATGGCGCTGAACCGTGTAGAGGAATCGCGCTCCATTCTGCAACAGGCAGTCGCTGCCAAGGCGGACAACCTGTTCATCCACGAATCGCTCTACGAGTTGGCTTTCTTGAATGGCGACGCCGATGGGATGCAACGACAAGTGACTTGGTCGGCAGGGAAGCCCAGCGAATACTTGCTGCTCATCTCGATGGCAGATGCTGCCGCTGCACGAGGGCAAATGCAGAAGGCTGAGGGATTGGTGCAGCGCTCAGTGCAGGTGAGCGATCGTCTGGGTTTCAAGGAGACGACAGCCGACACGCAAGCCGGTTTTGCGCTGAGACAGGCCGTAGTGGGGAACGCTTCGAAAGCCAAAGAGCTGGCTGCGTCCAGTTCCGCTTTGGCGCATGGCCGCCGCAATATGGAGTCAGTGGCGGTGGCACTGGCCATGACCGGGGATGTAAGCCGTGCCCAAACCATCGCGGACGACCTTGGCCGCCGCTTCCCAGACGACACGCTGCTGCATCAGGTGAGCATTCCCGTCGTGCAGGCGTTAATCGAGATGGATCGCAAGACGCCCGAGAAGGCGATCGCGGCTCTGCAGGCAACAACGCCGTACGAATTGGGCTTCAACCAGGAGCTCTTCCCGATGTACATTCGCGGCCTGGCCTACCTGCAGGCAAAGCGCGGCGCGGAAGCGGCGGCGGAATTTCAGAAGATGGTAGATCATCGCGGGATCGAGCCGACGAGTCCCAACCATTCGCTGGCCAAGCTGGGTCTGGGCCGCGCGTATGCAGTGACCGGAGACACGGCAAAAGCCCGAGCTGCCTACCAGGATTTCTTTGCATTGTGGAAAGATGCGGACCCCGACGTCCCCATCCTGAAGGAAGCGAAGGCGGAGTACGAGCATCTGCATTAGTCAGCCTAAACCCGGCGGACTCGCCCTCGAAACGCCGCTCACCGCCTCCATCCCCGACGCTTCTGCTATCATCGCGGCAGGGCCGGGGAAACCGGCGGATTTCACCCTTTACCAGTTACCAGGAGTTTTTATTATGGAAATAGGCGCTCTTCCTCTAGGCTCCCGCCGCAACGAAGACATCGCGCTTGACCTCATGAAATTTGTCGCCATGACCACCGGGTACGGCAAAACCACTGGCACCGGAGTCGGCTTCCAGGGTTCCAGCGCGGCCGACAAGCCTGAGGATTATGCCGCCCATTTGCTGGAGCTCTACGGGCGCTGTTTGAAGTCGGTTGAGGGAAAGTAAGTCAAATTCCTCACCACAGGGAGCGCAGAGGTCCACAGGGGAAACCCGATTCTATCGGTAACCCCTTGCTGCTGAACCTCTTCGTTGACAACTGCCTCGCGGCTGGGCTATTCTAAATGTCTTTGGAAGTGAAGTGGAAGTCCTGCGGCTGCCCGCCTGGAACACCTAGCGCGCGTTCTGCGTGGATAGATATTGCTTAGGGCACTCAGCGGTCTTCGTTCTTATAGCGGTCTATAAAGTTCAGGGAGATTTCCGATGTCAACCTATTTCCCGAAAGAGGGAGATATTGCGCGTAAGTGGTTTGTGGTGGATGCGAGCGGGCTTCCGCTGGGCCGCTTGGCCTCGCGCGTAGCTCGTATTCTGATCGGCAAAGAAAATCCGAAGTACACGCCGTTTATCGACACTGGCGACCACGTGGTGATCATCAATGCCGAGAAAATCAAGATTACCGGCATGAAGGCTGATCAAAAGGTGTATCACCGCTACACTGGGTATCCCGGCGGACTGCGCTCGGAAGAGATGAAGAAGCGGATGGTCCGCAAGCCGGAGCTGGTGATTGAAGACGCCGTGTCGCGCATGCTCCCCAAGAACAAACTGGGCAAGCAGATGTTTACCAAGCTGAAAGTTTACCGAGGCGACAAGCACCCGCACGAGGCGCAAAAGCCGGAAGCGAAGGTGTTTGCGTAAGAAGCAAGGTCTCAGGTGTCAGGTTCCAGGTGTTGGGAAAACCGGCACGGCAGAATTTTGGAAAGGTTGAAGCACTCGATTTGGCTAATTGCTAAACGCTAAGTGCTAAATGCTAACGATGGCAGAGATTGTTCAATACTACGGAACCGGACGCCGCAAGACGGCGATCGCACGGGTTTTTCTTCGTCCCGGCAGCGGCGAATTCAAGGTTAACGGCAAGGCGTTCGATGAGTACTTTGTGACGCCCTCGCAGCGCATCGCGGCGAAGCGGCCGCTGGTCTCGACCGACAGCGCGGCCACTTTCAACGTGCTGGCAAATGTGTGCGGCGGCGGAGTTTCCGGACAGGCCGATGCAGTGCGCCTTGGCATCACGCGCGCGCTCATGGAGTTCAATGCTGAACTCCGCGCGAAGCTCAAGGCCGAGGGCATGGTGACTCGTGACCCCCGCGCCAAAGAGCGCAAGAAGTATGGACAGAAGGGCGCAAGGAAACGGTTCCAGTTCAGTAAGAGATAGTCGATGGTCGTTAGTCGATGGTCGTTTGCGAACGACTAGCGACCAACGACAAACGACCGGTTCTAGGTGTTAAATTCATCCCCCCCACCTCCCCTGAGATGGGGTGGACGGGAATGGCAATCCGGGGCCTTTCAGTGTCCGGATGCAGAACAACTGAGGAGGTTGATTGGCAAACATCACAATGAAGGAGCTGCTCGAAGCGGGCGTTCACTTCGGGCACCAGACGAAGCGGTGGAACCCAAAGATGAAGGAGTACATCTTTGGCGAGCGCAATGGTATCTACATTATTGATCTGCAGAAGACGCTGAAGATGTTCAAGGAAGCGTCGAAATTCGTGCAGGACCTGGCCGCCGAGGGCAGAATCATTCTCTTCGTGGGCACCAAACGCCAGGCGCAGGACGCAATTGCCGAAGAGGCGCAGCGCTGCTCGATGTTCTACGTCAACCAGCGCTGGCTGGGCGGACTGTTGACCAACTGGGTCACCGTGCAGAAATCCGTGAAGCGGCTCAAGGAACTCGACGAGATGGCCACCGATGGCCGTTACGATCTGCTTCCGAAGAAAGAAGTCATCAAGCTCGAGCGTGAGCGTAAGCACCTGCAGGCGAATCTCGCCGGTATCAAGAACATGACCCGGTTGCCGGATGCGATCTTCGTGATCGATTCGAATAAAGAGCAGATCGCGGTGCGTGAATCGCGCAAGCTCGGGATCCCCGTGGTCGCCGTGGTCGACACGAACTGCGATCCGAGTGAAGTGGATTACGTGATTCCCGGCAACGACGACGCGCTGCGGGCGATCCGGCTGTTCACATCCAAGATTTCGGAGTCGATTGCCGAGGGTGTCCATGCCCGAGACGACAAGCAGATGGCGGACATTCAGGCGGTGGCGGAGGCTGCACCGGTGGTCGCGGCCGCGGTCGATGAACCCATATTCGCCGAGGTCGCAGCCGAAGACGCAACCGCCGTTGCCGCTGCGGGGTCCGAAGGTGAAGAGATCCGCATGGAAGACGTGCTGGGCAAGGGCACGCGCAAGCGTCCCTCAGCCGCCACGGAGGACGTCGACGAGCTACAGGCCGAGACGCGCCGGTTCTAGCTGCTGGTTCGAGTTGATTGAGTTGCGAAATCGAACCGGGTTCCGTAATTGCGAGTTTCGTATCGCGAGTTTTGTATCAGGGTATCGCTTTCGCGATACCAGGAGCCATCCGAAATTAGAGGCCCCTTCCGGGGTTGCTGTTCGGAATTCGCAATCGCCAAGTCTGACCCGCGCAGCCTGTCTGTGCGCGGGTCGAGTTTTATAATGGTTAGTTCCTGAAGGAAAAATTTTAATGAGCACTACTATGGCAAACATTTCCGCTGCGCAAGTGAAAGAGCTCCGCGAAAAAACCGGAGCGCCAATGATGGACTGCAAGCACGCCCTGACCGAAGCCAAAGGCGATCTGGAGCAGGCGATCGTGCTGCTGCGCAAGAAGGGTGTGTCGGTGGCAGCCAAGAAAGCGGCGCGTGTGACGAGCGAAGGTTCGGTGGGCTACTACATTCACGCCGGCGGCAAAATTGGCGTGCTGGTTGAAGTCAACTGCGAAAGCGATTTCGTGGCGCGCACCGACGACTTCAAAGAGCTGTTGCACGACATCGCCATGCACATTGCGGCGAGCGATCCGAAGTTCGTCCGGAAAGAAGATGTCACGCCGGAAGCCTTCGAGCGCGAGAAAGACATTTATCTGGCTCAGGCGATCGCCAGCGGCAAGCCCGCGAACATCGCCGAGAAGATGGTCGCTGGCAAGATGGAAAAGTTCTACGAAGAGGTTTGCCTGCTCGAGCAGCCCTTCATTAAGGACCAGACCATCAGCATTTCGCAGCTTATCGCCGCCAAGGTGGGCAAGCTAGGCGAGAACATCGCCGTCCGCCGCTACGCCCGTTTCAAGGTCGGCGACGCGACTGCTACCGTCGCCTTCACCAGCGCCAAGCCGGACAACGACGCCGGCGAGGCGCCGGCTGCTAAATAGCAGCCGAATAATTTAGGGGCGCTGCGGCGCCCCTTTCGTTTATGCTTCCTTGTAGCTGGTTGTCATCCTGAGCGAAGCGAAGGACCTGCCTTTTCATGCCTCCCATCTTCAAGCGCATCTTGTTAAAAATCTCCGGCGAAGCCCTGGCGGCCGATCAAGGCTTCGGAGTCGACACCAAACGCATTCACGAAGTCGCGGCCGAACTCGCTGACGTGCACGCTCTTGGCATCCAGATGGCGATCGTGGTGGGTGGGGGCAATTTCTTTCGCGGGGTTGCCGATCAGGCCAAGGATATGGACCGGGTCTCGGCCGATCACATGGGCATGCTGGCTACGGTCATCAACTCGCTGGCACTGCAGGACGCGCTCGAAAAACAGAACGTCTACACCCGCGTGCAGACCGCGATTGAGATGAACCAGGTGGCCGAGCCCTTCATCCGGCGGCGCGCCATGCGGCATCTGGAAAAAGGACGCGTCGTCATTTTCGCCGGCGGTACAGGCAATCCTTATTTCTCGACCGACACGGCCGCTTCGCTCCGCGCCATGGAAATCAAGGCCGATGCCATCCTCAAAGCCACCAAAGTAGACGGAATCTACGACGCCGATCCGATGAAAGTGAAGGATGCCAAGAAGTTTTCGCAACTTACCTACATGGACGTTCTGCGGCAGGGCCTCAAGGTGATGGACTCAACCGCCATTTCGCTGTGCAAGGACAACGACCTGCCCATCATTGTTTTCAACCTGAACCAGCGGGGCAATATCCGCCGTGTCGTGCTGGGCGAAAAAATTGGGTCATTGGTCAGCGCGTAGTGCGACCTTGATCCTTGGACGCTCCTGGCCGGATCCCCTTGCAGTCGCCGCCCGCGAATGCTCGACGTTCTGAGTGTGTGAACAAATCGCCATAGTTTCTGTGGCCATTCCTTGTCCATGCAGGGACGCTCGATCAGCACAAAAAACGCTCCACAGAGCAGCAGAACGACCGGCACGATCATGCAAGCCTGAAGAAAGTAATGAAACCAGAAATTCTGCCCTATCTGCAGGCGGAACGTCATGTGCTTCACGAAATAGATAATCAGAACGTGAAAGAGATAAATGCTGTAGCACATCCCGCCAATGTTGATAATCACGCGATTGCTAAAAGCAGCGGAGCAGATGCGCCCGCGAAACGCAGCCAGATGGAGCACAACAATCACAAAAGGCAACACAATATGGCCGACAGTCCGCCCCGGATACCAGTTCAGCGGCCCGAGGCACAGTGCGAGCGCGTCCCAAAGAAAGTTCGGCTTCCATTCTGCCTGTCGCGTAACGTAGAGATCGCAAACCAGGAATCCAGTGAGGAAGAACACGGGATAGTACGCGATGGAGTAATGAAAATGAACCGCTTATAGAGCGGAAGGCTGAGGATGCCGGAAGCCAGCATCAATCCAACGATGACGATGCGGCGTAAACGAGCGACGGCAATCGCGAAGAGTCCAGCCAGCAGCGGAACGAGCACATAAAACTGAACCTCCACTTCGAGCGACCAGGCAGCGGTGTTTACGGGTCCCTCTAAATCCACCAAACAGTATTGCTTGAGATTCACTGCGGGGCGTTTCGAAGAAGAGCGGAAGCAAACGGAACCCCCAGTATGAATCCGCTGATGGCAAAAAAGAGTTCGACTCCGCGCTTCGGCAAATCGATGTCTAAAGGCAGGGGAGCGGGAACGGCGCCCCGATCCGAAAGAACGGCGTAAATGTGAAAAAACACAACCCAGGCGATGGCCACGACGCGCAGCCCGTCAATCTGTGCGATAAGGCGGTTTTGTGTGGTGATGCGGCGGAACTGTAACATTCGACGGACCGCGATCAGAATAGCATGGCGGTTTCGCTTCCCACCGTGCGCTTCCTTATTTACGGCGGCAAAGGCAGAGGCAGTTTATAATCTACCGTTTTGATTTTTATTATTTTCCGGAGCCCCCGATATGGCACAAGCCTCCATGGCAGCAAATCCCGCACTGAAAGGGACCTACGTCCAACTCAAGACGCGCATGGAGAAAGCAGTGGAAGACTTCCGCCGCGAAATGGCCGCCACGCGCACCGGCCGGGCAAATGTGCACATGCTCGACACGGTTTCGGTCGACTACTATGGGTCGCAGATGCCGCTTAACCAGATTGCCCAGATGCACGCGCCCGAGCCGCAGATGATCACCGTGCAGCCGTTCGATCCGTCGCAACTGGCGGCGATCGAAAAGGCCATCCGCGGCGCCGACCTCGGCCTGAATCCAATGAACGACGGCAAACTTGTGCGCGTGCCCATTCCCGCGCTCACCGAAGAGCGCCGCAAAGATATGGTCAAGCATCTGCACCGGATTCTCGAAGAGCATCGCACCGCGGTGCGCAACATCCGTCGCGATGGCAACGACGCCATCAAGAAGGCGATGAAAGACAAGAAGATTACCGAGGACGACGAGAAGCGCGCTCTCGACGAAATCCAGAAGCTCACCGACGACGAAATTAAGAAGATGGAAGAGATGAGCAAGGCCAAAGAAAAGGAAGTGTTGGAGTTCAAGTAGAGACGCGGCTTGTCTCCTTCGCGGCGGGAGACGGGGCAAGCCCCGTCTCTACTATAATTCGTGGATGAAGCGCGTCGTCCACGCCGCCTGTCCGCACGACTGCCCTGATGCCTGCGGCGTCCTGATCACGATCGAAGCCGGCCGCGCCAGCAAAATTCAGGGCGATCCCGAGCATCCCGTTACCCGCGGATTCCTCTGCGCCAAAGTCGCCAAGTATCTGGACCGTGTGTACTCGCCGGAGCGCGTGCTCTATCCGATGCGGCGAGTGGGGCCCAAGGGATCAACGGCGTCCGCGGGCGAGGGCGCCCGCGCTACACAATCTTGGGAGCGCATTTCCTGGAACGAGGCGCTCGACGAAATTGCACATCGCTTGCGCGGAATCGTTGCTGAATACGGCTCCGAATCTATCCTTCCCTACTCCTACGGAGGCACGCTGGGCGCGCTCAATGGCGCTTCCATGGACCGGCGTTTCTTCCACCGCCTGGGCGCTTCGCAACTGGAGCGCAGCATCTGCTCCACCGCCGGCGAAGAAGGCCTGAAGTCGGTGATTGGCATCAAACTCGGCACCGAGCCCGAACAGTTTGCGCATTCGCGATACATCATCGCCTGGGGCTCGAATATTCACGGCAACAATGTTCATCTCTGGCCCTTCATCGAAGAAGCTCGCCGCCACGGCGCGAAGCTTGTCGTCATCGATCCGTACCGCACGCGCACGGCGAAGTGCGCCGACTGGTATCTGCCGATTCATCCCGGAACCGATGCCGCGCTTGCTCTTGGCCTGATGAACGTCATCATTAAGGAAAATCTTTTCGACGCCGACTATGTCTCGCGCCACACCGTGGGCTTCGAAGACCTGAAGGCTCGCGCCGAACGGTATTCGCCTGACAAAGTTGCCCACTGGACCGGCATATCCGCCGGCGACATTCGCAAACTCGCCCGCGAGTATGCCACCGAGCGTCCGTCCGTGATCCGCGTCAACTACGGCATCCAACGCTCCGAGCGCGGCGGCATGTCGATGCGCGCGGTCACCATGCTGCCTTGTTTGATCGGGTCGTGGAAAGACATCGGTGGAGGACTTCAGCTCTCGCTCAGCGGCTCCTTCGGTTTGAATAAGGAAGCGCTCGAAATGCCCGAGCTGATGCAGAAGGCCCTGGGACGCCCCGCTCGCATCGTCAATATGGTGCAACTCGGCAGCGTGCTCAACTCTCTGACCGCGCCGCCCATCCAGGCGCTGTTCGTGTACAACTCGAATCCCGCAGCGGTCTGCCCCAACCATAACGAAGTCGTTCGCGGATTAAAGCGCCCCGACCTCTTTACCGTGGTCCACGAGCAGTTTTTCACCGACACCACCGACTACGCTGACATCGTGCTGCCTGCCACTACTTTTTTCGAGCACAAAGATCTGCAGACCGCTTACGGCCACTACTACCTGCAGGTTTCCAATCAGGCGATGGATCCTGTAGGCGAATGCCGCTCGAATGTCGAGATGTTCCGCGCGCTCGCCTTGCGCATGGGTTTTGAAGACGAATGTTTCCACGAAACTTTGGATTCCATGATCGACCGCGCCCTTGAGTCGCCCAACCCGCGACTCCAAGGGATCACCCGCGATCGCTTGGAGCAAGAACATCGCATCCGCCTGAATTTCGAAAACACCAAGAACCACGTAGGGACAGACGCATTCGTCCGTCCAGCCGAGCACAGCGAGGCAGAGAATACCGCCCCATACCTCCCGTTCGCCCAGGGCAATTTCCCGACGCCCAGCGGTAAAGCCGAGTTCTACAGCGAGACTTTGAAGCGCCAGGGGCTCGATCCGGTCGTCGCCTTCACTCCGCCCAAAGAATCCCGCCATGGATCTGGATCGAAAGCCGCCGGCTTCCCGCTCGAACTCCTGGCGCGCAAGCCCGACAACCATCTCAACTCGTCATTCGCCAATCTCCCATCCGTCCGCGAGATGGAACCATGGCTCGGGGATCTCGAGATGCATCCGTCGGATGCTCAAGCCCGCGGCGTCCGCGATGGCGACCGGATTCGCGCCTTCAACTCACGCGGCGAGATCACACTCCAGGCCTGGGTTGACGGCGCGGTGCCACCTGGAGTCGTCGCCGCCCGGCTTGATTGGGCGCGATTCAGTCCCGGCGGCGGCAATATCAACGTGCTAACCTCAGAAAAACTTACTGACTTGGGCAACGCGGCGACGTTCTATTCCGTCTGTGTTGAAGTAGAACTTTTTCGGGCGTGACTCCGGGGGAAGGAATTTGCCTCTGCCTTGGACGGTTCTCACTCTCTACCGTATAATTACCGTTTTCCTAACTCTAATTTTTCGAGGTAGTTGCGATTCATCGTCGGCATCATGCTATTCCTGTGCGAGCCATGCGACCCGGCCGCTCGCAGAGAGACTCCACTTGGTCTCCATCTTCTTCCCTTACAAGACTTTGGAGGCAAGGCTCTGTCTGGAATCGCCTTTTCTGCTTATTGTCGCTTCTGCTCCTGGCGGCTCCGGTCATCGGCCAGCAAGATCTGATCGTCGACATTAGAGTCCATGGCAACCATCGCATCCCAGCCGACACGGTCAAGGCCCGCATCTTCAGCAAGGCTGGTGACGTCTACGACCCAGCCGCCATCGAACGCGACTTCAACGCCCTTTGGAACGCGGGCTACTTTGAGGACATCCGCTTTGAGCGCGAACAGAGCCCCAAAGGTTGGATCCTTCATATCTACCTCAAAGAGCGGCCGACCATCCGCGAGATCAACTACACCGGCTTGAGTTCGGTTTCCACCAGTGACGTGCTCGACCGGTTCAAGGAGCGCAAAGTCGGCCTCTCGGTGGAGAGCCAGTACGATCCTACGAAGATCAAGAAGGCCGAAGTTGTCCTGAAGGAATTACTCTCCGAGCACGGGCGTCAGTTCGCGACCATCCGCACTGAAAAGCGCGATATCCCGCCCAATGCCGTCGCCGTCACTTTCGTCATCAAAGAAGGGCCCAAGGTTAAGGTGGGGCAAATTCGTTTCAAGGGCAACAAACACATCAATGACCGCACCCTGCGCGCGGCCATGAAGAATCTCAAACCCATCGGCATCCCGCACTCTATCTTCCTCGAAAACCTCTTCTCTAAGACTTACGACGCCACCAAACTCGAAGAAGATACCGAACGGGTTCGTGCCGAATTCCAGAACCGCGGCTACTTCAAGGTATTGGTCGACGAACCTAAAACCGAGATCCATGACACCGGACACACCGGCTTCCACATTCCGTGGATTCAGCCAGGGCAGGGGAAATCTGTCGATATCACTATGCCGATCGAGGAGGGCGAGCGCTATCACCTCGGCACCATCACCTTTAAGAACAACAAAGCTATTTCGAACACTGCCGCCTTGCGCAGTCTCTTTCCCATGAAGGACGGAGACATATTCAGCCGCGAAAAGGTCGCTAAAGGGCTCGAGAACCTGCGCAAAGCCTACGGTACGGACGGCTACATTAACTTCACTTCCGTCCCCGACACCAAGTTCGACGACGAGAAAAAGACAGTAAATCTGGAAGTCGATGTGGACGAGGGAAAGCAGTTCTACGTCCGCCGGATCGAGTTCCAGGGCAACACCACCACTCGCGACAAAGTTATCCGCCGCGAGATTGCGCTGGAAGAAGGGCAGATCTACAACTCGCGTTACTGGGAGCTCAGCTTGTTGCGCCTGAACCAACTCGGTTATTTCGAGCAGCTCAAGCCCGACGATCCCAATACCACCGAGCGCCACCTCGACGAAAAGGCCGGAACCGTCGATCTCACGCTGAAGGTGAAAGAGAAAGGAAAGAACAGTATCGGACTGCAAGGCGGCGTAAGCGGTCTGGCTGGGGCCTTTGTTGGCGTGAATTACGCCACCAACAACTTTCTTGGGTTGGGCGAGACGCTCTCGGTGCAGGCCAGCCTCGGCAGCCGGCAGCGCGACGTGGTGCTCGGATTCACTGAGCCCTACTTGTTTGACCGGCCCATGCAGGCGGGCTTCAACGTTTACGCCCGGAAGATCAACTATGACCAGGCCAAGCAGTATGCCATTGCTACCGGTCAGAATCTGAACCTGCCCTCGGCCTACCTGCAGAACCTGCAGAACTACTCGCAGTCGAGCACCGGCGCTAGCGTGACCTTAAGTTATCCGCTGCACCGTTCCTTCAAGCGCGTTGGCATCAGCTACTCGTTCGACCGCTCTTCGCTGGTGGCTGTCAGCAACGCTTCCAAGCTTTTGTTCGAGAATCTCAACTTTAGAGGTATCACCGGACCCAACGCGCTCAACGGCATCATCACCAGCAAAATCACGCCCAGCTTTACCATGAACACACTCGATTCGCCCTACGCGCCGCACCATGGCAAGAGCCTGTTCATCGGCGGGGAGTTCGCTGGCATCGGCGGAACCATTCATACCATCCGGCCCATCGTCTCGTTCAAACAATTTTTCCCCATGCAAAAACGCCGCAATGCCTTTGGTTACAATGTGCAAGCTTCGTTTATCACGGGCTATGGAGGAATCGTCGCGCCTCCATTTGAACGAGCGTACCTCGGTGGCGAAAATGACCTGCGCGGTTTTGATATCCGCACCGTCTCGCCCATTGCCTACCTGCCCAGCGCCCAGACCGTGCCCCTCAGGAACGCGGATGGAACGTTTGTTCCCGCCAACCCCGCGTTTCCAGTGCAAGGAGGCGCCAACGGATCATGCGTCAGCAACTGCTGGAATATTCCGGTACCGTACTATCAACTCGTAACTCCCGGAGGCGACCTCAGTCTGCACGGCAACATGGAATATCGCATCACCATCGCCGGGCCAGTCGCCATCGCGCCCTTTGTCGATATGGGCACCGATCCGATTCTCCGTACATCTCAGTTGCAGACTAACCCGGTCCAGTACGACACCCTGATAAGCACTCTGTTCGGCTGTCCGAACCTGGGTCCGTCTACCGGTTATGCCTGTTCCGGTGGGCACACAATCACCAATATCCCGCAGAATCTCCAACCGGTTCCTAACACCAACTGGGTTGTGCGCATGTCCACCGGGCTCGAATTGCAGATGATGCTTCCGGTAGTCAATGCGCCCTTCCGTATTTACTATGCATACAACGCGCTGCGCCTCAACGCCACCGCAAATCCGCCCATACAGATCAACCGTGGCATGTTCCCCTGTCCTGTTCCGGGGGCCGCGAACTGTCAAGATGAAGCCGCTGGCAACTACACTTATAGCCTGACACGCTCGACCCTAGGCTCCAACTACACTCTGCTGGAACCACGAAAAACCTTCCGTTTCACCGTGGCCACCACGTTCTAGGTGCAGCAGTTAGCACTTAGCACTTAGCCAAGGCGGAATTCTGACGGGGCACACCCTCAAGGGATTGTTCTTGTTCAGTGGGAGGTTCTTCGGGTTGGCTAAATACTAAGTGCTAATTGCTAAGTGCTAGCTGCTGACAGCTACTCGATATGCACCAATCCGCTCGCGGGCTCGGACGCCGCCGCCGGTCGTTGCGGTGCACGCCAGGCATCCAGGACCGATACCTGGTGTACGCACGAAACCGTGCAATGCGGGGCGCACGGCTTCTCCGTATGGAACTCTCGGCGCATATCCGCCAGCGTGTACTTCTCCAGCGGAACGCCCGGATACCCGCGCTGCTGCGAGCAGTAATGCACCAGCCCGTCCTCGCAAATATAGAGATAGCGGGCCCCGGCCCGGCAGCGCCACTGATTCGGGCGCCCCAGCGCAATGTTGTCCTGAAAGGCATTCACGCGTGTGAAGCTGCGTTTCTCCAGTCCCTTCATCTCGTGGTAGACGCGTCGTTCTTCGTCGTTCAAGGGCTGCAACTGCCCCGACCCGTCATGAATGATTCCTATGGTGGAACTGAATCCCAGCTCCAGGGCCCGCTTGCCGATGGTGAGCGCGTCTTCCGGATGACTCACTCCGCTGCCCACCACGGAATTGATATTCACGTGAAATTCCGCGTGCTCGGCCAGCAGCTGCAACTTCCGGTCAAGCACCTTCAGGCTTTTCTTTGAAACCTCATCAGGATTCACGTTATCAATCGAAATCTGCAGCCACTCCAAGCCCGACCGGTTCAGCTTCTGGATGCGATCAGCGGTCAGCAGATAGCCGTTGGTGATCAGCCCCGAGACGATTCTGCGTTGCCGCATGCGGTGAATAATGTCATCCAGTTGCGGATGCAGCATCGGTTCGCCACCGCTGATCGTGACCACGGAAGTGCCGAGATCGCCCAGCAGATCCACCCGTCGCAGCATTTGATCGGCGGGCACGGGCTTGGAAAAATCGTCGAACTCGTTACAGTATGTGCAGGCCAGATTGCAGCGCCGGATCGGGATCAGATGCGCCAGCAGAGGATGGTCCGTCGAGACTACGGCCTTCAGGACTTGCCATAATCCATGAGCGTTCCGTTCCGCCGTCTTGAGGGTGCGGCGCAGTTTCACTAGAGAAGCCATAAGAGATAGATACCTGTTGATTTAATCATGCAGGGCGGTCACCGTCCAATTTCGGTCAGTATTCGGTGGAAAAGCACGGTTAAATGGCAAGTCGGACTTACCCACAATCACCTTCACCAAGATTTTCGTGTCCCGCCGCGTCCAATGACAGCACTGCCTGCTCCAGGTTCGAGCGCTTGATCAAGACATAATCGGTATCAAATGTCGAAATCGCAAAGATCGGGATCTGCGCTTCCGCCAACGGTTGCAGAAACGACGCCAGCACACCGGTCATCGAAAACGGAAACGGCCCTTCGAGCTTCAGCGCCACCCATCCACGCTCAACGGATGCGGTGTCCGGCGTTAGATCTTCGGTGGGGGCGTCTTCCGGACAAACCATGGAAAGCTCATCGTGCGTGCGTACCACGCAGAAAAATCCTCCAAGCGTGGCCCAGGCAGGAATGCGGGCATCGGAGGCGAGCCGGCACACCGCCAGCCGCTCCAGCAGTACGCGGTATTTCAGATTGTGAATCAAGAAAGGAAGGTTACTATATCAGCCCGCAAGCTTGCCGAAGGAGAGCCGGGCTGCCCCGCCGGCTGCCCAATGACGATGAGGACCCCACCGCTCCATCTTGGGACTCGGTCGCGGCTACTGCATATCTCCGCCCATGGGCACGTAGTGGAACTTCTTGCCGTCAAAGAATATGGCGGAGCTATCTCCCATTTCGCCCGCTTCCTCAACGTAGATGGCTTCGATCGGTCCCCTCTTCACCCTGAATTTCCTGACGGAGAGTGACTTATACGGTAAGTTCACAATCACATACTTCGCTTTCGGAGTTGCCGAGCGCCAGCCGTCTTTGATCGTGCCATAAATGATCAGCACTACCAGACCGCGGCGCGCGGGGTCGCCTTCGCTGAACGTGGTCGTCATCTTGGGGTCGCCAAAGCCAAAGAAATCGTAGAAGGGATCGACCACCTTGTAATTACGCTCGCCCTGATCGAGCATTGGATTCTTGCAGCGCGCCGCGATGACCACGTCTTCCACACCGTCACCGTCCAGATCACCAAAGTCGGCTCCGATCTCGGGCACCAGCGTGAACTGATCGCCGAACTGCTTGTGCACGAAATCGTTATCGATTTTGCGAGCTGCCGCTTGCCCCTGCCCGAAAGCTGGAATCAACAGTGCGACACTGAACGCTAGGAGTAAAGATAGTTTTCGCATGGGTCTACTCTAGCTTCCCGCTGTCACTAAAGGCAGGTAACGAAAGTCACCGGTTGGCCTGGCCGGGGAGAGCAAAAGCTTGGACCACAGCGGGCACAGGGTTTCACAGGGAGAATCAGGGAAAGCTTTCCCCGGTGTCCCTCTGTGCCCTCGGTGGTTAAGATTTTTGATTCCCCTTGAAGTGCTCCCATCCCTTGGCCTTGAGCGGCCGCGCTTTCCCATCCACCCCGATCAGACGCATCCCTGCAGATTGTGTGGTTCGCCCGATGCGCGTTACTCGAACTCCCGCGATCTTGAAAGGGACCGTCGCCGAGGACGTAAACAGCAGTTCATAATCGTCGCCGCCGTGCAGCGCCAGTTCGAGCGCGACCCGCTTTTTCCCCAGCTCCTTTTTCCGTCGTCCCGCCTGCGCCCGCGGAATCGCCTCCGCTTTGATCTCCGCGCCCACGTGGCTTTCCTCGCAGATGTGTTCGAGGTCAGTGGAAAGCCCGTCGCTCAAATCAATCATGGCCGAGGCCACTCTGCGCTGACGCAGCCATCGACCGACCGCAACCCGCGCCAGCGGAAGAGACTGCATGTAAGACTGCCGGAAATGCTTCGCTCCGAGGACGGGCTTCGATTCCATCAGCCGGGTCAGGGCCGCCGCCGACCCGCCCAACTCGCCGGTTACATAAATCTGATCACCCGCCTTCGCCCCCGACCGCAGCACCGCTTTTCCCTTCGGTACCGAGCCCACAACCACGATATCCGCCTGAATCCCGCCGGCCGATTGAGCCGTGTCCCCGCCTGCCAGAGGAACCCTGAATTCTCTAGCCAGATCCAGCAGTCCCTTCAAGAAGCGATCCACCCACTTCTGCGGAACGTCACTCGGAACGGCCAGCGATAGAAATGCCGCCCGCGGCTCGCCACCCATCGCTGCGATATCGCTCAGCCCGCGCGTCAGGCAGCGCCGTCCTACCAACTCGGGACTGTGCCAATCTCGCTGGAAATGCACCTGCTCGATGCTGAAGTCGGAAGTGACCAGCAACTCGTGTCCTGGAGGCACCCGCAGCACGGCACAGTCATCTCCGATGCCCGTCACGACCGACTTGTCTTTATCGCTATCTCTGTCTTTACCTCTGCGGGCAGAGCGGCGGATCTGCTGAATCAGTTTCTTTTCGCTAAGTGGCACGTCGATCACTATACCTCCGGTCCCCACAGTAACGTCTCCCCCGGTGCCATCGGTAACGGGCACCTGACCCCCTGACGGCAGTAATCTGGCCGGTCGGGCACAGCGATTACCTGCCTTGGTAATCGTCCAAAGGGCGCAGTGCGGTTGACATGGGGAATCAGGTTTGCTACCTTTTAGTTCGCCGTTCATAAATATTGTGCCGAACCAAGTACTGCAATCTGAATCAGTTGCAGCGACATTGGTTTTGGCTTGCCTGGTTCCGTGGTCTAGGGAAAGAGCCAGCTTGCTCCTGATGCGGCTGGTGGAATCAGGATTCCGAGCCCGAGCCTGACAGTTCAAGCTCTGGCAGGATTCCGAAGCGAAAATTTGCTTTGCGGAAGATGGATATTGCGTAAACGTTTCTACATATTTTTCGTAGCCCGGGACGAAGCGGGACAGCTTCGTAAGATCACCATTCCCGTCCAATACCTGTACGTGCTTCTGGCCGGGGCGGCAATCGGTGTGCTTTGCCTCACGGGAATCGCCAGTTCTTATACCAAGATGCTGCGCGAGGTTGCCCACTTCCACCAACTCCGCACCGAGCATGCCCAGCTCAAGGACAACTATTCGCGTCTGGAACAGGTCGAAAAGGAACGTGACATTCAGGTAGCCTCACTCGGATCGCTGGCCAGCGAGGTTTCCGCGCTGTACGGACTCAAGTCGGATCCCGCGATGGTGGCCGCCTCAACCGAGCAGATTCAAGCGGCGCAGGTGAATTCTTCGCTCGACCAGCTTTACGCGTTAAAGCACACCGCTCTGAGCGGAGCAGCCAGCGTCGGCATCTCACTCGGCCTGACCAAGAATTCGACTACGGCCGACTGGATCCGTGCCAACTCGGCTCCAAACCTCTGGCCGGTCGAAGGCCAGATCACTGCTTCCTTCGGCGAGCGCATCGATCCGTTTAACGGAGAAGGCGCGTTCCACTCCGGCGTTGACATCTCTGCCATTGTCGGGTCGCCAGTAATCGCTCCGGCGGACGGCGCCGTCACTTTCGCCGACTTCCTGGGCGGCTACGGACGCGCCATTATGGTCGACCACGGCCACGGTATCACCACCCGCTACGGCCACCTTTCCAGCTTCGCCGTCACCGCCGGACAATACATCCACCGCGGCGACACCATCGGTTACGTGGGCTCCAGCGGACGCTCCACCGGCCCGCATCTCCACTACGAAGTCCGCATCAACGACGCCCCGGTAAACCCCTACAAGTACCTACGCCTGACCGTGGCACGCATCGGCGGCTTCGCAGCCGGCTCGTAATCTCGAAAGTCTCAGGACAATCAGTCGTTGCCGAGGTATCCTCGAACCCTTCGTCTGTTTGAAACAGCGCCAAGATGATCTGTGCGGAGTAAAATCATCCGACGAGAGTGACTCGCGTTGGATAAAAGATGGAGCATCGTCGCGCTGTCTGTATGCCTGCTACAGCCTCTCTATTCCGGTTCTCTCCCACAGTCCGCAAAGATGGAGGGAGGTGCTTCGTCGGATTTTAAGGTTGGAGGCACGTTTCGGAGATTCACGCCGACGGACAAGGCGTACAACTGGCGTGGTGCGAGGACCCATGCCCTGACGGTCACGGTCTGGTACCCCGCAGCGGCATCTGCGGTCGAGCGTCCCGTGGAAATCCCTGGCTTGAGCCAGCTTTTCGTCCTCGGAAACGCCGCTCAAGATGCGAGCCTTGCTTCCGCGCCTGCGAAATTTCCGCTGATCGTGCTTTCTCACGGGGCCGGCGGCTCCGCGATGATAATGGCGTGGCTGGGCACGGCGCTTGCCACCCAGGGTTACATAGCGGCGGCAGTCAATCACCCCGGGAACAACGGCACCGAGGCTTACACCACGCTTGGATTTTCCACATGGTGGGAGCGCGCTCGCGATTTGAGCGTGGTTATTGATTCCATGCTGGCTGATCCCATGTTTGCCGGCCATATTGACCCTAGCCGCATCGGCACCGCGGGTTTTTCCCTAGGCGGCTATACGGTGATCGAGATCGCTGGCGGTATCACCGAACCAGAAGCCTTCACGGAATTCTGCGCGTCTCCACGTGCTGACGGTATCTGCAAAAGCCCGCCGGAATTTCCGACGCTGTTGGAGGATTTTGAGAAGTTATCCAAGACCGACGCTGAGTTTCAGGCCGCTCTTCGCCACGCCAGCGATTCTTATCGCGACCCACGCGTTCGGGCAGTCTTTGCCATCGCTCCCGCGCTCGGGCCCGCATTCCGCGCCGCGAGCCTGGCAAGAATCGCTATTCCGGCGAAGATCGTCGCCGGACAGGCGGACACGAACGTCCCAATCGCATCCAGCGCAGAATACTTCCCTGCGAACATTCCCGGTGCGAAGCTCACCATCTTCCCCGGCAATGTGGCGCACTATGTGTTCCTGGATTCATGTACCGAAGCCGGACGAAGGGCTAGGCCGGTTTTATGCACGGACGGCGAGGGAGTGGACCGTGAGCCGCTCCACGCGAATACCGCTGCCCTCGCGGTAGAGTTTTTCAGGGCGACATTGAAGTGATGCAGATAGTGAAGTGAACCGGAAAAGTCGCATCCTACCCTTTCGCCTTCTTCACTTCCTCAATCAGTGGCGGCACGACATCAAACAAATTTCCGACCACGGCAACATCCGCAATCTCAAAAATCGGCGCCTCGGCATCTTTGTTGATCGCCACGATACTCCGCGATCCCTTCATGCCGACAAGATGCTGGATCGCCCCCGAGATTCCGAGCGCCAGATACAGCTTCGGAGCGACCGTCTGTCCCGAGGATCCGACTTGACGATCCATCGGCAACCATCCGCTATCGCAGATCGGACGCGACGCCGCTAGCTCACCGCCCAGCGCATCCGCCAGCTGCTTCGCCAGTACGATATTTTTCTCCTCCTTGATGCCGCGCCCCACCGACACGATAATCTCAGCTTGGGTCAGATCCACTGCCTGCTTGGCTTCCTTGAAGACTTCCTGCGGCTTATTTCGCACCACGCCATCCGGAATTTCGACATTCACGGTTTCAACCGGAGCCGCCGCTGCACACGCTTCGACTTTATCGGCACGGAACGAGCCGCTCTGAAAAGTGACAAAGCAAGGCCCAGAGCCGGCAAAACTCACGTCGGCCACAAACTTTCCTTGGAACATTTGTCGCGTGAACAGCAGCTTCCCGCCTTCGTACTTGTAGCCGATCACGTCGCTGATGGCCGTGGTTTGCAAGGCTGTCGCCAGCTTCGGCACAAAATCCCGCACCTGGTAGGTATGCGGCATCAACACCAGCTTCGCCGGATGCTTGCCCAGGAATTCCTGCAACCCATGCGCGAACGCGTCTGGAGTATAGGGCTCGAGCCTGGCCGACTCGACGGCATAGACTTTAGCAACCTTCTTCCCCGCCACCTCGCTCGCGACGGAAGCCACGCCCGAGCCGGAGTTGGAGCCAACGACGGCAGCTTCCAGCGTCCACCCAGTCTGAGCGGCAATCGCCTGCCCGGCGGCCATCGTCTCCCACGAGACACGGTTCAGTTTTCCTTCGCGCTGTTCAACGATTACCAGAATTGTGTCGGCCATAGAGTCAGTTCTCTGCATGCGGAGACGGGACAAGCCCCGTCTCTACGAAAATGTGTGGTAGAGACGCGGCTTGCCGCGTCTCGCACTCCTGTGCTGCGCTTCAAATCACGCGCAGTTCATTCTTCAGTTTCTCCACCAGCTTCTTCGCCACTTCCGCCGGAGGGCCTTCCAGAAATTCCGTATTCTTCGATTTCTGAGGCAGGTACAGCTTCTCGATCTTCTGCAAATTTGCGCCTACCGCCGATCGCACCTCGGCCATGGTGACCTTGCGCACGGGCTTGTTCTTGGCCTGCTTGATTCCGATCAGCGTCGCATAGCGCAGCTTATCGATCCCCGACTGGATGGTCAGCACTGCCGGCAAAGGCATGTCGACATACTGAAAGAATCCGGCTTCCAGTTCCCTTTTTACACGGATGCCACCGTCCGTCTTTTGAATCTGCATAATGATGGTCGCGTGCGGCAATCCAAGAATCTCGGCCAGAATCACGCCGGTCTGCGCATAGCCGTAGTCGTCCGATTGCAGGCCGGTAAAGATCAGGTCAAACTTTTCGTCTTTGATTGCGGAGGCGATGGCCCGCGCCGTGTTGTAGGCATCGAGCCCGACAAAAGCATCGTCTTCGAGATGGATTGCCCGGTCCGCGCCTTTCGCCAGCGCCTCGCGCAACACCTGCGAGGCCCGTGCCGGCCCCGCCGTAATGACCACCACCTCGCCGGTGTGCTTTTCCTTCTGCCGCAATGCGGTCTCAAGCGCAAATGCGTCCGGCTCATTCACTTCGTAGGTGATATCTTCGCGGATCCACGTCCCCGCATCATTCAGCTTCAGCGGAGCATCTTTCTGCGGCACCTGCTTCAGGCAAACCAAAATCCTCACAGATTGACTCCCATCCCTTGCAGCGTCGGTCTGGCACAGGCCAAACCAGTAAGTATAAACGAGGGGAAGGAACACGGACATTGCCGTGTCTGTGTTGCAGCGCAACTCCGCGCCTGGAGCCAGGTCTCGGAGGGGTACACTGCCGTAACCTTGACCAAGCTCTTCTCGCTTGCGATGCTAACTGTTGTGAAGAAGTCGCAGAAACCGGCTAGGAGTCCGCGCGCTCCGCGGATCCGCGTCCCCAACAGTGAGCGCGCTGTATTTACGGTTGACGGTGTCCGCTTCGTAGGCGTGCTTCACCGCCTTTCTCTCACCGGAGGTTCGGCGGTTCTCTCCAAAGGTCCGATTTCCCGTGGGACCATGGGTGAAATGGCTGTGGGTACCGTTTTCGGCAAAGTCAGCGCTCATATCGAGTTCCTTCAGACCGGCGCCGATGGTGTGGCGCTCGCGCAAGCTTTCCGTTTTCTCGCGATGGACGACGCCAGTTCCAGACGCTTCGCCGCCGCTGCAAAACAAATGGAAGAGGAGGGCTTCAGCGACGCTCCGCCTGCAAAGCCGCTTTCCACCCCAGCCTCCGAAACCCTAGGCCAACTCCTCCACAGTGTCCGCCGGCTCGCTGCCACCCTTGTCGCCAACCGCTCCTCGGCCAAGAGCTGAAGTTCGCCTGGTTCAAATCAAATTGTCACCACCGGGCCTCACTGCGGCGGCGGAGCATTGCTCGTCTGGCCCGTCACTTTGCTTCCCTCTACGTTATTGTTATTCAAGGGCCGAAATTCTGCCGGCTTCTCCGCTGGATGGTAGGCGGCGCTGTCAGTCTTGCTGTCGGAGTTTGTTGGCTGCATTGAAACCACCTGGTAGGCTCGCGTTTTTTTGTCTCCGTCCTCTACCATCAGAAATAGACGGTCCTTCTTGATTTTGAATTCAGCTTCATGGCCGACGGGAAGAACCACCGCATGCTTCAGGTCGACAGGACGAATGTGGTAATCCATTTCGTCGGTGCGGAGCAAATACTGGGCGCACAACTGCTCATGTGCATTGACATGCTCCACCCCCACGGATCCAAGCACACTCCCCAGGCCCGTAAGCCCCCTTTCCTTGGCGCCACAAGGAACGGATTGCATGCTTTCCAACATACCTCTCTTCTGACTTTTCTTGTCCTTGCCGAGCGCGAAGGAGGAAACAGCCAGAACCAGTGAGAGCGCAGCGGTGAGTGATTTCTTGACCTTCATAACACCTCCCTGAATAATTCACATCGTGATGTCCACCGAAGACGAATTGCAAACCGAAAAATTGAAAAGAGACAGAAGTGGAGGCCGGTCGTTCGGCCTCCACTTCTGCTTCTCACCCCTGATTCGCTACTGATTCGGGGTAGACTTCGGTTTGGCCATAGCAGGCTTTGTGGTGACATCGATGCCGCTGCCTTGCTGCACCCAGCTCGAGCTCATAACCGCTTGCGGGTTCGCCGCCAGTTGTTGGCTCATTGTGGGATGAGCTTTCAGATATTCATCCAGTTCTGGATGGGTGGCCAGGTACTCCTTGTTGTTAGCCAACGAAGGATCTTTGGCAAGCTCTGCCGCCACACCGGAGTGACCACCGAGGAATTGACCAAAGCCTGTCAGTTCCCCACGGTTACGATCGTCGCCACCGCGCGCAATCATTCGATCGTCACGATCGCGATCGCCGTCGTTGCGGTCGTAGCGATCCTCGTCCCGCATGAAGGCGTTCGGCGCCGAGCGGAATGCTTCGGCGACCTGGGGATGGCTGTGCAGATACTCCTGCAGGGCGGGATGATTCGCGACCCACTGCCGGTTGTCAATCAGCGAAGGATCCTTGCGGAGCTGCTCGGCAATTTCCGGGTGGCTGTCCATGAACCGATCCATTTCGGCTAGGTCTCTGTGATTGATGTCTGTCTGCCGGTCGTAGCGATTCTCGTCGTGCATGAAGGCGTTCGGGTTCGAACGGAATGCCTCGGCGACCTGGGGATGGCTATGCAAATACTCCTGCAAGGCCGGATGATTCGCGACCCACTGCCGGTTATCGATCCGCGAAGGATCCTTGCGGAGCTGCTCGGCGATTTCCGGATGGCTGTCCAAGAACCGGTCCATTTCGGCTACGTCTCTGTGATTGATGTCTGTCTGTCGGTCGTAGCGATTCTCGTCGCGCATGAAGAGGTTCGGGTTCGCACGGAATGCGTCAGCGACTTGGGGGTGGTTCTGGAGATATTCCTGCAGCGCCGGATGATTCGCAACCCATTTCTGGTTGTCAATCAGCGAAGGATCCTTGCGGAGCTGCTGATCGATTTCCGGATGGGCGTCGAGGAACCGATCCATTTCGGCCACTTCTCGACGGGTGATATCGTCGGGCGGATTCGACTCCGGGGGACCTGGGATCGGTCGCGCCACAATCGGCGGATTCGCAGTCGGCGGGCTCGGCGGCGTCTGAGCCGCTGGCGCGGTCTGTCCGCTTAGCGCTGTGCCGGCCGAGAACAGCATTGCCAGTGCAAACAGCGCCAGTGTAAATAGCGGCGCCAGAGAAGCGCGGGTGTATCGTCTCATCTTGATTGCCATATCCACAAAACCTCCTAGGATGAGCGTGTGGCTCACCAGAAGAAGGGTGCAACCTACCTGCCAAATGGGTTCTATCGGATCACATCTTGAGCGAGCTCAGCGGCTTGCAAGGAGTGTATGGAAGCTCTAGGAAGTCCCCGACCGGCAAATTCTGCCACCCGGGGGGAAAATTCGCGGTACAGGATGGACCTTAGAGGCTTCTACTTGTTTGTCACCCTGGAGCGACCAGCGGAGATCAACGGCCACCGGCCGGCAGGCCATCCTGCAGAAACGCGACGCTCTGCACGCCAGTAATCTCAAATCGCTTTCGGCAGCGCATGTTCTTGCACATCATCATGTCGTCTCGCCGCAGCATATAGGACTGCGCTTTGGCGAACTTTGCCCGGTCGCGATCATCCGCTCGTGGCGGCAGACTCTTTTTCTTCATGCGCACCAGCCACTGGATCTCATACTCCGCCGTCTGATGGCAATGCGGACAACTTAAATTTGCCGGCCTCTTATCGGACCGTTCGTCAAAAAATTCACGCTCATCCATAAATATCAGGCCCTCGGATCTATGACACAGGGGTGCCCCACTCATTCGCGCCTTTTGCGAATGAGTGGGACTCCAAGCCACTTCAGATTATTGCATTTTTGCGAATTGAATGTGCAATGTGCGAAGATGCGAGCTTTACGACCATGCCGCGCAAACGCAAGAAAAAGACCTTCTCCGCCGCCCAGGTCGTTCGCGAAATGGCGCGCGAACGCGTCGGCAGTCCCAAACCGTCCCAGCTCGTCCGGGCCAAGAAAAGCAAGCCGGAGCGGCACAAGCCTACCCTGGGTAGGTTGCTGGCCGACGAATAAGCCCTCAGAGGTTCAACTTTCTGGAAGCTGGGCAGACTGTGTCGACACACCATAAGGCCATTTAGGGCGAATTAAAAGTGGCTGTGACGCCCACGATGCCATTCCCAACGATCGTTACGAAACATTGATTCGGGACCGAACCAGTGGTGCATCCCGACCAGTTCCCAAAGCTCCAGTTCTGGCCTGCAGTTGCGGTCAGCGTGATCGGAGAATCTAAGGTCGGGAACTGAGCGTTACAAGTTGTCGCGGGACAATCGATCCCTCCAGGCTGACTGGTCACCGTTCCCACGCCAACTATCGTTACCAGCAATTCCCCGTTAGTCGCGCTGCCGCCGGGGCAAACCGGGTTGGAAGGATCATTCACAGTTACAAACGAATAGCCAACCACGATGTTCGACGCCCCGCCCGTGCCTTCCGGCATGGTTGCCGAGACATCCGCCGAACCGCAACTTCCGTTCGTAGTGATCAGACCCGCGTTGATCGAAACAACGTTATCGTTAACTGCCCAGGTTGCCTGACTGGTAACGTCCTTCGTGGCAGGAGGGTGGATGTAGGTGCCATAGGCCTTGTACTGTGCAGTAGCCCCGGCAGTCGGCACCGGAAAAGTAAAACCAGGCGACGCCGGCACAACCGCCAAGCTCACCAGTTTCTGGTCGTGTCCGCAACTCGGCAGGCACAACACCGCTCCCACTGCCACCAGCGCCCCCAACGCGAGCCCAATGTAGCTCCGCTTCATACCCACCACTCCTGGATGCAAGTTTCGGCCTGCCCGCTTCGTCAGATCCTCATCATCAGATCAGGATCGTCAGATCAGGTTCGTCAGATCAGGCTCGTCAAATCAGGGAAAGATAAAAGCTAGCGGAAGCACGCTCAAAAAGCAAGAAATGGACTGTTGGCTTTTGGCTCTTGGCCGTTCGCGTGGAGTCGACTCTAGTGCAGGCCGTCACTGTTATTCAGAACGACGGGTCTCCGATAACGTTGAAAGAGCACGCGCTTCATGTCGGAATAGTATTCGGAGAGAACGTTGTAGGCGCTGTTGCCACCCAGGTTAACACCCCAATTCGAGAACACACGGCTGACGCTGCGGTCCTGCTGCGGATAATAGCTGGTCGAGATGCCGCAGGATATCAGTTGACCGAATATCTCCGAGTTGTTGAATCCTGAGGTGCCGTCGTCTCTGCGCGTGACAAACGTGCGATTGACGGCGTACCAGACGCGGGCGAACGTCGATCCTCTGCCTTGACGGAAATAGCGGGGGTCCTCGTGCAGAAGCGAAGGCAGCACGCCATAGATCAGAAGGCTTCCCGAGATCTGATCGCCCTCGCTCGCCGCAAAGCGTTTTCCGTAGGCGTTCCATCCCTCGCCGTAATGCGGCTGGCTGTTCGTGGCTTGTTGCAACGCTGCCTGAAACGCGTTTCCGATGTGTGCGCTGACGTCGAAGGCTTGATGAAGTGAAAGGATGTACTTTTCGGGAATTGTTAACGGATCGCGGTTGGCGGGAACATCGTTCGTGTTCTGAAAGTCGGGGATCATCCCGAACATGCGCTTAGGGGGATCCGGAAGGTCTGGCACGGGCGGCTGTTCCGGGGCCGGGTTCGTCGATGCATCCACGGCACGCAGCACGGGCGGATCTAGTTTCGCGTCTTGAGTCCGCTGCGGATTCGTTTCTGCGCTGCTTTGGGCTGAAAGGGAGCGTGTGCCGGCAACCGACACCAGCGCGACGACCCACAGGGCCCTCAACAGAATCGAACTCATTATTCGGAAGTCGTCCCTTCAAAGGTAGAAGCTTGAGCTGGAGTATATGTCGCTGGGGCGCGCAGCTGGAATGGTATACCAGCTATGAAGGTGACCAAAGTGATCGAATGATCCGATCGTTGGTCGATCGAGTCATTATCCCCAAATGCCTAATCCACATGCTCGCCCACTTCGAACCCTTCTTCGGCTGCGGGCAGGACATCGCGTTCCCCCGCGATCCACACATACAGGGTCGGCAGCAGGAAGACGCCCATGATGAGGGCTGCAATCAGACCTCCGACGATAACGATAGCGAACGGACGCTGAGAGTCGGAGCCAATGGCGTGCGAGAGAGCGGCCGGTAGCAGGCCGAGAGTTGCCACCAGCATGGTCATCATGATGGGTCGCAGCCTCAGGACGGCGCCCTCAACCGCTGCGTCCTCGATGGAATACCGCCGCGCCCGCAGCTGATTGATGTATTCCAGCATGATGACTCCGGTTTGCACCGACACCCCAAACAGCGCCAGGAACCCCACGCCCGAGGAGACGCTGAAGTGGGTGCCAGTTATCCAAAGAGCAAGCAGACCTCCAATGGGCGCGATCGCAACCGTCGCCATAATCAACAGCGCCCATTTGAAGGATTTGAACATCGTGTAAAGGATGACGAAGATGAGGAGGATGGTGATGGGGAGTACGATCAGCAGCCGCGCGTTGGCTCTCTTCTGGCTCTTGTATTCGCCCTCCCAATCAATGCTGTATCCGGTGGGCAGTTTGACCTGTTCGCCCACCTTTTTGATCGCTTCCTCCACCGTGCTGCCCAGGTCGCGGCCGCGGACGCTGTACTTAATAGCCACATAACGCCGATTGCCCTCGCGATAAACCTCGGAAGCGCCATCGGTCACGCTGATCTTGCAGAGCTGCGCCAGTGATACTCGTTCCCCGGAGGGCGATAGCAGGCGGATATTCTCGATCGCTTCTTGCGTATCGCGATACTTTGGCAGGTAGCGCAGTGTAAGGTCGTAGCGCGCCTCGCCCTGGAGAACCTGAGTGAGCGCATTGCCGCCCACTGCGGTCTGAATCGCATCCTGCACGTCGGCAACGTTGATCTGGTAACGGGCGGCGGCCTCGCGATCCACCGTCACGTTAAGGTTGGGCTGGCCGAGGACACGGAAAACTCCGAGATCCTCAACGCCATTGATTTTGCGCATAATGGCGACGATTTCGTCACTCTTCTGCTCCAGAACTTTCAAATCGTCGCCATAAATCTTCGTGGCCAGCGCGCCTTTTACTCCGCTGACGGCCTCTTCCATGTTGTCTTCGATGGGCTGGGAAAAGCCCCAGACGACACCCGGGATTTTGTCCAGCTCGCGATTCATGGCGGCGATCAATTCGTCTTTGTTTTCGTGAAAAACAGGACGCCACTCCTCTTTCGGCTTCAGGTCCACGAAGTACTCAGTGTTAAAGAAGCCAGTGTTATCCGTTCCGTCATCTGGACGCCCTACCTGGCTGGTGCATTGCGGCACCTCGGGGAAGGAGCAAAGGACGACTCGGGCCTGGTTTGCTACCCGGATACCCTCGTCCGGTCCAGTGCTGGGCGCAAGCGTACCGCGCACCCAGAGCGCACCTTCATCCAGGTGGGGCAGAAATTCGGAACCAATGATGCCGCTGAAAGCGAGGTAATTGCCAAAGGCCACCAGAAGCACGCACACACCGACTGTGATCAAACGCCGGCGAATCGCCCAACCCAGGGCTACCCGGTAGCGTTCAGTCACGAAGCTCATGACCGGATTACGCCATTCCTTTGCTCCCTTGGCGAACGCGAAACTTGCCAGCACCGGCGCCACCAGGATCGAGAAGAGCAACGCTCCCAGCAGCGCGAAGGCTACGGTCCAAGCCATAGGGTGGAAGAGCCTGCCTTCCACGCGTTGCAGCGTAAAGATTGGCAAGAAAGCGGTAATGGTGATGACGATGGCATAGAACACCGGCCGCTGCACTTCATGCGAGGCAAAACTGATTCGTTCGGTAGAGGTCTTGACACCGTCGGTGTGGCTTAAATGGCGCACAATGTTTTCGATCAACACGATGGCGCCTTCCACGATCACACCGAAGTCGAGTGCTCCAAGCGACAGCAGATTGGCGGGAATGTGCATCAAGTTCAGACAAATGGCCGCGAATAGTAAAGCAAACGGAATCGTCGCGGCGACGATGAGGGCGCCACGAACATTACCCAGAAACAAAAGCAGAATGACCGACACCAGGATCATGCCTTCGGTGAGATTGTGAAGCACGGTGTGGGTTGTGTAATGAACCAGCAGACTGCGATCGAGGAAAGGGACGATCTTAACCCCCTTGGGCAAGATGTGATCGTTGAGTTCTTCTACTTTTTTATGGATGTCCGCGAGCGCAGTTTCGCCGGTTGCGCCTTTCCGC
The DNA here is from genome assembly GCA_963730845.1 of uncultured Acidobacteriaceae bacterium. Taxonomy (GTDB): domain Bacteria; phylum Acidobacteriota; class Terriglobia; order Terriglobales; family Acidobacteriaceae; genus Acidiflorens. The sequence goes on along the minus strand of CAVSTM010000014.1, from coordinate 298,842 downwards.
AACAGCACGATGCCTGAGACTACATCGTCGTTATCGATGATCTTCCCGTCCTCGCGGTGAAGGGCTCGCGCAAACTGACCGAGTCGAATCTTGGGGCCCTGTGAAACGACCGCAATGTCCTTGACCCGGAGCGGCGTGCCATTCTTGGTTACGATGACCGTGCGTTCGATGTCTTGGGTGCGGTCGACCAATCCCACGGAACGTACGTTGATCTGCTGCAGACCTTCCTGAATGAAACTGCCACCCGCGTTGGCGTTGCTATTGGTGAGTTGCTGCTCGACCTGGGCGAGGCTTAAGCCATACGCGACCAATTTGTTGGGGTCAACCCGAACCTGGTATTCCCGAGTAGGGCCGCCGAAGCTGGCCACGTCCACAATGTTGGGGACAGATTTGAAACTCTTTTCGACAACCCAGTCTTCAATGGACTTCAACTCCATCGGGTCGTAGGCCGGATTGGTGCTGTGCAGGGTGAAGAAATAAATCTGGCCGACAGGACTCCAGTCCGTGCCCATTTGCGGCACCACGTTCGGCGGCAGCGTGACTTCGCTTAACCTCTCCAAAACACGTTCCCGATTCCAGTCGTTGTCCGATTCGTCGTCGAAGATCAGCTTGATGTCGGAGAGTCCGAAGAGCGAGAACGAACGCAGATGCACCACATGCGGGATGCCGTTCATCAGGATTTCGAGAGGAATGGTGACCTGCTGCTCGATTTGCTCCGCCGAAATCCCCGGCCATTGCGTAATGATCTCGACGTAGTTATCCGCCACGTCAGGATAGGCCTCGATGGGTAAGTTGTGGAATGCAACCATGCCACTCGCGAAAAGCAGCAATGCAAAACCGAGCACGAGCAGGCGGTTGTCGAGAGCAAAATCAACGACTCGGCGAATCATTCACTGCTCCCATTTATTGCTCCAAGGTGTTTTCCAGTACCAAGGCATTCGAGACTACTCGATCTCCCGGTTTGATACCTGAAACAACTTCCTGTAGGTTGTCGGAAAGCATGGCTCCCGTGACCACTTCCTGGCGCTTGAACCGTCCCGCGCTCAGCGGTTCGTAAACCCACTCGCGATCGTGCAAGTGCAGAATGGCGGTGGCCGGGATCGCGGCCCTGATTTCGGCTTGCCTACCATAAAAGGTGGCCGTGACGAACATTCCCACCCGCATCATTCCGGGGTTCGCGACTTCGAGGCGAACCTTCGCAGTCCTGATATTCGGATCGAGAACGGGAAGGATGTTGTCGATCCGGCCTTTGAAAACCTGTTTGGGATAAGCGGTCAGGCGGATATCCGCGTATTCGCCGACGTGCACAGCGTCGAGATCGTTTTCGTACACGTCGCACACGATCCAGACATAGGAAAGGTCAGAGATGGTGTAAGGATTCGGGGAGCCCAATCCTTGCACGCCCGATGCGTTGGTAACCTGCTGGTCTGTGATCACGCCCGATATGGGCGCGAAGATATCGACGATTCCCGATGGATGATTCTTATCAATGCCGAGAAGCCGCAACTGCTCGATGGAGGCATCCAGACCGGCTTTGGCGTTGTCAGCGGCGTCTTGGGCCTGTTCAAGAGCGCTCTTGGCGACAGCGCCCTTATCGTAAAGGATCTGCTGCCGTTCGAGCTGTTGTCGCGCCAGCAGATCATCGTTCACGGCTTTGCGATACGTCTGGTACGCTCCGGAAACGTCGTTGCTCTGAACCCTGAGCAACAACTGGCCCTTCTTCACGGTGTCGCCTAACCTGGCCTTAATTTCCACGACGCGTCCCGCGGCCAATGAGATCACGGGCACGGCGCGCGCGACATCGGGCTGCACCACGCCGGTGACATTCAGCGCCGGCGCCGCTTTATGCTCAACCGCGGTCACCAATGGGAATTTGTCGGGATGTTCCACCTTGAAGTTGTTAGCATCCAGGTCAGGTTCGACGGTTACCGCTGGTGGCGCCTCGGCCTTCGGGTCGGCCTTATTTTCGCCGCAGCCGGCGAGCACAGTTAATGCAACACACAGGCTGGCCTCTATGAAAAACACCCAGCAGAACGACTGCCGTCGGCGAACCGATGCGGTTGGCATTCTCATTGCGATGGTCACTGGATCACCTCCCGGCCCACTGCGAGATTCAACTGACTCGCGGATATCAAGTAAGAGCCAACCAGGTTCACGTAATTGACTTGAACGTTGCGGTAGTCGTTTTCCGCGCTCAGAAAGTCCAACAAAGATGCCCCTCCATGCTGATAGGCAAAAGTAACGGTCTCGCGGACGTGCACCGCCTGTTGCAGGTATTTCGCCTTGTAGGGACGCAGAAGAATCACATTGCTGTTCAGCGTCGCGTAGGCGGAATCGACATCGCTGAACACTTGCGCTTGGGCTGCATCCAGTAGCCTCTGGTTCCGGTCGATGTCCAATTGTGTGCGCAGCTTCTCGCCCTGGTTCCGATCGAAGATCCGCAGCGGAATACTCACGTTGAAGCCAATATATTGGTCGATAGGAGGGTTGCGTCCGACGTCAAAACCGAAGGTCGGATCGGTCGAGCCATTGGCGACGGCAAGTTTGTGGTCGGTCTTGGCCTTATCGACTGCCTGAATCGCTGCCCTCAGGTCAGGCCGCGTGTCCAACGCCATCTTGCGGAAGTCGTCCAGCGGCGCGATTTCATCGTTGAAGTCGAATGGCCCGGTTACGTCAAACTGCTCGACGGGTGTCCTGTCGTTTAGAAACATCAGCAGCTGAATCTTTTCCGTTCGGAGGTCGACCTCGGCGGTCTGCAAGTCCGATTCGAACTGGACCCGCTGCAATTCCAGCCGATCCAGATCGATTTGCGCAATATCGCCTGCCTTGTATCGTTCCCGGCTGATGTCGAGAACATGGTCGTAATAAGCCAGGTTCTCCCTGGCCACGTTTAGAACCGCTTTTGCCTGCAGGGTTCCGACGAATGCGCCGCGCAAGCTGAACATAAGATTTCTTTCCAGGTCATCCTGGCTGGATACAGCGATCGCCGTCCCCTCTTTTGCACTCTCCAGTCGTAATTCGCGCTTATGCTGGCGCTCATGCAGATAGCTGGCGTTGGCGGTCGTCAGCAGGGACCCGAAGGTACTGTGGGGCGGTCCGCCGTTGAACGGATTGATTTGATCGACATCGAACGCCAAAATCGGATTGGGGCGCAGGTGGGCGGTAATCTCCGCAGCCTTGGATTCGTCAATGCTCAGCTTCCCCGCCAGCAGGGTGGGGTTGTGCAGCTCAAAACGATCTTTCACGCCCTGCCATGTCAAACTTTGGGCGGCCGGCGGCTGCGCCGGCTGCTGTGCGGACGAAACCGCAACAACTCCCAGCGTTAGAACCAGGAGAAGCCAGTAATATCGCTGGACTTCTATGCGCATCCAGTAACTCCGTCAGGGCCTCTCGGATTTTCCGAAGGCCTGGTTGAGATGTGGCCTGCTTGTCGCTGTGGGCGTCCGCCATCTGGCGGACGCGGATCCTTATGAGTATAGGTTCCCTCGTAAGAATTTCGGTAAGACCAGGGGAACCGCCGTCGATTCTTGAATGCAACGGATCGTCGATTTGGCGAATTACGCGAGGAGCGAGCACGGAGGAGCGCGGCTGGCATGGAGAATCGGCGGAACCACCGGCACAGAAGGAAGACGGGTGAAAAGTTCCAGCCGGCCCACCCTGGTGAGTCCGATCGAGGCCGAGGTGGCGATAACGGCGGGCAGATTCTGGCAGCGGCTCTGCCAGACGGAGCCCTTCTCCGCCGTGGACTGGCAGACACTACGCTTGCCCGGCGAGGATTCTTCCATCTCGGCGCGCATAGCGTGCAGGTCGTCGGTGACCGAGATTACGGGAAATAGAAGAATCAGCACGCAGCCGAGAGCACAAACGAACACGAGCGGGCGAACGGCAGGACTTATTGCCGGACCACCGATGCCGTCCCGTCGCCACCACAGCAACCACGCGGGCAGCAGCAGACAGAGCCAACAGAGATTAAGAAAAAGCTCCATACAAAATGCCCGGGTCTCGGGAAGGAGACCGCACCACCATAACCCCGTGCAACTGCCTCAAGACAATCAGGATAGCACACAGACTGCAAGTGACTTGCGTACCTGGCCTGGGCCTGGCGCGGGACGGGCAAAAAGCGGCTACGGGCCCTGCGTGACCTGGAGGGGTTGCGGGGTCTGGAGCCTCTGGCGCAGGATGGCATTCCGGGTGGGGATTTCAGCAACGGCATCGGCATGGATCACGTAGCCGCCATGAGGCAGCGTGTTGCCAAAGGGAATCTTGACGCTGGCAGTCCCGGCTCTCAGCGGGAAATGCTCGTAGCCGATAACCGTCGCTCGCCCGTTGTCGGCGACGGCGACAATGATGACGGTCAGATCGAAGGTGTCTTTGGAGGCATTGGAGACCTGCGCCACGCCGTCAATCCGGTTGTCGTGGACTCTTGGAGATTCCAGCCATTCGAGCAACAGAGACGTAGAGACCACAATTTGGAGCTCTTTGTTGATGCTGTGCGCGGGCTGGCCGGAGTCTTCAACCTTTAAGGTCAGGGCAAAAGAGCCCGTTTTGGTGGGACGCCCAGCCAGCAGGCCTTCCGGGCTGAGTGTGATTCCTTCGGGAAGCTCGCCGCTGGCTACACTCCAGATGTAGGGCGGAACGCCGCCGTTGGCGTGGAGGAGAATGTGAAATTCCACGCCCTTGTCGAGTGGGGGCAGAGCTTTGTCCTCCACTGCGAGCGGAGGAGTCTGCGCGGCCAGCTGACCACAGACACAAAGCAGGATCGCAATCCGCCGCACAATCTTAGTGAAATTCATGCCAGTTCGTTTGATTTTACGCTGGGCACAGCGTAAAAGAACTGCAATATGTCCAATCGTCTGTCCCACGTTGTGGTTGGCTTCTTACTCGTCTGTTCGCTCGCCTGTTCGGTCGTTTGCTCGCTCGTTTGCCTGATGAGCACGGATGCTCTGGCGCAGGCTTCAGCTTCTTCCAAGCAGAAAACGAATACCGCTAATGCTGAAGAGGCCGCCATCTTCGAACGAATCCTGAATCGTGTCCGCTTTGAAAACGACGGAACCGAAGTGAGCGAGACCGAGGCCGTGGTTCGGATTCAGAGCCAGGCGGGCGTGGAAGAATTCGGCCAGCTGGTTTTCGGATACTCATCGGCGACCGAGAAGTTGGAAGTCGAATATGTCCGCGTGCGCAAGCCGGATGGACAGGTAGTGGTGACGCCGGAGTCGACGGCGCAGGATTTCGCTCCCGATGTGCTGAAAGAAGCTCCGATGTACAGCGACTACCGGCAACGTCATATTTCCGTGGCGGCGCTGCAGCCCGGAGACACGCTGGAATACCGCACGGTGACGCGCGTTCTCACGCCGCTGGCCGCGGGAAACTTCTGGTACGAATACACATTTCCGAAGGGCGTTGCCGTCAAAGAAGATCGGCTCGAGATTGACATCCCGAAATCGCGCGAGGTGAAGCTCAAGACGCCGGCGCGAAAGCCGGAGATTCAGGAGACTGGCGACCGGCGCGTTTACACCTGGCTGGTGAAGGATATCCAGCCGGAACGCGACAAAGACAAAGATAAAGATGAGGCGGACGACGAGACCGGTCCCGATGTGCAGCTGACGACTTTCACGGACTGGGAGCAGGTGGCGCAATGGTACGCAAAGCTGCAGGGCGAGCGCATGACGGTGGACGACAGCGTGCGAAAAAAAGCCGTGGAGCTCACCAAGGGCGCGGACACGCCCACCGAGAAAGCGCGACGTCTGTACGATTTCGTGGCGCGGAATGTGCGTTACGTGAGCATCTCGCTCGGAGTCGGCCGCTATCAGCCGCACTCGGCTTCGGACGTTCTGCAGAATGGCTACGGCGACTGCAAGGACAAGCACACGTTGTTCTCCGCGCTGCTGCGGGCGGAGGGAATTCAGAGTTATCCGGTGCTGATCGACAGTACGCGTCAACTGGATCCGGACGTTCCTTCGCCGGCACAGTTCGATCACGTGATCACCGCGGCACGACTGGGGACGGGACCCGAGCTGACCTGGCTCGATACGACTCCTGAAGTGACGCCCTTCGGCCTGATTCTCTACCAGTTGCGAAACAAGGAAGCCGTACTGGCGTCGGACGATAGCGAGGGAGGCTTGCAGCGGACGCCGTCGGATTCTCCCATCAAAACCTTCATGCACTTCGCGCTCGACGGCAAGTTCAGCGAGTTCGGCGCGCTCGACGCGACGCTTGAGGTCACCGCCCAGGGAGATCGCGATTGGCCCATGCGCGCAAGCTTTCGACGATTTTCGCAGGCGCAATGGATGGAGTTTGTCAAAGCCCTCTCGGCGAGTTGGGGCTTGCCGGGCGACGTCGATGACGTCCAACTCGATCCCATCGAGAACACGAGCAGGCCCTTTCATCTGAAGTATCACCTGCATCAGGACCAGTATTTTGTAGTGCCATCGGCAAGCGTGAATTTTCGACCGATTCCGCCGCTGGGGATGCCAGCAATTCGAGCGTCGGAAAAGAATACGGCACCCCTGAACATTGGCCCCGCCGGTGAAATGGACTATCGGGTCCACTTGCAGTTTCCCCCCAACTACACGGTGCACACGCCGACCCCGGTGAAAATGTCGCGAGACTATGGCGACTATTCGTCGGCCTATTCGGTGAGCGTTTCCAACAATGGAGGGCTGCTGGAAGGCGAGCGCAAATTGAACATGAAGACAAATCAGCTCGCGGCGGCGCGGCGCGCCGACTACGAATCATTTCGCAATGCCACGCAAAGCGATCAGGATCAGCTACTGTCGGCCACCATCCTGACGCCTTCGGGGCAAGAGGCACAGACGGCTTCAAAAATGGAAGGCACTCCCGCGGAGTTGCACAGAGCTGGAGTGAAAGCGCTACAGAGCAAGGACTATCGCACGGCAATCACACTGCTCAAGCGCGCGGTGGACGCGGATGCCAGCCTGGCGAATCCGGGCATGAAAGACGGATGGTATGACCTTGCACTGGCATACGCCGGAGCCAACAGTCATGCGGAGGCGATCGCCGCGTTCCGCAAGCAGCTCGAGCTTGACCCGAATCACAAGCACGCGCATGGCGACCTCGCGATGGAGTTGCAACTGACGGGAAAGACCGAGGAGGCGATTGCAGAATATCGCAAGCAACTGGAGACGGCTCCATACGAAGAAGAGGCGCACAAAAATCTCGGATTGCTTCTGGCACAGTTAGGACGTGATGCCGACGCGCGCCAGGAACTGGAAGCGGCCGCCGCGATTCCTCCGGATGATCCGGAAACGAAGATGGCGCTGGCGCAGGTGTACGCGCGACTAGGAGAGAAATCCCAAGCGCAAGAGTTGATGAAGGGACTGACGGGCAGTGCGGACGCGGATTCCGGCCAGGATATTTTCGCCGCTGCGTTAAAGATGAAGAACGACATTGATCCGACCGAAACCGAGAACAATGCGCAGCAGGTTCTCTACGACATCGGAGGACAATTCGACTCGGGCGAATTGGACCGTCTGGGGCCGTCCGCGTTTTCGTCGATGCGGCTTGTGGCCCTGGCCTGGGCGCGGATAGGATGGGCGAAATTTCAGCGCGGCGAAAATCTGGCAGCCATGCAGTTTCTCACCTCGGCGTGGCTTTTGAGCCAGTCGGGAACGGTCGCGAACCGTCTGGGGCAAGTGCTCGAGAAGCAAGGGCAAACGGAGAAAGCACGGCATATGTATGCGCTGGCCGTGGCGGCGGGCGGAAGCGACGAGCCGGATTCGCGGGCGCGATGGACGAAACTGGCGCCCGATCCGCCAGGGGCGGGGACCGATGCCTCACAGGCGACGCTGGCGCTTAAGCAGGCTCAGGTGGAGTTGGTACAGGCGCGCACGGTGAAGTTGGGGTCGATCTCAATGAGCAGCAAGCCAGTTTCAGCGCGCTTCAACCTCGTGTTCGATAGCTCGCCGCGTCCGGAGCGCGCTGAGTTTGTTGACGGCGACGAATCCCTTCGCCCCGTTGCCGAGCAACTGCGAGAAAAGGACTTCCCCGTGAGATTTCCGGATGTGTCGTCGGTGAAAATTGTCCGGCGGGGAGTCGCGACTTGCGATACCTCGGGATGCAGCATTGAACTGCTACCGATCGACCAGGATGCCGCTTCGGGTACCGCGCCGCCCAAGCGCTGACTTAAGGCAGAACTCAACGTCCGGCGCAGCAAAGCGGTTCGGAACTTAAAAGACGTTTCGGAACCCGCAGAACAGGAAACCCGCCAGCACCATCGAAGCCGGCAGCGTCAGTACCCATGCCATCGCCAGGTTGCGCACCGTCGACCATTGCAAGCCGGAATGGTTCGCGGCCATGGTTCCCGCAATTCCCGACGACAGCACGTGCGTTGTACTTACCGGCAAACCGAACCAGTCCGCCGCGCCAATCGTGAACATGGCCGTGATTTCCGCCGCCGCTCCCTGCCCGTAGGTAAGATGTTCCTTGCCGATCTTCTCCCCGACCGTAACCACGATGCGCTTCCATCCGATCATCGTGCCCAGTCCGAGCGCCATGGCAACCGCGACTTTCACCCATCCCGGGATAAAACGGGTCGCCGCGTCCACATGCGTCTTGTAGTTGTTCAGGACTTCCCAATCTGACGCGGACATCGGTGGCTGCCCGCTTTTCTTCATGAGGCGTAGCCCTTCGCTAGCCACATACATGTCATTGCGGAAGTTTCGCACCCGGTCATTCGGAATCTTCGCCATCTCTCCGTACAGCGCCGTCTCGTTGCCGATGCCGCTCACCAGTTGACGCAAACCGAGCATCGTATTGGGAGTAAATTGCTTGGTGCGAATGTAATCCGTAACCTCTTCCCGAGGGTCCGCGATAACCGCGTCCGGGCTGACATACTTGGAAAGCACTCCGGCCGCCTGTTGTGAAACGGCAATGAAATCATCCGACTGCTTCTGCGTGATCGCGTGGTTCAGAGCATATGCCGTAGGCACCGTCCCCACCAGGATCAGCATGATCAGCCCCATGCCCTTCTGCCCATCATTCGACCCATGCGCGAAACTCACTCCCGTGCACGTCAATAACAGCAGCGCCCGAATCCAGAACGGCGGCGGCTCCGTCCCTACAGGAGCCTCATAAAGAGCAGGGTTCTTGACCACCGCCTTCATCAGATACAACAAAAGAAACGCGCAGACAAATCCCACTAGCGGCGACAACAGCAGCGACTTCCCAATATTGGTGGCTTGCCCCCAGTCCACGCCGCTGGTGCCCGTTTTGGGGGACATCAACTGATTCGCAATGCCCACTCCGATAATCGAACCAATCAAAGTGTGCGAACTCGAAGCGGGCAAGCCGAAGTACCAAGTCCCAAGATTCCAGATAATGGCCGCGACCAGCAACGCGAAAACCATCGCGAACCCAGCCTTGCTCCCTACCTGCAGAATCAGTTCAACCGGCAACAGAGAAATGATTCCGAAAGCGACCAGCCCGCTTGAAGTCAACACCCCCAGAAAATTCCAGAACCCCGACCACACCACTGCAATATGCGGCTCCAGCGAGTGCGTGTAGATGACCGTAGCCACCGCGTTCGCCGTGTCGTGAAATCCGTTGACAAACTCGAACCCCAGCGCCACCAGCAGTGCGATGCCCAACAACACGTAAGGCATGACCGATCCGCCATGCACGGTGGAGAGGTCTGTGAGCAGGTGAAAGGCCGAGTAAATAATCCCGACAAGGAGCACCACCCCAAAGCCCAACATCCCGATTTTTCCCGGACTGCGATTGAGCTTTGCTTCCAGCACCGGCGTAGCTGTGGCCATGTTAAAAATCTCCTCGGTTCCACCTATGTTTCAGGATTCGGTGGCCCAAAAAACCTCAGCCCTAATGAAGGCAAAAATATACGGAAGAATTGTTACTACAATGTGAATGCGTTGCTGGACGCAAGTTCGCTTGCGCACGCCCGGCCCCGCCGCACTCGGTCCCCTCGACGCATTCGCATAGACTCCGATAATCTATTGAGTCTCGTAAGGATGAGTCTAGTGAGGGAGGTCCTGCCCATGCGCGAGGCTGTCGAACGACTGTGGCCGGAGATTCAGTGGATCGGCAATGCCAAGCTGCGCGAGCAGGTGACCCAAGCCTGGATCAAGGCACTTGAGCGCAGTCCGCTGAGGCCGGATGACCTGAATCAGATTCCTTTTACTCTGCTGGTTCCGAATTGTCCGATCACGTTCATGGAGCACAAGCGCTGCGTGGTGCATATTGCGCGCGACAGCGCAACAGCGATGACGGACTTCATGGGTCGAGCCCTACCGATCGACGCCGACGTGGTCATTGCCGGCGCAATCCTGGCGGACGTCGGCAAGTTGCTGGAATATGAGATTGGTCCGGACGGGAAGAGCCGGCAAAGTGAACGCGGAGAAGCGCTGCGGCATCCGTTTACGGGAGTCGCGCTGGCAATGGAGTGCGGCGTGCCGGACGCAGTGTGCCACATCATCGCCGCACACGCCGCCGAAGGCGATCTGGTAAAGCGCACGACCGAGGCGTTCATCGTGCACCACGCCGATTTCATGGCGTTTCTGCCGTTCAAGAATCCGAAGAACGTGAAGGTGAAATGAAGAACGGAATTCGTAAATTGTTGTCATCCTGAGCAAAGCGAAGGACGACAAATCCAATCGATAGGTGAAACCAGTGTCCACGGGTATGCAAGGCTCCAGCAAAGAAACCATCACCGCGACCATGTCCCGCTGGGCTGCGGGGCTTGAATACAAACAGCTCTCGCAGGATGCGGTGTACCAGGCCAAGCGCTTCCTGCTCGATTCAGCCGGCTGCGCGCTCGGCGGATATCAGCAGCATGATGTGATCATCGCGCTGGAAGTACTGAAAGAGATTGCCGGCCGCGGACCCGCGACGGTGATTGGCACGGGCGAGAAGATGGATCCAGTTTCGGCGTCGCTGGCAAATGCCCTGATGATCCGCTGCATGGATTACAACGATATTTACTGGAAGCAGGATCCGTCGCATCCTTCCGATATTTTTCCCGCCGCAATGGCGTGTTGTGAGCGCGCCCGAAGCGATGGCAAGGAACTGATCGTTGGATTTGTACTCGGACACGAGTTCGAAATGCGCTTGTGCGAGGCGGCGTTTCCCGGCATCCGCGAGCGCGGCTGGCATCATGCGACGCTGACGGCGTTTGTCTCGCCGATCGTGGCGGGACGTGCGCTGCGTTTAAGTTGGGAACAGATTCAGCATGCGATCGGAATTTCGGCTTCGCGGCATTGCACCATGGGCGCGGTAACCGCGGGCAAGCTGACGATGATGAAGAACACGGTCGATCCCATGGCAATGCAGAGTGGCGTTCTGGCGGCGCTGCTGGCGGAGAAGGGGTACAGCGGCCCGGAGCACGTCATCGACGGCAAAGAAGGATTGGTGCACTGCTTCGGTCCGGAATGGAAACAGAATCTGCTGACCGACGGACTCGGCTTGTCGTGGCGCATCACCCAGTGCGGGATGAAATTTTTCCCGACCGAGGCGCTGACGCATGCTCCGATTTCGGCGGTGCTTGACCTGGTCAAGAGCAACGACCTGCATCCCGATCAGGTCGAGAAGATTCAGATCCGTTCGCTGGCGCGAGCGGCCGACATTCTCTCTGACCCAAGCAAGTACGATCCGCGCAGCAAGGAGACGGCGGACCATTCGCTTCCCTACGTGATTGCGGCGGCGCTGGTGGAGCGGCAAGTGACGCCGGCGCAATTCGAGATGAAGAAGATCATGGACCCGGCGATTCGCGCGCAGCTTAAGAAAGTTGAAGTCGTGGCAGATCCCGAAATCGAAAAGGTCTTCCCGGCGCTGCAGCGCGTGATTGTGAATATCACGACGGTCGACGGGCGAAAATTCTCGAAGCAGCTTGACTATCCGAAGGGCGACGTAAGAAATCCGCTGAGCGACGCCGAGATCGAGGAGAAATTCCGCGCTCTCGCGGAGAGAGTACTCTCGAAGAAGGCGCAGGACAAACTGATTGGCGCGATTTGGAATCTGGAGAAGTGCGCGTCGGTGTCGAAACTGATGGCGCTGATGAAGGCGGATGTAAAGAAGAAGGCAAAAGCAGCCAAGAAGCTCAGCAAGAAGCGTCGCTAGCCAAGGGTTCACGTAGGGACAGCCGCCCTCGGCTGTCCGGCCGGACGAAGTCCGGCTTCTTGGCGGCGGAGAGAACGCGGCGAGCTGTGCTCGCCTGCACAGCCGCGGCGGCTGTACCTACGCGTTCAGGAATTGCATATGGCAGATCTGAAATTGACGATTGCATCGGACCTAGCGGCTGGTTACGCCAAACTCGCGGGTGTGGTTCGCGAACTGGCCGCGCCGCTGAGCGAAGAACAATTTTGGGCCAGGCCCTTCGCGTTCGGCAACAGCTTTGGCCACCTCGTGCTCCATCTCACGGGCAACTTGAATTACTACATCGGGGCGATGATCGCAGGGACAGGCTATGTGCGGGATCGTCCGCTGGAGTTTTCTGACGCGACGCGGCCATCCAAGGCAGAAGTGTTGAAGAAGTTCGATCAGGCAATTGAGATAGTACTCGAAGCCATCAACAATCAGTCGGCGGAAGACTGGTCAAGGGAATACACCGCAGTGGGCTTGGACGCACGCAACCGTTTCGCCGTGGTGCTGTTGTGCGCGACCCATCTGCATCATCACATAGGACAGCTGATGTATCTGGGATTCGAATTGAGACGGAAAGGCTGAAATTTGGTTCGCGTGGTGGCGGGGCTCCGCCACGCGGGACGGGGCAAAGCCCCGTCCCCACACAATCAGCCCCAAAAGAGGTTCTAAATGGGTCAGACCATCGTTGAGAAAATCGCGCAGAAACACATGACCGAGGGTCCGGCGCGGCCGCTGCGAACCGGAGATTTCCTGTCGATTCGTCCGCACCGCTGCATGACGCACGACAACACGTCGGCGGTGATGAGCAAGTTCAAGGGCATCGGCGCGAAGAAAGTGAAAAATTCGCAGCAACTTACATTTGCACTCGATCATGACATCCAGAATCAGGATGAGTCGAACCAGAAAAAGTACCGTGCCATTGAAGCGTTCGCGAAAGAGCAGGGCGTGGATTTTTATCCTGCCGGGTCCGGCATCGGCCACCAGATTATGGTCGAGCGCGGCTATGTGGTCCCCGGTTCGTTCGTGGTCGCATCGGATTCGCACTCCAATATGTATGGAGCGCTGGGCGCGATTGGAACGCCGATTGTTCGCACGGATGCAGCTGCGGTTTGGGCCACGGGCGAATTCTGGTGGCAGATTCCGCGGTCGATTCAGGTCGTGCTGGAAGGCAAGCTGCCGGACGGCGTCACCGGCAAGGACGTCATCATTACTCTGTGCGGCCTCTATAACCACGACGAATGCCTGAACGCGGCGGTCGAGTTCACGGGGCCGGGAGTGGCGTCGCTTTCGATGGACGCCCGCCTTTCGATTTCGAATATGACAACGGAGTGGGGTCCGCTGGTGGGCTGGTTTCCGGTGGACGCGGTCACCATCCACTATTTGCGCGGCGTTCACCAGCGGCTCAAAGCGATGGGCGTGGAGCGGTTCTCAGAACAAGACATCGCAACTTGGCAAAAGAACGCTGCAACGGCGGATGCTGATGCCGCCTATGCGGCGAGGATCACGCTCGACCTGGGGCAAGTGACGCCGCATGTGTCGGGACCCGATACGGTGCAGGCGATGCAGTCGCTGGCTGAAATTGAGAAGAACAAAGTTGCGATCCAGAAAGCGTATCTGATTTCGTGCGTGAATTCGCGGCTGGAAGATCTGGCCGCCGCGGCAAAGGTGCTCAAAGGTCAGAAAGTTGCTTCCGGCGTGAAGTTCTACTTGAGCGCGGCCAGCAAGTGGGTGCAGGAAGAAGCTGAACGGCGCGGCATCTGGCAGACACTGATGGATGCGGGCGCGCACCCGCTGCCGTCCGGCTGCGGGCCTTGCATCGGGCTAGGTGTGGGGTTGCTTGAAGCGGGCGAGGTCGGAATTTCGGCAACCAATCGAAATTTCAAGGGACGCATGGGATCGCGCGACGCGAGGTGCTATCTCGCGAGTCCGGAGGTGGTGGCGGCCTCGGCCGTTGCCGGCTATATTCGCGGCCCGCATGAGTTCGCGAATCGCGAGCCGCAACGCAATTACACCGAATTGACACCGGCATCAGGCAGCGCAGAGAAAGTCGAAATCCTGGCGGGCTTTCCGCAGCGCGTGCGGGGACGCCTGGTATTCATGCCGCAGGATAACGTCAACACCGATGCGATCTACGGCAAGGACTACACCTATCGCGACGACATGACTCCGGAGATGATGGCGAAAGTGGTGATGGAGAATTACGATCCACAGTTCGCCACGCGCACCAAGGCGCGCGATGTTATCGTCAGCCAATTCAATTTTGGCACCGGTTCGAGCCGCGAACAGGCGGTTACGTGTCTGAAGGCGAAAGGCATTCCGCTGGTGATCGCGGCCAGCTTCTCGCAGACCTATCTGCGGAATGCGTTCAACAATGGCTTTTTGTGTATCGAGGTGCCGGAACTGGTGGCCCGAGTACGCGAGCAGTTTGCCGGGGAGATTGCTGCTAAGGAGAAGACGATTATCCCGGGGGACGAAATTGACATCGATTTCACTTCAAGCACGATCTCGTGGCGCAGGGAGAAGGTTGGGTTTCCGGCGCTGGGAAGCGTGCCGCAGTCGCTAGTGATTGCGGGAGGCGTGGAGAATCTGGTGGCGAAGCGGCTGGGCGTGGCTTAGTTGTTTCATTCCAAAGATTTTGGTTTACTCGCGCACCTCGGCGTCTCGGCGGTAGAAATTCCGCCGTAGAAATTCTAAGGAGCATTCATGGCGAGATACACAGTCATTACCATGCCGGGAGACGGCATCGGAAACCAGGTCCTGCCGGAGTCGTTGCGCGTGTTGAACGCAGTCGGCTTTGACGCTGAGTATATTCATGCCGATATTGGATGGGACTGCTGGTGCGCACAGGGCAATGCATTGCCCGACCGGACGATCGAGTTACTAACCAGGCATAAGTTGGGTCTGTTCGGCGCGATTACTTCGAAGCCCAACAAGGCGGCCCAGGCCGAGCTTAAACCCGAACTGCAAGGGAAGGGTCACGTCTATTACTCGCCGATCGTGACCATGCGGCAGAAATTCAATCTCGATATCTGCATGCGGCCGTGCGTCGGGTTCACGGGCAATCCGCTGAATTACATTCGCAAGAAAGCGGACGGCGGCGGCGACGGGCCTGGGTTCGATGAACCCAAGATCGACACCACCGTCTTCCGGCAGGGCACCGAGGGTATGTACGCCGGCGTGGAGTGGACGAACCCTCCGGAGATCGTCCGCGCCGCGCTGAACAGCCATCCCCGATTCAAAGCCTTCGCCAGCGTACCCGGACCGGAGATCGCTGTGAGCTGCCGCATCATCACTCGCAAGGCCGCACAGCGCATCGTGACCGCCGCTTTCGAATATGCAAAGCGGCGCGGATTCAGGGGCGTGACGATTTGCGAGAAGCCGAACGTGGTGCGCGAAACCTCGGGCATGATGGAAGAAGTGGCGAAAGAGGTTGCAAAGAATTATCCCGGGATTGCGCTTTGGTCCACCAACATTGATGCGCAACTGATGTGGCTGAACAAGAATCCGGAGGAGTACAACGTGATCGTGGCGTCGAATCTTTTCGGCGACATTCTTTCCGACGCGTTCGCCGGACTGGTGGGCGGACTGGGATTCGCGGCATCCGGTAACATTGGGGATGACGTCGCGGTATTTGAGCCGACACACGGGTCCGCTCCGAAGTATGCCGAGCTGAATCCACCCATCGTGAACCCCATTGCGATGATTCTCTCGGCAGCGATGATGCTCAATCATATTGGCGAAGATCAGAAGTCAAATCGCATCCGCACGGCCATTGCGGATGTGGTGCGTGAAGGGAAAGTCCGGACTTACGATATGATGCGTCTTACTGGTGGTCCGAAAGCGATCAACCAGGGTGCAGCTTCGACAGTGCAGATGACGGATGCCATTTTGGCGAAACTGAAATAATAGGACAGCCCAATTGGGAATGCTTGCAAGTTGTGGATCCCGGAGTTGACGAAATTATGAGCAGCGCTGTCGAAACTACCTCCCCGCGTTCTGCCGAGGCAGGCCATTGGGGCAAAGAAGTTCGGTCAGACGTGCACGTCGCCTTTGAGGCGCGGGACAGCGGAGGGATCGAGATCTCACTGGAATCGCGCGTGGCGCCCTATTACGGCACGGCGATCATGGAACAGACGCGAGACGTCCTCGCCGAACTGGGAGTCAAGCACGCGCGGGTTGCGATTCATGATGAAGGCGCGCTGTCCTTTGTTATCGCGGCTCGCATCGAAGCCGCAGCCAGGCGCACGTCGATTGCCCTCGGTAAACGCTCGCTGCCGGAGCAGCATCCGCTGCCACCGCCGTCGCAGAAGGACCGGCTGCGCCGATCGCGTCTGTATCTGCCGGGCTCTGAACCCAAGTACTACATCAATGCCTCATTGCATGGACCCGACGCCGTGATTCTCGATTTGGAAGATTCGGTGCATCGCGGAGAGAAAGATGCTGCTCGCATCCTGGTGCGAAACACTCTGCGGGCGGTCGATTTCGGATCGTGCGAACGCATGGTGCGGATCAACCAGTTGCCGTTAGGCCTCGAAGATCTAGCGGAAGTGGTGGGCGAGAGTCCAGACCTGATTTTGATTCCTAAGGTGGAAGAGTCCGAGCAAGTGCGAGAGGTGGATCGCGTGATCGGCGAGATCAAGGTGCGCCACGGAGTTACCAGACCGATCTGGATCATGCCGATTATCGAAACAGCACTGGGAATCGAGAACGCATTTGCCGTCGCGACGGCCACAGAAAATGTGGCGGCGCTGACGATTGGGCTCGAAGATTACACCGCCGATCTCGGCGTGGTGAAGACCACGGAGGGGCGTGAGTCGCAATATGCGCGGTCGCGCGTAGTAAATGCGGCGCGCGCCGCGGGAGTGCAGGCGATTGACTCAGTCTTCAGCGATGTCGCCGACTTGGATGGTTTGCGGCGTTGGGCAGAAGGCTCACGGGCGGCGGGATTCGAAGGCATGGGATGCATCCATCCCGGGCAGATTCGCGTGATCCACGAGGCGTTTCAACCGAGCGCATACGAGATCGAAAAAGCGAGGAAAGTAATGGCCGCGTTCGAGGAAGCGCAGAGCAAGGGGTTGGCGGTCGTGAGTCTGGGTTCGAAGATGATCGATCCGCCGGTGGTGCAGCGGGCGCTGAAGCTAGTGGAGCGGGCGAAGGCGATGGGAGCGATTTCGTGAGCGCGAAAGAGAAAGAAAAAGAGAGAGTAGAACTGGCGCATAACGCCGCCGGCCGTGCCGTACCGACTATGGTAAACGGCAAGCCGCAGATTCCATTTCTGGGCGCGGGCAAGTATCAGCCGCGCGGACGGAAGGCGGCGCCGGCCATCTGCTCAAATAAAGATTATCCAGATAGCGGCGATAAGCGCGTGGCCAATCTGGAAACCGCGCTGCGTAACTGCGGACTGCGCGACGGAATGGTGCTCTCGAACCATCATCATCTGCGGGATGGCGATCGAGTGGCGCTCATGGCGCTGGAGGCGGCGGCTAAGATCGGCGTCAAAGACCTGATGTGGTTCCCGAGCGCGTCGTTCCCTTCCCAGCAGGGCGCCATCGATCTGATGAAAAAAGGAGTGATCCATCACATCGAAGGTTCGATGAACGGGCCATTGGGCGACTACTGCACACAAGGCAAGATGCGCGGCATGGGCGTGCTGCGGTCGCACGGCGGCCGCTACCAGGCGATCCAGGACGGAGACGTTCACATTGAT
The DNA here is from genome assembly GCA_963730845.1 of uncultured Acidobacteriaceae bacterium. Lineage (GTDB taxonomy): Bacteria > Acidobacteriota > Terriglobia > Terriglobales > Acidobacteriaceae > Acidiflorens. The sequence continues at coordinate 281,024 of CAVSTM010000014.1, read as the reverse complement.
ATCGCGGTGATCGCCGCGCCGACCGCCGATTTTTTCGGTAATGCGGACGGTTCGCACGGCAAGTCGGCTTGTGGCTCGCTCGGTTTTGCGCTTGCGGATTCCACCTACGCCGATCGCGTAATCGTGGTCACCGATAATCTTGTGCCATTTCCGTGTGTGCCCTGGCAGATTCAGGGCAACAACGTCGACTTCGTGGTGGAAGTGGAAATGATTGGCGATCCAGCGAAGATAGTTTCCGGCACCACGCAGATCACGCGTTCGCCCGACCGGCTGCGGATCGCGGAGTTAGTAGCGCAGTTTCTGCGGGCGACGGGAATCATGAAGAACGGATTTTCGTTCCAGGCAGGAGCGGGCGGAATCGCACTGGCCTTCGTCGAATATCTGAAACAGATGATGAAGCAGGATGGCGTGAAGGCGCGCTTCGTTCGCGGTGGATCAACGAAATACCTGGTCGAATTACTGCAGGAAGGACTGACGGATTACATCCTGGATGGGCAGACGTTTGATCTCGATGGCGTGAAGTCGATCGCGACCGATCCGCGGCACGTGGCCACTTCTCCGTTCACTTCGTACAACTATCACGGCAAGGGCAACTTCGCTTCGCTGGTCGATGCCGTGGTATTGGGCGCGACGGAAGTTGACGTGAACTTCAACGCCAACGTGGTGACGCATTCCGATGGCCGCTTGCTGCACGGCATTGGCGGATGGCAGAACTGCTTGTTTGCGGGTTGCACGATTCTCGCGCTGCCATCATTCCGCGATCGCATCCCCGTGATCGTGGACGAGGTCACGACCATGACGGGACCGGGAGAGATGATTGACGTGGTCGTGACCGAGCGCGGCATTGCCGTCAATCCGAAGCGCACGGACCTGCTCCATGCGATCATGGGATCGAAGTTGCCGGTTCGTCCGATTCAGGATATCAAGGCGGAAGTCGAGAAAATTTGCGGCAAGCCAGCGCGGCCAAAGTTGGGCGATCGTCCGTGCGCCGTGGTGAAGTGGGTGGACGGGACAGTGCTCGATACAGTGTGGCAGGTAGGCTGACGAAGTATTCTCACTCGCCTCGTAACTGGTTTTGGCAGAGCGCAGCAATGGTTCGGGTAGGGCACACGATGGTTTTGGGTATTGCAAGGCAATGGGTTTGGGTAGGGCACGGCTTCACAGGTTGCGGAAAAACTCTTGTAGAGACGGGGCTTTCCCCGTCTGGAATCACCGGAGAACTCTGGTTCGGGCAGGTCCCGGGTAGGGCACGGCTTCAGCCCTGCCGTTCAGAGCCGAAAAAATGCGGGCTTTAGCCCCTGAGGGCCAGACGCTTCACCCCAATGGCGCGTCGGCGGGCAGACAGGTATCCTGATCTGCCCGATTTTCTTTTGTGGAGGCGCGAGTGCGCGGGTTGAAAGCCAAACGAGTCCTTATCACCGGCGGGGCAAGTGGCATAGGAGCGGCCACGGCTGCGCGCTTTCTTGAAGAGGGGTCTGTCGTGTGCGTGCTCGACCGCGACGCGGAGGCGCGGCAAGAAATCCAGCGCGCATTGCCCTCTCTGGCCGCGGCGCTCGACGCCGACGTTTCGAACCTGAAGCAGGTGCACGCCGTCTTCGCCGAATCGGTTCGCCTGATGGGCGGCGTGGATGTGCTGGTAAACAACGCCGGCATCAGCACCCGGCACAGTTTTCTTGACATCACGCCGGAAGAGTGGGACAAAGTCATGGCCGTGAATCTCACCGGCGTGTTTTACGTAGCGCAGACAGCGGCGAAGCACATGATGGAGCGCGGCAATGGCGTGATTCTGCAAACGGCGTCGACCAACGGCATCATGGGATATCCCTTTTATGCGGATTACAACGCTACCAAAGCGGGAGTGATCGAGCTGACAAAGTCGATGGCGCTGGAACTTGCGCCGAGAGTCCGGGTATGCGCGGTGGCTCCGGGATACGTGCTGACGCCGATGCAGCGCGCCGAGTACACGGATGAAATGATCGCAGAGGTCAACCGCAAAATCCCTTTGCGCCGCCACGCTCAGCCAGAAGAGATTGCGGCGCTGTTCGCCTTCCTCGCCTCCGACGATGCGCAAAACATCACCGGTCACGTCTACACCTGCGACGGCGGAGAAATCGCGGGAGGGCTGGCCAGCCGGTAGCGTGACGGCGCTGTCGTTCCCGCGCAAAGGAAAAGGAAAGAGTCGGCATGAGCACGATCGTCTTCCTCGGAGGAGGCCGGATCACGTCCGCGATGGTGGCGGGCTTGCGCCTGGGCAGCACCGGACATCGCCTGGTCGTGCATGATCGCAATCCGGGCAAGCTGCGTGATCTGAAAAGGCGCTACACGGTCGCTGTCGAGCCGGACCTGAATCGAGCCGTCAAGCAGGCAGACATACTGATCGTCGCAGTTCGCCCAAGTTCGGTTCGCGAGCTTCTTCAAGCCGTCGGGAACGCGATCGGAAAGGAGAACCAGGCATTGCGCGGACGAAAGACACTTACGATCAGCCTGGCCGCAGGCGTGCCCCTGCGCGTGTTGAGCAAGCAAATTGGCCCGCCCGTGCAATGGGCTCGTGCCATGCCGAGCCCTCTCTGCCGCAGCGGGCGCGGCCTCACAGCTGTAACCTTTCCCCGGACGTTGCCGCGCGCAGTTCGCAAACGCGTCCACGATCTCTTCGCCACATTCGGCCAGGCGGTTGAAATCCCGGAAAGCAAATTCGATGCGTTCACTGTGACCTACTCCTGCAGCCATGGCTATCACGCGCTCGCGATTCTGGCGGAAGCTGCGCGGGAAGCAGGGCTCGATCGAAACACAGCGCTGCTGGCAAGCGCGCATGCGTTGGCGGATGGGATCATCGCCTGGCGGGAGGGCAAGCATTCCTTGCAGTCGCTGCACGAGGAGGCGACCACTCCCGGTGGTATTGCCGCCGCGACTTCGGCCAAATCGGATGCTGCCGGATACAGGCGTGCGGTGCGGCAAGGCATTGCCGCCGGACTGCGGCGGGCTCGCGCGAACGCGGCAAATAATTTTCTTGGGAACGGATAACCATGCGCTCGCGTATACGTCTAACATTACATAGTTGTGTGGGAGAAGTCTGCCTCAACACCCATAAAAGTTTCTTTTGGAGATGCAATGCGATTTTTGATCTGCCTGCTGACCGCAGCCATACTGATTCCGGCCACCGTGGCCGCCGCTAATCAACCTGCCGATCTCGAAATGCGGCGCAAAGCGCTGAACGACCTGCTGCACGAGCAGTGGGAATATACCATGCGCAGGAACCCAATCTACGCCTCCATTCTGGGTGATAAGCGTTACAACGACAAACTCGACGACTTCTCGCAACCAGCCATCGACGACAATCTGGAACAGACTCGCCTCTTCCTCGACCGCTTCGAAGCGATTGACACAACCGGCTTTCCCGAGCAGGAAGTACTGAATAAACAGCTCATGGTTCGCGACCTGAAGATGGATCTCGAAGGCGCACGCTTCAAACCTTGGGAAATGCCGGTGAACCAGTTCAACGGGATTCACATCGACGCGCCACAACTGGTCAGCGTTCTTTCGTTCGAGAGTGTGAAGGATTACGAAGACTACATTACGCGGCTGAAGCTGCTTCCACGGCTGTTTGACCAGACCATCGAGCAGATGCGCAAAGGCATGGCGGCGGGGCTGATGCCGCCAAAGATTCTCTTGGAAAAGGTTGTGACACAAGCGAATGGAATTGCCACGACGCCCGCGGACCAAAGCCCGTTCACTCATCCTTTTGACAAATTTCCTGATGCCATCTCCGAAGCCGATCGCAAGCGACTGCGCGAGGCAGGCCTCGCAGCCGTCAAGGATTCCGTGGTCCCTGCCTATGTCAAGTTCACCGCGTTTGTGCGGGACGAGTATGCGCCCAGGGGCAGAACTGAGCCCGGAGCCTGGTCTCTGCCCGACGGTAACGCCTGGTATGCGTTCCGCGTCAAAGAGAGCACGACGACAAACTTGTCACCCGAAGAAATCCATCAACTTGGGCTCGAGCAGGTGAAAGAGATTGAAGGTCGCATGCTCGCGGTAGTGAACCAACTTGGATACAAGGATCTGAAGAGCTTCAGCGCCTCTCTCCAGACCAACCCCAAAGTCCACGTGCATTCCCGCAAGGAGATTCTCGACCTCTACCAACAATATACTGATCAAATGTACTTGAAGCTGCCCGCGATGTTCGGACGTCTCCCCAAAGCAAAGTTGCAAATCATGCCCATCGAGGAGTTCCGCGAGAAAGAAGCCTCCACGGAATACATTGAGGGAGCTCAGGACGGATCTCGACCCGGTCATATCATGGTCAACACCGGCAACTTCGAGAAAGGCACCACGGTCGACTTTGAAACCACCGCCTATCACGAAGGCGTGCCCGGACATCACATGCAGATTTCGATCGCGCAAGAATTGCCCGAACTACCTCCCTTCCGCAAGCACGAAGAATATACGGCCTACGCCGAAGGATGGGCTCTCTACTCCGAGCGCTTGGGCGAGGAAGTCGGATTCTTCCAGAATCCTTACAGCTACTACGGCCACCTGCAGGACGACATGCTCCGCGCCATCCGCCTGGTCGTCGACACCGGTTTCCACTACAAACACTGGACCCGCCAGCAGGTGGTTGATTTCTTCCACAACCACTCCGCCATTGACGAGGCCGACGTCCAGAGCGAGACCGACCGCTACATGGCATGGCCGGCGCAGGCGCTCGGGTACAAAATCGGACAGCTCGAAATTCTGAAGCTGCGCCAGTACTCGAAAGACCAACTGGGCGACAAATTCGACCTGCGAGCCTTCCACGATGAAGTGCTATCGGGCGGCGCGCTTCCAATGGATGTGCTGAGCACGCGCGTTCACGAATGGGTGGCGCAACAGAAGACGCAAGCATCGCTCTCGTCGCCAAGCGCGAAATCGAGCGCAAATCAAAACTGATAACGAGCTCATTTGCGGAGTATCATGTCCGGCTATGACGATGCCGACGCCTGAACAGGAACGCGCACGAATATCCGGCGTGTACTCCGCGATGAGCGACGAAGAACTTGGTCAGATCGCCGAAAGCGGCGATGAATTGAGCACCGCTGCCCAGGAAGCGTTCCGGGCCGAGGTTGCGAAGCGCGGACTCAAGATGGAGATTGCGCCGCCCCGCGGTGAAGACGTGTTCGAGTTCAACGAAACCGTCACGCTGCGCAAGTTCCGCGATCTCCCAGAAGCGCTGCTGGCGAAGGGCAGTCTGGAGTCCGCCGGTATTCAGGCTTACCTGGTCGATGACAACATGATCCGCATGGATTGGTTCATCTCCAATCTTCTCGGTGGAATCAAACTGAAGGTTCGCGCCGAAGATGCTGAAGCGGCCAGCGAAATCCTGAACCAGCCCATCCCCGACATGCTGGATGTCGAAGGCATCGGGAATTTCGAGCAACCGAAATGTCCGCAGTGCCAGTCGCTCGACGTCAGCCTGCAGAACTGAATAAGCCGGTCGCCTATCTGACGGCATATGCTGGTGTTCCGGTTCCGGTGTACAAACGGGGATGGACTTGCCATGCCTGCGGCAATCGCTGGGAAGAGCAAAGCGCTGCGCTGCCGGAACATGACGGCACCACGTTCTAGAGGATGCCATCTCGCCGGGAAGCTATAATCGACAGCAGTGCGACAATTTTTCCGCATGCTGCTCCTGGCTCTGGTGCTGATGACGGTGGCGCTGATTTCAGCCCTCGCGGCTATGCAACTAGCCATCCACGGGCGCGAGGTGACCATCCCGAAACTGGTGGGCATGAGCCCGCTCGAAGCCGAGCATGCGGGCGCCGCTTTAGGCCTGCAAGTGTTGATCGAGCGGCAATTCTACAGCGCTGGCGTTCCCGAGGGAAAAATCATGACCCAGATGCCGCCGCCGGGAACGAAGGTACGGCGAGGCTGGTCGGTCCGTCTGGCGCAGAGTCTGGGGCCGCAGCGAGTGGCGATTCCCGACGTAACCGGAGGAAGCGAGCGGGTCGCGGAGTTGAACATACGACGCCGCGGGATCAGTCTGGGCTCGGTCGCGCACGTCAATTTGCGGGACGCGCCAATGGATCAGGTGATATCACAAAGCCCGCCGGCCAATGCCAGCGGCGTGTCCGCGCCAAAAATCAGTCTGCTGGTCAGCGACGGGCCCGAGCCGTCGACCTATGTAATGCCGAACCTCACCGGACAACCGCTCGGCAGCGCGATGCTGGCGCTACAGGACGCCGGCATCAAGGTCGGTAAAGTCAGTGTGCTTCCCCCGCCGTCGCCAGGCGAGTCGCAACCCGTTCCAGTTACGCCGTCTGCGGCTTCCGAGCCCAGTGCAGCGAGCATGATCGTAACCCAGATTCCCGTGCCAGGACAGAAAATTGCCGCCGGCAGCGCGGTGAATTTCGAAGTTCGCTAACTCATCTTTCATTCTCCTATCTCGGTTCGATCATCTCCGTTCAATCATCGCGGCGAAAAAACCGTCGCAAGGATGCACGCCGGGAATCGTTCTCAGATACGGTCCAGCGAGAAGCCATGCGATATCCTTCCAGCCCATTTCGCCCGACTGCCGCAATTGTTCCAGCTCTCCCTTGCAATCGATGACCGTGAATTCCGCCGCGCCCTCGAGGGCAGTTTCCACCACCGCTTCGTTTTCCTCGCGCTCCAGCGAACACGTGGAATAGACGAGTCGTCCGCCAATCGCAAGCCGGGCGAGCGCGGACTTCAGGATGGCCACCTGCCGCGACTGAAGGTCGTGCAGGTCTTCGAACCTGAGCCGCCACTTGATCTCTGGATTGCGGGCCAGAGTGCCAGTGCCGGAACAAGGCACGTCGGCGAGAATGCGGTCAAACCTGCACAAGAAGGGCAAACGTCGTGCGTCCGCCGCAATCACGTGGAGGTTCGGCAAGCGACTGAGGCTCTGCAGCAAGCGCGCGCGGTGACCATGCAATTCCGTCGCAAACACTTTTGCGCGCGGGTTACGCCGGCCGATCAAGCCAGTCTTGCTGCCGGGAGCGGCGCAACAATCCAGGATCTTACAATCAACCTCCATTCCTCCACGGCCCACCAGCAATGCGACCAGTTGCGAAGTTTCATCCTGAATGGAGATGCGCCCTTCCTGGTAGGCGTGCGTCGCGGTTACATCGCCCGCAAGAACGTGTCGCGCAGCCGTTAGCAATCGACCCGGCGCGAAGTGCACGCCCGCCGCAGCAAGTTCCGCTTCAGATTGATTGTCGTGAATATAAATGGACGTGCCTGGTACCGTCTGATCATGTACGCAGATTTGGCGCGTTGCATCGAAACCGTAGCGCTCGGTCCAGCGTGCCACCAGCCACGGCGGATGAGCTGCATTCCGAGCCAGCGTGGTCGAATCGAGGGATTTGCCGATTTGCGCGAAGATGTCGTCCGCGCTGGCGCCAGCAATTTTCCGGAGAATCGCATTCACGAACGACGCAGCCGAGCGCTTTCGCGCCGCTTTGACAAGCTCCACGCTTTCGAAAATCGCCGCGCGCGCCGGCACTCGTGAGAGAAACTGCAGTTGATACACGCCGAGGCGCAATGCTGCGAGCACCTCGCCATCCAGCCGATCTAGCTTCTGCGACGATGCCGCAGCCAGTCGTTGATCGAGCAGAGACTGCCAGCGGAGAACGCCCATAACCAGTTCGGTGGCAAGCCCGTGATCGCGCGAGGAAAGCTTCGCACTACGTTCGGAATGGAGCAGTTCGGCGGCGTAGGATTCTTCGCCCGCGACCCGCAGAAGAATTTCGAAAGCCACGGCTCGAGCAGGAGAGGTTCGAGCGGGAGAAGAGCGAGCAGGAGAAACGGCCATCGCAACCTATTGTCCCAGATGGTTGCCGGATTGGGGCCGGTAGCCGTTGATGAATTCTTGTGCGGTCATGCGGCGCTTGCCCTCAAGTTGGACTTCGACGATCTCCAGCGTCGTGTCCGCGTCTTTGTTCTCATTCTTGCCGCAGCCGACGAACAGCCGCGTTCCCTCGACCGCGATTTCTCCCGGGTCCAACTTAAGCGCAGGTTGCAAAGGCTGAGCGCGGCGCACTTGCAGCGTTTTACCGTTAAAGGTCGTGAACGCTCCGGGCCACGGCTGAAAGCCCCGCAGGCGGTTGAACAGTTCCTCAGCGCCGCGAGCGAAGTCCATGCGGCCATCTTCCTTTTTCAGAATCGGCGCGAGCGTGGCTTGCGAATGATCCTGCGGAATCGAGCGGACTTGCCCATTCTTGAGTCCGCGCAGAGTCTCGACCATCAAGTCCGCGCCAATGGCCGCCAGCTCCGGGCCCAATGTCTCCGCTGTATCTTCCGCAGCAATCGGAATCTCGCGCTGCATGAGTATGTCACCGGTGTCGAGTCCCGAGTCAATTCGCATGGTTGTGACTCCAGTGACAGATTCGCCGTTGGCGATCGCCCACTGGATCGGCGCCGCCCCGCGATACTTTGGCAGTAGCGATGCATGCAGATTCAAATTTCCCAACCGGGGGAGATCAATCATCCACTGCGGAATGATGCGACCATAGCCGACGACAATGATTGCGTCAATGCTTGCGTCAATGCCCGCGCCCGGAGAAACTGCAGCAAGCCGTTCGCGGAATTCCGCGTTGTTCTTGATGGTGGCAGGTTGCACCACGGCAATACCCAGGCGGATTGCCGCATCTTTCACGGGAGAAACGCCCATATCCATCCCGCGCCCGCGAGGCCGATCGGGTTGCGTCACCACCAGCGGCACGGAATGACCGGCCTCGACCAGTTTCTCCAAAGTCGGGACAGCAAATTGCGGCGTGCCGCAGAAAACCAAAAACATAGGTATCAGGTCTCAGGTGTTAGCTCTCAGGACGTCTCAAACCGTATGCTACCGCGCAGCACATGTTTTCCTGACACCTAAGACCTGACACCTGAGACCTGCTCATCTACCACTCGCCCGCTTTCACCAGCTTCTTGATCTTGCGCTTGATGAGATCGCGCTTCAGCGCGCTGATGTGTGAGATGTAGAGCTTGCCATTCAAGTGATCGGTCTCATGCAAAAAGGCCCGTGCCAGCAGGTCTTCTCCGGTGTGCTCGAAAAACTTGCCGTTCAGATCTTGCGCGCGAATCGTCACGGTTTTGGCGCGCGTGACCTCCTCGCGAAATTCGGGAATACTCAGGCAGCCTTCGCTGCTTCGCTGCCGCCCTTCTTTGCTGACGATAACCGGATTGATCAAGACCAGCTTGGCACCCGAATCTTCCTTGAAGGTCACATCCACCACGGCGATTCGTTTCGCAATGCCGATCTGCGGAGCCGCCAGCCCGACGCCACGAGCCGCGTACATCGACTCGAACATGTCTTCCACGAGTTTCTTGATCTCGTCGTCGAAGCTGGTCACCACGGCTGCAGGTGCTTCCAGGACCGGATCGCCGAATTTAACAATTGGATAAATCATTCTCGCAAGACAGTGTTGTCAGCTTGAGAGGAGCGAAAGACCTATGCATTGGGGCGGACTCAAATTCATAGGTCTTTCGCTTCGCTCAGGATGACACTGGTTTCAAATTAGTAGTTCTTCAGCTGTTCCAGATAGCCCTGGAAATTTCGTTTCGTCTCTTTCAGCGAGTCGCCGCCGAATTTTTCGAGTGCACAGCGCGCCAGCGTGAGCGCAACCATGGCCTCTCCCGCAACACCGGCAGCGGGTACCACGCATACATCCGAGCGCTCATACGCCGCTTTCACCGGCTCGCGCGTCGCGAAATCCACCGACTGCAAAGGACGCCGCAGGGTGGAGATCGGTTTCAGATAACCACGGACCCGGATCTCCTGTCCATTGGAGACGCCGCCCTCCAGACCCCCGGCATTGTTGCGCGTGCGCGTGAAGCCCGCAAACCCCGTATCGCTCTGATAACCGATTTCGTCATGCACGGCCGACCCCGGCGAATGCGCTGCCTGAACCCCGCTTCCAATTTCAACTGCTTTCACCGCCTGCAACGACATGACCGCGGCGGCCAGCAGCGCATCCAACCTCTCATCCCATTGCACGTAGCTGCCGAGCCCCGGCGGAACATTGTGTGCCACCACCTCGAACACTCCACCCACCGAATCGCCCGTGCGCAGCACCTTATCGACCTCCTCCTTCATGCGCTGCTCGGCATCGGCGTCGGCGCAAGAAAGCAGCACCTCGTCCTTGCGCGACAGAGGCTCGATCTGCTCCCACGCGATTTCCTTGTCCGCAATCGAAACCGAGCCAACTGCAATCACATGACTGAGAACTCCCACGCCCAACTCGCGCAGCAGCAGCTTCGCGAGCGCACCGATCGCCACTCGCGCCGCCGATTCCCGAGCCGAAGCGCGCTCCAGCACATAGCGCGCTTCCGTGAAATCGTACTTCAAAGCTCCGGCAAGATCGGCATGGCCCGGACGCGGCGAGGCCATGCGTTTATGTTTCGCCGGGTCACCCGTTTCCACCGGCAGCGATTCCTTCCAATTCTGCCAGTCGCGATTTTCAAGCATCACCGCGATGGGCGAACCGATTGTCTTGCCGTGATGCACTCCCGAGAGAAAATGCGCCCTGTCGCTTTCAATCTTCATGCGCCCGCCGCGTCCAAAGCCCTGCTGGCGCCGCCACAGCTCGTGATCGACAAACGCCTGGTCCACCGCTAGCCCGGCAGGCAGCCCCGAGAGAAACGCAACCAGGGCCTCGCCGTGGGATTCTCCGGAAGTGAAGTAGCGCAGCATGTGGAAAAGGCATTGTAAATGATGAAGAAAACTTCGGCTCTTGTTGATTTGCCCCAGTCTTTTTTAGCGCCGAGAATGTCCCCTGTGCAGGTACAATAAAGCCACTTTGTGACCGGCAGCTGCCGGTGACCCCGGGGTTCCAGACTCGATCGCGCGACTTCGTCAGAGTACGCGAGGATTGTTTTCATGTTGACCGCGAAAGCTGGGCCGTTTCACCCGGACATAGCTGATCGAATTCGCTGCGTGATCGCTGACGATCACGAAATGCTGCGCTACGGCGTACGCCGCCTGCTGGAAGATGTTCCCGATTTTGTCGTGGTGGGCGAAGCGGGCGATGCCGCCGAGGCGCTCAAGTTGGTCCTGGAGCACCGCCCCGACCTGGTGCTGCTCGATATCAGCATGCCCGGCATGTCATCGTTCGAAGCCGGACGCCTCATCGAAGAGCACTGCACCGGCACGCGCATCGTCTATCTGACCATGCACGAGGATAAGGAATATGTGCAGCAGGCCCTGCGCTCGGGCGCCAGCGGCTATCTGGTGAAAGACACTCCGGCTCCGCTTTTGTTGCAAGCGCTGCGAGAAGTGCATCGCGGCGAACGCTCATTGAGTCCGCAGATCCAGGCCAAGTTGAGAGACGGCGCGAACCTGCGGAACCAGGCGACCCGAGTGCCGCTGCGGAGAAATACCCTGACCGTGCGCGAGCGCGAAGTGATGAAGTTGCTCGCCGAGGGCAATACCGTGAAGAAAGCAGCGGCCGTTCTCGGAGTCAGCGCCAAGACCGTGGAAGCGCACAAATTCAACTTGATGCGCAAACTCGACATTCACAATAAAGCGCAACTGGTCACCGTCGCCATACAGAAGAAGATTCTTCCCTTGCCCGTCCCGATGAACTAACTTGCTGATGGAGCGCCGGACGCCCCCGCCCGGCTGGACGGGCGAGGCGCCCGTCCCTCCACCGGCTCAATCGTGCCCGCGTCTCACGACCGCGGCAAGGCTGGCTAGATCGGGAACTTCCAGGTCCGGTCGCTTCTCGGAAGCGAGCGCCGCGGAAGCTCGAACCGCGCCAATCCCGGGACGAGCCGACTTGCGATTTACCCACACCGTAGAGATACCCAGCGACCGCGCCGGCACAACATCGTGATAGACGCTCTGCGCGGCGTGCAGCAGCCGATCCGGAGAAAGCGCAAGCGTGCGTAAGGCCATCTGAAAATTGTTGACGGAAGGCTTATAGCTTCTCGCCTGTTGCGCCGTGATCACGCCATCGAATTCGACGTCGAGATGCTTCCGCGTTTCCGAAAACAGATCGTCGTCAATGTTTGAAATCACGACAAGCTTGTAGTGTTTCTGAAGCTCGTGCAGCGCGAGCTCCGTATCCGGAAAAGGCCGCCATGCCTGAACAGATTCATGCAGCGAATGGATTTCGGCGGAAGTGGCTTCGAAATGGAGGCGCTCTGCAAACGACCGCACCACTGATTGCAGCACCTCCCGGTAGCTCTGGTAAGGACCGCTTTCCGCCTCCGCCTCAAATTCTCCGTAGGTTTCAAGAATCGCAGCGTCAGGCAGACTTTGACCATGGTTTGCGAGAACGTGGCGCAGGACAGGCAGAATCCCCGACTCCCAATCAATCAGAGTGCCGTAGCAGTCAAAGCTGATGGTGGTGAAAGGCGAGAAATCCATAGCAGGCTGCGGAAAGGCTCCGGTTTGGTATCAGGGCATCGCTTAGAGATGCCGCAGATACCACGAAATCAGCTGCCCCTTCAGGGGCTAGGCGTCGCCATCCAATTCATGTTGCAACCTTATTGGCAACGCAACGGAACGATTCGAGGCTCAGCTCCGGACTTCTTGTCTCTAAGCTCTATGCTTTCTGTTCGCTAAACAGATCAAGCGCGGGCAGGGTGGAAGCCGGGCTTTCCGCCGCTGCGGACGTGGCCGGTTGCGCCGCAGAATCTTCCGCACTGGCCTTTGGGGACGCTTTCTCCCCCTGCATGAATTTCCTGGAATCGAGCAGCGGCCGCCCGAGCGACGCGTTATAGCTGGTCCACGGTCCCCCGAGCTCGGCTTCACGGTCGAAGTGGGCGCGCATGGCCTCCATCTTCGAATCCAGATCGTCCAGATAGTGCAGCATGAGCGCCTCGGGAAACATCGGCAGCTTCGGCGATCCGAAGTCGTATTGCCCGTGATGACTGATGATCATATGTTCAAGCAGAGTTTTCAGTTCCTCGGGAAAGCTCGGCAGTTTCGCGAGCTTGGCCTGCAGCATCTCCAGTTCGATGATCATGTGCCCAAGCAACTGGCCGCGTGTGGTGTATGAAAACGCGCGGTTGTAGGTCAGCTCCTGAAGCTTGCCGATGTCGTGCAGAAACGCTCCCGTCAGCAGCAAGTCGCGGTTGACTTGGGGATAGTTCCGGCACATCAAATCGCAGGAGCGAAACAGCGACACGACGTGATCGAGCAATCCGCCGATGTAGGCATGATGAAGCGTCTTGGCCGCCGGGGCATTGCGGTAACGCTCGGCAATCTCCGCGTCCGCCATGAACAGTTCCACCAGCGACTTCAGGTGCAGATTCTGAAAGGAGGCGACAAACTCGGTCAGTGTTCTCCAGAGTTCTCCGATGTCCTTGGTAGTCTTGGGCAGGTAGTCGGTGTAGTCGATCTCGGCTTCTTCCATGCGCCGCAGCTTGTGAATGGTGAGCTGGAAACGACTCTTGTATTTGTTGATGAGTCCCTTGATCTTGAGAAAGTCGTCCTGCTCGAAGGCGAGGATGAATTCATCGACGTTGTCCCACATCTTGGCTTCAATCTGGCCGGTGCGATCGGCCAGGACCAACGCCAGATAAGGCTCGCCGTTTTTCTTGGCTTTCACCTGCTTCGAAGCCACTACGAAGCTGGAGGTGATGACCTTGTTTTCCTGCTGGGAACAGTCGGAGATAAAAAACTCTTTCATGAGCCTCCGGGAAATCGATTTGCCCTGTGATCCTCTGTGCCCCCTGTGGTTAGAGCTCTTGCCTTTTGTCGCAACCCCACAGCAATTTCAGAGAACAGTAGCCTAAAACACGCCGAGCTTCTTCTTTTTTTTCAGTTTCTTCGCCTTGTCTTCCTTCATCGTGGTCTCGACGGGCTTGGTCTGTTTTGGGCTCGCGCCCGAGTCGATGTAACCCGCCTTGATGTCAATGAAGGCCTCTTCTCGCAGCGTGGTCAAATACGTACGCAGCGCCGGCTGCAGTTTCTGCATATACAACGCATCCTGAATGCGCGGCTCAACTTCCTTCAATGTGGGAATGCCCGCCATCTGATGTTCGACCACCTGCAGGATCATGTAACCCTGCTTGGCGCGAATTACTTCCGTGACTTCACCCGTCTTCAGCGCGAAGACCTTATCGTCAATTTCTTTCGCGAGTGTGCCGCGCTTGAAATAACTGAGGTCGCCGCCGTCTTTCGCCGACGGTCCATCGGAGTACTTCTTCGCCAAGTCCGCGAACTTCGTGCCCTTCTGTATCTGCGCCAGCAGATCCTCCGCTTGAGCCTTGGCGGCGGCAAGCGCTGCCTCAGTTTCCGCCTCGGTTGGCGGCACGGGCTTCCCGTCGGCGCCCACAGCCGGTTTCGGCAGTTTTGGCGCGATCAGAATCTCACTCAGGCGCACCTGCTCTGCCTGCTCCATGTCTGCCTTGTGCTCTTCGTAGAACTTCTTCTCGTCGTCCTTGTTCATGGCTAGCTTCGAACCCACTTCCTGCCCAATCACGTGCTGCGTGACGATCTGGTTGCGCAGGTTCTGCTTGAAGTCCTCATACGACGCGCCTTGCGCCTCCGCCGCCTTCTCCAGCTCTTCCATGGTTTCGAGGTTCATTTGCTTGCGCATCTCATCGAGGCGTTTGATGAGTTCGGTGTCGCCGGTGATGCCGAGATCCTTACCCTTTTGTAGCAGGAGTTGCTGGTCAATCAGATCGCGTAAAACGTCGCGCTGCCTCTCGGCAAAGAGGCGGTCGGCGTTAGCGGCATCCTGTTGCTGAATCTCCTGCTTGAGCTGATCGCGGCTGCGGACGTATTCCGAACGCGTGACGATTTCATTATTTACCCGGGCGATGATCTCTTCGACCACGGTATCGGCCGGCAAAACCGACGGGAGCAACAGCGCGTAGCCAACAGCCAACAGCAGGGGAAGTCTGGTCTTCTTCATTAGGGCTCTCTTAAAACCTGGGGTACACCCGAGGAAATTATTTTCCTATTTTACGCTGCAAGCGGCATGGAGGCCAATTGGGCGGGACCGTTTATCTCGCTAACTCCTGGCTGACGACTGCCAATTTCGGCTGTCCGCGTGTGAGCGTCAGGGCGGTGACGTCGTTGTGCTTCGGAGCCACATGCATGAAGTCCTGCATACGCTGCAAGATGTTGCGCGAAAGATCTTTGGCGGAAGAAGGTTCCTCCTGCATGACGCTCTTGACTCCCTCCAGCCCAAATTCCGCGTGCCTCGACTCGGCCTCTACTACTCCGCGTGAAACCACAGCCAACGAGCCTTTTGGCCCCAGGCCGACAATGCGGGCGTCGGTCGGAGCCAGCGAGAAGAGGCCGAGCGGCAAGCCGGTCGCGGGTAATTCGACCAGGCTCTTGTCATCCCGCAGCAAACCAGGCGTGTGGCCTGCATTCACGTAGCAAACTGTGCCCAGTTCTTCGTTATAGAGCCCGGCGAAGGCCGGACAACTCCGTACGCCTCCGGCCGCCCGCATGATCTCGAGATTCAGACGGCGCGAGAGTTCGATCATGGCGTCGGGCTCGTTCAGTTGGTCATCGCCGAAGAGTTGCTCGCCCGACAAGCGGAAGCAAGCCTGCGCTGCTTGCAACACGGGAGCGCCGGTTTCGCGTTTGCCGGCCACGTCGAGCAATCCGAAAAGAAAACGGTAAGGGCCGACCCGCATGAAATCGTGAAAATCGCCCCCGGCGCGCGTAGAACAATACGCAACCGCCAGATCAGCTCCCTCGAGCTGGGGGCTTTCCCCGTGGACGATCTCGCAAACTTCCTCCGTGGTTGCGCCAAATCCGAGTCTTGCCAGCAGCCCTGCCATAGACGGCGAAATTTAGCACAATCCTGGGGGCGTGGCAATGAGCGAAAAGTGGGGTCTCTCGCCATAAATCGGAAGCGTCGAACCATCGGAAGTTCGCGGCACGCGGACGGCAATGTCCGCGCCACACCGGCCTATTCGCCATATTTCTCTTTTAGCGTGCGGGCCATTTCGTCGCGCAGTTGCCGGTAGTCGCAGTGGACAGCGGCCCGCAGGGCAGCTTCGCTGGAGCTGCCTTGGGAGAGGCGTTCCAGAATGCGTGTGATTTCGCTCATGCCGTAGGCGTCGCGGATGTATTCGGTGGCCGCAAGAGATTCGGCGTAGGCGGCGGTGGCCACGGGACCGGAGAAGCTCATGAAACTGCCTTCAAGCATATTGAAGGGAATCTCATCTCCGGTGGCGAATATCTTCTCCAGTTGGCGCCCGTATGGCGCGGACGACTTGCCTTCTTCGATCTGTGCGATGCCTTCATTCAGCCAGGTGGGGCAGCGGTTGCTCGACATCTGCGAGACGAAAGAATGCGTCAGTTCATGTTTCAGGACGCGGGCAAGCTCGGGGGTGACACCCTGGACGCCGCTGATCGGGATGCGCAGCTTGCCATCGTTGATGGCGCCACTCCAGGTGGGCGCTTGGGTCACGTCAAAGAACGTCTGTTGCGTATAGAGAGTGACGGCGATGTTGTTACGGGGTGAGTAGCCGAGATCGCGCACCAGGTCGTCATAGTCGG
Source organism: uncultured Acidobacteriaceae bacterium (assembly GCA_963730845.1). Classification (GTDB taxonomy): domain Bacteria; phylum Acidobacteriota; class Terriglobia; order Terriglobales; family Acidobacteriaceae; genus Acidiflorens. The sequence goes on along the minus strand of CAVSTM010000014.1, from coordinate 264,556 downwards.
AGTCGAGAGTTGCGAGCAAGTCGCGGCGGAAGCTCTCGGAGGTCGCGTTGCCTTCGAAATGAAGATTGAAGTGGCTGCTCTCGCGTTGCGAAAAATCGGATTCGGCCGTCGCCTCGCGCTCGGCGCGCGCCAGGTACTCGCTCACTGTGGTATCGGGACGCAGGGCGAGCGACTTCTTCCACGCGCGAATGGCATCGGGCGTATGATCGCTGGCAAATTGCACGAAGCCCAGCATCGCCATGGCATCGGGCGAGTCGGGAGCAATGCTGGCGGCGTGTTGTGCGTAGGGCAGAGCCTCCGCAGCATGGCCGGTGCGCATCAGCGTCGCTGCGTAGTAGATCAGCAGGGTGGAGTTATCCGGCTGAAAATGGAGCGCGGATTCGTAGTAGCCCTTAGCCTTCGGGAAGTTGCCGTGATCGGATTCGTGCTTGCCCGCGAGGAAATAGGCGGTAGCAGCGAGTTCGGGATTGGCGGCTTGCGCCAGGCCGGCGAGCGCATCAGTATCCACTTTGCCATCATGAATTACCTTTTCGGCGACGTCGGCTTCGTGATTGAACGAGGGTGCGGGCGGGGTGATGTCGGGCATATTGGAAGCTGTTCCGGAAGAAGATCCTCCGGAAGAAGCTGCTCCGGAACCGGCGTGGACGGGCACCGCTCCCCCGGCCTCGATGTGGTCAACCGATGATTTCGGGATAGCGTAGGTATCTTCGCCGAGGTCATACTCGACCCGGTCTTTGGTTTCGCGGACCTGGTCGGCCCAGATGGTGCGTCCATTCTTAAGATGAATGACGTCGGCAGGCGCGAGAAGCGCCGCCAGAAGCACTAGAATGAGGACGAGGGCTCGCACTCGGCTGATTTTAGCAACCGCGCGGGGGGTCGGTAAGGTGACCAAGGTGCTGGTTCGATCGCGGTGGATGATCGGGTTGGCAGGGTGTCTGCTGTCGGTGACCGCGTGCGCGCAGGTGGTCGAACCGAACCCCGAATGTCCACAAACCACCACCGGCCTCTACGCGCGGCTTCGCTCGGTGGAGCTCGATCCGCAGCGCGTGTACCACATTCGGGCCGCCTCGATTGACCGGCCAAATCTCCATCTTGATTTGGACGACGGCACGCTGGCGTTTACGGAAGACATTTGCGGGCGGATTACGGGCGCGTTCTTCGAGGGCGAGGGCGAGATACGGCTGCGGCCACCGAACCGGGCGGAACGCGGATCGATGGCGCTGTTCACGGGGATGGCGATTCTCGAAGAGCAGTTCACCTCAGTATACCTACGCTTCAACGATGACACGGCGGCGGTTTTGAAACCTTTTCTTTCGCCCGCGCCGGAAGCCGCGGAATTCATAAAACAATGGAACGGAGCGAGCCGCACCTTGGCGGAGTTCGATGCTCTGCGGCTGCTGTTGGACTTCAGTCATTTTCTTCCCGTGCCCGGCGGAAACGATCTGAATCGAACATTCCCGCCTCTGTTGCATGCTCATTTGCTGGGCCAGAAACTGGGTGGTTTCGAAGTGTTCTGGGATGCGGCGGGCACCGAGCCGTTGTGGGCGGGGCAGCCGGCGGCGAAGGACGGCATCCTGTTCTTTGATATCTGGACCTCATTTACACCCAGTGCGGCGAGCAGCGCAGGCGCGGCTCCACTCGCCGCTGACGCCTTGATCACGAGCTTTCGGATTCGAGCGTCGGTCGCGCCTCCGACTATGTTGCGAGCGTCGACGGAGGTGAACGTTCGGGTCCACAGCGGAAGGCAAAGAACGCTGATGTTCGAGTTGTCGCGTTATCTCAAGGTTGATGCTGTCGAAGCCGATGGCCGTGCCGTGGACTTTCTCCAGAACCAGGCGATTGAAGGAACCGAGCTGCAGCGAAAAGGCAATGATCTGATCGCGGTGGTGTTCCCTGCTCCGCTCGTTCCCGGGCAGGAAGTGAAACTGCGCTTCAGCTATGCGGGCGAGGTTCTGTCAGAGGCGGGCAACGGGTTGCTGTATGTGGGCGAGCGCGGCACCTGGTATCCGAATTTTGGCTTGAGCCCGGCCCAGTTCGAGATGGAATTCCACTATCCCGCAAACTGGACGCTGGTGGCGACGGGAAACAAGACCTCGCGCTCGAGCAGCGACGCTGACGAAGCGGAAACGGAAACGAACCGCGAAGCGGGGAAAAAGTTTCGCGGTGGACATCGGAGCGGCCGATTCCGGTAGCCGGGTTCAACCTGGGTAAGTACGTTCGGGCGGAGGCGAAGGCGGGCAACATACTGGTGGAGGCATACGGCACAACGGGAGTGGAAAAATCGTTTCCGAAAGCGCAGTCGGAATTGATTGAGCAGCCAAAGTTTCCCCTTGCTCCCGGCCCGAGAACGAGACCGATGGGGCCGGTGGTGGTGACTGTGCCGCCTCCGTCGCCAGCGCGCGATGTGCAGGCAGTGGCGGACAGGGCAGCAAAGGCCATTGGGAGTTTCTCGCAGTGGTTTGGGCCGTATCCGTATAGTTCGTTGGCGCTGACGCAGATGCCGGGAAAATTGAGCCAGGGATGGCCCGGGTTGGTGTTTCTGTCTAGCCTCGCGTTTCTCAGCCCGCAGGAACAGAACGACCTGCGTCTGGACCCGGTAGCGCGGGCGCTTGATAGCCAGGTTCTGGTGCACGAAACGGCCCATCAATGGTGGGGCGATCTGGTGCTGTGGAAGACTTATCGGGATCAGTGGCTGTCGGAAGGTCTGGCAAACTATGCGGCGCTCTTGGTGCTGGAGCAACAGAACCCGACGCAATTCCGGGAGGTACTGGAAAGGTATCGCCGCGATCTTATGAGCAAGAACAAGGATGGAGAGTTGCTGCGCGACGCTGGACCGGTGACGCTGGGGCAGCGGCTGGATTCATCGCATTTTCCCAGGGGATACGAGGAGATCAGCTACGAAAGAGGGACGTGGCTGTTTCACATGCTGCGAACCATGCTCCAGAATTCCACGCTGCGCGATTCCAGTCTGCACGACTCCGAAGTGGCGTCCCGTTCCCGGAAGGGGCGATCGAATCCGGGGGTGAACTCAGAGGAGCCGTTCTTCCGCACGCTGCGGAAAATCAGGGAACGGTACGCCGGAAAAAGCATCAGCACGCAGGAACTGGTGCATGCTTTCGAAGAGGACTTGCCGCGCCCACTTTGGTACGAGAAACGTCCCAAACTGGATTGGTTCTTGGAAGGCTGGATCGAAGGCACGGCAATACCAGAGCTGGAAGCGCGCGAAATTCGTATCACGGAGAAAGCTGGGGTCACCACCGTCACCGGCGTGATCGTGCAAAAGGACGTGCCCGACGATCTGGTGACGGCGGTTCCGGTCTACGGAGCAACCGTGGGAAACGCGCTGGTTTTTCTGGGCGAAGTGCTGGCAGATGGCGCGGAGACTGGCTTCCGGCTGATCGCTCCGAGCGACGTGCACAAGATTGTGCTCGATCCGAAGCAGACGATTCTTACTGCCCCGAAGTAATTCCCAACACAAATCAGAGACGCGAGTGTAGGGCGCGACGACTTGCGCCGCGGCGAGGCCATGCGATTGCTAGGAAAAATCGGAGGATGGTATGACTCTTCAGCCCAATGTATTCCCGAACGATCAGCCCAGGCGCCGCACCATCTTCTCGTTGAGGATGAGCCGTTCGTGCGGGAGGCGACTTGCGGCATTTGCAGAGAGCAGGCTTTAGAGTTCTGCAGGCCGGAGATGCAAGCGATGCGCTGAGGATCTACATTTACGAAGAACACACTCGAAGAATTGACCTGGTAATGACCGACATGGGGCTTCCGGGACGGTCAGGACTGCAACTGGGGCAGATCTGCGCGAACATTCCCCAGAGGTCGTGGTGCTGGTGACGTCGGGTTACACCAACCTGGAGTATGCGATGGAAGCGTCCGAGTTACGTACCTATTTTCTGGCTAAACCCTATTCGCCGCGACCCTGGTCGAGAAGATCGAAAAGATTCTGGGAGCGAAACCGCTGGCACGTCAAGCGACGCAAGCGGGCTAGCTTCCTCCGTTCCCGCGGGGTTCCCTGTGGCGTTTCCCTGTGTTCCCCCGTGACCTCCGTGGTTATGATTCTGGTTTTGAATTCCTGCGTTGCGCAGCCCATTCCAGCAGTAGCCTCTTTCGACGTTTATAATCGTCCGTTCCCAATTTCACTTCCCAAGTTCAGTTCCTAAAGAGAAAGAGAAGGAGCAGGCATGAAACTCGAGCAGCGAGTCGCGCTGGTTACAGGAGCGTCGCAGGGCATCGGTCATGCCTGCGCTCTGGCACTGGCGCGAGAGGGTGCGACACTAGCAGTAGCCGCGCGCAATCACCAGAAACTCGACGAACTGGTTGGGCAGATCGTCGCAGCAGGAGGCAAAGCGGCGCCGTTCGTCATGGACGTGGCCGACGAAGAGCAGGTGAAGCCAAGCATCAAGTCGGCGCTAGCCCGATTCGGCAAGATCGACATCCTGGTCAATAACGCTGGCATCACGCGCGACCAACTGCTGATGCGCATGAAACGCGCCGACTGGGACTCCGTGCTGAACACGAATCTGACGTCCGCATATCTCTGCATCCAGCAGGTGATTGGTTCGATGCTCAAGCAGCGCTGGGGACGGATCATCAACATCACCAGCGTCTTCGGGCAAATGGGACAAGCCGGCCAAGCGAATTATGCGGCTTCAAAAGCCGGACTGATCGGCCTGACCATGGCGATGGCGCGCGAGGTAGCATCACGCAATATCACGTGCAACGCGGTGGCTCCTGGATTTATTGAGACCAGCATGACCGCCGCTCTGAGCGAAGAGTTCAGACAGAATGCGGTAAAGACGATTCCGCTAGGACGCGTCGGTTCTCCGGAGGACGTAGCCAGCGCAGTGTGCTTCCTGGCGTCGGACGAAGCCTCCTACATCACCGGCCATGTGCTAAACGTAAACGGCGGCCTGCTAATGGGCTAGTGTAGGGCGGGCGCCCGCCCGCCTCCCTTGACCTTGGTGTTGATCTGGACGCCCCGGTGCCTCGCCCTTGACCTTGCTGCAGGCTCGGACGCGTCGGTTCTCCGGCAGACGTCGTCAGCGCAGTGGTCCATGCCACTGCGCAGCCTTGTTTTCAGAAGAGCTATAATTCGCACAAATACAACAGAGAGTCGCAATGCCCGACCAACCTCCCGCTGGGCTTCCCAGACCGCACCTGATTTCCTCCGACTGCCGCATCCTTTTGGACGCTGCTCCCGACGCCATGCTGGTGGTCAACCGCGAGGGAGAAGTTATAGTCGCCAATCCTGCGGCGGAAAGGCTCTTCGGGCTTTTTGGAGACGAAATCACGGGTCGTATCGTCGAATCCTTGCTACCGGAGCAATTTCGGACGCAGCACAAGCTTGACCGTGCCGTTTTTACCAGCGATCCCCGCGCCCGCCCGATGGGCGCTGGCCTGGAGCTGTTCGCACTGCGCAGCGACGGTTCTGAGGTTCCGGTCGACATCAGTCTCAGCCCGCTTAGCGTTGAGGGCGAAACCTATACTCTGGTTGCCATCCGCGACGTCACCGAACGCAGGCGGGCTCAGGAAGCTCTCGCAAGTCGGAACGCGGGTACCGCACCCTGTTTGAAAACGCCAATGACTGCATCATGATCTTCGAACTCGAAAACGAAACCATCCTCGACGTGAATCCCAAAGCCTGCGAGACCTACGGTTTCACCCGCGACGAGCTCGTTGGCATGAGCCTGAAAAAACTGACGCGCAATGTCGCCCGTGGAGAAGAAGGACTGCAGAGACTTCTGCAAACCGGCTCCTGCCGCGACTACGAAACCGTCCACATCCGCAAGGACGGAACCGAGATGAACATCCTGGCCAACTCCGCGCTCATCGAACGCGATGGACGAAAGGTGGTGCTCAGCATCGACCGCGACGACACCGAGCGATCCGCGCGCAAGCCGAACGCGAGCACCTGATCGCGGAATTGACCGATGCCCTGGCCAAGATCAAAACCCTCACCGGCATTCTGCCCATCTGCGCCTCGTGCAAGAAAATTCGCGATGAAGGCGGTGAATGGATCGCGATCGAGAGTTACGTCCGCGACCGCTCGCAGGCTGACTTCTCCCACGGGATCTGTCCGGAATGTGCAAGGCGCCTCTATCCCAAATACTACAAAGAGACACCTTAAGAGAATGTGGGGTCTATTTCATTGCTGGTGTCTGAGTTGGGAACTGTCAGTTAGCACAGTGGGCTACGATGTCAGGGCAGGCATCTCGAAGAACGCGAAAGGAGGGGCACCCCGTCGCCCACCCCGCCAGAAGATGACTCTTGTAAGAATTACAGAGCGATAAATGCCCGCTTGTGCCTGATTAACCACAATCGCCCCCCAGCATTATCTAGGGACCCGCAATCCCTCCCCCGCAACACCTTGTACATACAATCGGGAAATTGCCGGATGGCGAATCGAAGGTTTAGTGCCCGTCGCGAACAACCAGGATCATGCCCGGCCGCAAGGTGGCGACGTCGCGGTTGTTCTGCTTCAGAGCAGCCACGGTGGTGTTGTAGGAATTGGCGATCGAATACAAAGTCTCGCCTGGCTTGACCTTGTGATGGATTACGGCGCTGGCCGAGTTGCCGGGCCTGTCATTAGTCGAACCGCTGGACGGGCCGTCAGACGGGCTGTTTGCCGCGGCAGTTTGGGTTGTGGCGCGGTGATGTTTTGGGCTGGAATGTCTGGCAGCTACCTGCGCTTCGCCCGGTTCGCGGGTCACCGGCAGGTGGAGATACAGAGTTTTTCTTCCCGCCAGGCTGCTGCCTTTGATGTGGTTCCAGCTGCGCAGCATTTTCGGGGAGACTCCGAAATTCTCGGCCACCGACTCGACGGTATCGCCTTTGCGGATCTTGTAGCGGGTAGTGGCGTGGGCGTAAGTGCTGGTATCCGACTGCTTGCCCGGAGCGATCGGGATGATCAGCCGGGTATCGGCCTCCAGCGCGGAGTTTGGCCCTGCGCTATCCGGACCACCCAGATCATTGGCCTCGGCGATCGTCTTCGGCGTGGTGTGATAAGTGCGGGCGATCGAGGCCAAAGTTTCTCCGCTTTGCACCTTGTGATAACGCCACCAGACGCGCTTGTCAGCGGGGATGGAGGCGACGGCGGATTGAAATTTATCGGCCGTTCCGGCGGGCAGGTGGAGCTCGAAGACGCGGTCTTTTTTAGTTCCAGTTCCAGTTTCAGCTTCAGCAGTTCCGTTTTCAGCAAATCTAGGCGTGGTCATGCGGAGTAGGCTGGGGTTGAGGTCGAGCAAGTCGGCGGCGGTGGCATCCACGCATTCGGCGGCTAATCGAAGATCGATGGGATAGTCGATCTTCACTGTGTCGTAGGGAACGGGCTTGTCCTTTGTGATTGAATCCAAGCCGTATTGCGCGGGATTCTTGGCCATGATGGTGACGGCCACGATGATGGGGACGTAGTTGCGGGTCTCCTTGGGCAACACGTTGCGGTTATAGAGTTCCCAGAAATCGGCGTAGCCGGTGCGCTTGACCGCGCTCTGGACGGTTCCGGGCCCGGAGTTGTAGGCGGCCATGGCCAGGTACCAGTCTCCGAACTCGTTGTAGAGGTCTTTCAGGTGGTGGGCAGCGGCTCGGGTGGCCTTTTCGGGATCCTGGCGGTCATCGACCCACCAGCTGCGCTCCAGGCCGTAGCCTTTGGCTCGGCTGCCCATGAACTGCCACATGCCTCTTGCGCCGGCTCTGGAAACGGCCAGAGGATGAAAACCGGACTCAGCCTGGGCCAGGTAGATCAGCTCCTGGGGAACCCCCTCTTGCTGCAACGTGCGGCGAATCATGTCTTCGTAACGGCCAGAGCGGGCTAGCGCGCGTTCTATGGTGCCACGTCCGCGGTTGGAGAAGTAATTGATGTAGCCGGCGACCTGGTCGGTCATCATCAGCGGCAGATCGGAGTGGGTGGATTTGATCTCGGCTTCGGCTTTGGCTTTAACGTTTTGATCGACGGCGGGAGTCACCTCGTTGGCTTCGTCGATTGGGGCCGGCTCTGACTTCTGCTCGGCAAAGCCGTCGCCTTGCTGCAGGGCGGCTACTTCCAGGGAGTTGATGCCGTCGAGAATGCGGTCAAGTTCGCGCTCCAGGCGATCGTCGGAGTTGGAAGTGGAGTTGGAGCTGGCGCGGAGATCGAATCCGCTGCCCAGGAGCAGGTTGAAGGCGGAGTCGAAGTTCTGCTTCGCGGCTTCGAGATGACCGGCTTTGTAGTTATCCTGGCCTGCCTGGTATTCCTTTTCCACGCGGGCGATCAGCTCGGCTACGGGATCAGCCTGGAACGCCTGTGGCACCTGCGGCTTCGGTTGTGGCTCGGCAGCTGTGGCGGGCTTCTGCTGGTGCGGATCTGGCGGGCCGCCGGTGGCGACCAGGGCCGGGGCCTGAGCCTGGGCGGGAGGCATGAAAGCGGTCTTCTGGGCGCTCTGGCAGGCGAGCGTCACCGCCAATGGGGCGGAAAGCAGGATCGCCAGATACGAATGAAAAGAAGGCCTCATATTTTCAGAAACTTACGGCAACCACTCCCGGGCGGAACTCAGCCCCCTCACCATGAGATGGTACTATTGCAAAATTCGTTGGGTCAACGCCACTGAAGAGACCTCAGCCCGGTTACTTTGGGAACCGGTGGGCATGTTACTCCAGCCGTGCGGGGGATGGCAAACGGGTATGTCAGGTGCCAGGTCTTGGGAAAACCAAGTTCCAGCACCTTAGACCTGAGACCTGAATTGTGCTGGCGACTTTGCATAGAATGGGCTGCCGGAAACGCGTCTTTCGCCCTGGAGGAGACATCGAAAGCGAATATGAAAGCCATACAGATCAAGCAAACAGGCGGGCCGGAAGTGATGGAAGTCGTAGATTTGCCGGTTCCGCAGCCGAAACCAAACGAAGCTGTAGTGAAGATCGCGGCGGCGGGTGTCAACTTTATTGATATCTACAACCGCGAGGGGCGTTACAAGGCTCCGCTGCCGTTGGTTCTGGGACAGGAAGCGGCGGGCGTGGTTTCAGCGGTCGGGTCGGACGTGCACGAGGTTGCGGTCGGCGATCGCGTTGCTTACACCATGGCGCTCGGGAGCTATGCCGAGTACGCAGCGGTGCCGGCCGACCGTCTGGTGAAGATTCCGGCGAGAGTGGGAGAGCGCGAGGCTGCGGCCGTCCTGCTGCAGGGGATGACGGCGCACTATCTGGTTTATGACACTTATCCGCTGAGGAAAGGCGAGACGGCGCTGATGCATGCGGCGGCGGGCGGAGTTGGCCTGCTGCTGGTGCAGATGGCGCACAACCTTGGCGCGCGGGTGATTGCTACGGTTTCGACCGAGGAAAAAGCCAAGCTGGCGCGAGCGGCGGGAGCGGATGACGTCATTCTTTATACGCAGACTGATTTCGAGGCGGGGACGAAACGGCTGACTGGCGGCAAAGGCGTGGATGTGGTGTATGACTCGGTGGGGAAAACGACGTTCGACAAGGGGCTGAACCTGTTGCGTCCTCGAGGCATGATGGTGCTTTACGGCGGGTCAAGCGGGGCGGTGGCGCCGATTGATCCCCTGGTGCTTACACAGAAGGGATCGCTCTTCTTGACGCGGCCTTCGCTGGGGAGTTACGTCATCACCGCGCAGGAGTTGCAGGCGCGTGCTGGGGCGGTCTTTGGCATGGTTCGCGACGGGAAGCTTAAGTTGCGGATTGAACATGTCTATCCGCTGGCCGAAGTGCAGCAGGCGCACCGGGATCTGGAAGGGCGGAAGACTACGGGGAAGTTGCTGCTGCTGCCGGGGTGAGCAGGTGGAAGAAGACGTCAGCCGCGAAGCGGCGGCCCAGGAAAGCCCCGGACGTAAGTTCGGGGGGCACGGATTGAAAGCACGGGAGTCCTGTAGGGACGGGACTTGCGTGCTCGTGCATCGGCTGGTGCCGTCCCTACGGGACTCGCGTCCTCGCCCACATTTTCCCGACACTTACGTGCCGGGCTTTCCTGGGCCGCCGCTTCGCGGCTGGTACCCTTTTCCTGTTTCGGCGCTTCGCGGCTGGTGCTAGGTGTCATCTAACTTTCTCTTTCTTGCGGGAGTAGTTCTTCAGGTACGCGGGCAACGTCTGCTCGCAGCGGTCGTCGCGGATTGCGGTGCCGACTGTCATTTCTAGCGGAATTACTCCTGCCCAAGTGCGGAACTCGTAGTCTTCTTCGTCGTCCACCGCCGGGCCTACTCGAACCTTCGCGGAAAATTCAGTGATGGGAAGGCGCAGGACTGACGTTGCCTTCAACTCTTTTTCGTTGGGCTGGCGCGCGTCATCCCAGCGTCCGGGAATGATGTGCTCGCTTAGCGCGCGCAGGGCCGCGAGTTTTTCTGCCGGGTCGTCTACAAGCGTTGCGGTGCCCAGGATTATCACCGAGCGATAATTCATCGAGTGATTGAAGACGGAGCGGGCAAGCACTAATCCATCGAGCAGCGTGACTGTGATGCAGACCGGGACGCCTTGATCGAGATTGCGCAACATGCGGCTGGCGGCTGAACCGTGGATGTAGAGCGCGTCTCCGCTGCGTCCGTAGGACGTGGGGATGACGTAGGGCTGTCCATCGGAATTGGAATTGGCGACGAAACCGACATGGCAGAGGAAAGCTTCGTCGAGGATCTGGTTGACGACGTCGCGGTCATAGACCGCTCGCTGCGGTTCGCGCACTACGCGCGTGCGTGGAGTTGGATTACTGGGCATTGAACTGCTGGACATGGAGCTGATTTCCTAGGCAGGCGCCAAGAGTGGTGACGGAGAATTCTATCAGCTCGGGGTGTGAAGTCAGTTCTCAATTCCCGGTTCTTGGTTCTCATTAAGCCAGACGCAGACTGAGAACTGCGCGCTGGCGACTACAGCAGTCCGCCGGTCTGTACTGCCAGGATGTTCAGCGCCATCTCCAGCTTGGTTATGGCCTCGCCGAGTTCGGGATGACTTCCGGCCTTTTTCTGCAGATCCTTCAAAATCTGACGAGCACTGGCAACGTGCTCTGCCGCCTGGGCTGGGTTTTGCTCGGGATTGGGTTCGCTTGGTGTTGGCATGGTTGTTTGCCCCCCGGTACAACTTAATTCTATACAGGATCGTCATACAGGTCGTCGACATATGCCCCGACTCCACTCGCGGTTGCTGACGCTGTTGCTGCTTTTCGCGTCTGCTGCGGGGCAGCAGGAGCCGAGCTTCAGGTCCCAAGGCAACCTGGTACCGGTACCGACGCTGGTGAGAGACGCGGACGGTAATGCGGTTTATGGACTACAGGCGCAAGATTTCACCATTGAGGACGAAGGCGTCGAGCAGGCGGTTCATCTGGACCAACCGGCAGAAGCGGAACCCATATCGTTGGTGATCGCGGTTCAGGTTGGGCGCCGTGCCGAGCGGGAATTTGGCAGAATGGCCGGTCTGGCGGCCATGCTCGATCCCGTGCTGAGCGGGCGTCAGAATGAAGCGGCCTTGCTCCTCTTCGACCGCAATCTGAATCTGGTTCAGGATTTCACAAATCAGGCCGAGGTCATCGAAACGGAGTTGAAGAACTTGGAGTCGGGGGACAACGGAGCAGCTATCCTCGACGCCGTGGCCTATGCAGCGAAAATACTCGCCAGACGGCCGGAGGGAACACTACGCGTGCTGCTGCTGATTAGCGAAACTCGCGATCATGGCAGCCGTGTTGCCAAGATTGACGATGCTGTGAGGCTGGTAGGAGTCACTCACACTCTGGTCTACGCGCTGCCGTTTTCGCCATATATTTCGCAGCAACTAGATACCGCGCGGGGCTCCAACAAGGACGAGTGGGGACCAACCATGGACATCATCGAGAAGCTCGCGGCTGCGCGGCAGGCGATGAGACGGAATTCCGCGAAGGCGCTCGCCTCCATGACGGGCGGCGAGTATGAGTTGTTCGCAACGCGCAAGGGCCTTGAGAAAGACATGATCGGCTTTGCGAATCACCTCCATAGCCGTTATCTCCTGAGCTTTGAGCCGAACGACCCGCACCCGGGCCTGCACAGAATTCAAGTTAGATTGAAGCATGCGGACTCACATCAGACGGTCCTGTTCCGGAGCACTTACTGGGTTGCTGATACGAGACGGTGAGGGTCGAGCCGTGAAGCATCCTGCGCCAGCGGAGGGGAGTATCATGCGGCTATATGAAATTAATGAATACGGAGTGGACGAATGCCTGAGTCGATTGACTGGCCGCCACCGCTTACGGGGCGGCCTCGGCGTCGTCGCCGCTTCCTTCTTATTCTCGCCGTTCTTGCCGGCATCTTCTTCGGCGGCCGCATCGCGTTGTCGTATTACGTGGACGTGCTCTGGTTCGGGTCGCTTGGCTATGGGGACGTGTTCTGGAAAACTCTGGGCCTGCAGTGGGGAGTCTTCGCGGCTTTGACGGCGGCCACATTTCTTATTCTGTTTGGATCGTTCCTGGCGCTGAAGCGGGCGCATCTCCCCGATTTGCCGACTGGCCACACGATCTTCATTGGCGGACAGCCGTTGAAGCTGCCGGTTGAGCCTGTGCTGCGCCTGATCGCGCTCGGCATTTCGCTGGTGATTGCGGCTGCCACCGGCGCCGGCATGATGGTGGAATGGCCGACGCTCGCGCTTTTCTGGTACGCACCTCCTGCCGCGTCTGGCGTCTTTGATCCGATTTTTGGCAAGTCGCTGAACTTCTTTCTTTTCACGTTGCCCGCGTGGCAGCTGATCACCGGCTGGCTGCTTACGCTGGCCGTGATTACATGCATACTCGCCGCTTTCTTCATCGTCATTTCGGGCGGAGGCCGTGTGCTTTCCGGGCGTCTCAGCCGCTTCGTCGCATTACCTTGGCGCGGGCTCTCCATCACGTTTGCGTTCCTGTTGCTGATCGTCGCGATGCGCGTGTATATCAGCCGCTTCGAGTTATTGCTCGAGGATCATACGATCTTTGGAGGTGTGACCTACACGGACGCGCACATTACGATCACGGGGATGCTCATCGTCTGCGCGGCGTTGGTTCTGGGTGCGGTGATTGCGGCGGTCAATGCGGCGCGAGTGCCACGGGGACGCTGGCTGATTGCGGCGGTCGTCCCCGCAGCGGTCTGTTATGTCGCTCTGCAAGGAGTTGCCTGGTACGTCAGCAGCTTTATCGTCAAACCGAACGAACTGGTTCGGGAGAAGCCCTATATCGTCTACAACACCGACTTGACGCGGCAGGCCTACGGATTGAACCGGGTCGCGCAGCGCGAGTTTCCGGCGGAAACGACGGTCGAGGCTGCCGATCCGGCGAACAATCAGGCCACGCTGCAGAACATCCGGCTGTGGGATTGGCGCGCGCTGCAGGACACCCTGCGTCAGATTCAGGAAATCCGCACTTACTATGATTTTCCTGACATCGATATTGATCGATATGAAATTGACGGCACGACTCGCGAGGTGATGCTCGCGACGCGCGAGCTAAACGTCGACAAGCTTCCGGAGAGCAGCCGCAACTGGATTAACGACAAGCTGATCTATACGCACGGCTACGGCATCACGATGAACCCGGTCAACGGATTCACGCCGGAAGGGCTGCCCACGCTGCTTCTGAGCAATATGCCGGTGCAGAGCACGGTGCGTGGTTTAAGCGTAACGCGTCCAGAGATTTATTTCGGCGAGATGACCAATACCGACGTCTACGTGAAGACAAAGCAGAAGGAATTCAACTACCCTCAAGGCGCGAGCAACAGCCTTACGTCATACGAGGGCAACGGCGGCATGGTGCTCGGCGGTTTTCTGCGCCGCATCATGATCGCGTTCGACCGCGACGACCTGGCGAAGCTGCCGTTCAGCGATGACGTGACCAAGGATAGCCGGCTGCTGATGCGGCGCAACATACGCGATCGCGTAGCCACACTGGCGCCGTTCCTTACCTTTGAGCCGGATCCGTACATCGTGCTCGGGGACGATGGCCGGCTCTCGTGGATCATGGATGGATTCACGATTTCAGACAGCTATCCCTACTCGAGCCATTATCGTCTCGACAGCAATCCCATTAACTACATGCGGAACAGCGTTAAGGTGGTCATCGACGCCTACGATGGCACGACCACGTTTTACGTGTTCGACAGGGAGGACCCGATCATCGCGGCCTACCGCCGCATCTTTCCCGGACTGTTCAAGGATGCGGCGCTGATGCCGGCCGGGCTGCGCAAACACGTGCGCTACCCGGAGTTGTTGCTCAAGCTGCAGGCGGAAGTGTACGGGCTGTATCACATGACGGATCCGGAAGCGTTCTACAACCGCGAGGATCTGTGGACGGTCGCGACCGAAGTCGGCATGGGCGAGGGCGGTGGGCAAGTAACGCAGGCAATGCAGCCGAACTTCGTGCTGATGAAACTGCCGGGCGAAACGGGCGTGGAGTTCGCGGAAATTCTGCCCTTTACGCCGTCTAACCGGAATAATCTGATTGGCTGGATCGCCGGGCGCAGCGACGGAGCACAGTACGGTACTTCGGTGGTGTACAACTTTCCGAAGACGAAGCTGGTCGACGGACCGCTGCAAATCGAGGCGCGAATCGATCAGAACGCGCAGCTTTCCGGACAATTGACGCTGTGGAATCAGCAAGGCTCGCACGTGCGACGAGGGGCGCTGCTGGTGATTCCGACCGGGCGGGCGCTGTTGTATGCGGAGCCGATTTACCTGCAGGCGGAGCGGAGTCCGATGCCGGAGTTGCGTCTGGTTGTGCTCGCGCTGCAAGACAAGCTCGCGTACGGGCCGACGTTTGAGTCTGCAATGGCGGCTCTTTTTGGCGGCGCAGCTTCGTCGCTGACTGCCTCTTCGGCGAACGCCGCGTCAACCGGCGCCGCGGCGGAGCCGGGGCGAGGCACACCGTCCTCCGCCTCGTCTCCCCAACCCGCAGCCGATCTTAATGCGCTTATCGCGGAAGCCGCAAAGGACCTTGCTGACTACCAGCGCTTGACGGCAGAAGGCAAGCTCGGCGAGGCTGGACAGAAGCTTGAGGAGCTAAAACGCGTGCTCGATAAGCTGAACGCGCGGCAGAGATAATCTGGCCGCGGTGTTGCGTCATTGCTTCCGGCGGCCAGATCGGGCGGATGACGGCTGCGGCTGCTCATCTAGTATCGCAAACTGAATTTTCTTTTCCACCGGGTCGATGCGATCCACCAACACTCGCACGCGATTGCCCAGGCCGTAGGTTTTGCGCGAGCGCTGGCCTATGATTTGGCGCGTGTCTTCGTGGTAGGTGTAGTGGTCGTCGATTAGCGTGTTTAGGGGAACCAGGCCTTCCACGAAGAGGTCGGTCAGTTCCACGAAAAATCCGAACTTGGTCACGCTGATGATGAGGCCGTCGAAGTCTTCTCCGATGCGGCGCTCCATGAATTTCATTTTCTTCCATTCCATCAGGCCTCGCTCGGCTTCGTCGGCTCGGCGTTCGGACTGGCTGGATTCGTCGGCGATGTTGTGGAGTTCTTCGAGCGTGATGGGGCCGCCGAGAGGTTCGAGCGCGTGTTGATGGGCGTCGTGGTCGCGGCGCTTGGACCATGGCGATGGCGGCGGGCTATCAAGTTGCCCATGTGGTGACGGGGCTTCGCCCCGTCCATGCGGGGCAGAGCCCCGCTTCCACACGGTGTCGGGAGATTGCGACATTCCCACCGGCACTTCGCCATCTATGTTTTCGGGCGATTCTCGCAGCACATCTTTCAGGATGCGGTGCACGATCAGGTCGGGGTAGCGGCGGATGGGCGAGGTGAAATGGGTGTAGGTGGTGGCGGCTAGAGCGAAGTGTCCGCGA
Source organism: uncultured Acidobacteriaceae bacterium (assembly GCA_963730845.1). Classification (GTDB taxonomy): domain Bacteria; phylum Acidobacteriota; class Terriglobia; order Terriglobales; family Acidobacteriaceae; genus Acidiflorens. The sequence goes on along the minus strand of CAVSTM010000014.1, from coordinate 248,805 downwards.
TTTTCTTCGGAGTAGCGGGCTTGTTTCAGCGACCGCAGCATGAGGAAGCTCAGGATTCTTTCTTCGGGCTTGCCGGCGATCTTCTCGGTGAGTTTCTGATACATGCGCGGGGTGATATGGACTTCTTTGGGAACTTCGATTTCGCGGACACGCTTGCCGGTGCCCCGGGCGTCGCGGCGATCGGCTTTTAATTGCACGCGCTGGATGGGCAACGCGCCTACGCCCAGCGAGTATCCGAAGGTGGCGGCGATGACTTCGAAGTCGTAGACGCGCTTGGCGTCGGGCTTTTCGTGGATCCGATAGAGCGAGGCTATGCGTTTATTTTCCAGATAGTGGGCCACGCTTTCGTTCGCCGACAGCATGAATTCTTCGATCAGGCGATGCGCGATATTGCGCTCCGATCGGGTGATGCTCTTCATCAATCCGAATTCGTCGAACTCGATGACGGGTTCGGGGAGATCGAAGTCGATCGATCCTCGGCGTTTGCGCTTGCGGCTCAGGATCGTCGCGAGATCGCGCATGCGTTCGAAGTGCTCGACTTGGGCGGCGTATTCGCGGCGCGCGGATTGGTCGCCTTCGATTACGGCATTCACGGCGGTGTAGGTCATGCGGTTGGCGCTGCGAATCACGCCTTGGTTGATTTCATAGGCGGCGATTTCGCCCTGGTGGTCGATCTCCATGATGCAGGAGAGGACGAGGCGGTCGACTTGCGGACGCAGGCTGCAAATGTCGGTCGAGAGTTCCAGTGGCAGCATGGGGACGGCGCGGTCGGGAAAATAGACGCTGGTGCCGCGCAGACGGGCTTCCTGATCGAGCAGCGAGTTGGGCGTCACATATTGGGCGACGTCGGCGATGTGGACTTGCAGTTCGTAGTTGCCGTTTTCGAGTTGGCGGACGTGGACGGCGTCGTCGAAATCGCGGGCGGTTTCGCCATCGATGGTGACGATGGGGAGGTCGCGGTAGTCGCGGCGGCGGCGCAGTTCGGCGGCAGGAATTATATTCGCGATGTTCGCTTCCAGGGCTTGCGCTTCTTCGATCACCTCGGGCGGGAAGCGGTGAGGCAGGTGAAACTTGCGGATCATGATTTCGACGTCGACTCCGAAATCGCTTTCTTCGCCGAGGATCTCTATTACGCGGCCGCGCGGCTGCTGCGTGGCGCTGGGCCAGTCGGTGATTTCTACGTCTACTACTACGCCTTCCAGATCCTGCCAGTCAGTATGAACTTTGGCTTCTTCGCCTATTACTCTGTCTCGGGACTTTTTACTTGGTGGCCTCCGTGTTTTCTCTGGCTGGCTGGCCACGTCAACGTCAAAGGCAACCACGGGGGGCACGGAGGGCACCGGGGGCTGCGGATTCTCCATCCCCGGCGGGATGCCTATTTCCTGCGTTACTTTTTCGTCTATCGGTTTGACATAGTTGTGACGGTGCCCGTAGTGGAAGATGCCGACCACGGTTGGATGAGCGCGCGACAGCGAGCGGATGATGCGGCCTTCGGCGCGTCCGTAGGGGCGGACGGCGCCGACTTCGACCAGGACTCGGTCGCCGTGCATGGCGGAGGCAGTGGCGTGCGGAGGAATGAAGACATCGCCAGCCAGACGGGCTTTCAGACTGGCGTCGAGCGAAGCAGCTTCGGGAATCACGAAGCCGAAACCGTCGCGATGCATGGCCAGGCGGCCAACGAGCATATTGCGTCCTTTGGCGGGCTGCGGGATGACATACCGCTCGGAATCGACTTGCAGCAGTTCGCCTTTGCTGACGAGCGCGTGCAGGCGGTCGGACAGTTCGTGGCGCGCATCGCCCTTTACGCCGAGTTCGCGCAAGAGCTGCTTGTGGCTCGCCGTCTGCTTGGGCTGGCGGGCGATGTGACGGAGGATGGCGGAATCGGAGAGCATGGGGCGGTCGTTGGTCGCTGGTCGTTGGTCGCTAGTCGCTAGCTTGATCGCCTGTCTCTCTGTGGGCCCGCCGCGCGGTTTTGACACTGCCCGCACAGACGTCCCCTTCCAACGTTCCGCTTTGTGCGTTCCTCGGTGAGGAATTGGAGTTCCGAACAATGACACATCGGGTACACGGTACCGTATTCGGCTTGCTTGTTATCTTTGGGATAAAGCGCTTCTAATTCGGCATCGCCAAATTCCAACCAGGCCCGCTGCGCGGTTTTCAATTTGGCGATGAATTGCTCGTCTTTCGCGTATTCTTTCAGAACCTTGGAGTACGCCTCATTCAGCGCGACATCCGCTTTGTGAAACTCTCCGCAGGATTGTCCATCGAGATCGCCTTGCGCTTGGGCATGCAACCCCGAGGCGGCTAAGAAAATGACGAGGGTTACGATCCACAGGGTGCTCCAATGCGGTCTCATCGTCTCCTCCTGCTGCTAGGGTCGACCAAGGTACTTTTCTTCCAGAATTCTTCGATGATGCAGTTCGTGTCCGGCGATGACATAGGCGAGAGCTCGCACCGTTATCTCGTTCTTGTTCGCCACGCCTCGTCGGCTCCATGCGGGTTCGTCTAGATTGCGAAGGAGGGAGATGGTGGCGCGGCGGACGGCGATGTAGTCTTCGATCAAATCCGCCAGCAAAACGCGCCCAAACGGACCGTTACGGACGTAGTCGTCCTGTTCGAAGCCTTCGATGGGAGTCTGGTCGCCGCGCGCAATGCGCAGGGCGCGGTAGCTCATGATGCGCTCGCTATCGTTGATGTGGCCGAGAACTTCCTTCAGGCTCCACTTGTCAGGTGCGTAGCGGAGATCGCCGTCGGCCTCGGTGCGTCCGGAGAGCAGCAGAAGCGTCTCGCGGCGCTGGTCGTCTAAGGCGGCGAGAATGTCGTTGCTATGCGCGTCGTTGTTATACACCAGGGAGATGTAGCGGTCGTAGTAGGGAGCGTATTCTCCGGGTTGGGGCCGGAGGGAGGCGGTCGCGGTGAAAGTCGTCGTGGTTAGAGTCATATGGTCCTCAGCAGAGATGGCACGGAAGATTGGCTGTGCCCCACGGCTCCATATTATCGCGATAGAAGAATTACCGCAGGGCGGGCAGGGCTTACACGATCGGAGGTACGATCGATTGTGCAGGCGCTCCTGGGGAACCACGCTGGGAACTATGAAAATCCATTGGAAAAGGGGGATTTCCACAACGCGGGTCGTTTGCCGAGGAGTACAATTTGCTTTGGCAGCTGAAATGCGGCGATGTTTCAAAATCCCTTAATAAAGGAAAGGATTTCGACGACAATGTGGAAGCCCACGAATCAACCTGCGACACCTGGCCGGCCAGCTGAACCGGAGCGTCCGAGCACGACGACAGCGACGACGGCGCCGAGCATGAATATGAGCACGAGCGAGCCCGCGGCTGTGCCACGCCCGGCTACTACCACGACCACTTCGGACCAAGCCACGATTGGCAAGTCGCTGGTGATTAAAGGTGAGGTGACCGGTTCCGAGTCCTTATATATTGATGGCCGGGTGGAGGGGTCGATCAACCTCTCCGGCAATCGCGTGACGATTGGCCGCAATGGAGTGGTTTCGGCCAACATCAACGCGCGGGAAATTGTGGTGCTCGGTAAAGTGCGGGGCAATCTGACGGCGAGCGACCGGGTGGATATCCGTAGCGACGGGTCTTTGACCGGTGATGTGGTAGCGGCGCGCATCTCGATTGAGGACGGCGCCTTCTTCAAGGGCGGCATCGACATTCGCAAGGCGGGAACGAAGCCGGACGCGCGGCCGGAAGAAGTGAAGAGCGTTACGAGTGCGACGCCGGAACCGGCGATTGCGGCTAGAGCGTAGAAGCGGCTGTTGGTCGTTCGCTATGGGGTCGCTATTCGGTGATCGCTAATCGGCGATCGGCGGAAGAAAGGTTTTTGAAACGGGCCTCAGATGAGGCCCGTTTCTTTTGTCATTTGCTTAGGACTGCGCACAGCGACCGTAGCGAATCTACAGTGGTTGTGACCACAGGCAGCGACCGAGCTGTGCTCGCCTTCCCCACAGGACCAGCTCTCACGGCTCTTTGCCGGTGGCCATGGTTTCCGCGGCTTGGCCTTCGGCCAGGCTGGGGAGAGTGGTTGATCTTTTTCTGCGTAGATCTGCCGGCAATTCCGAGCCCAACAACCAGAGTCCTGCGGCGACGGCTGCGGCCCAAGTTAAGCTGCCGAGTGCGAAGGCTAGAAGATCAGCGCTGCGGCTGCCATCGAGCGCTATCGTGCGCATGACTTCATAACTCAATCCGCCGGAAACGACGCCCACGAGTGCAGACTTCCCTAATTCTTTCCAGTTCATGCCGCCGAGCGGCACCATGCCACGAATATGCAGGAGCAGCGCGATGGCAACCGCATTCGCGGTGATGCCAACGTCGGAGGCGATGGCTAGTCCGGCGACCGAGAGCGTCCGAAAAAAGAACGCGTACATGGGTATGGAAGCGGCGGTGATGACGGTGGTGGCGATCATCGGAGTCAGCGTGTTGCCCGAGGCATAAAACGCGCGCGCGTAGAGCGCTTGACTGGACCACAAGGCCAGTGAGAGCGAGAACACGAAGAAGTAGAGGGCGGTGGACTCGGAATCCGCAAAGGTGAAGCGGCCGCGGCGATAGACCAGATCAATCAGAGGGACGGCAATGGCCATCATCCAGCCGGTGATCAGCAGCGACGCAGCCGTGATCCGATAGACCGAACCGTTCACGGTGGCGGCGAATTCCGCGAATTTTTTTTCTCCGAAGAGGCGCGAGAAAAAAGGGAGCGACGCCTGGCCAACGGCCTGCCCGAGAATAGCCATGGGAACGGCGAAGAGACGCTTGGCGTAGTTGAGACGGGCGATGTCGCCGATTCCGCTGGAGGCAAAGTAGCGGAGGATCCAGTCGTCGGCGGTGACCAGCGAAACGCCCAGCATCAGCGGAATGGAGAGCCGTACCCATTCGCGGAAAGCGGGATTCTTCAGATCGAACGACGGACGGTATCCGGTGCCGATTTTGGCGGCGCCGACTACGCTCATCAGAAATGGTCCGGCAACCATGCCGGCTAGGGCGCCGTAGGCCAGGGACGCGATGCCCATCCGGCGGCTACCGATTACTCCGCCGGCGATGATGAAAACGTTGTAGATCAGAGGGCCGAATGCCGGCAGCAGGAACAGGCGGTGCGACAGCAGCACCGCCGAAACCACTCCTCCGACATAAAAGAAAATCTGCGCTGGGAGCAGGATGCGGGTGAGATGCACACAGAGCCGCATCTGTTCGGGCGAGAAGCCGTGGAACATCCAGCCGGCGAACTGAGGCGTGAAGATCTCGGCAACGATGGTGCCGGCGATGAGCACCGTGGTCATCACCGTAATGATGATGGAGAAAGTCTTCTGCGCATCCTGCTCGCGCTTTTCCGCCAGAAACCGGGTGTAGATGGAGATGAAGGTGATCGAGGCGGTGCCGCCGGCGACGATGTAGTTGAGCCAGTCGGGCAGGGTGAAGGCGGCAACGTAGGCGTCGGTCTGTTGTCCGGCGCCGAAAGCGTAGGCGATGTAGGCCTCGCGGATGTATCCGATCACGCGCGAGAGCGTGATGGTCGACATCAGCAGCAGCGTCGCCGAAAACGCCGTGTGCTGGTGCGATGGGCGGAAGAAACGCAGCAAACGCATCGTTTGCAGATTAAACCATCTGGCGATCGGCGGGAGAGTTATCGGTGCTGCGGAATCGGGAACGGCAATTGGCTTTCCCCTGTGGACCTCTGTGTTCCCTGTGGTTCACGCTTCTAAGTCTCTACCACAGAGGACACAGGGTACGGGGGAACCCAAATCTCTGCGTGGCTTTGACACCGTCTGCTTTCGACCAGCATAATCCGCGTGTGAGCCGAGCCTCTCTTGACTGAGCAGCAACTTCGTACGCCTGTTTTGCGCCGGTCGTTTCTCAAGCCCTATCCCGTGGCCGTGCGGGGCGAGGGCGTTTATCTTTGGGATAGCGACGGCAATCGCTATCTGGATTTCTCGGGATCGGCGGCGGTGAACTTTATTGGTCATGGCGTCCGCGAAATTTCCGATGCCATGGCGGAACAGGCTCGGCAGTTGGAGTTTGTCCATAGCAGCCAGTTCACGACTCCGGTCGCCGAAGAATTTGCGCAGGAGTTGCTGGATTTTGCCGGAGAAGGCTTCGCCGGTGGAGCGGTTTACTTCACGTGCGGCGGGTCGGAGTCGGTCGAGACGGCGCTGAAGCTGGCGCGGCAGTATCAGGTGGAGATCGGCCAGGAGAATCGGCATCAGATTCTTAGCCGGCAGCAGAGCTATCACGGAGCGACGCTCGGCGCGCTTGCGGTCTCCGGCAACCGGAAACGGCGCGAGATTTACTTGCCGATGGTGCGCGAGTTTGAGCACATCGGGATGCCTTACTGCTATCGCTGCGCGTTTGACTGCACCGACAGTTGCTACAACTGCGGACAGCAGTATGCCGCCGAACTGGAGCGCGCGATTGAGGCGGCGAAGGGCACCGCTTCGCAGAGTGACAGTAATGTCGCAGGCTTCATCTTTGAACCGATGAGCGGCGCTACGTTGGGAGCGATCACGCCTCCGCCGGGATACTTGCAGGCGATCGCGGATATTTGCCGGCGGCATGGCATGCTGCTGATTGCCGATGAAGTGATGACCGGCATGGGGCGCACCGGGCGGAATTTCGCGGTCGAACACTGCGAGAAATTGCGCCCGACATTCTGGTTACTGCCAAAGGCCTATCTTCGGGATACGCTCCGCTGGGGGCGGTGATTGCCAGCAAGAAAATTGTCGATGCGATCGCCACGGGGTCGGGAGCTTTTCTGCATGGCTTTACTTACAACGCGCATCCGGTTTCGGTGGCGGCGGGACGCGCGGTGCTGCGGCGCATCCGGGCGTTGAATCTGGTGCGGGCTGCCGATTCTGAGGCTGAGGGGGCTGCTGGCTCGGCTCTGAAGATTGCGCTTGATAGTTTGCGCGACCTGGATGCGGTTGGGGATGTCCGCGGGCTGGGGTTGTTGTGTGGTGTTGAGTTTGTGGCGGATAAGAAGACTAAGGCTCCTTTTGCGCCGGAGAAGAATTTTGCCGGGCTGGTGGGGCAGGCTTGTCTGCGGCGCGGGGTGTTGGTCTATCCCATGCAGGGATGCGTGGACGGGGTTGCGGGAGACCACTTGCTGATTGCGCCTCCGGCGGTGATTACGGGCGAAGAGATTCGGTGGGCGGTGGAGCAGATCGGGGTTGCGGTTCTGGAATCTGCTGATCAGGCTCACTGAATGCCGAGGAGTCTGTCGAGCTGCACTCGGTTTGGACGGGCGAGGCGCCCGCCCCACACCAGCCCAAGGCAGCTTTCCGGGCGGGGTGTCAGGCGATGGCTCCCTCTAACTACTTGAAACACATACATTTCGCGGTTGATCTGCGTTTTACCTGCTCTGCATTGTCATCCCGTCGCCCGCGTCGCATAGTGCCCGCAGAAACGGAGGCACTATGGCTAACTCATTTGCTGATTTTGCGGAACAGATCAACCCCAGGACGCTGGCCGAGGTTCGCCGCGCCAACTTTCGGCAGGCCACGCGGGTGCACGGAAGCTTCCTGGCTGCGGCCGAAAAACGGGCGCTTGTCTGGATGGCTGAGCGCATGCCGGCGTGGGTGAATTCCGACCATCTGACCGTCGCTTGGATTTGCGGCGCAAATTGCTACTGGCGTTTGTTACGCGCTTGCGGTTCATGATCGCCGGATGCTGCTGGCGGCTATTCTGTGTCTCGCGGTGAACTGGTTCGGCGACAGCCTTGACGGAACGTTGGCGCGCGTTCGGCAGCGGAAGAGACCGCGTTACGGGTTTTACGTGGACCACATCATCGATTCCATTGGCGCAGTGGCCATGATGGGCGGGCTGGCGCTTTCCGGATACATGCATCCGGTGATTGCGATTGGATTGCTGATTGCTTTTCTGCTGCTTTCCATCCAGTCGTATCTGGCGACTTATACGCTTGGCGAATTTCATCTTTCTTTGTGGCGTTTCGGTCCGACCGAGTTGCGGGTTCTGCTGGCGGTTGGCAACCTGGCGGTGTTGCGCTGGGCGTGGGTGATTCACGGACGCTTCCGGCTGTTTGATATTGGCGGCGCGATCGGATTGGCCGGGATGCTGCTGATGCTGGTGGTTGTGAGCCTGAAGAATACGATTCGGCTTTATCGGGAAGAGAGAATTGGATGAACAGCTCTCAGTTCCCGCTTCTCAGTTCTCAGAAGGATCGATATCGGACATTTTTTCGCTGGTTGAGGTTCAACTTAGTTGGTGGGATCGGCATCGGCGTGCAGTTGGCGGCGCTGGCTGTTTTTCGTTCCTGGATGAAACTGGATTATCTTTCGGCCACGGGGTTGGCGGTTGAGATCGCGGTGATCCACAACTTTCTGTGGCACGCGCGCTTCACCTGGGCGGACCGGCGGGCTTCGCGGCCAGTGCAGTCGCTGGTGAGGCTGGTGAAGTTCAATGCCAGCAACGGCGCGGTTTCTCTGGTTGGGAACCTGGTGCTGATGCGGGTGCTGGTGGGCGAACTGAAGTTCAACTATGTTGCTTCGAACCTCCTTGCGATCGTCATTTGTTCGCTAGTGAATTTTGTGCTCGGAGATCGGTTCGTGTTCGATGCAGAGGCGAAATCTGCCGCCATCTCGACCTAGAGAGTGCCGCGCTTTGGCTGGACAGCCGAGGGCAGCTGTCCCTACGTGGTTTGTGGTGATCGCATCCGCTCTTGGACGTGACTTTGGAGTGTTTCTTTGGGGGTTACGGCGCGAGCTCACACGGGATATAATGTTTACAGTTGTCATGCGCTTGAACGGTTACATTTCGCCTCTGGGGACGTGCTGGATCGAGGGACGCGCTTGTCCCCGCCGGTACCTTTCCGTTCTGCCTTCGCACGTGCGCGCCAATCTCTTTGGCAGCGACTAATTTTTCTTCCCGCTTGTTGCTCAGCTAATCGCTTTTATCTTCTGGCTTTTAGCTCCTAGCCTAAGCAGCTGCGCTGCTCGAACTCCGGCCTCATAACCACTGAGAACTAATACCCGATCTGGAGGATCTTATGACCACCAAGACTTTGATTGCCGGCCCCAAGCTCAAGACTGCGCTTCCGGGTCCTAATGCCAAGCGCATTCTCGCGGGCGATGAAAAATACATTTCCCCTTCTTACACGCGCTCGTATCCGCTGGTCGCCAAGCGCGGGCGCGGCGTTGTGGTCGAAGACGTTGATGGCAATGAGTTTTTCGATTTTTCGGCTGGCATTGCTGTGGTCTCGACCGGCCATTGCCATCCGGAAGTGGTCGCGGCCATTCAGAAGCAGGCGGGCGAATTGATTCACATGTCGGGCACCGACTTTTATTACGAGGGCATGGTGACGCTGGCCGAGCGGCTATCGAAGATCGCGCCTATGCCGGGGCCGCACAAGATTTATTACGGCAACTCCGGCGCCGAAGCTATCGAATGCGCTTTGAAGCTGGCGCGCTATCACACCAAGCGGCAGCAGGTGATCGCTTTCCTCGGGGCTTTCCACGGACGAACCATGGGCGCGCTCTCGCTGACGGCCTCGAAGCCGCAGCAGAAGCGCCGTTTCTCACCGCTGGTGCCGGGAGTTACGCACGTGCGCTATCCCGATGTGTATCGGGGCTGTGAGGGCGGCCCGCAGGATGCGGAGAAATTTGCGCTTGGTTGCGCGCGCTATATCGAGGACAGACTGTTCAAGACGATCCTTGCGCCGGAAGAAGTCGCGGCCATTTTTGTCGAGCCGATTCAGGGCGAAGGCGGATACGTTGTCGCTCCGACGATCTTCATGCAGGAACTGCGCCGGATATGCGACAAGCACGGCATCCTGCTGGTGGTGGATGAAGTGCAGAGTGGCATCGGCCGCACGGGCAAATGGTTTGCCGTCGAACACACGGGCGTGCAGCCCGACATAGTTTGCATGGCGAAGGGCATTGCCTCGGGGATGCCGCTCGGCGTCACCATGAGCAAGGCCGAGATCATGGACTGGGTGCCGGGCTCGCACGCGTCAACGTTCGGTGGGAACCCCGTCTGCATCGCCGCGGCTCTGGCCACGCTTGATGCGATCGAGAAAGAAGGGCTGCTGCGGAATTCACAGGAGGTCGGCGACCACATGCGGAAACGCATGGCGGACTGGCCGAAGAAGCACAAGATTGTCGGCGACGTGCGGGGACGTGGGCTGATGATCGGCGTCGAGATCGTGAAAGACCAGACGACCCGCGAGTACGGAGCGAGCGAACGCGATCGCATCGTTGAGCTTGCGTTCGAACGCGGCGTTTTGTTCCTGGGCTGCGGTCCGAGCACGATTCGCATTGCGCCACCGCTCATCGTTACCAAGGACGAAGCTGACGTGGCCATCGATGCGCTGGAAGAGTCGATCACGATGGTCGAAAAAAACGCGTAGTCGTTGGCTGTTGGCGGTGCGCAATTGTAGAACAGAACTGTGGAGTCGATCTATATCGGTTCCACCGCTCACGGGACGCCGGAATCTGTTGGTCAGGCGACGGCGATTCCGGGCGCAGGGCTTGAGGGCAACCGGTACGCGCTCAGGCTGGGCACGTTCTACAAGCCGGAGCCGGATCGCGAACTCACGCTGATTGAGGCGGAAGCGATTGAAGCGCTCCGGCGACTATCAGGTTGGGATGGCTGCGGGCGACGCTCGCCGCAACATCGCGACGCGCAACGTCCCGCTGAATCACCTGGTGGGGAAGGAATTTGTTATCGGCGATGTGCGCATTCGCGGCATCCGCCTGTGCGAACCTTGCGACCACTTGGAGAAGGTAACGGGCAAGCCGGTGATCAAGGGCCTGCTGCACCGCGGGGGATTGCGGGCGCAGATTCTTACGCGGGGCGCGATTCCCGTCGGGGATGGGGTTAGCGTCGCGTAGAGACGCGGCTTGCCGCGTCTTCGCGGTCGATGGCCGGTCCCTGATACGAACCCTAGCTTTTCAGCCGCCTGAGACGGGGCAAGCCCCGTCTCTACTCATATTCTGAAATTCGTCAACAGAAATTCCTATCGGAAGGAGGCCTCTCGATGCCACGCTTTACATCTCGCACTCTTGTCGCGCTGACGTTCACCTTGATTGTTTGGGCCTCTGCCTTTGCCGGCATTCGCGCCGGCCTGCACGCTTATTCGCCAGCGAATCTCGCCATCCTGCGTTTTTTGATCGCGTCTCTGGTGCTCGCCATCTACGCCGGGATTGCACACTTTCGCCGTCCTGAATTGCGCGACATTCCCGGACTGGTGCTGACCGGCGCCCTCGGGATCAGCTTTTACAACCTGGCGCTCAATTACGGAGAGACTCGCGTGACCGCGGGCGCAGCTAGTCTGCTGATTGCCTCCACGCCGATCTGGACCGCGCTGGCGGCTCGATTCTGGCTGCGCGAGAAACTGACTGCGATCGGATGGTGTGGAGTGTTCGTGAGCTTCGCGGGCGTCGCGCTGATTGCCAGTGGAGAAGGCGAAGGCATCCGGCTTTCACCACAAGCGCTGATCATTCTGGCAGCCGCGGTTACGTCCGCGCTCTACATGATTCTGCAGAAGCACTATTTAGGCAGATACAGCGCGCTGGAATTTACGGCTTATTCGATCTGGTTCGGGACGGCGCTGATGCTGCCGTTTGGTCACGGTCTGATGCACACTCTGCGCGCTGCTCCGGCCTCGGCGACGCTGGCGGTAATTTATCTGGGCATCTTTCCGGGAGCGCTTGCCTATGTGGCGTGGGCCTACGTGTTTTCGCATGGCGCCGCGGGACGCACGGCTACTCTGCTCTACGTGATTCCGATTGTGGCCATTGGCATTGCATGGATTTGGCTGGGCGAGGTGCCGAAGCTGATCTCTCTGGTTGGTGGCGCGGTCGCGCTTGGCGGGGTGCTGCTGGTGAACACCGTGGGAAAAAGTAAAATGCATAAAGGCAAGCCGGTCGGAGCGGCTTCGTTACTTTTTTCGGAAGTGGTAGGTTGAAGCCGTGACCGTTCCCCCGCAATTACCAGCCTCCCAGAATTGGAGGGCCGATGTCTACGCTGCAAACGCGCACTTCGTGCCGGAACTGGGGCAGCCAGTGCTCGACTTGCTCCAGCCGCAACCCGGCGAGCGCATCCTCGATCTAGGTTGCGGGGACGGAGCACTGACTGAAAAGCTGGTTGCGCTGGGCGCTCATGTAGTGGGCGTCGACAATTCCGCCGATATGATCGCAGCCGCGCGTCAGCGTGGCCTTGATGCGAGAATTATGGACGCTAGAGCGCTGACTTTTAAAAACGAATTCGATGCCGTCTTCTCCAATGCCGCACTGCACTGGGTTAAGGATGATCCGGACGCGCCTGTCGCGGGTGCATTCCGCGCGCTCAGGACCGGAGGCAGGTTCGTGGGTGAGATGGGCGGCCATGCCTGCGTCGGCGCAATTACCGTCGCGCTGCTGGGCGCGCTTGAGCGCCGAGGCATCAGAGACGCGACTTCGTGGATTCCTTGGTACTTCCCGACCGTCGACGACTACAAAATACGGCTCCGCCGGGCAGGTTTTGCTCCGCAAAGTCTACAACTAATTCCGCGTCCCACGTCATTGCCAACTGGAATGCGCGGATGGTTGGAAACCTTCGCTAATCCGTTCTGTGCCGCAGTGCCGCAGAGTGAGCGCGGCGGGTTTCTCGATGAAGTCACCGCCAAGCTCAAGCCTGTTCTCTGCGATTCCCAAGAGCGCTGGACCGCGGACTATATTCGCCTTCGCTTTGCGGCAATCAAGATCTGAGCCGCGGGTCCCGCCGGAACTCGCGAGCGGCGAATTGTACCGGATGCGCGGTGGTCACCATCACATAACGCGCGGTTAGTTCAAGCTAGGGTGAGATGGGGTCTTTCCATGTTTGTCGGACGCGTGACGTAAGCCACACTACGAGCGCTGGACTGGCTGGCGGCGAGAACACTTTCGCCAGAGGATACGCCAGCGCACCGGCGGCGCGGCGAGGAGGATGCTTATTTTTTCCTCCGCCGGCGGGGCTACACGATCATCGCCCGCAACTTCCGCTCCCCGAATCATCGCGGTGAACTCGATCTCGTCGGCTGGGATCGGGACGTCCTGTGTTTTATCGAGTTAAAAACTCAGACGAAGCGTGATCTCAAGCCTGCCGAAGCTGCCGTGGATCGCGATAAACAAAGAGAGCTCTGGATGGTCGCACGAGACTTCCTCCGCCAGATGCCGCTTTCGTGCCAGTGGCGGTTCGACGTACTCGCCGTATACGATGATCGCGATAACGGCGATCGCGGAGGCCGTGATCGCGGACGGAGTGACCGCGGAGCCAGCGAGCGCGCATACAGCCGACCCTCATTCGAGCTGTTTCAAAATGCGTTCCCCGTGGCGTACAATCGAAGGTTTGCGGACTCCAATTGAAAGGATTTAGTGAGTGCCTGAATTAAGAAAAGACCCCATCGTGGGCCGGTGGGTGATTATTTCCACGGATCGCGCCAAGCGGCCTACCGACTTTGCGCGCGAGGCCGTGAAAATCAAGGGTGGATTCTGTCCCTTCTGTTATGGCAATGAGAGCAAGACGCCGTCGGAGATTCTGGCGTATCGCCCCAGCGTCAACGGAAATACTCCTCAGAAAGACAGTCCGGGTTGGACGATCCGTGTGGTTGCGAACAAGTTCCCGGCACTCGGCATCGAGGGCAATTTGAATAAACAGGCCGAGGGTATGTTTGACAAGATGAATGGCATCGGCGCCCACGAAGTCATCATCGAAACGCCCGACCACAACGCCAGCCTGGCCTCGCTTCCCTCGAAGAAAATCGAAGACATTCTGTGGGCTTTCCGCGATCGCATTCTCGATCTCAAGAAAGATCGGCGCTTCAAGTACATCCTGATTTTCAAGAATCACGGAGAAGCGGCCGGCGCTTCGCTCGAGCACTCGCACTCGCAGCTGATTGCGTTGCCGATCGTGCCCATTTACGTGGTTGAGGAACTGCAGGGAGCCAAGCAGTATTACATCTACAAAGAACGCTGTGTGTTCTGCGACGCGATCCGGCAGGAAATCGACAACGGCATTCGAGTGGTAGCGGAGAACGAAGACTTTCTGACTCTCGCCCCCTACGCTCCGCGGTTTCCTTTTGAAACCTGGGTCCTCCCCAAGCGGCACGAATCTGCTTTTGAGAACTCGTCATCGCAGATGTTCGAAAATCTCGCGAAAGCGCTCAAGCTGTTGCTGATGAAAGCGGACCGCGTGCTCGACAACCCTCCGTACAACCTGGTCATACACACGTCGCCGGCACAGGATCCGAGCAACGAGTATTACCACTGGCACATCGAATTCATGCCCAAACTGACCAAGACGGCGGGATTTGAGTGGGGAACAGGCTTCTACATCAATCCCACACCGCCCGAAGAGGCGGCAAAGTTTTTGCGCGAGGCGAGCGTGGAAGATGCGGCTCCGAACGCGGTGGGGGTGCGCTGATTAGGTGACGCCTGTGGGGGTCCGGGATGGACGGGCGAGGACGCCCGTCGCTCCACAAGCAAATTACCCCTGGGTTCGGTCGAGAACTTCCGCATGCCAGGCCATCTGAATTGCTTCCAGCTTGGCTTCGTTCGACTGCGCGGGATCGTCTCTGAAGCCGGGAAGCTCGATCACATATTTGTGCAGGTCGGTAAATCGGAGCGCGAGCGGGTCGATTTCCGGATGGGTTTCAGAAAGCAGAATCCCGATGTCTTCAGAATCGCTCCAGGTAAGTTGCTTCGGCATGAATAATTGCTCCTTGATGGCGCTCGCCAAGCTTGATTGCGATTTGGCTAAAAGCTAAGAGCAGTTGTTTAATGCTCTTCCGAAACGTAATTCCGATTCCAGGCCGGGATTTCCACGACCAGTTTGCCCGGCTTCTTGATCACGGTCTGGCATCCGAGGCGTGAGTTTAACTGAAGATCGGCGGCACTGTCGAGCTTGTCGGCTTCGTCGTCTTCCAGTTCCGAGAGCAGGTCCGCGCCTTCCTCTACCCAGATGTGGCAGGTGGTGCAGGCGCAGTTCCCTCCGCAAGCATGATCGAGATGGATGCCAAAGTTCAACGCTACATCGAGCAGCGACTCTTCCTTGCCATGGTCTTTGTAAGGCAGCTTACCGTGTTCGAAGGTCACTGTCTTGCCTTCGGGAAGAAAAGTGACCTCAACCGTATTTTCGTTATTTTCAGTCGGGGGAGCATCCATCGTGGTGGCTCCGATTCCCTGCGTTTTTTCTTCAGACATTTAAGAACCCCATGTTTTTATTCAAAATCTGCTTTCGCCACTGGATGACCGGCCTGAGGACCTTCCTCGATATCGGTGTCGTCCATGGCCTTTCCCTTGAGCGCAGTCGAGACGGCCGTATCCATCATTAATTCCGCCAAATGCATGGTGACCTGATTCAGCGCGTCGATGCCTTCGCGGATCGCGTGATAGTCGTCGCTGTCCTTCACCGCAAGAAGAGCCTTCTCCAACGTTTCGACGCTGCGGCGTTCTTCGCTTGTGAGTTCCGGCCAGGCCTGATTTTTCTTTGCTTTTGCGAGCGCTGTCAGGATCGTCTCGGCTTCGCGTCGCGCCTCAATCACCTGCCGCTGCCGGAAATCTTCTTCGGCGAAGTCGAAGGATTCGAGCAGCATGTTCTCGACCTGTTCGTCGGTGAGGCCGTAACTGGGCTGAACGTCGATCTCCGCTTCTTTTCCGCTGCGCTGCTCGCGCGCCGAGACGCGCAGGATGCCGTTGGCGTCGATCAAAAACTTAACCTCAATGCGGGGCATGCCGGCGACCATGGGTGGAACGCCCTTCAGATCGAATCGCGCCAGCGACCGGCAATCCCGCGCCAGTTCCCGTTCACCTTGCAGCACGTGAATCGCGACGTTGGTTTGGCCATCCACCTGAGTTGTGTAGTACTGCGTCGCCGACGCCGGCACCGTGGAGTTGCGCAGAATGATTTTATCGGTCACGCCGCCTGCCACTTCGATTCCGAGAGACAGCGGGGTTACGTCGAGCAGCAGCATGTCTTGCGTAATTTCGGAACCGCCGCCCAGAATATTTGCCTGCACGGCCGCACCGAGCGCCACCACTTCGTCAGGATTTAAATCCGTGTGTGGCACGCGTCCGAACAGATCCTGTACCAGACGCCGTACCTTTGGAATGCGGGTCGAGCCGCCGACGAGGACCACCTCGTCGATTTGTTCGGGCTTCAGACCTGCGTCCTTGAGCGCCTGCTTGCAGGGACCGACGGTGCGGTCAATGACCGGTTGGATCATCTGCTCGAAAACTTCGAGCGTGATCTCACGCTGGTACTTCTTTCCGCCGGGAAGATCGACATCAAGCTTCGCCGTTGGCTGCGACGAAAGTGCAATCTTGGCCTCAATGACGGCCTGGCGGATGCGCTGCACCGCTTCGCCGCTGCGCCGAGCGTCGCGTCGCAAATCGAGTCCGAGGTCGCCGCGAATGTCGTCGAGCGCGATGGCGATCAGCAGATTGTCGATATCATCTCCGCCGAGATGCGTGTCACCGTTGGTGGCAATCACCTCGAAAATGCCGTCGTGCAGTTTCAGAATCGATATGTCAAACGTACCACCGCCCAGATCGTAAACCACCACGATGCCGTGCTTCTTCTTGTCCAGACCGTACGCGAGCGATGCAGCGGTCGGTTCGTTGACCAGACGCAAAACATTCAGCCCGGCGATGCGGCCCGCATCTTTTGTCGCCTGCCGCTGCGCGTCATTGAAATAGGCGGGGACGGTAATCACTGCCTGGGTTACGGGCGCTCCGAAAAACCGCTCGGCGTTGCGCTTCAATTGACGCAACACGAGCGCCGAAATTTCAGGCGGTGTGTAGGTGCGCTCACCAATCCTGATGCGCAGAACTTCTCCTGGCTGAAGATCATCCGCCAGCTGGAATGGAAACAGCTTCAGTTCGTCCTGTATATCCTCGACGCCGCGCCCCATCAGGCGTTTGATCGAGTAAACGACCCGCTCCGGCGTTTCGATCAGATATCTGCGGGCGGCGTTGCCGACTACGACCTGGTTGTTCTGGTCGAGCGCCACCACTGAGGGCACAAGATTCAACCCGTCTTCTCCGGGGATCACGACAGGGGAATCCCCCTGCATGTAGGCCACGAGCGAGTTCGTGGTGCCGAGATCGATGCCTACGATGTAGTCAGTTGCCATTTGATAGAAGATTGCAGAGGTCAGAAGTCAGATTGCAGAAGTGAGAGCTGAGTGGGTTTGGTTTTCACCTCTGCAATCTGACCTTTGACCTCTGACCTAGTTTTCCAATGCTTCGTTCACGTCCCGTACCAAGTTCCGGATGTAGTTCCTGCGGTTCAGCACATCGACCATCCTGTCGACGATCTTCCGCCGGTCGGCTTCGGTTCCGTCCGCGGTTCCGTTGTCTTCGGATTTGTCCCAGTTATTCCATTCGGTTTTGAGCTCGTTAAACAGTACGTCGTACTTTTCTTCCAGCGAAAGCTTTGCCTTGCCGATTTCCTCAAGCAAAGCGGGGTCATCTTCGCCCATCTTTTTCTGAACTCGCAATTCTTCCAGATGCAGGTTGAGTTCGAAAACTTCCTCCAGCAGGTCGGGAGGCACAACTTGCTTTTTCAGTTCTCCTGTGGCGCGCGCCTTTTCTGTCGCCTGTTTCGATTGCTCTTCCAGTTCGATGCCTTCGAGGCGTAACAGGTACTGGGTGCGCTTGATCGGGTCTTTCAATGTACGGTAGGCGTCGTTGAGCATCGAACTTTGTTCCAGGCTCCAAGTACGTTCCTGAGTGTCCGCCTGTCCAAACACGTCAGGGTGAAGCTTGCGGCTCAGCGCGTAGAACTCTTTTTCCAGTGCGGCCGTGTCCAGGTTGAGCTTGCGCGGAAATCCGAAGAAGGTGAAATAGTCGACCGGGACGGGCGGCTGCACTTTGCCGCATGAACTGCAGAAATGCATCGCGCGCATGGTGCCGCACGACCAGCAGCTTGGGGTTGCGTCCCCGGGCGCTTGCCCGGGGATGATTAGCGACGATTTGGATTCTGCATTTGTCATACAAAATTTAGGGCGAGCGCGCGGCCCGCCCTCTGACCACTGGTTATGTGGTGACGGGCCTGGGGCCCGTCCGGACGGGGCGGAGCCCCGTCACCACACGATCTCTACTACGAGAACGAGCTGCCGCAGCCGCAGGACTTAGTCGAGTTCGGATTCACGAACACGAATCCCTGCTGCATCAGGGTTTCCTGGTAATCGAGAATCATCCCGTGCAGATAGATGAAGGACTTCGGGTCCACAAAAACGCGCACATCTCCGAATTGAAACACACGGTCACGTTCGCGCGGCTGCGTATCGAAGCGCACGTTGTAGCTCAGACCCGAGCATCCGCCGCCTTGCACGCCCAGGCGAAGTCCACCCTGCTCCGGCGAAACGTTTTCTTTCACCATGGCGGAGCGAATTTTTTTGAGCGCGTTGTCCGTCACCTGGATGCCCTTTGCCGGGGCGGCGGGCTTAGCGGCTTCGTCTTTGATTGCTTGATCTTTGATTGCTTGATCCATGATTGAAACCTGACTCCGCGCGGAGATGCGGGTTGCAGCATCTTCCAGCGCAGAGTGAGACGGGGCAAGCCCCGCCTCTACTACTGTGCGACTTGCGCCGCCGCGGGTTTTACGGCTTCCTGCTTCTTCTTCCAGTCGCCGATCGCGGCTCGGATGGCATCCTCAGCCAGAACCGAGCAATGAATCTTCACCGGCGGCAAGGCCAGTTCCTTCACGATCTCGGTGTTCTTGATGGCGAGGGCCTCGTCAACTGTTTTGCCCTTGACCCACTCGGTCGCGAGGGACGAAGACGCGATCGCCGAGCCGCAGCCGAAGGTCTTGAATTTGGCGTCTTCGATGATGTTGGTCTGCGGATTCACCTTGATCTGCAGCTTCATCACGTCGCCGCACTCGGGAGCGCCGACCAGGCCGGTGCCCACATCGGCATCCTTCTTGTCCATTGAGCCCACATTGCGCGGATTGTTGTAATGATCGATTACTTTATCGCTGTATGACATTTTTCCTCACCCCTTGTTAAAGACCCCTTCTTAAAGTTTTCGCACCAAAGCCACCCGCTTCTAATGCGCTTCTGCTGCCCACTTCACGCTCTTCAGGTCCACACCCTCTTTCGCCATCTCGTAAAGCGGCGACAGTTCGCGCAGACGCAGCACTGTCTCGACCACGCGGTCGGCTACGTAATCGACCTCGGCTTCGGTGTTGAAGCGCCCGATGCCGAAGCGGATCGAGCTGTGCGCCAGATCGTCGCCCGTGCCGAGAGCCTTCAATACATAAGATGGCTCAAGCGTCGCAGAGGTGCACGCCGATCCGCTGGAAACAGCGATATCGTTGATACCCATCAGCAGCGACTCGCCTTCCACATAGGCAAAACTGATATTCAGATTGCCCGGGAGGCGATGCTCCATGGAGCCGTTGATATACACCTCATCGAGCCGGCTCATGATGCTGTCTTTCAGACGGTTGCGCAGGCCCGCCATTTTGCAGGATTCCTGCGGCATCTCTTCCTGCGCGATGGCGCACGCCTTGCCGAGACCCGCGATGCCGGGAACATTGAGCGTTCCAGAGCGCATTCCGCGCTCGTGGCCGCCGCCGTCAATGAGCGGCACGATCTGCACGCGCGGATTCTTGCGGCGTACGAAGAGCGCGCCCGCGCCTTTCGGCCCGTAGAGCTTGTGTCCGGTGATGGACGCGACATCGATGTTCATCTTGTTAACGTCGATCGGCACTTTGCCGATCGCCTGCACCGCGTCGGTGTGGAAGATCACGCCGCGTTCGCGACACATCTTGCCAATCTCCGCGATCGGTTGCAGTATGCCGATCTCGTTGTTGGCGGCCATGATCGTCACCAGAATCGTCTTGTCGTCGATGGCGCGCTTCAGGTCATCGAGGTCAACCAGGCCATCCTTCTGCACCGGAAGATAAGTTACGCGGAAACCATACTTCTCCAGATGCTTGCAGGTGTCGAGCACCGCTTTATGTTCGGTGACGGCGGTGATGATGTGGTTGCCCTTCTCGCGGTACATCTCGGCAACACCTTTGATGGCGAGGTTGTCGCTCTCGGTGGCTCCCGAGGTGAAGATGATCTCTTTTGCGGTCGCGCCGATCAGCTTGGCGATGCGCTCGCGCGACAACTCGACCGCCTCTTCCGCCACCCATCCGAACGGGTGATTGCGGCTGGCGGAGTTGCCAAACTTTTCCATGAAGTAGGGCAGCATTTCTTCGAGAACCCGCGGATCCATGGGCGTGGTCGCGTGATTATCCATGTAGATGGGCAGCTTGATCCCATTCGGGGTCGCGCGCTGTCCGAAGTCGCTATCTTTACTCTTGTTGGTTGGCGTCGCCGTCTTCACATCCGTACTCATGATTACGTTTCTCCTTAAAAAGCCTTCGCTCACTGAGCAGCCCCTAAAGGGGCGCCTAATCTCTCACCACTTGCGGCATCGCTGAAGCGACGCCCTGATACAAAACTCCAACTCTTCAGCCGTCTGGCTAGAAAAGCAGACTGACGGCTACGAAATCGTTACCAACTCCACCGGCTTTTTGATCTCCTGCTTACCGACATGGAGAACTTCCGGCTCTTCCTTCATCTGCGAAATCTTGATGTTCTTCAGCACCTGCTCGATGCTTTCATTCACTTTGCGCAGCGGCTCGCGAATGGTGCAGCGATCGCTCTGACCACATTCGCCGCGAACGGTCACGCACGAAGTAATGAACAGCGGCCCGTCAATGGCCTTGATCACTTCGAACGCGGAAATCGTCTTCGGATCCCGGGTCAGCGTGTAACCGCCGTTCATACCATGCTGCGACCGGATCAAACCGACTTTCGCCAGCCGTTGCAGGATCTTCGCCAGCGCTTCCTGCGGGATGCCGTAGGCCTCGGCCACATCCTTGGCGCTGCAAGCACCCTGGTCAGCGCGCTCGGCCAGATGCTTCATGGCCATCAAACCGTAGTCCGCTTTTTTGGTCAGTTTCAGCATGCGGCGAATGCCGACCTTAATAGTCGGATTCAAAGCCGACTCTTTCGGTCGCATTTTAAGTTTAATCGCTGCCGGTGGTTCACGCAAGGGCGATCAGGCATTGGTTGAATTTCGTCATCGAACGGTAAGTCTCGGCAGGCAAATGGCTTAGTGGTTAGCGTCGCTGGCGGGCCCCATACAGTGCTCGGGGTAGCTTTCAGAGTTCCCTGATTTCTGAAGGGCGCGGTCCTTGCAGCCCCTGCAACACCAGCTGGCAGACTTCGTCGGCGAAGCTTTCTTCGAGCTTGACGTGACGGATGAGAAATCGCATCAAAATGGGCCCGTAGAGCGAGTCGAGGATAAGGTCAAAGTCGCAGCCACGGGGCAGCTCGCCGCGATCTATGCCGCGCTGCAGAGTTCGATAGGCTTGCCTGCGTCGGGGCCACAGAAATCTGTCGCGATAGGCCTCAAGCAGCTTGGGATCCGATTGTCCTCCAGCGAGCAGCGCCGCGACGACTTTGCCGCGTTGAGACCGGAAGATTCGAATCAACCCTCTCATCTGCAGGTTCATGTCGCGTTGCACGGAGCCGGTGTCCGGGAAGCGAAGTTCGTCGTCAGCACTGGCGGAGAATGCGTCGGCGACCAGGGCCGCTTTGGTCGGCCACCAACGGTAGACGGTTGTCTTGCCAACATTGGCGTCGGCGGCGACAGCTTCAATGCTCAGTTCCGCGAACCCACCGTCGCGCTGGAGAAGCTTCAGGGTGCTGCGCAGGATCGACTGCCGCGATTCCTCGCTGCGCGGGCGGCCGGGCGGGCGCTTCCCGTTGGCGCCATTGTTTCCGTTGCGGGCCTCTTCGTTTCGAGCCTCAGCATTTCGAGCCCCAGCGTTTCGAGCCCCCACGCGCAGGATCTGATTTTGGGCCATAGCCAAAGTCTAATATAATTTAAATCCGAAACGTACTGTTTTGAATCTGTTTTACAATAACCCAGGGCAGGCTGCGGTGTCGTGTGGTGACGGCGCTCGGCCCCGTCCCGGCGGGGCAAAGCCCGCCACCACACAAGCCAGTTTACATTTTCAGCGTTGCTAGGTTTCGCCGGTCTTACTTCTTATGTGGATAGTCGCGTTAGCGCTTCGCCGGCCTTATACGTTTGTGGTGATGGCACTGCTCATCATCATACTCACGCCCATCACCATCCTGCGCACGCCGGTCGATATTTTCCCTGACATCAACATTCCCGTGGTCAGCGTGGTGTGGAACTATACGGGTCTGTCGCCGAGTGAGATGGCGGACCGGATTGTGACCAACTCGGAGCGCGGGTTTACGGTCACCGTCAACGACATCGAACACCAGGAGTCGCAATCGCTGAATGGAATCGCCGTGATCAAAATCTTTTTCCGGCCTGGTGTCAACATTGCCATGGCAGTGACGCAAGTGACGGCGATTTGTCAGACCGCGCTGCGCAGCTTGCCGGTGGGCACAACTCCGCCGCTGGTCATCACCTACACGGCATCGTCGACGCCGGTGGTGCAACTGGGCGTGAGCAGCAAGACGCTTCCGGAACAACAGGTGTTCGATCTGGCGCAAAATTTTCTGCGCACGCAGCTGACCACGGTTGAGGGCGCGGGCACGCCGTATCCTTACGGCGGCAAGCCACGCCAAATACAGGTGGACCTCGATTCCGCCAAGCTGCAGGCCTATGGTTTGGCACCCAACGATATCGTGAACGCGGTGGCGGTGCAGAACCTGATTCTGCCGGCAGGTACGACCAAGATCGGGCCGACCGAGTACAACGTGGAGTTGAACGGCAGTCCGCGCACCATCGGCGATCTCAACGATCTGCCGGTGAAGACATCGGGTTCCTCCACGCTTTACCTGCGCGATGTGGCGCATGTGCGTGACGGGTTTGTGCCGCAAACCAACATCGTGCGCCAGGACGGCGTGCGCGGCGTGTTGATGTCGATCTATAAGCTGGGCGGCTCGTCCACGTTGACGGTGGTCAAAGCCATAAAGGATATGGTGCCGCTGGCGGCGCTGCAGCTGCCACCCGAACTGAACATCAAGGCTCTGTTCGATCAATCGCTTTTTGTGCGCGCGTCGATTGAGGGCGTCTTGCGGGAAGGCCTCACCGCCGCTTGCCTCACTGCTGCGATGATTCTGATCTTTCTGGGTGATTGGCGACCGACGGTGATCATCGCGGTCTCGATTCCGCTATCCATTTTTGTTTCTGTGATTCTGCTGAGCGCGCTCGGCGAGACCATCAACATCATGACCCTGGGAGGACTGGCGCTCGCGGTCGGCATCCTGGTGGACGATGCAACGGTGGAGATCGAAAACATCGAACGCAATCTGGCCATGGGCAAGGAGATGAAACAGGCCATTCTCGATGGTGCGTCGCAGATTGCGGTGCCCGCGTTCGTGTCGACGCTGTGTATCTGCATTGTGTTCGTGCCGATGTTCTTTCTGACTGGAGTCGCGAGGTTTCTTTTCGTTCCACTGGCGGAAGCGGTGTCGTTTGCCATGCTGGCATCGTATCTGTTGTCGCGAACTCTGATCCCGACCATGGTGATGTATATCATGCGCGGTCATGAGCACCGCGCCGCCGAGACGAATAACCCCTTCGTAAAATTCCAGCGGAAATTCGAGCGGGGATTTGAAAACTTCCGCGGCGGCTACCAGCAACTGCTGGAAACCACGCTCGAACATCGGCAAATATTTGCCATCTGCTTTGTGATTTTCTGCGTTCTGTCGCTGGGGCTCGTGTTTTTTCTAGGGCAGGATTTCTTTCCGCAAGTGGATGCGGGCTTGATTCGTCTGCATTTTCGCGCCCGGCCCGGCTTGCGCGTGGAAGAGACCGCGCGTCTCTGCGATGGAGTGGAGCAAGTGCTACGGAGCGAGATTCCGCAGGAAGAGTTGCAGACCATGCTGGACAACATCGGTGTCCCATACTCGGGCATCAATCTTTCTTACGCCAGCTCGGGAGTAATTGGGACGAACGATGCGGAGATTCTGATTGCGCTGAATCCGGAACATCATCATCCCACCGCACAGTACATTCGGACTTTGCGCCGCGCGTTGCCGGCGCGGTTTCCGGGCGTGGAGTTCTTCTTCCAGCCCGCCGATATCGTGTCGCAAATTCTCAATTTCGGATTGCCCGCGCCGATCGATATCCAGATCATGGGCGCGGATATGCGCACGAGCTACGATATCGGGCAAAGGATTGCGAATCGACTGCGCCAGATTCCCGGAGCGGCGGACGTGCACGTGCAACAAATGATGAGCTTGCCCACGCTTTATCTCGACATGGACCGAACGCGCATCAACCAGGTCGGGCTGAATGCCCAAAATGTCGCACAAAGTGTGCTGATCAGCTTGAGTGGGAGTTCCCAGACGACGCCCGATTACTGGCTGAATCCAAAGAACGGGGTCACCTACCCCATTGCCATCCAGACGCCGCAGTACCATATGACATCGCTGCAGGATCTGATGAACACGCCGGTGACGAGCGGGAACGCGCAACCGGCTCCGCAAGTGCTTGGCAATCTGGTGCAACTCACGCCGGTGGCGCGTCCCGCCGTGGTCAATCACTACAACGTGCAACCGGTCATCGATGTGTATGCCAGCACGCAGGGTCGCGATCTGGGCGGGGTGGCGTCGGACATCATGAAGGCGCTGAAGCCATTCGAGGACCCTGCCCACCTGCCGCGCGGAACGCGCATCGTGGTCCGCGGGCAGGTTGAGACCATGCGGTCTTCATTCTTCGGGCTGGGCGTTGGCCTTCTGGGCGCGATCGTGCTCGTCTATTTGCTGATCGTGGTCAACTTTCAGTCGTGGCTCGATCCCTTTATCATTATTACTGCGTTGCCCGGAGCGCTGGCGGGAATCTGCTGGATCCTGCTGATTACCCGCACCACGCTCAGCGTTCCGTCCCTGACGGGCGCAGTCATGTGCATGGGGGTGGCGACCGCGAATTCGATTCTGATGGTATCGTTTGCGCGCGATCGCATGGATATGGGAGTGCCGGCGCTGCATGCGGCGATCGAAGCGGGCTACACCCGTATGCGGCCGGTGATTATGACGGCGCTCGCCATGATTATCGGCATGTTGCCGATGGCGTTGGGTTTCGGAGAAGGCGGTGAGCAGAATGCTCCGTTGGGCCGTGCCGTGATTGGCGGCCTGCTCTTCGCCACCGTCGCCACCTTATTTTTCGTGCCCAGTGTATTCACGATTATTCATGGCCGACGCCAGGCACGGCTGCAGTCGGAGCTGAAGTAGGCCGAAACAAAAGTAGGCCGCAGAAAAGTAAAGAAGAGCAAAAGCTAGAGACGTGTGGGAGATCGTCATCATGCCAGTGCAACCGCCACAAGAAACGACCGAGCAGAACGCGACGCATCCCGTGCACCCGCAAATCGAGGTCCCTCCCGAGCGGGGTGCGGCTCCACCAGGACGGGCAAGAATTCTGGTTGGCGCCGCGCTGCTCGTTCTGATCACCGCGGGGGCAGTCACCTTTCTGAATAAGAGGAGCGAAACCGACGCGTTGGCGAAAGAAACCGAAGCCGTGTCGGTTCCGACGGTCGCCGTGGTGCAACCCAAAACCGAGCCCGGAAACGACGAACTGGTGTTGCCGGGAAATTTGCTGGCTTTTATAGAGTCCCCGATTTTTGCCCGCACCAACGGCTATCTCTTACGCTGGTACAAGGACATTGGAAGCAAGGTTGAGAAGGGTGAACTGCTGGCATCGATTGACACTCCAGAAGTCGACCAGGAGCTTTCACAGGCCCGGGCCAGCCGCGAACAGATCAAAGCGGCGCTGGGGTTGGCGAAGATCTCCGCCGACCGCTGGGAGAATCTGAGGAAGTCCGACTCGGTTTCACAACAGGAAGCCGACCAGCAAACGAGTGGCTACCAGCAGGCGCAAGCCAACCTTGCCGCCGCGGACGCGAATGTTCGCCGCCTTGAAGACCTCGAGTCTTTCAAGAGCGTGTACGCTCCTTTCACCGGCGTGCTTACCCGGCGCAATGTCGATCCGGGCGCGCTCATCAATTCCGGAGCGGCGGCGGGCAGAGAAATGTTCGATATCGCGCGCGTCGATCCACTTCGGGTTTACGTGAGTGTTCCGCAGGCGTATGCACCGAACATGAGAGCCGGCATGAAGGCCAACGTCACGCTGCAGGAATTTCCCGGGCAAAAATTCGTGGGAACGGTGGCTCGCACCGCCGAAGCCATTGATCCCGCTACACGCACCCTAAACACGGAAGTGGATGTTCCCAACAAAGACGGGCAGCTGTTGCCTGGTTCGTTCGGCCAAGTGCATTTTGCGACTGGGACTTCTGTTCCGAGGATTACGATCCCGGTGAACGCCATGCTGTTCCGCGCCGAGGGGCCGCGGGTCGCGGTCGTCGACAAAGACGACAAGGTGCATTTGCGCCCGATCACCATTGGGCGGGACTTCGGCGCTACGCTTGAAATTCTGGGCGGGCTCGAGGTGAGCGATCAGATCATCATCAACCCGTCCGACTCGCTCGAGGAAGGGCAGCAAGTGCACGTCGCCAAGCCGATCGCAGGAGATACTCACTCGTGAAGCGATTGCCGCCCGTCATCAAGAGGGACCCTCAAACTAACCTACAGCGTGCCTTGCTGGCTGCCGCATTGCTCGCGGCCTGCAGTTTGGTGTGTACTCTGGGCTGTACCGTGGGGCCTGGATATAAGCGACCCACCGCGCAGGTTCCCGACACGTGGAAAGGCGAAGGGCCGTGGCAGACGGCTGCTCCGAAGGACGTAATTCCCAAGGGCGCGTGGTGGCAGATATTTCAGGACGCGGAACTCGATCGGTTGGAGCAAGAGCTGCTGCAGGCAAACCAGTCGCTGGTGGCGGCGCAGGACCGCCTCTTGCAAGCGCGGGCGCAGGCGCGGATCGCAACTTCGGCGTACTTTCCGACGGTCACGGTTGATCCCAGTGTGGTGCGTCAGGAAGTGTCCAGCAACCGTTCGTTTTCGGGCGGTGAATTGGCGCCCTTTACCCAGAGCAATTATGCCATCCCGTTTTCGGTTAGCTACGAGCTCGACTTATTCGGGCGCGTGCGTCGCAATCTTGAAGCGGCCAACGCCTCCCTGCAGGGGAGCGCGGCAGACCTGGAAAATATACGCCTGGTGCTGACCGCCGAACTGGCTGCCGACTATTTCAATTTGCGCGAACTTGATCGTGAAGCTGGAGTGGTGCGGCAATCGGTTGAAATCCAGCAAAAAGGGTTGGACTTGGTCAACCATCGCCACGAAGGCGGGGTCGCGAATGGGCTGGAAGTTGCGCAGCAGGCTGCGTTGCTGGATGCGACTGCGACCCAGCTTTCACTCGTGTTGCAGCAACGGGCTCAATACGAACATGCCGTCGCCGTGCTGACGGGGAAGGCCGCCTCGTCTTTTAGCTTGGCGGAGGCGCCGTTCAATACCGCGCCGCCAGCGATTCCCGCAGGAGTTCCATCGGAGATTCTGGAGCGCCGGCCGGACATTGCCACCAGCGAGCGCCAGATGGCGTTCGAAAATGCACAAGTCGGTTTAGCGATGACAGCGTTTTATCCGCATATCACGCTGGCCGGGGGTGGCGGATATGCAAGCCGCGACATCTCCACACTGATAAGCGCTCCGAGCGCTCTGTGGTCGCTGGGTGGCGATCTGCTGCAGCCGATTTTTAATGGCGGCGCCAATCGTGCAAATCTGGCGTCCAGTCGCGCTGCCTATGATCAATCCGTCGCCAATTATCGTGAGTCTGTGCTGGTGGCATTTCAGCAGGTGGAAGACGGTCTCTCCGGTCTCGCGTTGCTTGACCAGGCCGCAAAGACTCAGCAGGCGGCGGTTACCGACTCGCGTCGCGCCCTCGAACTCGCCAACAACCGTTATGTCGGCGGCCTCACAACCTATCTCGACGTGATTACCGCGCAATCCACGCTGCTGAGCAATGAACGCCTGGCAACGCAACTGCTCGGCGAGCAGATGGTCACTTCCGTTTATCTGGTGAAGGCTCTGGGCGGCGCGTGGGATGCTTCCGCAATTGAGCACGAACAGGTGAGGCCGACCATGGTTCAAGCCGTGCAGCAGTAATTCAACGGTGATCGGATCTACGCCGTCGTGTGGCGTGCCAATCTGCCGTGGCGCGAAAGAATCTCGCTCTCC
Source organism: uncultured Acidobacteriaceae bacterium (assembly GCA_963730845.1). GTDB lineage: Bacteria > Acidobacteriota > Terriglobia > Terriglobales > Acidobacteriaceae > Acidiflorens. The sequence continues at coordinate 220,707 of CAVSTM010000014.1, read as the reverse complement.
GCGACCAGCCAATCCTGATTCTCGTCGCCATTGTCGCCTCCCGCAGTCGCTCTACGCTGCAGGTAAAGTTCGTAGGCGCGGCAGCGAATCTCTTCCTCCAGACTGATAGGAACAAGGCTGGGTGTCTTCCCGCTGCTGGGAACTTCGGACACGAGCTGCACAGCGGCAGGCTGAACGGCGGCTCCGGTTTTCTTGCTGCGATTGGTGGTCTTGTTGCTTCCAGTGGTCTTGCGGGCCATACAGTACTCCTTGCAGATACCCAACTCCAGGAATGGTCTTGCGTAATGAATAAGCGACATACGCTCTACCTGATAACCGCACCGACTATCTGCGACGAACCGATGTACTCAATATAGCGCGAACTCCTGTGGAAGTGTGCCGCAAGGCATCAAAAAATTTCGCTGCTCCGCATAGAAAAAGTCACTCGTTTGGAAGTGGACAACGTCGCGTTGCCGGAAAGCGGCAAAAGTACTCTGGTAACTTGTGCATAGGCCGCAATTGACCGCATCACACCAGCATAAACATTGCACGAAACTCGCATTGGTACTTTCGTGCCCTTGACGTTGGCTTAATTTTGGCTTAGCCTCGGTCCATGAGCACACCAGTCATCACCATCATTGCCCGCCACTCAAAAAAGTGCCGCTACTACCGAGGCGGAGATGAAAAAATTCAAAACTGCAAATGCAGGAAGCACCTCCGCTGGAGTCTTGGCGGCAAACAATTCCGCAAGCCAGCCGGTACGCGGTCATGGGCAGAGGCCGAGAAAGCCAAGGACCGCCTGGAGTCCCAATTGGGCGGCAGTCCCGATGCCGCGCCCGTGGTTGCCCCGGATAAGCAAACCATCCGGGCGGCTAAGGACATCTTCATCCAAGCCAAGGAAGTCCGCCGCATCTCGGATGGCGCGGTCCAGCGTTACCGCTCCGAGTTGACCCGCTTCGTTACCTTCTGCGAGAAGGCCGGAGTCTTCACAGTGGAAGCGATTAACATGGTCCTGATCCTCAACTACAAGGCCACGTGGCCCACCATCTACAAGTCTTCGACCACACAACTCATCGTCCAGAAGCGTCTCAGCGGCTTCCTTCACTTCTGCAAAGATGCCGGATGGCTCAAGAGCATACCCAAGCTGGACCCGGTGAAGGTCTCCGCGCCCCCCACGCTGCCCCTTACGGAGTCTGAGTATAAGCGGCTGCTCAAGGTGCTTCACCCCGGCCCTGTCCGCGCTGTAGTCCAACTGATGCGTTGGTCAGGGTTGGCCGTCCGCGATGCCTCGTGCTTGAGATCGGAGGGGCTATTAAAAAGTTCCACGGGACTCTATCGCGTGAATACGGCGCGGCAGAAGACCGGCGTCTTCGTGTACGTCCCCATCCCCGCGCACATTGCGGAGGAGATTCTAGAGGCAGCCAACAAGGGTGCGGATTATCTATTCTGGACGCCCGCGCTGCGTGGGGCTGCCGCATTCTCACGCAATACCTGCCTCACCATTAGCGCGGCCTTCCGCAAGGCGAAGATTCACACGGCGGGTCACATGGTGAGTCATAGGCTGCGCGATACCTTCGCCGTGGACCTGCTCACCAAGGGAGTCCCGATGGAGGAAGTGTCCAAGATGCTGGGGCACGAGTCCATCACCACAACAGAGAAGCATTACGCGCAATGGGCGAAGGGCAGGCAGGACCGTGTAGACTCGCTAGTCACAGCTACGTGGAAGAAATAGGCCGCCCCACCTCAGCCTGACAGGCATCAACTGATGACATCTAAGAGAATCTCATCAAGGTTATCGTCTGTGAGATGATGCTTCTCGCGGAGCGTCTTAAAAAGCTGCGCGATTGCCTTGCTGTTGCGATGTGCCTGCGTCTTCTCTCGATGTGGGTCATTCTTCTCCCCACTCAGCGTGTAGAAGACGCGCCGACCCACGTCTAGTCCCTCTTCCTTGTATGTTTCCTTCGCTAGTAGTTCTTCCTTCGTTGCCATTCGCACTCCAGAATCAAACCGCCCTGCGCGGCCTTCGGGCAGCCCGATTGCTTCGCAATGTCGATTATACGCCGCGTGCAACGAGGAGTTTATTGGCTGGCCCGCTTCAGTGCTTGATTGACCTTTTCTGTTACATCCGTTCCGGGCTTCATGTCGCCGCCTGCCCCGGAGAAGGCTTTCATTTTTTGGCACGTTCCCGGCCAGCGATCAACCACAAGACCACTGCCGTTGTCGCGCTGGAGACTAGCTGATCCCGACCCACCGAAGCCGCCCTCGTCAAGCCAATGCTCCCGCAGTCTCTTTGCACCCTTCCAGTCCGCCGTGATGTACACAACACGCGAGACGCTGATACCGCCCGCGCCGTTTTGCGCCCCGATCTCCAGACAGACCGCGCCGTCATCGGTGAGGTATGCGGTTCGGAGCTGCATACTGTCTGGGTTCTTTAGCCGGGATTGGTACTCTTTAACGACTTGCAGCACCGTCGCCGTTTTTGGGTCTAGAGGAGCGTTGTCCTTGGCCTTCTGGCCTTCAGCTGCTGATAAATTTCCGGCGTGCATTTGTCGGCGGGGATGTGATGCTTCTCACAAGTGCTGTATTGCGCTTCGAGCGCGTCTGCATCTTGGGTTGTAGTTGTCTGCCCGAAAGACAGGGCGGATAGAAGCATCACTGGAATCAGGGTTTTTCTCATGTGAGGCTTCAGGGTATCATCTGCTGAGTGTCGCCACGTCCCTAAAACCTAAGAGAAAGCCGCCCGGAATCCCTCAACCCGAGCGGCCTTTAGGTCCGATTGCTCGCAGCCTGGATTATAGGCTCTGCTCGGTCCTTCGCACGGCTGGTGAACCGGATCGCTGACCTGCTGCCCTGGAACCTCGTCCCCACAGAACCGACTCGCTCAACCGCTGCTGCCTGATCGAAGCACCGACCCACTTGAGATATGTGTCCACGTATTTTTATGTGGACACTTATTTCAACACCCACACTTCCAGAAACTCAGCGATGTCAATGCGTCTCGCCCGGACGCTTACCGAGATCTTACAGGCGCAAGAAAAGTAGGGTCAAAGCGATGAGGGGGTTATACGCACTGAGGGGAAAATGCTACACCCCCCATCCACCACAGAACTTAGGGCCGGGGTTCGCGCGCTAGCGGGGCGAGAGAGGAAGAGTGCGTTCGCACATGTCTTCTCGCATTTCGTAACTAGGGAAAACTCATAGAGTAATGGCGAGAGTGACTTCTGAAGCAAAGTTTTGCAACACCTCACGAAACGCTTTTCGCTTCTTTTCCTCGAAGGGTGCCATCGGACATCTGCTGGATGAATAAATATGAGACGCCATTATCTTGAATACAAGGAGCGGTAACCCCAATGCAAAAAGAATTCCCGCTTCTAGGTTGTTCCAGGCAGTGAAGTCCGGCCCGGAGTCGGTAGTCCCAATTCCTGTGTAATTTTCCAGGCGCGCCTCGCAGCGTCCCGGATGGTCCTTGACCCAAGCGATGTGGTTTGCCGACTTCGAATAGTTCGTCTGCCAATTCGCATGCAGAATGCGTTCCCTCCAATACCCCTGTCGGCTGCTTTGATCGCCTAAGTTTCGCCCTGCTCTGTTTTTTTCCTCACAGACGCACCCAATACATACGCAATCGATGTGTATACCGGGGACGTGTAGCTCAGTTGATCGAAACACGCTGGTGGTCGGCAAGCTGAACCTACAAAGTGGTCAAGCCGAACCCGCCAGAAGCTTTCAATAACACTCGGTTCAAACGCAACAAAGTGCCAAATGAAGATCAAGAGCGGAACAGTCCATACCCAAAAAGAGAATCGAGTGCCGAACCGCTTTCGACCTAGGTAGCCTACCGCGAACCCGAAAGCGATCTGTACCGGGAAGTATGGCACTGAAAATATTCGATTAAACTGATGAAATGATAGACCCGTGTTTAGTGCATGTGCCAGCGGATACACCAGGAACATCAACCCCGCTGCACTGGCCGTTGATCCGTAAGAAGCAACAAACACTTCTACCCCCAGCTTTACGACTTCGCGCAACAAGCTGCGGGGATTAGCTTTCATTTATGGAATGACCGAACTATACCTCGCACCAGCCTGAAGGTCAGAAACATACAGATGCACGCGACCAAGAAAGCGAGAACCGCTAGCACGGTTCCGAATATCTGACCCAATAAACCGCCCACCATCTCCGAAGTTTGGGCCCTCACTACGAGGCTAGCGACAAAGAGAGCAACCGAACCACTGAAGAAAGCTGTGGCGAAGATAGTCGCGCCAATTCTTCGTATCGTTCCTCTCGCAATCCAATCTTCCGAACCGAAAATGTCCTTCCGACCGCTACCATACAGAATCGGTACGCTCTGGCCCCTAAACCGCATCGTGCGTTTAGGGTGTCGTTCTCCCTTATGCTCTGTCAAAACTCGGCCTTTTCAAAACGCGTTCGCCAAACAGCCAAACATATTAAGAACACCGGCGAAAAATACAGTAAACGCATTCGCTTCCTCTACGGTTTCGGGGGAAACGGTCGGATTGTTTCCTCTGCTCGTACTCTGATAGACAAGGCCCGTAGCGGCGGGATTATGTTCTATCGGGACACTGTTGCCAAGTATTTCCTCGGCGGTATCGTTCGGAGCGGTAACGCAATTAAGTACCGTAGGCTTGAAGGGTCCAGGCGGTGCCGTTATATAGTCGGTCGATTTAGGAGGATTCCATTGGCTCACTGACGGCAATTGTGGCACAATCGGCCCGGATTTCAATAAGTCCACCATCCGGGGAAGTCTGTAGCTATTGTTTCCGAATGGATAGCTTGGAGGTTGCATTGCCGCTTGTGTATAGAACGTAAAACGATCAGAATCGTCATCATCATCACCCCACAAGCCTGAAGGACTGATGTTAAAGTTTGAACTATATGGCGGCTGAAAGCTGTCAACCCCGCCAAGAATGAACGCCTCATATACAGGTACGCCCTCTGCATGAGCCACAGAAATATCACCCATAGCGTCGTCGGTATCCCCAAACTGGTCGATGCAAAAACCCTGTGAACAATCAATGTTTATATTTCCGCCGAACTCGTCGCCTCCTAAAAGTCCCGCATTACAAAGGTCTGGGCCACAACTCGGCATTGAATTCACAGCACTCGAACCACTCGGGTCAGTTTCCCCCAGAGGATTCGTAGTATACGAGTAGGCATTCCACGAAGCATGTCCCGAGTCTGGAGAATTCCATCTCCCCTTATTCGGATTCAATTCCCGATTAGGCGTGTCGTATATACCGGCAACAACGTCTTGAGTGTCTCCTGTGAAATTCTGATAAGCGGAAGAGCCAATTGTGTTGTACGTCTCTCCGTACGGAGCGTAGAGTCTGTCAGAGAACGATGCCCCTCCTGTCATGTCTGTCAAAAGTGGCATCGAACCGAGATGGTCTGCGTGCCAGTAGTGTCCGTTGCTGTCTGCGATACCGCCTCCGGGTAGCGGGGCTTTTATTAGTCCAACACTTTGCCCGGTCATAACGCCGAGATTACCAAGAGGAGAGTACAGTTCCTGATCATAAGCGGAGCCGTTATACTGCTCTACTCTGCGACCGAAGGCGTCGTAAAGAATTTTTGTTACCGGAACATCTGTAAAAGCGAGCGGGTGATTATCTTGGTTCCACGTGTACGTGTGGAAAGAATCGACTTTCACATTGCCATTAGAATCGTAAGTCGTTCCGGTTTCTTGATTGTTCGTCGCGCTGTATCCTGGACTCCACGTCAGCCCCGGATAGCCAGAAGGTATCGTTTTGGTTATGTTATAGTACATGTCGTAAGCGAAATTCTGACCCCACACATTTACCGTGCCATTGTTGCAACGCACATTCAGTAAGCGTCCGTTTGCGTCATACGCGGGGCTCGTTCCCCAGCTGAACCACGCCGTTCCATAAGCGCAGTAGATAGACTGCGAGTTCAGACTGTCTTGAAGAGAGAAGCCGTTAAGCGTGCCGTTAGCGTTCCATGTGTAGTTCCCGTTGACGTACGCAGAAGAAGTGCCAGTGTAAAAGGTGTACGCTGTCATTCTGCCCGTGGAGTCGTATTGGTACTGGTCGCTCGCGCTAGTTCCTCCTTGAGCATACGAAACGATTAACGCCTGATCGTTCGCGTTGTAAGTAGTGCGCGCGACGACATTCGTAGAATTACCGGCGCCGCCGCCCATACTGTAGGGTCGGCCTTTACCATCGAGACCGTAATTCCACGGCCCTCCAGAAGCACCTGTCAAAGTTTCGAGCACACCATTGGCATAGTAGCTCGCTCCTAGAACATACCAACCACCTGAATTTGTTGACCATTGATAATAGCCGGTCAATTGACCGCGACCATCGTAACTGAAACCTTCATCTGTGACTTTTGTCCCACCAACGGACGGAGCCGTATACGCTTCTGCCAAACGCCCAAGAGTGTTTGACATTACCACACCATCGACCGTGGCCGAGTCATATACGAAGTACTTGTTCTCTCCGTCGTAGTTTGGCGAACCGACCGCAGTGGGTGCCGAAGTGAGCCGCCCCATGGTGTCGTAGCCGTAGCAAGTTATGTTGCCGTTAGCATCAGCCTTGTAGAGCAACTTCCCGTTCCACGCCGTACCGCAGAATGAAGACGTATCATACACATAGGTAGTGGTTCCCGACTCTGGGGTTGTTGTGGTTAGCACACGACCGATCGCATCGTAAGTAGCGGAATGGGTCTGTGCCCCTCGAACAGATTGGGCCAGGGTGCCATCCGCATTGTAGGAATACGAGGTCAAGAATCCCGCATAGCCTCCGAAACCACAAGCGCCGCTACCGCTAGCAGACGAAATGGCGCACGCGGCTAAAAGTTGTCCAAGTCCATTGTATTCTTTGGCAACCTCCTTGACGACTTCGCCCGTCGGTGCTGGGCCGAGAGTGCTTGTGGTGATATAGCATCCCGTCAGCGGCGACGTGCAAGTAGAATTACCTGTGTAGGTGTTGGTAATGGTTCCCCCGCCACCATCTGTAGTGACAAGAGGACGCCCCAAAGCATCGTGTGTGACAGTCGTCGTGGGCGTAGAGCAGCCAGCTCCCTTGGTGGTAGCGCAGGGCATGGTTTTTGTGGTGACGCGACCTGTACTATTCCACGAGTAGCCCATCTGGGTTGTATCCCAAGACCCACCCGAAGTTTCAATCTGTTGAGCGTACAAAGGTCTCCCCAGAGCATCGGCGGTAGAGAAAGCATCGAAGTCAGAGGAACCAAAAGTCATCTGGGTTTCTACCGTTTGTGGGTCTTGCCCATACGTAAAATCCACCGTATTAAGCAATTGGTCTGTTGTCGAGGTAGTCCTCCAAAAAGGATCGTTGTACGTAGCACTGACTGAATTTCCATTTGGGTCGGTGACGGATAGAACTTTATCACCCTCACAGCCGGAATCCCATGTAAACGACACTACTAGAGCGGATATGGCGGGGGTCACTGACGAGATAGAACAGCCACCCGCCGTATATGTAGTGTGATTTCCGTTAGGGTCTGTATTTACGTCAGGAAGTCCGTTGGCATAACGAGAGGTAGACGTGGTTAGGTAACTAGAACCTCCGGTGAGAACAGCGGTCCCAGTCACGTTACCTGCCGTGTTGTATTGTGTATATGAATTTCTTAGTTGTGTTCCAGAGCCGTTTTCCATTTGGACTTGGCAGGGTCTATCAACAATACCGTTGCCTATGGCAGTAGTACAGGTGGGAGAACTTGTGGACCCGTTCCAACTATAGCCGTAATTAGAATAGACCGTTTTCCGAGTCGGTGTAGTGGCCCCAAAATCATAAAGAGCTACTAAGGAGACTCTGATTAAGCTCTCCAATTTCCACTGGGGTTCAGTGTAGATTGCGGAGAGCATCGGAGGCTTTGGAGCATGAAACAGCGGACGCTGGCGGCGCAGAGCGGGTTTGAACGGTATGCGAAGAAGACACGGCGGACGGAATTTCTGGAGCAGATGGAGCTGGTGGTGCCGTGGGCGGAGCTGTGCGCGCTGATTGAGCCGGTGTATCCGAAGGCGGGGCAGGGGCGTCCGCCGGTGGGGGTGGAGCGGATGCTGCGGATTTATTTTCTGCAGCAGTGGTTCAACTTGTCGGACCCGGGGGTGGAAGAGGCGCTCTATGATTCGGCGGCGCTGCGGGGATTTGTGGACATCGATTTGGGGCGAGAGCCGGTGCCGGATGAGACGACGGTGTGCAAGTTCCGGCACTTACTGGAGCAGCATGAGTTGGGAGCGCGCATCTTCGAGCGGGTGCAGGAGCACCTACAAGAGCAAGGGTTGCGGATCGGCACGGGAACGATCGTGGATGCGACGATCGTGCACGCCCCCAGTTCGACGAAGAACGCGCGCCAGGAGCGGGATCCGGAGATGCATCAGACGCGCAAGGGGAAGCAGTGGTACTTCGGGATGAAGGCGCACGTGGGCGTGGATAGTCAGAGTAAATTGATTCACGCGGTGGTAGCGACGCCGGCGAATGTGTCGGATTCGCGGGTGCTGCCGGATTTGCTGCACGGTGACGAGACCCGAGTGTGGGGCGATCAAGCGTATCGCGGACAGGGCTCTGTGTTGGAGGAGTGCGCGCCGCGAGCCCAAGACTTCACCTGCCAGCGGTACCGTTACAAGGATCGAATCGATGAGGTGGAGAAGGCGAAGAACCGCACGAAGGCGAAGGTACGGTCGAAAGTGGAGCATGTGTTTGCGGTGATGAAGCTGAAGTTCGGGTTCGTGAAAGTGCGCTACCGGGGGATCGCGAAAAACGCGAACCGGCTGTTTGCGACGTGCGCGCTGGTGAACTTGTTTCTGGCCCGCAAGAAACTGCTGGGGATGACGGCGGCGTAGTAGGTCCGGAAACCGCCGCACCGCTAGCAAGAGCGCGGACGCGGCGGGTCGTCGCTCCTCCCCAGCCGGATAACATCGCCGGATATCCTGGTTATTGACGTCAGACAGTTACAAGCAATACTTGTTCAGAGGTTCCCTAAGGTCACATTCGGGTAAGGACCGTACGTCGTTTCCTTGCGACTCGATGTAGTCATGCCCGCCCACGTACTAAAGTCGTCTATTTCCGTAATTGAGTTCGACGGTGCGGTAGTCGGCGCAACACAATTTGTCAGATTCCCATCATAGCAACGAACCTTGGTCAACAAAACAGTGCTTGCGCCCTGCTTATCGACTTCCTGTGTCAACAATTGAGGGAGCGGATATATACTTGAATTAGTACCGACGAAAGTGTATACGGTAGTGTTCGCAGCACCAGTTGTGTTGCTCACCACTGTGTCGGTAGTCCAGGTTCCGCTGTTTCTCGTGTACGTGTACGTAGTATCGTTCGCAACAACTTTCGTTACGGCACCCGGAGTCCCGTCGTAGCAACGCACACCTGAATAGGTATATGTAACTTCCTCTCCTGTGGGATACGTAATAGATGCCAACCGCCCCGTCGTATCAGAGCCATTCGCCTCATACGTAAACAGATATTTAGAGCCATCCGGCAAGGTAACCTTCGTAGGGAAATAATATCCACTCGTGGCAGGAAAATCAGTCACACCATTGCAACCAAAACTGGTTTTTAACGTTTCATTTGTGAAGGTGACGATGACGTCGCACTTAGAACTGGAACACCCCGGTCCTGTGGTGCTGGAAGTCACGGGGTATGAATAAGTCACAGTACCAGAACTAGGAGAACCCGTGATAGTCACAGCGGTAACTCCGAGGGTGTCCGTCAGAACACCGCCAGAAATTGAAAGGGTATTACTGTTCGGATCTACTATAGAATCATCGTTGCTCGTGACAATAGCCACGTTCATAACAACGCCGCCGGTCGTCGTCACTGTACCGGAGCCACCTTGATACACTTTTGCAATCAGCCCAGACCCATCCGCTAAATCAGCGGTTATGGGGTTGGTTGCCGGACAACTACCATATGCGGTTGATAGAGGGACTACGGGCGTATTAAAAACGTGGGCAGTTCCGTTACCGTCAACGTAAGCCGTATAAGATATCTGAGGGACACGACCTCCGCAAACGGAGGTAAGAGCCACCAAAAATTTCCCAGATATGCCGTAAAGACCGTCAAGATACCAAAAACCTCCTGCCACGCTGTCGGAGTTCCAAGCCCCAGCGAGACCAACAGCAGTGCCATTGAATCCAGTCCAAGTATTGCTATTGTAGTGCATCGCTAATTTGACAGGCAAGCCAATGCCGTTTTTGGTAACCAGCGGCACGTCGATGTGGATATTGAGATTGTCTAACGCAACTTCGCCGCTGGTGGATTCGGTTGGCTGAACACCCGTAGCTTGGCCCATGGCGGGCACAGTCACCAGCATGGCACACGCAAGAATCACCGGTGCAAAGAACTTCTTTAGTGAATTGAACAATTTCATACTCCTCCTTGGAGCCGTTTCATTATGTCGGCGGAGATGTGGAGCTGACGATTGCGATGCTAGATTCCTACTCCTCAGAAGCGGAGAACTAAGGACCAAGAAGAAGTTGCGGGCCGGAACACGAAGACGAGAAGGACACACCAAACCCACAGCGAACCATAGGCCCACCTCACAAGTAGTTTCGGTTGGTCCACTCGAATCAACCGTGGGCGGGACTTTAAAGAAGTTACTATTAGGTGTCAAGGGAAAACAAGCAAGCAAATAATCAAATCACTGATGTGTGACCAACGCTCACTTTGGAGCCGCGATTTTTCACGACGGTGTCACCGAGCGTACTTATGCTTGCGAATGCGTGACACCCACAAGTTGCGCCAGCGCCAGCCAGTGCCGTGGATGCGGACGATAGCCTTGCCGAATCTTGCCCGCGTACCAATGCGAGACACCAATTCGTGATCGGATCACAGAGGTGGGAATGTTCACGAGCAGCAGCTGGATTTGTTCCGCGAACACTTCGGTCGTGAGCCAAGCTGGTTGCCTCGATGCGTCCCATGCCGAGCATGCCTCTGCGTGCCGTTGCCGCTCGGCCCATTGGATCGCATTCTCTCGATCGCCGCGACGGCCCGCGCGAACGGTCAGGAGCTGGGAGGCTCGTCCCTGGCAGGAGCGCCGGGACCGCCAGTGTGCTGGCCGCATTCAACAAGACGCGCTTGCCGTCCTCATCCATACCGCTCTGCATCGTCCACAACACCATAACCGTTGGCCCTTTGCCAGCCCTCATGGAACTTCCGTCAATGTCAGGAGCTATCGGGCGACCATGTACTTAGGCTACTACCTTCCACCTGCATTTGTGATTAGTCTCACAGCTTACATCGGCAGGGCATCCATAGAGTGAGAGAGTCAGTGCTTCGCGTGAGAATGCAACCAAAAGCACTTCGACACTATTCATGTAACGGTCCTGGACAAGGTGCTCCAACAGTACAGGGACAAATTTATAAACACGCGGCGAACGAGCTGCGTAGAAGGAATTTCTGATGGCCGGACGCCCGGAATGCGAATGGTGGAACTATCTACACGATGATATCGCCGTTAGAGAGGTCTGCAATCGTCCCGCTGTGGTCAAGTTTATTTTCAACCAAGGCAGGCCGGGGGAGTTTGCGGGATACCGTTGTGCCGAGCACGCAGAGCGTCTACGCCAACAATATCAGGGCCGGAATGTGCCTGAAACTCCCGTGGAGAAAGCATGAGCACCTTTTTAGAAATCGCACTACGCAACTCGCGCAGAGGGTTCAGGGTTTTCCCCGTCCGCCGTGGCACGAAAGTGCCTCACATCGAAGACTTCCCCGACCTAGCGACGACCGACACGCAACAAATTGAGGAGTGGGCGAAAAAATGGCCGGATGCTAACTGCGGCGTCATCGGTGACGATAATTTCTTGATTGTGGACTTTGACCGTTGGGAGAAAGCGCAAGAGCTGTTTGCCGCGCAGCTCGCAGCGGACCCGACACTTTTTCAGACATATTCAATTGCGGCGCGGCCCCAGGAAGGGCGGAGGCAGCTTGTATTTCGACAGACTGACCGAAGCCGCGCGATGTGCAAGCGAAACATTGATTACGCCGCGCCGGGCGAGCCGGACAATGTTTTTGAGTTCAAGAGCCGCCGAAAATTGGGGATGGGGGAAGGCTCTATCCACAAGTCTGGGAAGAATTACCGCGTTATACAAGACCTACCCTGTAAGCCCGTGCCGGATGCTCTGGTAGAGCGGGCGGAAGAGCTGTACCGCAGTTTGAAGCAAGACTCGCCGGACGGATCCAGCCAACCGCTGCCTCTGGACAATGGGAGTCGCCACAACGCGCTAGTGCGAGTAGCCGGGAGCTTGCGCCGCGCAGGGCTCAGCCCCGCCGCGATCGAAGTAGCCTTGCTCCAACATTGCGCAGACAACCTCACGGATGATACGAACTTCGACGTTGACGGCGAATGCAAGCGCATCGCGGCGTCCTCTACGTGGCCCGTCCCGGAGCCGGAGGGGAAAGTCGGTATCGGCATCTCGAAGGTTGCGCCGCCCGAAGAGGGAATCGAAGAGGCGACGGGAGCGGGCGCACTGCGAAAGTTGCCGGACTATCCACTCCATGTATGGGAAGGAACCATCTACCACGATTTTGCCCTCCGGGCCGCGTCCGTCTGCTACGTGCCCCCTGAAATTTTCCTGGAGACGTTGCTGACTTGCGCGGGCGCGGCAGTATCCAACCAACTGACTTGTGAGCTGTCCAACATCACGTCTCGTTTCTTCACCACGCTGATTGCACTGGCGGGCTCCGGCAAGGGCAGCGCGCAGAATTTGGTGCTGGATCGGATGCTGCAAGCCGTCCGTCTCAGTTCCACATTTTTTAGTGAAACGAACATACCGCGCCCGTGCTCGGCTCTGTTGGCCCGCGCTGCATCCGAGGCCGGGCTAAACATCGCTTTTGGCAACCATCCGTCCGTGCTCTTCGACCTGGAAGAGATGGACCAACTGATGGAGAAGACTTCCATCCAAGGCTCGGGAAAATCGTTGCTCGGTGTGATACGCAACCTGCACGATTCCGAGCGACCGGGATTCAGCATCGCGTCCAAGCGCACAGACATTGCGCCGTTGGGCCGTCTGTCCATACTCGGCTCCATGACGCCATCTATTTGGCGAGATGCGATGCAGGGCAAAGATGCGTACGGCACTGGCATTGGCGGCAGGCTCAACTTGATAGTCACCGGCCCGGTCAAAACCAAGGCGCAACTCCGCTGGCCGGACTTCAGCGATTTAGCCGAGCAACTAGAGCGGAAGTTTTTTGCTTTGGACGGCGGACCAATCCGCATGACGCAAGAGCCAGAGGCTGATGCGGTTTTTTCCAGATGGTGGGAAAGCCTGACATCGGGACAGTGGGGCCGCGCATGTGGGCGCGTGAACGTGATCACGCAACGGAAAGCTCTGCACTTGGCTTGGATGCTCGGGCAAACGTCCATCACGGCTGATGTGGCTGAGAAAGCCGTTCTGTTGGGGAACTATCTCGTGGAGGCTCGGCAGTCCGTGATGGTGGAGGAAGGCGGCGAGAAACAGGCGGTCAATGAGAACGTGGTATTAGCCGCTCTCCGGGATGCGTATCCTAAGGCGCTGAGTGCCGCAACTATCGCCGCGAATGTGAGCCACTCCATGTCACGGCGCAGCGTCTATAACGCACTTAACACGTTGGTCGAAACCCTGGAAGCTCGGAAGATCAAGCCAACCGGCAAGAACGGGTGGTTATATGTGGGGCGGAATCCAACAGAGAGGAGTTAGGAGCTTGTGCAGTGCAAACCTACCACGCGTGCGGGGTCGCGCATACACACACATATACACAGGGTGCACGACTTCGTTGGGGGAGTGGCCGATAGCGGCCAGTTTTTTTGACTTGTCTTACGGCTTATACAGCCGTAAGCTAATTTCATGACGACTCCTGCTGAGGTTCCATCTTGCATTCGCGAACTCGCCACCGGTCTTTCCCAGCCCAAACCCATGCGGCGGGGTTCCCTTTCCGAACGCAACGTCAAGTGCAGTAAGCCCAGCTGTCCCTGCGGGCAGGACCCCAAGGCACGGCACGGCCCTTACTACAGCCTGACCCGAGCCGTTTCGGGGAAGACTCATTCCCGTTTGCTCAGCCCGTCGCAGGCGGAACTGGCCCAGGAACAGATCGAAGCCGGCCGCAAGTTCCGCAGCCAGGTCGACGACTACTGGGAGGCCTGCGAGCAATGGGCCGATCGCCAACTGGAGGATTCCGCGGCGGCCGCGCCAGAGGCGGCCAAAAAAGGGGGCTCCAAGCGGACTTCCAGGCTGCGATTGCCCAAGAAATCGAAGCGCTTTTAGGCCGACAGGCCGTGCAAGGGTTAGATTTTGAGGCGCTGGAAACTGCCGCCCGGCAGCAGGCACTGCGCGTGGCGGCGCGTGCCCTGGAAGGTTGGCTCAATGCCGACACTTCCGATCACACCGGGTCGCACCTACCCTGCGCCTGCGGCGCTCCGGCTCAGTACCGAGGACGCCATGGGAAGAGTTTCGAAAGCGTTCTCGGCCCCCTGTATCTGGAGCGAGCTTATTACTACTGCCAGAACTGTCAGAGCGGCTTCTGCCCGCGGGACCGCGCGCTGAGCTTAGAAGACTTCTCTTTATCCCCTGCGGTTCTGCGCATGGTGGGCAGCGCCGCCACCCTGGTCAGCTTCGTGGAGAGCAGCACTTTACTGCGCGAATTAGCCGGGGTGGAGGTAAATGCCAAGCAAGTGGAACGTGCTGCCGAAGCTTTGGGCCAGGAGATCGCCCAAGACGAGCGGCAGTGCGTAGAACCGCTGTCCCAGACCCCGGTTCCTGCCACTCTCTATCTGGGCATGGACGGAACCGGAATTCCCATGCGCTCTTCCGAACTGGTCGGCCGCTCGGGCAAGCAAGCCGATGGTTCGGCCAAAACTCGCGAGGTCAAGCTGGTCACAGTCTGGAGTGCCGAATCGCAAGACGAGAACGGGATCCCCATTCGCGACCCAGGATCCGTGAGTTATTCGGCGGCCATTGAAAGCGCCGCGACTCTGGACACCGATTCCCTTCCGGCAGAGTTCACACAACGCGTCCTGCGCGAGGCGACTCGCCGCCGCTTCGAGCGAACGCCGCGACGAGTGGTGTTGGGGGATGGAGCCGCCTACATCTGGAATATTGCCCAGGAACTGTTTCCCGATGCACGCCAGATCATCGATCGCTATCACGTGAAGCAACACTTGAGTGATGTCGCGAAAGCCATCTACGGGCCCGACACCGAACAGTCCCGATTGTGGGCGAACAAGCGGCATCAGGAACTCGACGATGGCCGCTTGTCACCTCTCCTCCGAGCTCTCAATCGCCACGCTCCTCATTGCGAGCCGGCCCGCAAATGTGTCGACTACATCAAAAAGAATCAGCAGCGCATGCGCTACGCCGACTTTCACGCCCAGGGTCTCTGCACTTCCACCGGAGTGGTTGAGGCTGGCTGCAAAGTTGCCATCGGTACTCGCCTCAAGAGAACGGGAATGCACTGGAGCTTACCCGGAGCCAATTCCATCATCGCACTTCGCTGCTGCAAGCTCAGCGGTAGGTTCGAAGACTTTTGGGAGCGTCGATCCGCTCGGAGGGCTGCTTAGCCCTCAAATTTGGCGTGCACCCATATACACACACACCACGCTGCGCTTTGCACAAGACAGAACCAACCTAAAGAATGAGATGGTTACGGCTGTCGAGCTTGTGCAATTGCGATTGCATTAGCTCCACAGCCCACCGCACGATGCCGCTTGTGCAGCGATTTTTAGCTTTTTTGCACAAGGTCGCTCGGCCTGACCGGGGTGGAAAGAGGGAACAATACACGCTGAATGGGTGTACTTACGCACTTCGGAGCAGGAACCGAAGACGTGTGGCGCGAGTACCGACACGCGCGCTGCGGGACTGTGGTGGAGATTGCAGACGGTCACTGGCCCACCTGCTGCCCGAAATGCCAGCCGGACCACCGGCAGAAAGAAGAAATTAAGATGAGGTTATGGAGGACACCTT
Source organism: uncultured Acidobacteriaceae bacterium (assembly GCA_963730845.1). Classification (GTDB taxonomy): domain Bacteria; phylum Acidobacteriota; class Terriglobia; order Terriglobales; family Acidobacteriaceae; genus Acidiflorens. Next base: position 204,785 of record CAVSTM010000014.1, on the reverse strand, counting down.
GAGACGAAAACGAAATCCAGACACGCCCGTGGCGAATTGGGCGTTAGAGGAACTAGCTGTTTACATTGAGTCGCGGCGGGACCTAGACAAGGCTACCCCGCGTGAGATTGAATCCGCGCTAAAAAAGGCGGGGAAGCTACCGGCAGGAGACCACTACTACACCGCATACCACGCGGGATTGAAGGCACTACGAATCCGGCGTGCAGCGGCAGATCATCCAGAAAGGACGTTATGAAACCCAAACTGTTCCGACCGCCGATTAACCGATTCCCTGCTCAGCTACGCACGTATGCCAGCGAGGCGCACTATCTGGTTGCGCTGTGCGAGTTTGACTCAACGGATTCAAGCGCACCAGCACGCCGCCGCCGCCGGGCTGCCTTAGCACTGCCAGAGCTACGCAAGCGCATTGCAGATGCCACGACAACGCGAGGTGGTCAATAACCGTGGCAACACGATTTGACAACAGGGTCAATCGTTCGACCACAAAGTACAAGCCTACCATTCGCAAGGTCCCGGCTGACTCCGTGCCTTATGGCGAGAATATCAGCCGCAATGGCCGGACTGTGTGGGCTGCATACGACGGCGAGACGTTAGTGGTTGTGGCAGCTACAGCAGGCGAGGCTCGGACCAAGTACCGTGAGGCATTGAAGGCACGGGAACGGCAGGCGGCCCGCGATAAAGAGGGGGGAGGGTGAAAAATGTCTGGCACTGTTTGTTATTAGACCGCAACCGAAAAACTTACATACACAAAGATATTTTCGATTTGAGAAAAGTAGCCTGGAGTTATGACGTGCAAGAGGCCCATGCTGGAGGGTCATCCCGCCGCAACTATGCGCTGTGAGCTTGCGGTGCTTGCGGGCGGGGCACTGAGTCGCAAGAAAATCCTATGCTAATTGCACGCTATCCCAAGCGAACCGCCAAGAAAATCGAAGTGGACCCGGACAAGCCTACGTTCACGGTTGCCGAAGTAAGCGCATTGCTCGGGTGCTCACGGTGGACCACGATTCGGCTTTTCGAGAATGAGCCGGGCGTCCTCATCCGGCTACATCCTGAGAAGATGCACAAGCGCAGCCGTCGTATGATTCGTATTCCCCGAGCCGTCTTTCTGAGGGTCAAGGCTAAGCTGGAGACCTAGATTCTTGGCTTAATTTGGCTTAGCACCCCGCAAAGTGACCAACTGGTGCACCAAACACAAGCAATAAAATCAAGAACTTACTGATTCTAAAGGGGTGTTTTTAGTACTCTGGTAACTTGTGCGAAAGTCGCTGGTGCCCGCAGGATAAGCGGGTAAGGGGTATGGCTACACTTATGTCAGCATATGGCAATCAGGGTTCCGCAGCCAAGGCCGCCAAGGTCAGCCTCAGTGAATTGGAGAGCATGCTTGCGGAATCTCCGAGTTCGGATAGAGTCTGCCTGAAGCTGGCTCAGATTCTGCGTGTGCGCCGCATCGAAGTAGCACTGCTCAGGTTGGAGAAGGGTAGTCTGCGATTTATCTATCCGCCGGAGCTGCGATCCGCAGGCGTACTGCCGCTTAGCGGATCGGCGGTCGCAGCGCGGACGGCGGCGACTCGCACTCCGCTTCTGTCGAATGCCTTCATGCGCGTGAAGCATGTCAGCCTGTTTGAAGCGGTGAAGCTCGGAGCGGTGGAAGAAGATCGAAGCCAGGACCAAATGCCGATTCAGAAGATCATGTCGGTTCCCGTGGCGCCCTCGGGAGGCAAAGTGATGGGGGTGGTGCAGGTTTCGCGCAAAGGGCTGGATGTTTCGGTCGCAGGCGCAGACTTCACAAGCGAAGACCTCAAGCAACTGGAGCAGGCCGCGGAGATTCTCTCCCGCATGCCGTTCATGCAGGAAGGCGCAGAGATTCAGTAACGGCCGCATCGAACGCCAATCCCTCAGAAAGGAGGGGTTCCTTTGCGAGCAAAATCACTGTTCATCTGTGCAGCGGGCCTCCTTTTGTTCGCCGCCGCACGAGTCCCTGCCCAGTCCCAAGATCGATGCTCCCTTCCCTCTGGCCTGCGTCATGAAATCTCAAAGAAATATCCTGGTCTAAACGTTGTTACCTTGGCCGACCTTGATAGGTACGACAGGAATCTCTTTCTGAAGGACCACGGCAATCGGTGCCCTGGTTTTGTGAAAGTTAACTTCTACGGCGACGGGAAGCCGACATGGGCAGTTCTCTTGATTTCACGAGAGAAGTCCAAACCTGAAGCAGAACTTATTGTGACCCAACATGTCGGCAAAGAGTGGAAGACAAGCTCTTTGGAAACGATGGATGCGTCTCCGGCACCTGTGGTCTGGCGTGAAGGCCCGGGCAAATATAATGACATTTCCGACCCCAAAACGATTCGCGCGACGAGTCCCGTAATCGTTCTTTGCGGATATGAAGCGTGGGCGAGGCTCTATGCTTGGACAGGAAAAGAAGTAGAGATGGTTCGGGTTTCCGATTAGAGAGGCGCCTGCTTTCAGGCTGACTTCTGGTAACACTTCCGCGAAATCCTCACATCGCCTGTCCGGCGCAAAATCCCGACGCCCAAGCCCACTGAAAATTGAAGCCGCCGAGTTGGCCGGTGACGTCGACCACTTCTCCAATGAAATAAAGATCGGGCACTTTGCGGGATTCCATGGTCTTGGCAGAAAGTTCATTGGTATCGACGCCGCCCGCGGTGACTTCCGCCTTTCCGTAACCCTCCGTCCCTTCCGGCGTGACTTCCCATGCATGCAGTTGATGTTCGGCGTCAGCAAAAGCACGATCAGAGCTGCCGGCTAAAGGATAAATTTCGAGCCAGCGATCCGCTAGACGGCGAGGCAGGACTTCTCGCAGCAGCAACTTCCAACTCGACTGGTCGCGATGTCCACGCCGGCGCAACTCGGCAGTGAGATCGCGGTCGGGCGCCAGGTCGAGATGAATCGGCGCTTTGCCGTCCCAGTACGAAGATATCTGGAGAATCGCGGGCCCGCTGATACCGCGATGAGTGAAAAGCATGTTTTCCCGAAACGTCTGTAATGCTGAAGCGTGTTTCGTGGCGCCGATGGAAGCGACCGCCTCGGTCGAGACTCCTGCGAGATCGCACCAGCGGTTGCGGTCCCGGCCGCTGAAAATAAGAGGAACCAGCGCCGGACGTGGGGGCCCGATCTTCAGGCCGAATTGCCGGGCCAGATCGTAGCCGAATGAGGTGGCACCAATCTTTGCAATGGAGAGGCCTCCGGTCGCGACCACCAGGCGGGGCGCGCTGAAACTGGCGTCTTCGGCCTGCACGGTGAATTGGTCGCTCTGGTGCGCCTCGGTTTTCAGGACCTCGTTCTTACGCACCTCACTCACTTTCGTGTTGCACCGGATTTCCGCTCCGGCAGCGAGGCATTCCTGCTCGAGCATTGCCGTGATGTCGCTCGCCGCTCGATCGCAGAATAACTGGCCGAGCTTTTTCTCGTGGTATGGAATGCGATGTTTTTCGACGAGGCGAACGAAGTCCGCCGGAGTGTAACGGGCCAGCGCCGACTTGGCAAAATGTCGATTGGACGAGAGAAAATTCTCTGAGGCGGTGTGGAGATTGGTGAAATTGCAGCGGCCGCCGCCGGAGATCAGGATTTTCTTGCCGATTCGATCCGCGCGTTCAAGCACCAGGACACTGCGGCCTCGCTTGCCGGCTTCGATGGCACACATCAGGCCGGCAGCGCCCCCTCCAAGAATGATGACGTCTCTCCGATTCACGAAGCAATCAGCTTAGCAGGACGCGCGAGCCACTGGCGCGGCGGAATCACAGGCATGCTGGATCACATGGAAGATCAACGGAGAGCCGGGTCTTGCTGCTGTAATCTCACCGGCTGTTGGCCTAACATCGGAGATTGCGGGTTCATCGATGGTGTGTTCAACGACCGCAAGAAGGTGACAATCTGCCAGCGCTCCGCTTCGGGCAGCTTCGACCAAACCGGCATGCTTCGGCGTACAACTCCATTGGTCAGGATCCAGAACAGCGTGCCTGGCGTTGCCTGTTGCACTTCTTCCCGCAGCAAACTCACGCCGTACCTTGTACCTCCCGCTTTCGCCCCGTGGCATTCGGCGCAATGCTGCTCAAAAAGCTTCCCTCCCGCGGCCACAGCCTGAGGTTCGCCCGCGAAGGGATTTTTCCTCTCTCTCGCTTTTTCAGGAGCCTCTGCCAGCGCAGCGTACGCTGCTTTCTTGTTCTTGTGCGCGGGAGAGTCCCCGGTCTGCGCCAGAGATAGACCAACGCCGAGGACGAAGACAACGATCCCAACATTCCTAAGACCCCTTCGGGCCCGTCGCCGAGCGAAAATCAGTTTCACGGCCGCCCTCCAAACAGCCGCGCGACCGTCTCACCAAAGCCTGAGAACTCGCGCGAAAGCCCCCAACGCAATAGAAGTCGATGACTGTTGTCGTTCAAACCGAAGCCGCTGGAGAGACGAATGGTCCAGTCCGACGGAAGATTCCAAGCGACCACGGGAGCGAGGTAGTGAGAGGTATCGTGCAAACCGGCACTCTGCGTACCGCCCAAGCCTCCGTACATTTCCACTCCCGCAACAAAATTTTCCGGGCAAAAATTACAGCGATTGGGAGAAGCCTTGAGCGCGAGCGGACGGCTGGCGCCGATAGCGTATCCGAACTCCCAGGGCTCGCTCGGCAAGAGGTTCTTGGTGACAATAGGATTCACGGCGACATTCCAGCCTTTGAAGGTACTGGAAAGCAGGAGTTTCATCTCCAATTCGTGGTCGTGCTCCTTCCGCAAAACGGCGTTCGGAGGGGCGTAGTCGGACTCTACGTCGTGACCTTCGACTTCTTTCAGAATCTTGTCCGCCGCGTTGGTGTTTTCGAATTCGATATAAAGCACCGGATTGACGAAGTGTTCGCGCTGCAGCAACCGGAACCGGTTCTCAAGTCGTGAGCCCGTGAAAATCGTACTGTCGCTGAAGGTCGACTGTCCGGCCAGATAAACCTCGGTAGTCCACCACGCGGTCACCCCATACTCAAATTCCGTCCAGAACGCATCGAAGTCGTTGCCGCCGCGCTGGGTGCCAAAGGTGGAAAAATATTCGACTTCCAGGCTGCGAGGTTCTTCGAGGTAATGGTCATAGGTCACGATGTAAGGACTCTCTTGCGCCGAGAGCAAAGACGCCCGGCAAAACAACAGGGATGAAATCAAGAGAATGATGCCACGGAACTTTTGCAAGATAGATTGAGGCACTTTGCGCGCGACCATTGACTCCCTATTCTGATTCCAGTATTGTGGATAGTGTTTATTGCGACTCGGTCGCAACAAGTGTTATTACCATAGGCTAAGTACGCATCTATGCGCTGTCAATGGGTAGCCCTGAAGATTTTGTCGCATGTTATTTGCGATCCAGTTGCAACTGGAAAGGGAGGAGGACTCCGAATGCCGCTGCCACAAACCGAAATTCCCGGACGGTTGCAGATGCAACTCGCCGAACGCGGGATCCGCATGACCACTCCGCGCCGGGCGATTCTAAGCGTAATCGAGACCGCGACCAAGCATCTGGATGCCAGCCAGATCCTGCGCAAGGCGCGGACGGTAGACGCCTCGGTAGATCGCAGCACCGTCTACCGAACGCTCGACCTGCTCAAACGGCAAGGACTGATCGATGAGCTCGACCTGATGCATCTGAACGGCGAAGGTCATTACTACGAGCGCAAGCTGGGCCGCGACCATATCCACATGGCATGTTTGAGGTGCGGCAAAATCACCGAATTCGTCAGCAAAACTTTTGAGTCCTTAAAAAGGCAATTGCAGCGCGATTGCCACTTCCAGATACTGGTGTCGCGGCTCGAAGTCGGTGGCTACTGCTCCGCTTGCCGACGCTAGCGTTCTGTTTAGCTTCCCGCCTCGGCCACGAAGGCCTTTTCGTCCGGCTTTCTGTCGAGTTTGTCGGGAGCGACGTCGGCGGTGACGTCCTGCACGAAATCGCGCCGGCGTTCCGGACCTTTGCGTTCGACGACGCGCACGCGGCGGGCAGGCATGTTGCTGGGTTCGAGGCTGAGAATGCGGCCATCCCGCACCTGGATGTGCGACCGGAACCAATCGGTGCGGAACATTCGTCCCGAGGAATAAAAGGTCATCGACGCGGCGATCGGACCTTCGAATTCTTTTCCGGTGCAGGCCAGGATGCGCTTGCCCATCTCCTGAGTCCAGGTCATGCCGCCCACCAGCGGATCATTCAGACGGTGGCGTTCGAAGGGAACGGCATGCGAGATTTTGCGCAATTGCAATAGCTGCAATAGGACGGAACTCTTGGCCAGGTTAGTGACGATGATCCTGACTTCGGTGGACGACACACGCTCGAGTTTTATGTGCAGATCAGGCGACCATTCGCGCTCAAACTCTTCGCGTGCGAGGTTCAAGCCTTTGTCGGTCGCCTCCACATAACGCAGGGTTGCGCGGGCCAGAATGACGCTGAAAATGCAGGTCACCAAGGTCGCGATGACCGGAATGATACCGATGAGAGCGGCAAACCAAAGGCGGAACGAGTTGATCCACTGCGCGGGCATACTAGCTCGGTTCCTCGCTGCACCTCGTTTCTTAGCTGCGCGACGAGGCGCGACTTCTGGTTCAGAAAGGGGGAGGGATCCGGGAGGCGCGATGAATTCCCGGTGCCCATGTTTGTCTGTCCAGTGAAGTCTAGCGAGAAGACAGGTGGTGGCTCCAGATGCAGATGGTGAGGAGGCGCGGCCGGGCGAGTGCAGCTACTTTGGTAATCTTGCGAGTGGCGACTTGGGTCGCCGACGTGGCCATTGCAGATTGAGTGAGAGGCATGCGTCGCAGCGATGCGGTAGTTCTTCTACCGCAAAGCCTCAGTTTGGTGAGCCTCTTAGAACGTAAAGGGGAGCGGGTGGATGCTTCCCCAAGAACCCACCCGCTGCCTTGTCATAAATCGCGGAACCCACGTTTGGAACCCCGCGCTCTATATAGAAAGGCGGAAAACGGGAGCCAAACGCCTCATGCGGAGCAAAAAAAATGTTCGAGCACACGAAGAGCGACTCATGTTGAAGAAATCAAAGGGGATTGACGCCCGTCAAGCTGGCGAATATGCTGGGGAATCTCTGCGGTAACAGGGGTAACCACTGACGCATGCCCGAAGACCAGCCCGGCCAAGTCACAGAGCTTTTGGTTCATTGGAAGCAGGGCGACGAAAAGGCCCTCCGCGCTATAGTGCCGCTGGTTTACAAGGAGCTACGTCGTCTGGCTCACTATCACCTCCAATCCGAGCGGCCAGATCACACCCTGCAGAGCACAGCCCTGGTTCACGAGGCCTACCTTCGACTGCTGGGAGGTCAACCGGTCGAGCTGCAGAACCGCGCGCATTTTATCGCGGTTGCTTCGCGGCTCATGCGCCAAATCCTGGTGGACTACGCCCGCAGCCGCCGAGCCGAGAAACGTGACGGGGGATGCCGGATTGCTTTAGAGGATCTGGCCGCTTTGCCCGTCACCTGCGATGCGGAGTTGCTGGCTCTGGATAATGCGCTGGACGAGTTGTCTCGCATCGATGAGCGACAGGGGAAGATCGTAGAGATGAAGTTCTTTGGGGGCTTGTCGGCTCCCGAAATCTCCGAGGTTCTGGGAATCTCGCGTGCCACCGTCGACCGCGACTGGGCCACCGCCCGCGTCTGGTTGCATCGCCAAATAAGCAGGACGGCAGAACTGTGACGGACGAATCATGACTAGCCAATCTTGGGAGAGCGTTAATTGGGAGAGCGTTAAAGAGTTGCTGCACCGGGCCATGCAACTTGACCCCGAGCAGCGCGCCGGGTTTCTCGACAAGACCTGCGCTGGGAACGCTGCTCTGCGCGCCGAAGTGGAATCGCTTTTATTGGCCGGCGAAGATATCCGTTCCGGATTCCTGCAATCGCCGTTGTTGGCCGAAGGCATGACCTCGGACATGGATTTGGATCGCTTCGGCGCTGTCGGTGCGTTGGAAGCGGGGCAGGTCTTTGCGCAGCGTTTTCAACTCGTCCGCAAGCTTGGTGAAGGAGGCATGGGACAAGTCTGGCTGGCGGAACAGACCTCCCCGGTGCGGCGGCAAGTGGCGCTGAAGCTGATCAAGGCCGGGATGTACGACGAAGCGGTCGTGCAGCGCTTTCAGTCGGAGCGGCAATCGCTGGCGAGCATGGATCATCCCGCCATTGCCAAGGTGTTGGACGCCGGGGCGACGCCGCAGGGCCAACCGTACTTTGTGATGGAGTACGTACCCGGACTGCCGATTACGGAGTATTGCGATCAGAAGAAACTCGAGATCAGGGATCGGCTCGAACTCTTCATCCAGACCTGCGAAGGCGTGCAACACGCGCACCAGAAGGCGATCATTCATCGCGATCTGAAACCCGCGAACATTCTGGTGGTGGAGGTAGACGACAAGCCGGTGCCGCGGATCATCGACTTCGGGCTGGCGAAAGCGGTCACGCCTCGAGCTGAGGGCGAAAGCCTGTTTACGCAACTGGGACATTTTGTGGGGACGCCCGGGTACATGAGTCCGGAACAGGCCGATCCCGGCTTCCATGACGGCGTGCAGGACATCGACACGCGCACCGATGTCTACTCGCTGGGAGTCGTTCTCTACGTGCTGCTCGCCGGGTTGCAGCCGTTTGAGAGCAAGCCGCGGCAGAAGCAACCGCTCGACGAGTTGCTACGGAAGATGCGCGAGGAAGAACCGCCCTCCCCGAGCGCCAAGGTGAGCGCTGACCGCGATACATCGACCGCGACGGCCGAAGCGCGCGGTACCGAACCCAGGCAGTTGGTGAGCCTGCTGCGCGGCGATCTCGACTGGATCACGATGAAGGCGCTGGAGAAGGATCGGGCTCGCCGATACGGCGCGCCTTCCGAGTTGGCCGCCGACATTCGGAGATATCTGAACCATGAGCCCGTCGTGGCGCGTCCGGCACGCGCTGGCTACCGGTTGCGCAAGTATGCCCAGCGACACCGTGTGACGGTGGGTGCGGCGGTTGGATTGGTGCTGTTATTGGCTGCTTTTTCCGTTTTGCAAACGGTGCAGTTGCAGCGGATTACTCATGAGCGAGACCGGGCAACCCGCGAACGTGATCGCGCCACCCGCATCACCGATTTCATGACCGGCATGTTCAAGGTGTCTGACCCGAACGAAGCGCGCGGCAACAGCGTTACGGCTCGGGAGATCCTCGACAAGGCCTCGAACGATATGGGCACAGGCCTGGCCAAAGATCCTGAGGTTCAATCGCAGATGATGCTAGTCATGGCGCGCACATACGGGAACCTGGGGCTTTACGCTCGCGCTCAAGAACTGTCAAAGCATGCCTTGGATGCCCGACTGAGCCTGCTCGGTCCCAACGACCCAAAGACGCTGGAGTCGATGGCTCAGCTCGGTTCGATTCTGGAGCGCCAAGGACATTATCCCGAATCGGAGAAGCTAGAGCGCCACGCGCTCGAGGGCGAGCGACGCGTTCTTGGACCTGCGGACCCGCTCACGCTTGAGGGTATGGATCATTTGGCCGTCGTCCTCGAACGCCAGGGTCAGTACGACAAGGCGGAGAAACTAGAGCGCGAGGTGATTGAGGTCGGGACTCGCACACTGGGTCCGGAGAATGATCGAATATTGCGGGCGACGAACAACCTCGGCCTTATGCTCCTCCATCAAGCCCAATATGCCGCGGGTGAACAGGAGTTTCGTCAACTAGTCGATGCCGGGCGTCGCGTCTGGGGACCCGACAATCCTAGAACTCTGCTAGCGATGGGCAATCTGGCAATGGCCATTGCGTGGCAGGGGCGCGTTGCTGAAGCCGAACCGCTGTATCGCGAAAATTTGGCTGCCCGTCAGCGCGTGCTGGGTCCCGAACACCCAGACACGACTGTCGCTATGGCCAGCCTTGCGGACCTTCTGTTTGCGGAAGGTCGCCTGGCCGACGCCGAGAAACTGCTCCGGGAAACGGTGAAGATTCGGTTGCGAACCCTTGGACCTGAACACCTCGATACGTTGAGATCCGAAGCCAGCTTGGCAAACCTGCTTCTCAAGGAAGGCCACGTCCACGAAGCGGAGAAATTGCAACGGGAAGCGCTTGCGACTGAGATGCGCGTGGTCGGACCGCGAAACCCCCTAACCATGATGTCACAATCCAATCTTGCCGAAGTACTGAACCGCGAGGGTCGCTACGCGGAAGCGGAAAAAATCGCTCGTGCGACGTTCGAAGTCGAGATTCGGAGTATGGGACCGCGATATCCCAATACGCTGGATGCACTGCAGCAACTCGGAACAGCGATGGCCCGCAGCGGTCGCTATGCCGAAGCAAGCAAGCTATTTCGTGAGGTGATCGAAAAGGGGGAAAAGTCCGGGGGCAAGGGAAACCCCTGGTCGGCGTGGTATGACTTCGCCTGTGTAGCCGTGGCCGCCAACCACCCCGATGATGCACTGCAGTATCTGCAGGAAGCCGTCAATCGCGGATATAACGACGCCGATTACTTGATGGCCGACGACGATCTGAAAAACCTGCGTCAGAACCCGCATTTCCAGGAACTTATCGCCGAAATCAAACATCCGCCCACGAAAGTTCAGACGCAATAGGTAAACATATTTATATAGACATTATTCGGAGAGTGACAATGCGACGATATTGTACCTCTTTGGTAGCGCATTCATTGAGCTGCCTACTCCTGCTGTGCGCCGCCAGCGCACAAACCACCGAGAAACCCGACCTGAGAAAGCAGCCAACGCTTTACGTGGTCGGGTATGCCCACTTGGATACGGAGTGGCGATGGGAGTATCCCCAGGTCATCAACGAATACCTGCGCAAGACCATGGAGGACAACTTCACCCTTTTCGAAAAATATCCCCACTATGTTTTCAATTTCAGCGGCGCAAACCGCTATCGCTTGATGAAGGAATATTATCCGGCGGATTTCGCCAGGCTGAAGAAGTACGTGGATTCAGGAAGATGGTTCCCGGCGGGTTCGTCCATGGAAGAGGGCGACGTGAACACCCCCAGCGCCGAGACCCTCATCCGGCAAGTTCTTTACGGGAATGACTGGTTTCGCCATGAATTCGGCAAAGCCAGTGCTGAGTACATGCTGCCTGACTGCTTCGGCTTTCCGGCGTCACTGCCGACGATTCTCGCGCACTCCGGCGTCAAAGGCTTCTCCACGCAGAAACTGGTGTGGGGGTCCTCCGCGGACGGCGGCGGTCTGGAGTCGCGTGAGAAGACGCCGGAAGGCACACCGTTCAACGTGGGCGTCTGGGTCGGACCGGATGGAGAGAGCGTGCTGGCGGGTCTGAACCCGGGCAATTACGACGGCGGGATTGACACCGATCTCAGCCAGCCTTTGCCCGCGGCTCCTGCGAACCTCGCCCTCGAGGAGATTCGGAGGAAATTCCTCCCGCTACAACAGAAAATACGCCAACTCGAGAACGCCAATCTACCCCTCGACCCGAAGGAAGTTCGAGATTATTACCTGCTGCGTGCCGAAGAGAGAGGCCGTGCCAAGATCCAAGCGGATCGGGCCCTGGACCGGTACCAGAACGATTGGGCGGCGCGCGTAGAGCAGAACGGAAAAGTCAGCGGCGTATACACGGACTATCATTACTACGGCACCGGCGACATCGGCGGAACTCCGGATGAGGACTCGGTAAAGCGGCTCGAAGCGATCGTCACCAAAGGGTCGGCAAGCTTTCCACCGCGTGATGGAGACGGATCACGCACAGAGGGGCAGGCGCATTCGGAATGGCCTTCGGTCCAAGCGGGCGCTGGCCCGGTCCATGTAGTTTCGGCAAACGCGGAGCAGATGTTTCTCGACATCACGCCCTCTGCAGCCGTCGGACTTCCACGCTATACCGGCGAAATGGAACTGACCAATCATTCGGCCGGCTCACTCACTTCGCAAGCCTACCAAAAACGGTGGCTTCGGAAAGAAGAGTTGCTGGCGGACGCCGCCGAAAAAACCTCGATTGCCTCGGGATGGCTCGGTGCACGAACATATCCGCAACAGCGGCTGAACGATGCCTGGACGCTCGTCATGGGTGGCCAGTTCCACGACATCGCCGCCGGGACGGCGACTCCGAAGGCCTACAAGTTTGCCTGGAATGACGACGTCATCGCCATGAACCAATTCGCGGGCGTGTTGAACAATGCATCCGAAGCGGTCGCAGCCGCGCTGGACACTCAGGCCAAAGGCATTCCCATCGTCATCTTCAACCCCTTGAATATCGCCCGTGAAGAGGTGGTCGAAGCGAGCATCGAATTTTCGGGCAATATGCCGAAGACGGTTCGCGTGATTGGACCAGACGGCAAAGAAAATGCAGCACAGATATCGAACGGTAAGGTGCTGTTTGTTGCGCGAGTGCCATCGGTGGGCTATGCGGTTTATGATGTGCAGCCCGAGGCGGCGGTCGGACTTGCATCCGCTCTGCAGGTGTCCGAAAACTCGCTGGAGAATCAGTACTACCGGGTGAAGCTCAATCCAGACGGCGACGTTTCCAGTATTTTCGACAAATCGATCGGCCGGGAATTGCTTGCTGGCCCGGCTCGCCTTGCCATCTCCTACGATAATCCCGATCAATGGCCGGCCTGGAATATGGACTGGGACCAGGAGGAGACAGCGCCCACGGCATATGTAAGTGGGCCGAGCAAGGTTCATGTCGTCGAAAGCGGCCCGGCGCGTGTCGCGGTGGAAGTTTCACGCGAAACCGCGGGCTCACGATTTGTGCAAACCATCCGGCTTTCGGCGGGAGACGCGGGCAAGCGAGTAGAGTTCGGAAACGTAATCGACTGGAACACGCGGGAGTCGAACCTGAAGACGACGTTCCCCCTGGCGGCTTCGAACCGAGTCGCAACGTACAACTGGGATATCGGAACCATCGATCGCGTCACCGCACAGCCGAAGAAATTTGAGGTCCCGTCGCACCAGTGGATCGACTTAACCGACGTGACTGGCGCTTTCGGCGCGACCATCCTGACCGACTGCAAGAACGGTTCGGATAAGCCCAGCGACAACACAATCAGACTGACATTGATCCGGACGCCCGGCACTCGTGGCGGCTATGCCGACCAGGGCACGCAGGATATCGGACATCACGAATTCATCTACGGCGTCGCGGGACACGCCAGTGACTGGCGCCAGGCCGGGACTGACTGGCAGGGCCAGCGCTTGAACGATCCACTCATAGCTTTCCAAACATCATCGCATCCGGGCGCGCTCGGTCGGGAGTTCTCTCTGCTGAAGGTCAACAGCCCGAGGATTCGACTTTTCGCTCTGAAGAAGGCCGAGCAGAGCGATGAAATCATATTGCGTCTGGTGGAACTCGATGGCAAGCCGCAGCCGGATGTCACAATTGCATTCGTGGCGCCGATCACTTCCGCTCGCGAAGTGAACGGACAAGAGCAACCGGTTGGAGCCGCCAAGGTTTCTGGCGGAGTGCTGGTGACCTCGTTCACGGCGTACCAGCCACGAACGTTTGCAGTAAAGCTGGCTGCGCCGCCGGCCAGAGTTGTGGAAATGGTTGCGCGCGTTCGTTCCGAACCAGTGTCGCTGAAATACGACGTTGCGGTCGCCAGCACTGATGGCACTCACTCGGCCAATGGGTTTGATGGCAAAGGCAATGCCCTGCCGGCTGAGATGCTGCCAGCACAAATCACATTTAATAATGTGGAGTTCCATCTCGCGTCGACGACAAATGCCGCGCCCAACGCGATCCTGGCCAAAGGCCAGACGATCGAATTGCCGAATGGCCGCTACAATCGCGTCTATGTGCTGGCGGCGTCCGCCGAAGGCGACCAGAAAGCAAGTTTCAAAACTGGAAGCAAGAACGTCGACTTGACGATTCAGGATTGGGGCGGATTCATCGGCCAGTGGGATGATCGGCAGTGGGTCGCGAAGGACGTCCCGCTTCCGTCGCTGCCGGGAAAAACTGAGCACGACGATTATGCTGAAATGACTGGAATCAAGTCCGGCTATATCAAGCGGGCGGACCTTGCTTGGTACTGTTCGCATCACCACAATGCTGCTGGAGAAAACGTGCCGTATGGCTATTCGTATCTCTTCGCGTACCCGATCGACCTGCCGCCTGGCGCGAAAACCCTCCAGCTGCCGGACAACGATAAGATCCGCATTCTGGCAATATCAGTAGCCGAGGAGAACCCGGTCGTGAAAGCGGTGCAGCCACTGTACGACGTGCTCCCTTCGCCTCTCTCCAATATTGCGGCGCGGTAGCTGGATTCGATCAAACAAACATGATTTCAGGTTTTCCACCTGACAGTTATGGAAATTTTTCAGGCGTCTTTCACGTGGAATGCCACCAGCGTAACATCGTCGTCCAAGTCTTCACCCGCGTCACGAGCCGACCACCGCAACAACTCTTTAAGCAGTCGATCGGCAAAATGATCTGCCGAGGCGCTTTGCTCGGTCTCCAGAAATTGCTTGAAGCGGTCCGTGCCAAACTCGATCTGCAAGGGGTTCGTGGTTTCCGGGATTCCATCGGTGTAGAGCAAGCCCCAATCCCCTGCCCTCAGCGGCAACTCCACGGAAGAGTATATCGCTTGCGGGAATTTTCCGAGAAACAAACCATTCTCCACCACGTCTCGCACACCCTCGGACCCACCCCACAACATCAAGGGAGGGTGACCCGCGCCTGCGTATGTCAACGTTCCCTTCAACATGTCCACAAACACATATGCCGCCGTGACGTAATGGCGCTGAAACTTTCCGCATAGCGCTTGATTCAGACCCAACAGCACCTGAACCGGATCGGCAGCGTGCGACTCCTGGGCCGCCAACGCTATCTTCAGCATCGAGGCGATGAGTGCGGCCGGCATGCCGTGTCCGGATACGTCGGCGACCAGAATTCCGACCCGTTTCTCATCGACGACTATGAAATCATAGAAATCGCCGGCGACCGATGTCATGGGGATGTAGCGCGCGGCAATGTCCAGACCTTCGATTGTAGGAATTTTCTCGGGAAGAATCGATAACTGAATTTCCCGCGCGGTTTCCATTTCCTTCTGGATCGTGAGCAATTGCGAAGCGAGTTGCTTGCGAATCCCGCGAAGCACAAGTTGGGTGTGTACCCGCGCCTTGACGATGGCGGGAGAAAACGGCTTATGAATGTAGTCTACGGCACCGACGTCGAAGCCCCTGGTCTCATCCTCGGTTTCAGTCTGTCCGGTAAGGAATATGACGGGAATCTCCTGCGTCTCCGCGGCCATTTTCAACCGTGTACACACTTCGTACCCGTCCATCTCGGGCATCACGACATCCAGCAGGATGAGGTCGGGTAAGGGTGCAACATGCGCCAGTTCCAAGGCCTTCGCGCCGTTGGTCGCGATGCGAATTTTGTAGGTGTCCTTCAGGATAGAATTCGCGATTTGAATGTTGGCGGGAGCATCATCCACCAGAAGCAGAGTCTTTACTTCGTCAGCCGGTTTCATTTCTGTCTCCCCGCCGTGCAGCACTGCTCGGCGATCTCATCGAGTTTCAGCAGCGCCGCCTCAAAATCGAAGTCGCCGATCGATGCGCTCAGAGCATCCAGGTAAGGCCTGTCGACTGCGCCTGCTACTACGTCCTGCAGATTGCGAAATGCCTCTTCGGCATCACCATCGCTCGCATCGAGTAAGGACTTGAGCCGGGCAATTGCGGCGGATGCCGCTTCCCCGTTGAAAGGTGATGGCAGCGCCACCTCCGGCCGAGCAGGCGCCGATTCGCGCAACGCTTGCTCAATGGCGTGAACCTGAGTGTCCAATACGGTGGCGAAGGCAGCGTGCAGCACTGCGACAGAATCTTGCCCTTCACGAATTGCTTTCTCCAGCTTTTGCGCCGCAGATTGCACCTCAGTGATTCCGAGATTGCCGGCCACACCCTTCACCGTATGCGCGATCCGCTCGGCCAATTTGACGTCGCCACTTTCGATTGCGGTTGAGATCCGCGCTGCCGCACCGCCTTCTTTCGCAACGAACTTCCCCAGCAAATCGCGGTAGAGCCGACTGTTACCCGCGACGCGCTTCAGGCCATCGGCCAGATTGATCCCTGCGATTTCCGGCAGGATCACCTCGTCCGCCGTTTTTGCGGGGGTAGTTCTTGCTGGGATCGGGGCCTGGGACTCTACTGCTTGGCTTGGCCTTGGCTTCGCCCATCGCAGCAAGGTCGAAAACAGGACGTCGGGATCAATCGGCTTTGACACATGATCGTTCATGCCTGCGTCGAGGCAGCGCTGGCGCTCTTCTGCGAGAGCGTGCGCCGTCATGGCGATGATCGGGAGATTCTTCAAACGCGGATCACGCCGCAGCAACTTGGCGGCGGTAAACCCGTCCATCTCGGGCATCTGCAGGTCCATGAACACCACATCGAACGGCGGAGACTGACCACCTTCGGTCAGGATTTTCACCGCTTCCCCACCATGGTTGGCAACGGTTACGATCGCTCCGGCGCTCTCCAGCAATTCCGTGGCGACCTGCTGGTTCATCTCGTTGTCTTCTACCAACAGCACCCGGATTCCCGTGGCGTCATACACAGTGGTCTGGTCTTTCTTCACAGCAGAGCGATGATCATCGACTCCGGCGACGCCGAACAGATCCACCAGCGTGTCATAGAGCAGCGACGAATTGACCGGCTTCAGCAGATAGCTATCGATTCCAATCTCCTCTGCCTGCGTCCTTGTCTCTTCTCGCCCGAACGCGGTCACCATCACAATTTTGGGAATGTGCTGAAGACGATCATCGCGCTTGATGATGCGACTTGCCTCCAGGCCGTCCATCGCCGGCATGCGCCAATCCATCAACACGAGTTGATAAGGATCATGGGAATCCGCGCTGGCTATCTCACGCACGGCGTCCTCTCCGGACGAAACCGACTCGGCTCGGAGTGCAAAAACCCGGAGTGCATCGGTGAGGATCTCGCGCGCCTGTGTATTGTCATCGACAACCAGGGCTCGGATTCCTGCCAGATCAGGAATAAAGCGTTTGCGCTTCTCGTCTGATCCAATGCCGAACCAGGCGGTGAAATGGAAGGTGCTGCCCACGCCAGGCTCGCTCTCGGCCCAGATGGCGCCCTCCATCATCTCAACCAACCGTTTGGAGATGGAGAGTCCAAGCCCGGTGCCACCGTACTTTCGAGTCGTTGAAGTGTCTGCCTGCGCGAACGCCTGGAACAGCCGACCGCTCTGCTCCGGCGTCATGCCGATTCCACTGTCGCGGACTGAGAACTTCACCTTGACCCGGTCCGCGAGTTGCTCCTCGAGCGTAACCGTCACCAATACCTCGCCACGTTCCGTGAACTTAACCGCGTTGTTCACCAGGTTGATCAGGATTTGCCCCAGGCGCAGCGGGTCGCCGACCAGATTGGCGGGGATATCATGCTGGGCTGAGATCAGAAACTCGAGTTCCTTGTCTTGAGCTTTCTGACTGATAATCGACGATAGATTGTCGAGCACATCCTCAAGCCGGAAGCCTGTCTTCTCCATATCCAGCTTGCCTGCCTCGATCTTCGAGAAGTCGAGGATGTCGTTGATGATCCCGAGCAACGCGTGGGCGGCGGACTTTACCTTGGTCAGATAATCTGCTTGTTTCTTGGAGAGATCGGTTTTCAAGGCCAGATGCGTCATGCCGATGATGGCGTTCATCGGCGTGCGGATTTCGTGGCTCATGTTGGCCAGGAAGTCAGACTTAGCTCTCGTGGCCGCCTCGGCGACTTCCTTCGCAGTGACGAGATCCGCCTCCAGCCGTTTGCGTTCGGTGATATCCTCCTGCAAAGCGGCTACGTATTGGGGTCTGCCCGCTGCATCCCGGAGCAGAGAGAACCTCACGCTTGTCGTGGCGATCGTGCCGTCTTTGCGAACTAACCGCTGTTCCCATTGGTTCTTGTCGCACTTCCCCTCGACGAGCTCCGCATATCGTTCCGCGCCTGCTGCGCGCTCATCCGGGTGAGAAATTTCGTCCCACTTCTCCAAGTGGCCGAGTTCTTTCTCGCTGTAACCCAGCATCTCTTGCAGCGCGAGGTTGGGGGAAATCGTCTGTTGATTAATATCGAAGAAGCTGATTCCGATCTGGGCGTTCTCGAAAATCGACCGGAAAAGCTGCTCACTTGCCCTCAGCTTTTCCTCGGCCCGATTTCGCTCAGTAATATCAACAACCGTGATGACAGCTCCAGCGACCTTCCCCTCCTCAAGGATTGGGAACGAGGAATATTCAACCGGGATCGGGGTGCCGTCCCGGCGCCACATCACTTCATCATCCACGCGGCAGCTCTCCCCCTTGTTTAATGCGCGGTAGATGGGACATTGCTCCACCGGATAAGGGGAGCCGTCGAACCTCTGGTGATGCACCAGGGCATGCATGTTTTGGCTGAGTACTTCTTCTAACCGTGCACCGATCAACTCCGCCATCGCTCGGTTGAGGAAAGTACAACGGCCCTGCAGGTCGATTCCGTAGATTCCCTGGCCGGTGGATTCGAGCAAGAGCTGCATCTGGTGCGACAGTTGCGCTCGTTCCGCGGCCTGCTCCTGCGTCTGCTTCAGCAATTTCTTAGCCTCCATCGTGGTTACCAGAATCTTGGTGTTAAGGGCGACTCTCGGTAACAGCGCGTCCAGCAGCGCTTGCTGACGCTCCGACACCGGAGCCGAAGGCGCTAGTTCGATGACGGCTAGCACAACGTCGTGATTAATTAGGGGGACAAAAAGTACGCAAGCCGGTGTCAACGTCCCTACACCAGCGGAGATTTGAAGAGGCTTCTCGGCAGTGGAAACGATCCGAAGAGTGCGCCGCTCAAGGGCGGCTTGTCCCACTAGGGCTTCGCCAAGCGCAAATTCTCTCGGTTCGGTTGCAACGTCAGTCGCGAAAGCGCCGACGCGAGCGAAGCGCATGTGACTGTCGTCGGCGAGGTAGAACGCACCGTACAGCAGATCCCACGTTTCCGACATCCGTGACAGAAGGACGGTGGAGAATGCCGCGAAGTCCTCGGTCGATTGCAACCGCGCAACCGTAGTCGCCACCTCGGTTTTGACCCAGGCCTGCGTTTCCCGCTCCCTGGCGGCAACCTGCAAGACCTGCAGCGCGCGGCTCATCTCGCCAATCTCATTGGTACGGTTGAGATTCGCTATGGGCTGGTCCAGTCGTCCTTCAGCCACGTCCAGAATCCGGCTCCGAAACGAGCACACGACGTCAACGACTTCGACCTGCACGATGAAGAGTGCAATGACGAAAGATGCGACCAGGCCGAACACGATCACAATCCATGTGATCAGAATGGCGTGGTGGGTCCGGGTAGTGAGTTCGTCGGATTCCAAGTTTGCAGACTTCTGCATCTCGTCCACCAGGTCGCTCATAACCTGCCGCGCCTGCTGCAAATCAGCGTCGACCCCGCTGCGCATAATGTTCATGGCCTTTTCCCGGTTGCCAGCCAAGGCAGCAGCGCGGACGGGGCGTGCACGGGATGTGGCTCCATCGAACACGGCCTCTGCCGCTTTGATTTGGTTAGCGCGACCGGGGTTCTGCTTTAGCGCATTGGCGAGCAATGCCCGGTAATCGGCTTGCACCCGGTCCAATTCTCCGTCGAGTTCCTGTCTTTGATCAGGGTTGTCCTCGGCGACGAGTTGGTAGACCAACAAACGGAACCGCATCGTGTTCCCTCGCGCCGCGGTCACCGATTGAAATGTCTTGACGTAATTGTCGATCAAATCGCTGTACCAATTGTCGATTTTCTGACTTTCGATCGACGAATACACCACTGCCCCAATCGCCATCAGCGCCAGCGGAAGCATGGCGACCAGCACCTTGGTCCGGATTTTGAAATCCGCTAAGAGACCCATATCATCGGGTGGGGCGCACCCCCACGCGGACTCAGTCTATAAGTTCCGGGATACGCCAATAACTGGTAAAACTGCCAGTTCGCACGCAAAACACCTGAGCATAGCTGGATTGTTCCCGAGTCACGGGCGACTCGGAAGGAATTGTTGCAAACATTGTGGATGAGAATTTCAGCTTGCTATGTGCTTCGTCCCGGAACGGGTAGCGCCACCTCTTTGGGTATCCGTCTTGACCCCTCACGTAGCGAGGAGACCGTCGAGTTCTCTGTATCGTCGCTGCCGACTTTCGACCACTCCTCAAAAGGCGCTGTGGAGGGCCGCAACCGTCCCGGGTTCATGACATTGCCAGGGTCGAGTCCTCCTTTGATTGCAGCCACCGCCATCACACCCACGGACGAAATGTCGTCGGTGAGCCACGGCAGGTGTTCGGTGCCAACCGCGTGATGGTGTGACAGAGTAGCCCCGTGATCGATGAAGGACTGCTGTACGGCTCGTTTCGCGTGCAGGTACTGTTGCATTTCGCGCCCAAGCTGCTGCCGGCAGGCGAAGGTCAAATAGAGGCTTGCCCCGGAATGATAGGTGTGGCTGATATGACATCCGACCCAGGGTTTTACCCCGCTCTCACCATCGCTCCCACTATTTAAGATCGCGGCGCGCAGGGCTGTGGTGGTCTCCCGATACAGCGGGACGATGTTGCTCCAGACGGTTGAGGTCTCGCTCACATCGGAAGTGATGCCACGATCCATGAGGAAATCACGTATATGTGGAAAATCGTACTTGGTCGACTCGAAAGACTTCCCTGAGCCGGAGCCCAAGTCCACCGCGCCGAAAAGACGATAAATGGCGCTAACTTGACTGTGTTGGCGAGCGACATTGGCTTTGCTCCCCTCAAAGGTGGTGAGCATAAGGCAAGCCCGCGCGAAATCAAAACCCTTCGCCCGCAGGTAACCCTTCATGACTCCGCTTACCGCCTGCGACAACCGCGATGAAGGCGGTTTGAATGCCAGCGACAATGCCGTCTTGTCGGTGTCGTTAAGCCGGAACATTGAGGGTACACACTCTTTCCGCACACACTCATGCATAGCCTCGATGCCGCTTTCGAAATCGAGAAACAGGTAGCCGTGAGTACGGCGCAACTCCGACCGGGGATGAACTCGCATGGTGGCTTCGGTAAGGACTCCCAGAGTTCCCTCACTGCCGATGCACAAATGATTGACATCGATACCGTTCGAGGATTTGGGCACGATTCGCGTCGCCAGCACGCCTACTGGCGTGACCATGCGCAGCGCAATTACCATATCCTCGATCTTGCCGTACTTATCGCTCTGCATTCCGGCCGACCGCGTGGCGATCCACCCGCCGAGCGTAGAGTGCAAGAAGGAGTCTGGAAAGTGGCCGAGGGTTACGCCGTAGCCCTGCAACTGCTCTTCAAGATCGGGACCAAAGACACCGGCCTCGATGCGCGCCGTACATGATTCTGTATCCACCGCCAGCACGCGTCGCATACGGCGCATATCAAGCGACACTGCCATGCGGCGAGTGTCGGTTCGCTCCAGGCAACCCGCAATATTCGAACCGCCCCCAAAAGGGATGACTGCGACATCGTGCTGCGCCGATGCCCGTATCGTCATGAGCACATCGTGCTCGCTTTCGGGATAAACCACCAAGTCAGGAGCGCCCTCAGCCATACCGCGCCGCATACGAAACAGGTCGCGGAGACCCTTGCCGTAGGTATGGACCAGGCGCTCGTGACGACTATCGCAGATCTGATCGGCGCGCATCCATAATCGCAGCTCAGCCAAAAAGCCGTCATGACGAATTGGCTCGCGCAACCGGGCGGCTTCGATCGGCACGGGCGGCGTGTCGAGGTGATCTCCTTCCACACCGAGTACTTCTTTGGCATAGGGCCACAACCGCGGATGGGCACTAGAGTCGAAACCGACCTCTTCATCTCCCCACCCCCACCATTTCATATGCTTAGCCGTGTACATAGCGCCCTCTCGAATCTGCCTTCAACGTGCCTATTCCGACACTCTGCTGCGCTTGGCACTTTCTGTGTTCCCGCCACCCTGCGCCGCGGCGGAAATGGAAATTGTCACCTGCTCTTCTTTTTCGGGCTCTTCAGGCAGCCTGATCACGTCTCCGGCGAGAGGCGTCTGGCTAAGGCCGCGGATGCGCTGTTCGAGCAATTCGACAGCAGCCCTCCGAGGCCCACGCCCCCAGCGAGGATCGAACTGATTCGATTCGAACCTGATTGGCTCTCCGAAGCGGACGGAGACAGGTCCGGGTCGTGGCACGAATTTTCCCTTTGCCAAAATGTTGTGACTACCTGCGATATGCGCGGGCACGACGGGCACCCCAAGGTCGGCCGCAAACAGTCCAGCACCTTTTTTGAATGTCTGGATCTCGCCGTCACGCGACCGCGTACCTTCCGGATAGAGAATCAGATTGCCGCGCGTCCTCTGTAGAAACTCTTCACACATCGCCAAACTCCGCAGCAGCGACTTGTGTTGCGCCTGGCGATCAATCGGTATGACATTCATGAATCGAGAGACCAAGAACCTCGTCCTCCAAGAATCAAAGAAATAATCACTGGCACCGAGCAGTGCAAAGGCAGAGAACGGAAGTCCCGAAGCTGTCATCAGAACCGCACTATCGACATGGCTCGCATGATTGCTGCAGATGATGAACGGGGAGGCTGGAAGGTGACGCTGCCCCGCAACCGTCAGACGGCAATAACACAGGAAGAACACTCTACAAAAGGCTTGAAACATGGCACTACCCGCCCTCGGCGCCAAGAACAACTCCTCCGCTTTGCCCGGGTCCGTCATCGGATGTCCAGCGTTGAATCGTTTGCTCTCGTGATCAGGCGCGTAGTTCGTTCGGCAGAATCCGAAAGAGCGTCTCGCGCTCCAGAAAGTACTAATGAACTGCGAATGCGAATGAGCACTTTCGTAGCGCGCTGCGGCGCTGAATCTTCTCTCTCACTTGAAGAAGCACCCGCGCCGTTTACTGTAGCGCGGACTGCCATGTTGAGCAATCAGGCGGGCTGCGTCAAGATACCTTGTCGTTACCGCAGCACACGCCGCTGGAGACAGGAAATGGATCGCTGTCGTAAACCGATGGGAGGAGAAAGCGATGCGCTTCTGAAGCGCAAGAGATAAGGGGAACCGGCAATAAAGAAAGATGGAAGGCGTTTCACCCGACAAACATTAAGCCGCAGCAGCAGGCTCCTCCGACGCAGGAACATTCATCGGTTCCGCCGAGGTCCTAGCTGGAATGCGGCGTGCCCCTTCCGCTTCCTCCGCTGTCCCGCTTCCCGCGAGCAGCACCGTGCCCGCTTGAACGGAACTCTGGTACTTCAAGGCACTCTCCTTGGGGATTCGAACCTGCGCGGCGTCCTTTTGCCAGGTCACTGCCCACGCGGCATAGACCAAAGTGGCGACGGAGACAATCACGATCAGCAGAGCCTTTCCGATGGCCCAGGCGAAAACAACATCATCCGACGCAAACACCGTTCGTCCCCCCTGAAACAGATAGTGACTCCCGCCTGGATCGACGGCAACTGACAGAACTAACAGTTTACCAGGCGAAAATGAGTCCTAGTGCTGATGGAATACCTGGCTTCTCTTAGGGGGACCGCTGGCGTCCCCTGCAAAGGCGAAGCCAGGGCTTCAACGCCGGGAACTTGGCTGGTTGAAGCAGGTCTCGTGGAAACCGACCGCTCGGCGGGGCTCTCCTTGACATGAGATCCTGGGGAGCCAGCGCTGCGGTCCGCTTGCTCATCCTCGGGCAAGGTTGCCGGATAAATTCTCCTATGATGGGCGAACGGATAGGACCCGACATGGGACCCGCCTATGAAGGCGCCCATCAGGGCACCAAAACCGCCGCAGATGACGGCCGTTCCGGCTTTTGCTCCCGGTTGCGGGTTTTTGTTGGCGTTGGCTCCCAGTATTGCGTCCAACGTGAATCCGATCGCAGCGCCGATTACAGCGTGGCCAGCGCTCCCACGATCCATCCACTGTGACTGGTAGCTCTCCCGTTGAGGATATCCGCGATGGGGCGGGAACGGCATTCCCGATCCGCGTCGAGGAAGTTGAGCCAGCGTTTTGCCGTCGTTATCTTCACGCGAGACGTCGACAGTCTGTGTATATCGACTACGCGCCGCCGAGATTTCGTCGCTTTCTGGCGACGGTGTTGACGCCCGTGAGTCCCCGGTCTGCGCCAGCGCGATGGATGCAGGGAGAAGGAGTGCCAACAAGAAAGGAAGATATTTTGTGGTTTATTTGGCTCATTCGAGCGCCAGTGCTGCCAAACTCTGTGCGTGCGGTTCAAGCGCACGGGCCTATCTATGCCATACGCTCTGGTTCGGGGCTACGTTCAAGGACGCAATAGACGCGCATTTCACAAAAGGATGGATGCTCTCGGGAGAAGCATGGAGTGGTCGGATTTTTCTTCGAGCGTTAGACGAAACCCGTGGCACGGCCATCGTTGAGCGATATTCATTCAAAGGGCCTGTTTATTTGTGGTGGACGCCAGAAAACGTTGATGAGGCGTGTCCTTACCCCACCGTAGACTGGATCACGCTGCACGAAGAGAGCACTGCTCCCCTAGCGCCGCCGCAGCGGAGCGAAACCCCGGCACAGCGTAGCGGAGCGGGGCGGCGCCACATCCAGCTTCAACCTTTTGAAGTGGGGTGCTCTCTCATAATGCATTGACCACGTGGGCCAATCCTCAAAGAGTGAAATTGATTGCAACAATCGCTTCCCCCTGGGGCCGTTATTCGGCCAGCAAGTGCCCTGCCCCTAGTTCGGCCTCCTCTTAGCGGGGCAGAAAATGTTAAGGTCTTTAATTCTCGGCAGAGTTTTTCGGTAGGAGCCCGTCTTTCTCCATCTGCTTCGGGACTTCTTTCACTACGCCATCGGCGACCTTGTTTGCCGACTTTGGATTGAATGATTTGCTGACGCCCGTCCACACCAGGTCACCATCTGGCTTGCTGGTGGCGTAAACGTTGGTCTCGACGCTTACCGTCGTGTCTTCCCGCGTGTAGCCCGGATCGTAAACAACGGGATACACCGCGCCCAGGTAGCCGTAAAAAGAGTAGTAGTAGTAGGGAAACGGAGCTACGTACGTCGAGCTCGGGATGGAGGTCACTTTCTTGTCGACCTTCAAGAGACGTGAGACGACAACGGCGTCGATACGATTGCTGCGGATCTGCGCGCGCAGGTAGTCGAGGTCAAGTTTTACCTTGGGGTCTGGTCGCAGCAGGATCTGGTTGCCGGGAATTGTCTGGATGCCCGGACGTGCAATCTTAGCGGCCATTTCATCTTCGAAGTCGGCGCGCACTTTCAGGTCCTGAGCGACGCCGATGACGAGGATTTTGTGGAACTTCTGTCCTTCATACTTGGGATTGAACCAACTCGTGACCATCTTGATGGATTTGCCACTGGCGGCAGTGAGAGCCAACAGAAAGACGCTGAGAACAGTTGAGCGGGAGAACAGCCGGTGGGGGAATCGGGATGCGCCACGGCTTTTTCTTATGGGAGTGACATGCACTTGTCGAGCCATTGTGCGCGCCAGAAGGGATTTGTGCAAGGACGCGATGCTTATTGACCGCTGCTTTCCCAAAGTGCTTCCGTGCGGGCTTGGTTTTCGGGTAAGTAGTTGATGTCAAAATGAGTTGAGAAGAAATCGCGACCTGAAGTCGGCTGACCGACAGTCAGTCGACTCGATAACAGAACATTATCGCGTGTCGTGACAGAATTACCTAAGCCCTTCTCTCAACATTCTTAGCGTACGTGGTGTCCGCATGGTATCCACGACTGCCTGGAACAGGAGCGACATAGGAGAACCACGAAGACTAAATAGAACGTGGCTTTATACGTCAAAACACTGCGTAAATATTCGAGGATTTATGTAAGTGGAAGGTTTGGTAGCGCTACCGGGAATCGAACCCGGGTTTGAAGATTGAGAATCTTCCGTCCTAACCCCTAGACGATAGCGCCACGCTTTTATAATCAGTGCTTTGGACGCTTGAGAGTGCGGCCCGCATCTTCGTCTTTCGCCAAACTTTCCCGGAGACCCCGCTCAGTTCGATCCACCGCATAGCCTTCCCGAGGTCCGCCTCCGATGATACTTCGCAGCCTGACAGCGGCGCAAGCCTTCGTCCATTCCTTCAGTACATTCATCCCGCTGAAAACTCGATCGACCTTCGATTCAACCCACCGAGTACGCTCGCAAGAACCGAGGGCACTGGACGATGCGGGGCTCATCATCATTGGTTATTGTTTATTCCTCGTTTCGCTGAGTCTGATGATTCGACGACCGAGGTCGATTTGCCCGGTAAGGAACCACCCGCGCGCAAGCGCGCCGTCTCTTACCTCGGCCGCTCCTGACTCGCGTTATGCAGCCCGCGCTGGCAACCCATCATCGCCAAGATGGCTGGCGAGCTTACGAACGGACAAAGCCATCATGAGGCGCGTGGCCCCGGTCATCACCATGCTGACGCCTACCAGCGTCCCGATGACCCACAACGAACCGAAGGGCCAGCGGTCCCAAATCATAAAACCAAGAACCAGGGTAATGATTCCATCCGCCAGCATCCACGCGGAGCTGCCGCTCTTGCGGGTGGAAAAATAGGCAACCACGTCCGCCACGCCTTCTGCGATCAGGAATATTCCCAGCACGAGCGTTAAACTGGCGGCTCCCAAGGCGGGACGAGCCAGTAAGTAGGTTCCGGTCGCAAGGTAAAGAAGTGCGACCAGGACCTTCCAAAAAATGTGGCCGACGCCCTTGGACTGGAAGGCGTGCACAAGTTGCACCAGTCCGTCGAATGCAACCAGCCATCCGATTACGATGACGACTCCGATGGACGTGGCCATCGGCAAAGCGATCGCGAGCAGCCCGAAAATCACCAATATGATCGACAATACAATCGATGTCCGAGAAACTCGCTTCAATCCCGTTTGCAGTATCGTGGTCATGTCTCCTCCCAAATTTAAGTTTGATGTGGGTCAACCAGTTCCTTGAAATTTCGGTAAACCGTTTCTCGTCTGATCTGCGGCGAACGGACGAGTCGGCTACCGCGCTTGGATCAATCGCTGCGGTCAATCCGGAGGGCGCATGTACGGCCCCCTCGATCACCAGTGTAGGCGAGCGCACGCCCGCTTCTGACCTGTAAGTTGTGACAGTATTCCTCTTTTCCATAAGTCTCAACCGCCTGCCATTGTGTTCAGGTGTGGCAGTGCACTTCATATCGTTCTCACGTTTCTCATGTTGACATGAGCGAAATAGCTCAGGGATGGACAGCCCACGCTGTCCCCGCTGACCACTCGCAACGAACTGTAAGTTCTGCCAGTTGGCCGTTGCCGCGCTCCGCATTTAGGTTTAGGGGTGGTGGAGAGTGTACCGCCAAAAAAGCGTAAGAGAAGAGAGGAGAGATCAGATGAAAAACTACAAGACTGTTCTCGGATTGTTGGGTACTCTCTGTGCTTTGACGCTCACCGCGCCGACGGCACTCGCGCAAGGAAAAAGTGCCCCGGGCTCGGTCCAAGTCCATCTGGTCATCACGGACGAGGCCGTCAGCGGTGACAGTGAGCTTCCAGCTCTCCGCGCAGCAGAAGATGTGAAAGTGAAGCAGGGGAAGAATTTTCTCAAAGTGAACCAATTGATCCCGGCCCGGGGAGAGAACGCCGCGCTCCAACTGTTTATCCTGGTCGACGATACGCTCGATTCTCGTATCGGAAACAATCTCAACGATATTCGGGATTTCATCAATGCACAGCCAGCATCAACCGTGATTGCCGTAGGCTACATGGCGAATGCGACAGTCCAAGTTGCCCAGGATTTCACTGCCGATCATGAACTCGCGGTCAAGGCGCTCCGCTTACCTCGCGGGAGTTTGTCGACAATGGATAGTCCGTATCTGTCGCTGATCAGCGCGGTAAAGGGTTGGCCTCAGCAGAATGTCCGGCGTGAAGTTCTAATGGTCACGGACGGCCTCGAGCGGCTTCGCGGAAAACAGACCACGCCTTCGCGCTTGGGACCAAGCTACGGTCCCGTGTATCACAGTATGCCTACCATGAGCCCGGACGTGACCTCGGCTAGCGAGATCAGCCAGCGGTATAACGTTCTGGTTTACACTCTCTACGCCCTGGGCGTCGGACGAGCCGCCCGAAGTGCCTGGGACCTGCAAATCGGCCTTTCTGGACTTACGAAGCTTTCGGATGAAACCGGCGGTGACTGTTTTTCTCTCGGCACTTCAAGTCTGGTCAGTTTCAAACCCTACCTGGATCGTTTGCAGAAAAATTTCGACAACCAGTACTACGTAGTTTTCCAGGCCATCCCGAAAAGTAAAGCTGGGCTTCAGCGGGTCAATGTAACAACCGAAGTGCCGAATGCGGAGATAGCCGCTCCCGACAACGCCTGGGTTCCGGCAGCCAAATGAGGTCTTACCAAGCAAGCGACCGAGGCATTCAAATGCGACAGAAATCAAGTTTTACGGCGATTGTTTTGCTAGTCGTCATGGTAGTTTCCCAAGAGTTTGGGCCGTTACTCTCGGCGCAGACGGCAGTTCCCACGCCGCAGCAACTCGACCAGTTGCTGGCTCCGGTCGCGCTTTACCCTGATTCTCTGTTGGCTCAAATCACCACCGCCTCAACGGATCCGCAGGAGATTCTGGATGTGGACAACTGGCTGCAGCA
Source organism: uncultured Acidobacteriaceae bacterium (assembly GCA_963730845.1). Classification (GTDB taxonomy): domain Bacteria; phylum Acidobacteriota; class Terriglobia; order Terriglobales; family Acidobacteriaceae; genus Acidiflorens. Next base: position 176,307 of record CAVSTM010000014.1, on the reverse strand, counting down.
AAACGCCGGGCTTACGGGTGACGCGCTCCTCGATGCGGCACAGAAACAGGGATTTGATCCGGCATTTATCGCGCTGACAAGTTTTCCGCAAGTGCTGGACATGATGGCGCAAAACATCGACGATTACTCCGCCATCGGGCAAGCCTTTTTGGCGGACCAGGGAGCGGTCACGGCGTCGATTCAGCGATTGCGAGCCCAGGCGTACGCCGCCGGGACGCTGAGCAACAATTCACAGCAACAGGTGGAGGTGCAGCAGCCGGCGGCGGGTCAGACGATCTATGTAATTCAGCCGGCGAACCCGCAGGTGGTTTATGTGCCGGTGTATAACCCCACCGTGGTTTACGTCAAACCTGCCACAAGTACTGTGGTCGTGACGTCGCTGGTCACTTTCGGAGCGGGGATCGCCATTGGTGCGCTAATGGTTAGTAATCAGCCGTGGGGATGGGGTGGATGGGGATGGGGATGGTCATCGGGCCGGTGTTATTACAACCACACCGCTTGGGTCGCATGGGGAAATCCTTATCGGCCGCCGAACGTTTGGTATCGTCCGCGACCGGTCCTGTATACCAGCCGTCCGGGATACGGTGGCAATTGGCACTATCGTCCGCCGAACTATCGGCCTCCCGCTCCGGGACCCCGTCCGCCCAATCGTCAGCCCTGGGGACCAAACAACCGGCCGGGGTACAGACCTCCCACAAGTAGCCCTGGCAGACCCGCTCAACCGATACCTAAGCCCTACACGCCCAAGCCATCGAATTCGACGAAGCCGCCCGCATCTGGCAAGCCGAACCATTCCGGCACGAATAAGCCTCCGGCCAATGGTGCGAACCGGCCAGCAACACCGCCGGCCACTCAGCCGAAACCGGCGCCAGCGAACCGCCCACAACAACCGCAAACCAAACCGACATCGCCGAGCCAGCGCCCAGCAACACCGCCGGCCACTCAGCCGAAACCTGCACCGGCGAACCGCCCACAACAACCGCAAACCAAACCGACATCGCCGAGCCAGCGCCCAGCAACACCGCCCACCACTCAGCCGAAACCCGCGCCAGCGAACCGCCCACAACAACCGCAAACCAAACCGACATCGCCGAGCCAGCGCCCAGCAACACCGCCGGCCACTCAGCCGAAACCTGCACCGGCGAATGGATCTCAGCCGCAGAAGAAGCCGGCGCCGCAGTCAAAACCGGCGCCAAAACCTCAACCCAAGCCGCAGTCGGAGCCGAAGGGTTAGAGCGGCCGGCGGAACGAAACCTGGTAACAGCTGGGCGAAGTAACGTCGGAGAAGGGATGCGTGAGTTCTTTAGGCTCGGATTGGCGGTTGTATTGACCTTAGGTCCGCTGCGGATTCTCAGCGCCCAGGACCTTGCGCCGCGCGCTTATGTCATTACTCCTCTGCATTCTAATGCAGTCACACTGACCTGGTCCTTCTACGACGGTAGCATTGACTACAACGGCGTCCTCCCAGCCACCGGCGCCACGGGAACCTACAGCGTATCGATCTTCAGCTACTATCACTCGTTCAGCTTTTTTGGGCGCTCCGCCAATGTCGTCGCCTCCTCGCCTTACGCACTAGGAAACTTTCAGGGGACCGTATCGGGTGCGGAGCAGCACCTTTACCGCTCCGGTCTGCTCGATTCGATCTTCCGTCTTTCCGTAAACCTGAAGGGTGGACCGGCGATGACGCCGAAGCAGTTCGTAAAATGGAAGCAGAAGATCCTGCTAGGCGCCAGTCTCAAGGTAACCGCTCCTACCGGCCAATACGATCCGACGAAGCTAATCAATTGGGGCACGAACCGCTGGTCCTTCAAGCCGGAATTCGGCTATTCGCAACGCTGGAGTAATTGGGTGGTTGATGGATACGTCGGAGTCTGGCTCTTCACCACGAACCAGGATTTCTGGTCGCGCAATAAGTACTATCCGGGCACACGGTCGCAATCGCAGAATCCAATCGGCTCCTTTGAAACGCATCTGAGCTACGATTTTACGCGGCGGCTCTGGGCCTCGCTCGATGCCAATTTCTGGTTCGGCGGGATCACAAGTATCAACGGCGTAGAAAATCCGCTCACCCGCGAGTTTAACTCCCGTATCGGAGGCACCGTCGCGGTTCCCATCACCAAGCACCAGTCTCTGAAATTCAGCTCCAGCAATGGCAGCCACATCCAGTTTGGCGGGAACTACCAGAATGTTTCGGCCGCGTGGCAATACTCCTGGCAGGGAAGACCCAAATAGCATGCGGAATTGCTCGCCCAACACATCATCCAGCCCGACCAGTTGCACATCAACGCCATCTCATGTGCAATAATGAACATGCCCTCGAAAGGTATGGGACAGAAGATGACCAATCGTTCCCGCATTCTGATTGCCGACGACCACAATCTAGTGGCCGAGCTGTGCAAGCGACTTCTGGAAACAGAGTTTGACGTGGTCGGAACCGTGAACGACGGTCGCGCTCTGTTAGGGGCTGCCCGCGAATTGAAACCGGACGTGATCGTGCTCGATATCGCTATGCCCATCCTGAATGGCTTGGACGCGGGGCGGCAGGTGAAAGAAATACTGCCCGCCGTCAAGCTGGTCTACCTGACGATGAATCCGGACGTGGAAGTGGCGGCAGAAGCTTTCCGGTGCGGAGCCTCCGGATATCTGCTGAAGACATGCGCCTCGGCTGAGATGGTGGTTGCGGTTCGTCAAGTGTTACGGGGCAAAACGTATATGTCGTCGGCTCTGTCGCGCGACACGGTCAATTTCCTTCGGCGGCGGGATAAGCAACTGGTCAACGAAGACGACCGCCTCACCGAGAGGCAGCGGGAAGTGCTGCAGTTGCTAGCCGAGGGCAAGGTGATGAAGGAAGTGGGCGATATTCTGCACATGACGACCCGGACGGTGGCCTATCACAAGTACCGCATGATGGAAGTGCTCGGCGCCAAGAGCAACGCCGAACTGGTCAAGTACGCCGTCAGGAACCACATGGTGGCCGCTTAAGGCATAGCCAGCGGTATCTGCAACCCGTCACTGACAAACTGCCTCCCCCCTCAAGAACTGCGTCCACGGCAGTCAACAGTTTGTTTCCCGGCATTGTTTTCACAACGCAGCTTCGCGCCTAAATTCTGCGCCTGACTCCTTTCTTCACTGATTCACTCCGCTCCCTTATTGAAAATCGCCGTGCCGCTCATCTCGGAACGATTTGATCAGGTGGACGTTACGGCTTCCCCACTTAAAACGAGGCTTGCTTCACATCAGCGACGGAACTTCTCCACCGCCGTTTCATCAACGACGCGGCGGAGAAACAAGCTGTCACTTTTACCAGTATGCACGGAAGGGAAGGTTCCCTAAGATTTGTTTGTGAATGGCTTTGAGGATCGGCCGCGAGAAGCGTGCTAATGAATAATCGCATGCCCACTGTTGACAGGACAGATCGCGGAGAATCAAAGAACGTTCCGTTGATTTTCAAGTCTAACCTCGATCGAAAAGGAGAAATGAAATGCGTAGATATTTCGTTTTAGTGGGCTTGCTTTTACTCACGGCTGGCCTGGCTCTGGCTCAGGGCGAGTACCCGAAGGTTGAAACATCGCCAGCGTTCATGTACATCCGCACCCCGATTTCGTTCTCGGTCCCGGGCGGTCCAAGCGTAAGCGCCAGCTTCAACTGCGCTGGTGGCGGGGGCACGCTCGCCTATAACTTTAGCAGTTTGATCGGCCTCGCGGCTGACTTGGGCGGCTGCAAATATTTTGGTCAGACAGTCCCCGCCCCCATAAGCAGCAACGTTAATGGGACTGGTTTTACCTTTTTGTTCGGACCGCGGCTTACCTTCCGAAGCAAGAGCCCTTTCCAGCCATTTGCCGAGCTGAACTTCGGCGGGATGCGCATCAGTATCTCCTGCAAGAACAACCCAAGCAATTGCACTGACGAATTCGGTACTGGCAGCCGCTCCAAGAGCGCTTTCGCCATGACGGTGGGTGGGGGGTTCGACATTAAACTGAGCAAGAAACTTTCCCTGCGCCCCGTCCAGGCCGAATACCTCTACACCCGGTTTGGCAATGACTGCAACCTTACTGTCTGCACCTTTAACAACAATCAGAACAGCTTCCGGCTGAAGAGCGGAATCGTCATTAATTGGGGAGGCTCGGCCTCCCAGTAACACGGGTTGGGGGGTTGAGTTTTCACCGATCTTGCTGTTGACCTTGGCCTGTTGACCTTGGCCTCGTCTTCGAAGGACGGGCCAAGGTCGCGAGCGGGAACACAAATGGCCCTCGTTTTCCATGGACGATGGTGGTACCCTTCGTGTTGGCTTCTGGCCAAACGCGGAAGGAACAAAACCTAACGATGAGGATTCAAAACTCAACGGCCAATGCTTCAGTCGCAACCAATCCGTTCCGAGCAGGCAGTCCGCGCATCTGGGTGCGTGGACTTTTCTTTTTTGCAATCGGCGCTGCCTTCATGCTTTCCTCAGCGCCTGCGCGCAGCCAGGGGGGCACGCCCTCGTCCGCTCCGAGTGTCGTACAAGCGGATGTCAAACTGGTGATCGGCGGCGACACGATCAAGAACAATTCCAAAGTCACACTTTCGGTGGTGGGCAGCTCGTTGCATATTGCCACCAACAAGACGACGGTGGAGGTGACTGTCCCATCCATTCTGGACATCTTCACCAACGAGGACAGCCGGCAGGATATCACCGGTGCGGCCCACCTCGCAACGATGGCCATTCCCTACGGTGGCAGCCGGGTCCTGAGCCTGTTCTCTCATAACGTGGACGTCCTTACGCTGGAATTCACCGACGCCAACGGCGGCTATCATGGCGCGATCTTTGTGCTTGGTCAGGGTCAGGCCGCTCCGATCAAGAAGCAACTCGTCGCGATGGGCGCGAAAGTCAGCGTTCCCCTCGAAGTAGTGGCACAGACAAACAAATAGAACAACAAGTAGAGGGAGAAACTTTGAAGCAACACACTCTTGCAGCAGTCTCGGTCGGTTTACCCGTCGTTGCCTGCCTTCTGATTGCCGGCTCTCTTTTGGCTCAGCCCCGCCCGGCCGATACCAGCAGCGGGCAGAAGCTCTCTTCTTCTTCGATTCAGATCCAGCCTGTGGATCCCGGTGACGTGCCACTACCGGCAGAATTCAGTGTGGCCGTCTACGAAAACCTGGTTACACAGATCGGGAAGACGGGAAAATTCCAGCGCGTCTATCGCAGCGGCGACAAGGACGCAGCCAACGCACCCGACCTGGTCACGCTGCGTATGACTGCGCAATCTTTCAAGAAAGGCAGCCAGAAAGAGCGCGAGGTGACCACCGTCGCCGGATCTTCCTCGATCACCCTGAAGGTCCACATCACCGATCATACCGGGCAGACGCTCGTGGATCGTGACGTCCAGGGTAAGGTGCGCTTCTTTGGAGGAAACCTGAACGTCACCTACGACGTCTCCAAGAAGGTCGCCGCCATCGTCCGAGATAATTTTTAGTTCGCGCGAGACTTGGTTGCCCGGGTGAGTTCTCTCGTTGCGGATTTACTAAGCCGTAGCCGTAAAACCGCATCCCCGCCATTCGAGAGGCGGAGCTATGAAAAAAATGATTGCCGCTTCGCTGTTGGAAGGCAAGCAGGCGGTGAAGATAATTCGCGATTCTTGCCGTCGCATCGCGTTGCCATGACGACCTATAGTTACACCACGCTCTGGCTTGGTCTGGTCTGCGGGATTTCCTTTCTTGTCTCGGTACCATCGGAGCTCTACGCCCAATCCCTATCTTCGAGGGTGTCGCTGGCTGGGGGCAGCAATGAGGAGTACGGCAGCCTGATCTACACGAACTGGGACCGACTGGATCAGGAACCCACCCAGGAACCTGCCCAACCCGGAACGACATATGTTCCCGCAAAACCGCCCGTGAAGTCAGCCGAACCACAGGCAGCTGGAGGGACTAGTCAGTCGCCGCCATCTCCAGAAACCAAATAAGGAGCCGGAAAAGACGAAGAAGAAAACTCATCGCGGCTCTCTTGTTCCCGCTCCTCTTCCGATTTCGAGCCCGACCGTCGGCATCGGAATGACTCCAGGTCTGGGCTACATCTTCCCCTTTAGCAAAACGACAAGATTTCTCCTCCGTCGACGATTGGAGCGGCTGGCCTTTACACGAACAACGGGACAAATGGTTTCGGTCTAACGGAAATTGTATTTATGGGACGAGCAACCAGCTGCGAGGATATACAGCCGGCAAGTACTTCGACCGCTACATGTCTGCGACACAACCGGAGTATCGCCTGACTTTGCCGAAGGGAATTGGCTTTGCCGCATTCGGCGGCGTCGGAGGAGTGATGCCAAGTTCGGGTCAAATACTCTTCAGAAACGATCATTTCTTGCCCGCCGTGGGCGCAGGACCGAGATATGAACTGAGTAAGAAGTACCACGTCAACCTTCGACTTGACTTCGCCCGGGGAAGGGATAGTTGGACCTGGAGCATGGGCGTTGGTGAGGCATTTTGACGAGATGATACGGTTGGTCTATACCACTTTATCCCTGTACATCTCCCCAGGCCTTCTGCTGTTCATCGACCGCTCCCAGGTAATGCGGCAACCCGAATAAGCGGAGAAACCCCGCGCAGACTTGGTCCGGAGAGCCGCGACCTCCCAGTCGCTTTCCAACCGCAGTCCGGGCAGCGACCGTTTATCGAGCGACCGAGCGCCGCCCCTCTCACTCACTTCAGGTTTATGGTGGCACCAAACACGATGCCGGACAACGCAGCAATCGCAAAAGCGTTGGCCGGGCCCGCTTTTTCCTTATCAAAATACAAATAACGATATCCCGCCTGCAGGATCATGTTCGGTTTGTACCTGTATCCGAGAAGGCCGACCACTTGATATTCGAGTTGTGAGCCAGTTCCCCATCCACCGGCATCACCCGCAACTGTGACCACGGTCTTCGGTGAAAGCGCCCCCTCAATTCTCCCCCCCACTACCGGATCCACCCAATCCTGTGATCTTGAGAAATTCAGGCCAAGGTAGGACGGAAAAAACTGCAGATTCTCTCCGAAGTACCAGTATCGGATTCCTGCCAGGGCATCGACCTTGATCGCTCTCCCATTGATCAGACGGACGCCAACTTTTGGAGTCAGAATGAAAATAGACGCTTTGACGGTCGCAGATTGGGCCAAGCCCGGGGGAAACGGGATTGAATTATTAGCCTGGAGTCTTAGATACAGTGTGTCGATGTTCGTTATGAACCGATTGCGGCGAGCTTCGGCAGCCCCCACCAATCCGAAGCGGAAATGCTTGAGAATATCGATGGCGCTCGCCTTAAAGCCGGCGTCCTTGTTAAACGCGCCCACCGTTCCATGCACTCCCGGAAGCCAGAGATACGGGGTCACGGAGAAATGCCACTGGTCATCATTTCCGGTTCCACCGGTGGCAGTTCCACCCTGCGTGGTGCCGGAGCCAGAGGGGCCAGATTGGTCAGCGGCCGGCAGCTCGCCAGTAGTCGCAGGAGTCAGCGCCGAGGTCGAGTCCGCATAGCCGACTTCGGGATCTGAAATCACGTCAGCGTAGAGATTCGTCTGTCCCGGCGCCCATGGTCCCTTCTCTTGTGCCAACAAATATGACCCGCAGCCCAGGATGAGGCACGCAAAAAATACTGCCGAACTTATGATTTTCATTGCTTTCCTTTCGAACGGCATCGAAGCCATTGTTTGCGGTTACCGGCTTCATTCAGCGAAAGCCGAAATGACTGCTCAGAGCGGTGACTTCACCTCTGCCTGGCGTGCTTGGTTTTTTCTTCTCGCCCACCGGGGCGTACTTATCCATGAGGTGATTAACACGCGAATGGTACGGGGCCCCAATCGGGCTGAGAACTGTCAAAGCTGACAGTGTCCGCAAATTTCACACTGAACATCTGGACTACGCAATACCGGTATGCGGATCCCTCCACGCAACAACTCCCATGACTGCCGGGTGGGTTGCGAAGCGAGAACTGCAAAGACTGTTCCTTATGACAGTAGGAAGTCGCCTGATTTGAACGTAATAAGCGGCTATGAGGGCACCCGCAGCGTCACTTCCTGAAAGCGGGCTCTATCTCGTTCGTGTTATTCGCGGCACCGGATATGCCGGGGCGGACTAATTTCAGAGCTCCTGACATACCCCTTGGAAAATAGTCGATATATTCGGTTTTATCCTCCCGGGTGCGAACCAAAACCTGTCCGCTTTTTGCGTTTTCCGTTGGAGGTTCGCCGCTCCGCTGTTTGAAGCGATCGACGAACAGCCCCGCATGGTTGCGGCAGCACCTCGTCGGGAGCCGCCACTGGCCTACCTTTTTCGCTACCCAGGGTGCGAACCAAAACCTGTCCGCTTTTTGCATTTTCCGTTGAAGATACGCCGCTCCGCTGTTTGAAGCGATCAACGAACAGCCTCGCATGGTGCGGCAGCACCTCGTCTGGAGCCGCCACTGGCCTGCCTTTTTCGCTACCCCGGGTGCGAACCAAAACCTGTCCGCTTTTTGCGTTTTTCAGTCGAAGGTTCGGAGCTCTGGCTTTTTTCGATTTTCCTCGGATCGGTCGGGCATGCTAACCCACCATGAATCCGTCCTCCCAGAATCCGTCCTCCCAGCAAACAGAACTGTTGCCCGCCCCGGCTCCCCCGCCCGGTACCGTCTTGGTCAACGATCGCGTTTCCTTCCAGACCGAGGGTAAGCAGCGAGTGATTTTGGTCCGCGGCATGTTCTTTTCCCACTATTCGGTTGATGATCCCGCTGCGGAAGCCTACGCCATGGTGACGCTGTTCGAATCAGGATATGCGGATCAGAACGACCTTGCTCGCTGCTTCGGCTACTCGACACGAACTCTTCGTCGCTACCAACAGCGCCTGCAAGCGGGAGGACTGCGTGCCCTGGCGCGACTGCCAGGACGACCCTCCGCCCGGGCTCCTGTGCCGGAGAAAATCCCCGAGCGAGACCGGACTATCCTCCGCCTCAAGGCCAAAGAAAGGAGTAATCGATGGATTGCGGGCCGGCTTGGTCTCAGCGAAACAGCCATCCGCAAGGCTCTCCGTCGGCTGGGTTGGAACCCTGGCCCCGAACCAAGTCTTCCCCCTCTTCCCTTCGAGTCGGAAGTGGGTAGTTCCGAAGTAGGCCCGGCCACGGCCTCAGTAACTGGGAATCCGATAATCGAGGTTCCGCCCTCCGCTGCGCCATCGCCGGCTTCTCCTCCGGTGCCACTTCCCACCGCTTCGGCGGCGGAAAGCCTCGACCTCACTCCTCTCGACCGCTCGATGGATCGTCTCCTGGCTGCCATGGGGTTGCTCGACGATGCTCGGCCGGTGTTTGCCCGCGCGCGGAATCTACCGCGAGCGGGAGTTCTGGTCGCTATTCCCGCACTGCTCGCCAGTGGCCTGCTTTCCACCGCCGAGAAGATTTACGGCAACCTCGGCCCCGCCTTCTACGGACTGCGCACCACTCTGCTCGCCTATGTTCTGTTGGCCCTGCTGCGGATTCCTCGCCCCGAAGCGCTCAAGGAATATTCGCCCGGAGAACTGGGTCGCATTGTGGGGTTGGATCGTATGCCCGAAGTGAAAACTCTGCGGCGCAAACTGGCACGCCTGGCGGCTCGGAAGGGCAGCTATCAACTGGGGTATCAGATCGCTCAGCAACGTATTGCCGAACGCGGGAAAGTGCTCGGTTTCTTATATATTGATGGCCACGTTCGGGCCTACCACGGTCAACACACCATTGCTAAGGCCTATGTGACCCGCATGCACCTGGCCGCTCCGGCCACCACCGACTACTGGGTCAACGATCAGCGCGGCGATCCTTTGTTTGTGGTTACGGCCGATGCCAATGCCGCCATGACAAAAATGCTCATCCCGGTTTTAACCGAGGTACGCGAACTGCTAGGACCACGCCGTCATTCCACCATCGTCTTTGACCGAGGCGGCTGGAGTCCGAAACTGTTTCGCAGCCTGCTCGCCCTGGGCTTTGACATTCTGACCTATCGCAAGGGCCGCACCCGCCGCATTGCCGAAACCAGGTTCTCCCTGCACCAGGCCAAGTTGGACGGGCGAGCGGTGAAATATCTTCTCCATGACCAACCGGTTCGCTTTCTGAAGGGGAAGCTGCGCCTCCGCCAGGTGACGCGTCGGACCGAGGACGGCCATCAGACGCCGATTGTGACCAGTCGCTGGGACCTACGCGCTATCGTCGTGGCCTATCGCATGTTCGAACGCTGGCGCCAGGAGAACTTCTTTAAATATCTCCGCGAGGAGTATTTGATCGATGCCCTGGTCGACTACCAGGTCGAGCCCGACGATCCCACTCGTCTGGTTCCGAATCCGGCACGCAAAGCCCTGGACAAAGAGCTGCGCCTAGCTCGTGCCTCTTTCACCAAACTGCAAGAGCGCTTCGGGGTCATGGCCCTCGACTATGTCGACCGAGATATGCCCCAAGCCGATTTCCAGAAAACGGAAAAGAAACTCCGTAGTGACATGGAGAAGGTCACTGCCCGTGTCGAGAAACTAGAGACGCGGCGGGCTTCTCTTCCCACTCACCTGCCCTTGGTCGAGGCCAGAAAGGGCCAAGAGACAATGAAACTGTCGACCGAACGCAAGCACCTGACCAACATCTTGAAAATGGTCGCCTTCCAGATCGAGAGTGATCTGGTGGAGATGATTCGCCCCCACTACAAAAGGGTGGAAGACGAAGGGCGCACTCTGGTACAAACCATCCTGCAAGATGCTGCGGATATCGAACCGGCGGAGGGCGAGCTTCGCATCACGCTTGCTCCGCTCAGTTCGCTCCATCGGTCGCGAGTCGTCGAATCCCTCTGCGCGGCACTGAACAAGACCAACACGATGTTTCCCGGCACTCAGCTTCAAATGCGCTTCGCGGTTGCGCAGCCGCGATCCTGAAGCAAAAAGCGGACAGGCTTCCGGTATACCATGTCAGGAGTTCTGAATTTATGAAGCGCTTTTTCGATCTTACTTTCCGGCCGTTTTTTGTGCTCACCGGGATTGGGACCTCATTGGGAGCTGTCAATGCCTTTTGGCCCCGGTGGGCAGCGGAGAAGGTTGATCTAATCCCGTTCGTCCAGGACTACACCATCATTCTGCAGCACTGGGGCATCATGCTCGGATTCATGGGAATCTTCATGATCGTCGTAGCTTTTCGGGCAGACTGGCGGAAACCGATTCTCATCTTTAGCGCTTGTGAGAAGACCTCCTTCGTTTACCTCGTAGCGACGAACGTAAGCCGCCCTTATGCGCGGGGCCTCTGGGCCGGCGCTGTGATGGATGCCACGGTCCTTCTCTACACCATCGTTTACTTCGGATTCGCGCAGAGGAGCGAGCAACGAACGTAGATCTCTCGCGACGAACACGACATTGCTCAACCATCCCTCCTGTAACAAGTGACAGTTGGCACTGAGCCATACTCGTGGTGCACTGACGAGCGGACGAAATGCTTTTGTACGGATTCGGAAGGGTTGGAGAAGCATCGAGAGATCACTTATGAAAAACAACGCACGGCGTATCTTGAGTGCCACACTACTCACCCTGCTCGGTCTATTGGCGGGCGCAGGATTCATTCATCTCGCCAACGCACAGGGTTCGGAACTCCAGGAGCGGGTCGCGGAGATCAAAGAGTCAACCGCAAAGAACAAACAGGAACTCGCTTCGTACACCTGGAACGAACAGGTCACAATCAGCTTGAAAGGCGAAGAGAAAAAGCAGGAGCACTTCCAGGTACGCCTCGGACCGGACTTGAAGCCGGAGAAGACTTCGCTTGATCCGCCTCCCGAGCCTCCTTCCGGGGGACGGCTGAAAAAGCGCATCGTCGCCAATAAGACGGACGAGTACATGGATTACGCGAACCAGATGAGAGCGCTGGCGCAGCAGTACGTTCCACCGGACGGAGCCCTGCTGCAGCAGGCCTATGCGAAAGGGAACATCGCCGTGGGTCCGACCACGGCTGCACCCGAGGTCCTTCAACTCGTCGTTCACAACTACCTGAAACCCAACGATTCGATGACCCTGGTCTTCGACAGAACGCTGAAGCAACTGCTTCAAGTTCAGATTGCCTCCTACATGGACGATCCGAAGGATGCCATGAACTTGACGGTGCAGTTCAGCCGCCTGCCGGATGGGACGAACCACGTCTCCAATCTGGTTATCGATGGCGTCAGCAAGCAGTTGAACATCGCGATTCAAAACTCGAACTACCAACACGTCTGAGGTTTTCGGAACGTGGAACGCTCGAAACAGAGGGAAGTCGGTCATGCAATACGCTGCAACTCGATTGGCCGGTGCCAAGTTCGCTTTCTTCCAACGAAGCCTCCTGGCGGTGGCCGTTTTTTCGCTGTTCACTGTGCCGCTGATGGCACAAGGGCAACCCCCCGTTGACACGACGGGAACTCAGGTGGCCACGGAACAAACGCCAGCGGCAGCGGCCAATGCCGACGAACTGCGAAAGGAGGCACAGAACCCCGTCGCTAGCCTCGTCAGCGTTCCCGTGCAGAATAACAACAACATGGGGATTAACCCCGGTTACCGTACGCAAGATGTGTTGAATATCCAGCCGGTCATTCCAGTGAAAGTTAACGACAACTGGAACCTGATCATTCGCTGGATTACCCCCCTCATCTACCAGCCGCTCCCGGCGCCATCTCCCTTGCCTCAAATTGGAGTTTCCGGCCTGGGCGACATGCAGCCTACCTTTTTGCTCTCTCCGAGCAAACCGCACAAGGTGATTTGGGGCGTGGGCCCGATCTTTCAATTGCCGACTGCGACCAGCCAGTACCTGGGACAAGGGAAACTCGCCCTTGGACCCAACATCGTGGCTCTGATGATGCCGGGCCACTTTGTGCTGGGCGTGCTCGTCAACAACATCTGGTCGGTCGCCGGTGGGGGCAGCCGTCCCGACATCAATCAGCTGCTGCTGCAGTACTTTGTCAACTACAACATGAAAAAGGGCTGGTACCTGACCACGCAACCCATCCTCACCGCCAACTGGAACACACCTGCACCCAGCGGAAGCGTGTGGACGGTGCCATTCGGTGGCGGCGTGGGAAGAATCATGAAACTTGGATTTCAGCCGGTGAATATCAGCGTTCAGGCTTATGGCAATGCCGTCCATGTTCCCGGAGCTTCGCCTTGGAATGTTCGAGCATCATTTGCATTACTGTTTCCCAAGTTAACCAAGCAGCAACAGAAGATGATGATGGAGCAAAAACTGAAGCAGATGGAACAGGAGCAACCGCAGAAGTAAATGCCAGTGATCTTGGCCGAGTGGACCGCCGTCGAGGGGCCCCGGGCGAGCGCCGGCGAGATTGGAGGGTTTCCGATGAACATCCACTACTTTCCCCATCCGACAGTGCAGGCGATGTTTCTTCTCGATGAGGCCGAAAACGACCTTGAGACGGCAATGGAACTGGCCCTGATGAATGCGCAAAAAGAGAACCTTGGAGATGTCAGGTACTGGGTCGCGGTGGTGGACGCCCTGACGGTGAAGGGGCAGGTTAATTAATTCGGAGCCTGGCGTGTTCGTGAAAGACGCTTCGCATCCGCCCGGGCATTCCGGCAGGTCGGATCTGAACCCGGGCCGATGGCACGACTGTAAAGAGGTCTCAATGGGAATTGCGGTAGGCGCTCTTGGTTTTGACATCCCCCCGGCTGTTTGGCGCGACGACTGGGCCTGGGGTCTGCCGTTGATCGTACTAACCGTGGTCGCCCATGTTTTGGGGCTCGCGTTTGTAAACCTGAAAGGTGTCGAGTTTTTTAGCCGCAGAATAGAACACAGCCATCACCGCCGCCACACCGCTCTGTTCGCGGTGGTCATAAGCGCGGTGGTTTTGTCGGCCACTGTCTTGCACGCGGTGGAGGCAATGGCGTGGGCCGCGTGCTATCTGTTTCTCGGCGCTCGACCTGACTTCAAGTCTGCGATGCTCTATTCGCTGGGCGCGATGACGACCTACGGGTCGGGTCTGCTGTTGGAAAACCAGTGGCGACTCCTGGGAGCGATCGAGGCGCTGAGCGGGTGGCTGCTGTTCGGAATGACCACCGCTTTTTTGTTCTGGACGCTTCAGAAATGCTATGAAATCGCGGCCCAAGATAAGCCCTCGCAACCCGGCGCCGGGAGGCGCCACTGATGTCCGAAGCAACATCGAACGTGGAGTTCGCCCAGAAGATTCACGAGCACGGCCACCATCATCCATCGCCAACCGACCACCGCGGGAAATGGGTCGAGATCATTGAGGCGGCGGTGCTCGCGATTGTCGCGGTCGCCACCGCGTGGAGTGGCTACCAGGCGGCTAAGTGGGGAGCGCTTTCGGCTGAGCACTACAACCTCGCGTCGCGCACCACCGTTCTGTCACAGGAGAAGACGACATTGGCAGGCCAGGATCGCCTTTATGACATCACGACGTTTAACGCTTGGGTTGCCGCGAAGGTCTCTGGCAGAGACAAGCTGGCCGCATTCTATGAGCGCCGATTCCGACCCGAATATGCCACTCCGTTTGCGGCCTGGTGGAAGCTCGATCCGCTGAACAATCCCTCGGCGCCAGCCGGTCCCATCTTCATGGCGGAGTACACGAACGCAAACAGCCAAAAGTCTGCGCAGCTCGCGGAGGAGGCGAAAGGCCACTTCGAAAAGGGCGTGAGCATGCGGGAAAGTGGCGACAAGTACGTTAAGGTCACAGTCCTGCTGGCAACTGTACTGCTTCTGACTGCCCTCAGCCAACGATTCGAGATTCTTGGACCTCGGGTCGCGGTAGTGGCGGTCGCGTTCGCTCTGCTGGCCATGGCTACATACTGGATATTAACCTTCCCGCGAGCCTAGACCATTCCTGCTTGCCAAGCCCCGGCAAAAGGGGCCGGCTGGTCGTGTAAGAATTCAAGCTTCTCGCTTTCGGGTCGGCCTACTCCAATAGCGTCACGCGACCGCTTGCGAGGTCTATATACGCCGAGACAACCTTCAGCTTGCTTTCTTTGACCAACCCCGAGATTACGGTAGAGGAATCGCGTAGAAGACCCGCCTGAATCTTGGCATTCGCCTTGGTCGCTGCCTCCAAGTTTGATCCAGCCTGATCTACCGCTGGCTGGATATGCGGAAAGAGCGCGCTGATCTGTCCGGGAACTTCCTTCGCTTGAATCGTCGCCTTCACTGCGCCGCAACCGCCGTGCCCTATCACCAGGATTACCTTTGTACGTAGCACCAACGCTCCATATTCGAGACTGGCGATGATCTCCGATGTAACAATATTGCCGGCGACACGGTTTACCAAAGATGTGTCCGATGCTCTGATCGAAGATCAGTTCGACAGGAACCCGAGAATCGGCACAGGACAACACGGCCGCAAATGGCTCTTGCTTTTCGACGGTGTTTTGCTTAAGGATCGCAAGGTCTTCTTCAAACGACGTCAAACGGCCAGACGTGAATCGCTGGTTGCCGTTCATCAGTTCTTGCAGCGCGGCATCGGGGCTTAACTTGCTCTGTGCCAGGGCTTGGCGCGGGGTGAACTCCATACAAGCCAACGCAACCAAACCGGACACTGCCCCGGTCGCGGCCGTTTGCAGGAAACGGCGCCGCGACGAATCCTGTTTCGAAGTCAAAGCATGAATGCTGGTTCCGTTGGAACCAACCGGGCTCCGGTCTTGTCTTGAGCCGCCCTGTCTCGATTCGAATGGAATCGCCACAAGTTGTTTCTCCTTTTCCGGCGAGCCAGTTCCCATCTCTTTGACCCCGCCGTGCCCGAATTCTTCATTCGCAGTGCAAGAAACGCCACTCGCAAAAGTGACAGTCGGTCATCGGGTGCGGAGACGCTGTTATTTCTGCCAGTCGTCTTATCGGGCGCCGAGCCTCACACTTAATATGCATCCTCACAGCGAATGAAAGAAACCATGAGAAGGATCCTCCTTATTTCCGGCCTTTTGTGCGGCGGCCTGTTCGCACTCTGTCAGAACCAGGGTGCACCATCGGTCGTCAACATCAACATCAGCATTTCCCGGTCGGTGCCCGCCGTGAATTACGTGACCAATGCTTCCACCCGAATTGACTTCAAGGGCACCCCCTTGTTGCCCTTCGCCCAAGGCAACGCCAAGGTGGACAACAAGAAAGGCCTGATTTCGGTGGATGCCAGCTTCTCGAAAATGTCGCCTGCCACGCAACTCGGGCCGGAGTTCCTCACCTATGTCGTTTGGGCGATCACTCCGGAAGGCCGAGCCAGCAATCTTGGTGAGTTGCAGCTCAATGGGGATAAAGGCAAGTTGAGTGTCACCACCCGGCTGCCAAACTTTGCCATGATCGTGACCGCCGAACCCTATTTTTCCGTCTCCGCGCCCAGCGAAATGGTGGTGCTGCAGAATGTGCCGGGCGACAATACCAAGGGTGCCACCACGCCGGTTACAGCCACGCTGTTGATCCGGGGTACCTACAGTGGGGCCAAGCTTGAGCCTTTCAGTTTCGATCCCAAGGTTCCGCTGGCCGTCTATGAAGCTCGCAACGCAATCCGCATCGCCAAGGTAGAGGGCGCGGAGAAGTACGCTCCCGACGCATGGGCCAAGGCAAGTCAAACTGCGGCACAGATGGAAGACTATCTGGCGAGAAAGCAGAAGAACCCAATCATTACCGCGGCCCGAAATGCTGCCCAGCAAGCCGAAGATGCGCGCTCAATCGCCGTCAAGCAAGAGGCCGCCGACAAGATTGCGGCGGAAAAGCGGGCCGCGGCAGAAAAGCTCTCGCAGCAGCAGCAAGAAGCCGCGCAGCGCGAAGCCGAACTGAAGGCGCAGCAGGAAGCCGCTGCAGCCCAAGCCGCACAGTCCGCCGCCTTAGCCAGTCAGGAGGCGCAAGCTCGGGCAGAGGCGGAAGCAGCGCAAAAGAAAGCCCAGGAGGAAGCCGCAAAGTCAGCCGCTGCCGCGGCGGCAGCGGTGCAGGCACAACAACAACTCCGCGCCCAATTGCTTGCCCAACTCAACTCAGTGCTGCAAACCGTCGATACACCCCGCGGACTCGTGGTCACGATGGCCGACGTTTTGTTTGCTTCCGGGAAGTACACCCTTTCGCAGGATGCAAGTCTGAAGCTAGCCAGGCTTTCCGGCGTCATTCTGGCGCATCCCGGTCTGAAGTTGCGGATTGAGGGCTACACCGACAGCACAGGCGGCGAGGCCTTCAATTTCACGCTCTCCGGTCAAAGGGCGGATGCGGTACGAACGTTTCTCGTGTCACAGGGACTGAAACCGGAAGACGTCACCTCCGCGGGAATGGGTCAGGCCAATCCAGTGGCCCCCAATGACACCTCCGCCGGCCGACAGCAGAACCGGCGGGTGGAGATCATCGTTTCCGGCGAGGCGATTGGAACAAAACTCGGTCAATAGAAACCCTGCGCAAGGCGGTGAAGACCGCGTCACTGCTGCAACTGTCAATCAAGTGCCTCACGTAGTTTGACAAGGCGGGAGTCATTTTCCCGATCTGCCATCATCGTCTCGCTTTCCAGAGTGGGCGCCGGTTAGGGGTATTTTGCGCATATGTTCAATTTTTGCACAGACAGACTTTCTTTGGCTGTGTATACTATTGGGTCTTCAAATTCTGGACGAAGGTAGATTATGAATTGTCCGTCATGCGCGTCAGGCCGTCAGGCGGAATTCAGCGCTGAAATGAACATCCATTTCCGCGGCCTGCAAAATCTCGATAAACCGGGCCTCTTGGTATTCCCAAAGCTTTTGGTCTGCTTGGATTGCGGCTTCGCGCGGTTTCCTGTTGCGGAAACCGTATTGGCACTGCTTGTCAACGAGACAGCGACGAGGGAAAGCTCAATCCAGAATGGAACGCGAGCGACGTCGCGCCCCGTCAGGCAAGACTGCGCTTGAGTCACCGCCGAGTCAGCAAGGGTGTTTGAACGAAAAGACATCCCGTAGTGAGCCATTGCGCCATGCCTGTCGCAACGAATTCTTGTTGGCTTGTTTTTTGCAGACTATTAATATTCGCCGTGCATGTTCTGTGAGAGAGTACGACAATGACCAATCGTTCTCGCATTCTGATTGCCGACGACCACAATCTGGTGGCCGAGCTTTGCAAGCGACTTCTGGAAACAGAGTTTGACGTTGTCGGAACCGTGAACGACGGTCGCGCTCTGTTAGGGGCTGCCCGCGAATTGAAACCGGACGTGATCGTGCTCGATATCGCTATGCCCATCCTGAATGGCTTGGACGCGGGGCGGCAGGTGAAAGAAATACTGCCCGCCGTCAAGCTGGTCTACCTGACGATGAATCCGGACGTGGAAGTGGCGGCAGAGGCTTTCCGCTGTGGAGCCTCCGGATATCTGCTGAAGACATGCGCCTCGGCGGAGATGGTGGTTGCGGTTCGTCAAGTGTTACGGGGCAAAACGTATCTGTCACGAGCTCTGTCGCGCGACACCATCGATTGCTTGCGCTGGCAACGCAAGCAACTGGTCAACAAAGACGACCGCCTCACCGAGAGGCAGCGGGAAGTGCTGCAGTTGCTAGCCGAGGGCAAGGTGATGAAGGAAGTGGGCGATATTCTGCACATGACGACCCGGACGGTGGCCTATCACAAGTACCGCATGATGGAAGTGCTCGGCGCCAAGAGCAACGCCGAACTGGTCAAGTACGCCGTCAGGAACCACATGGTGGCCGCTTAAGGCATAGCCAGCGGTATCTGCAACCCGTCACTGACAAACTGCCTCCCCTCAAGAACTGCGTCCACGGCAGCTACCAGATCGCTCCCAGCTCTTGTTTTCAAAACGTAGCCTTGCGCCCCAGAGCTGAGAGCTTCTTGCGCCACGTCAGGAGAAGATTCCTGGGTCACGAAGATTATTTTGGCTTCCGGAGCGAGTTTGCAAATCTGTCGAGCAGCTGCTATGCCATTGAGTGTTGGGAGACCGATATCAAGGAGAATCAAATCCGGTTTCAGTTTTTCCGTTCTCTCAACCGCCTCCTGTCCGTCGGACGCTTTGCCGATGACCTGCACGTTGGGTTTCTTCCTCAGCGTAGAGCAGATGAAATCCTGAAAAGGCACGAAATCCTCTACCACAAGCACGCGAATTGGTGGCATAAGACCCGTAGTACCTCGCTTCGCTAACTCGCGGGTTTCGGCGGCAGAAGCGCCGCGGAACCTGCTTCACTGACCATCCTCTTCCGGAAAGAGAAATTGTCAATGGCCTAGAGAGCTAACTCTATGGCACGATCGGGCTCAGGGTAACAATCGAGGGTCGCACCGAACGCGGCTACCCGCGCCCCATTTCCCGTACCCACCTGGCAGTTAAATTCCTCAATTCGGGGACTTTACTCAAGCGCCCTACAGCGTCCTGCCGGTGCCATGACCTAGCTGTCAGTTTTGCCAGTATGCACGGCCGAGAAGGTCTCCTAGTATTTGCTCGTGACTTACCGCTTTACTCGCTGAGCGAAACCCGTTCGCGCAAGTTTAAGGATCACAACTACCGAAAGGACAACATTATGAAGCAAAATCGTAGATGGATCGTGACCTGCATCGCATTGCTGTGCATTGTCTGTGCCGGATTGGCGTATGGCGCGTCGAAAATCAAGATCACCGGACTGATTACCTCACGAGACGGAGACACTCTGACGGTGAAGAACATTAAGGGGTCAACCAACGTCGTGGTGGAGTTGACCGATGACACCAAGGTTCAGAGCCCAAAAGGCTTAGGCTTGCGTCACTCTGAGCAGTCAGTCACTGCTCTGATCCCAGGGTTGAAGATTTCAATAGAAGGCACCGGCACGGACACCCGCGTGGTTGCCAACACCATCACTCTCAATCAGAGCGATTTACAATTGGCCGAAACGATTCAGGCTGGCTTGAACCCGACCCAGCAGCAGCAACAGACGAACATGTCCAACATTGCCGCCAACCAACAGGGTGTCCAAGCCAACAAGCAAGCCACCGCAGCCAATCAGGTACAGATCGCGTCCAACCAACAGCAGATCAGTGCCAACCAGGAGGACATTGCGGCAAATCAGGTGGAAATTCAAAGTACCGCCAAGCGCTTCAACGAACTCTCGGAGTATGACACCACGGCCAAAGCGACCGTCTACTTCGCTACCGGAAGCTACACAATTTCGGATAGTGATAAAGACGCTTTGAAACTGCTGGCGGGAACCGCGGTTGGCACGAAGGGCTACATCATCCAGGTAAAGGGGTATGCCGATTCATCGGGCAATGCCGCCATGAACCAGCAGTTGAGCGAGGACCGAGCCCAAGCGGTCGTCGCGTTCTTGCTGCAGAACTGCAGTGTTCCTCTGCGGCACATCGTGGCGCCGGGGGCGATGGGCATAGTGGATCCTGCAGCAACCAACGAGACACCCGAGGGACGGGCAGACAACCGTCGAGTGGATGTCAAAGTATTGGTGAATCGCGGAATAGCTGGCGGAGGAATGTAGATTTCGTTTGACGTAGACCCTGAACTTGCAGATTCGCACCTGCTGAGCGTCTCGTTTTGGGCAGGGTTCGGAGTCGCGCAAACGACGCGGTCGTTTCACAAGTCCGGCCTCGATTGAAGCCTGTCACCGCTGACAGTTGCGCAAAATCGAGGCCGAACGCTCATTTCTTTGAGCGGGCCCACGTCACGGCTGGACTTAGAAGCTAGGCGAGTGGATACGAGTGTGGTTCATAAGCCAGTCCGTACTTTGCGCGGTGGAATGGTCATGACTCTGGGCCATCGAGAGTTCTCATCTTGGCTGCTCTCCGCAGGCAGTCTTGCATTTGTGTTTTCTTGCCCGCATGAGCGTATGTGTTGGCGAGGTCCATCATCATCCAAATGTTGTCACCAGAGAGCGTGACCGCCCAGCTCTCCTTCGGCAATGGCCTCGGGGAACATGCGCTTCATCGTAAATGCTGCGATCGCCGGCACCGTACTTGCGCAAACCACGCTGGTCAAGTTTGGCAGCGTCAAGCAGCCATCGCACAAACGGTTTTGGGCAGCAAACTATCCTAAGGTTTTCAACAACTGACTCGCGGAGAGCTCGGGCTTGAGCAATACCCATCTCCTTTCGGCGGCCGTCACCGGAAACAGTCTTCGGCAACGGCCGCCGTGCTGGAGAATCCGGCTGACGTTACTTCCGATAGACAAAATGGCCGCGGCGGTTCTGCTGCCAGCAAGCTTCGTTGCTTTCGCTGCAGAAGGGTCTTTCCTTACCGTAGCTGATCAGGTTGATACGGCCTGGGCTGATTGCTGCCAGCGCCAGTGCATCCTTCACGGATGTTGCGCGCCGGTCGCCCAAAGCCATGTTGTATTCGATGGATCCCCGCTCGTCGCAGTGTCCCTCGATCGTGAAGTTGATGTTGGGATGCTGGTTCAGGAAGAGCATATCGGCTTGCAGGGAAGCGTTCTGGTTGGCGCGAATGTCGGACTTGTCGTAGTCGAAATAAATATCCTTGATGTTCTGCGCGAACAGTTCTTCATCCGTCGGCCCAGCTAGCGGCGGAGATGGCGGGGGTGGCGGCGCCGTGACCGTAAGGCGAATCGTGGCATCTTGTGTTCCGCCTGCTCCCTTGGCTACCAAGTGATAGTTGGTGGAATCCGATGGCGACACCGATCGGGAGCCACTCGGCGGAACCGCCCCAATGCTATCGATGGAAACGTCGGTGGCGTTGGTGGTTTCCCAGCTCAGAGACGCTGATTGCCCCTGCTGAATGGTGCTCGGGTTGACCGAAATAGAAGCCGTCGGAGCGGGTGGTGGCGGTGGCGGCGGTGGCGGCGCTGCTACTTTCTTCTTGCACGCGCCAATCATCATGATGGCGGCTAGGGTAACTACGATTGCGAACCACTTCGTCCGTTGGTGCTTCACTTTGATCCTCCTGTGGTCCCGAAATGGCGTTAGGGCCAGACAAACTTTACACAAGTAAGTCTACGAGTTGACCGCGACGGAGAACACTGTCAACAATGCCAGTCGATGGGCTCAGACAAGGGCTCGCAGGTACCATAACATCAGAATTAATCAATGACGCGATGCGTGGGACGGCTGTCGCTCAACTTATGCTGCCCTCGATCTGATGGCTAGGGAAGTCTCTAAGCGGCGACTACGTGGTTCCTGACGGCGTACTTGATCAGTTCGGCGTTGCTTTTGGCACCCAGCACTTCCATCATGCGGTACTTGTGATAGGCGACCGTCCTGGTCGTCATGTGCAGAATTTCCCCAACTTCCTTCATCACCTTGCCTTCGGCCAGCAGCTGCAGCACTTCCCGCTGCCTCTTGGTCAGGAGTTCGCCTTCTTCGCTCAGTTCCTTATCCTGCCGTCGCAAGAATTCGATGGTGTCTCGCGACAGGGCCTTTGATATATACGATTTGCCCCGCAACACGGTCCGTACGGCAACCACTATGTCGGCCGCGGCACAGGTCTTCAGAAGGTACCCCGAAGCGCCGCGACGGAAAGCTTCCGCCGCGACTTCGACGTCGGGATTCATGGTCAGATACACCAACTTGACAGCGGGCAACATTTCCTTCAGCTGCCGCCCGGCGTCCAAGCCATTCAGGATGGGCATGGCGATATCGAGCACGACCACGTCTGGCTTCAATTGGCCGGCAGCACGCACCAGGGCACGACCGTCGCTGACCACTCCGATCACACTAAATTCGGTTTCGAGGAGTCGCTTGCACAACTCCGCTACCAGATTGTGGTCGTCGGCAATCAGAATGCGGGAGCGATTGGTCATTGTCCTACCACCTCACTGAAATATAGTGCAACTTCCTTCGGCGCAATCTAGTTCTCACCCTGCCGAAATACCCCGCCCCGTATTGTTTGGGCGAGGCTACGATGGCGATCAGAAGGGTCCGCTATTCGTTGTTTTTCGATTTGTTTATAGGACTCTTCTTGTCCAGCGTAGCCAGCAACAGCTTTGCAGACGGAGGCGCTGCCACCGCGCGCTTGAATACGATGTCTTGCGCGCTCACCTCTTTTCCGTACAGACTCGTATTTGCGTCATTGTCGGCACGAAGGGTCGAGCCGGCGAGAGAGATTCCAGCAAACAGGCCCCGCGCCCGAGAATATGAGAGGATCTCGGCCCGCATCGTTACGTCGGTTTCGGCGGAGGCGGTCCGCCCCACCGGACCCGCTGCAGCAGAGGCATCACCCCCCAGCTTGACCTTGCTGACGAGGATGTTCTCCGCCGACCTCGGGCTCATCAGCAGGAGTACGAAGTCGGTCGCCTGGCCGCCCAGCTGCAAGCCAAAGCTACCGCCCTCGAGCGCCATCATGCTCGGAGGACCCCATGGGCCTCTGAAATTCTTGCCGCCGCGGCAGGTCATCACGCCCCGTCCGTAACTCCCGCCAATTCCTATGGCGAACTTGAGCACCGAGGGTAAAACCACGACACAATCAGCTTTGTCGAGTACGTCTTGCGGAATATCGTCGGGAATATTGGTGATTTCTTGCATTACTTTTCCAGCGTTTGCGACTCGATCCCGTTCCTTCTTTTGCCCAAAAGCCAGCATCGAAGTCACGACAACAAGCAAACCTATTCCCAGCCAAACTCTTTTCATTTTGCTTCCTCCATAGATGGTTGAACTGGAATGTCGGTCCAGGTCCATGGTTTATACACGCCACGCTTTTATGGACGAACTGTCACTTTTGCCAGTTTTGCCACTCACGACGTAGCGTTTACCCTTGACCGAACTATCGGTTGAGAGGTCAACTGGACAGTCGATATCTGACAGTGGCTCCGACTTTACCACGGAACGTACGAATTTGTCGTTTACGGTTGCGCGGCAATCGCATCGCCGGAATTAAGGGGGTCTGAGATGAATGCCGCTTCTATCATCGAAATGCGGCCCATCCCTGTTCGCACCGCACTCTTGGTGGGAGGAGATTCGCCGCTTGAGGAAAGGGTGCGGAACTCCCTCCAACCGAACGTATGGGCGATCCAGCACGTAACGGACAACGCGGCGGCGCTCGTCCTGGCGCAAAAAAAAGGTTTCGACTTAATCCTGACCAGCGAGAAGACCACGGGTAGGGAGGATATCGAACTGCTTCGCAAGATCCGCCGCATACGTCCCCATACTCGCTTTATTATTTTGGCGGACGAAAGCACTCCGTCGGACGTGATCACCTCGATGCGCGAGCATGCTTTCAGTTATTTCTCCCGGCCATTCTCCTGGGATGCTCTAGCCATCATGCTCCAGCACGCGATCGAAGAGCCCTGCTGGGATGACGGGATCGATGTGGTTTCAGCAACGCCGGAATGGATTCGTATACGCGCTCGCTGCGACTTTAAGACAGCCGATCGAGTGCTCCAATTCTTTGACGAAATTGCGGAACTGCCTGACGCGGAAAGAAGCGAGGTTGGTGCGGCTTTCCG
Source organism: uncultured Acidobacteriaceae bacterium (assembly GCA_963730845.1). GTDB lineage: Bacteria > Acidobacteriota > Terriglobia > Terriglobales > Acidobacteriaceae > Acidiflorens. The sequence continues at coordinate 152,031 of CAVSTM010000014.1, read as the reverse complement.
TGAGATGCTGGTAAACGCGATCGAACACGGTGGACTTCTCGACCCCAACAAGCAAGTAGAGATTTCTTATATCCGCGCTCGTCATATGGTGAAGTGCCGCATCAGCGACCCGGGCGAAGGTTTTACTCTGGACGAGACTCCCCACGCAGCCATAGCCAATCCTGAGGGTGATCTGTTGCGCCACGTCGACTATCGTGAGAAAGCCGGCATGCGCCCGGGCGGCTTCGGCGTTCTGCTGGCACAGAAACTCGTAGACCAGCTCGTCTACAACGAAAAAGGCAATGAGGTGGTGCTCATCAAGTATCTCGATCTAGAGCCGCGGCAGCCAGAATAAAGGCAATGCCAACATCGCAGACTCGCCGCTTTGAGCCTTCGCGGTCATTGCTTCGGGGCTGCGTTTCCTTTCCACTGAAAAGAAAAAGTAAACCGCCAGACCGATATAATTTTCCTGCTTGTTCCCCTTCTTGCTGCCGGTGTCATTCTCATGCTCGTAGTAGGGATTGAACTCCACATGCTTTCCTACCGGAAGCAGGCAACCAGCATACTCGGTCGTAGTGCTCCATTTGTCGTACTGGCTCTCGTAGTAGGGCTCGAAGGCGACGTAGGGTATCAGATGATAGGAGTGGATCGCGAATGTTCTTTCGATGGTCAGTTTATTGCGATAGCGCCACTCGAACTTGGGCTTCCAGTCCAGGTCGGCACGGCTTCTGTCGGTGACCAGAAATCCTCCCTTGAGGGGAAGGTGTGACGTGACAGCGGTCGTGAATCGATTGTCGGTGGGCTTACCGGGAGCGACTATGTATCGGTATCCAGCTTCGACCACCAGGGCTCTGGGTTTTGAATCGTCCAGATCAAAAGTGGTGATTTTCTTAAGCTTGAGGAGAGGCTTGAGGTACAACTCAAGGCTCGGTCCAGTCGTAAACTGGGTTGAGTCACCGCCGTCGCGGTCGTCTTTCGCCTGGTAGTAAGCCCGAAAGATCTGGGTGAGCGTGAGGTAGCCGTCGACTTCCGGCAGGAACTGAACTGTGTCCGCGCGCATAGAGAAGGAGGCGAAAAGCAGGGAGAGAACTAGCTTCAGCCATCGCTTCCGCGTTCGCGACGGAACGACCGGCGGGCGCCGCTCGGTTCGCCACAACTTCTTGGGCGAATCCAACCAGAGTAGGGACGGAAAGACTAGATACGGCGAGAAAGCTGCACTTCGCTGATGTTCTCTCATGGCTTCTGTTTTCCGTCATTGGAGTCTAACGGTCTTTTAACGTCCTGCGACCTGCCAGTTCTGACAGGTGTGTGCCCGAACCGTGTCACGTAACTTGTCCAGCAGAGTGCGAAAATGGAATTTAGTGTGTCTCTAAGAAGGGATTCGCCCCGATTGCTCGAGTTCCTCATTCGGCGGTGATCGTGGCATCACAGGGCCTGCTACAACGAACATCACAGGGATCGCGATGCCAACGACCGGCCCATCGGCCAGCCAATCAGATTCTATTAAGACCACGATCGGTCGCGTCCGGGCCCAACTGAGTGCGAGAGGTGGAAAAATGCAAGACATGAGAGTCCACAATCATCAGCGGTCTTCGCGTTGCGGCGTCTTGCTCGTGTTGCTCGTTTTGACTCTGAGTACAGTGTGCACTGCACGAGCGAGGAAAGACGTTATCCAGTTCGCGAATGGCGACCGCATTACCTGCGAGATCATCAAGCTCGAGAAAGGCTACCTGTACGTCAAGCTCGAGTATGCGGATGGCACGGTCCAGCTGGACTGGTCCAAGATTGCCAGTGTCGAGAGCGCGCAGAATTTTGTGGTTGCGGATAAAACTGGAAATCGCTACACGGGCACCCTTCAAAGTGCGGTCGAGGGAAAATCTGCTGAAGGACAGGAACAATTGCAGGTGCAGGTGACGGGAACCTCCGCTAGCGAGGTTATCGCGAGCAACGATGTGGTTGAGATTCACCAGACCGACACCACTTTCTGGCAGAATCTGCACGGCGGACTGGACGCCGGCCTTAATTACACCAAACAGCAAAACCGCACGCAATATAACTTTCAGACTAACGAACACTTCGAACGGACGAAGTGGCTGGCAACGGCAAATTACGAATCCAGTTTCAGCGGCGGAGGCAACGTCTCTGATCTTCGCAATTCCTTGGGACTAAACGTCGTCAGACAATTGTTGTCGCCGCGGAATTTTTACGCGGGACTTGCGGATTTCCTGCAGAGCAATGAGCAGCAACTCGACCTGCGCACCACCCTAGGCGGTGCCGTGGGGCATATGTTCAGTTACACGAACAACAGCTTTCATCGCCACATTTGCCGGCGTGGATTGGAACCGCGAGCGCTATTCGGCGGAGGCGACTACTGGCCGCACAGGAGACAGCGCGGAAGCGATCTTGGGAACTCAGATTAACTTTTACCGCTTCAAAACGACCAACATTCTCGCTGACGCTCGCCTCTACCCCAGCCTGACTGACCCGGGACGCGTGCGCTTTGACCTCAACACGTCACTGAAATTGAAGGTGGCCAAGGATCTGTACTGGAGGTTCGGTTACTATTTGAATTTCGACAGCCGCCCGCCGCAGAATCTCCCCAAGTCTGACTACGGTTCCACATCCAGCCTGGGATGGACATTTTAATAACCGGAGCGGGCAAGCGCCGGCAACCCCAACGCGAGCCAGGGGAACGCTCCACGACAACTTTGGATGCAAGCTGTTTCTGCGGATTGGGCTCGATGCCGTCTCCTTGGCCCCAGTGTCAAAACTGACAGTTGCCAGAGTCAAAACTCTCGCCGAGCATAGCCTCGAAGCCATTGTCTTCCGCCGCCACGAGGCAACTTGTGGAACCAGTGGATCCGGAGACGAGCCGTCAGTCTGGAGAGAACCACGGGTTTGTGGTGATAAGGCGGCTTGGCGGTTGTTTGTCCGAGCGGCCACAACGCGAACGACCCGTCAACTCGCGATCGCCCAATGCAAGTTTGTTCGCTCCTCAGGAAAGGACAAGGAAATGCAGAATATCGAAACTCTAAGAAGTAGCAAGGTCGTCATCGGCAGCCTGATGCTCGTTGGTCTGCTGATATTCGCAAGCAGTCTCGCTTTTTCCCGCGGCCCGAAGTCGGAAACGATCGAAGCAAGTGCCTTTGGCACCGGCACACAGATGGGACAGGAGATTGGCGTGACCTTGGAGATTTACGACTTCTCTACCCCCGAAGACAGGCAGACCCTGCTCCAAGCCTTCGAGAAGGGTCAGAATCAAGGGTTGGTCAATGCACTTTCCCGAATGAAGGCAGTCGGTCACTGCTCGATCACGGGAACGCTCGGCTATGACGTCAGCTACATCCGCATGACGAACACTCCAACCGGGAGAAAAATCGTATTTGTGACCAATCGTCAAATCAGATTTGGGGAAGCTTTCTTTGATACCCAGTCGCAGTCCTTCAACTTGACAGCTGGCGAGTTCGAGTTGAACGCCACCGACAAGAGCAAGAGCACGGGAACCCTATATCCACAAGCGCAGCTGATTATCGATAAGCAAGGTCAGTTGCAATTTAACCTTAGTCAGAACCCCTGGAGACTCGTGGACGTTCTCGATTGGGCAGGAACGCCTGGAGTGAACTAAGCGGGAGGCATCCTATGAAAACGCGATGCATTTTGGCAAGCTACGTTGCGGTGTCGGTCATGCTGCTTTTGCTGTCCTCATTCGTCGTGGCTCAGGAAAATCAGCGCGGCCGCGAGCAGTATCTTTGCTCTGAGCCAAACCCAGGGAATGCATGTACCGCCGAGAACGCGTGCGGATCCAGCTCCACGCCCTGCACGGTGGAAATCAAACGCACTGCTTCGGACGCTTCGGTGACTCCGGCTATTTCAAACGCGAAAGCGAACATGCCTTTCTGTGTAAAGGCCGGGACCAAGATGATCTGGAAAAGCCCATCCAAGAACACAGGGTTTGTGGTCGACTTTGGCCCGGATTCTCCCTTTGCACAGGGCGCAATCATTGGCGGCTCCGACCGTCCCATTACGGCGGTGGCGAAAACGAAGGGCTGCTACAAGTATTCCACCGGCGCATGTGTTTCAGGAGCCGTTTACGGAATGTGCGCTTCGGTCGAAACAGAGCTCATCATAACCGGCAGCAAATGAAGTCTGTTTCCCTGCCAGGAGAGTAGAACCAGGAGAGAAGAAAATGATCAGGTCCTTTGCGAAACAGATTTTGTCAATCGCGCTGTCCTTCCTGCTGGTCGTCGCGACCACACCGTTTGAAGCCGGAGCTCAGCAATCGGCGTCAGCAGGATATTCGGGACAAGGTGTGCCGCTGACCCCAGATGAGCTGCAAGCATTGGTGGCTCCCATCGCGCTGTACCCGGACTCCCTGGTAGCCCAGATTCTTGGAGCCGCGACCTTTCCCGACCAGGTGGCGGCCGCCGCCAGTTTGCTTCAGCAGAATAGCCTTCTCAGCGGCGCGAATCTGATGGAGGCCGTTAATGCGCAAGCATGGGATCCCAGTGTGAAGGCGCTCACACAATTTCCCTCCGTGCTTGCCAACATGGCGACGAACCTTAGTTGGACTTCGTCACTAGGAGAGGCGTATCACACCCAGGCGGCCGACGTTATGGCGGCCGTCCAGGTGCTGCGAGCGAAAGCGCTAGCTGCCGGCAACCTGAAATCAGGCTCGCAAATCGTGGTCTCGCAACAGTCGCCGCAAGTCATCGTCATTCAATCTGCGAATCCACAGGTGGTGTATGTGCCCGTGTATAACCCTGCGGTGGTTTACGGCTATCCCTATGTCGTTCCCGCATACGTCGCTCCGCCCGTGGCGGCGACCGCCGTACTTGCGTTCGGAGTCGGTATCGCGGTGGGGGCGATGATGAGCGGTGGATGTTGCGGTTGGGGGTATAGCAGTTGGAACTGCGGCTGGCACGGCACCACTACGGTGGTGTATCACGGCGGGGCATACTACGGAAACAGCGCCTGGCACGGCGGCTACTATGGCTCCAGTGCGAGTGCCTATGGACCATACGGCAGCGCGCATGCCAGCAGTGGCTATAACCCATCCACCGGGACTTACGCGCGCGGTGCGCACAGCCTCGAACGGCTACGGCAGTGTAAGTGCCGGTCAAGCATACAACCCAAGAACCGGGGCCTCTGCCTCGACTGTGCAAGGTTCCAATGCCTATGGCAGCTATGGGAGCCTCGACGGTTTCGAAAAACGGCACCACTGCATACGGCCAGCATCAAACGACCTCTCAGGGAACGACGGGTCAGGTGCACACCACGAATGGGGGCTCGGCGTATGGCGCATCGGGCAAGTACGGCAACAGCGCCGCCGTTGGTCAGACCGCAAACGGCGACAAGTACGCGACCGCGAACGGCAACACCTACAAGAACACCGGGAGCGGATGGAGCAAGGAAACTCCAACAACACCCAGAAATCCAGCGCATCAGGCTGGGGAGGGCAGGAAAAGAGTAGCGGGTCATCGGCCTTCAGCAGCGGAAGCGGGGGCTGGGGATCCAGGTCAGAGAGTGCTCGTGGTTCGTCCAGCAGGGGCGGTGGCGGGGGCTGGGGCGGTCGCAGGTAAACCCAACGAAGCAGCCGCAGGCGAGATCAAGTCTGGTGTGCTGATGAAGCGTCTTACAGTGGAAAGTTTTGGAGGATAGGTATGTCGCGAGCAACTCGCAGAATTGCTATTTCGGCCCGGTTTCTACTTCTGGCGCTAATCGTCTCCCTTGCCGCCTGCAACAAGTCCGAGAAGCCTTCATTCGCAGTGTTTGCTTCGCCCGACGACGCGGGCAATGGGCTTCTGCAGGCCGCGAAGTCAGGGGATCTAAACGCGGTGCTGGCAATTTTCGGTCCGGAATCGAAGCAGATAATCTTCTCGGGCGATCCCGTGCAGGACAAGGCCACGGTCGACAAATTTGTGGCAGCCTATGGGGTGATGCACCGCTGGCGCAAGATGCCTGACGAGGGCCAAGTCCTGCTCATCGGAGCTGACAATTTTGCCTTCCCGATTCCGCTGAAGAAGAATGGTGCGGGGCAGTGGTTCTTCGATGCGGCTGCGGGGAAAGATGAGATTCTAGCGCGTCGTATTGGCCGGAATGAACTGGCAGTCATCGATGTTTGTGGGGCGCTGGCCGATGCTCAGGCCGAGTACTTCTCACAGCGTCACGACTGACGGAAGCACGAAGCAATACGCTCTGAAGTTCATCAGTGACACTGGCAAGCAGAACGGTTTGTACTGGGAGTCGCCAGAAGGCCAGCCCAAGAGCCCGCTCGGGCCGCTGGTGGCATTCGCAACCAACGAAGGGTATAGCGTGAAGCCGGACTCGCACGTGCCTTTCCATGGCTACTACTTCCATATGCTGACCCGGCAAGGCAGTCACGCGCCAGGCGGCGCTAAGGACTACGTGGTCGATGGCAAGATGGTCCGGTGGATTCGCCTTCGTCGCCTATCCAGCTGAATACGGCAACTCGGGGGTGATGACATTCATCATCAACCAGGATGGCGTGCTGTTGCAAAAGGATTTGGGGACGAACACAACCGAAACAGCAGCCGCCATGAGCGAGTTCGATCCCGGTGACGGTTGGAGCTCCTGTGGAGTAATGACAGGTTCCATTCGCCATTGCCAGGAGTGAGTCTTCAACCCGTTGAGTTGACGGCCCTGCTGTCGACGGCTCTACCCTATGCGTAATATCGTCGACTATCCACAACTCGTTTTTATATTCTCGTTCATCGGGCTTTGGTTCTCGGCATATGTCGGTGCCCTCTATCGCAAAAGGCTGGGCCCGCTGGAAAAAGACGAGCGGCAAGACTTCGGCATTGTCCAAGGCGCTGCTTTGACACTGCTGGGCCTCCTCATCGGATTCACCTTTTCGATGGCCATCGAGCGCTATGAACAGCGCAAGAACTACGAAGAGGCAGAGGCTAACGCGATCGGTACGGAGTACGTCCGCGCCGGTCTGCTGCCTGCCGCAGATGCGTCGAGACTACATGATCTGCTGAGGAGCTATCTCGATCAGCGTGTGCTGTTCTATACCACCCGCGATCGGCAGCGGCTTCAGCGGATCAATGCCGATACCGCCCAACTACAGAATCAGATGTGGTCCGCCGTCCAGGCTCGGGCCGAAATCCAGCCGACACCCATAACCGCCCTGACCGTTTCGGGCATGAACGACGTGTTGAACTCGCAGGGGTACACTCAGGCTGCGTGGTGGAACCGTATTCCTTTTGAGGCCTGGGTCTTGTTGGCAACGATCTCCGGTTGGCTGCAACCTGTTGATCGGCTATGGCGCGCATCGAACCAGTTTCCTGTTCGTGGTCTTGCCCCTGGCGGTGTCTCTGTCCTTCTTTCTCATAGCTGACGTTGAGAGCCCGCGCGGAGGCGTGATCCGTGTCCAGCCGCAAAACCTGATGAAGCTCTCCCAGAACCTGCACGCACAGTAGGCCAAGGGGGATTCCTGCGGCAATATCCACATCCGGCCGTCGCTGCAAAACATCTACATCGAAGTACTGTCCGTTTTGACAGTTTCGGGCCTCAGTGTGGTCCTCATAGGCTGTGCTCGTTGAGTACGTGCCGCATTTCCCGCTTTCTGTTCGCATGCCAGTTCGCGCAGTAAAAGGGGTGACAATGAAAACCAAAACCTCGGTGCCGCTCTTGGTGATACTGATACGGATCGCCACCTTTGCGTCCGCTGCCGACAAGTATGTCTCTACTGACTTCGGCTTCGCTGCGTCCTTTCCCGCAAACGTTGTCCGTACACAGACTGCGTCAGACGTGGCGAGCTTTGTGGCAAGCGCTCCGGGCGGCGGTGCATGGGTAGCTCAGGTGAAGGTAACCAAGAATGTCGTGATGCCGCAGAAGGTCACCAAAGAATTCATGGAAGCGAAGCTTGGGGAAGTCCTCAAGAGCGGTTTTATGACCCAAACAGGTGCCAGTTCATACACCACGTTTCATGGCTATCCGGCTCTTCTCGCGACGGCGACTTTCATCATCAACAATAGAGACACCAACTTTGTCTCATACTCTGCCCTCATCGACATGAAACTCATCTTCGTCAAGAGCGAGAATCTCGTTAACGGCCAGAATCGCGTTTACTGGGTTTCTGGCTGGGCGATTCAGGGCCAGGATCGCTCTGGCATCCAGTCGTTCCTCGATTCGTTCGAATTAAGGTAAGCGTGGAAAACGCTTTTCTCACAGCCGAATATAACAAGATTCCGCCTTTATCCACGGACAGGTGAACAAGCGGTTACCCAGCAACTGAAGAATCCCCCCCCCCGCCGTTCACGCCGTCTTCAGGCGACCTGACAACTCCGCCAGATTCCGGGTGAAGGACGGCTCCGAGATTGCAAGCCTGCAGGATGCTCTGACTCGCAATTGTGCGACGCTCTCGGTTGTGCAATCCAGCAGCAGCGAACACTCCCGCGAGGAATAACCCTCCAGAATGGACATTACAAATACAAAGCGTTCCAGTGCCTCCAGTTTAGTCACTGCGTTAACCACATCGCTTGTCCGTGTTTCCGCTGGCCCTTCACACCAAAGATTCCGCTCATCGTCGCTTCGGGCCGGACGAGAAAGGACGATGCGAATTGCTTTCTTAATCAGATAGCGCTTAATCCAGGAATTCATCCACGCTTTGAATACGCTCCTCTCTGCGCAACCTTCCTCGACCGTCGCAGCAAAACACCGCTCAGCTTCTTTGTGATTTGCGGTCATCAAGAATGCAAGCAGGTAGAAAGGCTTCATATCTCGTTCAAATGCCTCGCAAAAGTCCACAGGCTTCGCGTAGTCAACGTGGAAGCTTGCTGTCTCAGGTTTTTGAGGATGAAACATCAATCACCGCCACCGCCAGCCCCAAACGCCAACATTGTCATTGCGTCCGTTATGCTGCGCAGTCCAGGACGAGATGCTAATCGCGTGCGGTTGCTGTACGAACTGTCAATACTGACAGTAGGGACAAAACACGCAGCGACATACCGTAGAAGCTGTCAGTCGACTGCTGCGCGGAGGATCGCGGCGCTATGCCAACGAGGCCGCAGCGTAAGTGATGGAAAGGCGAAAGTCAATCTGCGGGCCTGTTCCATGATGCCCGGTTCGCTCGGTTTCGTGATCTTGATCGAAAAGAAAGTGTATTTTGATACGTCTATAACGCGAAATCAGCTATGGCACGGCGCCGGCGCCGATGCCGATGTGTTCCGGTTGGCACTGTTTCACGTCCTTTGTCTCGGCATAGTTCTATCGAACGCGGCGGCGCAGACGGCTCCCGCTCACCGCCTCCCGCGACAGCAAACCGACGTGCTTTTCCTTTCCGCCTCCGATCCGGACTTGCCCGACGTTGCCGCCCTGATCGAGCAGACCGAAACCCGCATCCTTGAGGGCTCCGCCAGGCCGGTTCACTTTAGCTTTGAGTATCTCGACTCTTCTTCATCTTTTGCGAACCCATCTCTCAAACGAGCAACGGCTTCCTATCTCCTGCAAAAATACCGCGGACAGACTTTCGACCTGGTAATTGCTATCGACGAAGAAACCGTAGCGTTTGGGGAACAGATTCGAGCGAAGCTGTTCCCCGATGCGGCGGTCTTGTTCTTTGTGACTGATCCTCAGAACCCTTCCAGATGGCTCCACCAGGAACCGGGCAGAACCGGCGTCATGCGGAAGTTGAATTACCTGTCCACGCTGCAGCTGGCTTTGCGGCAAAATCCCGGGACTTCCCACGTGGTCGTCATTTCGGGCTCCTCGGACGACGAAAAACGCGGATCCCAGACAGCCCACGACCAGTTTCGCGGGTATGAGTCGAATCTAGACTTTCAATACTTGACGGATCTGCAGTTCTCAGACCTCGAACCCCGACTGGCGCACTTGCCGCCTGGCAGTATCGTCGTGTTCCTGGATTTTGTAACTGACGCCCGCGGCGAGCAGTTTATCCCCGCACGCATTCTGCCAGCCATCGCCAAGAAAGCAAACCGGCCAATCTACGGTACGTTTTCTTCCGTCGTGGGCGCGGGAGTGGTGGGAGGCAGCGTAGGGGATCTGGGCGAGGTGGGACAGATCCTGGGGAATGATGGGGTGCGTATCCTAAAAGGTGAGAAGCCGGAAAACATTCCGGTTGCCACCGGCGATTTCCAGCACTATGTCATCGACTGGCGTGAGCTACACCGCTGGGGAATCCTGGAGAACCAGATTCCCAAGGAAGGCGAAGTACGCTACTGGCAATACTCCCCATGGGAGCTCTACCGATGGAGAATCCTGGGGCTTTCCGCACTTCTGCTGATCGAGACACTGTTAATCATTTTGCTGCTTCGCAATATCGTCCAGCGCAAACGTGCTCAAGAAACACTGCGTCGAAAAGAGGAAGACCTGGCCGAAGCGCAACAGCTTGCACGAGTGGGCAACTGGGTTTGGGATCCAAAAAACAAGGCCCTTACCTGGTCAGAGGAACTTTATCGCATCCACGGTTTCGATCCCAACTTGCCCCTGCCCGATTACGAGGAATTTGCAGAGTTTTTTGCTCCCGAGAGTTGGGCCCGCCTGAATGCCGCGATGGAGCAGGCTTTGCGATCGGGCTCAATTCAGGAACTCGACTTGGAATTATTGCGTGCAGATGGCAGCAACAGGTGGATCAGTGTTCGTGGTGTCGCAGTTCGAGATACCGGCGGCCATGTGACCCACTTTCACGGCACGGCCCAGGACATCACCGACCGTAAGCAAGCAGAGGAGGCTCGATCCAGGCTCGCGGCCATTGTGCAGTCCTCGGACGATGCAATCTTCTCCAAGAACCTCGACGGCATCATCATGAGTTGGAACCGGGGCGCAGAGCATATTTTCGGATTCAGTGAAGCGGAAGCAGTGGGTGAACCCATTACCATCCTTATCCCACCCGAACTTTGCGGGGAAGAGGAAACAATTCTGCAAAAAACAAGAGCAGGGGAGAAGGTTGAACACTACGAAACCGTCAGATTGACCAAGGAGGGGAGGAAGATTGATGTCTCGTTGACCATATCCCCCATAAGAGATGCGACCGGCAAAATCATAGGCGCTTCCAAAATCGCCCGTGATGTCACGGCGCACAAACAAGCGCAAGAGGAACTGAAAAAGTCCGAAGAGAGGTTTTCCAAAGCTTTTCGGCATAGCCCCATGGCCTTGTCGCTCGTGAGTGCCCAGACTAATCGTTATCTCGATATCAGCGAAACTTTTGAACGGATCTGGGGATATACGCGCGCCGATGTGATTGGAAAGAGCGCCCTCGATTTAGGGCTCTGGGTGGATCCTGCCGCAAGAGCTAGACTCAACCAGAAGTTGGAGTCGGAGGGTTCTCTTCGTGAGGTGGAATGTGAATGGCGCACCAAAGACGGTCACACCGTAGTCGCCTCAGCGTCGGTAGAGTTGATCGAAATCGAAGGTGAGCCGTGTTTCCTGGGGGTATTCACGGATATCACCGATCGCAAGGAGATCGAGGAAAAGCTGCACGCCAGCCAGGCTCGGATGGCCGGCATCGTCGCATCGGCAATGGACGCCATCATCGCGACGGATCACAAGCAGCAGATCGTCCTGTTCAACGCCGCTGCCGAGAAGATGTTCGGCTGCCCGGCGGGTGATGCGATCGGCAATCCCATCGAACGCTTCATCCCGCAACGCTTCCGCGCCGCACATTGCGATCATATTCGCCGTTACGACGCGACCGGCGTGACCAACCGCGCTATGGGTATAGTGGGTCAGCTGTGGGCGCTGCGAGCAGATGGCCGGGAATTTCCTATCGAGGCATCTATTTCCCAGGTGGAAGTCAGCGGAAAGAAGCTGTTCACAGTCATTGTCCGGGACATTACTGAGCGCCGACTGGCCGAAGAAGCGGTGCTGGAGAGCGAGCGGCGATTCCGGCTGGTCGCCAACACCGCCCCGGTCATGATCTGGACGTCTGGACTCGACAAACTGTGCGACTACTTCAATCAGCCCTGGCTCAAGTTCACCGGCCGGTCTCTTGGGGCAGAACTTGGAAACGGTTGGGCAGAAGGAGTCCATCCCGACGACCTGACGGCGTGCCTGGATACCTACACGAAGGCGTTCGATGCACGCCAACCTTTCGAGATGCAATATCGGCTCCGGCGGCATGACGGCGAATACCGCTGGGTACTGGATAAGGGTGTGCCCCGATTCAGCGGCGACAATTCGTTTGCCGGCTACATCGGCTCTTGTATCGATATTACGGATCGCAAGCTGGCCGAAGAGGCTCTTTCCACGGTGGGCCGGAGGCTGATGGAAGCACAGGAACAAGAGCGCAGCCGAATTGCACGCGAGCTGCACGACGACATCAATCAGAGGCTGGCGCTGCTGGCAAATCGAATCCAGGAATCTGACCAGGACACATCAGCACACACCGATTCATCGCAGAAGAAGGAACTGCGGCAGACTTTGGCGGCTGACCAACGAAATCGCGACTGACATCCAGTACATGTCTCATCAGTTGCATCCTTCCAAGCTGCACTACCTCGGGCTTGCAGCAACCGCTCGTGATCTCTGCCATGAGTTTTCCCGGCAGCACAAGATTGAAGTTGAATGTGTGGTGCAGGATCTGCCACCGGAACTCGATGAAAACATCTCTCTTGGTTTGTTCCGCGTCGTGCAGGAATCGTTGCGCAATGTCGTCAAACACAGTCACGCCCACCACGTGAAAGTGGAATTGTCTAGCCAATCGAATATGGTTCGGTTACGCGTTTCCGACGATGGCGTCGGATTCAATCCAGAGCACGTACGAGGTACCCACGGTCTTGGACTGATCAGCATGCGGGAGCGTCTCCGGGCCGTGGGCGGCGAGTTCTCGATCTGGTCGAAACCATCCCTTGGTACCCAAGTGGAAGGACATGTTCCTGCAATCACGAAACATGCTCCCAGGACAGAGGAAACCGGGGTCGCGTAAGAGGCCTCAGCGCCGCCGAGTTCCCACCGTCAGTTCTGACAGTAGCGAGGACCACCGAGGCCAAATAACATAACTGACAACTCGGGTCGTTGACCTTCGGTCTCTGCGCCGGTGGCAACAACAGATTCCGAAGCGCAGCCCTTTAAGGAGGCTTGTGCGAAGTACCACCATAATCCTTGCCGACGACAATCCTGCCGTCCTCGCCCATGTTGGCAAGATGCTCGAAAAAGCGAAGGACTATAAGGTCATTGCCGCGATATCCGATGGGGCCATGGTAGTCCGCGAATGCCTCAGACTGAGAGCCGATGTCATCATTCTCGACATCTCCTTGGGAGACCAAAACGGCATCGATGTGGCGCGGCAGCTGCGAGATTCGGGATGCAATGCCAAGATCATCTTTCTCACGGTTCACGAAGACTCCGATTACGTGAACGCTGCCATGAGCGCAGGCGGCTCGGCCTATGTTGTGAAATCACGCTTGAGTCTGGATCTACTCTCCGCTATCCATGCGGTGCTTTCCAACAAGGTGTTTGTGTCCGCGAGCTTGTTGAATGAACCCGGCGAGAGCGAGAACCGCTTGATGTAAACCGGGATGTGCTGGTTACGCCAACTCGAGCGCCCTCATGCTCGCCCTTCGTGTCGCAGGTCAATGCACCGGACCTGGGTATAGCTCACGCGTTAAGGTTCTGAGCTCCCTTCCCTCCAGCCAGCTCACCCTTCATGACTGTTAGTAATGACAGTTACGCGACTTTTTCCTTCCTTCTAATGTTCGATGAGTAAAGGTGCTATTGCGGCTCGCTGAGGCAGCTAGAGTGGGCAGACGCTGCATCTTTGGCAGGCTGAGGCAGGGCGCCGGTGCGCGCCCGTGTAAAAACGGGAATGAATTGGTTACGCCAACTCGAGCGTCTGCTGCTGATTGTCGGCGTGCTGATGCTAGCTCTTTATGTTGCAGCCCGAATTCACAGGACCGTTCTGTCGAACGCGGAATTGCAGCGATTCAAGGTGGCAACTGGCCTCGGCGGACGAACCTGATGCGGTGGCGCTGACCAGCGCGGCTCCGGACTTCAGTTTGTGGTCGGAGCGACGCATCAAGGATTACCAGGAGAGCCTGGCAGCACATTTCCCGCCTGCCATAGCCATCCTCCGTATACCCAAGATTCATGTCGAAGTTCCTGTCCTGGAAGGAACCGACGACCTGAGCCTGAACCGAGGAGTCGGTCACGTGGCAGGTACGGCCAATCCCGGAGAGAACGGCAATGTAGCGATTGCGGGACACCGAGACGGTTTTTTCCGCGGACTGAAGGACGTCGGCCTCGGCGACACGATTGAAATGGTTACACCGCGACGGACGGAAACCTACGTCATCGCCATCGATCACCATCGTTGATCCCAACGATGTCTCGGTGCTGAGGCCAACTCCGCGTGCCTCGCTGACCCTGGTGACTTGTTACCCGTTCTATTTCCTCGGCAGCGCCCCGAAACGTTACATCGTTCAGGCGTTTATCGCCGATTCTGCTGCGGCGAACAATCCTGCTTCCGGGCAGTCGCAGCCCGAGCCAGGAAGCGTTGACCAGCAGGTAGTCGCAAGATCTACCGTTTCAGAAAGGTAAAACGCAAGGAGCTAGTTTCATGCTTCCGAAAATTCATGGTTCCGAAAACCACCAAGGAGAAAACGAAATGAAGTCAAAAGCAGGTTGGACAAGTGCATGGCAGATGCTCGCGGTGGGGGTTGTGTGCATGGCCGTTACCCTGAGCATGAGCGCGCAGGTGCAAACGGATACCAGCACCCAGGCGGCTGGAAAAGCAACCAAGACAACAAAAGTCGAAAGCGGAGAAGTGGTCACCGTCTCCGGCAACGACCTGGTGGTCAAGATGGCGGACGGCTCAATCCGGCATTTCGCCAATGTGCCGGAGAGCGCCAGGATTACCGTGGGAGGCCAGCAACTCGGGATTCACGACTTGAAGCCGGGAATGAAGCTTCAGCGCACCATCACCACCACCACCAGTCCCAAAATGATCAAGACGGTGCAGAGTGTCACCGGAACGGTGTGGAGCGTAACCCCGCCGCTCTCCGTGATTCTGACCCTGGCAGACGGAAAAAACCAGCAGTTCAAGATTCCCAAGGGCCAGAAGTTCAACGTCAATGGCCAGATGACCGATGCGTGGGGATTGCAGAAGGGAATGACGATCTCTGCGACCAAGATCGTTGAAGTTCCCCAGATCGTGGTGACGCAGCAGGCTAAGTTAACCGGCACGATGCCGCCGCCTCCGGCACCCCCGCCACCCGACGTTCCTATCTTGATCGTTGAGGAAGAAGTGACCGTTCCCGTAGAAGTGGCTGAGGCCCCGGCACCCGCACCGTCGCCGGCAGCACTACCGAAGACTGGAAGCGAGTTGCCTCTGATTGGACTGCTGGGTCTTCTGTCGCTGGCGTCTTCGCTTGGGTTGCGATCCGCTCGCAAGAGTCACTAACGCTTGGCCAAGGACTCGTGTCCCAGCAGTGTCGTCGAACGAAACCCGGAGGGGTTGACTGCTTTAATCGCAGCCAACTCCTCTTTCGTTTCGCGTTGCCGCGGGGTTTCCGCAAGTACGGTCCAGCAGGATGCAGTGAAAGCCGGATTAAGCTGCTTAGCCGCAAACTGTTGGCATGACGGCGAGCAGCACACAACTGAGCATTTTCGAGCTCGCCATGGAAACTAGGCGAATCAGATGAGAAAAAAGCTTTCGAGTGCGGGGTTGATGTTGCTGACGCTCCTCGCCATGGCAGGCCTGGGTTTGTCGCAGGCCGTGCAGCAGAGCGGGGTACTCGTTGTAAGCGGTCAGCCGGGACAAGCGCGGGTTGTCCAGATAAACGGCAAGTCCTATGTGGATATCGAAGCGCTAGCGCGACTCACCAATGGATCCCTCAGCTTCGGCGGGAATCAAATTACGCTGACGCTGCCTTCCTCCGCTGCAGGCGCGGCGGCGACACCTGCCTCGGCAAGCCAACCCGCAAATTCCGGATTCTCGAAGGATTTCATGAAGGCAGGCATTGAAGCTGGGTCCACGATCAGGGAATGGCGTACGGCGCTTTCTAGCGCTGTCCAAAATGGATACCCGGTTACATCCGACTTCGTGGCTGGTTACCGTGGCCAAGCCGCGACGAACCTCCGACTCGCATCGGTTGCAGCATCAACCGATTCTGATCGAAATGCTTTTCAGTTGCTCAGCAATGAGTTCGATAACATGCAAAAGTTGAGCAATAAAATTCTGGCCGCGCGCCAAGACATGAGTTACATCTCCGCTGACGCGCTGAAGGATGATCCTTTAAACCAGCAAATCCTGAGCTGCGCACGCTCTCTGGCAGCCATGGCCGCCAGCGGTCAGTTTCAGGACGACGGATCTTGTCATTGATCTTAGATCTTAGATCTTAGATCTTAGATCTTAGATCTTAGATCTCAGCCTTTACGCGGCGGTCGCGGCTTTTGTTGAGATTCCGGCGCCGCTTTTAATCAGGTCTTTAGTCCTAAGACCTACTTCTAAGGACGCGGAAAAGCCGCCAGACTATTTGTCTCGCCGCCGTGGCCATTGGCCCTGGAATACTGGCGTTTGTAATCCAAATGGTACCCCGCAAATCGATTGTCCCCCGCCGTTAACTTCACCTCAATCTTGTGGCGGTCGCCAATTTTGGATGCACCACCGGTAACATGCGGCGGCTTGAAGGAAATGGTGTACTGATTGCTGATCAAGTCGTAGACGGCACCCATGATCCTGGGAATATCTCCGGGTTCGTGAGCCGTAAATACTGCTCCCCCGGTTGCGCTGGTGAGTTCCTTGAGGACCTTCGGGCCGCCGCGTTCGGCCGGACCGATAGCATCATCTTCCGTTGCCATCTCAGGCTTTCCGTTTTTTCCGACGGTCCAAGACCGGAAGATGTTTGGTTCGCTGGCATTTACCGCGAAGACCGACACGTCAGCTTCTTCGAGGTAATCCAGAATCTCTCTTTTTGTGTAGACACTGTGAGTATCACCTCCATCGGTGATGACAATGGCGGCACGATGAACATTCTTCGCTTTTTGTTTTACATTGCTGACCGCAAGGTAGAGCGCATCAAAAAGGGATGTGAGTCCGTTAGCCTCCGCAAGATTACTTGCGATAACGTGTTTGACGGTATCGGCATCGCTGGTGAACTGCGGAAAGATAAGTTTCGGCATGCTGTCAAAGACGACTAGCAGGAACTCGTCATCCGTCTTGAGGTGCGTGTCAAGCACGTTGAACGCCCCCTGCGTGACGAGGGGTAAATTGCTTCGCATGCTCCTGCTCTTGTCCAGAACGAGTGCGGCGGAGACGGGAGAGGCTTCACTCATGCATTCTATGATGTCCTGTTTGACACCATCTTCAAACACTTCAAAATCTTGTTTTGTGAGGCCGGTTGCGACTCGCCCTGCTTGGTCTAAAGCAACAACGGACACCTGAACGAGTTCTGTGCCCGCCCGGAAAGTTGGAATTTTGTCTTTTCCACTTCCAGCCAGGCTGGTCATGAGCAAGAACAACGCTAGTTTATGTGGGGTAAGAGGCCTGATCGGCAAGGCTCTTCGCTCAAGATTCAAAGCTACATTTTCAAACATGGGACTTGGCCCCTTGCGAGCGGAGTGAACTGTTCTGACGACATCACAAAATGCGATAGATTCGTACGGCGTATGCGCTGACTGAACCATTCCTGCTCAACAGCTACGCGGTGGACAATTGTGGGCCCGTCTATTCGCGAAAAAATGTGAAAATCTGGAACGTTCATTTCCCCACACGCACTCCCGCCATCGCAGAATTGAAGTTGATCTGAGCTGGACAAACAACGACGCGGGAAGCCTTGCATCTGTCCCTATGACCCCGGTATACGGCTGCGCGATACGTTTGGCGCTAGAAGCATCGTTCGGCGCGACAGTTAAATACCACGTCCGGGAACCGAGGTCAACCCCGTCTGATATGTGCGCTATCGTACAGTACAATGTTTCCCATCGTACAAAAACAAATCGTCGACATCGCCCATATGAGGAACGACACACCTTGCCTCGATCCCCTGGGTACAGGGAACACTTCCCATATCAGACGATTCACAAAAGCTGGCCCAAATCGTTATTTCCAAAACGACAGGACAAGAAGGAGTAGCATGGAAAGGAGTAGCATTGCTGTGTCTCCTCTAGCATTCCTCCTCCGCACCCCTAGCCGGCGAGGGTGACGGCTCCTTGCGAAAAGCAGACGCGCTTCGTTGCGCAAGGAGCCATTATGGCCATCAAACCGCGGCCGTCTGCAAGGACGTCTCAAAAGACACCTCACACTGACGGTGACGGAAACGGAATCCATAACAAGATATTGCTCGACCTGCCAGTCAAAGAACGTGAAATGCTAGTCTCGAAATTGGAATTTGTACGGTTGAAAACTCACCACGTACTTCATGAGCCCGGCGACACTTTGAAATCTGCATATTTCTGTGACACCGGCTTGATTTCTATTCTCAGCGTTCTCCCCGATGGAAAAAGTGTGGAAGTAGGCCTGGTGGGGAGCGAAGGCTTCGTGGGCTTGCCATTGATTGCCGGCTTTCGCACCTCTCCTACTCGGGCAGTAGCACAGATTGAAGCTACCGCCTTCCGTGTGGACGGCGAAACTCTCATGGTAATCCTCCGTCAGTGCCCCAAACTGGAGCGGCGGCTGCAGCAGTTTTCGCAAGTCTCGGCAATGCAGGTAACACAGATTGCAGCGTGCAATCGGCTCCATGAAGTTAACGAGAGACTGGCGAGATGGTTGTTGATGAGCGCCGACCGCATAGGCTCAAATTCGGTGCCCTTGACTCAGGAATTTCTGGCCCAAATGCTGGGAACCCGCCGCTCCAGCGTGACCGTGGCGGCTGGGATTTTGGAAAAAGCGGGCTTGATCACTCATAGCCGAGGGGACGTGCAGATTATCGACAGGCGAAAACTCGAGGAGGCGGCCTGCGACTGCTACACTATAATGCAGCGGCAGACCGAGAAGTGGCAGCGCGATTCGGGGTAGTTTGATGTGCGGCAGCGCACACTCATGTGTTCTATATTGTACTGACAGATTTTCAGCATTCCATGTGGGATCGATCAACCGCGTTAAGCTCTATGGCTACCGTCCCAAGCGTTGACGACGACCGAAGCGCGCCATCAGTCCGAGTCCTCGTGGTGGAGGACTACGTACCATTTCGCCGATTCGTCTGTTCAACGCTCGCAAAGCAACCCGGATTGCAGATAGTCGGAGAGGCGTCAGACGGATTGGAAGCAGTTCAGAAGACGGAAGAACTCCACCCCGACTTGATTATCCTCGACATCGGGCTTCCTGCGCTGAATGGAATCGAAGCTGCTCGACGAATCCGCAGGCTTTCCCCAAAATCCAAGATACTCTTCGTGAGCCAGGAATCCTCCGCCGATGTTGTGCAAGAAATTCTCCGCTTGGGGGCGCTGGGCTACGTGGTGAAATCACATGCCGGAAGCGAACTGTTAGCGGCAGTGGAAGCGGTTCAGCAGGGCAGGCGGTTCATCAGTGGCGGACTGTCGGGTCTTACTCTCAGCGACAACGCAGACGCGCAAGGCCCCGGCCGTCTCTACCACGAAGAGGTTCTCCCGTCGCTTGCACTGGAAAAAGGGGAGATCACTCGAAGCCACCAGGTTCAATTTCATTCTGATGATGCATCCTTACTAGTCGGCTTCACTCGCTTTATCGAAGCCGCGCTGCTGGCCGGGAATGCGGTTATCGTGGTCGCAACTGATTCACACCAGAAGAGTCTTCTTCAAAGATTGCAGGAACATGGAGTGAATATCGCCGCCGCCATTGAAGAGGGGCGCTATATCCCTTTGGATGTTGCCGAGACCATCTCGACCTGCATGGTGAATGATCTGCCTGACTCGGTTCGATTCCGGAAGGTTGCGGGTGAACTGGTCGCCGCAGCGGCCAAAGCGGCGAAGGGGAAGCCTCCGCGCGTTTCAGCCTGTGGTGAATGTGCACCCACGTTGTGGGCGCAAGGTAGGGCAGATGCGGCAATTCAGTTCGAACACTGGTGGGACGAGATAGCCCGGACATGTGACTTGGATATTCTATGTGGGTACGTGTTAAACAGTTTTCAGATCGAACAGGAAAGCCATATCTATCACAGAATACGCGCAGAGCACTCAGCCGTTTTGGAGTGAACGGGCTTACCCGGCGATCCGCAGGGAATCGCGTTCCGCACTGAGAGGCACGCGGGCGTGGATCGTGGTACCACGCTGCGGTTGCGAATCTATCGACAACGTTCCCTTCACCAGTTTCAGCCGCTCCTCCATGTTGATGAGGCCGAGCCCTCGGCTCGTCCTTGCCGCTTCGATGTCGAAGCCCGAGCCGGAGTCGCTGACCACAAGATGAATCTCACCCGACGTTCCCCACAATCGAACTTCGAAGCGCCGTACCCCACTGTGTTTTCCCGCATTGTGAAGGGCCTCTTGCAGAACTCGGAAGAAGCAAAGAGAAAGGTCCGGCGGCAAAGGGCTTGGCAGATCGTGGGTTTGGAAGTCAATCTCCACGTTCTGTTGTTCTCCGAATTCCTTGCAGAAGCTTCTTATGGCCGCCGTTATGCCCAGATATTCCAGCTTTGACGAGTGCAGCTCGTGTGACAAGGATTGGATATCGGTCGCTATCTCGGAAGTCTGCCTCCATAGTTCACCCGTTCGGCTACCGATTTCAGCCGGCAAATCGGCAGAGTCTTGGTGAAGTTGTTCCAGCCCAATCACCAACATGGCGAGGCGTTGACCGATGTCGTCGTGCAACTCTCTGGCGATCCGGGTACGTTCCTGCTCCTGCGCCTCAATTAACCGGCGGCTCACGCTTGCGAGAGCGTTTTCCACCAGCTTGCGCTGCGTGATGTCGATAAATGCAACCACTGCCCCAACAACCTCTTGCCCTCTTCGCTGTGGATATGACCAATATTCAGCCGGGAAACTTGTTCTATTCGCCCTCCATAGCACGTCGTCGTCCGCGTGAATTCCCCGCCCGGCCAGGGATTCCCGGAACACTGGACACTCCTCCCTGGGGAACGAAGACCCGTCTGCACGGGTGTGATGAATCAGATCATGCATATTCTTGCCCAGCAGATCTTCAACGCGTTCATACCCTAAAGCGCGAAGGCACGCCGGGTTGCAGAACGTACAGCGGTGTTCGCGATCAATTCCGTAAATGGCCTCGGCGGTCGAGTCGAGAAGCAGTCGAAGTTTGTCCTCGCTCTCGCGCAGTGCCTCTTCCGCCCGTTTGCGCTCGGTAATATCTGCCACCATTCCTATTACACGCACCATCCTGTCTTTCTCGTCGAAGAAGGCACGCGCGCTTTTCTCCAGCCAAACCACCGAACCGTCGGGACGGAGCACTCGAAAGCCAATACTGGTGGTCGGTTTCTGGGCAGTAAGTTGTTCAACCGAACCGGTAAACAGAGCGCGGTCGTCGGGGTGGACGCTGGCCAATATTCGCTGACGAGTAAGCTGCTTCACCGCCTCACAGAAACCGAGGACATTCACGTGTTCCTCGGTTCGCACGACTTTGTCGGTTGCGACGTTCCAGTCATATGCATACATCCTTCCCGCCTGAGCCGCCAAACGGAAACGTTCTTCGCTCTCGCGCAGTGCCTCTTCCGCACGCTTGCGCTCGGTAATATTGGCCGTCATGCCGATCAGTCGGACCATCTTTCCATCCCCGTTAAATGTCCCGCAGCCGCTCTCT
This sequence comes from uncultured Acidobacteriaceae bacterium, assembly GCA_963730845.1. Lineage (GTDB taxonomy): Bacteria > Acidobacteriota > Terriglobia > Terriglobales > Acidobacteriaceae > Acidiflorens. The sequence goes on along the minus strand of CAVSTM010000014.1, from coordinate 130,409 downwards.
TCCAGCCACTGCAGCGCGCCGTCCGGGCGAAACTTGCGGTAATGGGTTCGATATACCGGGTCGCCTGGCGTCAACGAGTTGACTAGCCTCCACAGCTCGGCTCGATCATCAGGGTGGATAGAACCGAAATAATCCTTTGCCATACCCTCTCCGGCGGCGTCGCTCAAACCGAGAATGCTCGCGCATTCCGCGGATCGACGTACTAAGTCCGTGGCGGGGTCCCACTCCCAGGCGTACATGCTGCCGACCTCGGCGGCAATCCGCAGCCGTTCTTCGCTTTCGCGTAAGCTGGCTTCTTGGCGCTTGCGCTCGGTGAGGTCAATGAATGTGATTAGATTTGTATCTCCCATGCAGGAAAGGTGAACCTCGATATGGCGGATTGAACCATCCTTGCATCTGACCGTTGCTTCCATTGGTTCAATATCACTCTTATCCCTGATGGCCCTTTCCACGCGCGCCTGCCATTCGGTTCTGATGGCTTGTCGGTACGCTTCGTCCGGATATGCAAGAGGCCACCAGTGAGCGACATCAGGAACATCGTCAATCGTGTAACCAAACAGCTCCGTGAACCTGTCGTTCATCAACCCCACCTCTTGCTCTAGCCCGCGGCTGACGATCATTGCCACACTGGCACTTTGCACCAGTTGCCGGTTGTGCTCCTCGCTCGCCTTCAGTTTTTCGTCAGCCTGCTTGCGTTCGGTGATGTCCGTCGCCATGCCCAGCATCCGCTCGGGTTCCCCCTCCGGCGAATAGTAGAATTCACCCTTGGCTGCGACCCAGCGCACCGTCCCGTCAAGCCTGACGACGCGGAACTCCGCCGCGTACGGCTTCCGGCTTTCCTTGGCTTCGCCGACAGCTTTCGTCACCAGCTGTCGGTCGTCCGGGTGCACGTGACGATGAAAATCCTCCGGTCGTCCGACGAACGTATCGGACGGAATTCCAAACATGGTCTGCAGGTCGCCAAACCAGGAATCTCGCCCGGTCCTAAGGTCCCATTCCCATCCCACGGACCTGCTGGCTTCCACCGCCAACCGAAGCCTCTCGTTCGCTAAACCGAGGCGTGAAGCCAGATCGCTCTTGGCAAGAACCTCCTTTATATAGGCAGCACCAGACAGAGCCACGATCGCGGCGACCGCGGCCAGCACGCGGCCCGTACGAATGCTGGGCGCCTCATCTCTGTGGAACAGCTCCCATACAATGGGGATAGAGATCACCACAACCGCGAGCATCGCCCACGCAGATGCCTTTGAGCTTGGCCTGATGTCAGACCGGGTGATCTCTGCTTCGGTCCCCGCTAGCTGCCGTGCGCGTAGCGGTATCCACACAAACCAGCAGACAGAAGCAATTAGACCCAGACCATACAGCTTTCCATTGACGTACCCTCCCGAGTCAATTGCAAGGTTGGCGGCCGCGGAACTTAAGGCGTACAGCGTGGATGCGCCCAACAGATGAAGATAGATTGCCTTCCAAGGGGCCGGCGCGCGAAGGCTCAAAATACCCACAGCCAAAACGAGCGCCCAATTTTCCAGCAGGTAGAGAGTGTCAAATCGCAGACCGTAGTTGGTGGCGTTCGCAAACAAGTGCTGGTAGGGAAAGACACCATAAATATAAAGAAAACTCCAGAAAAACAGTAAGAGAAGCGAGCCTAGGATCGCTCGGTATGGCTTGCGGCCAGATACGTTGCGGTGGGGAAGGGTCGCCACCGCGGCCATGAACGGTACGATATGCAGAAACAGCACGGGATCAGCAATCGAATTTTCAGGCACCTCAACGTGCAGACCAAGTTCGTAGTAAACGAAAAGCCATTGGTCCAGCACCCAGAGGCCATAGGCAACTGCGAGGAACACCCAGAACGGCCGACTCCCCAGCGTGTTCTGTACAGCGTTGCGGATGGCGAAACTGGTCGCCAGAAGCAGGAGAAGGAAATAGCTGATCCCGCTGTATGAAAAAAGGAACGAACCCGGCTTGACAGCCAGCGCAAGGACGGCCTTGATGACCACAATTCCAATCAGCGCCGTCGGCCAAGAAGCAAATCTTAGCCCCAACCCGAGATTCGACGAGAACCGTTCTTTTATCAATTGCAGAAGAACTCTCACCATGAAAGCGCTGATTAGATTTGGGAGCAAATACCCCGCTCATTCGACGGTTCGCGGGGGCTCGAAGCGGCAGCACCGACCGCCGCGCAGGAATTATACTCCCTTTCCGCTGCAGGCAAATTGAGGCCCGAGGCGCTGCCGTGCGCCATGGCAACCGACAAAGAAACCATAAGAGTCGAAGGCTCGGCATTTCTGGAATGTCGTCTTCAACACTGTGTGTTCTTACAGTCTCCCCAGCATGGTCAATCCGCGTAAACTTGGTAGTTTGAAGCAGGTATTGCTGCTTTTCCGTGAGGTACGCAGATGTGGAGCAAAGGCCGAGTCCCCCATTGCCTCGTCACCACGGCGATGGGCCTTCTTCTGACCGTAGCCATTTCAATCATTGCCTCCGCACAAGATCACCTCGAGTCGCATGCCGAGCACCTGGCGAAAGCATGTAAAAGCAGGAGTGGCACGTGGTTGGAGACCTATTGGGAGTGTGAGTATGCGGATTCGCACTGGTGTGCCGAGGCCGGGGGACGGTTCGATGAATGCGCATCCGCTTGCCGCCATAGCCCCGATCCGGCAACTGTATGCACCATGCAGTGCGTCCCGACCTGCATTTTCTCCGACAAGGGAACCAGGCCGGATGGGGAAAGCCCTGCCAATTGTGGGTACCTCATCGGAGGAGAACTAGTTCGTCTGAGGGACGGCAAAGCTGATCAGGTTCCAGCGTCAGATTCCACCAGGAAGATCAAAACAATTATCTTTGACGACCACACAAAGGGAGACCTCGTTGGCGGGGGCCACGATGATGTGGCAGTGCTTCTGCTCCAGGACTCTGGTGGAAGTGGCGCCTTTTATTATGTCGCAGCGGCTCTGAAGAATGGCAATGGATATAAGGGTACGAACGCAATTTTCATGGGGGACCATATCGCGCCTCCGAAGGCCGAAATACGCGGCCACACGATCGTCGTGAACTACGCTGAGCGCTATCCTTGGCAAGGGTTCGCAACCCAACCTTCGATTAGGAGGTCGAGATTCTTTTTTGTCGAGAAAGGTGAGCTCGAGGAGAAGCCTTTTGCTCTGTTATCTGCGAGTACTGCCGCCAAGCTCGCCATGCAAGACTGGGGAAGTTGCGCGCGTGATTCAAACGCCAGGCTTACAGCGAATGTGATCGACGGGAAAGGCGGAGTATGGTACGTGGAAGCTCTCTGCGATGAATTGACTGACACTTCGGTGAAGGTGGAGAGGAAAATTGCTCAAGCCCAGTACAAAGACGGGGTATGGTCGTTAGGGGACATCTTGTTACACCAGTACAAATGCCAGCCAAATCACGGCCACGAAAACTTTTCAACCGAGAATTGCCAATAGAATCCGATGCCTGTACGAAGATATAGCCGATCGCCTGGGCATCAGCGATCTCCAGCCCGCCCCTGTCAGATGTGACAGTTGTGGCCTCAGACCCGCCCTCCTACTCTCAACTTGGGTGGAAGTTCTCTGATGCCTGGCGCAAGTTCACCACCGATCAGAACACAGAACCCAGCCTATTTTCACGTCTTGGCGAAACATAGGGGCGGTGTGCAACTTCGACTGCACATATTGATTTCTTCTCTGCGGCAGCGGCGGGAAGACCTAGCCGCGATGCTGCCTGATGTGGGGTAAGTAAGTAGCATGCGCGAATGGATCGAGTTGTCGTCAGCGGGAATCCAGGATCTGGCGGTGGTCATCATCGTCGTCTCGATCGTGTTTGGCACTGTGCGCTTTCTTGTGCAATTGGCGACACGAGTGCCAGACCCGTACCCGGCCTATAAGAAACTGCTCGGCCGGTCACTCTTGCTGTCGCTTGAGTTCCTAATCGCAGCGGACGTTATCCGTACGATCTTGCTGGACGAAACAATCAGGAGCATCGGCATACTCGGCGGATTAGTCGTCGTTCGAACATTCCTCAGCTGGTCTGTAGTGGTCGAAATCGAGGGCCATTGGCCATGGGCGCTCGGCAGCGCTCGCGGCTCAGAGTGAAATAAGCAGGAGGGGACGATGCCCGAAAACCGCAGCCAACCGAAAAGCGGTGTGAGCGGCGAGCCGCTCTGACGAGGAACCTGAAATGACGCTACCAAGCTTTCCACAACTCGACATGTTCTCCGCCGGCATCAACGCCCTTTATGGTGTGCTCGTCGCTGGCCAACCGTCGCACAACCGTAACTACACTGTCGCGGGGCTGTTGATCATGGCTTTTTTCGGCGGTATTGGCGGCGGCGTGTCCCGCGACGTGCTGCTCAATGAGATACCAGGGCCGTTCAGGGATCCGTACTATCTTCTCACCTGCCTTCTGATGGGTTTGGTTGGGCTGGCAATTTATCGCTACGGCGCCACCAGGGAGGAGCGGTTTCGCACCAGGACGCTGGCCTTCTTCAAATCCTTCTCGCTCCCCTGGTTTGCCATTCTGGGCGCGCATAAGGCGCTTGAGCACAACCTTGGGATCTGGACCGCGATCCTCATCGGGGTGATAGCCACAAACGCGGGCGGGGTGCTGATCGACCTCTTCTCCGGGGTCACGCCGGAGATCGTGAGGCCGTCGGAGCAACTCGTGACTGCCTCGGTCCTGGCGGGCGCAATCTACACGCTGCTCTGGCAACTGGAGAAGGGAAAGTCCTTCTTTCCCGTCACTCTGATCGCGGTGGGGGTTACGTTCATCTTCCGCGTGCTGGCTGTCCGCGATCATTTTCCGTCGCTCATCCCGAAAGGCTGCCCCCCCGAAGGCCCGGAGATTGTGCCGCTAGCCGCGCCCGCCGCCCGCCGGCGTCCGGGAGCGTGAACGCCTTCTGAAAAGGGACAGGCGGTTCGCCCTGATTTTGTCGTTGTTGGAATTACGAGGGAAGGGGATGTTATGGACAACATATGGGAGCGTGTCGGAAGTCAATTGCTCGCCCGTGTCAGCGGGCCGATGAAGTTCAGATTGGTGCTCCAACCGTGTATGGCGGCGTTCTTCGCAATTCGAGCGGGCCTGGCCGACGCTAAGGCTGGCAGGCCGCCGTGGTTCTGGGAACTAGTCTCGAATCCCCCCCAACGCTCGGACATGCTCAAGGAGGCGTGGAAGCGCATCGGCAAGGTGTTCATTCTCGCGGTGGTGCTGGACGTCGTGTACCAGCTCATCGTCTTACACTTCGTGTATCCGGGGGAAACGCTCATCGTCGCCTTCGTCCTGGCGATCGTTCCATACGTGATTCTCCGCGGGCCGTGCGTGCGTGTGGCCCGGATGATTGAAGCGCGGCGTAAACAAGAGCAGCAAACGCCCCCCAGTCTGCGGAAGGTCTCATGAGTCCGGTTGAAACAGAGCGAAAAGATAAAGATAAAGATAAAGACAGAGGAACAACTCTCGCCGAAGAGCGAACCGATCTCGCCTTCGAGCGCACCATCATCGCGTCCGAAAGAACGCTGATGGCATGGATCCGAACCGCCATTTCGATGATCGGATTCGGTTTCAGCATTTACAAGTTCTTCCAATACCAGGCCGAAGAAATTGCCGCCGGCAACATCCGGCATCCGCAGGCGCCGCGCAATCTGGGACTGAGCCTCATTGCTCTGGGCACGCTGGGATTGGCGGCCGGAGCGTGGCAGCACCGGAATTTTCTGAACAAGTTGGGGGCGCACCAGTCGCGGCATGTGTGGTCCGTCTCCTTCGTGGTAGCGATGGCCGTCATCCTGATTGGATTAGTCACGTTTTACGGCGTTCTGCTGCGCCAGGGGCCCTTTTAGTCGGGAAGAAAACTTTAGGCGCGAACTCCTGGCCTAACGTGCTGAACTCGCTTGTCTGGCAAAATTCTGGAGAATCATGAAGACGACCCTGGAGCCACCTGACTCCTCACTGGTAATGGAGACGACCGAAGAGCCACCTGCCTTCTCCTTGGTCCTGGGTGGGCCCCTGTTTCAACTATGCCGGCGCATGCATCTGTCAGGAGAAGCTCTGGAGTTTTTGCACCGCCAAGTCCTGGTGATCACTCTACTCGCATGGTTGCCGCTCCTGTTGTTGTCGGTGGTCGAGAGGCACGCCATTCACGGGGCGATCAAGATCCCATTCCTGCATGACGTCGAGGCAAACGCCCGGTTCCTGGTCGCGTTGCCAGTGCTCATTTTTGCCGAGCTTATAGTTCAGCGACGCATAAGTCCGGTTCGACGGTTCGTGGAAAGGTGCGTCGTGGCGGCCGAAGACTTGCCAAGATTCATCGCCGCAATCAACTCAGCGCTGCGCCTCCGCAACTCTGTTGCCGTGGAAGGGACGCTGCTGGCTTTGGTCTATACGATCGGGCTGTGGGTCTGGCGGAGCCAGCTCGCCTTGGGCGAGCCCACCTGGTACGCGATTCCGGAAGGGAAACAGTTGCATCTCAGTCTGGCTGGCTACTGGTACGTCTTCGTGAGTCTTCCTATTTTTCAGTTCATTCTGCTGCGATGGTATCTGCGCCTCGCGATCTGGTTCGGGCTGCTGTGGCGGATTTCAAGGCTGAACCTGCACCTGAGCGCGGCCCACCCGGATCGAGCCGGCGGAATCGGTTTTCTGGGGAAAAGCTCCTACGCCTTCTCACCCGTCCTTTTCGCCCAGGGTACATTGCTGTCGGGCGTAATCGCCGATCGCGTACTATACGGAGGGCAGAGTCTCATGTCTTTCAAGATGGAGGCAGCCGGGTTCGTTGGCTTCTTCGTTTTCGTCATCCTCGCTCCCTTGGTGATGTTTACCCCTCTGCTTGATCGTACCCATCGAAGGGGTTCTGCCGAATATGGCCTGCTAGCCAATCGCTATGTACGCGGCTTTGAAGACAAGTGGATGCGAGCCGGCACCCCGAAAGCAGGCGAGCTACTCGGTACCTCGGACATCCAGTCAATGGCCGACATGACCAACGTCTACTCGAATGTTCGTCAAATGCGCCTCGTTCCCTTCGGAACCGCTGACATAACGCGCCTCGCCGCCGCCACCGCGGCGCCTCTCTTGCCGTTGGCACTTACGATCTTCTCGCTCCCGGAATTGTTGAAATTTCTGGTCAAAATCGTTTTTAAATGATTGCTCCCTCCCTACTGTCAGATTTGCCAGTTGTCGCCCCGTCGACCGGCTCGTAGCGTAAACCGACAGAGGTTACGGTGGACGGCGAACTGGTTGGAACAAAAAGCGCTAATCTGGGTCTGGCTCCCAACATGGTGCGATCTGAATCTGCATTTGCGGTGAGCTGGAAGCGGCGGGTGCAACGACTTCAGAAAGAGGCGCATGTCTGCTATTTTGTGTTGAAACATCCCCGTACGCGCTGGTACGCAAGGCTGGTAGCAGCCTGCACCGCAGGCTATGTGTTGAGTCCCGTTCAACTCATCCCGAACTTCATTCCCGTGATCGGATGTCTGGACGACGTGCTGGTTGTGTTCGTGGGAGCAAAGCTGCTTCAAAAAATTACTCCCGCGGACGTGCTCAGCGAATGTCGCGCGCTCGCCGATGCCGCCGAGACGCGCAGGAACGAAGAAATCAGATCGACGGCCGCCGTCGTTGCTTCCGTTGTAATCGTAACCGTGTGGATCCTGGCGGCGGTCACCGCCAGCGCGCTCATGGCGGCATACATTCGCCATTAGCGAAGGAAAAGCTACCGTATTGGATGTGACCCGCTTCATCCCGCCCAGATGAGCGACCGTAGCGGCAATCCGTGTGATTCCTTCAGCGCGGTTACTGTCAGTTTTGCCAGTTCACCGGCCTTCTCGGCGAACATAGGCTTGCATCAAGCTCCAACCGATACCTCGCTAGAGCGCTCTAAGAGGAGATCATAAAATGCGCTGCACTCGCGCCGTTCTTTGGGGACTACTGTTGCTGGCAGGAGTAATCGGATTCGCACAGACGACGGTAATTCGCGTTGCGCCACCTCCCCCCGTCCGAGTAGGGGTGGTTGGGGTTGCACCCGGACCAGGCTATGTCTGGATTGGCGGATACCAACGTTGGAATGGCACCGGGTACGTGTGGGTGGCGGGAAAGTGGGTTCGTCCGCCACGTGCCGGTGTCGTTTGGGTAGCTCCTCGTTGGACCCAATCCGGAGGCGTCTGGGTGTTTCATAAGGGGTATTGGCGCTAGCAAGAATCGACCGAACAAGCGCACGCGCTCTTGCCAGCGTGCCTGGCCGTGTCAAGCCATTTAAAGATGTAACCCTGGGTTCAACCGTCGAGACATTGGAAATGTAACCGAAGACCCGCCGTCGCCGCGGCTGTGGGAAAGTGGGAATCGCGCGTTCTTTGCGCGATTTCCAAGCTCGGTGGAAAAGTCGGTTTTTGGACTTTTCCACGGAGCGGCTTTTCCACAGCCGTTTCGCCGGCCGCGTGGTGTTTGTTCTTTCGCCTGCGCACCGCGATTCTCCGCGGTCAGCTTTCGGACTGAGCCGCCGATTCGCCAGGTCGTAAATGCGCTGCAGTTTCTGATCAATCAACTTCCCCAGTTGAAACGGGTCCAAACTCTGCGCAGCTTCTTGAGTTCCGCCACCCGCTCCGGCTGGGCCGCGCGCCAGCCAGCACCCGTTCCAAGGGCGTCTGCGCTGCGTCCTACACGCGCCGCACCTTCGATCCCACGCGAACTTTCTTCACCAGCTTCACCGAGGGCAGATACAGGTTCATCCACAAACGCAGCTCGTGACGGTAGAGATCGTTGATCGCCTCCACCGCCGTCGCGAGTCGTAGCGCTCCCACCCCAACAGCTTGCGCACGTGCGTCCAGTTCTTCTGCTCGACGTGGGCATTGTCATCCTTCTTGTACGGCCGTCCGCGCGTGAGCTGGATCTGCTTCTGCTTACACCACCGCTTCAGATGCCAGTTGATAAACTCCGATCCGTTGTCCGAATCCACCCCCAGAAGACCGAAGGGCAACACGCCTTCGATCTCTTCCAGGGCCTGCTGCACCCCCTCTTGACTCTTCCCCAGCAGGGCGCGCGATTCCGTCCAGCCGCTCTGGAGGTCGGTCAGGTTCAGAGTATGGGCAAACTCTCCCTCTCCTGAGTTGCCACAATGCGCCACCAAGTCGATCTCGCTGAACCCGGGCGAAGTCACGTCCCAACTATCGGTCTTCACCGGAATGTGATGCTTCAACAGCGAGCCCGGCTTGGTGCGTCCGTAGATACGCCGTTTCCGCTCGCTCTTCTGGGTCCGCAAGCGCCGGTCCATTTGCCGCGCACTGATGCCCAGAAGCTGCTTCTCCGTCGCCGCGCTCATCCGGTAGCGCTTGCGAATCCAGGGCATCCAGTTCGGCAGCAAGGCCTTCAGTCGCACCGACCAGGGATATCCCGCAGCTTCCCAAATCGCCGCCAGCACCGAGAGCACCTGCGGGCCATAGCGCGGTCGGCGTTCCCGCCGCCGTCGCTCCGGTTGCTTTCCGGGAGGAGCTCCATTCAGAAGACGTATCGCGTATTTCCGGTGGTAACCGGTGTTCAGGCAAAATTCGTTCAGCATCATTTGCTTCGCTTCCCGCCCCGCCTTGTGATAGCGCTCATACACTGCCCGGAAATATTCCCACTTCGCCTTGTGTCCCAATCCAACCCCTCCTCAAATTCTCTATTGAGTCGGGTTACATCCTACGTGTCTCGACGGCCTCCCCTCGGGTTACATTTAGCATGGCTCGATACGCTGGCTGGCAACTCCTCCACGTATCATCGCTGCTGACACCTTCAGCCCTAAATTGAAACGAGGTTTGCAGCCTTAACCTCGGCTCGCGGCTTTCCGCAATAAACCCCCGTTCGCCTACCCACTTTGTTTGTGGCCGGTACGTCTTCCCGGGACCTGTCTGTTTTGACAGTTACGCGCTTGGAGTCCCGGGCCTAGTCTGTGGCTGCAGAGACATTCGGGAGCGGCAGCTGACTTGGTTGCCGTCACAAAGACGGTACAAACATGGCTCTAATGACGGAAGATACTCGGCCGGCGGATTCCCCACCGTGCTTCCACCTGCTGGCGAAGCCAAGCGGGTCCACCTGCAATATCGATTGCACCTATTGCTTCTTCTTGTCCAAGGAAGCGCTGTATCCGAACGAAAAAAATCGGATGTCCGAGGCCACGCTCGAGGCCTACATCCAGCCAATTGCTGGAGTCGCACCGCACGCCCACAGTAACCGTGGCGTGGCAGGGTGGCGAACCGACCCTGATGAAGCTCGAATTCTTCCGGCGCTCCGTCGAACTCGTCGAAAAGTACCGTCGGCCCGAGCAGACCGTGGAACACACCTTTCAGACCAACGGCATCCTTCTCGATGATGAGTGGTGCGCCTTCTTCAAGGAACACAATTTCCTGGTCGGCCTGAGCGTCGACGGCCCCCGCGAGCTCCACGACACCTACCGGCTGGACCGCACCCAAACAGGGCACCTTCGACAAGGTGATGCAGGGCTGGAGGCACCTGCGCCAGCACGAAGTCGATTTCAACATTCTGTGCACGGTCAACGCCGCCAACGAGAAACACGGCCGCACGGTCTATCGTTTCTTTCGCGACGAGATGGACGCGAAGTGGGTGCAGTTCATTCCCATCATCGAGCGCGCCACCGAAGAGACGATCGACATCGCCAACCTGGGCTGGAGCGAGCAGCCCGACCGCAAGCGCCTGCTCTATACCCAGGACGGCAACCTCGTCACCAAACGCTCGGTCGGAGGCGAACAATATGGCCGCTTCCTCGTGGATATCTTCGAGGAGTGGGTGCGCCATGACGTGGGCAAGGTTTACGTCCAGATCTTCGACGTGACGCTCGAGGCCTATTTCGGCCGCCATCTACTGTGCATCCACGCTCCGACCTGCGGATATGGCCCGGCGCTTGAGTACAACGGCGATCTTTACTCCTGCGATCACTTCGTCGAGCCGCGTTATAAGCTGGGCAACATCCACGAAACCAACCTGCTGAAACTCGTCTCCTCGCCCCAGCAGCGCAAGTTCGGAGACGACAAACGCGACTCGCTCACCGCGCAATGCCAGCGTTGTGAGGTCAGGGCGCTATGTAACGGGGGCTGTCCGAAGGACCGGTTTGCGCTCTCGCGCGACGGCGATCCGGGCCAGAACTACCTCTGCGAGGGCCTGGAGCTGTTCTTCACCCACACCCGCCCCGCGATGCAGACGATGGCCCAACTGCTGCAGCACGGCCGCGCGCCCTCCGAAGTGATGGCGTTGACCGCTGCCGAGGACGCGAAGCGCGGCCCCTATGAGCCTTGTCCCTGCGGGAGCGGCCGGAAGTTCCGCTTCTGCCACGGCAACCGCGAGCCGCAATCGCCGTTCAGTGGGGTAAACCCCGCGACGGTTGCCCCGCACGACCGGCAACTCATCCCTGTGCACACCGAAGTCCAGTCCCGAGCATCGCCCGGCGGCGTGCATGGAGTAACCAAGTGACACGTCGATGGCACATTTTGGCTCCCGACGCGTTTTTCACCGGCGTAAGCCGGTAACGGCAACACAGATTCAACCTAATTCAACTAAAGGAAGGAAAAAACCATGGCTACAAAGCAACCGAATATCCTGATCCTCTGGGGCGATGACATCGGCATCTGGAACATCAGTCACTTCAGCCGAGGCATGATGGGCTACCGGACGCCGAACATCGACCGCGTCGCCAAAGAAGGCGTCACCTTCACCGACTACTACGGCCAGCAGAGCTGCACCGCCGGACGTGCGGCCTTCATCACCGGCCAGAACCCGCTCCGCACCGGCTTGACCAAAGTCGGAATGCCCGGCGCCACTGTCGGACTTCAGCCGGAAGACCCGACCATCGCCGAACTGCTCAAGCCGCTCGGCTACGCCACCGGTCAGTTCGGCAAGAACCATCTCGGCGATCGGAATGAATACCTGCCGACCGTGCACGGATTCGACGAGTTCTTCGGCAATCTCTATCACCTGAACGCGGAAGAAGAACCGGAACTGCCCGACTATCCCAAGGATCCTAAGTTCCTGGCGGCCTTTGGACCCAGAGGCGTGCTGCACTGCGTGGCGACTGACAAGGACGACGCAACCGTTGATCCCCGCTGGGGCCGAGTAGGCAAGCAGACGATTAAGGACACCGGCCCGCTGACCAAGAAGCGCATGGAAACCATCGATGAGGAGATCACTGCAGGCGCTCTCGGCTGGATGGAGAAGCAGGCCAAAGCGAACAAGCCCTTCTTCCTCTGGTACAACTCGACGGCCATGCACTTCCGAACCCACCTCGCCGACAAGAACCGCGGCAAGAGCGGGCAGGACGACTACAGCGATCGGATGGTCACCCACGACGAGCAAATCGGCGAGATGCTCGACAAGCTCGATGAGCTGGGCATCGCCGACAACACCATCGTCATGTATTCCACCGACAACGGCCCCGAGAACGACACCTGGCCCGATGGCGCCAACACGCCGTTCCGCAGCCAGAAGGACACCAACTGGGAAGGCGCATGGCGCGTTCCGTGCGTTCCTCCGCTGGCCCGGCAAGATCAAGGCGGGCTCGGTGCTGAACGGCATCGTCTCCCACCAGGACATGCTGCCGACGTTGCTGGCAGCGGCGGGCGATCCGGACATAAGCCAGAAGCTCTTGACCGGCTACAAAGCCGGGGACAAGACGTTCAAGGTGCATATCGACGGGGTCAACATGCTGCCCTATCTCACCGGCCAGGTGAAGGAGAGCCCCAGAGAATCCTTCTTCTACGTCAGCGATGACGGCGGCGTCATGGCGGTCCGGGCGGGCGACTGGAAGTTGGTGTTTGAAGAGCAGCGTGCAACTTCAACTGCAGGTTTGGGCAGAGCCCATGGTGAAGCTGCGGCTTCCGCATATGTTTAGCCTGCGTCGCGATCCGTTCGAGCGCGCCGATTTCAACTCCAACGTCTACTGGGATTGGATGATCGATCACGTCCCCCAGCTTTACCAATGCCAGGCAATCGTGGCGGCCCAGATCGACAACTACGTGAAGTACCCGCCTCGCCAAAAGGCGGCGTCATTCAACCTCGACGCGGTGATGGCGCAATTAGGACCGGCGATCGCGGCGTATAAGAAAAAGAAGCGGCAGCCGAAGCGGATCATGGCGTTTTGGTCGGCAAATAGGTAAACCTATCGAAAGGGCAGGTCGAAAGATCTCCCCTTCGAAAGGGTTGATCAACTGCTTCCCCGGCGGGCCACCAGTCTGCCGGGGAAATTTTCGAGAACTCCATCCTCATTGCTAAGGGACGACGAGTTTTGCAAGCCTTCCACGTATTAGCAAGCCCGGTGGACTGTGGTTTTTGCCACTATCGCAGCGGCCTCGGTTCTTAAAGGCTCATATCCGCCAACGTGACTACGCTCAGCGAACACCACCGTGGAGAGCACAAATGAAAGTTCTATTGAAAGTTCTATTGATGATGACGTGTATGTTTTTGGCTGCAAGTTCACTGGCGCAAGATTGCGTCACGAATTTTCGCGGTCAGACCGTTTGCAAGAATGGCAACACTGCCGCGGCCGTCAATCCGAATATGGGCAACGCTGCTGTCGCCCAAAAGAATTCGAACGGCGTAACAACCACACAAACCAGCAACGGCGGAGAAGCCAAGAGCAAGAATGGAGTAGGTGTAGCCCAAGGCGCGAATGGCTCCAAAGCTGCCGTCAACACGCACACCGGCAATGCTGCCGTCTCCAGCAAGAATCAGAACGGGGTGGCAACTACTAAAACCAGCAACGGCGGAGAAGCCAAGACCAAGAACGGAATGGGCGTAGCCCAAGGCCCCGGCGACACCACCTGCGCCAAAGGCAAGAACCACGAAGGCTGCAAGAAATAAATGGAGAACTGGATAAGGGCCAGACCCACAGAAAGAGCCAACAGAGATTAAGATGAAATCACGAATGGCGGACGAACTTAGCCAAACAACCAACACGCCGGGCCTTCCACTCCATCCCGGTATGGTTTGGATACCCGGCGGGACGTTCCGCATGGGTTCGGAAGACTTCTATCCCGAAGAGCAGCCGGTTCACGAGGTTAGCGTGGATGGCTTCTGGATCGATTGCTACGAGGTCACGAACGAACAGTTCGCGCGCTTTGTGGATGCGACTGGCTATAAAACGCTCGCCGAGCGCCCGCTCAATCCTGCTGACTTCCCTGGCGCCCCTGCCGAGAATCTCGTGCCCGGCTCCATGCTCTTTCACAAAACCGACGGCCCCGTCGACTTACGCGATTACGTCAACTGGTGGGCCTGGGTGCCGGGAACCAGTTGGCGCCATCCGTCGGGGCCGGGATCCTCGCTCGAAAGTCTCGCACACCATCCCGTGGTTCACGTTGCCTATGAAGACGCCGAAGCTTACGCCTACTGGGCAGGGAAAGAACTGCCGACCGAAGCGGAGTGGGAGTTTGCCGCTCGCGGCGGGCTTGACGGAAAGAAGTTTACCTGGGGCGATGAGTCTTCTCCCGGCGGCAAGGCGATGGCCAACAGTTGGCAGGGAGAGTTTCCCTGGCAAAACCTGCTCCGCGACGGCTACGAGGGGACATCACCCGTCGGGTCCTTCCCGCCGAACGGTTACGGATTGTACGATATGGCGGGCAACGTATGGGAATGGACGAGTGATTGGTTTGTCCCGCGCCACGCCGACGAAGTGGTCAAAGCCTGCTGCGGCCCAGCCGTCAATCCGCGCATTACCTCGCCCGCCAAGAGTTACGATGCCGCGCAGGCGCAGTTCCGGATTCCGCGCAAGGTTGTCAAAGGCGGCTCGCACCTCTGCGCTCCCAACTACTGCTTGCGTTATCGTCCAGCTGCACGTCAGCCGCAGATGGTCGACACCAGCATGAACCACATCGGGTTTCGCTGCATTGTTCGCCATGCGGTGACAGGCGAAGACGGAAAGTCTTCATGATTTGAACACGGTATTTGCATGAGCCAACCAGCGCAACCCTTTTCGCTGCTACCTGATGTCGCAGAGGAGGTCCGGGATTTCTACGACCGCTATCCCTATCCTCCACCGGTCGAGAACCTGGAAAAATATCGGCGGCTCTGGCAGGACAAGCAAAGACGGCGTGCGGACTATCATCTGTTTTGGCCCAACCGGCCTTATCGAGAAGACCAATCCATCCTCATTGCCGGCTCCGGGACATCGCAGGCGGCCAAGCATGCGTTGCGTTGGCCTGCGGCTCAGGTTACCGGCATCGACTGCAGCACAACCAGTGTGCGCCATACCGAGGAGCTCAAACAAAAATACAACCTGAACAATCTTCAGGTCCACCAGCTTGCCATCGAACGGGTAAGCGACTTGGGGATGAGTTTCGACCAGATTGTGTGCACCGGAGTTCTCCATCATCTCGCCGATCCTGATGCGGGCCTCAGCGCTCTGCGCGGCGTGCTCAAACCGGATGGCGCAATGCATCTCATGGTGTACGCGCCCTACGGACGGGCCGGCATCTATATGCTGCAAGAGTTCTGCAGGCGGATCGGTATCCATGCCACCGATGCGGAAATTCACGATCTCATTGGTGCGCTCAGCGCGTTGCCTCTCGGACATCCGCTGGAAACCCTGTTGAGGCAGGCCCCGGACTTTCGCCATGAGGCGGCGCTTGCCGATGCCCTGCTGCACCCGCAGGATCGCGCCTATTCCGTCCCGCAATTGTTCGACTTTATCGAGAAGGCAGGACTGACATTCGGCCGGTGGGCAAGGCAAGCGCCGTACACCCTTCACTGTGGTGTCATCGCAAAGATCCCGCAGGCAACCCGGATGGCGCGCCTTTCCCAGGCAGACCAGTATGCCGCTATCGAACTGTTTCGGGGCACCATGGCTCGCCACACCGTAGTTGCGTACCGAAACGACAGCGCCAGCGGACCGCAACCGGTCAGTTTTGCCGGTGACGCCTGGCTTGGCTATGTGCCCATTCGAATGTCAGACACGATCTGTGTTCAAGACCGGCTACCTCCCGGGGCCACGGCTGTTCTGATCAACCAGACTCACACCTACAGGGATCTGTTCTTGCCGATAGGGTCAACGGAAAAGCAGTTGCTCGACTCTATTGATGGGGCCCGCAGCATCGAGGATATCGTGCAAAAAACGCAGTCATCCTCACACCCAACCACGAACCTCGACATGGCGCGTGCCTTCTTTGAACGTCTCTGGTGGCATGACCAGGTGGTATTCGACGCATCACAGCAACCAACGGCACTCTAGAGGAAGCGTGAATCGCTGAGATGTTCTCAGTTCGCACGAGGACTCTTGTCCTGAATCCGTAAAGTGTTGTAGGTCTTCACGTTGCACTTGTGGTCATGATTTCGTCCGAACTACCTTGACAACGGCACGCCGCGGAGCGATACTCGCAAAAGGCGAATAAAAAGCGAATATAAGCCTTCGCCCGGGCTGAATCCTGGCCTTTGTGTTCCCTGACAATTGCGAGAAAGTATGTCTGCCTCTCCAGTTTTTTCATCGGCGGCCAGGAGCCGCCCTTTTATCTTTTCTCCGCCGTCCTCCCCGCGCTCGACCGCGGAGATGACCGCAAACACAAAGAAGATCGCAGGGATTTTGGCTCAGATCGCCGCCATCCCCACGCTGGCACCTGTCGTTCCCGCTTCGCGCCTCGAGGTGCGTCCGGTGCCGGAAATGGTTTCGAGCGGCATTCCTCAACTGGACTCGTTGACCGGCGGCCTCGCTCGCGGTTGCCTCACGGAAATCTGCGGCACGGCCTCATCGGGAAGAACCAGCGTGTTGCTTTTCGCGCTGGCCCACGCGACCCAACGCGGAGAAATTTGTGCGCTGGTGGATGCAAGCGACACGTTCGATCCCGCATCAGCGGTGGCTGCCGGGATGGTGATGAGCCGTTTGCTGTGGGTGCGATGCGGAGAAAAATATCGATCACGTAAAAATAAAGATAAAGATGATGATAACCATAATAAAGGCCGCGCGGCTGCGCGCCAGGCCGACTGCGCCAAAATAGGTGTTTCGTATCAGGGTATGCCTTCAGGCATACCGCAAGCCGCTAGAAAAAGGTTCGGCTTTAGCCGCTGGGAGTCGCAGCTGGCGCAAATGCTCAAAGTTACCGATCTGCTGCTGCAGAGCAATGGTTTCGGAATGATTGCGCTCGATCTCGGCGATATTCCAGCGACGAGCGTGCGACGAATTCCTTTGGCATCGTGGTTCCGCTTCCGCCGCGCTATTGAGCACACCCCCACGGCGCTATTGGTTTTGGAACAACAGCCGATTGCAGGCAGTTGCTCGTCGGTGCTGGTAAAGGTATCGGGGAAAAAGCTGTCAGCTGTCATCTCTCAGCTCTCAGGAAATCCGCCGATGCATACGGAATTAACGCACTCAGAACTGCTTGATCAATTCGAGATCACCGCCGAGTTGTTGTGCTCGCGATTAGCACAAAAGTTGGAACGTAAGCCCGCGCAATCGACGGCAAGTTTCAAAAGCCGAGCCGCATGGGCAGGATAGTCATTCAGGTCTCAGGTCTTAGGTGTCAGGTCTCAGGCCTGACTCGAGTCCTTGCCGAATGATTTTCCTGAGACCTAAGACCTAAGACCTGGTGTTCCATGTTTGCCTGCATCTTCATCCCCGATTTCTCCGTGCAAGCGCTCATTCGCTTTGAGCCTGACGTGCGTGCCCGCCCGATCGTCGTGCTCACCGGTCGCCCTCCGCTGGAAAAAGTCGTGGCGCTCAACGAAAGAGCGCGGCAAGAGGGCGTGGAGATAGGCGCAACCAGATCGCAACTCGAAGCATGGGAAAACCTGGTGCTGCGTGCACGCTCGGAAGTGCAGGAGAATTCTGCCCACGCTGCGTTGCTCGATTGTGCGCAATCGTTTTCTCCGGAAGTGGAAGATGCTTCGCCCGGCACCGTGCTTCTGAACCTGGCCGGCCTTGAGCCTTTGTTGGGTCCGCTGCCGAAGATTGCCCATGATTTGCAGCGTCGCGTCGCGCAGGCGGGACTGGTGGCGAACGTCGCCGTGGCCGCGAATCCGGACGCTGCATTGCTCGCAGCCCGCGGGTTCCCCGGCGTGACCCTGATTCCCGAAGGCCGCGAAGCCGAGCGCTTGGGAG
The DNA here is from genome assembly GCA_963730845.1 of uncultured Acidobacteriaceae bacterium. Taxonomy (GTDB): domain Bacteria; phylum Acidobacteriota; class Terriglobia; order Terriglobales; family Acidobacteriaceae; genus Acidiflorens. The sequence continues at coordinate 112,363 of CAVSTM010000014.1, read as the reverse complement.
ACCTGCCGGTGGATGTGTTGCTGGAAAGTTTTTCGTCCAGTTCTTCTTTCGATGCGGAAGAGGCCATTCGCTGGGCGGAAACGTTTGATCGCTGGGGCATCCGCAAGCTGCGGGCGCTGGCGGCTCTTCCCGAAGTTCCGGTCATCGAGCGCCTGGGGCAGCATGGACTCCATCTGCAAAAGCTGGCGCGGGGAGCGGCGTCGCGCGCCTTGCGTGTCCTCGAACCACGGCTGATTTTTGCCGAGAGTGTGGAGTTGGAATATCCCATCGTGCTGCTGGAACCGCTGGCGTTCTTGCTGAACCGCATGCTGGAGCAAGTGTGTGCGCGCTTGCGAGCACGGGCGCTGGCCGTGCAGGAGTTGCAGCTGAATCTGGAACTCGCAGCTGCACACTCGAACGTGTGCGCATCTTTAACCCAGACGCTTACCCACACGTTTACCCGCACCTTGCGGCTGCCAACGCCAATGCTGGACGCAAAAGTGTTCCTGAAATTGTTGCAGCTTGATTTGCAGGCGCATCCGCCGGGAGCACCCATCGTGAAAATTCATTTGTCGGCGGAGCCGGCGCGCCCGCGAGCCCTGCAGAGTGGATTGTTTCAGCCGGTTTTTCCTGAGCCCGAAAAACTGGAACTGACGCTGGCGCGCATCGCAGGCATCGTCGGCGAGGGAAGAGTGGGGTCGGTGGAATTGCTGGATACGCATCGCGAAGGCGCGTTTGCCGTGCGCCACTTCGCGCCTGTAGAACCTTCGCCCAAAGGGCCCGAATCGAAGCAGTCTGAAAAGAAGAAGGATATGTCTATGCCAGAAAATGAAAGCGCGTATGGGCTCGATGAAAACGTAAGAGAAAAAGCAAAAGACAAAATGAGCGCGGTGATTGTTTTGCGTCTATTTCGTCCGCCGCTGGCCGCTGTGGTTACTGTGCGCGAGGCGAAGCCGATGCGGTTGCGATGCCTGCAGCGCGAAGATATTGACGGCGAAATCGTCTGGACTGCCGGCCCCTGGCGTTCTTCCGGAGACTGGTCGGAACAGGAAGGCTGGGCGCGCGAAGAGTGGGACATCGCCGTGCACGTCGAAACCAGCCTCGTGTTGTATCGCTTAGTGCAGGACAAACTAAGCGGAAACTGGTTTGTTGAAGGAACGTATGACTAAGGCTTGCCAGTTGCCGGTTGTCAGTTCCCAGTCAAAGCAACTGCCAACTGGAAGCTGGCAACCGGCAACTGATGTACGTTGAATTCCATTCCCGTTCCGCTTTTAGCTTTCTCGAAGGAGCTTCCATTCCCGAGAAACTGATCGCGGTGTGCGCGAACCTGGGAATGCCGGCAATGGCGTTGCTCGATCGCGATGGAGTGTACGGCTCACCGCGCTTCCATCTCGCCGCCAAAAAAGCGAAGATCAAAGCGCATATTGGGACGGAAGTGACATGTGTGGTGACGGGGCTCTGCCCCGCCCAAGCGGGGCGAAGCCCCACACAAGAGAGGTATCTCCCCGGTGAATTTCGTCTTCCGCTTCTGGTAGCTTCGCGTACCGGATATCAAAATCTCTGCCGCCTGATTACGAAAATGAAGTTGCGCGTTGGGCGAAAAGAAGGTACCTGCGCGTCGAGCCCGGATTTTATTGAGCATGCTGACGGTTTGGTTTGCCTGACTGGTGGAGAGGAAGGACCGCTGGCTGCGGCGCTCGCGCACGGCGGCCCGCAAGCAGCGTGCAAAGCGGTGAAGCAGTTGACGGAAATGTTTGGCCAGTCCAATGTTTACGTCGAATTGCAACGGCATTTTCATCGCGACGAAGAATATAGAAATCGGGTTGCAATCGAGATCGCCGAGGCTTTGCACCTGCCGCTACTCGCAACCAATGGCGTGAACTATGCCACTCCTCGAGAGCGGGAGTTGGCGGACGCGTTCACCGCGCTGCAGCATCATCGCACGCTGGCCACCGCCGGACGTTTGCTGGCGCGCAATGCCGAGCGTTATCTCAAATCTCCCGCGGAAATGTGCGCTCTCTTTGCGGATGTTCCGAAGGCCATCACAAATACGATTGAACTTTCCTCGCGGCTTGAGTTCACGCTCAGCGATCTGGGATACGAGTTTCCACGTTTTCCCGCGCCGGAAGGAGAGACCATGACGTCATTTCTGCGGGAGCGCGCGCGCGAAGGCTGGCAGATCCGCTATGGGAGGGCGGATGCGGAGTTGAAGAAGCGCGCACGCCGGCAGATCGAACGGGAATTGCACTTGATTGAACATCTAAAGCTCGCCGGATACTTTCTGATTGTCTGGGACCTGGTGCGCTTCTGCCGCGAACAGAAAATTCTGGCGCAGGGCCGCGGATCGGCCGCCAATAGCGCGGTTTGTTATTCGCTCGGCATCACGGCAGTGGATCCGATCGGCATGGAATTATTGTTTGAACGATTTCTTTCCGAGGAACGGGGTGAGTGGCCCGATATCGATCTCGATTTGCCCAGCGGCGACGAGCGTGAGCGCGTGATCCAGTACGTTTATCAGCGTTATGGACAACGCGGAGCGGCCATGACCGCGAATGTGATTACGTATCGCAACCGCATGGCCGCGCGCGAAATGGGTAAGGCTTTAGGATTCGATCCGGACACTCTGAAGCGAATTTCAGCGGCGGTGGCAACCTGGGAATTCAAGGACGAAAATGATGCGCTCGACCGCCGCCTGCGCGATGCCGGGCTCGATCTAAAGCATCCGCGCATTCGCAAATATTTCGAGTTGTGCCTGGCCGCGCAGGATCTGCCGCGGCATTTGGGGCAACACTCGGGTGGCATGGTCATTTGTGAAGGCCGTCTCGATTCCGTCGTGCCGCTGGAGCCCGCTTCCATGCCGGGCCGCGTCGTCGTGCAGTGGGATAAGGAAGACTGCGCCGACATGGGCATCATCAAAGTCGATCTGTTGGGCTTGGGCATGATGGCGGCGCTAAAGGATTCTCTTGAGCTGATACGCGATCATTACAGCGAAGAAGTAGATCTGGCCCATCTTCCGCCGGACGATCCAGCCGTGTATTCCGCGCTGCAAAAGGCCGACACGGTGGGGATGTTCCAGGTGGAAAGCCGGGCGCAGATGTCTTGTCTGCCGCGCCTGAAGCCGGCGAAATTTTACGATATCGTGGTGCAGGTCGCGATCATACGGCCGGGGCCGATCGTGGGGAATATGGTGAATCCATTTCTCAAGCGGCGGCAGGGCAGAGAGGCGGTCACATATCCTCATCCATCGCTCGAAACCGTGCTGGGCCGCACGCTGGGCGTACCGCTGTTTCAGGAGCAGTTGTTGCGCATGGCCATGATCACCGCCAACTTCACGGGCGGCGAAGCGGAAGAGTTGCGCCGCGCCATGGGCTTCAAACGTTCGGAAGCGAGAATGAAAGTGATCGAAGAAAAGCTGCGCGCCGGCATGACGCGCAACGGAATCCTCGGCGAAACGCAGGAGCAGATCATCCAGTCGATTACTTCGTTTGCTCTTTATGGATTTCCGGAATCGCATGCCGCCAGCTTTGCCTTGATTGCGTATGCCAGCGCTCATTTGAAATGCCATTACCTGGCGGCGTTCACGGCGGCGCTGCTGAATAATCAGCCGATGGGTTTTTATCATCCTTCGACGATTGTGAAAGATGCGCAACGCCACGGATTGAAAGTGCTGCCGATGGACGTGACGCGGTCGGATTGGAAGTGCACGTTAGAGCTGTCAGCTGTCAGCTCTCAGCCGTCACTTCGTCTCGGCTTGAATTACGCGCGTGGGTTGCGCGAACCGGCGGCGCAGGCGCTGGTTCGGGAGCGCAGTTTAGCGCCGTTTGCTACGGTTCAGGATCTGGCCCGTCGTGTACCCGAGTTGCGCAAGGATGAGTTGACGACGCTGGCGGAAATTGGGGCGCTGAATGCAATGGCCAATGAAGGCCTTCATCGCCGCGATGCGCTGTGGCAGGTGGAGAAGGCGGTGCGCTGGTCGGGGCCGTTACTGGATGAGCTTCCGGAAATTGATGGCGAATCTCCGTTGGCTGCCATGACGGACGAAGAGCGGTTGGTGGCGGATTTTCGCGCTACCGGGCTAACGGTCGGTCCCCATCCCATGGAGTATCGCCGGGCGGAGATGCAACGGATGGGGATTTATCGCGCTTCCGATCTGGCGCATTTTCCCAATGGACGGCGATTGCGAATTGGCGGATGCGTGATTGCCCGCCAGCGCCCGGGAACAGCCAAGGGCATGATGTTCATGAGCCTGGAAGATGAAACGGGAATCGCCAATGCGATCTTCGCTCCCGATCTGCTGCAGAAGAATCGGGTGCTGTTGATTTCCGAGCGCTTTCTGATGATCGAGGGGATCCTGCAGAATCAGGACAACGTGATCCACATCCGTGCGGAAAAAGTTTCTCCGCTCCGTGTCACGCGCGCGGAGACGGTGTCGCATGATTTTCATTGACGCCGCCCTCGAAACCTCCTACGCGGTCGAGAGCTTTCTAGCATTGTGCCGCAGCGACCGGCCTTCGGATAGGCCGTAGAGTTCTTCCGCCAGATTCTTGGCGTGATCGCCGATGCGCTCCAGGGCCTGGGCGGCGAGAAGGATGTCGAAATTCTTCTGTCCACTCGGACTGTTCGGCTCGGCCAGATGTCTGTGAAACAAGGAATGGCACAAGCGGTCAACTTCCGGATCGGATTGCAGAACACTATGCGCGTACGACACGTCACGCTTGAGGAAGCCCTGATGAACTTCCTCCAGCATTGTATAAAGCAGAGATGCCATCTCCACCAGCTGACACGAGTCCGCCGCCGGTAATTTCTCGCGGCGCGCTTGCAGTTGCATTACCGCACTGTACGCCAGGTCCCCGATGCGTTCCAGGTCGGTGATGAACTTCAGACACGCCAGCAACTCGCGCGCCTTGGCTTCTCCGACGCGGGTGATGGCTTCGGGCAGTTGGTCATCAATCTTGCGCTCGATCTGGTCGAGTTCCTTTTCGCAATCCTTGATCGCGAGAAAAGCCAGCCGCGATCCGTCCGCGAGAAAGTCCCTGACATTGAAGACCGCGTCGCGGGCGATCAGGCAGCCGCGGACAACGAGGGATGACAATTCATCTTCGGCGAAGGCGTCGTCATCATTGCGGGTCTGATTTGGGCGCGGGCGAGTTTCAGCGGCTCGGGATCGCGTCGCCGTCGAGCGCCGCTTCACTCGTGGAGGCGGAGATGATTGTTTTCGGGCCATGGAAACTCGCGCAATTCGAGACGAGCTGATAACTGTAAAGAAGCTAGCACAAAACGGGAATGTGAAAGGAATGTAAATGTAAATGAGCTTTGCTGGCGCCGCGAAGAAAGCGGCAAGTCATTCGATTTCTTTGATTACTTCTTTTCCAGCGCTGCGGCCTGCTCTTCGGTTCGCTTGGCGTCCTGCTCTCGGCCGAGTCCTCGATAGGCGCGCTCGAGCAAGCGCAGGGCCTTGGCGTTTTGCGGATCAGCCTTGGTCAACGCTTCGAGATCGGGCAATGCACCGGCAAAATCGGATTGCTGAATTTGCGCTTCCGCCAGGCCCAGGCGTCCGTCGCTGTTGTTCGAATCCACCAGCAGGGCTGCCTCGAACTGGTCTTCCGCGTTCTTCGCGTCTTTGAGTTGCAGGTAAACATGTCCCAGCCCCAGCCGCGCCGGCATTAGGCTGGGCGCGAGCTTCAGGCTCGATTCAAGCGCATCCCGTGCTCCGGACCAGTTGCCGGACTTTTCCATCGCCACGCCTAATTCGAAGGCGGCCGTGGAATCATCGGGACGCAGCTCACACGCTCGCTTCAAATGGACAGTCGCCTTGCCAAAATCTCCGGCAGCGAGCTCCAACTCGCCCAGTTGGCGGAGCGCGGTCGACGAGGCGGGATCGATCTGCAGCGCTTGTTCCAGGAACTGGCGCGCTTCACTGGAACGATTGTCGTCGGCGGCCAGCATGGCGTGGTGCAGTAGGTTCTGCACTTCGATTTTGTCTTTGGGATCCGGCAAAGTTTCTGCGAGCTTGCCGCGATTGCCTTGCGGCGGGAGCTTTGACTCCCACTTCGCCATTTCGGCTTGCATGCGCTCAGCCTTAGGGCTGTCGGGAACATAGAGATTCTTCAGCTCCTTCGGATCGGCCTGCAAGTCGTAAAGTTCAGGCCGGGGCGCTTCGATCAACTTCGCATTCTCGGTACGGAGTGCGCGCAAAGGGGCCCATCCCCAGCGCAGGGGATAGTCGGTCTCGCCGAACAGAGCGCGCTTGGGGAGAGCGTGCGCGCTGTTTGTTTCCGCGTTGATGAGCGGAAGCAGCGACTCGCCATTCAGCTCCGCCGGCGCCGCTACGCCTGTTACCGCAAGAATGGTCGGAAGGATGTCGGTGGTGCGCACCTGGGCATCAATCACCGCGCCCTGATCACCGGCACGCGCGGTTTTCAGGGGCATTTTCAAAATGAGTGGCACGTGCAGCGTCGAGTCGTAAAGAAACAAGCCGTGCGTTTCTTCTCCATGCTCACCAAGGCCTTCGCCATGATCGCCGGTGACGACGACGATGGCGTTGTTGTAGACGCCGGCCTTTTTCAGAAACGCGATCCAGCGAGCCAGCGCTGAGTCGGCGTAGGCAATTTCGCCGTCGTACAGGTGGTCTTTATATTTTTCCGAGAACGGCGGCGGCGGCTCGTAGGGATCGTGCGGATCGTACAGATGCACCCACACGAAATGCGGTCCCGTCTGGTGTTTGTCGAACCAGGCTTCGGCGTGCTCGACGACTTCCATGCCGCGGCGCTCGATGCGGCCCCAGTGTACTTTTTTGTTGCCGCCGGCGTTCTTGGTCTCGGTTTTGGGAAAGTTATCGTAGAAATCGAAGCCGCGATCGAGGCCGGGAGCGAGCGTGTTGCTGTCGAGAATCACAGCTCCGATGAAGGCCGCGGTCTGGTAGCCGTGCTTCTTCAGCAGTTCCGCCGCGGTGACATGTTGAGGCGAGAGAGGGACACCAAAATCGGTTACGCCGTGAACGCTCGGCAAGAGGCCGGTGAGGATGGTGACGTGCGAAGTGTTCGTGATCGGGCTATGCGTGAAGGCTTCGGAGAAGCGAACACCATCGGCGGCGAGCGCGTCTAATGCGGGAGTTTCGACCTCCTTGTATCCGTAGCAACCGACATGGTCGGCGCGCAGCGTATCGATGGTGATGAGGTACACGTCGGGGGGAGAGTTGCGAGCATTAGAGGTTCGAGCAGTGGTCCGGGCAGATGTCCGGGCGGAGGTCCCGGCAGAAGTCTGGCTCCAGGCCGCAATTCCGAGCAGCACGATCCCGAGACAAATAGCCAGCCGTCGCATGAAGGCCCAGCCTATCACAGTGCTTCCGCCAAGTTGAACCGCCGGCGACGCCGGCGACGACATGTTCTATGCGATAACATGCGATAAACTGAACTTACCGATGGTGCCTATTTTTCGTCGATTCATTCTCATCCTGACGCTCCTCAGCGCCCTTCATGCAACCGCGCAAACGCCAGCAAAACCGGCGCCGAACGTGGTCCTCATTACGATTGACACGCTGCGCGCCGACCACGTTGGTTGCTATGGATACAAGCAGATCAAGACGCCCAACATCGACGGCCTGGCTGCGGATGGTGTGCGCTTTGAGCGCGCCTTCGCGGTCGTCCCCGTAACCCTGCCCTCGCACAGCTCCATGCTGACGGGAACCTATCCGATGTTGAGCGGCATGCATGACTTTAGCGGCAACAAATTGAGCCCGCTTCAGCCTACGCTGGCCTCGGTTCTCAAACAGGCTGGATACCAGACGGGCGCGGTCGTCGGCTCGGCTGTGCTGGACTCGCGGTTTGGACTGAATCAGGGATTTGACTTTTATTACGACCACTTCGAATTCAGCCGCTTGGACGAAGCGAATCTCGACCAGATGGAGCGTCCGGGCAATGTCGTGGCCGATGTGGCGCTGAACTGGCTGGAAAAAGATTGGCTGGCGAAGAATCCGCAGAAGAAGTTTTTCCTCTGGATGCATCTGTACGACCCGCACTTTCCTTATCATCCGCCCGAGCCTTACAGTCGCGAATATGCGGCGCAGCCGTACGATGGCGAGATTGCTTTTGCGGATGAACAGGTCGGACGGCTTCTCCGGTTCTTGAAAGAGAAAGGGATTTATCAGAACACCGTGATCGTGCTCTGCGGCGACCATGGCGAAAGCCTGGGAGAGCATGGCGAAAAGACGCACGGCTTCTTCATCTACAACGCCACCATGCATGTGCCGCTGATCATTCGATTGCCGGAGCAACTGCCGGGACAGTTGCCGGAGAAAACCGTAGCGCGCACACTTGCCGATCCGGTTTCGCTCGTGGATCTTATGCCGACGGTGCTGAGTGCGGTCGGACTGCAGATTCCATCGCAGGTACAAGGGCGCAGCCTGCTTCCTGAGATTCGTCCCGATCCCTCCACCCCGGATGTTCAGACGAACCGTGAGCGCACGCTCTATGGAGAGACGTTCCTGCCGCGAATTCACTTCAATTGGAGTGAACTGCGGGGCTCGGAGAATACTAAGTATCATTTCATCGACGCGCCTCGACCGGAGCTGTACGATCTCGCAAAGGATCCGGACGAAGTTCACAATCTGTTCGCCGAAAAGAAAGCGGTAGCCGAGGAGATGCACTCCAAGCTCGTGGGCATGATCCGCGATTACAGCTCGGGCAAAGAGCTGGCCGAAAAGACTGGTCTCGATCCGGCGCTGATGGAGCGATTAAAGTCCCTGGGGTATGCCGGGTTTTCCGGGGGCAGCAATCCGGCTATTAGCAGCCACGATTTGCCGGATCCGAAAGACCGCATCGCGGCGTATGAGCTGATTTCTGAGGCCATCGCCGACAGCCAGCACGGCCGCTATCAGGAGTCCATTGAAAAATTGAAGAACGTAATCAAAACCGAGCCTAACTCTGTGCCCGCGCATTATCTGCAAGGACTGAATTTCTACCATCTCAAGCTGTTTGCCGAGGCGGTGGACGAGTTGCAGAAGACAGTTCAGCTCAGTCCAGATTACGCGCTCGGCTTTTTTAATTTGGGCATGGCACAGGCCCACGCCGGGCAAATGGATGCCGCCATCGCTACGCTCGAAAAGACTCTGCAGCTGGATGCCACGAATTTCGAAGCTGCCTTCAACCTGGGAGTGGCGTTTATACAGAAAAGGCAACTGGAACCTGCGGCGGCAGCGTTCCGGCAATCGGTTGCGATTGATCCGGAGTTTGCGCGCGGACATCGGGCCCTGGGTGAAACACTGCTCTACCAGGGCAAGCTTGACGAGGCCGTTGTGGAGTTGCGTCGCGCCGTGGAGTTGGCGCCGCAAGAGAGCATCATGCACGAGTCGCTGGCCAAGGCTCTGGCCGCCAAAGGGCTGACGGCGGAAGCAGACGAGGAGACGCGGCGCGCGCAGCAGCAGCCGACGCCGCAATAGACGCATGTTTGGGCGCTTCTCAACTCTCCTTTCAGCGCTTTCGCCCGCTCTCTCGTTCGCGGTTGCGATCACTCTGACTGCCGGATATACCGCGTTCGCACAGGACGCTGCAACCGAGAAAGTGCAAGCGACACCGCCGCAGTCAGCGTCCAGCGATACCAGGCCTGGTACTGCGCGATCCAAGGTTGCGAAATCGGTTGCGAAACCGGCTGCGAAACCAGTTACGAAACCGAGCGTTGTATTGATCACCATCGATACCGTGCGCGCCGATCACGTGGGATGTTACGGAGCACCGATGGTCAAGACTCCAACCCTCGATGCGCTGGCACACGACGGGGTTCTGTTTGAACGAGCCATCTCGCAGGTTCCACTTACCTGGCCTTCGCACGCGGTGATCCTGACCGGCACTTACCCCTTTCAAAACGGCGTGCAGGACTTCACCGGGCAGCCGCTGGGACAGCAATTTCGCACCGTGTCCCAGGCCTTCCAGCAGGCTGGTTATGCCACCGGGGCCGTGGTTAGCGCCTTTGTTCTCGACCGGAGTTGGGGACTGGCGCGCGGCTTCGATTTTTATGACGATGCGTTTTCCGCGGAAACCTTCGAGAAGAAAGACATCGGCCTGGTGGACCGCCGTGCCGGGGAGAGCGTGGCGCATGCCATCGCATGGTTAAAGAAAACTCCCCGACGTCCGTTTTTTCTCTGGCTCCATCTTTACGATCCGCACAGCCCCTACGATCCTCCGGAACCCTATCGCTCCGAGTATCGCAGCCACCTCTACGATGGCGAAATCGCCTACGCGGATCACGAACTCGGGAAACTGATGGCTTGGCTCAAGCAGAATCATTTCTATGATTCTTCGCTGATCGTCGCCCTCAGCGACCACGGCGAGTCTCTCGGCGAACATGGCGAAGACGAGCACGGTTTCTTCCTGTATAACGCCACGGTGCATGTGCCGCTGATCGTGAAACCGCCCGCCGGGAGCGGCATTTCGTCTGGGCGGCACCGCGAACCTGTGGAAACCACGGCCGTGGCCCCGACGCTTCTGCAGTTGGCGGGATTAAAGGATGCGACTGATTCGATTTATGCCCAGTTCCAGTCGCATCCCTTGTTAGGCACTCGGTTAGGCACGGGGTCAGACACTAAGGCAGGCGCGAACGAGGCGGAGAGTCAGGCGCGACAAGATCCGGCCTACAGCGAGACTTTCTATCCCTTCAGTTCTTTCGGGTGGAGCCCGTTGCACGCGCTCGAGAGCGAGCGTTTTCACTTTATCGAGGCGCCAACGCCGGAATTGTACGATCTTGAAATCGACCCCGGAGAAACGCGGAACATTGCCGCCCAGCAGCCTGCCACGGTTGCCGTGTTTCGGGAAAAGTTGCAGGCGCTTCTGGCCCACAATCCCTTCACCCGGCCGCATGAGGGGGCTGGAAACCTGAGTCCGGACGCGCAGGAAAAATTGCGCGCTCTGGGCTACTTTGGATTTCGCGCCGCAGTTTCTCCCGAGGCGCTCAAGCAAGGGCTGGCCGATCCCAAGGACAAGCTGTGGGAGTTTAATTCCATCCTCAAGGCACAGGACGCTTTTCAGCTGCAAGAGGACGATCAAGCCGAGGCTCTTCTCACCGAAGTGCAGCAAAAGGATCCGCAGATCTACGTAATTCCTTTCCTGTTGGGCGAATCGGCCTTGCGGCGGCAGAACTGGGCGTTCGCTGCCGGGCAACTGCAGCGCTGCCTTGAGCTCAATCCCAACTTCGACAACGCCATGACTGGGTTGGCCAGCGCTCTGGCGAAACTGGGTCGCGTGGACGAGGCGAAGAGCTGGCTGCAAAAAGCGCTGCGGAGCAACCCCCAGAATTATCGGGCCTGGTACCAGACGGGGTTGCTCGCGGCGGGAGGCGATCCGTCAGCGGCCCAGTCCGCATATGAGAAGGCGATTGCCATCCAGCCCAACTTCTCTTCCGGCCAGCGCGAACTGGGGATGCTGCTTTTTCAACAGAAGAACTATGCCCTCGCGGCGCCTCACCTGGAAAAAGCGGTTGGCCTCGGACTGGAGGATGCTAGGCTGCACAACTTCCTCGGCATTTGCGATAACCGGACGAATCAGACTTTAAAAGCGATCCGCGAATTTCAGCGCGCCATTGAGCTTGATCCGAAACTGGCGGACGCTCACCTGAACCTTGCCTATGCCCATCAACTCTTGCACCATGCAAAAGCGGCGCACGATGAATACGCAGCGGCGTGCAAGCTCGACGAAACATTCTGTCAATTCGTGCCTGCGAACTGACTTGAGAAACACTTCTCTCATTGCCCACCGATGACCGGCTTACGGCTTCTCACTCGCTCTCAAGCGCTCGGCTTCCGCCCGTTCCCGCTCGGCATCGGCTTGCTGTCCCAACTGGACGTATGCGTCGGCCAGAAACAAGTGTGGCTCGGCCGACGTGGGCTGAACATCCGCCGCCTTTATCAGATTCGGCACGGCGGCCGCCGGGTTTCCCGATAGAGCCAGGGCTCGCCCCAGAAGCAGGTGCGCGCCATAGTGGTTCGGTCTGAGTGCAATTACTCTTTCGTATTCCTGGATGGCGTCCGTCAGGCGGTCAGCTCGCGCATACGCCGTTGCCAGCGAGAAGTGCGCTTCCGCCCAGTTCGGAGAACGAGCGATGGCCGTCTCAAACTGGACCGCCGCCGCCGCAAAATCCCCGGTCTCGAACAGTGCCGAACCCAACTGGTATCGCGGAACGGTCAAGTCCGGGCGCATTTCCACCGCCTTGCGCAATACCGGAACCGCCTTCTCATAGTCCTTCAGCGAACTCAAAGCTGTACCCAGTTGCAGGTAGGCGATCGGCAGGTCAGGTTCCATTGCGATCACCTGCTCAAGCAGAGGCGCCGCTTCCTGAAAGCGCATTTCTTCTCCAAACATTTCGGCGCGGTGCAATAGATTCACGACGCCAACCCTATCCTTGGGATCGGCGCCGGTGTCCTTGATGCCAAGCATGGTTGAATTGCTGCTATCGGCGCCCACGTATCCCAGTGCGTTTAATCTTTCCTGCAGTTCGGGATCCATGCTGACTTTCGGCGCTTCCTTTGCGCTGCTCGTTCTCTGCCGGAACGCATCGATCTGGGCGGCCAGCGTGTTAGTCACCGCCACGGCAGTAGCGGATAGATTGTGCTCTGCCTTCGGATCCGCTGATTGGTCATAGAGTTCCTGGTGCGGTGCCTCGACGAACAGATACTTTCCCGTGCGCAGTGACCGCAGCGAACTCCATCCAAAGGTTCGGTGTGGATAGTCGCTCTCCGCGTAGGCTGGGCGATCATGAGACTCTGCCGGCTTCAACAACATGGACAAGAGAGATTCGCCCTGCACCTCTTGGGGAACGTCAATCCCAGCCGCCTGCAAGATGGTGGGTAAAACATCAACGAGGCCAGCACGGCTGTCAATGCGCGTTCCGGCGGAACGCTCTCGTGGCAACTTGAACAGCAGGGGCACGCGAATGGTTTCATCGTAGAGAAGAATCCCGTGCGTAGTCTCGCCGTGTTCCCCCAGGGCCTCGCCGTGATCTGCCATGACGGCAATCAGCGCGTCATCAAAGAGGCCCAGTACTCGCAACTGGCTCAGTAATTTACCCACGACCGAATCGACATAGGCAATTTCGCCGTCGTAGGGCGCGGAAGCGTACCGGGCCTTGTACGGTTCGGGAGGATCGTAGGGGTCGTGCGGATCGTAAAGATGCACCCAGATAAAGAACCGCCCTTTCTGGTGGACGTTCAACCACGCCAGTGCGTGCGCCACTACCTCGGCACCGCGGCGTTCAATTGACTGGTAACGGTCTTCTCCCGTGCGTCGCCGGTGGAAGCCGGCATCGTAGGTATCGAATCCACGCTCAAAACCGGGAGCTGAGCGTGCTTCCGGGTCGAGGATCAGAGAGCCCACAAATGCCGCCGTATGATATCCTTTGCCGCGAAAGATGTAAGGAGCGTAGGGCAGGTCTTGCGCCAGAGGCACGCCAAAATCGTTGACCTGGTGGAACTGTGGATACGTGCCCGTCAGGATAGTCGCGTGCGACGCCGTCGTCAGCGGAACCTGGGAGTAGGCGCGGGTGAAAACCACGGACTGGCGTGCCAAGGCATCGAGATTCGGCGTCAGCCCGCGCTCCGAACCCAGAAAACCCATGCGGTCGGCGCGCGTCGTGTCCAACGTGACCAGAATTACATTGGGAGGCTGGGGCTTTGGAGGCTGAGGCGGGGCGGCCATGGCGCTCGCCACCAGGCAAAGAACACACAACAGCCAGCGTATCAGGGACATAGCGTACAGAAAGTCTATCATCCGCAATTTGGCGTATTTTGGACGAGTCAGGGTTGCCCCACCTCCACCGCGAGCCACCGCACATTATCTCCAGGCTACGGCCATCTCCAGGCTACTGCGGATTTGTGGAGGCGCCCGCGGCCCCCTGCAGTCGCTTCAGCGACTCCCGCGCCTGCGGTGAAAACGGCGAATCGGGGAAAGCCTTGAGGTAGGCCTCGAGTTCGGCGATTGCGTCCGGCGTGCGTTTCTGTTGCAGATATAGATTCACCAGCTGCAAATACACTTGCGGCATTTTGGGATCAAGTTGTAACGCCTTTTGCAGACTCTTCTCGGCCAGCTCAGTACGGCCGGTGCGCGAATACAGCGATCCCTGCAAGAAGTATCCGAAGGCAGAGGAGGGCTGCCGCTGCAATCCTTCTTCGATCTCGTGGTCGGCGGCAGGATAGCGCTTCGTCATCAGGAGCACGTTCCCGAGATTGAAGTGTGCTTGCGCGTCGTTCTGGTTCGCCTTCAGGGCCGCTTCAAACTGGGTTTCGGCCATCTCGAAGTTCCGCCTGGCCAGATACGCGGAGCCGAGGTTGTTGTGAGCTGGATAAAAGTTCGGCGAATAGCTGAGCGCCTTCTCGTAGTGCTCGATCGCGTCGTCCGGCTTGCCCTGGCGGTCCGCGTCCACGCCCTTTTGGAATTCCTTGAGCGTCTTCTTCGGAAATTCCCGGGAGTATTCGGCGGGATCGATTAGGTACGGGTTGCTTCCCTCCACCCGCCCCGGCAGCGGATCTTTCTTGGCGCTGGGGCGCGGCACCAACGTGAGTTGCACAAAGTTTGTCGTCGACGTGTCCGGATTCAGCTCTGTCGTCTCGCTGGCTGGCTCGTAGGCATCGTCATCGACCGAAACCCGGTACTGGTTTGCGACCAGGCCATAGAAGCCAAAGCGTCCCTGGCTATCGCAGTACGCGCTGCCAATGGGCGAGCCGCGCATTTCCAGCGAAACCAGCACAGGGTGGCTAGGGAAATCGCCCCTCAACACTCGGACACTGCCAACGATTTTTCCGTATTCGTTAATCTGGGCAGAGAGTTGCTGGGGAATGGCGAAAAACGCCAGAAGCGCGCACCACAACAGAACGCGGGACCCTGTGTCCATCGCGACACCCCGAGAAAGAATATCATCAGGAAAGGAAAAAGGGCTTGTTCCTGACCAGCAGAAACAAGCCCTGAAGCAACTCCGTCTCGGTTAGAAGCTGAGCTTCACCCCGAACTGCAACTCGCGCGGATTCAAAGTGGCTTTAGCCTGACCAAACTGAACGCGAGTGAAGTTGTTGTTAGCTCCTCCGCCGACGGCAGCGAGCAGGAAGTTGGTGTGGTTGAACACGTTGAAGCCGTTGGCGTCGAACTTCAGGTTGACCCGTTCCGTGATCTTGAAGATCTTCGACAACGTCATATCGCCGTACCAGGCACTAGGGCCCACGAACGAGTTGCGGCCCAGGTTGCCTACGCACGCCAGACACGGGGTCGAGAACGTAACACCGGGGGAAGCGTACTGGTAACTGGTGGTGCCGTTTGGGTTCAGGATCTTTGTCCTTTGCCAGCCATTCGCCCACGAACTGTGAGAAACACCGCCGATGCGAGAGGAGGTTGAGTTGGGCCGGTCGTTTTGACCACCGTCCAGGTTGAAATCGCCACCGAGGTTGACGCAGGCACCTGCGTTGACGCCAGCCTGAGAACAGTCACCGGAGAGGTTTGACCCCGACGAAATTGTGGGCTCCCAATGCGCTCCGGATTGGAACGCCCAGATGCCGTTATACGACCAGCCGCCCAGCATCATGCCCATGGCTCCCTTCAGGTTCTGTCCGGGCAACTGGTAAACGTAGTTGACCACCAGACGGTGTCGGATGTCGTAGATCGAATCGCCGCGATCCAGACCCGGATCCGTGTTCGTTGTTGTGTAGCCCTCTCCGGCGGCTGTGCCGTTGGCGGTGGTGGCGCCGCTGTGCCAAGTCGAACCGTTATCAATCGAGTGGCTATAGGTGTAGTCCACATTGAAGAGCAACCCGCGAGACATCTGCCGTTTAACCGAGGTTTGCAGCGAATTGTAATTGGAGTTGACCGCGTTCTCCCACGCACGCAGCTTCAGGTAGTTCGGGTTCAAGCGTCCGTTCGGGTTGATCACAGGATCTTGCTCTCCCGTCCTCGTGATGCCGAGGTTGTCGACAACTGTAACCCCTGCTGGCAGCTCAGAACCGGGTATGCGGTTCACGTCCTCCGCGCGGAAGAGCTTGTGGGCGGCTGTCCCTACGTACTTCACGTCAACTACCGTCTTGGGCAGGATTTCGCGCTGTACGCCGAAGTAGAAGTTGTACACGTAAGGATCGCGGACACCCGTCGGGAAGACGACTCCGGTCAGGTTCGCCTTGTTGGGATTGCTCGGATCCCAGCCAGTGATGTTGCCAGTGGCCTGCGGTTGTCCGGCAGGGCCCTGGTTGGGGTTAGTGGGAGGTCCGAGATAGGTTGGGGCGACTGCCGGGTTTTGATTGCAAACGCCGGTCGGCGGTCCACCGGTGCAGGTGGAAGGTCCGTACACCACGTCGTTATTCCGCTGCCCAACTCCGCCGCCAAGAATTTCGTCGAAGGAGTAGTAGGGGAGATTCCAGCGTGAGTTCGAAAGCGGGTTGTAAAGCGTACCTTCATAGGCTACGCCAAAGCCGCCCCGTATCGATGTCTTGCCATCGCCAAACACATCCCAGGCAAAGCCGACGCGAGGCCCGAAATCGTTGTGATCGCCCTGCCCCAAACTATTGGATGGGGCGAAGCCACCCGGCCCGCAGCCGGAACCCACGAGTGGGACCAGCGATGGATTCACGGTGGTGCAATTATAGGTAACACCGTTGATCGTACCGATCGTTCCCGCCGGCACATTGGAATTCTGAATCTGTTGCACCAGATTCGCACCCGGGCCAACGATGAACGTGGTGGCGTAATTGTCCTCTTCGTGGTGACGCTGATAGACGTCATAGCGCAGGCCGAGGTTCAGTGTGACGCGCTTGCTCACCTTCCAGTCATCCTGGAAATAGGCTCCGAACTCGATATTGCGCCAGTGGCGGAAGTTATCAGCCAGCTCGGCGGAGGGATTCGGGTTGTAGGAAGAAGGCGGGCAGGGTGATTTGCAAATCCCGGGATCGACGCCGTTGACTTGCAGGTAAGGCGCGTCGGCGGCGAAGTGAACCTGATCGTAGAAGTAGTAGGAGGGACGAGCGATGTTAAACTCGCTGTTTTCGATGTTGCGCCGGAAGTCCACTCCTGTCTTCATGTTGTGATTTCCATGGCTGATCGACACCATGTCGGAGTAGGTGTAAATGTTCTCCTTGAACTGCTGTGGATAGCCGTTATAGGAGCCGAAGAAGGCCGTCCCATCGGAAAAGCCGATGGCTGGCACGCCCGGATCTTTGACCACGTCGATCGTGTTGTTTTGCGTGTAGCCAACCCGTAACTCGTTCAAGAGGGTCGGGCTGAAGGTATGCACGTAGCTCAACGAGCCCGTCGGGAACAGGCCTCGAGTTGGTTGCTCGAAGCCGCGCGCGCAGGATGAGGTGGGGCAAGCGCCAAAGGTGTCCGTTTCCCGCAGGTAGTTGAAGTTAACGTACATGCGGTTGTTGGCGTTCCAGTTGTAATCCAGCCGGAGCGACCCCTCTTTTCCGTTGAACAGGTTGCCCAGACTTTGCGTCTGGGTTCCGAAAGTAGAAACGCTCGTCTCCTGGATCGAGGCATTACGATCGATCGGCGTGATTCCCGCGGCTGGGACAGCCAGCCCACCGCCGCAACCAGCGGCCGCCGCGTTTAATTGATCCTGAGAAGTAACGCCAAAAATGTTAGCCCATTTCTGCGCCATCAGCGTAGTCCCACCGACGTTATGCGCCGAGCACAGGAACGGTGTAGTAGTCTGGGTTGGGGTTCGTGGCAGGAACACCATTCCAGCCGTTCACATAGGTATTTGATGTGAGACCCGTGGACTGGCCCGCGTTGGCGGGCGGGAAATTCTTGTACAGTAGCGCTGCCACTGAGTTCGTCGGGTTACCGGTGAGGTTGGCGGCCGTATCGGCGTCAATGACCGCAGTGCGCCATGTGGCAGATTCCTGCGTGATGGTGGTCGGCACGGCGTCAGACGTGAAGTGGTCACCCTGCAAAGAGAGAAAGAAAAACAGCTTGTCCTTCACAATCGGGCCGCCGAAAGTGAGGCCGAACTGGTTGAAGTGCAGCGGCGATCTTGGCGCGCCGTAATAATTATTGAAGAAATAGTTGGAATCGAGGTCATTGTTGCGGATGTATTCCCATCCGCTGCCATGCCACGCATTGGTGCCCGACTTGGTCACCAGATTGACCGTGCCGCCGGCGCTGCTGCCGTACTGTGCCGACATGTTCAACCCCAACTGCTGGAATTCCTCGACCGAGTCCTCGAATCGGCGTGTTCACCACACCACCGCTCAGTCCTTTATTCGATACGCCGTTGACGAGGAACCCGTTGAAGTCCTCGCGCAAGCCGTTGACGACCGTATTGTGGCCGTTTTCGAAGTCAACTCCCATCACGTTCACGGCGCCGGTGCTTAACTCATCAGGTCAAACACGTTGCGGCCGTTCAGGGGCAGGTTGTTGATCTGCGTGGAACTCACCGTCGTGGCCAGCTTGGAATCTTCCGTGTTGACGGCGGCAGCTTCGCCGGTGACTTCGACCACTTCCGAAGCCTTGCCGATTTGCATCTTGAAGTCCACGTGCGCGATGGTGCCGGCGTTCGCCTGACACACCGGCGATTGGATGACCGTCTTGAAGCCCGCAGCTTCGACCGTTATTTTGTAAACGCCGGGCGGCACTTCCTTCACCGTGTAGTTGCCGCTGGAATTGGACGTGGTGAAAAGGTTCAGGTCGATCGCCGGATTGGTAACCGAAACCTTGGCGTTGGCAATCGCGGCGCCGGTTGGATCAAGCACGGTACCGGTAAACTGGCCGTTCTCCACCTGCGCGAATGCGCTGAAGGTCAGAGCCAGCACGGCAAATACAACGAGGCAAAACTGCAATCTTTTCATTTACCTACCCCCTGGAGACTGTGGTACGTGATTGTTGTCATTTGCACGAATGCACGAAAAACTTGGTGCGAACCTGATCTTGCAAACTCTCGTCGGACAACACTCACTTGCAACTACGAACGGCGCAAAATCCCGCGCTCCGAACACCAACTCTTACTCCATCCTACTGATTCCGTTGATAATAACCGGGTGAGCATCTCGGAGAACGACATCCCTCGCACCGGAAACAGCAATACATAGTGCATTTGAAGTAGGTGGGCACTTCTTGCACCAAACGACAGCGTCCAATGTTTCAAGCACTTACGGGTGCAACGGTACGATATACCTATGAGTAATTGAAGATCGAAATACGCTACCCTACCAAATTCCGTAGTCTTGTCAGATTAGTTTCCGCACGCTTTCATGATCTACTTGGGTCGCGCCTTCTTTACGGTCGCCGCCGCTGGCCGCCTCTCAAAGGCGCGTCCACCGCCGATCAGTGCTTCGCGGCGGCCGACGGGTGCATTTCCGCGTTTCTTTCAATGACGCCACTTCCCTCTCGAACCACGAGTTCCTGGTCCACCGCCTCCGGTCCCAGTTTGTCGACTTGTCCGCTCGGCCAGCGAATGACGATCGCGTCCACTCGAGTGGCCGCGCCCAAACCGAAATGGGTACGTGGATCGCTCGAACTTTCGAAGCTGCTTCCGGCCCTGACTTCGGCATAACGGGTTGAGCCCTCGGCTGTGATCTCGATCCTTGCTCCGAAGCCATCGCGGTTCGACTTGCTGCCGATGGTCTTGATCCGCAGCCAGTGGCCGGGTGACGGCACTTCGTTGCGCAGCAGAACGGGAGAGCCATCCATATTCGTGAAGAGGAGATCCTGACGGCCGCGATTCCAGAAGTCCGCAGTCAAGGCGGCGCGGCCTACATATCTTTTTGCCAGTGCGCCACCCGCCTTCTCGCCGACTTCTTCGAATCTTCCGATCTTTGATTGGGCTCCGGCTCGGTGATCGGATTCGAAACCGAGATTGTGAAACAGAAACGGCCGCTCGGCGTAGCCCACGCCGAAGGACTGTCCTTCGACCTGCGCGTCGACGTGGCCGTTGGCCATGAAGATGTCGGGCCAGCCATCGTTGTCGTAGTCGAGAAATTTCACGCCAAAGCCAAGGTACGGATAACCAATGGCGCCGATGCCCGCCGGGCCAGCCATGTCGGTGAACTCGCCGTTGTGGTCGTTGTGGTAGAGGTTCTTCGTATCGTCGGAGAAGTTGGTTTTCACGATGTCGGGCCAGCCGTCGCGATCATAGTCGGCGGAATCAACGCCCATGCCAGCCTGTTCGTGCCCGTCGGAACTGTAGGCCACGCCCGCCTCGACCCCCACTTCGGTGAATCCACCCTTGCAGTTGTTGTGATAAAGCAGGCTCGGGGAAGAATCGTTGGCCACGTAAAGATCGAGACAACCGTCCTTGTCGTAATCCAGCCACAAGACGCCGAGCCCGTAGTAGCTGTCGGGGTCTATACCGAGTTTTTCCGTGACATCGGTGAAGGTGCCGTCGCCGTTGTTGTGGTAAAGACGGTCGCGAGCGCCCTTCAATCCGCGCGGCCCGCAATTGACCGGGATACCGCGATATTGGCAGAACTGGTTGCTGCCGAACTTCGGCAGGTTGTTCATATCCACATCCACATAGTTGGCGACGTAGAGATCAAGGTTGCCATCGTTGTCGTAGTCGCCGAAGGCCGCGCTGGTTCCCCAGCGATCGGCGTTGGCGACGCCGGCCTTAGCGGTGACGTCGGTGAAGCTGCCGTCGTGGTTGTTGTGGTAAAGAGCTGAACCATGGAAGCCGGTGATGTAAACGTCTTCCCAGCCGTCGTTGTCGAAGTCGCCGATCGCCACGCCGTAACCCCAACCACAAAAATTCAGGCCCGATTTCGCCGACACATCGGTAAACGTGCCGTCATGGTTGTTGTGATAGAGGCGAGGCGGATGGCATTTTCCCGCCTTGTAGTCTTCGATCGACGAACCGTCAATAAGCAGGATGTCCATCCACCCGTCATTGTCGTAGTCGAAAGCGGCGGCGCCACCACATTGGGTTTCGACGATGTAGAGCTTCTCCAGGCTGCCGCAAGTCAGATGAAAGTCAATTCCAGCGGCGCGCGTCACGTCAACAAACAGCGGCGGGTTGGTCGCGGGAGTCCTCGCGCCCGGCTTTTGCGCGACAACCGCAGGATTCGCCACCGAACCCGCGCTGGTCGGGGCAGCGTTCTTCGAAGCAGGCGTCTGCGCAGCTCCCCGCAATAACCAACCGCCACTCAATGCCATCAGCAGGACGGACGCCGCAACCGTGACGCGGAGGTTTTTCATACGCTGAATCGGCATCACTGATCGCGCCCGGTGGCCATTCCCGCCGTAGCCGGTTGCGCCTTCTTCAGTTCGGCGAAATGTTCTCGTTCACTGCGGGCTTCTTCGCTCCTGCCGAGTTTTTCCAGGACACGCGCCAGTTGATAGTGCGGGCTCGGATCCTTCGGGTTCATTTCCGCCGCCTTACGCAAAGAAGCCTCCGCCTGAGCCGCCTGCCCCGCGAGCACCTGCGCCTTGCCCAGGTTGTACCAGACGTCGGGATTCGGCGGGTCCAGTTCGGTGGCACGCCGCAGGTAGGTCACGGCCGCCTCATATTTTCCGCTCTCCATCAGCGCGCGTCCCAACTCGTACACCACCGCCGGACTCTCTCCCGACCGGCGCAACTCCTCTTTATATTCGCTGATCGCTTCATCGTTGCGACCGAGGCTGAAGTAAGCGAATCCCAAGTGGTAGTATCCGAGTTTGATGGCCGGGTCGAGCTTGAGAGCGGTTTTGAATTCGTCGATCGCTTGCAAGCTGCGATTCGAATTCAGATACGCCCGCCCCAGCAGCACATGCGCCAGGGCGTTCGCATTCGAAGGACTGAGCTCGATTGCCGCTTCCAGTTCCGTCGCGGCCCCCGCGTAATCTTGTTTGCTCAATAACACCAGTGCCAGGTCAAAATGTGTCGCCGAGTCTCTCGGGTTCAGCTCCCGTGCTCGCGTTAGCTGCTCCAGCGCCTGCTTCGTGTCGCCGGTTTTGAAGTAGGCCACGCCCAGATAATGGCGGAATTGCGCATCGCGCGGCCAACGCGAAACCGCTTGTTGACCTAGCAGGACGGCATCTCGCAACTGGTCGGAATTCAGGTCTTGCAGCAACTGTTCGCGCGTTTGGACTCTGGTCCGGTCTTGCGTTTGCGCCCGCGCGGCCACGCTCAACAGGCAGAGTGAGATTGCAATAACAATGACAAAGACTGGAGTCAGATTGGGGGTGGCGCAGCGCCGGGGTCCCCAGCACGCCCGGTTTTGGCGTGATGGGGTGGAGGGCTTTAGCGCTGCGATTACGCGCTTAGATTGATGAGCGGCTTTAGCCGCTGCGGTCGAACGGTTGCGCAGAGAATACTCGACCAGTGTGCTGTTGAGCTGCAGTCGCCCCGCCGTGCCCGTCATTACACCGTTTATCATCGTTGCGTCATCGTATCGTCTTTGCGCAGCCAGTCGCAACGCGCTTACCGATCTGAGTAGCGGCGCGTCTACTCGAAGGAGTTCCCATGGGCACCAAAGATTTCTTACGGATGTTTGCCTACGATCACTGGGCAAATCGCGAATGCCTCGCCGCGTTACGTGCCGGTGAATCCGTTTCCGCCGGCACTTCCTTGAGTGCTATCGGACGCATGGCCCACATTCTTTCGGCGGAGAAGCTCTGGCTCGAACGGATCCTGAAACAGCGTCAGAGTATGCCGGTCTGGCCCAGCGCAACGATTGAGGATTGCATGGCGCTGAGCGACGAGATGTCGTCGGCGTGGCAACATTATCTTGCACAGCTTGCGACCCAGCTCCCGCCCGGTTCGCTCGACGACAAGGTGGAATACCGCAACAGCAAGGGTGAGCCCTGGTCGAGCCGCGTGGAAGACATACTGATGCACGTGCTTTTTCACTCCGCGTATCATCGCGGCCAAATCGCGTTGCAGATGCGCGCTTCCGGCATCGAGCCCGCCTACACCGATTTCATTCACGCCGTGCGCCAGGGGTTGGTGGAGTAGCAAAGTTGGCGGAGTAGCAAAAAAAGATGGTGGAGTAGCAAATGGATCGTGGAACGATATGGCGCGTCTGGCTGCCGTTGATCGTGGGCCTGTGGGCTTTCCTCGTCATATTTCACTCCCGATCAGGCCCGCATGGAGTGGCGCGATGGCTCGGTCTGGTGCTAGGTGTGATCGGCCTCGGCGGCGTGGTTCTCGCCCGCTACACACTGGGTCGATCATTCTCTATGGTTCCTAAGGCGACCGCCCTAGTCACCACCGGCATCTACTCGCGAATCCGCAATCCGATTTACATTTCGGGAATGATTTGCGGGTTGGGCATGGTTCTCTTGGCGGGGCGATCCGAACTGCTGGCCATTTTTCTGGTGATCATTCCCATGCAAATCATTCGAGCACGCCGCGAAGCCCAGGTCCTCGAAGCCAAGTTCGGCTACGCGTACCGGGAATATCGCAAGCGCACATGGTTCTGAGGTCCCAGGTCTTAGGTGTTAGATCTCAGGAAAGACGGCCCTGTCAGACCTGAGGCCGAAGACCTGCTACCTGACACCTGAGGCTTTCCCTGCGCTGCTATCATTTGAGCAATGAAATCAGCGTGGATCAAACTGCTCCCGGCGCTATTCTGTTTTTGTCTGCTGGCTCGCCTTCAGGCCGACGACGAAACCCAACTCAGCCCGCTCCCGGCGCCTGTTTCGAACAATGCGGTCGCCATTTCGCATGACCAAGGCGGACCCAGGATTTTTTCCTTCATGGGCATCGGTCCGAAAAAAACCTGGGACGCCGTCACGACCAGCGCCTACGAAATGGATCCCAGCACTGGCAAGTGGACGGAAAAACGCCCCGTTCCCGGTCTGGCCGGGCGCCTTGCTGCGTCGGCCGTGGCGCTCCACGACCAGGTCTTCATCTTCGGAGGCTACGTCGTCGACTCCCAGGGCGGAGAGACCACCATGTCAGACCTGAATGTCTTTGTCCCGGTTGAAAACCGCTATTATCGCGGCCAGGACATCCCCGTCCCGGTCGACGACGCGGTCGTCGGCGTCTTTCGCGACCGTTACATTTATGTCATCGGGGGATGGTCAACGGCAAAGAACGACGCCGTCCGCGACGTCCAGATCTATGACACCGATAAAGATACTTGGATGCAGGCCACGCCGATTCCCGGTACGCCCGTGTTCGGTCATGCCGGCGCCATCATTGGCAACACCATCGTTTACGTGGACGGTGCCTACAAGAACCGGAGCGGCATAGGTCCCAAGTACCTCGCGTCCAGCGAATGCTGGATGGGTGAGATTCCAAATTCAAAGAAGGGTGACATCACCAAGATCGAATGGACAAAACTTCAACCCCATCCCGGCAACGCACGTTATCGCATAGCGGCGGGCGCGGGGCCGGCAGAAAAAAAAGGGGGCAGAATCTATTTCTCCGGCGGTAGCGACACTCCCTACAACTACGACGGAATCGGTTATAACGGCAAGCCGGCCGAGCCTTCCCCGGTGACGTTCGCCTTCAACGACTACACCGGGTATTGGGAAACGATCAGCGACGACAATCCCGGGTCCACCCCTCCTACCCCGCCTACAATGGACCATCGCGGCCTGCTGGTGACACGCCACGGCTTGGTCGTCGTAGGGGGCATGGAAAAAGGCCAGCAGGTGACGGCCAAAGTGACGGTTGTAAAACCTGACGGCGCGAAGTAACCTTAGCAGTAGCTTGTGGAGCGCCGGGCGTCCTCGCCCGGCCACCACGGTCCCTAATCAGCATTACCGCGCCAATGGACACACATCAGGTTTTCCAGTGTCCTGCGCATGGTGCCCTACGCCCAGAGCCTTGCGCCAAATTATCACGAAATCAGGTGACGCCCATCACGGCAGGGCATCCCCGCCAGGCATCTAATCAATGCAGCCGCGATTCCTGCGGCGTCCTGTTTTTTTGAAAATCCGTTCACTTAAAAATTCGGAGGCAAGCCTATGACTGTCATGGAACCGCCCAAGGTTAATGCAGCGGCGGACTATATCAATCAAACTCTCAATCTCGTCAAAGCCAAAAACCCAGCCGAACCAGAATTCCACCAGGCCGTCCTGGAAGTATTCGAGTCCTTGCGACCCGTGCTGGCGCGCCACCCGGAATATCACGAAGCCAAGATTCTAGAACGCATAACCGAGCCCGAACGGGTTCTTATGTTCCGCGTGCCCTGGTTTGACGATAAGGGCAAAGTGCAAGTTAATCGCGGATTCCGCATCGAGATGAACAGCGCCATCGGCCCCTACAAGGGCGGACTGCGTTTCCATCCCTCGGTGAATCTCGGCATCCTGAAATTCCTGGCGTTCGAGCAGGTGTTCAAGAATTCGCTCACCACGCTGCCCATGGGCGGCGGCAAGGGCGGTTCCGATTTCGATCCCAAAGGCAAGAGCGACGACGAAGTGATGCGCTTCTGCCAGAGCTTCATGACCGAACTCAGCCGCCACATCGGCCCCGACACGGACGTTCCCGCCGGCGACATCGGTGTGGGTGGCCGCGAAATCGGATTCCTGTTCGGCCAATACAAGCGGCTGCGCAACGAATTCACCGGCGTCCTGACAGGCAAGGGCCTGGCCTGGGGCGGTTCGTTGATTCGTCCCGAAGCGACCGGCTACGGCTGTGTCTACTTCGCCAAGGAAATGCTGAAGACCCGCAAAGACTCACTCGAAGGCAAAGTGTGTCTGGTCTCCGGCAGCGGCAACGTCTCGCAATACACCATCGAGAAGCTGCTCGATCTGGGCGCAAAGCCGGTAACCCTATCCGATTCCGACGGCGCCATCTACGATGCCGACGGCATTGACCGCGAAAAGCTCGCCTATATCATGGAGCTGAAGAACAACCGCCGCGGCCGCATCAAGGAGTACACGGAAAAATTCAAGAAGGCCATCTACAGCGCCACCGACAAGAAGCTCGACCACAACTGGCTATGGGCCATTAAGGCCGACTGCGCGTTCCCCAGCGCCACTCAGAATGAGATCAACGCAAAAGACGCAGCGAACCTCATCAAGAATGGCGTGAAGGTCGTCAGCGAGGGAGCAAACATGCCGAGTACCCTCGAAGCCACCCGGCTGTTCCTCGAAGCCAAAGTCCTCTACGGACCGGCCAAAGCCGCCAATGCCGGCGGCGTTGCCACCTCCGGACTGGAAATGGCGCAGAACAGCATGCGTATTTCCTGGACCCGCGAAGAAGTCGATGATCGTTTGCACAAGATCATGATCGCCATCCACCAGAACTGCTACGAAACGGCCGAGAAGTACGGCACGCCCGGCAACCTGGTGAACGGAGCGAATATCGGCGGCTTCCTGAAGGTAGCAAACTCAATGCTCGATCAGGGCCTAGTCTAAAGAAGAATCACGTAGGGGCATCCGCCCTCGGCTGTCCCCGGGCGAAGCCCGGAACGCCAAAAAGACGCGGAAGGGAGCAATCCCTTCCGCGTTTTTCCTGGTGGAAAGCTCGTGTGGTGACGGGGCTTTGCCCCGTCTCACAGCCTGAATTCAACTTCGAGAAGATATCGTGGAAGGTGTGCGGGGAACGCCCGTCTCTCCCCTACCGCGCCCGCGCCAGAACCAGCGTTATATCATCCGGCTGTTCGTTGTCGCCGATCCAGTCGGCCACGGCACCGACGACAATTTCGGTGATGCGCTCGAGCGGCAGATGGCGATTCTCGCGCACCAGTTGAATGAGCCGCTCTTCGCCAAACTCGTCATAATCATTTTCCGGCTCGGTCACGCCGTCGGTGTAAGTGACCAGCACATCGCCGGGGCGCAGTTGCACGGTCGCTTCCGGGAAACTCACGTTATCGAAGAGGCCGACCACGGTTCCGCCGCAGCTCAGCAGCTGGGACGAACCATCTTCTGAAATCAGGATCGGAGGTAGGTGACCGCCGTTCGTGTAGGTAAGCCGGCGCGTCGCTCCGTCATAGATTCCTAAAAACAAAGTCGCGTACTTTGCCGCCGGAGTGCTCTCGTAAAGCTGATGGTTCAGCAGCGTCAGCAGCGTTGCCGGAGAAGCGTCCGCCCCCCTCGACTCTGCGACGAGCATCAGCCCCGAGCCTCCCGCAGCCACCGCAACCGGCTCGCGCGCAGTTAGTTCGCGCAGTGCCGGCACATCTTCGATCGTGTACGCGCGCACCGCCGAGTAGATCGTCGCCATCAGCAGCGCCGCCGAAATTCCTTTGCCGCTGATGTCGCCGACCGCCAGCATCAGACGATCGGAATTCAGCGCGAGAAAATCGTAATAGTCCCCGCTCACGGTTCGCGCCGGACGGCAGAACCCGTGCACTTCCAGAGTCTCCAGCTGCGTGATCAACTTGGGATAGAGCTGCGCCTGCACCTCCTGCGCGATCGCCAGTTCGCCGTCCAGACGTTGCTTTTCCTTCTGCTCCTGCACCAGTTTCTCGATCGAGGTGGTCATCGAGTTGAAGGAATTCGCAAGGGTCGCAAGTTGGTCGCTCGACTGCACCGTGATGCGGTGGCTGAAGTCGGCGCGATTGATGTGCTTGGTCGCTTCGTAGAGCTGGCCGACCGCCGACGTGATGCTTCGCGTCAATTTGGTTCCGATCACGAGCGCAAGCAGTTCAATGATTCCGAACACGATCGCGATGATCAGCAGAATGTACTCTAAGACTTGAGCGTAACTACCGAGCGCTGCAAACAGTCTCGCGTAAAGCACGGATGGCCGCGTATGCACGCCCAGGGCTCCGGTCCGCTCCGGCTTCCCTGTCGCCGACGCCCAATCCACAATCATGAGTTGCGCTCCGAAAATGATGTTCGGATCCAGCGCACTGCTCGCGGCAGGAATCGCCCCCGCGGTGAATGTCGGTTCGAACTGCCGCCCGTCTCCGGAAACTGTCCCGCCCGAACCGATCGTGATCCCTTGCTGGTTCTTGTCTTCCACGCCCGGGATGGTGGCGGAGGTTCGAGGCTGCAGCAGCGTGATTTCTCCGAGCTCGGCCGCGATCTCCTCCACCAGTGCCTTGTCGAACGGCTCGCTCGAAATCACGCGCACAGACTCAGGTTCCGCCCCAATCACCGTCGCCGTGCGCAGGTAGAGTGCGCCATGGTCCCGGACGATCTCGCTGAAATTGTCATTCACGAAAGCCGGAGCGCTGAACGCCACCGCTCCCTTCGGCCCCGTGCAGTTCGGCTGCGACTGGCTCCCATACCAAACGCACACCGTTCGCCGCGTCCATTCCCGATGCTGCGGTCGCATCCCGCCAATAATTTCTCCGCTCGGCGTTTCGCCGTGGCTGTACCGGTTTGCAATTTGTTTCGCAATCGCCCGGTTCGAGGCTTCCATACTGCGTAAATGACTCGTGATCTCCGAGGTTACGACAAAGCTGGCGAACTGCCCGGCAAGAAGATAGAGCGTGATCAGGGAAATTACTACCAGCAGAAAAACCGGAATTACGCCGATAAACACATAGGTAACGACCAACCGGTTCCGCAACCGCCACATTAGTTTCGATCGCAGCCGGCGGAACCAGGCTATGGCGAACAGCGCAAGCGCCAGCACGCTGAGAAAACTTACCCAGCCCTCCAGGCTCCCGGATATTGCCGGACTCACACGACGCGTGAGCTGCTGCACGACGAACAGAAGCAGTTCGAGCCCCACCACGTAGAGCGCCGCCCACGCGATCCAGCTTTGCGGCCAGAGCCCTTTTTCACGCAGCTTGCTCTCGACTTCCAGAGAGATCAGTCTCATCCCGTTGCCTGATTCGCCGCCTGATTATGGAACGTCGCATCTGCCGACATCTCAGGCGTCATATCTTCAGCCGTTATATCTCTGGATAGATGTCGAAAAAGGCCGCGAGACTCGTCCTGAGCTGTTTCTCGATTTCGTCTTTGCCGCCCTCAAGAATGTGCATGGCGACGTGCGCATCCCGTCCATTTTTCAGCTTAATCGTAGCCGCGCCAACTTCCTCAACCTCATCAGAGGGCAGCAGACGCAGACCATATACCAATGTCAGGTTTGCCATCCCACGATTGTAAGCCAGAGAACGCGCGCGGAATGCCCGATTCAAGTTGGCGGAAATAAATTCGTATTGTCATCCTGAGCGAAGCGAAGAACCTATGAATCTGGCAGCGCGGACGCATAGCTCTTTCGCCTCGCCCAGGATCGCCATGCATGTTTTACGGGACTCGCCACTATCCCGGTGGCCACTGCAGTGAGCGCCCACCGATCAGGTGCACATGCAGATGAAAAACCGATTGCCCTGAGCGTGGGCCCACATTCACCACCGTGCGGTAGCCATCTTCAATCGACCGCTGCCGTGCAATATGTGCGGCCGCCAGATGACACCGCCCCACGAGTTCGGCGTCTTCTGCCACGGCTTCTTTTAACCCAGCAACATGCTTTTTCGGGACGATCAGCACGTGGGTTGGGCCTTGTGGGTTCAGATCTTCAAAGGCATATGTGTGCTCGTCTTCATAGACTTTCTTGGATGGGACTTCGCCGCGAATAATACGGCAGAATAGACAATCCGCCATGAGTTAGTCTCCTCTTGCCTGGTCTCACGATCATCGGTTTACGACCATTGGACTACGATCATTGGTTTACGATCATCCGGCAAGTCTTCTCGGAGATAGGTCCTCCATATCCCCGCCAAAAACAATAGCACCAACCTAACAGCGTCTCGCAAACAAATGTTTTCAGTCGAGCCGCACCAGAAACACCGCCCCCTCTGCAGTCTCCGTTTCGTGGGCCAAAGCGGTGGCGCGCTGGCGGTCGTCGTCCAGAACTCGCACTCGCACCCACCAGGCTCCAGCGGGACTCAGAAATTTCAGGACTTTGGCCGTCTGGTAACGCCTCTGCAGGTGTTCCGCTAATTCAGCAGCCTCTTTCTTTCCGGCGAAGGAGCCGATCTGAACCGCCCAACGTCCTCCCGTATCCAGAGACAAAGGCGACTGCAGCACTTCCAAACGAACTTTTGCAGTGCCTGGTAAGTACACATCCACCGCTTTCGCGGCGGCCAGTGAAAGATCGACGATACGTCCCGGCACGAACGGTCCGCGATCGGTGATTCGCAGCACCGCCGAATTTCCAGTCCTCAAATTCGTGATGCGAACGATCGAGCCCAGCGGCAAAGTAAGATGTGCCGCCGTCATCGCGTTCATATCGTAAATCTCGCCGTTCGATCCGCGCCGGTTGTGATACGGAGCGCCGTACCAGCTCGCCATCCCGGTTTCTTCAAAAATCGGCTTCGCATCGGCGGGAACGTCGATCTTCTCGTTTCCGCCCGTCGTTGTTACTGCCGGCGGCGGAATCGCGACTGGGTTTTCCTGCGGAAGTGACGGAGCAGGCGGGGCCTGCGCCTGCGCGGGCTTATGCCCACCACAGCCGCTCAGAAGCCCGCTGCCCAGCAATAGAAGGGAGAGAAAACATGGAAGTGACCATGCTGAGGGCCATCGCAACGCCCGTAGCCCACTCCTGGGCGAGCAACTGGACGAGAAGCGGTTCAAGAACTCTTGCGCTGTGTCTCCAGAAAGTCCGCGAACTCGGCCAACTTTCCCGCCGCCGTTCGCAGCGCCTTCGAGGAATGTGTTCGCACCGCCGGCACAACCTCGTCGTTCAGATACGTCACCAGTTCCGCCGTCTCTTTTTCCAGAGTCTCGGCGATCGTCGCTACCGAGCGATTGAAGCGCGCGGAAGCCTCTTCCACCTTGCGGTCGAATTCGGTCATACCCATCCTGCCGGTTCAGCTTAATGTTCACGCGTGTGTCGCGGTTACCAGGCTTCATCATTATCGTGGGCCCTCCCGCAGCGGTCAATTGGCTTTGTGTGGAAGCGTGACTCTGCCGGTCTGGTGGCGGAGCGGAGCCTGTCCTGAGCGGAGCCGGAGGGCCCCGTCCCCACACAAGCCAAGTCACGGTACAATCACGCCATGCGTGCGAACCTAGCCGTCGAATCTCCGCCGGTTTCTGTGATTTTGATGCTCACTTTCACGCTGATGTTTGCCCTGACTTTCACCTCGGCCTGTACCTTCTACGGCGATCACCCGGCGCGCGCCTTCTCCGAAGCAACCGGAGGCGAGGGTCTGGAGCGCGTTTTCTGGAAAGAGGTGAAAGCGGCGAACTGGGCCGAAGTAGAGCGCGCTCTCGCTTCGAATTACGCCGGCGTAACTCCAGGCGGAACGCTCGATCGTTCCGCCACGCTTGAGCAGTATCGCGGATGGCAGCTAAAAGATTACACGCTCGGCGATCTGAAGACCGCGTTGAACGGAACCACTATCGTCGTGACCTACACCATCACGCTGAATGGCACCTCGAATGTTAGCGCCGGGAATGGAACCGCCGGCTCCCAACCCCTCCCCACAACGCCGCAGCACATGATGACCGTGTGGCAGCAGCAAAAAGCCGGATGGGTCGCCATAGCGCACAGCGTCAGCCAACCATGAAGCGCGCGCAGGACTGCATCCCTGTAGAGACGCGGCTTGCCGCGTCTCGAACAACCACGGCTCCGGCCCAGGTCACCTCGGCTGTTCCCACCAAAGATCTCGGCCGCATCCGGCGTGCCCTGCTCCGCTGGTACGACCAGCACCGCCGCGACCTCCCCTGGCGCGAAACTCGCGATCCTTACCGCATCTGGCTAAGCGAAATCATGCTACAGCAGACGCGCGTGGCCGCCGTGCTTGACCACTACCGCAGATTCCTCGATCGCTTTCCGGACGTGCAAACGCTCGCCGCGGCTTCCGAAGACGACGTGCTCGCGGCCTGGAGCGGTCTGGGCTACTATCGCCGAGCACGCATGTTGCATCGGTGCGCGCAACAGATCGCTGAACAACACGGCGGCTGCTTTCCACGCAACTCCGAAGCTTTGCTCGCACTGCCCGGCATCGGACGCTACACCGCTGCCGCTATCGCCAGCATCGCGTTTGCCGAGCCCGTAGCCGTGGTCGATGGCAATGTCGAGCGTGTGTTGCAAAGATTGACCGGCATCAATCTCATCGCGCCGCAAACGTGGCAACATGCGCAGGCGCTTCTCGCGAACTGCCGCCCCGGAGATTTCAATCAGGCCATGATGGAACTCGGCGCAACCGTGTGCGTGCCGCGCGAACCCCGCTGCGCAACATGTCCCGTCCAAAAATGGTGCGTCACACAGGGAGAAGCTCCGCGCGCCGCACCGCCTACCCGCCAGCGCAAGAAACAGATCTGGTGTGCCCTCGAGTGGCGCGGCGGCAATGGCAATAAAAAAGGCGAAGTCCGGCTGGTGCAGCGCCCGAAGAAAGCCTCGCTTATGGCCGGCATGTGGGAACTGCCCCAGTCGTCCGACCCTCCGCGCCCCTTGCCAGATTCAGCGCGCTGGCGCACCTTTCGCCATTCCATCACCATCACCAATTACACTGTTCATGTTTTGCGGAATATGCCATTAAGGAATACGCTGTTGCCGGTTGTTCCGCCCGCCGCGAAAGGCAAGTGGATCGCCATTGATCGCATTCCACAGATCCCTATCACCGGGCTGACGCGGAAAATCCTGAAGGCCGCCGGCATCATCTAAATTGGTGAGTTATTTCTTCTATTATGAAGTGGCTCGATCGCTTGTTCGGAGGTCCGAAAGATATGGCTGCATTACCGGCCGGAACTAAGGCCCCTGATTTTTCATTACCCGCCGTCTCTAGCGGCAAAAATGATAATGAAGATGGCGGCAATTTCTCATTGCAAGCTGCTCTCCAACAAGGGCCTGTACTGGTCGCCTTCTTCAAGGTCTCCTGCCCCGTCTGCCAATACACTTTCCCCTTCCTCGAACGCATTTATAAGGCGTACGGCGACAAGAAAATCACCATCGTGGGTATCTCGCAAGACAACCAGCGCGACACCGCCGTCTTTCTGAGAGAGTACGGTGTCACCTTCCGCACCCTGCTCGACGATCCGAATGGCTATGCTGTCTCGAATGCTTATGGCCTGACCAATGTCCCCACCTTATTCTTGATCGGACAAGACGGCCAGATCGAGATCAGCAGCGTTGGATGGGTCAAACAAGAAGTGGAGGACGTGAACCGCAAACTCGCAGCCGTACGGCAAACTTCACCCCCTCGGATCTTTCAGTCCGGAGAAGACGTCCGCGACGTCCGCCCCGGTTGAGGCTCGAAAAACTGACCCCGCGGTCGCGGGAGAGGCACCTTACAAAACCGAACATTGTGAGTATTCAAGGTTGAATTTCCAGCCGGGTCTCATGGGGGAGTGCCACTACAGCCCATTTTAAGGATGGCACGGCCGCTCGGCGTCCTCATGCCCTTTGGGTCGCTTCCGCCCTCCTGGATACCTCCGCGCTACTGCTCAAGTAACCTCGCGTTACACGCTTTTTCCATTACAATCGGGGCACATTCTATCCCTATTCGTGTGATTTGAGGTGCTCTGCATGTCGATGGGCAGAACCATATTCGCCGTTGGACTGCTGCTAGTAGCGACTCTCTCGGCGCAACAAACGCCACCGAAACCCCGCGCCGAAGCACGCTTCGGCTCCCATCTTCCCGGGACCGCCATCGCCGCCATGCAGGGCATTCGCCCCGGCAACATCGAGTCCCATGTCCGCTTCCTCTCCCACGATCTGCTCGAGGGACGCGGCACCGGCCAGCGCGGAGGTGACATTGCCGCCGAATACATCGCTACACAATTTGCGCTCTATGGACTGAAACCCGCCGGCGATAATGGTTCCTACCTGCAAAAAGTTCCGATGGTCGGCATCACGCCCGGCCCCGACACGCGTTTTAGTTTCATTCCTGCGAAGGGCCAAAAGGTCGACCTCAAGCCGCTCGACGACTACGTCGCCTACGATCAGACGCAGCAGCCCGAATCCAACGTTGAAGCCGAGATCGTCTATGTCGGCTACGGCATCGAGGCGCCCGAATACAACTGGGACGATTACAAAGGTGTGGACGTCAAAGGCAGAGTCCTGCTCATGCTGGTTAACGAGCCGCCTTCCGACGATCCGAAGTTTTTTGCCGGCAAGGCGCTCACTTACTATGGACGCTGGGTCTACAAATACGAAGAAGCGGCTCGTAAAGGAGCGGTGGGCGCCATTCTCATCCACAAAACCGAGATGGCCAGCTATGGCTGGGACGTCGTTCGGAATTCCTTTTCTGGCGAGCAATTCTATCTCAAGCTTGACGGCACTCCTAAGCTCAAAGCGTCCGCCTGGATTCACCTCGATATCGCGCGCCAGCTCGCCTTCTTCGCTGGCATGGATCTCGACAAGATGATGGCCGATGCGAAC
This sequence comes from uncultured Acidobacteriaceae bacterium, assembly GCA_963730845.1. Taxonomy (GTDB): domain Bacteria; phylum Acidobacteriota; class Terriglobia; order Terriglobales; family Acidobacteriaceae; genus Acidiflorens. The sequence continues at coordinate 78,280 of CAVSTM010000014.1, read as the reverse complement.
TCACGCGACTTCAAACCCGTCCCACTCCACATTCGCCTCTCTGCTCACATGACCAGCAAGATTCGGCCTGTGGAATCGAACAACGTGATCGCCGTCCTGCCGGGATCCGACAAGATGCTAAAGGACGAGGGCGTCTTCTACACCGCCCATTACGATCACTTTGGGATCCGTCCCGATATGGCGGGCGACAACATCTTCAACGGCGCCATGGACAATGCCACCGGCTGCGGCATCGTGATGGAAATCGCGCGAGCATATTCGGAGGCAAAGCAGAGGCCGCGCCGCTCCATCTATTTCGTCTCGGTTACTGCGGAAGAGCACGGCTTGCTGGGGTCCGAATACCTGGGCAAGCACCCCCCGATTCCGGCGGGCAAGATCTCGCTCGACCTCAATTACGACGATGTGATGCCGCTCGGCGCGCCCGAAGAAGTCCAGGTTTCCGGAGCCGAGCGAACCAACTTTTATCCCGCGGTGCTGGCAACGGCGCAGGATTTCCGCTTCCGGATTCGTCCCGACGCGCGCCCCGAAGCCGGACATTACTACCGCTCCGATCATTTCAGCCTCGCGCGCGTTGGCATTCCTGCGTTTTCCCTCAATGAAGGAATGAAGTTCAAAGGTCACGACGAGGCCTGGGGCCTGGCAAAGGATGCCGACTACACCGCTCATCATTACCACCAGCCGAGCGACGAGTATCACCCCGGCATGGATTACACCTCCGACGCCGCCATGGCCCGCTTCGGTTTCGCGCTCGGGTGGACCGCCGCCAACCAGGCGCGCCTCGTCGACTGGAAGAAAGGCGATGAATTCGAAGGAGCGCGACGCGCCAGTCAGTCTCAATAACCTCTCAATAGGCTTTGCCGCAGTTGTTACCGCAATCATTCTGCGCTTACACCAGCGTAACTTTCGACCCTTCCGGCATCGTGCTAGTCTGCTGCTTAGTATTGCAGTTTCAGCAATTTGCACAGCTTAATAGACGAGGAACGACCGTCGTCCGATGCCCAAGCTCCCGATTTTCAGGTTGCGTGGTTTTGAACCGCCCAGCCGGCCCGATCTTCAATACTACGGGCTCAAACTCGCCTTCAGCGATTTGCAGCTGGGCGTCGACAATCTCCGCTACGACGTTTTTCTCAGCCCGCGCATCACCGCGGATTTGAGTTTCCATCTAGCGCGTTACATCTGCCGCTTCGGCGAAGTGGAATCGCTGTTCGAAATGGACGTTCCCTCCGCCGCCCCAAACAAGTTCATACGCGCCGCCGAGGGCCCCGCCAAGCTGGACAAGCCGGGCATGGCTGACGTGAAGACTCTGCTGGTCTCGATTCATCTCGCCATCCTGAATCGCGCGAAGGCCGAAGGCAATCCCTCGGTCGATCTGCTCGGCCGCCTCGCCGTGCTCAAGTTCATCCGTACCGAACTGCAAACGCAGTTTGCCAGGATTCTCGAACAGTGCCGCATGAAGTCGAAGGCGCTCGAGGGCGTTCGGCAAGCGAAGATGATGCAGACGCAGGGACTCGTTTCCTCTTTCCAGGTGCGCAAGAAAATCATCCTGCGCCGCGCCGGGCAAGAGATGTTTCGTCTGCTTTGCGAAATCGAAAAGGAAACGCTGGCCCGCACTCGCCGCTCCCTGCTCGGCGAATTGCCCGCTGACTGCTATCGCCTGTTCCTCAATCCGCTGATTCTTACCGATGATGGACGCGACGACTATCTCTGGGCCGAGCACTATTACATGTTCGGCAACTTCGAAAAAGATCCCGACCGCTTCCGAAATCTACGCCAGTTTGCCCTAAATTTTCTGCGCGAACTAGGATACGGGGAAGCGACGGACGATGAGCATCTGGAGCAGGCGCTCAATGTTCCCGAAAACGCCGTCACGCTGGTGGGCACCGGCAACGGCGAAGACGCGACGGCCGAAGATCGCAACCGAACCGACCGCCTCGACATCTGGACCCGTCTGCTGCAGCGCGAAGGCGTTCTTTCGCACGTCATTGCTTCCTACGAAGCCGTCCCGCTGCTCTCCGAATATGCGCCGCGGGTGAATCCGCAGCAGATCAAGAACGCGCTCATCTCCCGCGAAGAAGCCGCGCGCGTTGAAACCATCATTGCCGAAAGCCGCCTCAATTCCGACCGGCTCTTTGCCGCCATCGGACGCGTCGCCTCCTGCCGCAGCTCCGAGCGCAGCCACTTTGCCGCGCGCCTTCTGCACGACCTCTTTTGCTATCACCGTGACCTGCGTGGCCTGGAAGCCCTCACCGTCGGCTTTGACGGTATCAACCTGGTCAGCGACGACAAAGTCCGCCAGCTTTCCACGCTCAACGGCATGCTCTACGAGTTCCTGCCCCCCGAAGACCAGAAGCCTGCCGAGGATCGGGTCCTTCACCACGTGATCCTGAAGGCCGACGTGCGCGACTCTTCACGCCTCACGCGCTCGCTGATGGAAAAAGGCATGAACGCCGCCTCGTATTTCAGTCTGAATTTCTATGATCCAGTAAACAAGTTGCTCGCGAAATACGGCGCCACCAAGGTCTTCCTAGAAGGCGATGCCATTATCGTGGCGCTGCTCGAACGCGAAGGCGAAGCCATGCTCGGCGTCGGCCGCACCTGCGTTCTGGCGTGGGAAATTGTGAGCCTGCTCCGCGAGTACAACGAACTCCTGCGGCGCTCCGGTCTACCCCCCATGGAAGTCGGCTTGGGCATCGCTTACCAGGATTCAGCTCCGCTCTACCTCATGGATGGCGAGCACCGTATCATGATTTCCGACGCCATCAATGACAGCGACCGCCTCTCCTCCTGCAACAAGCGCGTGCGCAAGAAACTCGCACCCGACGCCGGAGTCTTCCAGGTCTACTCGGTTCAGATCGGAGACGCAGGCAATAACGGAGGCAAGAACAATAGCAAGACCAACGGCAGCGCGAGCCCCGAGTCCGGCGCCGAAGAAATGCGTCTTAACTTCAATGTGGGTGGAATCTGCCTGAGTGAAGCAGCCTTCCGCAAACTGCAGCAGGAAATTTCGCTTTCCGCCTGGGCTCCAGACCGGAGCGAGTCCGGCTTCAACAGCCCCTGGATCGACGACGAGCGCGAGTTCTTCGTCGGCACCGTTCCCATCGCCAACGGAATATTTCGCAAGATTGTCGTCCGCAAGAACCGCATCGCCCAGGTCGATGTCCGCGACCTATCGATCTTGCGCTGGACCGACCGCTACTATTACGAAGTCTGCGCGAATCCCGCAGTATACGCCGTCCTGCAGGGCGAAAAGTCCGCAAAAGCCTCACGCTAGGAAACGTCGATTAAGTTGGGTCTGGCTTGGCTTTGACAGGGCACGGCTTCAGCCATGCCTTCAGCACCCGCCAACAACCCAGGCTGCGGAAAAACTTCTCGTTGCATCTCATTTTGGGTGACGCAGGTCGGCGCTCTTGGTTTTGGGTGGCGCAGCGCTTTAGCGCTGCGGAAACCGGCCTATTTTGAAAGCGGCTTTAGCCGCTGAGGGTACGCCCTCAACACCATCGCGAAAAACCGACTCAAAAACTCCTTCGCACCCGAAACGGAATCTCCACCACAGCCTCGAGCGCCACTGGTTTCCCCGCCCGTTCCGCGGGCACGAATTTCCAGCGGGCCAGGGCTTTCGCCGCATAGGAATCCAGACGCTCGTCCGGGCTGTTGAGCACGCGAATGGCGCCCACTTTGCCATCCGCATGAATGACCGCATAGAGCGTGACCGTACCATGCACGTTGGCGCGAATCAATTCCAGCGGATAGCCGGGGTCCGATGTTTCTGTGGCAACCGGCTCCAGCAGTTCGCCTTCTCGCCGCCCCCCGTCGAGTTCCGCAAACTTTATTACCCAGCTACCCGTCGAGGAATTCAGATTCGGCATGTTCAGCGTCCTGCCATAGACGCGCTTGCCGCGAAAAACCTGGCGATCCACGTCGGTGATTTTATCTTCGGAAACCGGAGACGCAGTGCGCGCGCCCGAACGAGCCCCCGGCGTCGCTCCCGATGACGATAATGACGGCGACGAAAGGCTAGCCATCTCGCGTGTGTCGTCCGCCGCGCCAACATGCAGGCCCGTCGGCAGAGAGCCGTTGCGCGTTCCTCGACTGCCGGATCCATTCGCTGCCGATTTCGCTCCCGCCACATCCGGAGCTCCCGAAGCGCCCGGTTTTCCCTGCGGAGTTGCGGCAAATGTTCCCCGGCGGTTGCCCGCGGGAACAGCCACTGGTCCCGTGGGCGCTACGGGATGAATCCCCAGCGCGATCAACCGTCCGCCCGCGCCGGTGCGGCCCGCCGCAGCCACGCTCGGCGGAGGGCCCACCGGTTGTACACCACCGCCCGGCACATGTCCGCGGCTGCGTGCCGCCAGCGAATGTTGTTCCTCGAGCGTGATCTGCGGAGCCGGCGCGACAACCTCACTCGGGCCAATATTCATGACCCCGACGCGTCCCTTGGTTGATTTCGTTAGCTCCGGAGGCGGTGCAATCACATCCGATTTCATCGCCGCGCTAACCACACGGTCTGGCGCAAACGCCACGTCCGGCGCGGGTGCCACGACCTGCATCTCCGGCGCAACCATATGCGCCAGCGGGGCTCGCGTCGCATCCAGCGGAATTGCCGGCGCGATCGCTCCCGTGGCAACGATGTTGGGCAAAGCGACGTCATGGTCGAGCTTGAGATCGGGCGGCACCACGATGGTTTGGGACCGGTTGTCCGCTTCCCGCGGAACCGAAAGGATCGGCTGCTTCGCGTAGACGGGGTCTCCCTTTTGCGCCTTCGGCACCTCAGGTACACCCGTGTCGAGCGGCGGCAGATATTCTTCGGGGGAATAAGTTACAAGCGCTGACCGGTCAAACGCGGCGTGAGCCAGGATATTTTGCTGTCGAATCCAGGCCAGCGAAATCGTATAGATGAGGACAACTGCCCCAGCGTGCAGCAGCACGGATTGCACGAAACGTCCCCACGGCAGCCGCTGCTGGACAAAGACGTCGTGCCACAGATCGAATTCGCCGTCGACGGGCACCTCCGCCGGGCCGGCTACTGGGCCAAGTGCTGCCTGAACTCCGCTAGGGAATTCCGGGCTCGCGGGATCGTGTTCCACCAGGAGTTTCAACAGTCTTTTCCCCGGGGATTCCATCTCTGGCTCCAAATTGCCCCCTAGCCAACTCCTACGACGGTCCCCCGCAAGGCGGGATCCGAGGCGCTTTAGCCGGCTCGCCACGGACGGCTATGCTGTAGCAAGATTATAACTGACATCGAGAGATTGCTCGCCCGCATCGCGTACCAACCCCGGAACTAATCCTGCGCGCTCCTGTCTGCTATATTCCGCCCCACGGAGGCTCGTGAATGAACCGGAAAAGGATAGGCTGTTGGATACTGGCTTTGGCGTGCGCAACCGCCGCGCTCATCTCCGCGCAAGATGACGATGCCACCGCGCGCGCGCAGGTTCTGGGCCTGGAGAAAACCTGGAACCAGGCCTATAAGTCTGGCGACACCAAAGCCCTGGCCGCCATCCTCGATAATTCATTAGTCCTGGTCGAAGATGACGGCTCCCTCAAAACAAAATCCGAGTTCCTCGCTACCGTCAAATCGTCCACTGGCAACCAGGAGCAGGTCGCTCCCGAATCGCTCACCGTACGCGTCTTTGGAAACACTGCCATTGCGATCGGAGTCATCGCGGTCAAGGAAACCCATGGAGGCAAGTCCGTGGTTCGTCGCGAACGCTTCATCGATACCTGGATTAACCGAAACGGTTCCTGGATCTGCATCGCCACCGACGCCACTCCGATGACGCACGCGGGATCGTAGCGGTGGAGCTGGTTCGACCCGGGCAGCCTGCGATGTAAGTGCGCTTCGTATCAGGGCACGCCTTCAGGCGTGCCGTAAGTGGTGCTTTATGAATGCGCCTTCAGGCGCTGCGGAGGCGATTGGAGTTTCACCACACGCTCCTAATCTAAAACGTCACGCGCACGCCCAGCTGCGCCGCGAACGGAATTCCAACCGTAGTGCCGGGCCCGAAGAAATCTCCCAAAGCGCCCTCGGGTATCTCGAGTTGTTTCAGGCTGGTGATGGGCGCCGTCTGCGTGCAGGCTGCATTCGTGCAAATGCTGCTGACGATGGTCTGACCGTATTGATTTGGCACCGTCTGGGAAAGGGGCACCGGCAGCTGGACGACATTGACCGCGTAATTCGCGCCGGGATTGTTGCGGTTGAAGATGTTGAAGAATTCGGCGAAAGGGTTAATCTGCCAGCGCTCGCCGATCTTGAAGGGGCGCGTGACGCGCAGGTCCGACTGAATGTAAGGCGTACCGCGGAATATGTCGAGGCCGGTATAAGCAGCCGGCCCGTTATTGAGCGCAACCCAAATGCGCCCGGTGTTGTTCGCGTTCGTAATGGTGATGGGACGCGCGCTCTCGACCTGATTGATGGTGCTCAATTCAAAACCGCCGGGAATGTGCACCGTCCCGGCGAGCACAAAGCGGTCGCGAACATCTTCGCCGGAGGGACCGTAGTCGCCCGGTCCGAAAGCATTCAGAGCTCCCGCATTCGGATATCCATGCGGTACCTGGCAGACGCCATCCACATAGTCGAAGAGTTCACCGAGCAGGCAGCCCCAGGTCTGCGCTTTCGAGAGCTGGTAGTTCGCGACCAGATCAAAGCGGCGCATATTGCCCTGCATGTGCAACATTAGCGCGTTGTAACTGGAGCGGTTGTCAGATTCGAACACGTTGACGTTGGGCACGACGCGCTGCTGATCGGCCGTGTAATTCGGATCTGAGGTTGGAATCAGCGGAGTCAACAGATTCGTGCCGCCGGAATAAGGGAAGGCGCGGTATCCATGATTGCCCTGCTCGTGCACGTAATCGGCGCTCGCCAGCCAATGTTGATTGAAGGCGTGCTGCACCCCGCCCGTGATGTGAATGGCGTAAGGGGTTTTGTAGTCGGAGCCGATGAGGTTGCCGGTGGCTCCGGCAGTAGAGCCACCTGGCAGGCAGCCAGGGCCGACGAGCGTGTAAGTGCCTGTGCCCCCGGTCAGACTGCAGGTTCCCGTGATCGCGTTCATGCTGTTGACGCCCTGAAATGCCGTTGCCCAGCCGTTCTGCGCAAGATCGTCATAGTAGAGGCCGAAGCCGGCGCGAATTACCGTTTTCTCGCTGCCGCCGGGCGAGTATGCGATCCCGAGACGCGGCGCAATCTGTTTGTTGTAATCGTGCGGCACGCGGGGGACAATCGGGATATCCAACGCGAGCAGCGTCTGATACGCGGCGTTGTTAGCCTCGCTCCGTCCCGAGCCGATCATGAGTCCCCAGGTGTTCTGATACCGCAGGCCGTAGTTGACGGTCAGATGACTTGACACGCGCCACGAGTCCTCGGCGTAGAGCGCGAGTCGCTGAACATTCTGCGAAAAGGCGCCGTCGCCAGCGGGAGTATAGCTGCAGCTTGAGCCGTCCGAAGCAGGAATGCCGAGACACTGTGGGACGAAGGTTCCGAAGACGCCGGGGTTCTGCACGTAGTAGGTCGGGTTATTGAGGTACTGAGCAAGAGTCTCCGCCGTCGACGCAAACGCGCCGCTGAGCACCGGCTCATGAATAAAATCGACTCCGAACTTGAGCGCGTGACTTCCGGCAACGTGGCTCAAGTCGTAGCGAACCTGATATTTGTCCTGATTCCGCAGGTCAGGAAAAAGAGTAATGGGAGTGGCGAACTGGTTGTCGCCGAAAGTTTCGAATCCCGAAATCGTCAGCGCTGTGGAGCTGAAAGGAAACGCCAGCGCGAAGCCCAGATCCGAGTTGCGCGTCTGCGTAAGGTGCAGCAGGCTCGCGCCGATGACCAAATTGCCCACCCAGGTCGGACTGAAAGTATAGGCATTGCTGATCACGGTATTCCAGTAGTTGTTGTGCGTGAGCAGCCCGGTGGAGGGCAGCGTAGCCTGCTCCACCAGGGCATTGCGCGTGAGGTAGCTGTCCATGGAGACGCGCATGAACCATTGCGACTTAGCAGACTCGGCCCAGTCAAAACGTACCGAGCCAATGTAATCGCGGAAGGGAATGGGAACAATTGCGGGAACGTCGATGGACGGGACACCGGTAATCAGACCGTCCGCCGCTAACTGCGCCAGCGCATCGAACTGCGTGGTGCTCGCCGGGCTGTAGGCGATGCTGGCGTTCTCATGCACATTCTCGAACGAAGTGAAGAACCACACTTTGTTCTTCGCGATAGGACCTCCAAGAGTGCCCACATAATTCTGCCGCGAAAACGGCTGCTTGGGATTGGGCGCTGGATTCTCAATCGGGAAGCGGGCGTTGAGCGCTGCCGCACGCTCGTAAAAAGCGCCGTCGCCGTGCCACTCGTTAGTACCGTGCTTGGTGGTGATCACCACAGACCCGGCAGTGGTCCAGCCGGTGTCAGCGTCTTCGTTGGAGGTGCGCACGGCAAATTCCTGAATGCCATCGGGCGAGAAATTTTGCAGAAAGCCGCCGATCCAATCGTCGGAATTGTCCGCTCCATCCACCGACAACTCGTTGTTCAAGCCGGAGCTGCCGCCGGTGGACACCGCCGTAATGCGCGCCTTGGTCGGGTCGGAAGGCTCGACCGGCTCAGTTCCCGGCACCAGATAAGCGATGTTGGCGAAACTGCGCGCCGGCAGCGGAAGAGTCGCCAGATCCTGGCTGCCCACCACGCCCCCACGCACCGCGCTCGACGTGTCAATCGTTTCGGTCGTAATCGAGGACGGTCTCCCCTGCACATTCACCGTTTCACTTCCGCTTGCAGGTTTGAGTGTAACTGCGATATCGCGCACCACACTGACCGCGACATCCACATCGGCCGTAGCCTGGGCAAAACCTTTGGCATTCACGGTGACGCGATACGAACCGGGCAGCAGGCCCTCAACGCGAAACTCTCCCCGCTCATTCGCCGTGGCCTCGCGTGTGATCGAAGATCCCTTTGATTGCACCGCGATCTGAGCACCCGCCACGCGCGCTGCGCTCGTTTCCTGAACCTCTCCCCGAAGCGATCCGTTCGAGTTCTGCGCGCGCAGGAGTGAAGGAACGGAGACCAGTAGCAATAAGATCGTGAGGATGACAGCGCAGTTCAGCGAATTCGATCTCCGAATTTCAGAACGCAAAAACCTTGCGAACATGAAAAAACCACCCCGTGAAACAAAGCGTTGCCGCGGCTCGAGATTGCTAAGAATTAAGACGAAGATGGCCTGCGCGGCGAAGCAGACTAGCTCAGCGAGAGTACCCGGGCGCACCGGTTACTACCAGCGATAGTGGTGCCCGTGTGTGCTGAGGTGTGTACTGAAAAAGCAACCGGCGGAAAAGAAGAAGGGTTAGCGGACAAGCCATTCTGTGATTTCATGCGTCAGCGCCAGGGCCGGGCCGTAGGTCGCAAAGACGCACAACAGAGCCGCAAAAACCGGCGGAATGACGTACCCCGGGCGAATTCGCATCGGTCGGGCTTTGGCGCCATCATCCCACGAAAGCAGCCGCGCCACGCGTGCGCTGATGGATCCAGTCACGAAGCCCACGGTGCAGACGGGAGCGGCTTCAACTGGAACGAGGCGCGAGAGTTTAACCAGCGCTGCGGCCAGGTCAACGGCGTCGTCCTGGTTCGAGACCGCCGCATCATCGGCAGCCAGTTCCGCGGCTTGAGACCAGACACTCTCCAACTTGGCCATGCCAGGAAAGGGACAAAAACGCAAAACGAGTTTCTTCAAATTGTCGCGAGACTGCATGTGCGCCAGCTCGTGCTTGAGAGCGATGCGTAGTTCTTCATGGCTCAGAAGCGCCACCGTAGATTCTGAAACCAGCACTCTTGGCCTGCGTATCCCGACTAGCGTGAGCGGCGGAGCCTCGCGCCTCGACCGGAACGTAACGGTTTGGGCATCGGTTGGCACTGCCGCATCCACATTCAGAGGATGTGCACCTTCCAGCCAGCGCGCCACCACGCGAGAAGTCCTGGCCTGGGCGGTGATCACGCGGAAGCAGCCGCAGGCAATCAGCGAGAGAGCGCAAATACCCAGCGCGAGCGGCACCGCGCCCATGCCCTCGTCAATATCCATCGAACGAGGTTCCAGCAACTGGAACGACGGCACGACAAAAGCGAATGTAATGACCACGGAGGCCACCAACGGAAGAACGCGACATGCGAAAAGCAACGCGGCCACGCTCTGTTCCGTCGCATGCAGCCACCGCAGCGAGCGCCATGCGACCACCACCAGCGCCGACAGCACGCAGTAGAGCAAAACGAAGAAAGTCAGCGAGACGGCGATTCCGCGCAACGCAAACATCAGCGTCCCTCCCGTCCCTTCTTTTCCCGGCCCGGGGTTCTCTGACTCAGTTCGCGGCGTTTACGTTCGACCAGCAGTTGCAGTTCATCGAGCAGTTGCGCATCATGCGTGCTGAGCGCCTCGACCAGATACGAAAGAGGCAAGGAGGAAGCGTCGCCCGATCCCAGCAATTGCCGGATGCTCTCGAGCGCCGTGACCCGTTGCAGCTCTTCGGAGGTGTGGCGCGGCGTGTAGCGGAACGCCCTGCCTTCGGAGACACGGTCGAGCAGGCCCTTCTTGTAAAGACGGTCCATCGTCGTCATCACCGTGGTGTAGGCCTGATGGATCTTGCCATCGGCAAGCAGTTCGCGAACCGTGGCGCTGCCATGGGACCAAAGCTTTTGCAGCACCAGCTGCTCGAAAGGACCCAGCTGAGGCTGTGACCCGAAGATGGAATACGATTTTGTCATTCCTGAGGTGCGATCTAAGATGCGACCGGCGCAAGGCCCTTGTCGGGAAAGAATAGCATTCGAACGACTTCCCGTGCACTATCGCGAGGCAACCACCGGCAAAATCTCCTCCACGTCGACTTTGGTGGGGTAATTTCCTGTGTAGCAGGCAGAGCAGTAAGTGGTCTTCTCGCCGTCCGCGCAAGCTCTCTTAAGACCACTCAGCGAGAGATAGGCAAGTGAGTCGGCAACAATGAAATCCCGGATCTCGTCGACCGTCTTATTTGCCGCGATAAGTTCCTTTTTTGAAGGCGTATCCACTCCGTAGAAGCAGGGCGAGATGGTCGGCGGGCAGGATATCCGCATGTGGACTTCCTTCGCGCCAGCGTTCCGAATCATGCGGACAATCTTCTTGCTGGTGGTGCCGCGCACGATGGAGTCGTCGACCAGAATCACACGTTTGCCCTCGATCAGGCTGTGAACGGCATTCAGTTTCAGCTTCACGCCAAAGTCGCGAACCGACTGTTGCGGCTCAATGAAAGTGCGTCCGATGTAATGGTTGCGGATGAGGCCAAGGCGAAAAGGGATGCCGCTTTCGGCGGCATATCCGATAGCCGCCGTATTGCCGGAATCAGGGACGGGCACGACGATATCGGCATCCACAGGAGCTTCGCGCGCGAGCTGGCGTCCCATGGCGTCGCGGCTGTGATCGACCGAGCGCCCGAACACCAGACTGTCAGGACGCGAAAAATAAACGTGTTCGAAGATGCAGCTCGATTGCGCCGGAGACGGCGAATAAAAACGCGAGCTGATTCCTTCCGGTCCAACGATAACCAGTTCGCCGGGTTTGACGTCGCGTTCGTAGGTGGCGCCAAGCAAATCGAATGCGCAGGTTTCCGATGCAAAGACGACTGTGTCTTTTTTCTCCGTGGTTAGAGCCGGAATGCGGCCCATGGCGAGTGGGCGGAAGCCGCGCGGATCGCGGGCGGCAAAGATACGGTCACGGCTGATCATGACCAGCGAAAACGCACCTTCCACGCGGCGCAGGGCATCGGCGATGGCATCAGGCAGAGTCTGCTCGCGGGAAAGCGCAATCAGGTGAACCATCACTTCCGTGTCGCTGTTGGTTTGGAAGATCGAGCCCTGTCCCTCCAGCTTCGCGCGAATCGCCTGCGCATTTACCAGGTTGCCGTTATGAGCAATCGCGATCGTGCCCTTGTTGGACTGCACCATGATGGGCTGGGCATTCAGCAAGGCCGAATCGCCAGCCGTCGAATATCGGGTGTGGCCGATGGCGAGAACACCCCGCAGAGAACTCAGCACTTCGTGCCCGAAGATATCGGCAACCAGCCCCATGGCCTTATGCTGGCGCAGGCGCTCGCCGTCGGAGGTGACGATGCCCGCCGATTCCTGTCCGCGATGCTGGAGCGCATGCAGTCCAAGATAGGCAAGCTTCTCCGCCTCGGGATGAGCGTGAATAGCCACCACGCCGCATTCGTCGCGAAATTTGTCAGAAGTCAGCATTTAGGACTTAGCCTTGAGCACTTAGCAAATTCAAAATCGCTCACGTAGGGACGGACGCATTCGTCCGTCCAGCCGGGCAAAGCCCGGCAATATTAATCCGCGGCAGCACCACTCGCTTCCGTCTGCAACGCTTTTTCCAGCGCCCCTTCGTACGCCTCCCGTAACTCCGCAACGCTGGCTAAAATGACCGGCTCATCACCCACCGAAATCTCGACCCGATCCGACCCCGTCTCGCCCAGCACATCCGCGGAGACGTCATACTCCTCGACCAGTTGTTGGATTCGCGGCAGCTGGGTTGGGTCACAGCTTATTACGACCCGACTAGCATCTTCCCCGAAGAGCAGGAATTCGAACGGTAGTTTCCGCTTTGGCAATCTAACGTTCAGACCGACTCCGCCCGGCAGCGCCGCTTCCACCAGCGCCACCGCGAGTCCGCCATCGGCGCAGTCGTGCGCCGACTCCACCAGCCCCGCCTCGATCATTGCCACCAGAGCGCGTTGCAGAGTGGCTTCCTTTTCGAGATCTAGCCCGGGCGGATAGCCCCACACCGCTCCGAGAATCTCTTTTGCATATTCCGAAGAGCCAAACTCCAACTCGGCATCCACGGCGTCGCCAGCTTCATTCGCACGCAGCAGGACAATTTTTCTCCCCGCCTGCGCGAAGTGCATCTTCGTCGTTTTGTGCACGTCTTCGATAATCCCCACGACTCCTATCACCGGAGTTGGATAAATTCCCTCGCCTAAAGTTTCGTTATAGAAGCTGACATTGCCCCCGGTAATCGGCGTATCAAGTTCCTCGCAGGCTTTGGTGATGCCGTCAATCACCTGCGAAAACTGCCACATGATGTGCGGCTTTTCCGGGTTGCCGAAGTTGAGGCAGTTGGTGGCGCCGATCGGAGTCGCTCCGGCGCAAGCCACTTTGCGGGAAGCTTCGGCGACCGCGTGCATGGCTCCCAGACGAGGATCGAGATAGCACCAACGGCTGTTGCCATCGAGCGCCATGGCGAGCCCACGCTTGGAGCCTTTGATGCGGATGACGCCCGCATCGCCCCCTCCCGGCGCTTCAACCGTGTTGGTCTGCACCATGTGGTCATACTGCTGCCAGACCCAGCGCTTCGAGCAAATGTTCGGGCTCGCAAGCAAACGCTTGAGCCGGGAAGAAAAATCAGCGCTTTCGCCGAGGTCGATATGCTCCGGCTTTTCCCGATCGACCGGTGGCTCCCACCGCGCCAGCGGACGTTTATACACCGGCGCGTCATCCGTAAGCGCGACGTTCGGAATTTCAGCCACCACTATGCCGTGTTCCAGTACGCGCATCCTCGCATCAGAGGTCACGCGGCCGATTTCCACCGCATCCAGTCCCCACTTCTGGAAGACTCGGAAGACTTCTTCTTCGCGGCCTTTCAGCGCGACCAGCAGCATGCGCTCTTGCGATTCGCTGAGCATGATCTCGTAAGGCGTCATGCCAGTTTCGCGCTGCGGCACGCGATCCAGTTCGATTTCAACTCCAGTGCCGCCACGTGCGCCCATCTCACACGTCGAGCACGTCAGCCCGGCAGCGCCCATATCTTGTATTCCAACGATCGCGCCCGTTTGCATGGCTTCGAGGCAGGCTTCCAGCAGCAGTTTCTCCAGGAATGGATCTCCGACTTGAACATTGGGCCGCTTCGCTTCCGAGCCTTCACTGAATTCTTCGCTCGCCATGGTGGCGCCGTGGATACCATCGCGGCCGGTCTTGGAGCCTACATAAATCACCGGGTTCCCCGTGCCCGATGCGCGTCCGTAAAAAATCTGGTCGCGGCGGACCAGGCCAAGAGCGAACGCGTTCACAAGAGGATTGCCAGAGTAGCAGGGTTCGAACTTAACCTCCCCGCCAAGGTTGGGAACGCCGAAACAGTTGCCATAAGAAGCAACGCCGGAAACGACGCCCTCCATAACAGAGTGGTTCTTATGAATTTCAGCTTGCGTAGGGACAGCCGCCTTCGGCTGTCCGGACGGGCGAGACGCCCGTCCCTCCACTGAACACTTTTCGATCGGCCCAAACCGCAACGAATCCATAACCGCAACCGGCCGTGCGCCCATAGTAAAAATGTCGCGCAGAATTCCACCGACGCCCGTAGCCGCTCCCTGAAATGGTTCGATAAATGACGGGTGATTGTGCGACTCGATTTTGAACGCGCAGGCCCAGCCGTCGCCGATGTCAATGATCCCGGCATTTTCACCCGGCCCCTGCACCACCAGCTTGCTGCGCGTGGGCAGCCGCCTCAGGTGAACGCGCGATGATTTATAGGAGCAATGCTCGCTCCACATGACGCTGAAGATGCCAAGCTCGGTCCGAGTGGGTTCGCGCCCACCGAGCAGTTGTTTGATTTTCTCGAATTCTTGCGGAGTCAGGCCGTGCTCCCGGATCATCTCCGGCGTAACGGCAGCAATCGCAGAGGTGATCATCAGGGAATCTTTATTGTCGCATCTCCACCGACTTTTCGCATGCGGATTCGTACCAAAATTGTGGGAACGGATCGGTCTATACTGTCGCAGATGAAGTCCGTCATCGTCGGTACCGCCGGGCATATCGATCACGGCAAGACGGCCCTGGTGAAAGCGTTGACCGGCATTGACGCCGATCGCCTCGAAGAAGAAAAGCGGCGCGGCATCACGATTGACATTGGGTTCGCTCACTTCGAACTCCCCGCCCCCGATGGCAGCAGGATTCGCTTGGGATTCGTCGACGTCCCCGGCCACGAACGCTTTGTGCGCAACATGCTGGCGGGCGTGGGTGGCATCGACCTAGTGCTGCTCGTAGTTGCCGCCGATGAAGGGATCAAGCCGCAAACGCGCGAGCACTTCGACATCTGCCGCCTGCTGGCGATCCGCCGCGGCATCACCGTCCTCACAAAGTCCGACGCCGTGGATGCGGAGACGTTAGAAGTGGTACGCATGGAAGTGGCAGATTATGTACGCGGATCATTTCTGGATACGGCGCGATCACCGATGGTCGCGGTGAGTTCGCTGACCGACGCGGGTCTGGACGAGTTGAAATCCGCGCTCGCCCAGGTCGCATCCGAAGTTGCGGCGAGAAACTCCGCCGCGCTGACGCGCTTGCCCATCGACCGCGTTTTCACCATGAAAGGCTTCGGCACGGTCGTCACCGGCACTCTCGTTGCTGGGACGATCCGAAAAGAAGAAGAGCTCGAGGTGTTCCCGGCCGGCAAGCGCGTGCGAGTTCGTGGCGTGCAAGTCCACGGATCGCCCGCGGAAGCCGCCGTCGCCGGGCAGCGCACTGCACTGAACCTTAATCTTGCAGGACTCTCTACCGACGACCTGGCGCGCGGGATGACGCTAGCAACCGCGGATACTTTTCATTCCACGTCGCGAGTCGATGCGCTGGTTTCCCTGCTTCCTTCAGCCAAGCCGTTCAAGGACGGCGCGCGTGTGCACTTTCACGCCTACACGACAGAAGCGGTCGCGGAGGTGCGGCTGTGTGGAACGAAACAACTCAAGCCGGGAGGCGAAGCATATGCACAGCTGAGATTCGCCGAGCCCATGTTGCTTCTGCCCGGAGATCGCTTCATCGTGCGGCAGTTTTCCCCGGTAGTGACCATCGGTGGAGGCGTAGTGCTGGACGCGTCGGCAGCGACGGGCAAGCAACGCGCGGCAGATGCAACCGTATTTCTCAAGGTCATGCGTGATGGTTCTCCGGCCCAGGTGCTGGCAGCGCGCGTGGCGCGGCGAGGAGCCATCGGCCTTCGCCTCGACAACGTCCCCGCAGAAATGAATATCCGCCAGGAACAAGCGACCAAGCTGGCCGACGCGGCCGGATTAGTGTGGTGCGATCAGGTTCTGGTTTCGCCAGCGGCATTCGCGGAAGCCAAAGCAGATGTACTTCAGGCTCTCAAGAAGTTTCACGACGCCAATCCTCTTGTGGCAGGAATGAGCAAGGAGGAGTTGCGTGATCAGGTCAACCTCGGCCCCGAGGTCTTCTACAGCGTGCTCGCGAAATTAGCGGAAGAAAAGAAACTCGACGTCGCAGGCGAACTCGTCCACCTGCCAGGCCGCGGCGTGGTCATGAAAGACGAGGAGGCCGAGTCCAAGAAGATTATCGAGCAGGCGTTCGCTTCCGCGGGATTGAAAGTCCCGTCGCTGAAAGAAGTTTTGGCGGGCCTGAAGGTAGATAAAATCCGCGCCCAGAAAATTGTCACTCTGCTCTTGCGCGACAAAGTGCTGATCAAGATCTCCGAGGAGTTGGTCTTCCACCAGAGCGCGCTGATGGACCTACGCCACAAGATCGCCGCGCTCAAAAATAGCGCCCCGAAAATGGATGTCGCCCGCTTCAAAGACATGACCGGAGTCAGTCGCAAGTATGCGATTCCATTGCTCGAGTATTTGGACCGCGAACGGGTAACAAGGCGAGTCGGAGACGAGCGCGTGATTCTGTGATTCTGTGGTGACGGGGCTCAGCCCCGTCCAAGCCGAGCGCAGCTCGGCCTCGTCACCGAATCCGAGTTCGGCTAGATTTTTTCCTCGGGAAATTCGACTTCCAACGCTAGTGGACCCGTGACCCGGTTGGTCAAATTCGTCAGTCCGATCAGCATATGCAAGTCAACAATCTGTTCGTCAGAAAAATGTTTCTTGAGTCCCGTGAAGTCGGAGTCGCTAGCCCCGTCGGGCGTGCGCCTCAACTTTTCGGCATAGCGGGGCGCGATTTGCTCCGATGCACCAAATCCCGAGTAGTTCCCGTCTTTCAGAGCCTTCCTCTGCTCCGGCGTAAGTCCGACACGTTTCGCGCCCTGGATGTGGTGCTGCGCGCAGTAATGGCATCCGTTGATCAATGAGACGCGCAGATACACGGCCTCATACAGCTTGCGGTCGAGCGACCGTCCCAGGCCGGCATAGAATCCGAGAAAATTGCCGAGCATCGCGGGACGATGCGCCAGCTCCTTCTGGATGTTGCCGGGCGCTTGCCTTTCAGCTTGCCATCACAGATTTCCTTAACTTCCGCGCTGGCTTGCGCAGGTTCGATGAAACTAATCGGGGCCATGAAATTTTTCTCCTGGGGCGTGCGCCCTATAATAAACAGATTCGACAAGATGCGCTGGAGTCGCATGAAGCTGGGATCATGAACAACGTTCGCATCATCGGTGCTGGTCTGGCGGGATCGGAAGCGGCGTGGCAGTGCTCGCGGCGTGGCGTCGCTGTCGAACTTTTCGAAATGCGCCCGGCACGCACCACTCCCGCTCACCAGACGGAAGATTTTGCGGAACTGGTCTGCTCCAATTCCCTGAAATCCGACAGTGAGAACACCGCCCCCTGGTTGCTGAAGGAAGAAATGCGCCGAGCAGGTTCTCTGCTGCTTGAAATCGCGCGGCAAACCGCCGTGCCCGCCGGCCACGCGCTGGCCGTAGACCGGGCAGAATTCTCCCGAAAGGTAACAGGGGCGATTTCCCGCGCACCTCTCATCACGATTCGCCGCGAAGAGGTCACGGCGGTCGAAGCGCGCCAGCTCACGGTGATCGCAACCGGCCCGCTGACGTCGGACGCGCTCTCGCTGGAAATTGCGAAAATGAGTCTCGATCCTTCGCGGGCAGCGGCGCCCGCGCCACAAAATCTGTATTTCTACGATTCGATTAGCCCTATCGTCGAAGCCGATTCCATCGATATGAGCAAGGTGTACATGGCGGCCCGCTACGACAAAGGATCGGCCGACTATATCAATTGTCCAATGTCGAAAGAAGAGTACGACCGCTTCTACGACGCACTGCTCGCGGCGCAATCGGTGGAGCAAAAAGACTGGGAAAAGCTCAACTACTTCGAGAGCTGCCTACCCATCGAAGAGATTGCCCGGCGCGGACGCGACACACTGCGCTTCGGCCCAATGAAGCCGGTCGGGCTCAAAGACCCTCGCACCGGCAGAATGCCATACGCAGTCGTGCAACTGCGGCAGGAAAATCTGCGCGCCGATTCTTACAATCTTGTCGGATTCCAGAATCACTTGAAATTTGGCGAGCAGGCGCGCGTCCTGAGTTTGATCCCAGGACTCGAAAGCGCGCGCTTCTTGCGCTACGGACAGATTCACCGTAACACCTATATCAACTCGCCCACGCTGCTGCACCCGACGTTGCAGATGAAGTCGCATCCCCACGTTCTGTTCGCCGGACAAATCTGCGGCGTCGAAGGCTACGTTGAATCCATCGCGACCGGACTGATCGCCGGAATGAATGCCGCCGCGCTGGCCGGCGACGGCGAACCACCGCCTCCTCCAAGGGCAACCGCGTTTGGCTCGCTGATTCACTACATCACGCAGGCCGAGAGCAAGAATTTTCAGCCCGCCAATATAACCTTCGACCTGTTACCCGCGCTCGACCGCAAGGTGCGCGACCGCAAGGAGCGCCATCGCCTGCAATGCGAACTAGCCTTGCAGGAGTTCGAGCCCTGGCTCCGGCGCAGCGAGTTGCAACCCACCGTCGGCTGACCCGCAACTGAAACGATGGAGCGACGGGCGCCCCCCGCCCGTCCCGAAGACTCGCTCTCCAGTCGGCAAGATTGACTGGAACTAAACACTTCCAATCCGCGTATATCAACGCAGGACCTGGGCCGCGCTTTCATTTCCCAGCGAGCCGCGTCGAACCCTCAGATGTCATTTCGCGATCTCATCCAGGACGTGTTCCGAACACTGTGGGCGCACCGTGTCCGCACCCTGCTAACCATGTTCGGAATTGCCTGGGGAGTGGTCTCGATCGTTTTGATGGTCGCGGCTGGCGAGGGCCTTCGCGTCGGCCAGGCCAAGCAAGCCGAAACCCTGGGCCGCGACCTCATGATCGTCTTCCATGGCCGCACCAGCCTGCAGGCGGGCGGCACGCGCGCCGGTCGCCTGGTGCACTGGGTTGATTCCGACATACCTCATCTTCAGGAAGAGGCTCCCGACTGTCAGTACGCGATCCCCGAGCTCGAGCAGGACACGGTGCGTTCGCACACGGCTTACAACGCCGCCGCGTTCACGGTCACCGGCTCGACGCCGGAGTTTGCCGAGATTCGCAGCCTGGGCGTCGGCGAAGGTCGCTTTTACGATCAAGCTGACATCAACGAAGCCCGGCGCGTGGCTTTCCTCGGCTCCGATGCGAAGAAGCAGTTATTCGCCAGCCGTCCAGCCGTCGGACAATTCGTCTATCTCAACGACATTCCGTTCACCGTCGTCGGCGTGATGTCGTCCAAGAAACAGGACTCGAGTTACGACGGCTGGGACATCAACAAAATCTTCATCCCTTTCTCCGCCATGCGGCGCGACTTTCCCGACAAGCCTCCGGGCACGTCCCAGACTTTCGACCAGTTGCTCGTCGTCCCGCGCTCCGTCGAACACCACGAAGCTTGCAAAGGCGAGATCCGGCGTGTGTTGGGAAGACTGCACGGCTTCGATCCCAGCGATAAGGAAGCTTGCCCGATCTGGGACACCATCCAGGAAGCGAAAGCTTTCCGCACCATGACCGACGGCATGAAGTACTTTCTCGGAGCAGTCGGCCTCGTCACTTTGTTCCTCGGTGGCCTCGGCGTGATGAACGTCATGCTGGTGGCGGTTCAAGAGCGCACCCGCGAGATCGGAGTCCGCAAAGCCATCGGAGCGCCCGCGAACAGCATCCTGCGGCAGTTTTTCCTTGAGGCCCTCATGGTTGCGCTGATCAGCGGCGGCGTGGGACTGCTCATCGCGTTCGGCCTGTGTGCGTTGGTCGACCTGCTGCCGATGCCGGACTTTTTCGCCGGCCTGTTGCCGACATGGCAGACGGGAACCGTGGCCATGGCCGTTCTAGGAACCATCGCCATCCTGTCCGCGTTGTATCCTGCTCGCCGCGCCGCCGCCATCGATCCCATCGAAGCCTTGCGCCACGAGGCCGGCGGCTAGCATGGTCTACCAAGTCCTAAGACGAAGCCTGGAGCGCGCTGCGGCGCAACCGCACTCGCAGCGCGCTCACCATGCTCGGCATCGTGTGGGGCATCGCCACCGTCACCCTGCTGATCGCCTACGGTGGCAGTTTCCGCGAAATTCTGGTCGGCAGCTTTAATGCCTTCGGCAAAGGCGCCGTCATCTGCTGGCCGCAGCAGACGAGCGAACAACCCGGCGGCCAGCGCGCCGGCAAGAAAGTCGTCCTCGAGCAAGCCGACATCGACATGATCAAAGAGACCGCCACCTATGTGCGCCACGTGTGTCTCGAAACCGTGCGTCGTCCCGGCATCGCCTACGGAAACCGCATGGTCGGCACTGCGCCCGTCCGCGGCGTCTGCCCGGAATACGGCGATATGCGCAACGAACAGCCGTCGGAGGGCCGCTGGATCAACTCGCTCGATGAACTCGAACGCCGTCGCGTCGTTTTTCTGGGAGCACGCGTACGAGAGCAACTATTCGGCGGACGCCCCGCCGTGGGCGAGACCGTCGTCATTGCGGGCGTGCGGTTTACTGTGATCGGCACCATGGACCGCAAAATCCAATTGAGCAACTACTTCTCCAGCGACGATGAGTCGACGTGGATCCCCTACTCCGCAGCGAAAGATCTTTGGGACGCGAAGTACGCCAACGTGCTCGTTTTTGAACCCATCGCGCCCCAGTTCGAGGGACGCGCCGAGGCGCAGGTTCTCGCCGCGGTCGCCACGCGCCAGCAATTCTCCCCCACCGACAAGAAAGCCATTCAGATGTTCGGCCGCGAAGAATTCCGGCCCGTCATCAACGGCATCACCATCGGTCTGCAAGTACTGCTCATCTTTATCGGCATCCTCACGCTCGGAATCGGCGGCGTCGGCGTCATGAACATCATGCTCGTCTCGGTCGATGAGCGCATCCGGGAAATCGGCCTGCGACGCGCTCTCGGCGCGAGGAAATGGCACATCAAGGCCCAATTCCTGGCCGAGACGCTGCTCATCATGCTGCTCGGCGGCGCCATCGGCATCGTCGTCTCCTACGTGGTTGCGGTGGCCGTAGGAACGCTTCCGCTGATGGGCCCGCTGTTCGAAGACAACTCCGGCAAAGCGGACATCCACCTCAGAATTTCATTTTTTACGGTCGTGATTTCAACGCTGGTGCTGCTGCTCGTCGGCGTGTTGAGCGCAGTGATTCCCGCGTCACGAGCTGCGAATCTCGATCCGGTGGAGGCGCTGCGTTACGAGTGAAGCTATCGCTCGTGTGGGAACGGGCGTCCCGCCCGTTCCGCCGGGCGACGACGCGCCGCTGGGCTGCGCTCTTCGTCATTGACGCCAGAAGTCCCAACGCGATACCTTGGCGGCGTAAGCACGA
Organism: uncultured Acidobacteriaceae bacterium; assembly: GCA_963730845.1. Classification (GTDB taxonomy): domain Bacteria; phylum Acidobacteriota; class Terriglobia; order Terriglobales; family Acidobacteriaceae; genus Acidiflorens. Next base: position 56,778 of record CAVSTM010000014.1, on the reverse strand, counting down.
GGTAATTCGTTGCCGCTCTCCGCCGTCGATTGCGTACAACCCGCCCTGCAACACACGCGCGAACAGCTCTTCCGGCCGTTTCGCTTTGGACAGTGGTCGCGGTTAGCGCTGGTCGGGTTTCTGGCCGCGGAGCTTCACACCAGTGGATGCAATTTCAACGGCTTCAATTTCCCTTTTCCGCAGCAACGTCGCGGACAGGAGTTTTTGGCGACTCCCTTCCCTCATATCGACCCTGCTCGCATCGCCCAATTCGCCGGTCTGATTGCTGCGATCATGGTGCTGGCGATCGCCTTGTTTTTCGTCTTCCTTTACCTCAACAGCGTCTTCCGCTTCATCCTGTTTGACTCGGTCCTCAAGAAGCGCTGTTCGATTAGCGAGGGCTGGTCGCGCTGGCATCGTCCCGGCCGGCGATATTTTGTCTGGCAGCTTGTATTCCTGATCACCGAATTCCTGGCGCTGGGAGTTCTGATCGGCGTGCCGCTGACGTGTGCCGGGTTGCTGGGATGGTTCAGAAACATGGACCAGCACGTCGGCCGCACAGCCCTCGGGGCGATTCTGCTTATCGGGTTGTTTCTTATCTTCTTACTGTTAGTGGTAGCCGTGCAATTGCTGTCCAAAGATTTTCTGGTGCCCGTCATGGCACTCGAAGACGTGGATTTCGCCGACGGCTGGAGCCGGTTGCTGACGTTGATCCGTCCCGAGCCGGGGCGGTACGCCATCTACCTTCTGTTGAAGATCGTGCTGGCGCTGGCGGCTGCGATTCTGTTCGGCATCCTTACTCTTCTTCCGATCCTTGCTCTCGTTCTGCCGGCAGTCCTCGCCGTGTTTGCGGGTTATAAAGCGGGCTTGGGATGGAATGCCGTCACCGTCAGCCTAGCAATAATCTGTGGAACCATGTTGCTGTCACTGCTGCTATATCTCATCGCTCTGGTGAGCGTGCCCGCCACCGTCTTTTTTCCGGCGTACGCGATGTATTTTCTTGCTGCCCGATATCCAAATCTCGACGCGCTGCTGCATCCCGTCACAACGCCTCCGGCGCCGGAAATGCCTCCAGTCCCGGAATCCCCGCCGCCCTTCGAACCGCCTCCGTTGCCACCGTCGGCTGAGCCCATAGGCTAACCCTGCTAATGGACCGCCGGGCGCCGGCCACCGCCCAACTGGACAGTCGAGACGCCCGTTACTCCACTTAACTCGTTGCGCATCTGCCACCGGAAAACTGTTAGCAAGCAACCGCAGACTCGTGGAACTCTCCTCCCCGTGCGGGTGTCCAATGTTTCAAGACACGCGCGTGCCGTTCCCATTCCAAAAGAGAGGAAATTCGAATGGCATTTTCCACGGCAGGCGGTGGTCCCTTTTCTACAGGTCCCAAGATGAACGTCACTCCTTTGATTGACGTTCTGCTGGTGCTCATCATCGTTTTCATGGTGGTGGTGATTGAGCAGCGGTCAACCGGTTTACAGTCAGAACTTCCACAGCAGCCCAATCCAAACGATCACTCGATTCCGCCGCCCCAGCGAACGATCGTGATTCAGATCCATCACGCGAAGCCGGGAACTGATCGTCCGAATGCAGATCGTTCTCACGCGGAGCATCCGCAAGTGATGGTGAATGAAGAATCGGTAGAATGGGATCGCTTGCGTGAACGGCTGCGGGATATTTTCGCCATTCGCGTGCAGCGGATCGCCTACGTCGAAGCCGATGACGACATCGATTTCCAGGACGTGGCTGACGTAATTGCCATCGCCCGTATAGCTGGCGTCGATCGCGTTGGCCTGCTGACCGAAGATGGGAAGCATGTTCCAGTGACCGGATAGATCGTGTGGTGACGGGGCTTAGCCCCGTCCGAGAAAGAACGCAAGAATAGAATAGGATAGATAGATAGATAGATAGATAGATAGATAGATAGATAGATAGATAGATGGCATCAACCCATAGACCATGAACGATGCGCGCTCAAACGAAACTCCCGACTGGAAAACTCACGGCTTGCGCATCATTCGTAGCGGCGAGCTGGATGAGAACACGCCCCAGACGCCCGGCATGACCCGAGCCGAAGCCATCTCGTATGCCAGTTCCGGCGCGCAAAAGCTCTGGGCGGGAACCGTCGTGGTGCACCCCAATGCCAAGACCGGTCCCCATCATCATGGAGAACTGGAAACCGTGATCTACGTGGTGCGGGGCCGCGCGCGCTTTCGCTGGGGAAATCATTTGGAGTTCGTCGACGAAGCGGGCCCGGGAGATTTCGTCTACGTTCCTCCCTACGTTCCCCATCAAGAGCTGAACGCGCGCGAAGACCAGCCAGTGGAGGCTGTGATCGTACGCAGTGGCCAGGAGCCTATCGTCGTCAACTTGGACATTCCAAGTCCAGAGGACGCTCCGGACACCCCACAAGATGATCCGTTCCACTCCGCGCCAGGAAAGCAGTAAAAACGCCGCACACTCGCTGCTCGGCGCATTTGAGGGACGAGCCTAGTCGCGCGCTCGGTTCTTGATCCAAATCGGCGACCCCACGAACCCGAACGCAGCGCGAATCTGATTTTCCAAAAATCGCTGATAAGAAAAATGCAGCTTCACTGGGCGGTCGGTGAAGAGCACGAACGTCGGCGGCGCCACTCCCGCCTGCGTCATATATTTGATTTTCACGCGCTTGCTTACCGGAACTGAAGCGCGGTCAAAATCAACCGTCCGCAGGAAACGGTTCATCTCGCCAGTCGTGATGCGCCTGCGCCGCTCGGCCGCCACCTTCTCGATCAGCGGAAGAATCTTTTCCGTTCCCTTGCCCGTGTGTGCGGAAAGAAACAGCACCGGAGCGTAAGCCAGAAACTTGAGCCCATAGCGCAGGCGTTCTTCGTAGAGAGCGCGATCGTGCGGGCGCTTGGCATCCTGGATGCGTGCCGTCTTCGACTGGCTGACGGCGCGTTTTTCGCCGCTCGCCACCAGATCCCATTTATTGACCAGGATAATCACCGACCGTCCGCTCTCGTGCGCATAGCCTGCGATGTTCGCGTCGAGCCCGCTGGCGCCCTCGGTGGCGTCAACCATGAAGAGCACGATATCGGCGTCTTCAATATTCTTGCGCGCCATGACCACCGAAAGCTTCTCCGCCATCAGCTTCGTCTTGCCCTTGCGGCGAATGCCAGCCGTGTCGATGAAGCGAATCTTGCGTCCTCTGTATTGGATGACTTCGTCAATCGAATCGCGCGTGGTGCCGGCAACAGGCGAAACGATGGCGCGATCAGTTCCCGTGAGTTGATTCAGCAACGTGGACTTGCCGACATTAGGATGCCCGATGATGGCCACCTTGATTTCATGCGGCTCTTCGGGAGTAAGTGAGCCTTCCCCTGTGCCTTCCCCTGTGACCTCAGTGTCCTCTGTGGTTGCTTGTGGTCGTGCAGGCAGCACAAGAAGAATAGCGTCAAGCAGATCGTCGATACCGCGTCCATGCTCCGCCGAAACCGGAAACATATTCCGCATTCCGAGCACATGAAACTCGTCAAGCAATCCATCCTGCTTGTCCGAATCCATCTTGTTGACGGCGAGAAAGAGAGGCTTGCCAGTACGCGCCAAGAGTCGAGCCAGTTCGCGATCGGGCCCAGCAATCTCGGTGCGGGCATCGACCACCATGACGATGGCCGCCGCTTCATCGAACGCGACCCTGGCCTGCCGAAAGATTTCTGACGGAATGAAATCTTTGTCCTCAGGAACGATGCCGCCGGTGTCGACAACGCGAAATTCGTGCCCGCGCCATTCGACCTCGCCATAGAGCCGGTCACGCGTGATGCCCGGCTCGTCTCCGACGATGGCGCGCCGCGATCCCGTCAGATGATTGAACAACGTCGATTTGCCGACGTTCGGGCGTCCGACGATGGCGACGAGTGGGGTGGGTTTCTTTTTGCTCAAAGTGATCGAGCTTCGAGTCACGAGCTGCGAGCTGCGAGCAAACAGTTCGTTCGCGGCTCGCGGCTCGAAGCTCGCGGCTCTAAGGCTATTATAGAGACTCCGTGCCTTCCTCATCCCACCGCGCGACCCCTCCGGAAGCTCGGCCTGCCGGATTCTCGCTGTACCAGTTCTTCGCGCCCGGCGGCGTACTCTCGAAAACGCATCCCGCCTACGAATTTCGACGCGGGCAGTTGCAGATGGCCCAGGCCGTCGAAGAGGCGCTCGAAGAAAAGCGCCACCTGATCGTCGAAGCCGGTACCGGCACCGGCAAGACGCTGGCTTATCTGCTGCCGGTAATCCGTTCGGGCAAGCGAGTCATCATTTCAACCGGCACGAAGAATTTGCAGGAGCAGCTCTTCTTCAAAGATGTCCCGGCGCTGGCGCGAGCGCTATTTCCCGGCGAAGATCAGAAGCTGAGCGTCTGCTATATGAAGGGGCGCAACAATTATCTGTGTCGCAAGAAACTCATTGACCTCACCGACCAGCCCGTGCTCAGCGGCCTGGAAGAGATCGAACATTACCGCGCCATTGCCGCCTGGGAGAAAACGACGCAGACTGGCGACCGCGCGGAACTCGCCGAACTGCCCGAGGCGAGCGCTCTCTGGCCCAAGCTCGACGCGCGAGCCGATACCTGTCTTGGTCAGAAATGCAAGGAATACGACCGGTGCTTCATCACCGAAATGCGGCGGCGCGCAGCCGAGAGCGACATCATCATCGTCAACCACCATCTGTTCTTCGCCGACCTCTCCATCAAGCTCGAAGCCGAGGGCGCCCCCGACGCCGGTGTCCTCCCGGAATGCGGCGCGGTGATCTTCGACGAAGCCCACGAACTGGAAGAAGTCGCCGGCAACTACTTTGGAATCTCCGTCAGCAACCTACGCATGGACGAATTGACGCGCGACACTGAACACCTGCTGCAGCGCGAGAAACTCTACCCGCCACAGTTGTCGGGCGCGATCCAGTCGCTGCGGGAGCGATCGCAGCTTTTCTTTTCGCTCCTGCCGGCAAACGAGGGCCGGTTTGCATTCGACTCTCGCCGCGAGTTTCTCGAGGAAAACGGCGAAGAATTTCTCGCCCTCCATCAGGCACTGTACCGGCTGGGCGCTGAACTGGAGCAACTTCCACAGAAGCCGGAAGAAGTTTTCACTCTTGTGCGTCGAGCGCAGCAATTACAAGTGCAACTTCGCTTTGTGATGGAAAACGAAGATCCAAACACCGTCTTCTGGATCGAGCGCCGAGGCTTTCGTGGAGCGCCGGGCGCCCCCGCCCGGCGGAAATCGTCCGACGAAAGACACACAGGCGGCCGCACGAACGTCTTTCTGCAGGCCACTCCGATCGAGGTCGGCCAGATCCTGCGCGAGTGCCTGTGGTCAAAGCTGGAGACCTCTGTGCTGACCTCGGCAACCCTAGCCGTAGGCGGCGGTTTCGACTACATACGGCAACGACTCGGACTCGATCACGCGCGCGAATTGATCGTCGAGTCGCATTTCGACTACGAAAGCCAGGCTATCCTTTACGTGCCGCCCGATCTGCCCGACCCGCGCACGCCGCAATTCGCCCGCGAGGCTGTTCGCGTTATCCAGCGTCTGCTCGAAATTACCCGCGGACGCGCGTTCGTACTCTTCACCAGTTACGCGCAGATGAACGAAATCTACGAGCGGCTGCTCGGGCAATTGGAATTTCCGATGCTCAAACAGGGCGACGCTCCGAAATCGGCGCTGCTAGGGGAGTTTCGCCACACGCCTCACGCCGTGCTGTTCGGGACATCTTCGTTCTGGCAGGGCGTGGACGTGCAAGGCGAACAGCTGAGCTGCGTGATTATCGATCGCTTGCCCTTTGCCGTGCCAAGCGATCCGGTGGTGGCGGCTCGGGTGAAGGCCATCGACGCTGGCGGCGGCAACGCTTTCTTCGAATACCAGGTGCCGAGCGCGGTCATCACCCTGAAGCAGGGATTCGGGAGACTAATTCGATCGCTGCACGATCGTGGTCTGCTGGCACTGTTAGACAACCGGATTCTGAAGAAGCAGTACGGCCGCGTGTTTGTGGAGAGTCTGCCCCGTTACAGCAGGACGACAGACCTAAAAAAAGTAGAAGAGTTCTTCGGGTCCGGTTCTTGAAACGGTCGTGTGGTCGTTTGGCGGGTGTGGTGGTGTGGTGACGGGGCTTTGCCCCGTCACCACACAAGAATCAGAAAACTATTCCGCAGCCGCCTCTTTGTCGACCACGACCTTCAAGTGCGTGGTCACGTCCCGGTGCAGTTTGATAGCAACGGTGAACTCGCCAATGGTCTTGAGCGATTCGTGCAACTGGATCTTGCGACGATCGATGTGGAAGCTCTTTTTCTCGAGTGCGTCGGAAATATCGCCAGCCGTGACCGATCCGAACAACTGATCGCCTTCGCCCGACTTGCGCAGGAACTTCACTTCGAGCCCGTCAAACTGCTTGGCGAGCGCTTCGGCTTCCGTCTTTTCCTTGGCGGAGCGGCGCACCGAGGCCGCCTTCATCTGCTCGATGACAGTCTTATTAGCGGCGGTGGCTTGAATCGCCAGTTTCTTGGGCAACAGAAAATTCCGCCCGTATCCCTCGGCGACTTTCACCACCTCGCCGCGGTTGCCCAACTTGGGCACGTCTTCTTTCAGGATGACTTCCATGGATGACTCCGTTTCGCAAGTAACTTGGTCGTTAGTCGCTCGTCGTTGGTCGTTCGCAGATTCTCGAACAGTCAACAAACTGTCTTAAATGCCGCTGACTACAAACGACTAGCGACTAACGACCAACGACGGTCTTGAATTTATTGCGCGCGTCCGGCGAACGGCAGCAGGGCGATATTGCGCGCCTGCTTGATGGCCCTCGACAGACGGCGCTGATGCGGCGTGCACACGCCGGTCAGGCGTCGCGGAGTGATCTTGCCGCTTTCCGCCACGAACTGCGCTAGCAGACGGACATCTTTGTAATTGACCGCTTCGATCTTTTCGACGCAAAACTTGCACACTTTCTTGCGCCGGAAGAACTTACGGCCACCTTCGCGGGGGCCACCGGGGCCTCCGCCAGCACGCGGACCTCGTGGCCCGCCGCGGTCGGGACGATCACCACCCGTGCGTTCCGGACGACTATCGCCGTGGCTTGATCCCGCCGACGCGCCTGGTGCTCTTGTTTCTTCTGCCATAGTGCTCCTGCTTTCTAAGAATTCGATTGTGTGGTGGCGGGGCTTTGCCCCGCTCCTGTCGGCGATGGCGGCACTGCCAAAGCCGTGCCCTCCCTAATAGCCAAGCTCCATCTAAACCGGCGCCGAGGCCGGAGTTTCCGCCGCGGCTTCCGGTGTCGCCGGCGTTACCGGAGCGGCAACTACGGCCGGTTGCGCGCTGGCCTTCTTTTTCGAGTCGCGGATCTTCTTGATCTTGTCGAGCCGCTTCAGTTCTTCGTCGGTGCGCACGGTGAGGAACTTGATCACCGGCTCGGTGACGCGCAGGCGGCGTTCGACTTCGTGCACGGTCGCGCCGGTGGCTTCAATCAACATCAGCACAAAGATGCCGTCGTTGAACCTGCCCACACGGTATGCCAGACGTCGCTTGCCCCAGATTTCGCTCTTGGCCGTTCCGCCCGCCGAGGTCACCGAAGACTCGAGCGTTGATATCAGTTTGTTCAGATCCTCGTCCACCATGTCGGGTCGGACGATGAACATCAATTCATAGTTGCGATTCATTCGTTATCTCCAAAACTTAAAGACCAGTCGCTGGTCGTTCGTCGTTAGTCGTTCGCGATTCATCGTTGTTGTTTGCCAGCGACCATCGACTATCGACCAACGACCGAGACTCACTCAGGTCTGCGATTGAAGCGATTCATCGCTTCATCCCGACCATCCTTTATGATCACCTCGACCGCCTGCACTGCCACGTCGAGGACTTCGTCCACCGCTTTTTCCTGCGCCTTGCGGAACGGCGTCAGGACATATTTCACGCTGTCCGCGACTTTGCGGTCAGGCGCGATTCCCAGTCGAATCCGCAAAAATTCGTCGGTGCCCAGGGCGCCGAGAATGGATTCCATCCCGTTGTGCCCCGCCGAACTTCCCCGCTGCCGGATGCGAATCGTGCCCAACGGCAGGTCGAGTTCGTCGTAAATCACAATCAGGTCCCGCTCCACATCGACCTGAAGTTCCGCCACCAGTTCCCGCACCGAAAGCCCACTCAGGTTCATGTAGGTTTCCGGTTTGGCCAGGACCGTCGGCTCCCCGGCGATCGTTGCCCGTGCAGTCAGCGCGCGGCATTGGCGATTCCTGATTTCGATGCCCAGGTCGTTGGCGATCCGATCGATCGTCAAAAATCCGAGATTGTGCGGCGTGAACTGGTACTCGATTCCAGGATTGCCCAAACCGACGATCAGTTTCACGCAAATTAGCCCTTAGCTGTTAGCTGTAGCCTTTAGCTCGTAGCTCGAGGCTCGCAGCTCACAGCTATTTCTATTTCTTCTCTTTCTTCTCGGGCTTCTCAGCCTTCTCGGGCTTGGCCTTGGCCTTGGCATCGCCCTCAGCCTCGCCTTCACCCTCAACTTCCTGCTTGCCTTTCTTAATGACTTCAGGCTCAGCCGGTGCCGCTGTCGCATCCGCCGCCACCGCTTCCGGAGCCACCACCACTTCTTCCTTCACCGTGGTGATATGCGCGATCATCTGGTTCTCTTCGGTCAGGAATTTCAGCTTCTCGCTGTGTGGCAGATCCTTTACGCGCACTTCGACGCCAAACACGAGGTGGCTGATGTCCACTTCGATGTTTTTCGGAATGTCCGCCGGAAGGCACTCAATCTCAATCTCACGCAGCAACTGCTCGAGAATACCGCCCTCCGTCTTGACTCCCAATGCCTCGCCTTTGAGCACGACCGGAACCGTGACCATCAGCCGCTTGTCCATGGCGATACGCTGCAGATCCACGTGGAGCAGCGTTCCCTTGATGGGTTCGAACTGCCAGTCCACGATCATGGCCTTCACCCGATCGCTGTCAAGCGCCAGGTCGAAAATCGTGTTGTGTCCGCTCTCCGACTTCAGGATGCGCAGAACCTGCCGCGGGTCGACCGCGACCGAAGCCGCACCTTTGCCCGCGCCGTATAAAACGGCTGGAATTTTTCCGCCGACGCGCACGCGCCGCGCGGCGTTCTTGGTGCCTGGTTCGCGCTTCTGTGCTTCCAGAATGCTGATATCCGTTGCTGTCGCCATAAAATTAAATTCCTATCTAGATAAATAACTTGCTGACTGATGTCTCTTCGTGATTCGCCTGAATCGCGCGGCCAATCAAACCTGCAATCGAGAGGACGGTGATCTTGCCTCCCTTTTCGGTGCGCGCCGCATCCGCCTCGGCGCTCAGAGGAATCGTGTTCGTGACCACCACCTGCTTGATAATCGAGTTGCGGACATTCTCTACTGCCGGTCCCGACAAAACCGCGTGCGAGGCGCAAGCATAAACTTCGAGCGCGCCGTTATCGATCAGCGCGGCAGCGGTTTTCACCAATGTGCCCGCCGTGTCGATCAAATCGTCGATGATCAAGCATGTCCGCCCATTGACGTCGCCGATCACGTGCATCACTTCCGCCACGTTCATCTCGACGCGCCGTTTGTCCACGATGGCCAACGCCGCATCCACCTTCTTCGCAAAGAACCTGGCTCGCTCCACGCCGCCCGCATCCGGAGAAACCACCGTCAGGTTGGGCAGGTTCAGCTTCCTGAAATGGTCCACCAGCACCGGTGAAGCGAACAGGTGATCCACCGGAATATTGAAAAAGCCCTGCAACTGCGGCGTATGCAAGTCCACAATCAGCGCCCGATGGGCGCCCGCCGTGGTCAGCAGATCGGCCACCAGTTTCGATGAAATCGGGCTGCGCGGCTTGTCCTTGCGATCCTGCCGTGCGTACCCAAAATACGGAATCACCGCCGTGATGCGACGCGCGGAAGCTCGCTTAAGCGCATCGATCATCAATAGCAGCTCCATCAGGTGCCCATCCACCGGACGGCAAGTTGGCTGCACGACGAATGCATCGCAGCCGCGCACGTTCTCCTGGATCTGCACATAGCACTCGCCATCAGCAAATCGCGTAACCTGCGCCTGACCGCGCGGCATGCCCAGAAAATTGCATACTTCGTCAGCCAGCGGCTCGTTAGCCGTGCCGCTGAAAATCTTGAATCGGTCATCAACCCGGGCGCGCTGCGGCTTGCGTTCCGCTTTTTCGTCCGTCGTCGGCTTTTTTTCCGCGGTGGTCGTTGTCGTCGCAACTGTGGCCATAGTTAAGGTCTCAGGTGTCAGGTCTCAGGTCCCAGCGAACAGATGCGGCCAGGTGTTCCTGACACCTGACACCTTGCTTTCTTGGCTGGGCCGCTAGGATTCGAACCTAGACAAAGTGCTCCAAAGGCACTTGACCTACCATTAGTCGACGGCCCAGTAATTTAAGATCGAACTGACTGAGTGCGTTTTAATTGTCGTCGAACAATTGTCGTTTAACAACCGTCTTTTAGCTGGCGACAATCGAATCAATCAAAAATTCTTTTCCAATACTTCTGGCGCGTCAACGTACTGGTCGCCACCGCCTTTGCCCCCCGCTTTCGCAGACGGCTCGCCGCCTTCGCGGCCTCGGCTGGCGACCGGAACAGCCCGTACAGGGTTGACCCTGACCCGGAGAGCGAAGCGTATCTCGACCCCGCGCGCTCCAGCGCACCTTTTATGTCTCGCAATTCGGGATATTGAGGAAAGACGACTTTCTCGAAGTCGTTTTCAATCCCGGTACGGACAAGGTCGAGAAGCAACTTCTCAACCCGGCTCCCGCCTCTTGCGGAAGCACCGGTGTTGGAGTAACCACAAAGCCACGCCGAAAGCACGCAGCCAACCTCAAACAGTCTATCGGACGCTCCCGCCCCCGTCAATTCATGATTCCGTGTGGTGACGGGGTCTTGTGTGGTGACGGGGTCTTGTGTGGTGACGGGGCTCTGCCCCGTCCCAGCTCGCGTAGGGGCGGCCGCATTCGTCCGCTCTGCCGAGCTCAGCTCATCCCCGCTCGCCACCAGCGCATCCCAATCGGCAAACGCTTTGGGCGTCGAGACCCCAACCTCCGGCGTCACGACAACCATCGCCACGAAAGGCAAATCCGGAAGCGGATAAACCTCCTGGCCGCGACCCACTCCGAGAGCAGTTCCGCCCACCAGAAACAGCGGCAGGTCCGACCCAACGCCGGCAGAAATCCGCAGGCGGGTCGCACCCGACAATCGCTTTTTGAGCGCCCGCTCCAGCGCAATCATGGTCGCCATCGCATTCGAAGACGCCCCTCCGAGCCCTCCCTGTACCGGCAGCCGCTTCTCGATCTCGATGCGGACTCGCCCCTTCGCGCCGAGTTCCACCATCACCCGCTCGGCCATGCGATAGCAGGTATTCGACGCATCCAGCGGAACCCGCGGGTCCTTATTCGTGCATACGATTTCAATTCCGCTACCCCGACCGACGCTCACCCGGATCACGTCATGCAGCGCAATCGTCTGATACACCGTGCGCAGATCGTGATATCCGTCCGCGCGCGCAGCACCGATGTAGAGCCCGAGATTGATCTTCGCAAAAGAACGAACCGTGACTGTCATGGAAGAGGAAATTGTAAGCGATTTGGATTGGGAACGACGGGTGGGGGCCGCAGTTCCCCTACCGCATCGTTCCGCAGTTCGTGGCGGAAATCCACGCTGTCATCCAGACCGCAGCCGAGCCATGCGCGAAGCGAATGGCTCGGCGGAGTCGAAGGACCCCTACCACCGCATGAAGCAACGGGCGCGGCAGTGTCCAGATGGTCACTTTCGGCTGGCGACGACTCGCCAAATGACCGGACGATTCTTGCTTTGTGAGTTGGCGCTGTTACGACAACTATCCGGGATCCAGCTTCTATTGGAGAAGGAGCCGTAGTACGCTCGCGGTTGATGTTTGCGCACGAACGCTGACGTGTCGTTAACTCATTGCGTCAGCTCGAACGAGTTGAGTTGTTTCGCCGCAGTTCCGAAGTTGCCGAACTGGTAGGCGGACACTACCACGGCTGAAAATGTGAAGGTGGGAAACGGCGCGGCGAGCAGGGCGTCCAGATACTCGACTGTGCCGACGCCGATGGTGACGTGTGGGCTGTAATGCTCTCCCGTGTGTCCGGCAAGATAGGTTGCAACCGCGTCAATGGTGGGCGGGTTGATTTCGGGTTCCTCGGGCGTGGTTGCGAAGGCGGCGGTGCCGGAGCCAGCTGGCGCCATGAATGGTGCGGTGGCATCGATCAGTTCTTTCTGCAGCCTTATCAGGTCGGCGGTCGGCTCAACCACGATGCCACCAAGGCCGATCTCCTTCAACGGTATGTAGTAATACTTGAATGCCTTCAACTTCCAGCTCGTCACCTTCTCGCTGGCCAGCACTTTGGCTGCAGCGGCGAAGATTTTGTCCAGGCTTGCTGTGTAGACATAGCCTCCCATGACAGAGATGTGCGGTGTGTGTGTTCATCGCCCAGCGCGTAGCCCTTGGGAAAATTCTTCAGGAGCCCGGCATTGGCGGCCTGCGCGTGCTGGATCATAGTCGCGTCCGGTTCCAGCACGATATCGACGGCCGTAATTGTGTGTTGCGGCGTGGTTGATGTTATGTCGTTGGCGAGGATAGCCAGTTTATTGTCAGACATGCGGTCCTCCCGTCACAATTATCCAAAAAAGTGCCCTATATGCTGGTTTCGAACGGGTAAACACACTTCCAGTCCAGCTTCATGTCCACGACAGTCCAACCCTTCGCCTGGGCTTCAGTCAAAGCCTTGTCCAGGGTACCGAGCGGCGACCGGTCATAGGCATACTCGCGGACGGAATCGGTGTGGCGTACGAGCAATCCAAAGCGCGACCCCGTGCCGGCGGCGGTCCACTGCAGCATCTGAAGATCGCCATCAGAGTTGCCGAACGCGGCGATGGGCCTGCGTCCAACGTGCAGGTTGATAGCCACAGGCTTGCCGACGTTATCGTCCATGAAATTCAATTCCGGCAGCCGCATGAGGACGGGCGCGCCTGCGAGCGTCTCGAACTTGGTTACGATGCTGCTACCAATCACCTGCTCCGGCGGAATCCCATAGACCTTGTCGGCCCAAACACGCATAAAATCAATTCCCCCGCCAGAGACGATGAAGGTTTTGAAGCCATGGGCGCGCAGGTAAGCGAGCAGCTCCAACATCGGCTGGTAAATCAGGTCCGTGTATGGCCGGTTGAATTTTGGATGCCTGGCAGTTTCGATCCACTCCTCCACAATCTTCGAGAACTCGTCCGTGGTCATGCCAGAGTGGGTAATCGTCGCAAGTTCCAGTAGGCCGCGAAGGCCTCCGGCGGCGACAGTTTTCATGTCGCGCTCGAGGACCGCCGAATAGAGTGGCTTGTCTCTCCATTCAGGGTGTTGCGGAGCTAATGCTTTCAGGCGATCGAAGACGAACGCGACCCATTATTGTATTGCATTATTTATGCAGAGATCAATAGTGACAGGGAAGGATCGGTAGCTGATGGCTGACGGCTTTCTTGCTACACTTCCTCCACATGCCCGTCCTCACCTACCTCGAAGCCATCCGCCAGGGAATCTGGGAGGAGATGGAACGCGATCCAAGCGTCTTCTGCCTAGGCGAGGATATCGGTATCTACGGTGGCGCGTTCAAAGTCACCGACGGCCTCATCGACCGTTTCGGCCCCGAGCGCGTGATCGATACGCCGATCGCGGAATCGGCCATCGTAGGCGCCGCTTTCGGCGCTGCTCTTACGGGAATGCGTCCCGTTGCCGAATTCCAGTTCATGGATTTCGTCGGCTGCGCCTTCAATCAAATCGTCAACATGGCCGCGAAGTCGCACTACCGTTGGGGAGCGCCGGCCCCGCTGGTGCTGCGCGGCCCCAGCGGCGGGAATGTGCACGGCGGCCCATTCCACTCGCAAAATCCGGAAATGTGGTTCGTGCACGCGCCCGGCCTGAAAGTTGTTTGCCCGGCAACGGCATACGACGCCAAGGGACTCATCAAGGCGGCAATCCGCGACCCCAACCCGGTGATCTTCTTCGAGCACAAGTATCTGTATCGCAGAATCAAGGAGGAGATTCCAGGCTCCAACTCCAGCTCCGCAGACGACTACGTAGTTCCGATCGGCAAAGCGCGAGTAGCGCGCGCGGGCCGTCATCTCAGCGTGATCACCTACGCCGCCATGCTCTACGTTGCGCTCGAAGCCGCGGATATCCTGAGTAAAGAGGGAATCGAGATCGAAATCATCGACCTGCGTACGGTCTCGCCGCTCGATCGCGAGGCGATTGCCGCCACCGTGAAGAAGACGAACAAAGTCATCATTCTTCACGAACACGCGCGCACCGGAGGACTGGCTGGAGAAATTTCCGCGATCATCAACGAAGAGGCATTCGACGATCTCGATGGTCCCATTGTTCGCTTGACGTCTCTCGACACGCCGGTTCCGTTTTCTCCTCCGCAGGAGGAATTTTTCCTGCCCAAGGTTTCGGACCTGGTCCGCGAGTCACGACGTTTGCACGCTTACTAACTTTCTCGCAGCCAGAAGGGAGTAAGAAAATGAAATTTGGCCGGCAAACAGAGGGGAATACGCAGTACGTTTCGTTGTCCGCGGTTGGCGCGCGCCTGAAGGTAGAATGAAAAAGAGTGGGTGCGTGGCTGCAGTTCGCCCGTGAACTCTGCTGTGAACTGAGGCTTCTGACATGCGCAACTTCGTTCTGGGGATTGTCATCACCATTCTGATTCTGTTGATTGGCAGTCTTGGCCTTGCCTTGCTCGGCTTCTTGCCGACCCGAGCCAACAGCGCTCCCCCGGAGATGGAACGCCACATCGCCATGAGCGCGCTCGACAATTCCGTGGATCGTCATGCTCCCCGCTTGAATAGTCCCGTGCCGCCCACAGACGAGAATCTGATCGCGGGCCTGAAGATCTACACCATGAATTGCGCCCTTTGCCATGGCGATATCAACGGTCAGCCCTCGGCCCTGGAAAAATCTTTCTATCCGCCGCCTCCGAACCTCATCCTTCGCCCACTGGATGACGAAGAATGGCACGTCTTTTACGTGATTCGCACCGGCGTCCGCTATAGCGGCATGCCCGCCTGGGACAAGACACTCTCGGAGTCCGACATGTGGAAGGTCACAGCATTCCTCACTCGCGTGGAAAAACTGCCGCCAGCGGTACAGGACTATTGGAAGAAATCCACCGGCACAAACCCACCCGCTGGCGGGCAGGAAGCCCACGACCACAAATAATAGGTAGTGTGGTGCCTAGAAGAAGGTCGTGTGGTGGCGGGGCTCTGCCCGGCGAGGACGGAGCACTATCCCGGCGGATAACTGAAATTGACGGTGATCACAGTTTGAGTTGAGGCGGCGTGACCGTTGACACTGTAGGGCTGGAACCGCCACTGCTTGACGGCGGCAATCGCCGCTCGGCCCAGAACAAAGTATCCGCGAACAATTTTCAGGTCCTCGACACTGCCATCGCGCCCAATCACCGCCTGCAGCACGACGGGTCCGTGAAGTTTCTGCGGTAACGCTTCCGGCGGATACACCGGATCCACGCTGTTAACCAACATGGCCCGCGCCGCTTCTTCGGTCACTGCGACGGGTTCGCTGACTTGCCGCATTGCAGGTTGCGGCTGCGGCGTGGAGGCCGGCATCATCTCCGCTGGATTCACCGTCACCACCACCGGCCGCTCGATCGGCGGCGAGTTTCTCATACTCTCAGGAATCGCCGCTCGCTCCACGTGGATTGGCGCCGCTTCCTGATGCTCAAACACCGGCAAGGGGAGCGGGAAATCGGGAGCCTTGGGCAAGGTAACGTGCGCGTCGGTCAAAGTGGATTCGGTTGCAACCACTCCCAACGCCGGTGTCTGCGCATTGGGACTAGCGGGACCTCGGCTGTAGTACGCATCCTGTTGCGGGTCGCTCGCCGCGGAACCGACGGGCAACGCGCCGGTTTGGTCCATATAGAAAAGCGCCGCCATCGATTCCCGCAAAACACGGGATCTTCCCTCACGCGTCCGCGAAAGGTACTCGATGGCTTCGCGCGATCTCCAAACGCAAAACACCGCCGCCAGCACAAGCACCGCGGCACAAGCTTCGCGAAGCCCTATCGCAAGGCTGCGCTTTCGAGGTCCTTCCTCCTCCAGGTCAGTCGCAGCTTCGCCGTCGAAGTTGTCCTGCTCCGCATTCGTTTCCACGGAGCTGGCTTCCTGCTGACTTTGTTCTGGCTCATGGGCGTCACCAGTGTGCGGGACATTGCTGCTCGCGTCGTCGCCCACACCGGACGACTCCGGCATCCTATCTGGGCTCGGCGCTTGCATCTGCTCACACGCCTTCGTCAGCACCGCGCCAGCCTCTTCGGCAGAAATTGGACGATAGATCAGAAAATCGAGCCGGTTGTCGCGCATGTCCGCCGCCTCGGGCTCGTGATCAACGATGGCGATGGCTACCGTGGCGCGGTTCGGAGCAGATTCACGAGCACGCTTCAACAGGAAGCCCGCCTCCGGCTGGTCAACCCAGTCCGCGATCACGCACGAAAAGGCACGCGTCTTCGCTTTCTCGATGGCCGAAAAGATGTCGGAACACGCTTCAGCGCGGATCCCCGTACTCTCGCAGGCCGCCGCCATGGCGGTACTCGTCTCGGGGCTCGTGGAAAACAAAAGGGCGCGGAAAGCCATTGCGCCCATAGATTATCGGGATTTTCCTCACCGCAACAGGTAACCAGGGACTAGTCCGCCTGTGGAATCTGGCCACGCCGTTTGCAACCTAGGGTTCCGCCCGAGCTGGTGACTTTCGTAACCTGGGGCCGATCACCCTGACAGTTCAGATCTCAGCCCACTCTCCTGATAACTCGTGGCGCAGCTTCCGCTGCTCGTCCTGCAGTTTCCGCTGCGAGTCTTTCAGCCTCTGCTCGATGGCTCTCGAACACGCCTGCTGCTCCACTTTCTCATTAATGGCCGGAACCAAGTGGGCGATTTCCTCTTCGGCGCGGTTGATTGCCTGCTCCGTTTCTGCTGTGAAATCGGGCATGTCAAGGCTGTCTTCCAGCAGGCTGCCCGAATCCTTCTTCTCGGGGAGAGTCAAAGTCAGAGTCTGTTCTCTCTTTTCGCGTATGACGGTAACAGCAGCCGCTGGTCCCGAAGACGACCGCAGAGCATGCGTGAAGTCAGACGTATCGCGCACCGGCTGGTTGTTGACCTTGATGACCACATCTCCGGCACGGAATCCGCATTTTTCCCCGCGACTGCCTTTTTCCACCGAGCGCACCAGCACGCCGTTGCCGTCCTTGACACCAAAGAAATCGCCCAGTTGGGAAGTAATGTTCTCCACCAGCAGCCCGCTCCGCGCCGACTGATGAACAACGACCACCGAGACTGGAAGGTCGAAGTCCGGCATATTGGGCATGTGGGGCATGTCTAATTTGAACTCGTCACCCTTCGGCTCCCATGCCATCGATTTGTGCCGGTCGGCTAGTTGCACCTTTACCGTCAGTGGTTGTCCGTCGCGGCTGATGCCAAGACTCACCACGCGGCCCGGTGGCGTTTCCTTAATCATGCGGCGCAATTGGGCGGCACTCTCTATCGCCGTACCGTTCAGGCTTACGATTACGTCATGCGCCTGCAGCCCCGCTTTTCCGGCAGGAGCGTCCCGGTCGACCATCGTGACCTCTGCTCCGTGCTCTTCCTTGAGCTTCAATTCTCCCAGTCGCCCCGGAGAAACGTCGGCGATATCCACTCCGAGATACGCGGATCCGCCGCCCTCGTCACCGCCGTAACTCCAGTCCCAACTTTCGGCGCCGCGATCGTAGGTCGATTGCCCGTTCGATTCCGCCGGTTGCGCGCTGGCCACCGCTGCAACGGCCAGCGCAGTAAGAAACATGCAGAGCAGGAAGCGATGGATCATAGGCCCTCCTGAATAGAATCAGTAGTCGTTGGTCGTTAGTCGTTTGCAAACTCTCGCAGGCCGCGATTCCCGAGCGACCAGCGACTAACAACTAACGACCGTTGTTGTCCTCGCCGCCGCTAGCGACTGACGCGGCGGAAATTGACATTCCCAGAATTCGTGCGGACCTTGAGCACGGGTCCGCCGCCGTTGAGTTGACCCTCAGCCGACACCGTTTTCTCCCACGGTCCGCCTTCACTGGACACGTGAATATCGGAGAAGTCACTGCGTATCGTGTGGCCATTGGCGCTTTCGATCTCCGCCCGGATGGAGATCGCCAGATCATTCGCAAGGTAGACGGTGATGTCGCCAGCCGAGGTTTCAAGCGTGGAATTGCTCTGAGCCGCGGCGCCAGTGGATGAGAGCAGCTTCACAATGATTCCGCCAGCCGAAGTTTCCGCCTGTACCGACGTCGCTCCATCCAATTGGATCGTGCCTCCGCCGGTCTGGGCTTGCACGCGTCCCTTCGCAGAAGCTAACCGAATGCTGCCCGCTCCTGTCTCAATTTCCGCCGCACCGCCGATCTCGCCCAGGTCGACACTGCCGCCACCGGTAGTGGCTTTCACCCGCCCGCTGCACTTTTCGACTCGAATACTACCCCCGCCCGTCTCCAGCACGGCGCCTTGCAGGCCGGAGAGAACGACTACGCTTCCCCCTCCACTTTCCGCCGTGATTTCGCCCTTGGCGGACGCAACCTTGATGTTTCCTCCGCCCGTTTGCAGGCTTACTTTGCCTTCCACGCTGCCAACTTCAATCGCGCCCCCGCCGGTTTCCGCCGACACCTCGCCGCCGATATCGTCCAGGTGAATGTTCCCACCACCACTCTCGAGGTTGACACTTCCGGCGATCCCGGTCGTGTTCACGTTGCCGCCTCCGGTTTCAATCTTGGCGGACTGTAAACTGCGCGGCACATTGATAATAAATTCGTCAGAACACTTCGAATCACGCCTGCTCGACTCGGCGACGACCCATGCCGTGTCTCCCTTGACTGACGTGTTGATCCTGTAAGACTCAAATTCGCGGCGGGCCTGCTGTTCTGAAGATGTATAAGCCTTCCGATGAATGACGTATGTGACCCCCGCCTGCGATCCACCCTGAACCCGTACCGAACCCGCGGCCAGCTTCACCCGCAAGTTCCTGGCCGCACCCAGGTCTCCGGTCATTTCCTGGACCCAACTGCTGCCCTCGCGATACACCTTGGTTTCCTGGCACAGAGCCAGAGATGCCAGCGCAGCCACCAACCCGGCCACGCCAACGAGTTTGATTGCGTGCTTCAATGAATGTCCTCCTCAGTTAAATAAAGTCGTTAGTCGCTGGTCGTTAGTCGTTCGGGATTCATCGCGCCGCCAATGTTAGCTAACGACCAGCGACCATCGACCAACGACCGTTCTTTAATCCATTTCCGGCATCTGCGCCAGCATCGTTCGCGCTTGCGAGCGAATCGAGACGTTCTGATCCGTCTGCGACAGCCTGGTGAGCACCGATCGCACATTGCTGTCCGTCTTCATCGGTTCCACCAGCCGCAAGGCCTGCAGACGAACGCCGGAGTTCGTGTCGCTGATCAACGCCCGCAAAACTCCATCCCGAACCCGCGGATCCTGCCGCACAAAGCCACTCAGACCATCCAGCGCCTTCAACCGCACGCCCGGATTCGTATCGTTCTGCAACGCATACATCAATGCTTCCCTCACGCGCGAATCGTCGGGCGCCTGGGTCAGCAAATCCACCGAGTCCATGCGCACTCCCGAGTTGTAATTGTTGTGCGCTGCAAACAACAGCAATTGCTGGATGCGCTGGTCGTTCAGCGAGCCTTGCGCTTCCTGAGTCGAAACCGTGTCGTACTTGATGCTGACCTGATTGGATCCCGGATCCTGCGTCACCGACCGGATGCCCGCAATCGCAGACGACTCCAGGGGTTGAACGACGGACGAATTGGCACCACCCGATTCGAGCGAGCCCGTTACTACGCCACCCCCTTCACGGCCGGAAAGAAAGTTGTAAGTCGTACCAATGCCTCCTCCAAATCCGACGATGAAAATCACCGCTGCCAGTGCCGGCGACATCCGAATCTGCCGCAGCCACATTGCCGGCTCGAGTATCAGCCGGCGCCAGAACCCGCCCGCCTGCGTCGTTTCGAGCGCCTCCTGCAGACGCATACGCGATGCCGTCAGCAGGTTCGGAGTCGGCTCCGCCACCGGCAGTTCCGAAAGTGTCGCGTGAAGTTTGCGCGTCGCTTTCAACTCCGTGGCGCATTCCGGACACCGCCCCAGGTGCTGCTCCACCTCGTATCGGGCATCGTCCTCCAGTTCGTTGTAAACATAGAACAGAATATTTTGCCGTACCCAATCACATTTCATTTTCGTATCCCTTCGCGGGAATCAATTTCAAACTCACCGCATCTCCGCCAGCGCGGCCCGCAGTTTTTGGGTCGCGCGAAATAACGTATTCTTCGCCGTTTCTTCCGTCGTATTCAGCATCTCGCCCACCGTGCGCAACTTCAGCCCGTGATAGTGCTTCAATTCGAACACCATCCGCTCGCGAGGCGTCAGCATCGTCAACGCCGCTCCAATTTTTCTGCCCAGTTCCCGCCGCATCAAATCGCGTTCCGGATTGGCTCCCGAGCGCACATCCGCGAACTGCTCCAACCGGCTGTACTCTTCGCCCGATGTGTCCACCGCAACCGGACCATCCTCCTTGCGCACATTCCGCTTCCGCAGATGATCGAGGCAAAGGTTGGTGACGATGCGGTAGATCCAGGTGTAGAAGGAACACTCAAAGCGGAAACTGCCCAGATTCTTATAGGCCTTGAGGAAGGCCTCCTGATAAACGTCCTGGGCGTCCGACTCCGATCCCGTCAGGTGCAACGCCAGCCGCAGGACGGACTGATCGTAATGACGCACCAACACCTCGAAGGCCGCGCGGTTCCCCTGCTGCGCCTCCCGGATCAGACTCGTATCGTCAATGCGGTTGCTCTGCGCTGCCAAAGAGCCCCTCATATTCGAATACAACGTGGGGTTCTGGTTGCCGCCGTCGCTATTATTCGCCGCCCGTCTCGGACGGTAATTGTCGCCAACCGGAATTGCTACTGCGTAAGAATCGGCCGGCATTGTCCGTCTCTGTCCCCTACAAGTGGTCGAACCTCAACCTTGCACGGAAATAGACGGGGTAGCAGCCTGAACGTTAGCAGATTATAAGGAGTTGGCCCTTGGTTTGCTTAACAGTTGCAGACACCCGCTTGTCTGGCTCTGAGCCCTCTCTCGCAAGCAGTCGGTCCCGAGCTTGCAAACCGCCAGCGCTGGATTACAATTCCCGACCATGCGCGAAGCAACCTGCTCCGGATGCGGCCTCACCGCGCCGATCGGTTCTTTCTACAGCATCAAGGACAAGCTTTTCTGTGAGCCCTGCAGCTGGAAGGAAGAACGCGCCGCAACTGAGCGTGGCGAAAAGCTGGAGAAAATCTCTGTCGCCGACGGCAGCGTCTGTGCCCGCTGCAACACCAGAGCGGACGCTACCGGCTCGGCTGATTGGCCGGTGTTCAAGGGAGCTCCGCTTTGCCCAAACTGCCAGCAACAGATTCAGAACTGGCCGTATCCAGGTTGGCTGAAAGCGTCCTTGGCCGGGTTGCTGATACTTCTAGCCGTCGCCCTTATTCACGGACGCAAATACTTTCACGCCGGGCGAGTGATGTACGTTGGCGAGCGCCTGGCGAGCCAGGGCAAGTACGCGGAAGCCGTGCCTCTTCTGAAAGAAGCGGATGAAATTGCTCCCCAATCCGATAAAGCGTCGCTCCTCCTGGCTAACGCAGCCCTGCACATCGGCGATTTTCCAAGCGCAAAAAGCCCTCAAGGCGCATGATGGCGGTCACTATGAGACCAGCGACCAATTCCAGAAGGTATTGGATTTGTGGAATCGAGCGACGGATGCAATCGAAAAGACAGACAAGGCATATGAGCTTGCAAAACAGCCATTGAAGGCTGAGGAAGCCGAAGCGCTTATGCGCCAGGCAGCCGCGGAATACCCGGAACTGCCGCAACTGGCTGCGACACCGCCCTATCTTGAAGGTGGCAGTGCGTTTTATCGCCACGACTACGACCGTCTACTGGCGATCACGTAGACCCAATGGAAGACGCAACCCAACTCGCCTGGGGCCGCGTCATCGTTGGCCGGAGCTTTGGCGTGCAAGTACGCGGTAACCGGCGACCAACGTTTAAGAACGCGAGCGGAAGAAATGCTGGAAAAATCGCGGCAACTCTCGCAAGGCGACAAAGAGGCCGAACAGTCCTACCAGGAGTACGCGGAACGAATCCAATACCGCCTGGACACTCGGGGGATCATCGATAAACAGGAGTACGACCGCCGCTTCCGTAGCGGCAAGGAAACAAAATAGAGGCATCTATGTTTTTCATTCCCGGTTTTGTAATTTCGTTGGCAACATTCCCCGGAGTCATAATCCACGAGACGGCACATCTGTTTTTCTGCAAGCTTTTCCGCCTCGCTGTTTTCAACGTCTGTTTTATCCGTGCGGGCAATCCGGCGGGACACGTCATCCACGAGACGACGGATAACTTCCGGGCCATGTTTTTTGTGGGCATGGGACCGTTCTTCATCAACACGCTTCTGTGTATGCTTTTCTGCACCGCGGCTTTCTTGCCGGTTTGGGAACTGAAAGTCGACGACCCACTGGCCTTCTTTTTTTACTGGCTGGGGTTGTCGATCGGCATGCACGCCTTCCCATCGACTGTCGATCTGACAAACATCTGGAGGATGGCGCCCGGTCGGGCGAAGAAAGGCAACCTTCTCGCCATCGCCAGCTCCCGCTGGTGGCAGTACTCTACGTGCTCAACTTTGCGCGCGTCGTCTGGGCGGACCTAGGGTACGGGATTGCGGTGGGGATTCTTGGCCCCATCGCTATTTTCAAAGCGCTGGCCCGAGCCTGAGCTGCGACTCCTTGTCGGAACTCATTTCGGTAGATCAAACCTCAGCCGCATTTCGTTCGTAGCTTCAAATCCCAGCTTTTCATACAAACCCCGGCCCTCGGCGCTGGCGTGCAAATTGACGGCTCGCAAGCCCTGCCCCTTGAGCCAAGCCAGAATCGTCAGCATGATTTGCCGCGCAATCCCTCGTTTCCGAAACTCCCGCTCCGTGTAAATATTCAGGATCACCGCCCGTTGGGTGCATGGATCTTTCGGATTTGCCGGCCACGGACACAGCAGCACCCCTCCACCGCCAGCGACGCCGCCCGAGGCGTCCAGCGCCAGCCAGTGGCGATACGAGCCATCGGCCAGAGCTCGCGTCAGCCATGGACCGGCAACTTCCACCATCCGGTCAAGCTCCTCGACGGTGCCCTCGCCCATATCGCGAAACATCGACCGCCGGTGATGAAGAATGATCGCCGACTCGCTCGGCGCTGCCTCTCGAATCGTGACTTCAGCTTGCGTCATTCTCGTGCCGTGCCGACAATGCTCTCAAAAGGTACAATAAAACACAGCCGAGGCTATGGCATTTCATGTACGAAGTCACCGTCGAAGACACATTCGCCGCAGGACACTACCTGCGTAACTACAAGGGCAAGTGCGAGAACCCGCACGGCCATAATTACAAGATTCGGGTGACCCTTGCTGGCGCCGAACTCGACAAGGCCGGCCTGCTAGTCGATTTCAAAGACCTGAAAGACGTCATGAAGCACACCATTGACCGTCTCGACCACCAGATGATCAACGACATCCAGCCCTTCACCGTCCTCAATCCCTCCGCCGAAAATCTAGCGAAATATTTCTACGACGAAACCAATGCCCGCTTGAGCAGCGCAACCAACGGCAGGGTGAGAGTGAAAGACGTCACCGTGTTTGAGACCGATGCCACGACGGCTCGCTACTCCGAGTAGAATTGTTGAATCACTGAGTCATTGAATCATAGAGTCATTGAAGGCTCCTGCCTTTGAATTTCAACGATTCAATGACTAAATGCGTCAATGATTCAATGCTGCAGATTACCGAAATCTACAAATCGCTCCAGGGTGAATCAACACACGCCGGCCTCCCCTGCGTCTTCGTGCGTTTGACGGGATGCAATCTGCGCTGCTCCTGGTGTGACAGCGAGTTCAGTTTCTACGGTGGACAGAAGATGACGCTGCCGGAAGTGCTCAGCGAAGTTGCCCGTCTGAGCCCCAGCGGAGGACTGGTCGAGATCACCGGCGGCGAGCCCATGTTGCAGGAGCGTGAAATCATCCCGTTGATGGAACAGCTTCTGGACGCTGACTACCAGGTTTTGCTCGAGACCAGCGGCGAACGCCCTCTGGCGCGTGTCCCGAAACAAGTCATAAAGATCGTCGATGTTAAGTGTCCGCACTCCGGCGAACCTGACACTTTCGCACTCGAGAACCTGAAGGCGCTCCGGCCGCACGATGAACTCAAGTTCGTCCTGACCGACCGTACCGACTACGAATTCGCCCGTGACTTTGTCCTGAATCACGGACTAGCCGAGCGTGTCCACGCTATTTTATTTTCCCCCGCGTTCGAAAAGACCGCCTCCGGCGCGCGAGACACATCGCACTGTCAACTCGATCCGCAAGAACTCGCCCAATGGATCCTCGCCGACAACGTTCCCGCCCGCCTCAGCCTGCAAATCCACAAACTGATCTGGGATCCCGCCGCCAAAGGCGTGTAGAGCCTGTGTGGTGAGGCCTGTGTGGTGACGGGGCTCTGCCCCGTCCGTGGCGGGGCGAAGCGCCGCCACCACACAGCAAATCGAGACCCTATGCCGTCCTCGCCCGCACCCGGTTCTCCGCCCGCAGATGCGCCACCACGAGCCGTATATCGTCGAAGCTAACGTACGGCGGGACGGCTTCCTTAATGTCTCTGAGCCGCTCGACCCCCTGCTTCAGGCAAGCCGCCTCAATCAGCGGCTGCGCGTCGGGAGAAATCCACTTCGGATCCAGCTTCGCCCGCCCACTCTCGATCAGATTCGCCACCGTGCAAACGATAGTCGAAACCTGCCGCGCCCGAATCCGTCCAATCTCCTCGAAGCTGCGACCCTCATTCAAAAGCCGAAGCGTCTGTTCCGCCGGAGCCGGTTCCCTGGCCACGGCCGGCGCCGCGCGCGCTCCATCGCCAAAATTCCGCAAAGCCTGAAGAATTTCCGCACCGTACACATCTGCCTTCTTTTCGCCAATTCCCGGCACCTGCTTCAACTCGGCAAAATTCACCGGACGCCGGCGGCACAACTCCTCCAGCGTGCTGTCGTGCAGAATAATGTACGCAGGCACCTTGTTCTCCCGCGCCATATTTCGCCGCCATTCGCGCAAATACTCCGCCAGCGCTGGATCCGCTTCCGCCAGCGTCGAATCCCGTACCCGCGGTCTTTCCGACCGAAGTTGCGGGGTATAGAAGGACGCAGACGACGTGGGCGGAAAAACTGCCCTTCGCGCCGCCGCGTCGGGCAGGGCAACAGTCACGATTTCTTTGCTCAGCCACTCTGGCTTCGCAGCGCAATTGTCGCAGTTCCCGCAGCGCTCCCATTTTGGAGTCTCTCCGAAATGCAGGCAAATCTGCCGGTGACGGCAGCGCGGAGAATCCGCAAACCGGCTGATCACGCGTTTCCGCTCGAACGACCGCTCGCGCTCCGCGTCATCCGAAATTTTATTGATGAAATACTCCAGCAGTACATGGTCCCGCTTCTGCCAGAGCAGCACGCAATCCGCGGGACGCCCGTCCCTCCCGGCGCGCCCAGCTTCCTGGTAGTACTGCTCAATGGACTTCGGCAGCGACAGGTGAATCACCGCCCGTACCGCGGGCTTGTTGATGCCCAAGCCAAACGCGATTGTCCCGACCAGTACCCGCACTTCGTCCGACATCCATCGTTCCTGATTCTGCTTCCGCATGAGCGCGTCCATCTTCGCGTGATAGGGAATCGCCGCAATTCCGCTCTCCTCCAGATACTCGACCGTCTCTTCCACCCGGCGAATCGTGGGCGAATACACGATCACGCTTTCTCCTGCATAGTGCCGCAAAGCGCGGCCCAGCAACTCCATCTGTGTCCCCGCTTCGCACTCATGCACCACGTAGCTCAAATTCTTCCGATGAAAGCTGGCGATATAAAGATGGGGATCGCGCATCTGCAACTGCTTCAGGATGTCGTGCCGCACCTGCCGCGTCGCGCTGGCCGTGAACGCCGCAATCGGAAGATCAGGAAAGCTCGTACGCAACCGGCTAAGCTGCCGGTAGTCCGGTCGAAATTCGTGTCCCCACTCTGAAATGCAATGCGCCTCATCGACCGCAAAGAAGCCCACCGGCACCCTGGTTAGCCATTCGAATGTATTTCCAGCGGCCAGTCGCTCCGGCGAAAGATAAAGCAGCCGATATTCCCCTCGTGCCGCTTTTTCCATCACCTGCCGTCGTTCCGCCGAACTCTGCATACTATTGATCGCCGCCGCCGGAATGCCCATCTGTGCCAGTTGCGCCGCCTGGTCCTGCATCAGCGCGATCAGCGGCGAAACCACTACCGCCGTCTTCCCCGAAATCACCGCCGGAAGCTGGTAGCACAACGACTTCCCGCCTCCAGTCGGCATCACCACACAAGTGTCGTGCGCGGCGAGCAGACTCCGGATAACATTCTCCTGCTTGGGGCGAAACTCGTGGTATCCCCAATAGCGTCGCAGCGCTTCCGCCAAGTTCGGACCAGCGTCGGGCATACTTTCTTCGGGCATTCTTTGGGCAGTATAGCCTTAGAAGTGTTGGCGAAGTCTGTGAGCGCTCGACACGGGATTTGTGATGAATAAAGAACCAGGTAGCGACGGCCGCCTCGGCCGTCGAGCAGCACCAGAGAATCATGGTCGAAAAAAATCACGGAAGTGAATCAGATGACTGAGAAATCAGTGATCCTCGGCGTAGTCTCCGACACGCACGCCCTGCTTCGCCCCGAGGCGATTCGAGCCCTGCGTGGATCCGACCGCGTCCTCCACGCCGGCGACGTCGGCGCCCCCGAAATCCTCGACGCACTCGCACAAATCGCGCCCGTAACCGCAGTGCGCGGCAACGTCGACACCGAGCCTTGGGCGAGCGCGCTGCCGGTGACCGAAGTGGTGGAAGCCGGCGGCGTGTCGATCTATATACTGCACGACCTCGGCCAACTCGATCTGAAGCCGCAAGCCGCAAGATTCCGCGTGGTTGTCTGCGGCCACAGCCATCAGCCGAAGATCGAGGAGAAGAACGGCGTTCTGTATTTCAATCCAGGCAGCGCCGGGCCACGCCGCTTCCACCTGCCAGTGAGCGTGGGGAAGCTCGTGATCGAAGCGGGAAAAGTGCGAGCAGAGTTGATGGAGTTGAAGACTTAGCGGTAGAAAGAAAAAAGGCCGGCCCGAAAGGCCGACCTTTCCTGCCGCTAACTTTTCGCGGATAAGAGTGTCCGCGCCACATGAACTACTTTTTCGGCGCGATCGCGTCCTTCGCGGCCTTGGCCACGCGGAACTTTACCACCGTCTTCGCCTTGATCTGAATCGGTTCGCCGGTTTGCGGGTTGCGTCCCATGCGGGCCTTGCGGTGCGCCTTCACCAGGCGGCCCAGGCCGGGCACAACGAACACACCGTTCTTCTTCGTCTCTTTAATCGCCGTATCGGCCAGGTGCTCCAGAAAAGCCGCGGCAGTCTTGTTGTTGAGTTCGAGCTTCTCGGCCAGATGCCGAGTCAGTTGGGTCTTGGTCATACCAGAAGCCATGAATTCCTCCTTCAGGAACTTACAAATTTGCGTGTATCCAGCGCATAGTAACGCAATCCGCTGTGGAAAAGTAGCATTTTATGCAGATTTTATGCGGTTTTCAGTAAGGTACCCCCTTTAAAATCAGCATAAATTGGGGGTCCAGTGGCCAAGAGCGCCACAATGGCGCAGTTCGAGGCTAAGAATAGATATTGGTTCAGCGCGGTTGCAGCTTGCACGCATGCGACACGCAGTACCGGTTCCTCGCAAACCGCCGATAACCCACGCGGAGCAAGCGGTTGAACCCTGGCAAAACTGAAAATCGCATCGCTGTGAGCAATCGTATGTCGGTAGGCAGTTCTTCATGCGGAATCTTCAGTCTCTCGGCAACCCAAGGCTCGTCAAGCGAGGCTATCTCAAATCGGTGCCGCCCCGGAGTTCCCGCCCAATACTTTACCCAGCGCGAGCAGAAGCCGCACTGCCCATCGTAAAGAACAAGCGCCAAGGACGACGCCAAGCGCCACGTCAGGCTGGACGCTGACCGTCGGTCGGGTTTCGGTCGCCGTCGGCACAGTCATAATCTTCGCCCCAGCATCACCCCTTCTGCAAGTAAAGCTGACTGGGGTTCTCCCCGGAGCGCCGCTGCAATATCATTTCCGTGGAGCTTTCCCGCGTCGCCCTCAAACGCCGACTGCCGCACCTGCCACACTCTCCACGAGGGGGAGCCCTCGCCGGCAGTTCAGAATTGCCATCGGTTTCAAGGCTGATTCCGCTCCACCGATTCTCGCTCTTCCATCGGTACGCAACCTTAAGACGGTTGCCGGCAACGGAGCGAATCTCGTGCGCCATGGGCAGCGCCACATAATTTTCGTTGTAGAACGTACGGGCAACGAACGCGATCGCCCGGCGGGGGACCATCTCCCGGATGAACACCACGCCTCTCCGGACTTCGCCTCCCGTTTGCCGTCGCACGTAAAACCTCAGGTTCACTTCATCGAAATTCGAGTGCATCGGAACAGAAACCCGAGCAACTTTGCTTTCAGAAATTGAAATCCGACGAGGCTGACAAAGACTTTGCCGTTCCAGCGATCGAGTTCGGTTCCGGCAGGGACGAACGGAAGCAGCAGACTGGCGTCCACTTCATAGTTCAGCATGGCCAGGTGCCGCCAATCTGCGGCGAGAAAAACTCCGTCGGCGCCCACGTATCCAGGATGGTAGGGAAGAACGGACCGATTCATTTACAGAATCCGCGCATAATGCCTGCGCTACGGGTCGTAGACCGCGGTGTGCATGCCGGCACGCCGTGCAGATTCCTGCATCTGGTCAAGCTTCCTCTGCTGTTCATTGAGTTGCTGCTGGATTTGCGCCACCTGCTGTATCTGCCGCGCCTGATACCGGTTGACCGGTCCCTCAAATTGGGCGCTTCCGTTTTCGGAACGAATCGAGGCGTTGAGTTGGTCGATCCGCGCTTGCAAGGTCGCCATTTTATACTTTTGCGCCAGTATCTGTTTCTTCCATTGGTCGGCCGCGCGCTCCTCCGCCAGGCGCTGTTGTGCAGAACGATGGTCGGCAGCCGCGATGGTCTTTTCCGCCTGCGTGTCGGGCAACGTCGGGTTCGGCTGCGTATTCTTCGGTAGGTCCGCGTTGGTAATCACCTTTGCCGGCGCGGCGGACGCGTCCTCGGCTTTCTTCTCGCGATTCTCGCGAGCAATGTCGCCGAGCGATTGCCCATAGCCGGCTGGGCTCATCAACAACGCGATCGCCAAAATCTTCAAGAACATTCGCTGCATAAGCTTCTCCCACTCGCTATGCCGAATCGTTCTCCTAATGGTAGCGCCTTTACCCTGCGAGCAGTAACTACCCAAGTGACTCGCACGCCAAACGAAAGTGCCACGCCGTCATGGCCAACCGGCCATCTCCAGAACCTTCTCCGCCGTCATCCCGCTCTCGCGCAAATGCCGGATGCTCAGGGCATCGTGCCGCTTCGCCAGCCGCACTCCCGCAGCATCCCGCACCAGTTCGCAATGAAAGTAGTTGGGAGCGGCATAACCAAGTTCGGAGTGCCCCAGCGCGCGGATCAACAGCCGTTGCCGCGCCGTTGACTTCAACAGATCCGCGCCCCGCACCACTTCCGTGATCTGCATGGCCGCGTCGTCGACCACCACCGCCAATTGGTACGCGGGAACATTGTCGCGCCGCCAAACAAGAAAATCGCCGAAGTCGCGTCCGGCAAGGTAACGCTGTCGGCCCAAATTCAAATCCGTGAACTCGACCACCTCGCCCTCAGGAACACGAAACCGCCAGTTCACGCCCGCAGGCTCCGTGAACTCGGCCACATCCTTCCGCTCACGACAAGTCCTCGGATAGACCGGCTCATCGTCATCCTCCGCATCATTTGGAGCGGTCGCCGCCTGCGCGAGGTCCCTGCGCGAACAGGTGCACGGATACAGAAACCCGCCCTCTCGCAGCCGCCGCCAAGCCTCCAGATAGTGCGCCCGGCGCTCGCTTTGCGAGTAAGAGCCATACGGCCCACCGCAATCCGGCCCCTCACTCCAACTGATTCCCAGCCAGCGCAGGTCTTCCATCATGGCGCGAGCGAATTCCGCCCGCGAACGCTGCGGATCCAGATCTTCGTTCCGCAGAATCAAAGTTCCCTGATTCTCGATCGCCCGTTGCGCCGCGATCCAGAAAGTTCGCGCATGCCCAACGTGCAACAGCCCGGTCGGCGAAGGCGCCAGACGTCCGCGATACTTTCTGCGTTGAGGGGGGAAAAGACTGGGCGAGGTGCTTCTCACAGAATCATGGCTCACAAAAGCATTCTAGCGGCAAGCGCCGCGGCCAACGGGCGTGTTGCCCGCCACACGCCGTGTATGGCGGCGCACATGATCCCACGCCAGGTCTGCCCATAAGTCTCGTCGCATCAACAGGCGCCAAGTTGGCCGCTCGCCTGCCATATCAATTGCGACTGCGCCAGCCGCAGAGGAGGTGACAAAATGGCAACCATTTGGAAATCGACTACCCAGAAATCCACAAACCAGAAATCCACTAATCAGCGAACCAACAACATAATCTCCGGGACGACCCTTTCGTCCTGGTCGCGTCAGCAAAAGCTGGCGATGATCGCGGGCTTCGCGATTCTTGGACTCCTGCTCGCGATGAGCGCATGCTCCAAGCAATCTCCAAAACCGGGCCTGGTCGGCGTGTCCAGCCCAGCGTCCAATTCATTAACGCCCGCGGTCACAGCAACAACGCAGGCAACCACCTTAGTTCCGCTTGCGGCCACGAAAAAGAGCCCGAAGAAGCGTCCCGCGAACGTCACTTATAGCGACGCTAACTCCGGCGTTTCGTTTCTCTACCCGCGTAAGTTCGTACTGACCTCAGGCGATGACGCTCTACCCGAGTACGCAGGTCTTGGTTATGCGTCGATG
Source organism: uncultured Acidobacteriaceae bacterium (assembly GCA_963730845.1). Taxonomy (GTDB): domain Bacteria; phylum Acidobacteriota; class Terriglobia; order Terriglobales; family Acidobacteriaceae; genus Acidiflorens. The sequence continues at coordinate 25,764 of CAVSTM010000014.1, read as the reverse complement.
AACTTCGTCCAGCCCGGCGGGGCTGCGGTCGCGACCGTGGAAATGCCCAACGGTTCATATACCGGCACCGACTTCGCATCGGCCTTCTTCAATGTGAACGTCAATCGCGGTGTCTCCAAGGAACAGTGCGCGCACTTCGCCTTGGCCGATTCGCACAATGTCAACGGCGAGTCCGTGGAGACCGAAAAGGTGAAAATCGGCTCGACCGACATGCAGACGACCTCCAACTTTGCCGCCAGTGCCCTGACGCAAACCGAAACGCAGTACTACCACAACTACGAAAATGGCGTCTGCTACGAATACGTGCTGAGCCTAGGCACCGCCGGGTATGGCGTCAAAGACGGTACTGAGCCGGTCAACCGCGACGAAATCTTCGCCAAGCTGGAGAAGATTCTAGCCACGGTGAAGATTAAGACCGCGGCAGTCGAGCAGGAGCATGCAGCCGAACCAACTGGCGCCAGCGTAGCCGGCGGCAAGGAATGAATGTGAAGCGCTCGACAGCGCCAAGGCCACGCGGATCTGTTGCGTGGTCTTCTTGTTTTTTATTGCATCTTTGCTAAGTGAGATCACATCTGAAAGGCTACCCCACACATGGGATCCTAGCCGTAAGACAACTCACTCAAAGGACATCGAATCGACATGATGAAAACCGTCCGGCGAATTGCCATAGTTTCCGCGATCGTCCTCTTCGCGGGTCTGTCGGCGCTCGCGCAAACCTCCACCTGGAACATTGACCCTGCACACTCGACTGCTCAGTTTACGGTGCGTCACCTCGCCATCTCGAACGTCACCGGGAGTTTCACCAAGGTCACAGGAAGCGTCACTCTAAACGATCAAGACATTACGCAGTCGCAGGTATCGGCCAGCATCGACGTCAGCTCGGTCGATACCCGGGTTGAGGCGCGGGACAAGGACCTTAAGAGCCCTAATTTCTTTGAAGTTGAAAAGTATCCGACCATCGAATTCAAGTCCAAACGGATCGTAAGCAGCGGCGGGAAGCTGCAAGTGCTTGGCGATCTGACCATCCACGGGGCCACGCACGAAGTCACGCTCGATGTTGACGGACCTACGCCTGCCTTGACCGATCCATGGGGCAATTTGCGCCGCGGAATTTCCGCGACGACGGCCATCAACCGCAGAGATTTCAATCTCCTCTACAACAAGCTTCTCGGGACCGGCGAGGCCGTGGTCGGTGATAACGTCAAGATTCAGATCGACGCGGAAATAGTAAAGAAGAAGTAAGTGATCGGGTCATTGAATCATTGAGGCATTGAATCATTGAAAAACGCGAGCCGATCTTCAATGCCTCAATGACCAAATGCAATGACTAAATGACTCAGGGTATGATTGGCACGTGGTGACCAATCGCGTCGCAAAGAGCAAATTGCAACTTTTGCATTCCAAAAAACTGGGCGAACTGGGCTGGCTGGCGCATGCTTTTTCGACGCGGCTGGGCGGAGTGTCGCGCGTCTACGGCGGAAATGCGCTGAATCTCGGGTTCACAAAGCATGACTCGCGCGCAGCGGTTGAGCAAAACCGCGAGCTGTTCCTCAAGGAACTGGGCGTTGCGAACGGACGCAAAAGCTGGCCGCTGGTTTTGCTGCGGCAGATTCATTCTGATTTGATTCGTCGAGTCGACGGAACGCGCGTCGACGAGATGACAAAGCAAACCCTGGCCGGGGATGGAATGGTCACGGACACACCAGGCCTGGCCTTAGCCGTGCAGGCTGCCGATTGCCTTCCCATCATTCTTGCGGACCGGAAGCGGCGAGCCGTCGGCGTTTTTCACGCCGGATGGCGTGGCACGGTCAAACGTATCGTCGAGAAGGGCGTCGGCGAGATGCGTAAGCATTTCAAAAGCGATCCGCGGAGCCTGGTGGCGGCGATTGGACCAGGCGTTCACGGGTGCTGCTATGAAGTGGGCGAAGAAGTGCGCACCAAGTTTGAAACTCAATTTGCCTACGCCAACACCCTGTTTCGCGAGGTGAAGGAATCGGACCCGGTGCGGGAAAAATATCCGATGCTGTTCCTGACGGCGCGCGCGCCTGGACATGGTGAATTGCCGGCGAAACTTTTTCTCGATCTGGTGGAGGCGAACCGCCGGCAACTGCTGGATGCGGGCGTGCTAAGAAAGAACATCGACACGGCGGCACCGTGTACAGGGTGCCATCCGGAACTGCTCTTCAGCTTCCGCGCGGAAAAAGGCGTGACAGGGAGAATGATGGCGGCGGTGGGGATCAGACCGGATTGAACGATATCGGCTCATCGGGCGATCTAAACTCCAAGCCGATCTTACACGCTTATCAATGACCCGATCGCCCGACGACCCGATCTTTTCACGCCAGGTCGAACAGTAGAACTTCCGCGTCTCCCGTCGCTTTGATCGTCAGCTTTCGTTCCTCGCTAATCGCCGCACCGTCTCCCTGATGCAACTTCTTGCCGTTCAGCTCGACTTCTCCCTTAGCGACCTGCAGCCACGCGTAACGCTTGGCTCCGAGCGACTGCGTAACCGCTTCTCCGGCGGAGAGTAGAGCAACGAACAGTTTCGCGTCCTGATTGATCTTCACCGAGCCCTCGGCGCCGTCTTTCGAGGCGAGCAGGCGAAACTTGCCGCGCTTCTCGACTTCGGGGAAACTTTTCTGCTCGTAGCCGGGTTCGTGTCCCTGCCTGTCGGGCAGAATCCAGATCTGTAGCAAATGCACAGGTTCGGTCGAGGACGGATTCGCCTCGCTGTGGCGAATGCCGCGGCCCGCGGTCATTCGCTGTCCGTCGCCGGGGAGAATCACCGAGCCGGTGCCGAGGCTGTCTTTGTGCTCGAGCTTGCCGGACAGTACATAGGTGATGATTTCCATGTCGCGATGGGGATGCGTGGGGAAACCGCCGTTGGGCGCGACCCAATCTTCGTTGATCACGCGCAGCGAGCGGAAGCCCATCCACTTGGGATCGTGGTAGTCGTTAAAACTGAATGTATGGTGAGTCTTCAGCCAGACATAGTCGCCGCCACCGCGTTCATTGCTCGGTCGGATGGTAATCATGATGCTCGCTCCTAGTTAGTCGTTGTAACAACTATTCCAACGGTTTTGGATGTCGGGAGAGCGGGAAAGATTCAGAGGGGAACACATCCCTGACTCCAGAGCGGATTCACCTTGCTGTATCCTGCTCGTGTGGGGACAGGGCTTTGCCCCGCCCCAGCCGAGCGCAGCATCGGCAACCACCTGTGGCCACGCACCTCTGGATTTTCTGTACCTATGCCTTATCGCGTTATTGCTTTCACCATGGCGCAAGTGCGGCAAGGGGCGCTCGGCTTCCAGCGTAAACTGAGCGCCGTCCTGCACGAACATCCCGAGATCAAGGTGTATTCAGTGAGCCCCTTCGACCTCGATGAGCGCCGCCGAGCCAAGGATCTCTTTGGCGGAGACATCGTGTACTTTCTCAACGATGCGGCAGGTCAGGCATGCGAGCGACTGGGCCTCAACCTGCATTTCCTGGCAGAAATCTCTGATGACGAACTGCCTCGCCGGCGAACCTTGGTAGTCGGTACGCCAGAACCAACCGGCGGAGCTCTCAAGCGCTGAAAGCCGTTTTCGCTCGAATTCGACTGCCGAGCCTATCGAAAACCAGGCCGACGATTGGCGGCCCGGACAGAGTGCCCTCTCATTGGGGAGGAAGCAAGCCCACCTGCCGCATGACCGACAGCATGTCCCAAACGCTCCACTCTTCCGAAATTTTCCCCGCCTTGAAGCGGAAAATAGTCATGCCGTCAATCTTGATCTTCTTGCCAGTTGCCGGAAACCCCATCCCCGCATGGGTGTTGGTCCCCGATGCATTCCAGTACACAGCCACGAGATCGCGCTCGGCGAGAATCTGGACGACTCTGACTTTCATGTCCGGCAAAGCCTGGCGCTCTTCCTTGGCTGCGGCCATGTCCTCCTCCAGCGTGTGATCGCGATTGTCCCCGTGCGCCACGTAATCCTTGGCGTGAGACTCCGCGTATCGATCGAAGCGTCCCTGATCGAGTACCTCCTCGAAGAAACTTCTCGCAATCTGCTTGTTCTTTTCCTGTTCCCCGGCTGGTTGTGCCAGCGCGGGCACGCAGATCGCAAACAACAGCAACAAGAATGAAATCTTGCCCATAACGGTTCTCCTCATTCCGCTAAACTCTCCGTGCCCGTGACTGCGAATCAAGAGCAGGGAGATTTGGGTTTTCTCTCTCGCAATACTGTAACATGTGTTACACTAATAGACAAGGAGTCTTTTATGGCGAGACCACCCGACCCTCGGATCCGCGCACGGCTTCGCGAACAGGCCGTCGACTACGTGCTCTCGCACGGTGTGGCTGACTTGGCCCTTCGCCCCTTGGCCAAAGTCTTGAAGACTAATGCCCGGATGCTGGTCTACCACTTCGGCTCGCGAGAAGGACTGATGCGCGAGATCCTGACTGGCATACGGGAACGCGGGGATGCTCGCATCCAGGCTTGGTTCCAGCGCGATGAGAAACCGAGCGGGCTGCCACAATTTCTGCGCTGGTACTGGAAGCGCGTAAGCACGCCAAAGGCAAGGCCCGCGATACGTCTGATCTTTGAACTGTATGCGCTGGCGCTCCGGAATCCCCGGGACTACCCAGGCGTCCTCGAAGACCCGATCGTCTATTGGCAAAACTTGACAGAAAAGGCCGGCATTCCGGCGAAGTTACACGAAGCCGAGGCGACACTGCTCCTGGCTGCCACTCGCGGTTTGCTGCTCGATCTCTGCGCCACCGGAGACCACGCTCGCGTTGAACGAGCGTTGCAGGCGCTTGGTCAATTTGTCGAATGGCGTGCGGCGTCAGCAAGCTGACCGTGCCGGAGGGCGACCTTGGGGACCGGCGGGTTAGTCCTTTTTATGTTTCTTGTGCGAGGTCTCGGACTTGGGCTTATCGTCTTTCTTGGTGTCTTTGGTGTCTTTGGTGTCCTTCGTATCTTTGCTCTCTTTCGTATCTTTCTTGCCGCTGTCGCCTTCGGAAGAAGACGACGCGGAAGCAGCGCCCTTCTTCGCGTAATCGGTCACGTACCATCCTGAGCCTTTGAACTGCACGGCTGGAGCCGAGATCACTTGTTCGATGACGCCCCCGCATTCGGGACACTTTCGCAGCTGTTTATCGGAAAATTTGCGGATTTGCTCAAAGCGGTGTCCGCACTTCTTGCACAAGTATTCGTAGTTGGGCATCGGTGAAGTGATTCTAGAGGCGGAGATTCATCGCCGTCAATTTTGCGCCCGCCCACACCGCCCACACATCCTCATCGTTTCAGCAGATCCACCGGCTCGCGCACGTCGTGCACCCGGAAGTATCTTGCCAGCGCCGGATATTTCGCGGCAACGGCCTCATACATGGCATAGGCCACGTTGCGATAGGACGTGTGTCCAGCGGGCGTGGTGCGCAGCTCGGAGATATAAACGGCCTCGGCAAAGTCCATCTTGAAAAGGGTACGCTTGCGGAAAGCCAGTGGGATCGCGTACTGCGCATTTTGCCCGGCCTCTTCACCGCCAGTCGCGGAAAGCCTCTGCACCGCAGATTCAGCGCGCTTCATCGCGGTTTCATAATCCGAGCGAACTCCGGCGGCTTCGACTTCGGGCGGCGCGTCGAAGCCGTGGGCGGTCGAGAAATCCTGCATGATCTGGATGCAGCGGCGATGCCGGTGCATGTCGCGGAAGCCGCCGATATCCATGAGGATATCGAAGCGGAACTGCTGGCCCGCGGAGAACGGGCGCGCCAGTTCATCATGCTTGCCACGATGACGCAGGCCGAGGTCGATGATTTCTCGGCGCCGCGCCGCGGCCGCCGCTTCTATCGTTTTGCGAATCTGCCGGTAGGAATAATGACAGTGGCCGTAAACCAGCGTGGTCGCAAGTTCGATCTCGAGCGCGTCGTTGGCAGCCAAATCGTTATCCAGCATATCGTTGTCAATAAGATCGACCAGCGGCGCGGGTTCGATGGCGGTGCCTCGCATCAGTTCGGCGGCAGCCTGCCGGAGGTCGCGGCGTGTCTCGATCTCGTAGAGGTTCGGATCGGCGTATTTGACCAGCGTGGGCGCGACCCGCACTTCGCGCAGGAGTTCGCGTTGGGCGCGATCGGCAATTTCGGGCGACACGCTGCGAATTTCCGACACCAGGGCGCGCAGCGATTCTTCGTTTGCGTTGTAGGCCGGAGAAATGGCGGCCCGTTTCAGCAGCGCCCCCAGATCGCGAACTTCTTTATGCGGTTGCGAGAGCAGGTGCGCAACCTGGCTTTCCAGCGTGCGGGCGTTGACGATTTCCCCGAGCGAAGTGTTGGTGGCAAGGGGCAACAGGTAACGCGAGATGTCGAAGGCGCGGGCGCGCAGGGTACGTTCGTAGGCCTCCGGTTTCATTTCCACGGGCCGGGGTGTGATGCCGGCGAGATATTCGAACGTCCGCTGCGAAACCTTTTCGTAGGTTGTGAACAAGCATTCGATGGTTTCGCGATAGAGCGTTCTCGCGGAAGCGTCGCTCTCAAAACTTGGCGTATAGTAGCCGCTCTTCTGGAAGTTCTGGTAGCGAGTGGAGCGTTCCTGGCCGTCCCAGCGCTGTTCGTCGGCCACAACGATGGCGGCGAGAATGGAGAGACGCTCGATGGCGAGCGCGATATGGGCGAGGTCGGCGATGGAGCGGTGCCCGTACTGGAAGTAGAAGGTATTGAGAAACTTTTCCGCCTTCTGCAGCGTAATTTCCTTCAGCGACTCCTTCATGGAGAGCGACGAGCGCGAATACTTGGCCATGGCATAGGCCTGGATCTCGGGCTCAACCCCGTAAACGGCGAATACCTCGACGGAAGTTTCGGGCGCAGAAGTAGAAACAGAATGCGAAATCGTGGGCTCGGTTGAGATTACTTCAGACATGGGAGTGCAGAAATCTTAATCGTCCCGTGCCCCGGGCGCAATCGACCGGAAGGGGGATAAAATCTACGGGAAACTCCGGATGCAACAGTGAGGTTTTTCTGTGACGCCCCCTGCTGAAGGCAAACGCGACAGGAATCAGGACGATTTGAGTCACGCGGATCAACCTCGCAGCAATCGGGCCCGGATCGATTTGATTCAGGCCACACTCCCCGAACACATCGAACAAGTTCGCGGCCTCTTCCTTGAATATGGCAGTTCGCTCGGCTTCAGCCTGTGCTTCCAAAGTTTCGACGAGGAGTTGAAAAGCCTTCCGGGCGCCTACGGCCCGCCGAGCGGGAGACTGCTGCTTGCCCGATACCAGGGCCCATACCGAGACCACGCCGCCGGATGCATTGCGCTGCGCAAGCTCCAACCCGATGTCTGCGAGATGAAGCGGCTTTACGTGCGGCCCGGCGATCGCGGCTTGGGCCTAGGCCGGATGCTGGTGGAACGCGTGATCGCCGAGGCGCGCGCGATCGGCTATGAGCGCATGCGTCTGGATACGGTTGCTTCGGCAATGCAGGATGCGATCGCGCTCTATCGCAGGATGGGGTTCCGGGAAATCCCACCGTATTCCGCGATTCCCATCGAAAGCGCACTCTGGATGGAATTACTGCTGTAGACGGCCGCCCGTAGTACTCACAACCGTGGGTTTGGGTGGGGCAAGCGGCGATGGCTGCGTGGTCTTCGTCGTGGCTGGGGTCGCGGATGGAGTCTGGGCTTGGATTGCAGCTCGGGCAAAAGGGACGTCCGTCGGTGCATGGCCTAGGATGACAACGTCCACGCCTTTGGCGCTCTCCACCGAGCCCACCTGGCGCACAAGTTCCAGTCCGTCCATGACCGGCATGTTGATATCGCACAGGATGAGATCGACCACGCTGCCCTGCAAAGCGGCCAGCGCTTCGGCTCCATTCGAGGCTTCCACAACCTCTTCCAGGTCGACGCCACCGCGCGCCGTCATTTCTGACTGACTTGTTGTACATCGGCAGTCCGGCCATGCGCTTTAGGGAAATCACCGAGCGGGTTGGGGGCAGCACCTTCAATGATTCAATGACTCAATCTGCATTCATCCGCTATGCTTGATAAAGACCTATGACCCTGCTCGACGCCCAGCCCTACGATCCCGCGAAAGCACGGCGGCGTAAGATCCAGATCGCGGTCACCATCGTGGTCGTGATCGTTCTCGCAGCCCTCGCCTGGATGTATCGCAACTGGCCCGAAGAGCACGCAGTCGACAAGTTTTTCGCCGCGCTGCAGCATCAGGATTACGAAACCGCCTACGGCATTTACTTCAACGATCCCGGCTGGCGCCAGCATCAGCAGAAATATCCTCAATACACATACGCGGACTTCTATCGCGACTGGGGACCGGGCGGCGAGTGGGGACTGATCAAGTCCTACCGGATCTACGGATCGGCCAACACCAAAGGTTTTGGCCGCGGAGGCGTGGTCGTCGAGGTCGTAGTCAACGAACGCTCCGAGCACGCCCGCATGTTCCTGCAGAAGTCAGATAAGACGCTAACCGTCTATCCCTACTAGCTACTTTCCGTCGTAAAAGTGAGGCATGGGAGGACGGGAAGCAGTGTTGCTGGAGCCGAGGGTTGGAGCCAGAACGTTCCGTTTGTGCTGTGGTATTCAAGAAAGTAATAAAACATTTTGAAGACATATTGTTTTGGACGGGAACTTTGATTAGGATGACGGCGAGGATCAAACTAGGTCATCAACAACCGGAAACGTCTTCAGCACCAGGGTTGGTTTCGTAGCGAGCAAAAGTGGAGAACCGGGTCGGAGGGTCGAATCAGCGCGCTCAAACGAAGACACGGGTTGCGTCGTTGTCTGTATCCCGGTCTGGAGGGCATGCGCCGTTGGGTGGGGCTGGGCGTGATTGCGGACAATTTCATCCAGATGGGGTGTTATCTCGCGCGACAGAGCACCTAAGCCGGGCACCGTCCACTCGCCCCCACGCACGAGAATGGACCCACGCAAAAACAACCCCCGAAGACCATATCCGTTGCGTGTAATGTTACCCGACTTATGTCAGAAAGCGCATTTTTGCGACGGAAAGTAGCTAGTGTGGTGACGGCGCTCTGCCCCGTCCACGTAGGGACAGCCGCCTCGGCTGTCCAAGCCGAGCATAGCTCGGCGCCTACCTGTGATCACGCCAGTTGAAATTCATTCGGCAGTCCGCTCTACGCCGCCGTGGCCGCAACCGCCGCCAGCGTCTTCTGCAGTGACGCCTCATCCCCCACCGTCAAGCAGGTCTTCGAGCGGTCGATCTGCCGCATCAGGCCCCACAAAACTTTTCCCGGCCCGACTTCAATAAAAAGGCTGGCCCCTTGGTCGATCAGCAGGCGCACCGACGGCTCCCACCTCACTGCACCAGTCACCTGGCGGATCAGCGCATCGCGTGAAGCCTCCGCGGAATCGACGACCGCAGCATCAACATTGCAAACCACCGGGCATGACGGATTCTGAAACGCGAGCACGCTCAGGTCTAACGCCAGACGGTCCTGCGCAGGTTGCATCAGCGCACAATGAAAAGGAGCGCTCAGCGGCAGGCTCACCGCTTTTTTCGCCCCGCGTTCGGTGGCTAGTTTCATGGCGCGATCCACGGCGCCAGCGTTGCCCGAGATCACGATTTGCTCGGGTGAATTAATGTTCGCCGCCTGGCAAACTTCTCCCTGCGCCGCATCAGCCGCGATTTCACCGACCTTGGCGAGTGACATTCCAAGTATCGCCGCCATCGCACCGACGCCCACCGGCACCGATTCCTGCATATACTTGCCGCGATTGCGAACCGTCCGCACCGCGTCAGCAAACGTCAGCGTGCCCGCGGCCACGTGAGCCGAATACTCGCCCAAACTGTGCCCGGCCACAAAATCGGGCCTCAAGCCTTTTTCCTGCAGCACGCGCCAAGCCGCCACCGAAGCCGTCAGAATGGCCGGCTGCGTGATTTCGGTCAGCTTCAACTGTTCTTCCGGACCCTCAAAACAAAGCTCGGACAGCCTGTAGCCAAGCGCCTCGTCCGCTTCCTCAAAAGTTCGACGCGCCACCGGATAATTGTCAGCCAGGCCTTTGCCCATACCAACAGCTTGCGACGCCTGGCCAGGAAACAGAAAAGCAATGGAAGAAGTTGAACTTGTCATTAAGTAAGCTCAGATCAGTAAGTAAGCTCAGATCAGTCAGCAATTAGCATTGAGCCAAAACTCCCCAACGCAGCGTCGTTGCTAAGTGCTAAATGCTAATTGCTAAGTGCCAAATGCTGCAGTTGCGCCAACTCCCGCTCGATCGTCTCATTCACTTTGCCCTCGGCGAATTCCGCCGCCACGCGCATCGCATTCTTGATGGCATTCGTATTCGACGATCCATGCGTGATGATGCATACGCCCTTCACCCCCAGCAGCGGAGCGCCGCCATATTCCGTATGATCCAGCCGCTTCTTGAAATCGGAAAACGCGTTGCGCGAAATATACGCGCCCACCTGCCGCGTGATCGTCGACCTCAAGGTTTCTTTCAGCACCGCACGCACCAGCCGCGCCACGCCTTCCGAAGTCTTCAGCGCAACATTGCCGACAAATCCGTCGGCCACGATCACATCCACATGCCCGTTATATAAATCGCGCCCTTCCACATTGCCAATAAAATTGATCGGAAGCCGCTTCAGCAGCTGAAACGCCGCGCGCGTCAGCTCGTTGCCTTTGCCGTCTTCTTCTCCAATCGAAAGCAGCCCCACCCGCGGATGCTTCATCCCGAAAATCGAGCGGCAATAAATATCGCCCATCACCGCGAACTGCTCGAGATTATTCGGAGTGCAATCCACATTAGCGCCGACGTCCAGCAAAACCGCCGCCGTGTTCAGCACCGTGGGAAACGCCGCCGCCAGCGCCGGACGATCCACCCCCGGCAGGGCCCCCAGCACGAGTTTAGCCGTGGCCATGGCCGCGCCCGTGTTGCCCGCCGTCACAAAGCCCGACGCGCGCCTTTCGCGCACCAGCCGCAACCCGACACGGATCGTCGAATCGCGCTTGGCGCGAATCGCCTCCACCTTGTCGTGCATGGTGATCACTTCGCTGGCGTGAACCACTTCAACTGGCAGACGCCGCGCCCCAGGATAGCGCGTCAGTTCCGCCCGCAGCTGCGCTTCCGGCCCCACCAGAAGCACGCGGATGCCATGATGGCGCGCCGCCTGCAATGCGCCTTCAATCTCCGGCTTAGGCGCCTTGTCGGACCCCATCGCATCCAGAGCAATTACGCAAGACATGAAAGTACGCTAGCATTAACAAAAAGAAAAATGGAGCACCGAGAACGGAAAATGGAGCGCCGAGAAATGGAGCGCCGGGCGTCCTCGCTCGGCCACCACCCAGCCGGAGTACACGATCTGAGAACTACGACTTCTCCGCGACCTCAATCACTTCACGCCCCTTGTAGGTCCCGCACTTCGGGCAAGCGCGATGCGGCATCTTCTGCTCATGGCAGTTAGGACACTCCGACAGCGAGTGCGTGGAGAGCGAGTCATGCGCCCGCCGAGTAGCGGTGCGCCGTTGCGAATGTCGACGTTTCGGATTAGGCATAATGATTCCTTTTTAGTCCTCAGTTATCAGTCGTCAGTTCCCAGTCCACCCGCCGTTACTGAAAACTGACGACCGATAACTGACAACTTTTACTGATTCAGCTTATCTCTAATTTCCTTCAGCGCCGCCCACCGCGGGTCTTCCACCTGCTCCACGCACGAGCACTGAATTTCGTTCAAGTTCTTGCCGCAATGCGGACACAACCCCTTGCAATCGTCGCGGCAAATCGACTTCAAAGGCAGCGCCAGCAAAACCTGCTCACGCAGCATGTCTTCGAGCAACAACCCGTCGCCCTGGTAGTACCCAATCTCCGCTTCCGCGTCCGTAACCGAAAGCTCTTCGTGGCCGGAGTCCGTTCCCAGCGGCCGGTACAGCAGATCAAAACTGCGCTCCACCGGGTGCACCACCGGATCAAGGCAGCGAGCGCAAGCCACTTCCAGGCTCGTCTCCAGCTTGCCCTTCACCCGTATATCCTGCACCACCTTGTGCTTGCCGTGATGCTCCTCGACCAGATCCGCCCGGCCCGAGCTGCGCAGCGGCGACCGCTGCAGCACATCCGGACCCAGATCAATCGCACCCGGGCTGAATTCCTCCCGGAAATCAACCGGGTGAATTTCCAGATCCTTAAGTTCGATGAACATTGGAACTCGGAACCTCCGCCGCCCCCACTCCAATTACCGCAAAGGCCCGCGGGGGTGCGTACAGAGACGAAAGTCTCTCAGGGAGCAATAAGTAAGAATAAAGGCCTGAAAACTTGGTGTCAAGGCAGGCACTTGGACATTAGAAGGACTTTTCATTAGCCCTTCGGCGGATACACCGTTTCATGAATCGAGAGGAAATTCACGTGGTCGTCGTCAAAAGTATAGTAAAGGACGAGGGGCAGAATACCTGGGACGCCTTCCTCCGTCCGTGAGATTTCTTCCGTTGCAAGAAACCAGACGTGTGAGTTCCCAATGCGCTTGCCTTTGAACGGATCGCGGCTCAGAACCCATTTTGCGCCATCGATAAACGCGTTGCCCCGACGGTGCAGCGAGTTCATCCGCAAATCTACGTTCCTCTACGATCTCCCTGATTCTTTCCGGCAGCATTGCGCGCAAGGGACTCCTCAGCCAGCGGTTCCAGTTCTAGGCCACAGACCGCCAGGTCGCATAGAGCCTTCTGTTTCAATGGACGCGAAAGCCTAGCACCCATTCGCCCCGCCCCATCCCCTTCTGCTACCCTCCCCCCATGGACCATATCTGGACTCCGTGGCGTTACGCCTACGTAACCGGCGCCGAACCGAAGTCGGGTTGCATCTTCTGCAACGCTCCCAAAGAAAACGACCAGCAAGCCCGCATCGTCCGCCGCGGCGCGCATTGCTACATCATTCTCAACACCTTTCCATACACCAACGGACACGTAATGATCGTCCCCTACGCCCACCTGGACGAGTTGCAGAAGCTCCCCGCCGATGCCGCCCAGGAGATGATGACCCTGTCGCAGCGCATGGAGACGGTTCTGCGCCATCTCTACGCACCCGACGGCATCAATCTCGGCATGAACATCGGAAAAGCCGCCGGCGCCGGAGTAGCCGGACACATCCACATGCACATCCTCCCGCGCTGGGTAGCCGACGCCAACTTCGTCAGCGTAATCGGCGAAACGCGGGTGCTGCCGGAGGCGCTGGAGGTCACTTGGGGACGGATAAGAAAAGCGCTGGGAGAAAATTTGTAATTCCTCTCACTTCAACTCTCTCCTTAGAAACTTGATGGAGGGAAAGGGGTTAGAGTCACAGCGGAGCGCAAGCGCTTAGCCTTCACCTTAGACACTTGCCGCCAGTTTCTCCCTCGAGCGACGACCCGGACAGGGGCGTCAGGCGCTTCCAAAGAACTCTTCTGTCGCTCCATACGCCCGTATCCAGCTCTTCCAGATCAGAAATCCGTGAACTTCATCGGGAAAGATCAATTCCTCGAAGTGCACTTTTTGAATGCGCAAGCGCTGCAACAGATCGATCGTCTGCGAGAAATCGACATTGCGATCGTCGTCTCCCTGGATAAGCAGCACCGGTGACCTCCGCGTCGCAATCGCCGCATTCGGTGACGACTCAAACGCCAGCTTGACTGCGGCATCGTGATCCGGCGCATCCGCCGGAAGTTCTTCCTTGAAGTCCGACCAGTCATGCAGGCCGTGGAAATCGACTCCGGCGGCATACAGACAGACACACGACCAAGCGGAAAGATTGCGAATTCCCATCGCGGCAGAGTACGTGAAACAGGACGCGATTGACAACTGTGCAGCTACCCCTCCCGAAGGTAACCATCACGGTAACAACGTGTCCCAGCCCGTGCCCAAACAGCGACTAAACTACAAAAGGCCGGAGCTTCATGAAACAACTCGCACCTATCCTTGTCTTGGTCTTCGTCTTCGGTGCGTGGCCGCTCTATAGCCAGAGCAATAGCGGAGAGTTGCGTCTTAAAGTGACCGACCCGGTCGGCCTTGGCGTGAAGACAAGCGTTCAGATCATCAGCCGGGCGAATCAGTATCGCAGTACTTTAGAGACCAGCGATCGGGGCAACCTGAACGTGCGGCGCCTGCCTTACGGCATCTATCAACTGGAGATCAAGCAGCCTGGTTTTGCAGTCGCATCCGAATCTGTCGAAATTCATTCTTCGATTCCCCTCGAATACCAAATCCAACTCAAGCTGCCTTCAGTGAATGAAACCGTCACGGTTAGCGCGGCCAACACCTTGATCGACCCCGACCAGGCTGGCGCCGTTAGTCAGCTCGGCGCAGACGTTATCCAAGACCGCCTCAGCTCCGTTCCCGGCCGTTCCCTGCAGGATTTGGTGAATTCGCAACCCGGCTGGCTATATGAAGGCAATGCCGTCCTGCATCCGCGCGGTTCGGAATATCAAACTCAATTTGTGCTCGATGGCATCCCGCTGACCGACAATCGTTCGCCCAGCTTCGGACCTGAGATTGAAGCTGACGACGTGCAGTCGTTGAGCATCTACACCGCAGGCATTCCCGCCGAATATGGTCGAAAAATGGGAGGCGTGGTCGAAGTGAACACGCTGCAAGATCCGCAGGCGGGCTTTCACAGCCAGGTAGTTCTTTCAGGCGGCAGCTTTGATTCGGCTGGTGCTTTCGCGCAGGGGCAGTATGTTTGGAGCAAGAATGCGTTTGGCGCCAGCGCCAGCGGCAGCATGACGGACCACTATCTGAATCCCGTGGTGCCGCAAAACTATTCGAATACGGGGACGCTGGGCGATTTCTCAGTCAATTACGAACGCGATCTGACTTCGAAAGACCGCTTACGATTCATCGTTCGCCATGAGTTGTCGCGCTACCACATCCCGAACGAGCAGGTGCAGCAAGCCGCGGGCCAGCGCCAGACAGCCGACAACATCGAGACGATGGGAATTGCCTCCTACCAGCACACTTTCTCGTCGAATGCGGTCGCTGATTTTCGCGGCATGGTTCGCGACAACGCGAACGACTTCAACTCCAACCAGAATTCGACTCCCATCGAAGTCTTTCAGCACAATTGGTTTCGCGAGGGCTATTTCAAAGGGACCGCAACCGTCGATCGCGGCCGCAACGAATGGAAGTTTGGAGTTGAGTCGGACAACATATTTCTGAACGAGAATTTCAACTACATCATTACCGATCCAACGCAATTTGACCCCGGCACACCTACGACATTCGGCTTTCTCGGAAACCGGCCAGACCTCGAGCAATCCGCATTCGTGCAGGACCAGATCCGTCTAAAAAACTGGACCATCAATGCCGGTCTGCGCTGGGACCACTACCAGCTCATATTAAACCGGCAAGGTTTGGACCCACGCTTTGCGATTTCGCGTTACTTTCCGTCCGCTGACCTCGTCGTGCACTTTTCTTACGACCGGATTTTTCAGACCCCATCGTTTGAGAACATCCTGCTTTCGAGTTCAACCGCGGTTGAATCCATCGACCCAACCAAGTTCCTGCGGCTACCGGTTGAAGTTTCCGAAGGAAACTACTACGAAGCGGGTCTAACCAAGGTGCTCGCCGGAAAGATCAGGCTGGACGCCAACTATTTCCGGCGCCTCGTAGCCAACTATGCGGATGACGATCAGATCGAAAACACCAGCATCAGTTACCCGATTGCATTCCGCAAGGCCCTCATCTACGGCGCCGAAGCAAAACTCGATCTCCCCGACTGGCGCCGTCTTTCCGGCTTCCTGAGCTATTCCTACACCGTCGGCAATGCTTGGGCTCCGGTGACGGGCGGCCTCTTTCTGGGTGACGACGCCGCGGCTGCGCAAGCACTCACCGGCCATTTCCCGGATTCGCAGGATCAGCGCAACACCATTCGCGGGCGCCTTCGCTACCAGCTCAAACCGCGCCTCTGGATCGCTGGAGGAATTCAATACGACACCGGACTGCCATTCGAGTTCAATGGCACCCAACAACAGGCGCTCGCCGAATACGGTCAACAGGTGATCGATCGCATCAACTTTGCCCGCGGGCGCATTTACCCCTCTTTTCAGGTCAACGCTTCGGCGGGCGCCGATGTTTATAAATCAGAACGTATGGCGATGCGCTTTCAAATCGACGGGCAGAACCTTACCAACATCCTCGACGTTATCGATTTCGGAGGTCTCTTCTCCGGCAACGCGATCGGACCATCGCGCAGCGTCGCCTTGCGCCTCACTACCAGCTTCTAGAATCACGATTCATAGCCAGCGGCTTCACGTCGCCTGCCCGCGCGAGGCGCTAGAAGTTTTCTGCATCCACATCCACGCGCTAGATACGATCTCGTCGATTGCGCTTGGCGGTCCATCCCAGCACCCCGTGCGCTTTGGCCGGATCGGCCACCAGAATCGGAGGATCGCCCGGCCGCGTGGTCCAATTTTTCGCCGAACCCGCCGCCCAGTAGCGCTTTCCGTGGCACGGATCACATCAAGTACGGAATGTCCCCAGCCTGTCCCCAGATTCAGCGCCAGCGCGCCGTCGCTCTTCTTGCCGCCACGCCTGTCTCCAGGTAGTGCAATGCTTTAACGTGCGCGTCGGCAGATCGTTCACATGGATGTAATCCCAAACGCAGGTGCCATCCCCAGTCAGATAGTCGCACCCGTGAACCTGCAGTTCCGGCCCATTCTCAGTCGAAGCGGCTAGCGCCAGCGGAATCAGGTGAGTTTGCGGAGGGTGGATCTCGCCCGCCTCTCCGAAAAATACTTTGGACGCGCCATAGGGATTTACCGGCTCCCGCGGCATCTGCTCGGCGTCGGAATCCGCCGTGAGTACCATACACCGCGCACGAGGAAGAAAACACGAGACGCCGGATACCCGCGTCCAGCACGCAGTTCAGCAGGTTGAGCCCACCGAAGGGCGCGGCTTCAGACGCGCCGTAAGCATCGAATTTTCACTCCGGCTTAGCCGCTGAGGCATAGCTTCACAGTTCGCGAAAAACTCATGTTTCAGCGCTCGCCTTTGGTTCTGCTCTTGTCCCAGCGCGTGCCTTTGGGTGGCGCAGCGGTTCACCGCTGCGATAAATGCACGGTTCTGAATGCGGCTTTAGCCGCTGAGGGCTGCCCTCGCGAAGCATCCCGACAGTCTTTGGGAAGACTCGCCTCCTCGCCCGCGACTAGGGACTGGTGTAGAATTTGATAGTCAAACCCCACGCTGCCGTCCTCGGCGGCGGATTCCGTGGGTAAGCAGGATCATCGGGACGTAGCGCAGCCTGGTAGCGCACTTGCTTGGGGTGCAAGGGGTCGCGAGTTCAAATCTCGCCGTCCCGACCATTTACTACACTCTAATGACGGGGTTGTTGCTGTAACGGCGGGTTTGCGTCAACTATCAGTCAGAGCTTCCCACCGGGAGCGGCCCCGAGTATCGCCTCTACCTCGAATATGCGCGACTCCGCGCCAAACTTCCTGCAATCGTGGAACTCCAAGACATTGCGGTAACAGCGCTTAATATCTGGCACTCCACGGTTTCAGACACCACCGGGAGCAGAAACTGACCCGCATCGGTAATGTTGACGTCGCCGAAGTCGGTTCGGCCGGAGTAGTCCTTGATCGGGAAGCCACTCTCGATCTCGATGGTATTGAACTCGACGCGGAGCAGTTTCGAGTTGACGCTGTCAACCCAGAGGGAACCGCGAGTCCCGAACGAGTGTGCAGCCCCCCGCATTCAATAGAAACCGCGAATTTACCCTGTCAATGTGGAAATCGAAAACTGCCACCGACTGCGGGGACGGGGCGGCTCCTTCGCGGATCTTAAAGCTGGTCCGGCTACTAGGCGCGAACACATGACTGAGCGCAACGCCAAATTCGCCGTATCCCCACATTCCACCGGGGTGGAAGACGGCGAGATATTCACCGAGATCCTTACTACTAAAGTCGGAGTTGGAATTCCGCTGGATCGGTCGACCATCGACGGTGACGCTGAAGTATCGATCCGTGCCCGTGCCGCGCTCGGACCTGACCTCAGCCGTGACAACATCCAGGTTCTTCCATCCCGCGCGTTTGGCATCACCGTGATAGCGCTTCACCGTCTCTCGGCAAATGAAGTTGGGAAGATATCTTGGCGATAACACGAAGTCACAGGTCTTAGCCAGCAGCGAAAACTGCGGGTCTGCGGACGCGATGTCGGAACAGCGCGACGACCGGCTTGGCGTTGCACGCGATCATTCTACGCTTACGGACTTAGGTGACAGCCTCTGATCCAAACAACTTCGCGATTTCCGGACTTCCAGATTTCTGGGCAAGCAGCTTGAAGGGTCTTCCCTGACTGTCAGTCGCTTCGCGAAGGGCAGGGAGGCGTTTGAGTAATCGTGCAACCCATTCGACGTCACCTCGCCGTATTGCATAGGCAACGTCGTCCAGTTCAATTGCCAGCAATCCACCCATCTCGCGCAAGTATTCGATCGCCCACCCGGTGGGAGTTGCGCGGAATTGAGTGTCAGTGGCGTTGATTTCTGCGCCTTGTCTCACTAACTCCTCAACAACGGACCGATGACCACCAAAAGCCGCGTGGTGCAGAGCCGTGGCTCCTGAATCGTCCCGTTGGTTGATAAGCTCGGAATGGCCGTGAACAATGGCTCTGACATCTGCAAGGTCGCCCCGTTTTGCGGCCTCAATCAGCTTCTCGAACTCAGTCATCGAAAGACCTCCACATTCTGTGGGCCGTGCCACCGAAGTGCCCTTGGATGCGCCTTTAGCCGTTCTCCGCTGCTGGGGTTAATGCCCTTGTGGGGCCTTCTTGTCGTGTGCACATTGCGCTGGTTGACGAGAACAGGGAAAACCTCGGCCCAGCGGCGCGGACTAAGATAATATCGAACAGTGGCACTGATCCGGCTAAAAATTGATGTTGCTGGGACCGTTGGTGACGAAGCCTGGCGCAAACTAAACCAGTTCGATCAGATCCAGAACGCCGCGTTCGGTCCCAAGTTCGGCTGCCGAGGTCCCTGCAATCACCCAGCGAACGCGCCCCATGGCAAGGGTGAATGGATTGGAGCAGAAGTTCGCGTGCAGACTCCACTTCTGGCCCAGTATGCGGTCTCGCATTATTTAGAGCAGGAACGCGTGCTGGATGCGGACGTTGTGGAGTAGGCGATTGTAGGTCACCGACGACCGCGCGAGCCTCGTTGACCGTACATGGTGCAATCGCTGGTTTCGACAAGTGAGGTTGGTCAGAGCTAGAGAAGTTCGCCCTTCAGTTCCTCGGGAATCAGTTCCTTACGCCTCCGGTACACCGGATACAGCAAGTTCTGGCCTAGCTCCCAGGCCACATCGGCATTTGCTGCAGTACATTTCTTGTGTTCGTCTGCTGGCTCCATTTCCTCCGATTTGCAACGCAGCTCGGTAAGCGTCGCTCGAATTCGGAGACAGCCTGCAGCATTTGCTTCGCCAGTTCAGTGCTAGAGAAAAGATTGTATGGCGATTCAGAGGACTTGCGAATTTCACTAGGCTGGTCACCTTCACCCTCGGGCAGAACCCGTAGTTCCACAACATCGCCAGTTTTCAATTCGAAAGTCGGCCAGTTCAAACTCACGGTCTCTGTTGTTTGGGTCTCGAAGCCACCCACGGAGATACTGGTGCCGGACTCATTTTCCTTAGGGCGGTCCCCCATCCTGAGGTGAGCGCTAATACCCCGGACCGGGCACCGACGCCACAATCGGAGCGGCACCATTCACAGTCATCAATACCCGCATATTTGCTGGACTCCTGCCTCTTAATAATAGCCATTAAGAGCGGCCAGTGGTCGTCATTGTTGAAGTATTGCCATTATGCCCATTGACCAGGTCGGCCAGTTCTCAATGAGCGCAGCTGGGACATCGGAACGACTAAATCGATGTAGGCCCGCTTACGCCAGTCCGCCCCTTTTAGTGGAATCTCTCTCAGAAGCGTCCCTGCCTTCGTCAGTCAATGACTCTCAGCCGACCGTCGGGACCCGATATGCCGTGATAGCCCGCTCTGCCCACTTCGCCCGGCTTGCGGTTCACGAGACGCTGCAACGCATTTTCGCCGCGCTGCGCGTAACGGCCGATTGCGGCTGAGGCCCAGAAGACATGCCCGGCGGTGATCGGACCAACAAGCTTACGATGTCCGGCAGCGGCCAGCCCCATCGAAGCGATGCAACCGCATCGCGAGCAGTCGGGGTCACCCCCAAACTGGCAGGGCTCGACGCGCGTCTTGAAATCCGCCGAGAGCGTGCGCGTTGTCTGCGCGAAGATGCAGTGGTCTGGCGAAACTGGAGGAAACAGGAATTCTTTGACCACCGCTTCAGGCATGTCTAGCTTGGGCTGATCGTGACGAACCCCCAGCAGTGTTTCCACCACGCTCCTCCGTTCCTCGGCCGTCAGGCATTCGACATTGGCCGCGCCCCGCTGGGGTGTGAAGATGCTCATCCAGATTTTCTCCACCGCCGGGTTAGCTGCCCAGAAATCGATTAACTCGGGGAGGTACCCCCCGCGTTTCACCATTGCGCTGGTGATGGTGCAGTGAATCACAACATGGTGACCTTGAATGTGGCGGAGGATGCGTTCGTAGGTGGCGGGCTTGCGGCGCACGTCGTGCTCTGGTTGCAGGCCATCGACCGAGATCACGAGTCGCAGGCTCGGCAGCGCGGCCCATGACAATGGGATCGGACGGAACGCGCTGGTTACAACCTGGACGTGGGTGCGCTTGACCAATTGCGGCAGCAAGACCTCAAGTTCGCGGTAACGGACGAGCGGATCGCCTCCTACAATCGACAGATGGAGTGGTTTGTGTTGATCAACAACGTCGAGCACGCGCGCGATCAGTTCCTCTCCTTTGAAATCGGACAGGCTGCGCAGGTTCGTGGACCCAAGATGAGCGTCTTCATACGCGTAACACCCAGGACAACGCAGCGGGCATTCTTTCGTGATTTCAATGGAAAGCGATGGGACTCGACCTCGCAGGGTACGGCCCCAGGTTTGCAGTACTGACTTGACTCTCAACCCCATGGTTGTTCTGTTTAGATGCCCGCCTGCGAATGGAGGCTGCATGGGAATTGAGGTTGAATTGCACAGGCGCCTGTGGGTGATGTCACGAGTCGACTAGTCAACTCGGTCTCAGCTTCTCATGCACAAAGGGCAAAGCTGATGTGCTTCTCGATCAGCCGCAACAGATGAGTCTCAGGAACCTGATCTTCCAGGCGGAAGTAGTAGAACAGCGCTTCGGAACGAGAGTGTAGTCCCATCATGATCAGCACGCCTCCGAGAATGGTGATCCAGCACAGCACGGCAAGGAATTATTCTTCCTTTTACCACGCTTCTGCTTCCGTTCAGCCTGCTAATCACAGTGACTTTTTCAACACCCACTCCCCATATCACTCATCAACCGGGGGTGAAAGCCGTTTCCTCGTGCTCACTTGTGAACGCCTGAATTCGTCAACTAACCCGTGCGGTCACTCTAAAGGTTCGAAGTGGGGGGATTGAGCGCCGAGTGTCGTGAGCGCTTCATCAACGGTACGCACGACATGCAACAGAGGTCGTGCAGACTCTCCCCCGATCTGGAACATGCGCATCAAGCCATATCCAGCCGTCTCCGGGACAACGATAAAGCGGGGGTGGTTGGTCAAGCCCGGCGAGATTGGTTTGCGCTTTGCCAGGCTGCGCAAGAAATCGGCGGCCACAGCAAAGTCGACGACGCCTGAAAGGTCCCAGATGCCCGCACGGGCGTCGGCCGCCCTCCAATTCTTGTTCTTGCCGAGGGCGTCGTGGTATTCCGCCGCCGATTCATTCGTGAGCTGACCCTCGAACCGCGCCAGCAGGATCTTATTGACCGGGTCGAACTCGAATCGGAATGCCATGAAAACACTAATTCTACCCGGTTCTCCCCAGCGAGTTGCTGGCGCGATATCCCCATTACGCCAACAATCATTTCCCTACCCAGCCCCGGCCCGCTGTAATCTCTGCCCTTGCATTTTTCCCCCGTTTGGCGCAACGTTTCAATTTGAAAGGAGTGTATTCGACACCATGATCAACCTTCTGATTCACCACGAAGTCGCCGACTATACGGTCTGGAAAGCCGCCTTCGATTCCGCTCAGGACTGGCGGCGCAAGAACGGCGAGTGCAGTTGCCGCATTTTTCGCGGCGCTGGAAACGTCAACGACGTCAACCTTTTCATGGAATGGGAAAGTCTGGAAAAGGCGCGGGCATTTATCGCATCTGAGGAACTCAAAGCCAAAATGGCGAGTGCGGGAGTCAAAGGCCAGCCTCGAGTCGATTTCCTGACTGAGGTGCAAAGCGTCCGCCGCAGCGCTGCCGACTGAGCATGCAGGGCAACCGCGACTGCCCCCAACGCCGTAAATAGGTACCCCGGCGCGGGTAGAATTCCCCGTATCCATTTCCGGCGGCGCGCATCCAAAGCAGGTGAACCGGCAAACAGGACCGGAAAACGATACCTCTATTCTGGCAAATTCCTCCTTTTCCGGTTTGCCAAACTGGTTTACTAAACTTGGTTTTGCCCAAATTCACACCTTCAGGAGAACTTCATGTCTAAGAAACCAGTCTCCAGCAATTCGCACAAAGCTTCAGCCCAACCCCGCTACCACCAGTCAGCCCGCGAACTCCAGGCATTTGGCACGGTGACCAGCACCATGCCGCTGCAATTGGAAGAACCGGTACGGCTGGAAATGACCGAGCGACTCAATCAACTGTTGGCCGACACCATGACTCTTCGGGATCTCTACAAGAAGTCCCATTGGCAGGTGTCTGGAGCGACTTTCTATCAGCTCCATCTTCTCTTCGATAAGCACTACGAAGAACAGAGCGAGATCGTCGACACGATCGCCGAACGCATCCAGCTTCTGGGCGGAATCAGTGTTGCCATGGCGGCCGACGTCGCCGAGACGACCCGTATTCCGCGCCCGCCCAAGGGCCGCGAAGAGGTTCCCGTGCAACTGTCTCGCCTGCTGGACGCACACGAGCTCGTCATCACCTATTGCCGCGAACTTGCGGAGCTTTCCACCAAACTGGGCGACGTTGGCACCAATGATCTGGTGGTAAGTGATGTGCTTCGTCCCAGCGAATTGCAGGCCTGGTTCCTGAGCGAACACCTGGTCGACGCGCCCCTGGTAGAAGCCGAGCCCCTGCGGGAATCGGCATAGGTCGCGCGGTAAAGCTAGCTTGTGTGGTGACGGGGCTCTGACCCGTCCAAGCGGGGCGAAGCCCCGCTCCCACACAAGTGAGTTTGTGAATCCACTCCCTAGTGGCGTGCCGACAGAATCTGGAGGATCTGCTGCAGTTCATTCCGCAGGTGCGCCACATTCACGGCAGGATTCCCCGGAAATGGAAGTGCGGTCTGGCTGCGCTCGGACTTGGTCTCCTCGCGCAAGTGCACTCGCGCTCCGGCGATCGTGAATCCATCTTCATAAAGCAGCTTCTTGATGCGCACGACAGACTCCACGTCGCGTTTGCGATACATGCGCTGCCCGGTGCTGCTTTTTACTGGCTTGAGCTGCGGAAATTCAGTTTCCCAGAACCGCAGTACGTAGGCCGGCAGCCGACACAAGCTGGCGACTTCACCGATGCGGAAATAGAGCTTGTCCGGAATGATGACTTCGGCGTTGCGGGCTGCTTTCTTCGGAGTTTTCTTGCGGAGACTCATGGACGCCGTTTCCGCACGGCTGTATACGAGTTTCTAGCACGAGCCGCGCTGCGGGACAACCCCCAAAGGTACACCCCAAATCGCGGATGGGCCGCCGCAAGGGCGTTTTGAGGCCTGCCACAGCCGCAAATGGAAAAGCCCCTCAGGAGGTGCTTCTCCTGAAAGGCTTTGGGGAACTTCTGAACGAGCATCCGTCCGCTTAGTGTTTCTTTTTCTTGGCGGCTTTCTTCTTGGTTGCCATGTAGTGTTTCCTCCGTTTGAACGATTTGTTCTCCCAAGGTTCTCGACAGGGCACCTTGATGCCCGTGCCACTCAAGTTCTTGTATGAGCAGCTGTCCTACCACAAGATATTGCCATTTGTATGTAATTTGTCAATGAAAATTTCACTTGACCGAGCGATTTTGGTGACGGACGTGCTCGGCTCGCTCGCACCCACTCACACAGAATTTCACCGTCAGGGCGAAGCGTCCCGCCAGAAACCGGTGAAGCCGCGTTACCTGTGCGATAATTTCAGAAGAAATTTATGCCGGATCACAAAGTCTACTGCGCAAAATTGAAACAGGAACTACCTGGCCTTCTTGAGCCTCCGTTCGACAGCGACTTGGGAAAAAAGATCTACGAGAACATCTCACAACAGGCGTGGGGTCAGTGGGTGGAACACTGCAAAATGTTGCTGAACGAATATCGCCTGAACCCGGCGCGCAAGCAGGATCAGGAAGTCATCGTGAAGCAGATGGAGCAGTTCTTCTTCGGTGAGGGATCCGCGCGTCCTGCCGAATACGTCCCTCCGACACACTGAGCACACTCGGACCGCGAACTGTGCCAAGAAATGCGGCGCAAGCCGTCCTCATTCCTGATTATGGGCAGGTTACTAACAGATTACCTCTGGCCTGCCACCGAGTTCCCGATTCATCACCTCGTAACAGTCCTCGGCAATAATTGAGACCGTGGTATCGCAGGCCATCGCATCGCAGAACGTCGCACCGCAGGTTTACGACACGCTGATCCTTTCGGATCTGCACCTCGGCGCAGACATGAGCCGCGCCCGCGAAGCCTTGAGTGTTCTGCGGGAAAATCGATATCGCCGCCTCATCCTGCTGGGCGATATTTTTGCCGACCTCAATTTCGGACGTCTGAAAAAAGAGCACTGGAA
Organism: uncultured Acidobacteriaceae bacterium; assembly: GCA_963730845.1. Taxonomy (GTDB): domain Bacteria; phylum Acidobacteriota; class Terriglobia; order Terriglobales; family Acidobacteriaceae; genus Acidiflorens. Next base: position 1,006 of record CAVSTM010000014.1, on the reverse strand, counting down.
ATTTCTGAGCTTCATTCGCAAGCTTTCCAACCCCAAACGTAACATCGAAGTGGTGTGGGTCGAAGGCAATCACGATCACGGCCTGGCCGAAATCATGTCCCATTTAAGTTGGCGTCCGCGTGTACCAGGAATATCAATGGGAATACGAGGGTTTGCGCCACACCGCTGTCCACGGTCACCAGTTCGACGGCTTTGTGGTAAGCAAGGTCCACGTCAGCTATCTGTTCGGGACGCTGCTCTACCTGCAACTGCAGAAGTGGGATTCGAAGGACAAAATCGTAACGCGTTTCCTCGACCGCCTCGGCACGCGTTGGCAGCGCTTGTCAGAGAAAGTCGCCGAGGGCGCGTTGGCCCATGCCCGCCACCATCAGGCGGCACGCATTTTCTGCGGCCACACCCATGCTGCCCTTCAAAAGCACGAACACGGAGTCGATTATTTTAATTGCGGAGCCTGGATTGACGAGCATCCTACGTACATCACCATCGGTGAAGAAGGAGTTCAGATCCATGAATACGTTGAGCGACCTGAGGATCTCCAGCCCGGCGTGGAACTGAGCCCGGCTTCTGTCGAACCTGCCGAATTCGGCGACGAGGTGGGATACGTCGAAGATGGCGAATACGAGGGTGTGGCTACCTGACGCCGATTTCAGCGACCGGATGGTCTTTTGAAATTGAAATTCATTTGCCACAAAACGAGGCACGCTAAATCTTGCGCAAACTAACCATCGTTTTCCACCACGCCGGCGGAGGACATCGCAGCGCAGCAGAAGCCCTCAAAGCGACTCTCTCCAACCAAGAGCAACCCTGGGACATCAGCCTACTCGACATTCAGGAATTGCTTGATCCCCTCGACCTGATTCGCCGCGCCACGGGCCTGCGTATTCAGGACACCTACAATGTGATCCTCCGCAAAGGATGGACGCGTTTCACCCCGCAACTCTTGGTTCTCCTAAAGGGCACCATCCGTGTAGCAATACGTAACTGAACGAAAGAGGTAGGCACATAG
>CAVSTM010000013.1:0-164710 GCA_963730845.1 uncultured Acidobacteriaceae bacterium | reverse complement strand
AGGAGGGCCGACTTCAACAATCTGCGACTGGCGGCTGCAACCGTGGGTGAACGGTTGTGCTTGAGAACGCACCGCAATGCGGGGCCGGGCATAATCAGCTTGTGGAGCCCAAGCTTCAAGAAGTATTCAAGGTCACAGGCGTGCCTACATATACGTTTGTTGAACCCACAGCGTTTCCCGCGCTCAAGGTCGCGCTCGACACACCTGGCCGCGGGGTAGTCGTCGAGGGCCCGTCAGGGATCGGCAAGTCGACCGCTGTAACGCGTGCACTCGAATCGCTGGGACTTGGCACGTCCGTCGTCAAACTCTCGGCAAGGGATCCGGCAGATTCGGATTACATCAGCCTGCTTCCTGAGTTGACCGCATTCGGCGTTGTTGTCGTAGATGATTTTCACCGATTGACGGACGGAGACAAATTTCATCTCGCGGACCTCTTGAAAACTCTTGCCGACCGCGAGGCGGTGGACTCGAAGTTAATCCTGATTGGAATCAACGAAGCTGGACGATCCCTTATCGAGGTTGCCCCGGACATCACAAATCGAATCGAGCGGCTCAGATTTGAAGTCGAGCCCGAGCAAAAGGTTGAGAACCTCATTGAACTTGGAGAGGCGGCTCTCAACGTCGGTTTCGTAGCCCGAGAACAGATTGCGCGGCGTATGTCAAGGCTCTTTCTACATTGCACAGATGCTCTGTTTCGAGATGTGCGTAATTAGCGGAGTCCTTGAAAGAGCGGACGATACCTTGCTAATTGACAGGTCTCTCTCCGGCGTCGTCCAGCGAGTCATGGCTCGACAGGAGGCTCGTTTCGGCGAGTCGCTACGGAACTTCGTTCGCGGGACGCGTTTCAGGCCGGGTGGTCGGGCTCCTTACCTTCACATTCTTCATTGGCTCTCAAATGCGGAGAATTGGTCGATCTCCCTGCGAGACGAGCTCGCGCTCCATCCATCCGAGCGCATCAGCGTTGGCCAAGTCGTGGAAAAGGGCTATCTCGCGAAATTGATCGAGGTTCAAGGCCTGTCGAACATGCTGCATTACGACCCAGTAACGGGAGTCCTGTCTGTCGAGGATCCCCACTTGATTTTTTATCTGCGCAACATCGACTGGCCGAAGTTCATTCGCGATGCGGGCTTTACCGGAATCGAATATGACGTCGAGTATGACATCGCGCTGTCATTTGCCGGAGAAGATCGAGACTACGCCGAGCTCCTATACAACTATCTAACGGATCACGATTTCGCTGTCTTCTACGACAGGGCGGAGCAGCATCGCATTCTCGCTCAAGACGTTGAACTCTTTCTCGCGCCCATCTACGAGTCAGGGGCTCGCTATGTTGTTGCGGCTCTTGGAGAGACCTATGGGATAAAGCGTTGGACGCTGTTCGAGAGTGATCGCTTCAAACCGAGGATTGAAGCTGGCGAAGTCGTACCGATTTGGTCGACCAAGATTCCTCCGAGTGCCTTTGACGAGATCCGCAAGATTGGGAACCTCACCTTCGATCCGGACGGCGATGTCGATCAGCAAGCAAGGGAGGCAGCGGAGGTCATCGCGAAGACGCTAGAAGATCGAGATGCAATATCGCGCTCTCAATAATTGCGGACGATAAGCGAGAATCCTTCGAGCGACCGTGTTTGCCGTGTGTCACGTCCGACTGAGGCCATGACGGTGGGACAGCGGGTGCGTCCCCTGTAACACAGCACCCGCAAACTGCCTTCGTCGGAGGGCCGACTTCCACGATCTGCCACTGGCGGATTCGTTCGTGGGAAGTCTGAGCCAGCCAGCGCCTAGTGCTTTGGGTCCTTTCCCGTGAGCAGGTACCAGACAACCTTCGGGAAGGTACGTGGCGCGAGCAACCTCCGCCACTGAACTTGTGGGCTGATGCTTGGATCAATGTTGCGATACTTAGTTTCAAACTCGTGTACGCCGAGTTTTTGTAAATCGTCTCGGATTGACTCTTCAAGTGTGTTCAACTCGACCTCATATTCGATTTTGTCGAAAACCGCGAGGTCCGATCCATCCTTGCGGCTTACTATCCGCAATCGGACGCGCCCACCGACAGCCTCTATCGGTATGTTGCTGGTCGCAATTTCCAACGCAGAAGCGACGAACTGCCTGCTTGCCGTCGAACCTAGAGTTTCAGGCTCAACGCGTATTTCGTAGTATTCGCTGGCCGATCTAGCGCTCACCAGGAAATAATGTACGACCGCTGGTGGGTCACCAGTCGGCGTCGGGTTGTTCCTCTGCGGGCCATGATTGACGGGAGTACTGGCGAGCGGCGGGTGTGCCTCCTATAGCACAGCACCCGCAAACTGCATGAGCGGACTAGATGGGCGGAGCGCTGGCTCTTAGGAGCTAAGGACTCGTTCCAAGTTCCCGGCCTGCCAGGTCAATTCTTCACTCTCACCTTTGGAGCCGAGCCGACCTTTGACGGCCTCGCGGGCATGCCTTGCGGCGTCTCGGGCGCTCGTCCACGCCGGTTCGTACTTCAGGACGTGCGGCGCGCCCACTTCGCCCTCTCCGAAGGGGGTGACTACAGCCGTTGGCACTGGCAATTCGGTTGTTCGGTCGAGCAGGCGGTGCTCGCCTCGCTCTTCTCGGGCGTCCTCCACGTCGGTGTAGAGATGAGGAAGCACGTGGTGCCGTAGCGCTTCAATCGCCGCGAGCACGGCATCGGTGATCGGTGCGAGCGCTTCGTACTCGGGATCGTCGAGCGCATCGACATCCTTCGACTCGTCTTCTGTGAGATCGGTAAGCGATTGGTCAGCGACGTCGCCTCGCTCGTGCTTCAGGCGTCGCAGTGCCCTTATGCGGGCCAGGTAGTCGAGACGATGGGCTTCTTGTGATGAAACGCCGTCGAGCACGTTTCGGGCGTCAGCGATGATCGTCCGCAGCGAAGCACCGTTTGGGAGTGCGATGTCACCAAATTGCTCCAACAGGTGTTCTGCGCAATCGAGGGCGAAGCGAGTCGCAAGCTCGGTGTTCCATTTCGTTTCGGCTACGAGTCGCCCGGTGGTGACATCGACGGTGCCGCGTGAGTCAACCTCTCTGGCTTGACTGGACTCAGCGCGGAAGATTCGCTCATCGAGAACGTCGAGTAACGCGATCGGGCGACGAAGCGTCAGTGTCTGCCCAGGGTTGATATCGGTGAAGCGACCATTACTGGGCAACACCCACTCGATCCGGCCGCGAGATGAGTGTTCGACTCCCTTGGAGTCGGTGGCTACATATAGGTCGCTACCCATGTTTCCTGCCTCCATCTAGTTGCGCTCAGGCTTCGCCTCTCCTGTCGGCTCACAGTGACTTCCATTCTCGTCCGGTCTTCTACCATTGGTTGTCCATGGGCTTTCTGGCGAACCGGCGCATTGCCGTGTGGACCGATGGACTCAAGCGCTGGGCCGTAGCCGAATCGAGCCGCCGTGGAGATCCCGGCGGAGATGATTACTACCTTGGCGTCATTGCTGCGGTCATGGCCTCGCAGCGATACCGGCCATGGCTATCGGATCAAGAGCGGAAAAACTCGTCCTTGAGGTTCCTTGAAGGCTATTCAGACGCGACGGAACTGATTGCAAAGGTGCTTCGGTTGGGCGGTGCTCCTTCCGGCGATTACGCGGACTTGCTCAGTCGTCCGTACTTAGAACCGCTTATGACGGACAAGTCGCTCACTGAACCGCCCCGGGTTTCATGACTGCTCTTGGGTTTGGGAAACCGCCGCGAGAGCGGGTGTTCTCTGACGGTAGTAGGTGGCTTCGAACTCGGCCGGGCTGACGTACGTGTTGTCGTCGGTGATCTCGCCATGGAGTCGGCGGTGGTTGAACCAGTCGACGTAGCCGAGCGTTGCGAACTCGACGTCGTCGAGGCCGCGCCACGGTCCGCGTGGGTAGATGAGCTCCCACTTGTAAAGGCCGTTGAAACTCTCGGCCATTGCGTTGTCGTAGCTGTCGCCGCGTGATCCGACCGAGGCGACGATGTCGTTTTCTGCGAGGCGCTCCGAGTAACGAATCGCGAGATATTGCGACCCCCTGTCCGTGTGGTGCACGAGGCCGTCGAGGTCGCCGCCGTCACGCGTCCTGTTCCAGATCGCCATTTCGAGCGCGTCGATCGCGAGTGAGGAGCGAAGCGAGTTCGACAACTGCCAGCCGATGACCATGCGCGAGAAGACGTCGATGACGAAGGCCGCATAGACCCAGCCCGTGTGCGTCTTCACATAGGTGAGGTCCGCCACCCAGAGCCGGTTCGGCGCTGGCGCCCGGAAGTTCCGTTCGACGAGGTCACTCGGGCGGCGCTGGCGCTCGTCGGCATGCGTCGTCGCCTTGTAGGCCCTTCCCCGGCGCACCCCGGAGAGGCCCATCTTTCGCATCAGGCGCTCGATCGTGCAGCGGGCGACGCGGATGCCTTCCCGGTTGAGTTGGGTCCAGACCTTGTCGGCGCCGTAGACGTCGAGGTTCTCGGCGTGCACGCGGGCGATCTCGCGTCGGAGCTCCTCGTCGCGCACCTGGCGTCTGGACGGTGGTCGCTTCTTTGCCACCCAGTAGGTGTTCGGGGCGATCTTGCAGCCTTGCTCGGTGAGCACCCTGCAGATCGGCTCGACCCCGAAGCGGTCGCGGTTCGAATCGATGTAGGCGACTATCTCAGCGATCGGCGGTCGAGCTCCGCCCCGAAGAAAGCCGCCGCGGACTTGAGGATCTCGTTCGCTCGCCGGAGCTCTTTGTTCTCGCGCTGGAGCTCGCGAAGTTGCTTGCGCTCGTCGGTCGTGAGGCCGGGTCGCTGCCCGGCGTCGGTCTCCGCCCGTCGCACCCAGATCCGCAGCGTCTCGTGGTTGACCCCGAGCTTTTCTGAGATCGACTCGATCGCCTTCCACTGCGACGGGTACTCGCCTTGATGTTCGAAGACCATCCGGACCGCGCGGTCACGAACTTCATCCGGGTAGCGGCCGTGTCGCCGTTGCTCTGCCATTGCTCCATCCTCTCAAGGGGTGGAGCAGTCACCATTCCCGGGGCGATTCACACGATTGAGCACAGTGTTGTTTCACCTTCGCCATCCTCCGCTGATGCAGCCACTCGTCCACCCGTCGCACGACGCACCGACTGGCCTGAGATTCGCTTCGATCAGGATCGGGACTTGTGGGTGTGCGTAGCTCACGACAACCCAGCGTGTCCCGGTTGTCCGAACGCGCTTGCGATTCTCGGTGCGCGCAATCAGGGCCGACCACGCCGATAGCCAAGTGGGGTCTGACCAAAAAGCTTGCCCGCATTCGTTTGGCTAAGGACGACCATTTTGCGGTCAGCGCACCACACCGTTTGATCGGTTCGCGCGTCTTTGTTGACCGTGCTCTGTCGGGCCGACCTCAACAATCTCTGACTGGCGGGCTTGAGCCGTGAGGCCGTGCGACTCAGAGCGAGCCGGGACAGATGCTGTTCTTGATTTCGTAGATGGGTTCGCTTGATAAGGATGGGGCTTTGAGTTGGTAGAACGCGAAGACGATTCCGGCGGGTGTCCGCCAGAATTCACTGCCGGTTTGTCGAAGTGATGGATACGCTCGCTTCGCATCCGCGAAGGTGTCTCCAAGAGTGATCCCCACCGAGGTTGACAACTTCGGAGTGACGGCACGAAGAAGTTTTGGCGACGGAGCGATCCCGTACGGCGGAGCATCGACGTACCGGTACCCCCTGAAGCGACCCGAGAAGAACTGGACGATGAGGTCGTGCCATGCGGTCTCGGTGTAGGCGCTAGTGCACCCAGCAGAGGGATGACCGGTCGGCTTGCCGAGTGCTGCTGTAAGGGTTTTGGTCGCCGAGGCGGCCGTAGCTCCGAAGCTCACGACGCCGAGGCCATTCCCGTCGAGTTGGATCATCAGTGGCGTGAACTTCCAGAGGAATCCAGGAGAACCGACTGGCCGCGGTCCGACCACCATGTCCATGGAGGTTCCTGACGAAGTCATCGAATAGATGACATCGTTCGTCGGTCGCACATCTACCCCGGCTGAAGCACCAATCGGTGCCAACCAAATACCGAGCTTTGCTCGCTGGCTGTAGAAGCTGTTTCCGGCTTGCCCCAACCAAAGCCCACTGCCGTTGGCGGCGATGACTGGACGAGAGATGTCCGGCATCGAGGTGCGCTGCAGGATGGCTCCGTTGGCAGCCGAAAGACGTAGTGCTTCAGACCCTTTCTCGGTGACGCAATCGAACAGCCAAATCGATGTCCCGTATCGCACAGCCTCGGGACGCACGCCGCCTGAGTAGTCGCCGAACTCCAAAAGTACGGGACCGACATCGATGACACCGCGGGCCTTGTCCAAGCGGGTGAACCGCACGTCGCTGGTCAAGGTCCCCGTCCCCTTCGGGTACTTCGCACCTCCGATTGGGGAGTCCAATAGTCCGAAGGACCCGTCAGCGAGCACGTCACAGCCAGAGGCTGATGCCTCCTTGAGGGAGATTGAGGTCTTGCCGGGGGGCCACTGACACTCGGAGAACAAAACGGTCCCAGGAGGGATGTAGTTCGGGTTCGGTTCTCGGGGCGTAGAAGAGAGCCTTTTCTGCGTGAACGAAAAGCGCGTCGTTGGCGGCTTGGAGGAAATCGTCGAGCCGTGAGAGGCGGTCGTGGACACGCGTACGGAGGCCGACCGAGGCGTCATCGCCGACGGTGTTGGAGTGAAGACGACTCCGGCAACGACAACGGCCGTTCCCAACAGCCACCGATTCACAAGCGAATTGTCGCGCCGGGTGTTGACCGTGCTCCGTCAGGCCCGACTTCAACAATTTCCGACTGGGCGCGAGGTGTGGAACAGAAGTCGCGGAAGGCGTTCGGAATCGACGCGCCCCGCGATCCAGGGCTGCTTTTCCCAGTGGGATCATGGATTACGTGCTCAAGCTGCGCAGACGGTCAGCGTTCCGCCGATCATCTAAGAGATGGTTCATCGCCATTGGGGTGCTGGGAATAGCGTCCACTGCGTCACTTCTTGTCAACGGCGGCCTCGCCGCAGCGACGATCCCTGCGATGGCTCGTCACCCCTACAGTTCGACCGTTGTCCTGAAGGAACCGGCGTCTCTCGCCGTCGGACCGAATGGCGATCTGTACATCGCCGATATTGGACAGATTCTTCGGCGATTGCCAGATGGGCACTTCGAGGTTGTTGCCGGAACGGGTATCGCTGGCGATTCCGGCGATGGGGGTCGGGCGACTCAAGCAGAACTCGACAACCCTGGAAGCCTCGCGATCGCTCCGAACGGAACTCTCTACGTCGTTCAGTCGGGTCGGATGAAAGTCGCTGGGGGAATTTTGAACTCTGTAGTTCGCGAAGTGGCACCGAACGGCGTGATCACGACGATCATCGGCCAGGACCCGAACTGTCGTGTCGTGCGTCCGAACTCGATTTCGGTGCCTGCGAAATCTGCCGAGTTCTTCGGTGCGTGGCTCACGATCGCGAGTAGCGGCCTGCTCGACATCGCAACGACGGTGTGCCCGAACATCCTCCGCCTTGGGAGCTTTCTTCAGTTGACCTCAACCGGGGAACTCGTTCAAACTCCGGCTGACTCGATTCCAAAGACATCGGACTGCGGCAACGAGGTTGCCGGACCTGGATTCATCGTTTTCGGGTGCATGTCCGGCGCTGGACAAGGGCCACGGCTGATGGTGGTGCGATCCAACGGCAGTATCGAGAATTACCCCGACAACGTGTCACAGCCCAACGACATAGCAGCCTCTAACGGCACAGTGGTCGCGATTCACAATCGAGCTGTCGTTCGTGTCGGGGTCAGCGGGCTTCACACGATCGCGACTCCGCGTCAGGTCGCCGACCTCATTCCAGGCGCAATCGGTGTCATGGGGGACAATGGAGTCGCCCTTGACCGTCACGGGAACGTTTACTTCAATCAGGATTTCTTGGTCGCCCATCGAGGTTGCACAGATGTCATCTTCAAGATCGATCCGAGCGGGCGCATACGAACACTGTGGCGCTCCGGTTTTACCCGTTTCTGCTACTGAACCGCTTCCGGTTGTGAGTCAAGCCTGCATTCCCGAGCGCTCGGCGCGGTGCGCCGACTTCCACAATCTCCGACTGGCCCGTTGACGCGCGCTTTAAAAGCCCCGCAGGTTCCGATTTTGATTTTGACGTCCTCCGCTGAATTGGACGGCGGGGATCGCCGAGACGACTCGACGAACATCAGCCCGTTCGACGACTGCCACCGCTCTGCGCCGACGAGCGTTAGTCGGCCATACGCAGTGCGCACTTCACCAACGTTGCCGCCGAGGGTGATCCCCCTGTCGGTCGCGATGTCGGGGATGGGGTGCTTCGATTTGGACAGCGTGTTGGCTTCCCGTCGATGGACGCCCGACCACCCTTCATGAACCGGTAACCCCTGAAGATTCCCACTCGGAATTCCAGTACCAAGTCGTTCCATTCGACCTCGGTAAATCGCGGGCCGCATCCCGAGTTGACAAAGGCGCCTGATGTGGGCCTGCCAAGCAACGTGGATACCCGAGCAACCGTCTCTTTTCGGGTCAAGCCGAACCTCACTGATCCAACGCCGTGAGGTCCGAGAATTGGTTTCGGTTTGACGTGGGTGGAGCGCGCTGGAACCGAATGGAGCGAGATAGCCAGTCGCGGCAGCGCGAGGACGACACCGGCAATAGCAACGGCCGCCAATGCACCGAGCCATCGGTTCACGTCGGAATCGTCGCGCCGGGTTTTGAGCATCCAGCGTCCGCGTCCACATTCGCCGACTGGCGGCTCGGCATCGGGTCCGCATCCACGCTCAGGCCAAGATCGATCTTGTGCTGAGAGTCATGACACAAACGCGTTATGACACAACACGTTAAAGGTGCATCCCAGGGCGGGAATTCACTCGGGAAATGTAAAATGGCAGGCGAAATGGGCGCGACGCGGCGACGCGCGACGCTCTCTGGATGTTGGAGGTCGAAAGTGGGCAGGGTGTTCCCACGTCTCAGGTATGCGTTCGCTGTAGACGTCGCGATCGTGCTCGGGGCGGCAAGTTTTAGTTTTGTCCCCGCTGTCGGAGCCTCGGGCACTCCGCCAACCCTCGTGTCTTTCAATGCGACACCGACGACGGTCGCCGCCGGATCGTCGGTGAATATTCAATGGCAGCTTCAGAGCGCTGCCGGCGTGAGTTTCACCACCATCTTCGTGATTACGTCGGACGGCAACACCCTCCCGGCGACGTCCGACTGCGGAGGAACCGGCGCGTCACTTATCTCGGGAAACGCGGAAGACGGCACCTATTCCGAAACCTGCACGATTCCGACCACCGTCCCGAACGGGACCTACACCGTGGAACTGCAAGCCCAAGACAGCGCTGGCAACTCACTCGATTTGAACTCGGCCGGCACATTCGTCGTCACCGGCGGTAGCGACGTGACAGCCGGGCCGACGCTTGTGTCCTTCACGGCAACCCCGGCGAGCGTCGCCGCCGGATCGTCAGTGAAGCTTGAATGGCAGCTACAAAGCGCCGCGGGAGTGAGTTTCACGACCATATTCGTCAAGACCTCTAACGGGAACTTTTTGTCGGACACAGCAGATTGCGGTGGCGCTGGCGCTTCGCTGGTTTCTGGGAATGCCGAGAACGGCACCTATGCCGAAGTCTGCACGATCCCATCTGCGTCCCCGAACGGCACGTACACCGTGGAAGTGAACGCTCAAGACAACGCCGGTAACACGCTCAACTCAAACTCGGCGGGCACCTTTGTCGTCACCGGAGGTGGCGACGTCACCTCCGCCCCGACGCTCGTGTCTTTCACCGCGGCTCCGGCGGGAGTCGTTGCCGGCTCCAAAGTGACTATTCAGTGGGGACTCGCGAGCCTCGCCGGAGTGAGCTTCACGACCATCTTCGTCAAAACTTCTGACGGCAACTTTCTGCCAACGTGCGGCGGAGCGGGTTCCTCGCTCATCTCCGGTGATGCCGAGAACGGCACCTACACCGAGACGTGCACCATCTCCGCTGAAGCTCCAGACGGGATTTACACCGTTCAGGTCCAAGCTCAAGACAGCGCCGGTAACACGCTCGACTTGGATGCAGCCGGCACCTTCGTCGTCACCGGGGAGGCAGACGTAGTCGAAGGATCGTCAAGCCTGGCGGTGTCGTCGTCTAGTAGCAACAACTCCTTCGTCGAGGTTGGACTTGCGTGCGCGACCCAAAGTTGCATCGGGACCCTGACGCTCGACGATCCACAAAGCGCCTCGGCCGGGGCGAAGTCGAGCTTGGTTCGGGTGCACTTGCGCGTCTTAGGCAGACAATCGTTCTCCATCCGACGCACCAAGGAGCGGAAACTGAGGATTCGACTCGACACGTTCGCCAGGTCGTTGCTCGACGGTAAGTCGGCACACGCGATGAGAGCCGAATTGATCGAAAGCGTCCGTGGCGCACACGAATTTACAAAGTTCGTGTCGATTTCCAAGTGATCATATGAGCTTGCGATACGCCGACGTTCGTAACTTCCGAGCTCATCCGGTCTTCTACGATTGACCGAGCGAGGGCCGAATGGGGTTGCTGCGTCGTAAGAGTCAACCAGGAATCGATTGGCAAACCTTCGCACTGATGTCGGCGCAAGGACACGAGCTAGAAGAGTGCGACCGACTGGGAATTTCGGGAACCGAGGCGGATCAGCGCGCCTCCGCGGTGTCGCGTGCCGTTCTTCAAGAACATCGGCATTGAACAGTTCGCGAACTTGATGCGTCGTCTGTCTCAGGAGTCACCCGCAAACGAACAGTTGGACGACGAGTTGTTGGAATTGAGCGGGTACAACGCGGCGAGGGCGCGGTTGTTTCCTGATATCAGCAAGGGGAACATCAACCAGCCGATAACTCAGACGAAGCCACGGTCGCGACACGACTGGCCTGAGATTCGCTTCGATCAACAGCGCGACCTCTGGGTGTGCGTAGCTCACGACAACCCAGCGTGTTCCGAGTGTCCGAACGCGCTTGCCATGCTCAGCGCACGCAATCAGGGTCGATCACGCCAATGACCGATTGGCCCGCAGTCTGGACGGCGGTGGGGACATTGAGCCTTGCTGCGGTTGGCGCCGGGGCGTGGTGGCAAAACCGGAGTCTCGTAAAATCGTCAGGCGCTCTAGTCACGGAGACGCAGCGTGACCGTGAATTGCGTTGGGCACCCGTACCGAGCGTCCATTGGACTCGGGAGGCCGTTGGCACTGGTGGGCCACGTAGCTGGATGGAACTGACGAATGCGGGAGGCGGACCAGCAATCAGCTGTCGGGTCGTTATCAAGCAGCACACCGGCGGAGTTGATGGCTGGCTTTCCCGAGCGGTCGATATCCCGTCGGGGGAAACGAAGCCGATTCTTGCTGATCAGGTCTTGGACACTTCAACAAGCATCCCTCTTTCGACGTGGTACGACGACGAGGGTTTCGGTCATAACGTCGAGTCACTTGGCGCGATCTTCACGAAAGACATCCTCGGATATCGCTATCGATTTTTGGTGGTCAAAGATGGTGACACGCGCGCCATCATCGAGCGTTATGAGCGTTGGCGACCAGGCGAGACGCCCGAGCCGTCCTGGGCAGGGTACCGGGTGATTTGGCCGGACTACGGAATCGGGGGCAGTCCACCGAATGCGGTCGATCTGTCAGACAGTGGCATTGCCGGGCAAGCCGAATAGCTGCATCAGTACCGACTTGCTGTGGGATGGGAGTAATACCGGCCGACGGGTTCGCCGTCAGGACAAGCCGTCTCTTGATTTAAGCCTCGGAGAACCCGAGCTACTTGGCAGCCCTCTATTGGGGGCCTCCAACGGACACCTCGGCGTCGACCCCCGCCGAGGCGAGGGACAGGTAGCTGCTTGTCGTTCACCGCGTCCGATCCTGCATCCATGGAAGCGTCGCGTTTCTCACTCATGGATCGCAAAGTTCGCAACGCGACCCCCGTTCCCTTCCGAAGCATCGAAGTCGAACTTTGCCACCTTGACTCCGTTGGGAATCTGGAAAGTGCTGCATCCTATCACCGACGTTCCAGGCGATAGCGACCACTGGCCATCATTGAAGTCGGTGCATTCCGTAATTGAATCAAGGTCGGTCGTGTAGACCTCGTCGTTAGAGCCAACAACGCTCGCGTCATTATCCGCACTATCAGACTCGGTGTGCTTACTTATGTCGGTTAGCTTGTACTCGATGCCGACGTAGCGGTATCCGGCGTTGGGCGGGAAGCCGGTAGCGCTCGACCACGAGGCTGGGTCAAACACGGCAAGCAATGTGACCTCGACCTTGTTTCCGTTTTCGTCGGTCGATATGGCAGTGTTAGTCGATGGCTTGGGAGAAGAAGATGCAGCAAGGTCGCCGGTAACGATAGCTGCGGCGTGATTCTGAGTCGAAAGCTCTGATGTGTATGCGGCCTTCCACTTCGCTGTCGGCGCATAATTTTTGAGCGTCGTCACAAGCACCTCTTCCTTCTGCAGCAGGTTTTTAACGTCTGTCGGCGTCCGGCTAGAGACCGCGTTAGCCGCCTGAACCGCGCCAAGCGAAACAACCGCTAGAGCGATAACACCGATAATTGCTCGCCTCATCGATTTCTCCTAGCTCTCGTTCCTTGCGTCGGCTCGCATACGTCGGCGTCCAATGGCCGAACGGCCATCCGGCGCGATCGACAGGTACACCGAAACGTACGTGTTGTGTGCGTCCCTCAAACGAGAATGCGCCGCGCTTAACTCTTCCCAAACCTCGGCGTCGTCCATCTTCATCCTTTCAGCAGCGCTGGGCCGACTTTGCCTATCGCCGCGAAGACCATCGGCATCAGCGAGGCCAATTCGTCGTACACCCGTTGAAGGTCATCAACCGTTCTTGTGAGTTCCCTGACGCTGGTGGCCCTACTTTTGAGATGAGCGTCACCGTGTTTGGCGAACTGGTATGCGGTCATCTTGCCGCTCGACATCTCAATTTCGTGGCGATCATGCGTCGCCCGATTACGCCGCGCTGCAACTGTCCTGCAGCGGTCGCACCACTCGTCCAGGCCGGGAAGTTGATTGGGAAGTCGCTTCCCGAATCGCTTGAGTTTGCTCAAAACCCACTCCAAGGACTCGCCTGCTGTGACTTGGAGTCCGAGGACGGCGTTGCCCTCGGAGATGAGGACCGCAAGAACCGTCGCGGCAAGCGATTCCACCTTCGCGCTGAGGTCGGTGATGCGACCGAGCGCATCGTAAAACTCGTCGTTCGGCATGTTCGTGAGCGTAGGCATTCACCCAGCGTCGACCTCTCAACGCCGGTCGGGCAACGGCACCTCTGGCGCACCCGCCGACTTCGTCGAGCAGTTCGGCATCGCGTGACGCGGTTCCATGGGTTCGTCAGCGTTCGTGGCTCGTGCCTGAGCGTTACGGGGGGATGGGAGTAATAGACCGGGTCCTCATCACCGGTTCAGGAACGACTCCCTCGATGAACCGCTCGCAAAATCGGACCAAATCCGCCGCCCCTTCAGTTCGCGATCTTCAAGCGGGGACGCGCGCCGGACGTGACCGGGGACGCGGACGAGATCGCCGAATTCACTTTTTGCAAAGGGGCTTCTTCTCGCGTCGAAAGACAGCGTCTAACTGTCCGACCAAAGCTCGCAAAACTAAAGGGAAAATGCGAAAAAAGGTGCTCTACGCTGCGACTTCTCCGTAGTCAGATGCTCTCTCCAAATTGAGCTACGAGCGTATTTACCTGGACTTTTACTCGGAACGCCTGTCGATCGTTTCCTTGAAGCGGCGGCCACCTTTGCGACGAACTTGATTGGAGAACCTCAAGGTCAGTCAAGGCTGGCCGAAGGACGCCCGTGGGGAAGCCTTGACGGGCCGGGTTGTCGCGGTCGGATAATCAGTAAGTTCGACAATCCGAGCCGCTGCCCGCGGATACTGGGCGCACAGTGCCTCACGATTGCCCGCTTCGAAACCTTCGACCATGAAACCCGGGGACATTGTGCACGCAATCAAGGCGAACTGACCCCCGCCAACGAGGGAAGCGCCCATCCAGGTTCCCTTCGGTACGACTTGCTGGAGTTGCTGTCCAGTTCGGATGTTTTGCCCCAGCGTCACCTCTTTCTGAGATCCGTCAGGGCATAGCATCAGCATGCCGAGAGGATCTCCAAGATAGAAGTGCCATAACTCGTCGGCGTCGAGTCGATGCATTCCCGAGAACGAGTCGCTGTCATCCGTATACATGACGTAGATCGCCGTTCCGATAGGACGGCCGCTCGGCATCGTGGTTGTGGAACGGTAGGACCGCGTCATCACGCCACGTTCGACTTCACGTATCGCGACTTGAAACTCCTCGAGTCCGAAGATGGCCGTGATCTCATCGGCGGTGATCCGGTTGACACCCACGCCCGCGAGTTTATCTGACAGGCCTCGCGGAGCGGAGACAACATTTGTCGTCAACGACGAATGCTTCGTAGTCAGCTTCGTTCGAAGCTAGCCCACTACCCGGCACAGGTACTCGCTGTTCGTTCGGACCCGATGGCGACGCCTGAGGGCAAGGGGCTTGCGAAGCGAGCATGGGACGCGTACGTCGAAGTCATTAAGAAGACGATCTACCCGTCGGTCGCGCCGTTCATCGAACCGGCAATTCAGCCAGTCGCACGCCGCCGCCAGTTAACTCGGATTAGTTCGGCTCGCGTAACGAGCCACGACGGCATCGATGAGCTTGCCGAATCTCGCGAGATCATGTTCAGCGTTGCTCACTATCTCCTCATTGGTGAAGCGCGCGACACCAGCAGCACGATTCGAGCCATAGCCGAGCACTAAAGCAGGCATAGAGAGTTGTTTGGCGGCGATAACCTCCTCTACTGTCGTCGATCCGACAGCGTCGATCCCGAGTGCCGCGGCAACTCGGATTTCGGCCGGTGTCTCGAATTGGGCACCGACAAACCGGCCGTAGACGCACTCCTCGAGCGGCTCCCCGGCGACGTCGGCTGCCTCGACTGCGAGTTGCCGGAACGCGGGGTCGTATGCATCCGTCATGTCGATAAGAACCTCTCCCCATTCGGAGTCCACGCTGGGGCTTAGCCCAACGTTGCCAAACCAGTTCACGTGGTCCGAAAAGAGGAGGAATCGGCCCGGATCGATGGACTGATTCACGATCCCGACGGTGTTTGTGTATATCAGGGCCTCACAGCCCAGTACATGGAAGAGCCGCACATGGAGCATTGGGACTCGCGGCGAGTACCCGCAAAGCAGGGGAAACTTTCCGGCTGCGGCGATCACGGGTACCCCTTCGATCTTGCCGAGCACGTACTTCGGCTCGTGAGCCGGGAGGCAAGGCAGGGGGAAGCCAGGCAAGGTCGCATAGGGAATGTCGACGCGCCCGGCGATCGTGTCCGCGTATTTTGCGAACCCGGTCCCGATGATCAGACCAAGCCGAGGGCGGTCGGGGGCAAGCCTCCCGATCGTTGTCGCCAGTTCCTCCACGTCTCGCCGGGTGTAGGTGCCATCAGCGAACAAGCCGCCAATCCTTTCGTTAGCCACGTTCCTAATCCTTGACGTCTCTTCAAGTGGTGTAGAAGCCCGCGCGCCCCACGGAGGTGGGCCATCGGGTGATCTTCGGTGCGAAGGCATTCACACCTCGACGAGAGACACCCGATGACCCTCGACCAGTCTGACCTCAGTGAGATTCCGCTGACACTTTGACAGGGTACGAACGAATGGAGCGATCGAGATCCCTCAGTCCTGTCGAGTACCGACTTCTAAGTAGAACGCGCCGGGGATGCCGTGCACTCTGCGCTTCTTCAGTCGCGATAGCGCACCAGATGTGTCGGTGGATCGCCTCAGTGTCCTGTGCTCAAAGCCTCGGGCGCATAGCGAGAGAGTACGGTAGCCTCGATCGCGCTCACGATCGAGTACGCAATGATGGTCACGAGTGTCACGAGCACGACTGCCGACCACAGGGCGCCGAAGTCGAACGTGTTGACAACGGTCAACATTTCACCGCCGGATCCCTGCCCGGTCGCCAACCATTCGGCGAGCAAGGCCCCGATCATCGCTCCCGGCACGTTGATCCGGAGCGAGGCGAAAATTGACGGAAGCGCAGAAGGAATGAGGACCTTGCGCATGGTCGTGAGCTTTCCGGCTCCGTAACACGACATCAAATCGAGCATCGCCGGAGGGGTGGACTGCAGTCCATGCATGATGTTGATGAGCGCGGGAAAAAAGCAAATGATCCCGCCGATCACCATGACACATACGACCGAGCGACCAAAAACAAGCGTGATCAGCGGAACCATCGCGACAAGTGGCATTGCACGGAGGACGATCGCGACTGGCATGAATGTTTGGCGAAGGAGTCGCAGCAGCACGAAGGCGCATGCGACTCCGAGACCGAAAACAAAGCCGGCAATGTAGCCAAGGCCGGCATCACGAAGCGTCGTGCGCAGGTAGCCAAACAGGACCTGGCGATTGCCGGCCGCGCTCCGCAGCTGCTCCACCGAGTTCGCGCGCTGGCTAAACAAGTACCTCCAAACGTCGAGAGGACTCTTCGCGATTTCGGGAGGCAGGTGAAAGAAACTGATAAAACCCTCCCACAGAATTACCACGACGATGATGGAGAGCGCGGTGTAGCCAAGCGTGCTCGCAAGTCGTCTTGCGAGCGCCGACCAGATCGCCTTTCTCGGTAGCGTCGCGATCCCCTCGACCGCCGAGCCGTGTGCGAGCCCAGTTGGCGCGTTCACGATGTCATCCTTTCCCTGGGCGCCCAGGGAGTAACAATCCGACCGATGAATCCGATGACGCCGTACAAGATCGCCGCGACCGCCGTGCAGACGAGTGCGATTCCCCATGTCCGAGAGACGTTTAAGGCGCTCTCAGAGTTGATCAAGAGAATGCCGAGTCCGGTGCCTGTCCCGCCGAGAAACTCACCGACGATCGCACCGACTATCGCTGAAGGCGCCGCGATCTGCAGCGCGGCAAAGGTGCTCGGCAGGGCTGACTTGACGCGCACTTTAACGAGTTGGCGCCAAGAGCTCCCCCCATATGCTCGGATCAGATCGAGAGATGTCCGATCGGCCGAACGCAAGCCCACGCAGACACCGACGAGCGTGGGGAAAAAGACAACGAGGCCAGCGAGGGCGCACTCTGGCGCGTCGCCGTGCAGAACGAAGGTAAGAATCGGCCCGATCGCCATGATCGGTAGGCAGTAGCTCGCGACCGCGAGTCGCAGCAAGGATTTCTCGAGGACTGTCACCTGCACGAAGGTGACCCCAAGCCCAATCGCCATTGCATTGCCGATGACGAAACCGGTTGCTGCTTCTTTCAGTGTTTGCCGCAGATTGGCGCCGTAAATGCCGGAACGCCAGTCAGACCAGAACTGGGTGGCGACCGAATTCGGGGTCGGTACGCCGGATCCGGGCTTGCTGAAAACGGTGACGGCGAAAATCTCCCATAGGCCGACGAGAATGACCGCCCCAAGTACACCACCGAGCCATGGCCGAAGACTCATGTGCAAGTCGCGCGGCCCGCGACGGCGGAGCTCAGGCGTTTCCCCTTTTCCTGTGGACACTTCGGTCCGAGCTTCCTCCGTTGGCGAATCTTGTGCGCTCATACGTCGTCACCACTCGGTGCTATTCCGCCCGGGCTAAACAACAGGTCGGCCAGCTGATCCACCAGTTCGTGGAACCTCGGAGTCTTTATCATTTCCGGCGAGCACGGTCGCGTCAGGTCGATCGGAACGACGGCCATGATCCGCCCAGGCCTCGAGCTCATGACCGCCACGAAGTCCGCCAGAAAGACTGCTTCTGGAATCGAGTGAGTAACGAGCAAGGTCGTGGTCACCTTCGCGGACCAGATCCGCAGAAGTTCGATGTTGAGGCGCTGTCGCGTCATCTCGTCGAGAGCGCCAAAAGGTTCGTCTAACAAGAGGATTCGTGGTTCGGTCACGAGAGCTCGAGCGATCGCGACTCGTTGGCGCATTCCTCCCGACAGCTGCGCGGGCCGAGCGCTCTCGAATCCTTCGAGACCAACCAGGCGAACGAGGTCCTCGAGGGCACCTTCGGCAACCTGAGCGTGGCTCACCTCGACTGGCAAGCGGATATTGGACAAGAACCGAACGCCATGGAAGCAAAGCCGCGTCTTGAAAGGCGATCCCGAACAGATGCTGTCGTCGCGCCGCTGGAGGTGACACTCCATGCAGCCAAGCGTGGCCGGTTGTCACCTGGTCCAGGTCCGCCAGGATTCGTAACAGAGTCGACTTCCCGCACCCCGACGGACCGAGAAGCGCTACGAACGACCCTTGCGGCGTAACGAGGTCGACGTCCGCCAGGGCAGTGAGCGTGGTTCGGCCAAGGCGAAATGTCTTGCTCACGTGCTCGATGCGGAGCCCGTCATCCGAGACAGGCTCCGCATCAGCATCATCCATTCCAAGAGTCTCCGCGCCCGGATGCGAACCCTCACGACCGTTCACGAACGATCTCAAAAGCTCACCAACCTTCTGCGTTGACCTTTGGTCGCCGATTTATCTCGGGTTTTCTTACGTCACCGGGGTAGGAGGCACCTTCAGGCTCGGGTACTCCGTGTAAATCTCGTCCAGCAGACTCATGTCGAAGACCTGCGACGGGAGAAGGTGCTTCCCACTCAGCGCAATCGTCGCCAAACTCGCTTCCTGAGTCGCCTTGTTGACGTAGAGGAAACCATCCTTCATGGCGTCGCCGGCAATTTGCAGCTTTTCCTCTGCGTATACCTGCAGCAGCTCCTCCTTGTACGACAGGCCGGTACCCGCTTTCCATGAGAGGGTCGCGCCCAACGTCGGATCGGTGAAGACCTTGTGCCATCCCATGATCTCGCCGATCAGGAATGCCTTTAGCCTGTCACGGTTATTGGCCACAGACGACTTGGTCGTAATTTGAATGTTGCTGACTTCGGGAAGACCGTAGTCCACGAGCAAGAACGCCGTCACCTTGAATCCCTTGAGTTCCAAGAAGATCGGCTCGTTCGTGATGTAGCAGTACCATGCGTCGACCGTGTGTTGCGTGAGCGGCAGCGGGTCAAAGCCAACCGGCACCGTCGTCAATTCCGACTGATTGATGTGGTTGATGCTCAGGAACTCGTACCAAGCCGCGTCGTTCGACGACCCAACTCCGATCTTCTTTCCGATCATTTCCTGAGGGGTCTTAATCGGGCTACTAGCCAGCGACATGATCGCGTAGGCGCTTTGTTGAAGTTGCGCACCTATCACGACAAGTCCAAACCCCTTCAGGATCGCTGACGTCGTCGCGTCGAGCCCGGAGTTTCCGACGAAGGCTTTACCGGTCTCGACGGTTACCTCTTGGGGTGGCGCGAGCGGCCCAGAGGGAATGATCTTCACCGAGCTGAACCCTTGCTGGGTCCAGTAGCCTTCCTTGACAGCTACGTACTCACCCGCAGTCTCTGCATTTGGTACCCACGCTCCCACGTAGGTGAGGTGACCATAGGTCCCGGGCTTTACCTTTGGCGCCGCCAACGAGGCCAGCGCCCCACGGCCGTCGAGTAGATGAGTGCCAGCGTGAGCAAGACCCATCCGACAAGTCGAAAGCCTGATTTAACCTGCTCACTGACGGTCCGCTCGTCTCGTATGTTCACAACGGGAATTGTATCGTCCGCAGCAAGAAAAAACCTGTCGATTTAATCGGCAGCTGGAGGTAGTTGGCGAAACCAGGCAATTATACTCAAAACCCCGACGGCGGGGTGGCTGATCCATTCTGGCAGATTTACTCGGTGTAGGTAGTAACCGACATCATCGTAGTTCCCGCTCTTTCAAAATCGTAAGTTTCGCATCTGGACAGTTGGGAGTCCCAACCCTGCAGCCCTGCCCAACCCACATAATCTTTCCACGTAGAGAGTAGACTGGATAATCGTGCCCAGCATGCAGGGATGAACACGCAGCTTTATTGATATCGTCCCAAGCGTCCAATACGTTCGTTGGGCTCTCACGCGTGCAGGTCATGAAATACGATATTTTTCCGATTCGTCCGCGGATGTATATTTTCTCGTTGCTCGTAATGTCCGTTACGTGTAGTTGTGCCTTGTCTTGACACCACGCCATTTGCGACACAGCCAAACTAAACAGCAACGCGATATTTTTCCAAGAAATCCCCATGCGCTCACATCGTAACCGAAGTAAAAACGTTTGGGTGAATTGATGAAATCAGCCGATTACACTCAGAACGCGGTTGCGCGGTCACGTGCGTGGCTGCTTTAAGCAAGAATGCCCCCGGTGACCGGCGCTGCTCGCTCCTGCTCGCACACAGCCCGCCGTTGCCCCCCACAAAGTGACGTTTTGTCCCCGGTTCCAAGACAGAAACGCCCCGATTATCAGCGCTTCCTGACGCCCACGCTGCCCCTGTCCATCATGGCCGCAAAGTGAACATGATGCCAAGTCGTTATCTGTCATCAACTTACGTTTGGCGCAGGTTTGGCGAGTGAATCCTATCTAAGTCCCGTGTTTTCAAAGACCTGATAAGGGGGGTCGAGAATTATTCCAAGAGTCGTGACGAGCGCCGCGCGTGACGAGGCAGCAACAGGGGGTTTACATGAATCGATTTTCTTACCAGTTGCCAGTCACATACGTCTCACCCGTCACACCGTGCTGGTTAGTTGAAGGCAAGTGGAGCAGACTTTGTGAATACTTTAGTGCACGTTAGGTTGACCCCGGAACTGGCGAAAGCGCTCTCGGATAAGCGTAAAAACTCCTTCGTGAAAATCAGCGCGTTCTGCAGACGAGCTATTGAGCGAGAACTGGCGCGCCCGGTCGTCGACGAGAAGCAAGAGCAGGAAACCCGATGAGTCCGATGCCTCGAAAAGAGCTCACCGAGCACATACTGAATGGCACGCGTCCGGAGTGGGTCGAACCCACTGCGAACCTCGCCCCCGGCAGACCTAAATACCCTCGCGGTATTTCGCTCGACGCGAAACATACGTTTAAGCGGCTGTGCTTCCTGCTGGAGAAGCGACGCAACCTGACCGAAGGTGACTGTGAACTCTTACGACTTTATAGCCTCGCTTACGACCGCCACAGTCGTGCTATTGCTGCGCTGGCTGCGGAGGGAGAAATCGTAACATACTACAGGCTCGACAACCACGGCGAGCAGGTGCCCAGTGTCAGTAAGAACTTGTGGCTGCCTGTCGCAGAAAGTTGTGAGAAGTTTATGCGCGGGTGCCTCGCGGACTTGGGCTTAAATCCCCAGACAAGGTCGAAAGTGAAGCAGACCGAGATACCTAAACCGCCAGAACCTGACCCGATTATTACCCGCGAGCAGGCGTGCGCTGGCGAGGTGACCGACGACCCTGAGTTGCCGGACGAAACGAGTATTCAATGAACCCAGATAAGTTGACCGCGCTGGTGGAGGCAATCTGCCACGTGCTGGACTTGAGCAGCGAGTTGGGCATCGATCTCAAGATGCCAGCTTACGAAATGAACCGTATTATTATGCGCGCCAGCAACACGGCACACGGCGTGGACATCAAGAGAATACTGGAGGCGTTCCGCAGCGCCCGCAGCGAGGCTATACAGCGAAAATCGTCGACGTGCCACCCACTGGATTTTTTACCCTGCGGTTCTCTGACGGCAGACCGGACTGCCTCGCGTTCAACCACCTCGCGTTCGGCATGCGGCACCCGGTGACCGACCGCGTCATTATGGCTGGTGAGTTGTTCACCAGAAACCCGAAGCAGGAGTTGCCGATTTACATCAAGCCCGTCGCGCACGACGACCGAGTATACACCGGCGACCGAGGCTCCTTCGCGGACACCGACAAGTTGGACGCGTTCGACGGCACCGTTGAATACGACGGCTCGTCCTCCGGCAGCGAGGGCTGGGTGTAACAGTTCACTGAAACACTGCGCAGCACGAGGCGCGAACGAAGACTCAGAACGACAGGAGAACACACATGAAAATCCTCTGGATCGATCACCCCGTAAATAAAGCACTCAACAATACCACTGCCCACGTGCCACAGACTGTCGCCGATTATGCCGTCGCAATCGGGCAGGCGAAATACGCTCCGAGGGCGAATTTTGGCACACCAGAGTGGGTGAGCGACCGCCAGATTCTGGACTCGACGAGAGTTGTTGAGCCGAGCATTACCCAGCCGCCTCCGGGCACGGCAGCGTGGTCGGTGAACGACAAGTCCTCGTTGTCCGCATACTCGGTGGTCACCATCAGCAAGCGAGTTGGAGCGGAGATTACTTATTACACGACGCTGCCCGCCGACGCGCCGCCGGGCATCAAGAGGCGCTTCGAGGAGTTGCGCGCTCAATACGACACCGTCTCGGCGGATGCTGTTAACGAGCAGCGGTATCAGGAGAAGATGCGGCAGGAAGTTGCCGACAAGAAGACCAGCGTGTCGAATTACATCGGCTCGATACTCGTGGGCAAGATCACAAAATAAGCCTTCACAGTTGCGTGGGAGTGTGGGAGTGTGTGGCAGGGGCGCTGGGTAAAAAGAAGGAGACTTATGAATAACTCACTGTTGGAAGAACGGTCGGATCTTGGTTGGGCAAGCGCCCTCACCGCACCGCCTCGGTTCGCAAACCGAATCGCGGAGTGGCGTCGGAGATACCTCTCCGCCGCGCCAGAGCAGCGGTCGCTTATGTATGCGCAAGCGAATCAATCGTCCACCGCGCAACTCCGTTCAAGGGTTGCCGCACTGACAATGGAGCGCGACCGTTTACATCGGTTGACCACACCGCAGTCTGTCGATGCCGAGAACCGTAAGCGCCTTGTCTCAATCGGCAACGCTCTGTTCTGCGAGCGCGTCCACGACGCCCACAAGGCTGCCGAGGAAAAACGGAAGCACGAGGAGTTCGATGCCTTGGCTGCGGCAGACCCGATCCTCCGCTTCAGTCGGTAGCCATGAGACAGTATTCAAAACTCGAGAGCGTGCCGGGCTCGATCCTCGTCTTGGATCACGACGGCTCCGCCGCCTGTTATTCCGCGTCCGAGATTATGGACTGGGATGATGACACCTACGCAGAGCACTTATGGGCTGATGGCGGTGCCATCATACGGCAGGTCTTGCACGAGGCTGGCTACACTCGCACCACGCCCGATCACCCGGACGACACGGACGAGGAAGAAGAAGACCCGGACGATTCGGACGGTGACGACGAGCAGCCCGAGTTGGTCGACGCCCAGCGCGAAGCCATACAAGAGCTCTACCGCGATTACACGGCGTTCCGCGAGGAGGTTGAGTCGCTCGACTCCGCCGGTCATGCGGTCAATCTGTTGCGCCTCAACCGCATTGCTGCCGACCTCGATTACCGACTCGACAAGGCAAGAGAAAATCACGGTCCGCAAGGGGAGCCATTATGAGTAAGCCGAATGTTTTTACAGTTCACTCTCGCCTGACCAGCTTGGAAAATGAAGTGAAGGCGCTGCACGCGGAGATCAAGGCGCAGAGCACGTTCCAGCAGGGACAACTCCACAACTGGTTGTCCGACAAGGCTCGAGAGATTGCCGCCGGAGCGAAGGGCGAAAAAGGAGACCGTGGTCCAGCGTCAACTGTTGCCGGTCCAGTCGGACCGAAGGGAGACTCAGTCGTCGGTCCGCGTGGTCGAGACTCGGTCACTCCGGGACCGCAGGGCGCGGTTGGAAAAACTGGAGCACGAGGAGAACGCGGAGCCGACTCGTTCGTTCCCGGACCGCCGGGCAGGGACGGTAAAGATTCGGTCGTTCCCGGACCACCGGGTATTCAAGGTCCGCCGGGTGACGTGACTGTATGCGGACCCGCCGAGTTGCAGGCAGCCGTGGCGATCTTGAAGGCGAAGTTGGCGAAGGCTCAAGCCGCGTTTTTGGTCGGCTTGGAGCGTGCGCAGGCTGCACCACATTTTAGTCAGTTCCTGAAGTTGAACATTGAACGGTTGAAAAGAGAGGCAGGACTATGAACGATACTGAAGCAGCAGCGGAGGCATTAAAACGCCACTCCGATGCGTTGAACCCGGAGCGATACCGCAAGGCTCTGGACAACGACTTTATGAACGAGGTGACCACCGGTGGATTCCGTTGGAACGGTCCGGACCCCACGGCTAACCTCAAGAACTTGAAACAAGATTAACACAAGCGTGCCGGTCAACAGTCCGGCGAAACGTAAGCGGAGACTGAGACAGTTCGGCTTGATACCCGGACGACCCGCTGAATACCTCGCAACCGGTGGTGCGGTGCAGGAACCGACCCGATAAAACGGTCCACCGGGCGAGCCCTCTCAAGGAGAACATTATGGCAGTAAGCAACGATTACCCATACCAGCCCGAGGGTGCAACCATTCAAGGTCACCCGCAGCAATCACCCGGTCCAGCACCGACGCAAGCGAACGACTTCAAGCACGCGCCCGGCACCGTTGTTACCTCGGTCCCGGTCGTCCAGCCCGTCAGCGACGGCAGCGATTGCGATTAACAATATCGGGCTGCCGAGCCGTCACCGAGCCACCGCAAGCGCTCGCCGTGCCATGACAGCAGCCCGTTAACATACCGCTCCTCGCACGAGCGGTGTTCGCGGGGCTGACGCCGTGCCTTCCGAGGCAAATCGTCGGCGGGAGTGTAGCGTCCCTTACCTTCATTGAGATGACGCGAGTGCGGCGACACTGAAATCCGTCAACCTTATTCCGCTCCGCCGTGTTAACCGACCGGCGGCTGCGGAGAGGACTTACCGGGGGTAAACTGGAATGAAGTCTGAGCCGATCACTTACGGGAGACTTGTCTCCCATCATAACAACGAGGACGAGGCGTTCACCAGACGGCAACAAGCGCTGGCTGACGGCTTCACCCACAAGCAGACCGCAACCCATTATTTATACGAGAACTCGGACGGCGACCAGCGAGTCGTCTCGTTCTCTCCGACATACGAACCAGAACTTATTGCCCAGCAGATTCGGAAAATACACGCGGAGTATGAGCGCGACGCCGCATTATTCCGCGCCCGTAAGGAACAAGAGCGCCTCGCCCAGCAGGCGCTGGCGGCAGCCGCTTCTGACTTGAAAGCCCGTAAGACCGCCCGTAAGGCAGAATCCCACCGGCAGTTATTGCTCCGTCAAGCCGAAGGAAGGTTGAGCACACAGGACCGACGGAGGTTGAATAACCAGTGCGTCGACTGCGGTGCGACGAACGACAGTAAACTCCTCCGCTGCACCGCTTGCCGAGAAGCCCGTAACAAGCCGAGACGCCTGTGACCGACCGCGAGGTATACTTGGCAGCCGCCCGCAAGCGCAGCGCCGACCGCCGGGCGTCGTTCACCGCCGAGGAGCGCGCGGCAATGCTGCGGTATCTCAGCGAATACGGAAAACGGAATCGTGTTCGGTTGAGCACCCGCAGGCGACTCTGGAGAGCAGAGCGACTACTTGCCGAAGCTTGGGGCACCAATGACCCGGAGTTGATCCAGAAGCGCCGTGTGGAGTTGGCTATGGTCTGTGAGCTCATAAACATCTTCGGGGCGTGGTAAGACAATCTTCTCCATGGAACCAAAGCCGAATGAGGATGGCCGGACCGTGAACGACGAGCGCCTTCAGGATGTGCAGTTACCCGTTCATTGGGTCATTGAGGAGACGCAGCCCGCAGCCCGGCGACAGCTGAAAGGCCACGATAAAAAGGATACGAAGGGAAAGCGGATTCTTATGAAGCGTTCGCCGACGACGCCCCCTGAGACGAGACCCAAGAAAACCAGAGCCAAGAAACGTCGCCACAAAAGGTAAATAATAAGCCGAATCTAACTCCAAGCCCATTTCACAAACCGGATTATCCCGATGGCGAACGCAACGGCACCGCCGAGTCCGGCCACCATACCCACAAACCACCAAAATGCCCAATCTGACTTCTTCTCCGTAATGTCGGCATCGGACGCTAAAAGTCCGGAAACCAGCGCGATTACTATACCCACCACGCCACAGATCAACCAGCCCCACCACGGCAGAGCAGATGGGTCTATTGGCATAAGGGCTTCCCCGAGATTGTACTTCCGAAGTAATCTTGTCCGCCCGGCCACGGCGAAAGGAACGGGTCACCGGGCGCGGAGCAGCCCCGCTCAAGCCACGTGTGGCCCGCCGCCGTGAGAGCTATCTTTTCGTTGTATCATATCTGTCAAATGCCGACCGATCCCGGCGACGTGGATTTCTATACTCCCGAGGAGAAACAGCGCCAGCACGAGGAATGGAAAGCCTCAGAGCGTGGACAGCAGTTCTACAAAGGGCTGGAGCGCGAGGAGCGAAAGTCAGCTTTCGTGGGCGCTGTTGTTTGGGTCGTAGTGGGGCTGCTCACTCTCGTCGTAGGCGCGGCAGTGCTCAAATGGGCGATAGAGGAACTCGCCAAATGATTGACATTGGAATCCTTGGAATCTTCCTCGCGCTGCTGTGGATCGGCTGGGAATTGCACCGGATCGCGCAAATCATGGTGAACTTTATGAGCGGTTGGGAGGATGCTATCTTGGCTCGCAAACAAGCAGAACAGCGAGAGCCGTCATTAGCACCCGCGCCAGAGCATCGCATTCCCAATCCTGATATGACCGGATGGAAGTCGGCTCAGAAATCCAAAAATTCTTGAGGCAAGGACGGTGTGGAACGCAACTCTGGAGCGCGTTCCATAGTACAATTTTTACATGCCACGAAAACATCGTGGGAAATTCAGCACTGAAACGATTGAACGAATGCGAGCCGAATACGCCAGCGGACAACATATTATTGTTGGAACCTGTGAGCTTTGTCACCGTCACAAGGTTCGCGCCATGCTTTACTCTGGAAACTGGATACCAGTTTTGCACGAGCCGCTACAGCCCGAAAGGGGCACTGCCAAGCGCATGAGCAAGTAAGCCGTCCCGTATTTTGTCCCGCAAAACGCTGCCAAGAGCGCCCGAATGACCCCGTTTTACCGACAGGGGAAGCTAATGCCTTCTCGACGAGCGCGGTGCCCCGCAGATGTAGCTCTTCGGAATGGTCTTGCAGATACTTGAGGACAATCCGGTGTTCTTGCCCGTAGGTGACGGGCCGGGCAGGGGCGTAAGTATCGCGCTCCGATCACCTGTGCGGCGAGTTTCGGGTTGGTTTATGGGCAGGGCAGGACGGGGCGCGGAAGGACCACACGCACCTCGGGGCGTGAAAACTTGAAAGCTACCGCTCGATCTTTACGAGTTCAACTAATCGACGGATTACAAACTCTGCCGCTTCCTCTGGGCTTCGGACCGCACCGCTATAAAAAATCCCCACCTCACCGTCGTGGTTCGCTCGCAGCGGCAAAGGGTTTTTCCGTTCTGAGTTTTGATAGACGCGAATTGCAGTGGAGCCACGCTCGTAGTGAAAAACTACGACCTCAAATCGTGGTCCGAGGATGGATACCCTCCGCCACTCTATGTTCACTTGGCAGCTTGTCTCGAATCCCTCGCGTCCCATCGGAGTGGTTGCTCCGAAAAGTTCCCCGCCATCTAACATCGGTAGGGCTTCAGCGTTCATCGTAAGTGCTTTGATGAACCTGTGGAACACTTCGGGTCCTTGGTTAGCAGCGCGTGCTGCCGCATCTACTGCGAGCCGAGTGCGAGCATCAGCCTCGGAAGCAGCGCGTCGTGTCTCTGCGTTCTGTTGCTCAATCCATACAGGACTCATAACAAGTCCTCCTTTGGTCAACTATGCGCCAAACCTTGTGCGCGGCGCAAGAGGGTAGATGCTCACCTTAAAGTCTGTCCATCCACTTCTGTTCGATCTCCCGACCAAGTCCGTCAAGGTCGGGAAAAATGACTGATTCGGTGAGACCCGCGTCTCTCAACTCATATTTGATTTCCTTCATATCTTCCTTCGGAATTGTGATCGCTTGCAAACGCGACCCCCTTCTACTCTGGAGATCTGACAGCCATTCGGGTCTGTTGCCGAATAGCATGAAGTGGCTCCGCTGTGCCGCCACACGCCGACTCACATGTGGAGAATCCCATAACAAAGGTGCTGCGGGAAGAGGAAGTTCCCGACGTTCGCTCTCATCCAGAGGAAGGTAAGTATCGTCCCAATCGTCCTTGCTCAGTCCTTCCCATTTACGCTTCCGGCGATAGCGGTTCCAATTCTTTTGCGCCTCATTATACGACCGCGATTTCTTGATGGCGTCCACCAACCAATAGGGATCAAGCATGTAAATGGTCGCATCCGTCTTGATGGGATCAACTCTGTGCGACACCGCAAAGTGAAGGGCCACAAGCGCACCATCAGACCAGTCCAGCAAGCGCGTTGGTGCGCCATGATGCTGCGAAAGAAAAT
Source organism: uncultured Acidobacteriaceae bacterium (assembly GCA_963730845.1). Lineage (GTDB taxonomy): Bacteria > Acidobacteriota > Terriglobia > Terriglobales > Acidobacteriaceae > Acidiflorens. The sequence continues at coordinate 136,542 of CAVSTM010000013.1, read as the reverse complement.
ACCAATCCCACTCAGCGTCACTGTCTGGCTTGATTTCAGTTAGCTGGTCAGCACATCGTATAAACTCATCGTGGCATCTCTCTTCAATTCTTAAGAGTTCCGACACGGGTTTTCTGGGCTTTCCAGAAGCTGGACGATACAGTTTTGGCTGAAGGGTCGTAGAGGAATATTTGGCGTCTTCCGCTCTGAACCAGAGTTCATCGGATTCGGGACGACCCCAATCCTGTCGAATCTTGCGGACAGTTGCCAACAACTTGTGGGCTGAGCGAATCTTCACGCGCAGCAGACTACCACATGACCCCACTTACCAACACTCCGAAGTAATCTTGTCCGCCCGGCCCCGGCCCGATTATCGTCACGGCAGGAGGGTGTGATGGCGAATAGGAAAGACCCGCCCGAGAATAAGAACCAGCTCCATTTCGACGGCGCGGAAGGAAAGCTATTCATAGAACCGCCCAAGCCGACCGCCGCCCAAACGTTCATGCACCAAGTCATCGAAGAAACAAGCGGGCGTTGCCTTGGCAATCTGGAGTTCGAGCGCGAGATTCAGAAAGACGAATGCCTATTCCACGACGGGGCCGTGTACCGCGTCCGCTGGATGGGAATATTGGGGCCAGCTGTCGAGCATCGTCGAGTGCTTCGCGTGTATGAAACGTGCGATGGGTGCTTCGTGGCACGGTTGAATTAGGGTACGCGGGGGAAACTTTCACCGAAACTTTCACCGAACGGTCTCACCGGGTCGCATCCGGCCTAACGGATACAGCGGTTAAGTCGATGAAAAGTCGTGAGCAGGCGGGCCACTGAGCGATTATGAGTCTGCTGCTCTAACCGTTGAGCTATGGGCCCACGCTCCCTTATCTTACACATTCCGCCAAAGGTGTCTTCCCAGTCACCGTTCACCGCGTAAGCTGCGGACGCGCGCAAAGCACCGTTACCATGGTCACGCTCACTCATGCGGGCGTCAAGGTTATGATTGCGCCAGAAGCATCAACGCATGAAAAAGTTGCATTTTCTGCTCTCGCTTACCAACGACGACAACGATTACCAGGTTGAGCAGACCTCCGCCGCCCGCCATGCCGCCCGCAAACTTGGTGTTGACCTCGATATCATCTATGCCAATAACGACGGCATCGTGCAGAGCCAGCAGTTGCTCGGCAGCATACAGTCCACTACCGCTGCGCGACCCGACGCCGTTATTTTCGAACCGGCCGGATCTACCGCGCATCCTCAGGTTGCCCGTGCCGCCGTCACCGCTGGAATCGGAGTGGTGCTGCTGAATCACGGCGGCGACTACATGGCCGAACTTCGCCGCCTTTTCCATGTGCCTGCATTTGCCATCACCTCGAACCATGAAGAGATTGGCCGTATCCAGGGACAGCAACTGGGCGCCCTGATGCCCGCTGGCGGGATCGCTCTCTACGTTCAGGGTCCTTCCGACAGTTCGGCCGCGCGGCAACGCTACACCGGTTTGCTCGAAACCAAATCCAGCGGCGTGCAACTTCGTGTCGTGAAGGCCCAATGGACCGAAGCCAGCGCCTACAAAACAGTCAGTTCGTGGCTCCGTCTTCCCACTTCGCGCCAGGCGAAGATTGAGGCCGTCTGCGCGCAGGACGATTCCATGGCCCGGGGAGCCCGCAAAGCCTTCGAAGAATGCAGCGACCTGAGTGAGCAGTTGCAGAAGCTGCCGTTTCTCGGTTGCGATGGGCTTCCCAAGACCGGGCAAGAATGGGTGCGCCGCAAGCTGCTGACCGCTACTATTTTCATACCGCCGAATGCAGATCTGGCGATTGAGATGATGGTGAAATCCATTGCCACCGGCGCGCTGCCGCCGGAGTGCACATTCACGATCGCCAAGTCCATTCCCGCCATCGAAGCCCTCGGGCAACAATCAGCGGCGGGCGCCGGATCCCGCTAACCTGAATGCGGGAACGATACTAATGCGCGCTGGGTAGCGTGGGCGGTGGCGGCGCGGGAGCAACCTCTGCTGCCGGACTGTTGTTCACAAGGTCTTTCAATTCCTTGCTGGGCTTGAAGAATGGGATCTTCTTTGCCGGAACCTCCACACGGTCGCCGGTTTTCGGGTTGCGGCCCACGCGTGGCTTGCGCTGGCGGGTGCGGAAGCTGCCAAACCCACGTATTTCGATTTTATCGCCCACCCGCAGCGAGCGCACTACGCTGTCAAAGATCGTATCCACAATCACTTCGCTGTCTTTGCGCGTGAGTTCCGCCAGCCGGGAAACTTCTTCGATCAGGTCAGCCTTCGTCATAAGCCTCTTTGCTCCCTTTCGGGCCAGTTCTCTTGGGGGTTCCGTCTGCCCTGGGGTTCTGGCGCCCCGACGCTACCCTGCGCCTGCCTATAACCTTCTCAAATTTAAGGGGTTCTGTGCAAGTGCAGTTCCCGGTTCCTAACGCTCAGTATGAGGAAACGGTCGCTTTCTCTTAGAACTGGGAACCAGCTACTTCCAGAGATAGTAAAAGCCGACCTGTTGTTCCAGGAGCTTCTCCCGGGTGGGCAAATAATCGGAAACATCGCCAAACAACAGATCCAGCCCTGATCGCCGTTCTTTCGGCGGCCAGACCAGTGTGGGTTCGCCGGAGATATTCACGGCCCGGGCCGTATCCTTTACCGCGCCTTCGAAATCTGCGATCTGATCCACGAGCTTCAGCGACAACGCCTGCTCGCCGGTCCAGACTTTCCCATTCGCAATGGCGCGGATGTCTTCTTCTTTCGCATGCCTGCCATCGGCGACGGCCTGGATAAACTGGGTATGCATGTTGTCAATCAAGCCCTGCATGTACTCGCGTTCCGCCGGCGTCATTTCTCGCGTCGGACTGCCCGTATCCTTGAATTCGCCCGCCTTCATCGTGATCGCGTTCAGCTTCGCCCACTTCAGAAGCTCGCCGTAGTTCACCCACTCGGCAATCACTCCGATCGATCCCACCACGCTGCCTTTATCCGCGTAAATCTTATTGGTGGCCGAGGATACGTAATATGCTCCACTCGCGCCCACGGTCTCAATCGAGGCCACGATCCGTTTTTTCTTTTCGTCGCGAATCCGCTTCACTTCGCGGTAGATCTCCTCCGACGCGGCCACGCCGCCTCCGGGTGAATTCACATGGATGATGATAGCCTTGACGGAATCGTCATCGGCAAATTTTTTAAGCTGGGGGACGATCTGCTTGGGAGAGAAGATTACGCCATCGAGTTCAACCACCGCGATCTTGGAGCCGAAGCCGGTAAACGATTCTTCATTCCGGCCGCCAAAACTCAAGTACACCAGCGTAAACACAGCCACCACGAACAGCGCAAACAGCCCGCCGCCCACCAGTAACCATAGCCAGATTCGCGAACGCCCTTCAGCCATAATCACAGCAGTGTAGCACCCGCCGAATCAATCCTGTGGAGCGGAGGTCTTACTTAATTTCAAAGTTCCTCGGATCGACAGATATGTTATGGGATATTTTTGCCTCGGTTGTCTCAAACTGGCTGAGCGAAGATGTCGACCTTGGGCCGGTGTTTCGGCTACTTCCTAACGAAGCGTTTCCGCTGTACGTTATGGTCCACCGTGTCGGTAATGTGAGATTGTCGATGGTCTTGAAATCCGCAAAGCGTTCTTCGAGCCGGAAATACCCTTGTTGCTGCCCCGCCGATGCGGTGGGACCACCACCACCCGGGTTCGTCACCGAGTATGAGTAAGCGGTCATAACATGCCGAAAAGTGTCGGGCTCAAAATAGAGTTCGATAAGCAAGTCACTGCTTTTCTTGGGCAGATAGTCCACCCGATGAAGCTCACGGCCGTCCACTTTCTTCAGGCCTTGATCCTGCAGCTTCGCACGACGCTCGTCCAAGTGTGAAAGAGCCCACGCGGTCGACAGGGTACCGCCCCATAGACCTTCGGTAAGAACCTCGTCGTGCAGGTGCACAAATCCGCCCATGGCGGAATAGATGCCGGGTTTCGGCTGGTTGACAGCGGTCTTTTTGCCGTCGGTCGCAAACTGCTCACCGCGGTAATCAGGGCTTGGTATTTTGAGCACGGAGACGAACTTATCGCCTTCCGAGACGAACTGGAGCGTGCCGTTCACGATTCCCGCAACGTTCAAATACTGGAAAGTCAAGCTCCCGAGAACCAATTGATTCTTCACTGCCGCCCGCGCCTGCTCGGTTCCGATGGAATTCAAATGTTGTTTGACGAAATCACCGGCTTGAAATTCATCTTTCGCCACGCTAACCGATAAAATGGCCCCCAAGGCAATCAGCACCGCGAGGTATCGCATCGAAAACGATCGCATCGAAAATCTCCGATCAGCATTCCCCGATCTGGGAAACCAGCCAGTATAGTCCACAACGGCCCCGTCTTGACGTACACTCATCCCGCACATGCGTGACCCCATCGAACTCGAAGTCTTCAAGAACCTATACCACTCCATTGCCGAAGAAATGGGAGCCGCCCTGCGTCGCACGTCCTTCTCTCCCAACATCAAAGAGCGCCGCGACTACTCCTGCGCCGTCTTCGATTCCGCTGGCCAGGTCATCGCCATGGGTGATCACATGCCGGTGCACTTGGGCTCCATGCCCATGTCGGTCGCTGCGGCTGTGGAGCAATGCGAACTCGAACCCGGCGACATGGTCATGCTCAACGACCCCTTCCGGGGCGGCACCCACCTCCCCGATATCACGTTGGTGATGCCGGTGTACATTTCCCAATCAGATGAGATTACGTGTGGTGACCGGGCTCCGTCCGGTCCCGGCGGGGCCCTTCGACTCCGCTCAGGACAGGCTCCGCCCCGCCACCACACAACCGCTCCCGATTTTTACGTCGCTTCCCGCGCCCATCACGCGGATGTCGGCGGAACTTACCCGGGTTCCATGGGCCCCTGCCGCGAAATCTACCAGGAAGGTCTCCGCATCCCGCCCGTCAAAATCATGCGCGACGGAAAACTTGTCGCCGATGTGTTGGCCCTTCTGCTCAACAACGTGCGCACGCCCGAAGAACGCGAAGGCGACCTTGGTGCTCAGATCGCCGCCTGCCAGACGGGGGCCCAGCGCCTCCGTGAAATCTGCGAGCGCTACGGAATCGCTCGCGCTACGCGAGCCGGCGCCGGCCTGCTCATTTATTCCGAAGAAATGATGCGAGCCTTCCTGCGTACCATTCCGCCCGGCCATTACCAAGCCGAAGACTTTCTTGACAACGATGGCGTGGAAGAAAAGCCCGTGCGCATTGTCGTGAACATCCAAGTCGAGTCTTCACCCAAGAAGAAATCTTCTGTAGAGACGCGGCTCGCCGCGTCCCCGCGAGCAGCGAAGCAGAGGTCGGAGGTCAACGTCACCATCGACTTCACCGGCAGCGACCCGCAAGTCCAAGGCGCAATCAACGCGGTCGAGGCGATCACTTACTCGGCCTGCTTCTACGTTTTCCGTTGCCTGCTTCACGAACTCGTGCCCGCCACCTCTGGCCTCATGCGCCCTATCCGTGTCATCGCCCCGTCGGGAACCGTGGTCAACGCCAAGCCTCCCGCCGCCGTTGCTGGTGGCAACGTGGAGACTTCGCAGCGGATTGTCGACGTACTGCTGAAAGCGCTGGCGCAGGCGATTCCCGACCGCATCCCAGCCGCCGCGGCTGGCACCATGAACAACCTCACCATCGGCGGCATCGATCTTCGTATGGGCGATCCGCGTTTGGGCGACCCTCGCACCGGCGAGCCGTTTGCCTACTATGAAACCATCGCCGGAGGCATGGGCGCGCGTCCGACCAAGGACGGAGTCTCGGGCGTCCACACCCACATGACCAACTCGCTAAACACTCCCGCCGAGGCCCTCGAATATGCCTACCCAGTTCGCCTCCGACAGTATTCTTTCCGCTCCAGTAGTGGAGGCGCCGGCCTCCACACCGGTGGCGACGGAATCGTCCGTGAGATCGAGCTGTTGACCGACGCCCAGGTCACGCTGCTCGCCGACCGCCGTTCCCGCGGACCATACGGCCTGGCCGGCGGGGCCGACGGCGCTCCCGGCCGCACCACGATCATCCGGCGTGACGGGTCCGAGGAAGAGATCCCCGGCAAGACTAGCGTCCGACTGCGTGCAGGAGAAAGAGTCCGCATAGAATCCCCAGGCGGCGGTGGCTGGGGCAAACCAAACCGTTAAACCGCGGAGAGCGCAGAGCACGCAGAGAGTTTCCTAAATGGGGTTCCCCTCTGAACTTCCCCTGTGTTCCCCCGTGCCCCCTGTGGTAAAGAGATTTCTCCGCGCCCTCCGCGCACTCTGCGGTAAACGGCCTTTTTCGCTAGAATTCAGACTGCAGGCTTTCAAGGATTGACCACGATGAGATTCTTGCGCACCTTTCTTTTCGCGATGGTTCTGGCGTCCGCTTTCTTCTACTTCACCACCTATCGCCACGGAACTCTCCATCCCGCCAACTGGATCAGCCGACCCCAGCAGGTTGAGATCACCGAAGCCGCTGGCAGCGAAGCGCGAGACCCCGAAGAACAAAACAACATCAACGTTTACCGCAAGAACATCGGAGCCGTCGTCAACATCACCTCCCGCGTACAGGCCTATGACTTCTTCTACGGCTTGTACTCGCAGGAAGGCCAAGGCTCCGGCTTCGTGATCGACAAAGAAGGACACATCCTCACCAACTATCACGTGATCGCCGAGGCTCGGCAAGTCGAAGTCACGCTTCACAACCGCAAAAAATATAAGGCCACCATTGTCGGCACCGACAAGTCTCACGACTTGGCCATCGTCCAGATCAAAGCGCTCGACCTGCAGCCAATCATTCTAGGCGACTCGGCCAATCTCCAGGTCGGACAGAGAGTTTACGCAATCGGCAACCCCTTCGGCCTCGCCGGCACGCTCACGCAGGGCATCGTCAGTTCCATCCGCCAGGTGCAAGAGCCCGACGGTCTGGTCATCGATGAAGCTATCCAGACCGACGCCGCCATCAACCCCGGCAACTCCGGCGGCCCACTCCTCAACTGGCACGGCGAAGTCATCGGCATCAACACCATCATCGCCTCCAGCGTAGGCCAGAGTGCGGGCATCGGATTTGCCATCCCCATCAACACCGCCAAAGCCGTCCTCAACGATCTGGTCACGTTGGGTCGTGTGCGGCGTCCCGCGCTCGGAATCCGCACCATCCCCATTGATCCTGAACTCGCCGACGAACTCAGCTTGGCTGCCGACTACGGGCTACTGATCGTTCAAGCCGTTCCTGGAGGCTCCGCCGACCGCGCCGGATTGCGCGGTGGCTCCGAACGCGCTCAACTCGGCAACACGCTGATCATGATCGGAGGAGATTTAATCGTCGCCATCGACGGAGAAAAAATCGAGAGCCAGCAAATCCTCGCTCAAATCATGAACAAGCATCGAGCCGGCGACACCGTGAAAGTAACGATCTTCCGCGGCAAGAAGCGGATGGAGGTACCCGTGGTGCTCGGCGAAGCGAGAGACCAAGTGTAGCTCGTGTGGCGCGGGCGCTCTTGCCCGCGTGCACTTGCCCGATTCATATCGCAACGCTCCCGCGTTATGATCTCCCCAATGCCCGACGTCGATTGGATCCGCAAGCTCTGCCGTTCTCTACCCGACGCCACCGAGAATCTTCAGTGGGGCGAAACCCTGTGCTTCAAAGTGCGCGGCAAGCTATTCGCTACCGTGCACCTCTCTGAAGGTAAACTCGCACCCATCGTCCTCAAATCCTCTCCGGAAACATTCCACGACCTCCTCGAAATCGAAGGCATTTCCCAGGCTCCGTATGTCGGCCGCTACAAATGGATTCTTCTTGCAACCTCGAACGTCCTACCCGCCGGCGAACTCGAAGCCCTCATTCGCCAGTCGTACCAATTGGTCGCAAAGAACGCGCCAAAGAAAAAAGCCGGACGCAAGAAACCCATCAAGCCCAACAAGAAGTAAGCGGTTTCCTCTGTGCACCTCGGTGTCCCCTGCGGTGAAGATTTTCTCGGCGCCCTCGTCGTCGGCCCGGTTTGACTCCCCGCAACCGCGTAGACTAGCCTCGTAGGTTCGCCGCCCAATCCATGCGCATTCAACGTCGTTTCTTGATCCTCTGCATTCTGGCCGTTCTACTCGCCGCGACCGTCGCGGCCGCGCCTCTTCGTCCCACGCACGCTCCGCACGCCATGGTTGCCAGCGTCCACGAATTGGCCTCTGGAGCCGGCGTCGAGATGCTCCGCGACGGAGGCAATGCTGTCGACGCCGCCGTCGCCACCGGCTTCGCGCTGGCCGTCGTCCATCCCCAGGCCGGAAATCTCGGCGGCGGCGGCTTCCTCCTTCTCCGCAACGCCAACGGCGAAACTCATTTCATCGACTTCCGCGAAAAGGCGCCCGCTGCCGCGACCGAAAACATGTATCTCGACGCGCAGGGCAACGTCCTCCCCGAATTCAATAAAGAATCGAGCGTCGTCGGGTACAAGTCCATCGGCGTCCCCGGCTCCGTAGCCGGCCTTGTCTACGCGGAGAAAAAATACGGCAAGCTGTCGCTAGAAAAAGTAATGGCTCCCGCCATCAAGCTCGCGCGCGACGGCTTCCCCCTCGCCTACGAAGACACGCAGCATCTAAAAAGAGATGAGTACCTCGCGCAGTTTCCTGAATCGAAACGCATATTCCAGCGCGATGGAAACTACTACCAGCCCGGTGAACTGTTCAAGCAGCCCGAACTCGCCCGCACCCTGGAACGCATCGCCAAGGGCCCCGACGACTTCTACCACGGCGAGATGGCGCGCGAACTGGCCGCGGCCATCCACAAAGGCGGAGGCCTGATCACCACCGCCGACCTCGCCGCCTACGAAGTGAAAGAACGCGAGCCCATACGCGGCTCCTATCGCGGCTATGACATCATCAGTGCTCCGCCGCCATCCTCCGGAGGAGTGGCGCTCGTCGAAATTCTCAATATCCTCGAAGGCTTCGACCTCACGAAGCTCGGCAACCGCTCCGGCGACGCCATCCACCTTGAAGCCGAAGCATTCCGCCGCGCGTTTTACGATCGCGCCGACTTCATGGGCGATCCCGACTTCGCCAAAGTTCCCGTGGCGCAGCTCATCGACAAAAAATACGCCGCCGCCTGGCGCGATTCCATCGATCCCAACCATGCCAGCCCAAGCAAGCAGCTGAAGCGCCCGTCATTCGGTGAACTGGAGCGCGTAGCTCGGTCGCACCGGCCCGTTCGCGAGCCCGAAAACACCACGCACTATTCCGTAGTCGATGCTGAAGGCAACGCCGTCGCCGTTACCACTACGCTCAACGATTCCTTCGGCTCCCGCGTCACCGCGGAAGGTTTGGGTTTCCTGCTCAACGACGAAATGGACGACTTCGCCGCCAAACAAGGGGTCCCTAACACCTACGGACTCATTCAGGGCCCCGCCAACGCCATCGGCCCGGGCAAGCGTCCGCTCTCCGCCATGACGCCGACGATCGTGCTCAAGGACGGCAAGCTTTTCCTCGTTCTCGGCTCGCCCGGCGGCCCCACCATCATCACCACAGTAGCCAACGTGCTCATCGGCGTTGTCGATTTCGCGCTTGACATTCAGGAAGCCGTCAACGCGCCGCGGTTTCATCATCAATGGCTGCCTGATGGAATTCTCGTCGAAGAGCGCGTATCTCCCGATACAATGAATGTTCTGCGTTCCAAGGGCCACAAGCTCAAGGTCGAGCATTTTTGGGGAGACGGCGAGTGCATCATGGTTGACCCCAAGACCGGCGAGCGGCTCGGAGCGAGCGACGGACGGAACAACGGGAAGGCGGTAGGTTACTGATGCTGAGGGCGGTATCGACATACGTCTATGTGAAGGAGCGGCTCCATCCGGGCTTGCTCGATGAACTCGTCAAGGCGGGAGCCCAGTCGATAGAAATTTTCGCCGCCCGCCAGCACTTCGACTACGCCAATCGCAAGCAGCATGTGCGCGAAATTGCCGACTGGTTCAAGTCGACGGGCATTCCGCTCAACTCCGTCCACGCGCCGTTGTACTCCGACTACGAGTGGGGACGTACCGGTTCGCCGCCCGTCAACATTGCCTCCACCGACCGCGCCGGCCGCATCGATGCCATGGACGAGATCAAGCGCGCCCTCGAAGTCGCCGAACACATCCCGTTCCGCTTTCTCGTGCAGCACATCGGCAATCCGAATGACGCGTTCGACGAGAAAAAGTTCGAAGCGGCGATGACCTCCGTCGAGCACCTGCGCGCCTTCGCCAAACCGCTCGGCGTAAGAGTGCTCATTGAAAATATTCCCAATGAACTCTCGACGCCCGATCGCCTCGTCGAGTTCATCAAAACCATGCATTTCGATGACATCGGCGTCTGTTTCGATTGCGGTCACGCCCACATGATGGAAGGCATTCCCGAGAGCTTCGCCATCCTGAAGAGCCACATCTGTTCGACCCACGTGCACGACAACAACAAAGACAAAGACTCGCACCTCTGGCCCGGCAACGGATCGATCGACTGGAAACAGACCATGGAACTGCTGCGGAACGCACCGCAAACGCCGCCCCTGCTTCTTGAAATCGACGGCGAGGAAAAAAAGAACCCCAGCGAGGAAGTGAGTGCAACCTTCCAAAAGCTGGAAGATTCGTAATTCAACCGCAGAGAGCGCAAAGTTTCTCGGGTAATCAGGTTTCCCCTGTGTTCCTCTGTGCTCCCTGTGGTGAAGATTTTGAAGTAGGACAGCGTTCGAAGGGATTTTAGCTATTTGTTCTCTGCGTGCTCAGCGCCCTCGGCGGTTAAAGGTTTTGACCTATGCCCTCACCCATCAGCACAATCGCAGAAATAGGCAAGCACGAAGGCCAGTCCGTCACCATCCGGGGATGGCTCTACAACCTCCGCGAAAGCGGCAAGCTCCTCTTCCCCCAATTCCGCGACGGCTCCGGCGTTATCCAGGGCATAGTCCCGAAGAACGCCGTCCCGCCCGAGGTTTTCGACGCCATCAAAGGCCTCACCCAGGAATCCAGCGTCATCGTCGAAGGCAAGGTCCGCGCCGATAAGCGCGCCCCCGGCGGTTATGAACTCGACGTCTCGAACGTCCAGATCGTGCAGCGTGTGTCCGAGTCCACTCCCTACCCCATCACTCCCAAGGAACACGGCGTCGACTTCTTGATGGAGCACCGCCATCTTTGGCTGCGCTCGCAGCGTCAGGCATCGATCCTGCGTGTGCGTGCCGAAATCATCCGCGCCGCTCGCGATTTTTTCGACTCCAACGGATTCACTCTCACCGACCCGCCCATCCTGACGCCCGCTGCCTGCGAAGGAACCTCGACCCTGTTCCCTGTGGACTACTTCGAAGAGCAGGCCTACCTCACGCAGTCGGGCCAGCTCTACATCGAAGCGACCGCCATGGCGCTCGGCAAGGTGTATTCGTTCGGCCCCACCTTCCGCGCGGAAAAATCAAAAACACGCCGCCATCTTACCGAATTCTGGATGGTCGAACCTGAAGTCGCCTACGCCACGCTCGACGACCTGATGGAACTCGCCGAAGGTTTGCTGACCTTTCTAGTCAAACGATGTCTAGACCGCCGGCGTCCGGACCTCGTGACCATCGGCCGCGACCTCACCAAGCTCGAGAAGATCGATGCGCCCTTCCCGCGCATCACCTACGATGAAGCCGTCCAAAAATTGCAGGAAGGCCACTCTCAGGGCAAGCTCGAGACCAAATTCGAGTGGGGCGGAGACCTCGGCTCGCCCGATGAAACCTATCTCTCATCACTCTACGACCGACCCGTTATGATCCATCGCTACCCAGCCAAAGTGAAAGCGTTCTACATGGAACCCGACCCCCAGCGCCCCGACCTCGCCCTCTGCGTCGACGTCTTAGCCCCCGAAGGCTACGGCGAAATCATCGGCGGATCGCAGCGCATGGCAGCGCACGACCTGCTCCTGCAGCGGATTCGCGAGCACAATCTGCCCGAAGAAGCCTTCAGGTGGTATCTTGATCTGCGCAAGTACGGCAGCGTCCCCCACTCCGGCTTCGGCATGGGCATCGAACGGGCCGTAGCCTGGATCTGCGGACTAGAGCACGTGCGGGAGACCATCCCCTTCCCGCGCATGTTGCATCGGCTGTATCCGTAGGGCTGCAGCCTAGGGCGTTGAACCGCAGAGATCTCTGAGTTCGCAGAGAACTAATTCATGAGTACCGTGGTAGCGCAAGCAGATCAGCTGAACGCCATCACCGAGCAGATCATCGGTGCTGCCATGGGGGTCCATCGCGCTCTCGGCCCTGGCTTGTTGGAATCGGCCTACGAAGCCTGCCTGGTTTTCGAACTTCGCCAGCGCGGCCAGCGCGTCGACCAGCAAAAGCCGCTCCCACGATCTCGGCGGTGAATAGGACAGCATATGCCACAACGAAGCACGATCTACAGCAACATCACCCCGCGCCAGATCCGAGTGATCGGTGTTCCTCTTGACCTCGGTCAATCCCGCCGCGGCGTTGACATGGGTCCTTCCGCCGTCCGCGTCGCTGGACTCGAAGCCCGCCTCGAAGCCATCGGCCACATTGTCGAAGACGCCGGTAACATCGCCGTCGCCATCCCCGAGCAAAAAAAAGAAGGCGCCGCCAACTCCAAATACTTAAAGGAAATCACCGCCACCTGCACCAAGAGCGCCGACCTGGTGTTGAAGACGCTCGAAGCCGGCAAGGTTCCTCTCATCCTCGGCGGCGATCATTCTGTAGCCGTTGGTACGGTGTCAGGCGTGGCTGAATTCTACCGCCGCAAGAACCAGAAAATTGGTCTTCTCTGGATCGACGCGCACACCGATATGAACACGCCCGACTCTTCGCCCAGTGGCAACGTGCACGGCATGCCGCTCGCCGCACTTATGGGGCTTCCGCCGTTCGAGTTGGGCAAGATCTACGACTTCTCGCCCAAAGTGCAGCCGGAGAATTGCGTGCTCGTCGGCATCCGCGACGTTGACAATTTCGAAAAAGAAAACATCCGCAAATCCGGAGTCGAAGTCTTCACCATGCGTGACATCGATGAACGCGGCATGCGCGCCGTGATGGAAGACGCGCTCCGCCTGGCTGGACACGACACCGTCGGCTATCACGTTTCGCTCGACATGGATTGGATCGATCCCGAAGACGCGCCCGGCGTCGGCACTCCAGTCTGGGGCGGGGCCACCTACCGCGAAGCTCATTTAGCCATGGAAATTATTTCCGACCATGGCCGCATGCTGAGCTTCGAAATCGTGGAAGTAAATCCCGTCATCGACGAGCACAACCAGACCGCCGACTTGGCCGTCGAACTGGCACTCTCGGCATTTGGGAAGAAGATCCTCTAGCGGCTGCGGAAGAATCGAGGGCCGCCTGGTCCCCAATAGCACCCGCTTCAGAACGACAGTGGCAATTAATGGTTTAAGAAATCCGCTCACTGCACGTCAGATACTTTTCCGTTCAGAAACGTAACCTTAATATCCTTGTAAACATAAATCAGCTTCGTGCCAAGATTGATGATCTTGTCCGGGTTGCCGAGCGCGGCTTTCACTTGATCAGGCGTTTGTCCTTTTTCTATCTGCGCAGGCTCCGCCGCAGGCTCTTGTTGTTGCGCCTGTGCTCCACCCTGGTCGCCGCCGCCTTGCTGGTTGTTCCCTTGATCCCCACCACCCTGCTGCCCGCCGCCCTGCTGCGCATCGTCACTGCTGATGGCTAGAAGCTGCCCGATGATATCTTCCACCTGACCCGCGCTCGCGCTTGCCAAGGTGCCTGTCGGAAACTGGAAGACCACTTGCGCCTTGTTGTACGTAGGAGGATCGGTCTTGTTGCAGGTATCGCAAGCGACGATGCTCAAAGTCACATTGTCTTTAGACAGGTTGACGTCGATCTTCGTGGGATATACCTTGTCCCCTTTCGCGAACAAGTGCGTAGTCTGTCCCTCTGACGCCGTCTGCGAAAAATGTCCGAAGAGGGCCTTTCGCGCTTGCACCGCAACGCTGCTCGGAGCATGAACGGTTCCGCCTTCATACTTGGTGGTCAGAACTGTTTTATCGGTATAAGGCACCCCGAGGATTCCGCCCTTTTGGATGGCCAAGAGCGTGCCCGCCTCCACCACCGAAGGTCCGCTCGTGTCCGACCCCATCTTCACCAGTTTGTATTGCGCGACCAGTTGCTCCTGCAGAGAAACCGCCTGGGCACTGGCCAGCGACACTGGCAAGATCGTGACCGCCAGCAGCACAATTCCTGAAAGCAGAGCGTCGAGTTTATGCGACATCTTTAATCCCTCCGGTTCAGTTTGTCCCAAAGTTCGACTCCGAGCGGTGCGACGAACAGTGAGCGCAGAGTCGGGAATGATCCCGCCCATCCTTGCAGAAGGGAGCATCGTCGTCCGATGCTCCCTGTGCTTGATTGATCGGTGAAACTGCTGTCACGAGCGTGTGTTCTACTGCTGCCCGCCGCCAGATCCCGCAGCGTCCTGCTTGGCCTCTGCCTCCGCCTGATTGGCCGCCGCAATTTGATCATCCACGGCCGTCGACGCCGACTTATCTGGCGGCGGAGGCGGCACATCCGAGGCTGTGGTGCCTGTGTCCGGCGCTTTCGGAATACCGCCGGTACCCTGCTTCTTCGCCAGTTCGCCTAGACCATTATTAAGCTGTTCCGCAAACTGGTTTTGCATCTCCTGCAAGTCGTCCACCTTGACGGCCACAGTTTGTCCGGCCGCGCAGTCCGACTTCTTGCTCGCAGCGATGCTGGCGTTCACCATCTGATCTGCATCCGGAGTGTCGGTGAGCCGCATGATCACGTCCCCCGCCGTCAGCCCACATTCCTGCCCGTTCGACACCACGGTCAGGTCGCTGGCCACCACAAACGTGCGTCTTGCCGGATCCAGTGCCGGTGGAACCTCGCCGCTGGCGGGCGCCGGTGCCGCCGCCGCCGCTGCTTGACCGCCGGGGGCGCCATTCTGTGCCGCTTGTGCCTGCTGCGCGGCCAACTGCGCCTTCACTTCGTCTGCGATGGCCTGCTTGACCTCGGGCGTCAGTGCCACCGGACCCGAAGCTGCCGGCGCTGGATCTCCGCCACCTCCGTTGCTGGGCGCCGCATACGACGCCGCTGCGCTCGCATTTGCCTCTGCCTGGGCGGCATACGCCGCTTGCAAATTCGCCGCAATCAGATAATCCGTCAGCCAGAACGCCGGCGAAGCATAATAGGGATAAGGCGCGAAGAACCCACCGTAGAAGCCATACCACGGTGCTCCTCCCCAACCCCAGGCGCCCACTCCCCAGTAAACCGGCGCACCCCACGGCTGGTAGCCCCATGCATAAAATCCCGGGTGATACCAATAGCCCGGATAGTAGCCGTAGTAGTGATAGCCGCCGTAGTAGTAGCCGCGATACACGCCGCTCCGGTAGGCCCCGTGGTAATAGTAAGTGCGCGAATAATAGGCGTGGCCTCCCCGCGTCACATAGGCGCGCTGCACGTATCCGCCATGCCCTGTCGTCACAATGCGCGCTCCGTTGCGCTCACTCACAGCGACGCGTCCGCCGTGGATCCCATTCTCAACGTGCAGGCCGTTGCGGTTGATAGAACGAACTTGTCCATTCTTGCTGAAAGTCGCACTTCCGCCGCCCTTCATGGCAACGGTCCTGGTTCCTGCGACGGTGTGTGTATTGCTACGCGTAGCGGTGGTATTTGCCTTGGGTGCACCGCCTTTGTTGCCACCCGTGTTGCCACCCGCTGAACTGCCCTTGCTGGCGTTGTTTGTACCACCCTTGTTTCCATTCGCGCCGCCCGTCGTCGTCGAATGCCCGGCTGTCGTTGTGTGGCTCGGCGTGGTGGTCGTATGTCCCGCCGTCGTCGCATGGTTGGAAGGGGTTGTGGTGTGGCTGGACGAAGAACCCGGTCCGCGATTGGCCGCGCCGGCGGTGTGCTGCGCAGGAGCTGTGTGTTGTGCTGGGGCTGTGTGCTGCGCTGGGGCTTGGTGCGGCGCACTCGCCGCCTTCGGAGCGGGGGCGGCCTTGGGGGCAGGCGCACTCGTCTTTTTTTGCGCCGAAGCCACTACGGTCATCGCGACAAGAACCAACAATACGGACCATTTCGGCATGACGTTCTTTCCTCGGTTGTTCAATTTCATAGCCACTCCTGTCAGATGCGAAGCTCTTTCCTCATAAGTCCACAGTCCACCAGCGGGGAACACGCCCAGACAAACCCTTCAGTCCAACCTGCAGTCCCGCTCATGGCATCTTCGACGAGAGCCTCTGGGTCCGAATGCCATGGGGGGAGTACCGGCACCGGCCTTCGAAGTAGCGACAATTTCACACCCGTTTCATTACGGTGTCAAGCGATCTCCCAAAATTTACATTTGTCACCCCGAACATCTCGACGAACTCGAAAATTGCGGCCTGCATGTCGGTTGCGAGCGCAGCGTCGTCTCCCTGATGGCGAACTTGGATGGGCGAGCTTGGCGAGGATCAACCGAATGAATCGCCGCGTAAGCCCCTCGTGAACCAGAGCTGCGATTGACGGGAAACGCGCCGAGCGCCAGACTGGCAGGTTATGGCAAAACTTCGAGTTGGCATCCTCTTTGGCGGACGCAGCGGCGAGCATGAAGTGTCTTTGCTGTCGGCGGCGTCGCTTCTGAATGCAATTGATAAGACGAAATACGAAGTGGTCCCCATCGGCATCACAAAAGACGGCCGCTGGCTCACGGCGGAACACGCCGAGAGACTGTTGCGCGGCGAGCAGCACGCGGAGAAGACCGGCTCCCCAATGCCGGAGAAGCACTTGCGGGCGGGCGATCCCGATGCGACTCCAGGGGCGGCCGTGCTGGCGACGGGCGAGTCGGTGGTCGTGCCTCCCGAACCGGCGCGGCGCGAGGCTGGACTCGCGCCATTTCAGACCGATGCTGAAACGCTCCGTCGCGCATCCGACCGCGCCATTAACGTGGATGTCATTTTCCCCGTGTTACACGGAACCTTCGGCGAAGACGGGACGATTCAGGGGCTGCTCGAACTGGCCGACCTGGCTTATGTTGGCGCTGGCGTGCTCGGCTCTTCCGCGGGCATGGATAAAGACGTCATGAAGTCTCTGTTTCGCGCAGCGGGATTGCCCATCGTGAAACATGTGACCGTGTTGCGCAGCCAATTCGAACGCGCGCCTGGAAAAGTGCAAAAGCAGGTGGAAAGCAAGCTGAAATATCCCGTCTACGTGAAGCCGGCGAATCTGGGGTCGTCGGTCGGAATTTCGAAGGCGCACGATGCGAACGAACTCGGTCCCGCCATCGCCGAGGCGGCAAAATTCGATCGCAAGATCGTAATTGAAGAAGGCGTCGGCGGGAAAAAGAACAAGGCGCGCGAAATCGAGTGCGCCGTCCTCGGCAACGACGATCCCAAGGCTTCCATTGCGGGTGAAATCATTCCCTGCAAGGAGTTCTACGACTACGACGCGAAGTACCTGGTGGAAGGCTCCGAAGCGGTGATCCCCGCGAAGATCACGAAAGCCGAGATGAAAACGGTGCAGAAGCTGGCAATCGCTGCGTTTCAAGCGGTCGATTGCTCAGGTCTGGCGCGAGTCGATTTTCTGATGGACCCAAAATCGAGGCGGATTTTCGTCAACGAGATCAACACCATGCCCGGCTTCACCGCAATCAGCATGTATCCGAAGATGTGGACGGCATCGGGCCTGTCGTATCCCGAACTGATCGATCGCCTGATCCGGCTCGGCATTGAACGCCACGAAGACAAGAAACGGAATCAATACAGTCGATAGATCTTTATCCGTCAAGACGCTGGAAGATGGTTGAGACTCAAGATTTCGGTCCAGGCGCAGGAGCACGCACGGTTACGCGCTGCCCGCCAGCGGAACTCCAGACAAATTCCGATTGTGAACAGAATAAGAACATTGGTGGCATTGGCCTCTTTCGCGTTTGACACCCCTCCAAAGCGGTTGCTATAGTCGAGAAGTCCCTTATTGGACGCGGTTTCGAACCAGCTGGAATTGTCCCAGGGTCGTCCGCCAGGTCGACCTCAACGTAACCTAATGACCACGCCAGCAGTCCGCTCGACCACGTCCCGTTTAGTCGCGCACAAACACGCGACGACACAGAGGCTATGAACTTGTTCGACGACAGCACCGCCCGCAACCTTGACTCCAGTCTTGAAACCATGACAACTGCTCACGATACCCATACCGGCGGCTCGGCCGTATTAGATGCTCCCGAGCTCGCACAACCCTCCTCTGCGGAACCAATGGCTTCCGCCCCTGACGTTCATGAACACGACGCTCATGAAAATGGCACTCATGAAATCGGCGCTTCTCAAAACGGCGCTCCCGATAGTTCCGCCTCTGAAAACACCGCAGCTGCCAGTGACGACTTCGCCGCCGCGCTCCACAGCTTCGAGACCGAAACCGAGGAATCGGTTGGCGACGACCACGTAATCAAGGGTACCGTAGTGAAACTGACCGCGACCCACGTTGTCGTCGATATCGGGGCGAAGTCCGAAGGCATGGCGCCGATTGCGGAAATTCTCGATCACGAGGGCAAGCCGAAGTTCCAGCCCGGCGACGAGATCGACGTCATGCGCGACAAAGGTGAAACCGAAGAGGGCTACGTTAACCTCTCGCACCTGAAGGCGCAGCGCCTGCGGTCGTGGGACGAAATTGAACGCGCTTACAACGAAAAGAAGCCCATCAAGGGCGTCGTCGTGGAACGTATCAAGGGCGGCCTGACCCTCGACATTCAGGGCGCGCGCGCTTTCCTGCCGGGCTCACAAGTGGACCTGCGTCCCATCCGGAATCTGGATGGCATGAAGGGCCAGACCATGGAAGTCGCCATCATCAAGCTCAACAAAAAGCGCGGCAACATCGTGGTCTCGCGAAAACAGCTTCTGGAGGGAGAACAGGCGGAAAAGCGCGGCAAGACGCTGGAGCATCTCGAGGAAGGCAGCGTACTAACCGGCATCGTCAAGAACCTCACCGAGTATGGCGCTTTTGTGGATATGGGCGGCATTGACGGGCTGCTGCACATCACCGACATGTCGTGGGGACGTCTGACGCACCCGCGCGATCTGGTGAACGTCGGCGATCAGATTCAAGTGAAAGTGCTTAAGTACGACAAAGACAAGCAGCGCGTCTCGCTGGGCTTCAAGCAGCTCACGCCCGATCCGTGGCTGGATGCGGAACACCGCTATCCCGTGGGCGCGCACGTCCACGGCCGCGTGATCAGCGTCACCGACTACGGAGCCTTTGTAGAACTCGAGCAGGGCATAGAAGGTCTCGTCCACGTCAGCGAAATGACCTGGTCGAAGCGGATGAAACATCCCTCGAAACTGGTCAACGTGAACGACGAAGTGGATTGCGTCGTCCTGAGCGTGAACCCGACCGAACGCCGTATCTCTCTCGGCATGCGGCAACTGGCCTCCAACCCCTGGGATACGCTACACGACAAATATCCTGTAGGCGCGACGGTCGAAGGCCGAGTCCGCAATCTGACCGAGTTTGGCGCTTTTATTGAAATCGAAGACGGAATCGACGGCCTGGTGCATGTCAGCAACCTGAGCTGGACCACGCGCGTCAAGCATCCTTCCGAAGTGTTGAAGAAGGGCGACAAGGTGAAGGCCGTCATCCTGGCCATTGAACCGGATAAACGCCGTCTTTCACTTGGCGTGAAGCAGATGCAGCCCGACGTTTGGGATTCGTTCTTCGCGCAGCACCGCATCGGCGACATCGTGCATGGCAAGATCCTGCGGGTGGCCAACTTCGGCGCGTTTGTCGAGATCGCCGAGGGCATCGAAGGTCTGTGTCACAACTCAGAAGCCGTCGATGGGAACGGACAACCGATGCACCTGGAACCGGGCAGTGAGTTCGATTTCAAGATCATCAAGATGAATCAGGAAGAGAAGAAAGTCGGCCTGAGCATCAAGGCAGTCGGTGAAGAAGCGTCGCGCCAGGAAGTCGAATCCTACAAGCACCCGGCATCCTCGTCTTCAACCAGCACCACCATCGGCGACCTGATCTCGTGGAAGCGCGCCGGCGGCGACAGCAACTAGCAGCGGTCATATGGTGGAGGGACGGGCGCCTCGCCCGTCCAGCCGGGCGGGACGCCCGACTTTCCTGGGTGTTTCCCTAGCTCGTGTGGTGACGGGGCTTCGCCCCGTCCCGCGGGGCAGAGTTCACAACCACACAATCGCACCAACTCGTCATTTCTTGCCCGTACTCTCATCCGGCACCAGCGCGTAGCTGACGAAAGCAACGTCTTTACTGTCGGGCGACCACGAGGGCACGTTGATTGTCCCTTGGCCGCCAAATAGCCTCGCCAGCGCGCTGATTTTCTGGTCGCTCGCTTTCTCCTGACCCAGCGCCATAGTCCGCAGCATCACATTCTTGTTCTCCGGATGCCCCTTCACGTCCGCTTCGTAGGATAGAAAAACCATCCAGGCCCCGTCCGGCGAAATGTGCGGGAACCAGTTGTTCCAGTCATCCACGGTGACCTGTTCCTGCGCGCTCCCATCAGCCCGCATGCGCCAGATCTGCATGTGCCCAGTGCGCTCGGAATTGAAGTAGATGTATTTCCCGTCCGGCGAATACTCCGGACCGTCATCCAGACCTTTGGCGGTCGTCAGACGCGTTTCTTCGCCTCCCGTCACCGGAATCGTGTAGATATCGAAGTCGTCATTGCGCTGTCCGACGAACGCCAGCGTTTTTCCGTCGGGCGACCAGCCGTGCCAGTAGGACGGAGATTTCGCGGTGATGCGGCGCGGCACTCCTCCCCCGGTCGGAACGATATAAACGAGTGACCGGTTGTCCTCCTGCGACTGATCGCTGATCGCGAGCGAGGTTTGGTCCGGCGAAATTCCGTGGTCGTTGTTGCATCGGTTGGCGAATCCGGTGTCGATCACCGAAGGCTCTCCTCCGGCCACTGGCAGCCGGTAGATGCGGCCTTTGCTATTGAAGAGAAACGCCGCCCCATCGTGCGTCCAGTTGGGTGCTTCAAAGCGTTCCGGTGCGACATAAACCACGCGCCGGTCGGTCGATGCAATGTTGATTCTTTCAAGCGTGCTGTAGAGAGTCGTTTTCCCGACCGGAGCCAGGTCGCCCGACAGATCGACGTTTGCGAACAATGCCTTCTCCACTGCATCTTTGTCGTGCGAGCAGACCCCAATCCCCACATAGTAAGTACCCTCGAGCGGAACCCGCATCGAAGCGCCAGAGTAGTGCAAATCCTTACCTGCGTCTCCCAGAAACAAATAAACGAAATTGCCGCGCTTTTCGATGCGCAATCGTTCGGCCGAGGTGACATTCGTCTGCGTCGTGCTCGCAATGATCTCGTGCGTCGCACCACCCTTTTCATCCCGGTATTGCAGCGCCGTCACGCCGTTTCCGTGAAGCGCTACGTCTGCATAAACAGAATCTGCGTCCAAGTTCTGGCGAAAGATCAGTACCGCCTTGCGATGTTCATTCCTACCCTCGCCCACAAACGAGATGTCGGCGGCCAGGCTGACGTCGTCAGTAACTTTCTTCCAGACGAAGTGGAAAGCGTCAGCCGTGGACCACATGTTCTCTCCACTGCCACTGACCGTGTAAGTTCCGCGAGCAGCGTCGTACTCCAGAGTTCCGGGATGGAGAACGCTGCCGACATCGCCGTGATTCTCAAACACGCCCGTCGGCGTCGCGCTCGCCCAGAGGCTGGACCGGCCAACCGCAGCGAACACACACCAACTCAGCGTCAGCAGGGTGACAGCGGCTCGTTTGCTCATAGCAGAACACTCCGTAGTTTGGGTTTTGACGGCAACTGTACCGGAAAGGAATTGTACGACGTTCCCTAAGTTTTGCCCGATTGAGTCCAGATTCAAACCTGTCTCATCCAAACTGAGCATGAATCTGGAACTGGATGGAAAACGCGCGCTGGTAACAGGATCAACCGCGGGAATCGGATACGCGATCGCCGAAGCTCTGGCTCGCGAGGGCGCCGACGTTATTGTGAACGGGCGGACGGAAGAACGGGTCGAACAAGCGGTTCAGTCCATTTTGACTTCTCATCCGCAGGCCAAGGTGGAAGGTCTCGCTGCCGATCTTGGGAAGGCTGACGGAGTTCGTGCCGCTGTTCAACGCCTTCTCGATGTCGACATCCTCGTCAACAACCTGGGCATTTTCGAGCCTAAACCGTTTGAGCAAATTCCTGACGAAGACTGGTTTCGTTTCTTTGAAGTCAATGTCATGAGCGGCGTTCGCTTGTCCCGAACCTACCTGCCCGGCATGAAGAAGCGCAATTGGGGACGCATCGTTTTCATTTCGAGTGAATCCGCGGTACAGATTCCGGCCGAGATGATTCACTATGGCATGACGAAAACTGCGCAGCTCGCGATTGCCCGCGGCCTGGCGGAGACAACCGCCGGCACAGGCGTCACCGTGAATTCCGTGCTGCCCGGCCCCACCGCCTCCGAGGGCGTGAATGAATTTGTCGATCGCATGGCGGCATCTTCAAACAAGACAAGGGAGCAACTTGAGACAGAATTCTTCCGTAACATTCGCCCGAGTTCCTTGCTGCGCCGCTTCGCGCGTCCCGACGAAGTGGCGGCCCTGGTGGCGTTCGTCTGTAGCCCGCGTTCCTCTGCGACGAACGGCGCTGCTCTTAGAGCCGATGGTGGAGTCGTCCGCTCGATTCTCTGAGCAGGCAGTCAGCGAACTACGCAGTCCCTTGTCCACGAGCCAGCGAGCGCGTCACTTCCACTTGCTGCCGCTCCTGCTCGTTCACCCGGAACATCTGCCGCGGCTGCAGCTTCATCAACTGCGCCACGAAGACTTCGGGGAACTGCGCGATACGCGTGTTGTAGGTGTTGACGTCATCGTTGAAGAATTCGCGGCGGTCGGCGATTCGCTCCTCCAGTTCGGAGATGCGATTCTGCAGCGAGAGAAAATTCTGGTCGGCCTTAAGCTGTGGATAGCGCTCCGCCACCACAAAAAAAGATCGCAGAGCGCCCGTCAGCAGCATGTCAGCCTGAGCCTTCTGCGGAATGCTGTCCGCGTTCATCGAAGCCGCGCGCGCCTGCGTCACCGCCTCCAGCGTCTGCCGCTCGTGGTCCATGTAGCCCTTGACGCAGGCCACCAGGTTGGGAACCTCGTCGTGACGCTGCTTGAGCAACACATCGATATTGGCCCAGGCACGGCCGATTTCGTTCTGCAGATGCACCAGTCCGTTGTACACGATGACCGCGTAAATCGCGGCACCGGTGAATAACAGAACCAACGCGGCGGCGGTAAGAACCGGCATGAGTGTTTTCGCGTGAAACAGCCTCGAATGTAGCGGAGGTAGTTGGAAACAGACAAGTTACGCCCGGGTGGATGCGCCCGCCCAATGCCAGCCGTCAGTAACCTTGAATGTGTTGGAGAATGAACAATGCGTCGCCAGACAAAGGCCAAAGGACTCACTTGGTCTCGGCTTTGGTGTCGACTTTCAAACTGATGTAAACCTGCGAACGATCGTCAAATTGGCTGACCGTCTTGGTGCCGCTCTTGCGGTTGTTGTACTGCGCATACACTTCGTAATCGATGGTGGGCTCAAGCGCCGGGAAACGGTAAGTGCCGTCCGGGCCAACGATATAGGTTTTCACGGAGCGGGTGTGAGTGTTGGTCAGGTACACGACCGCGTTCGGTAAAGGATTGTCCGCCGCCATCCAGAACCTTGCCCGTGAGCAGGCGAGTCTTGTCTTTCTTCGAATCGCGGCCAAATAACTGCGCTGGAGCCGCCAGAACCGGGGTCGACATGTACATGTAGAAGACGGACGCCGACAACATAACCAGCGACAACATGATTGTCAATGAAGCCCCGACGATCCCATTCTTGACCTCGCATTCTTCATGAATTTCTCAGTTGCCGCCGATTTCCAAACCCGGCGGCCCCTACCAGTCTAAATGAAGACCGATGTCAGAACGCTCGTCATCGTCGATATGCACGGCCACTTCGGAACTCGGCTTAAACTTTCTGCCGGAGGGTAGCTTGTAGTCCTTCACGTCCGCCCAAACGACGTAGTCGGCCTTGCCGACGGGCACTCGCTGAGCAAACTC
Source organism: uncultured Acidobacteriaceae bacterium (assembly GCA_963730845.1). Lineage (GTDB taxonomy): Bacteria > Acidobacteriota > Terriglobia > Terriglobales > Acidobacteriaceae > Acidiflorens. The sequence goes on along the minus strand of CAVSTM010000013.1, from coordinate 112,549 downwards.
GCCGGTGTGGTTGGAATAGAGCTCCCAGCGGGCTTTTTTCTCGTCGGCCCGCCGAATCTTCACCTTGACCCCGTACAGCGGGTGCCCGTCGGGGTCCCAAACCGTCCCGAAGATTAGAGCGTAAGGTTTCGGCTTCTCGCGCTCGCTGCCCCGCGCGCTCACCGGGGCAAGCAGAGACGCCAAAACCAAGACCAAAACCAAGACCAAGACCGACGAAGCCATCGCAACCCAGCGCCGGAACACCCGGACATGTGCGGAATTCTTCAGGAATCCTCGTCCTCTGACTCTTCTTTGACGACGTCTTCTTCGTCCTCGTCTTCTTCGATCTCGTCTTCGCCGACTACCTTGAGTTCAACGGGATTCACCGTAACCACCTCGAAGTCCGTGCCGCACTCCGGGCACGAGACGACCGCGCCTTCATCGACCTCATCTTCGTCGATGTCGAGATCAGTCTCGCATTCAGGACAGTACACCATGATTTCCTCCACCTTCGGGGTACCCTGTTATATTTAGTTTCTTCGTGAGGAAAAGGTCAAGTGGCTTACCAAGAAAATTCTGAAATCGCTGATTCTTCCGGCTTCGGTCATCCCTCGGCAAGTCTTGCGGCGGTCTGCCGTGGTTGCCCTGGCGGTATTGTCGTGCGCTTCTCCGTGCCTGGCGCAGGAAGTGGAGCAGGAACCGCCCCGCTTAGCGTCCGACCGGCACACCGATGCCCATGTCGCCGAAGCGATCCGGCAAGTCTCAGCCGACCACATCCGCCAGACGATCGAGAAGCTGGTCAGCTTCCAGAACCGGTCCACGATCTCCGCCCAGGACGACGAATCCATCAAAGCGGGCAAGGGAATCGGAGCGGCCCGCGAATGGATCAAGGGGGAGTTTGAGCGCTACTCCAAAGAATGCGGCGGCTGCCTCAAGGTGAAGACCGATGCCTTCACCGAAAAGCCCGCCGAGCGCATTCCCAAGCCTACCGAAATAAGCAATGTTTATGCGGTTCTGCCCGGTTCCGACCCGAAACAAGCGGATCGCATCGTGCTCGTGACCGGCCATTACGATTCGCGAAACAGCGACACGTTTAACGTGACTGATCCTGCCCCGGGAGCCAATGACGATGGCAGCGGCACGGCGGTGAGCCTGGAATGCGCCCGCGTCCTGAGCCAAGCTGCCGCCAAACTTAAGTTCCCGGCCACAATTATTTTTCTGACGGTCGCCGGAGAAGAGCAGGGCCTGAATGGCAGCAAGCGCTTCGCTCAGATGGCCAAGCAGCAGGGTTGGAAAATTGAAGCCGTTTTGAACAATGACATTGTGGGAGGCAACATCGGTCCGGGGCAGGATGCCAGCCTGGTGCGCGTGTTTTCCGAGGGCTTGCCAGCGGCGGCCAGCGACGCCGAAATCAAGCGAATACGAATGCTCGGCGGAGAGAGCGACTCACCTTCGCGCGAACTTGCCCGCTACATCGTCGACGTCGGGCGCTCGTACGATGCCGGGGTAAAGCCGCTTCTGATCTTCCGGCTCGACCGCTTCCTGCGCGGAGGTGACCACTACTCTTTCAACCAGCAGGGCTTCGCCGCCGTGCGCTTCACGGAATTCCGCGAAGATTTCAATCGTCAGCATCAAACTCCTCGGAGCGAGAATGGCGTCGAATATGGAGACCTGCCGAAGTTCGTTGACTTCGACTATGTGGCGCATGTCGCGCGGCTGAACGCGGCGACCCTGGCCTCGTTGGCGTCGGCTCCCACCCCGCCGGCGAACGTAAAAATGCTGACCAAAAACCTGGAAAATGACACGACTTTGACGTGGGAACCTTCGTCCGGCGCGGCCGCCTACGAGGTGGTCTGGCGTTCAACCAGCGCCGCCGACTGGGAGTACGCCCAAACGATCAGCACGGGTACGCGTGCAACCCTGAAGGTTTCGAAGGATAATGAGATATTCGCTGTGCGCGCGGTCGATGCGGCAGGACATCGCAGTCTGCCGGTGGTGCCGGAGCCAGAAAGATAAGTAGCCATTAGCAGCCTGTGGCGGTGGTCCGATTCGTATCAGAGCACGCCTGCAGGCATGCCGCAAGTCCTGTTTTCGCTTGCGCCTTTAGGCGCTGGATTTGGTGTTTCGAGTTTCACCAGAGACTATTAGCAGAACATAAAGGAGTGCCAATTGGTTCGAAGCCGCGAAATGACACTGAGCCTGCCCCCGTTCTCGCGGGCTGTAATTTGGCTGCTCGGACTCAACACCGCCATTTTCCTGCTCATGGAGTTGTTTAGCCTGGCCGTGCCGGGCATCGATCGGTCGATATTAGAGTATTTCGGCCTCATCCCAACTCAAGTGACCCACGGCTGGATCTGGCAGATTGTGACGTACAGCTTCCTTCATGCCGGTTTTTGGCATTGGTTCGGCAACATGCTGGGGATTTGGATGTTTGGGTCGGCGCTTGAGGGCGCGTGGGGTTCACGCCGTTTTTTGGATTTGTATTTCTTTGGGGTAATTGGCGCGGCCATCACTACCATCATCATATCGTACGGACATGTGCTCGGCAGCCCGAACACCATGACAATCGGGGCTTCCGGCGGGGTCTTCGCGATTCTGATGGCCTTTGGAATTGTGTTTGCGGAAAACGAGATCATGATGATCCCGTTCCCGTTTCTCATCAAGGCCAAGTACTTCATAGCGATCCTGGTCGTAGTGGAGTTGGCATTCGCCATGAGCGGGGGTGGTAGCGTGGCCTACGTCGCCCATCTGGGCGGATTGTTGTTCGGCTACGTGTATGTGAAGTTTGTGCCGCGAGGATTCCGCGGTTTCGATATCTCCGAGCGCTATTACGGCTTCCGGAATTCCTACTACCGATGGAAGCGGCGCCGCGCGGCAAGAAAATTCGAAGTCTACATGAGAGATCACGACCGCAAAGTCACCTTCGACGAGCACGGAAACTACATCCCTCCCGACGAGAACGACAAACCAAATGGCGGATCGAAATCAGGCTGGGTGAATTAGTCATCTGCTATCGGTTCAGAAGGACCGTTTTAAAAGGGTGCGGCTTCAGTCGCGCTGCGACCCGCCCTAAGTCGGTGCGACCTGAAATAACTACTTGACGCCCTGAGTTATAATAGAACTCAGGCTACAGCCCAGGCATAGTTGACAGGCCTTTGAAATTTGGATGTGTGCGCGACTTAGTAAGTCAGTAACCGATAGATAAGGTGTCAAGGCCAACCCGGCCAGCCCCCTAACTCTTGTGGTATCTAGATTTTAACTTTAACTCCTTTAATCCCCTAGCGCTAACTTAAGTAACAGTCAAACCCGGCGCTGAGAATATGGCAACCAAGCTGATCGGTTCGGTCCAGGTGTTCTTCAAAGTTATCCAAGTGTTGGTGGGGATGAACACAAGTCCTCCTGCACGGAGTTCGCGTTCTTCATCTCCGAGCCAAACGTGGGCCGTTCCGGTCTGGATCAAAACAATTTCATCCTGCCCTAAGTGTTTATGCTTGGGAATGGTAGCGCCAGGCGGAAGCTCCTCCGTGATCACTACCAAACGCTCAGAGCTGTTGTTTTTCGGGCTGACCTTCACTATGAATGGCACAGCGGCAGAGGGCTGGGCACCGCTTTGTGAAGGAGCCCCCGATACCCCGCGCCGCACGCGCAGTTCGCCTTCGCTCTTTTCCAGCATCAACGGCTTGGCATTGCCAATTGACGGGGATGCTGGCCCGGACTGAGGCAATTGCGCTCGGCAAATACCCATGGCAATCAACATCTTGCAAGCGTGTTCACAACCGAAATCCGACGTAGACGGATTCTCATGCGGCACCTCGGCACTCTCTGACCTGCTAACAAAACGAATGACGCACAACCCGGCCGTCTACAACGACGGATCAAAGAGTGTAGGCGAGCGTGATTGTAGAGAACATCTACTGAACCTCGATCTGCTGGGCAACCCTTCATTTTCAGGAGCTGATTGGAGAATTCAAGGTGCAGAATCCCGGCCAACGTCGGCTCGTATTCAAAGTCGTATGGGTTCCGCCACGCCCGGCCACGGGCAAGTTGTGGCGTCGGCCAAAATCGAGGGCTAGCGGGATATCGGCAGTATTGGCGCAGCGCACGATCAACGCCGGATGACGATCAAATGCTCGATTGCCGACCAGGCGCGATGAATCATAGTCGGGCGTCTCCGGCGTGATCACGTGGCCGGTAATCTTCGAAGCCAGCTTTCGGAACCGTCGCCGCTTCGGCCGGGGCCGCATTCTGTTCGCGTGCTTCGAACATTCGCCGCGTCCCGGCAAGCGCCCTAATCGGGATTCCGTAGAATGCCGCCGCCGCGAACGCCGTTTGCTCGACGAACTGTCTTCGGGTCGTGAGCGCCATATTCGACTGCTCTAGCGGTCAGCCGCGAGTGTTACCATGAGCTCAGGGGCGATATTTCACTTTGAGCTTGCGTTTGTAACACTCCGAGTGTCCTAGCCCGTCAGCAACACTCTGGTGGTTGTTTCAACGTGAGCCTACGCCGCCCGGTTTGCGACGTCGATTCATCTCGAACCCCGACCGCCACGCCATTTGCTGCCATCCGACGGGAAATAACGATGCCAGCAGCTCCCAGTTTTCTCTGGCGATCATTTGCCAAGCATAGATCCATCCACGATAAAACCTGTTCCTTAAGTTAGCCGAACACTTCTTCAAATCTGTCGAGAATGAGTGCAGGGAGTTCCAGCGCCTTCGCCTTAAAACCCAAATCATGACCAGCGCCTTCCACTTTCATTAACTCGGTCTTGGCTGGAATTAGTTGCAGGGCTTTCATGATCTCTTCCATGCTTCCGAATGGATCACGCGTTCCATGCACGAACAGACTCGGTGTTCGCAGATTGGGCAGATGCTGAATGCGAAGCTGTTCAGGCTTGCGCGGCGGGTGCAAAGGATAGGAGAGCAACAGCATGCCTAAGACCAGATCTGGTTTGATTAACTCTCGTTCGGTGGCGCAGAGCATCGTTGCTTGGCGTCCACCGTAGGAATGGCCGCCGAGAAAGATTCTCCCCGCAGCATTCTTGTGCAAAACAGCAACCGCATTGCGCAGTCCCGCGCGATCGCGTTCCGCATTGCCCGGAAACGGCGGTCCGGTTCGTCGCTCCTGGCGGAACGGCAAATCGCAGCGCAGAACCACGTAACCATGCGCGGCAAAAGCTTCGCTGACCGCCACCAGAAGGGAGCAGTGCAATTCGATCCCGCGCCGTGAGTCAGGATCAGCGCATCGCCGTTGGGATTCGCGGGCGAGTGCAGAAAGCCGCGTACCGCGGGTTCGAGAGAGTCGTCGGAAAACGAGATCGCCGCTTTCATCGCGTCTATGCCTTCCGGGTTCTGCAGACTGGCTAGCGAAAACTAGAAGCAGGTCCTTCGCTTCGCTCAGCATGACAAGATTTATTACAGGAAGAGAAGTCGATAGTCATCTCTTCTTTCGCCGCGTCGAGCTGTCCTTCTCACTTTCCCCGACCGTGTGCAGCCGCATGAAGTTCGTGGCGCCCGAAGTGAGCCGTGTTCCGGCGACCAGCCCGAGCACGTCACCGGCGCGGAGAAGACCTTTCGGCAACAGTTCCTTTTCCGCGGTCGTGACCATCGCCTCCGCCGACTCCCACTCTTTTTTGTGCACCGGATGTACGCCCCAAAGCGCATTCATGCGATTGCAGACTTCCGGCTTGCGGCTGAACGCGTAGATGCACACCTTCGGACGATGTTTCGACAGCATGCGCGCCGTGTTGCCGCTTTCCGTGAAGACCGCGATCGCACGCATGGGCAGATCTTCGGCGGCGTGTGCGATGGATTCGCAGATGGTTTCGGCGACCGAATAACGATGCTCTTCACGTCGGCGGCGCGGCGCCGGCGGCAGTTGCGCAATGCTAGCCTCCGCCTCCAGAATGATGCGGGCCATCATGGCGACGGTCTCGCGCGGATAGCGGCCGCTGGCGGTTTCTCCCGAGAGCATCACCACGTCCGTGCCGTCAAAAATCGCATTGGCTACGTCGCTCGCCTCCGCCCGCGTGGGCCGCGGGCTCTCGGTCATCGACTCGAGCATCTGGGTGGCCGTAATCACCGGCCTGCGCCACACTCCCGCCCGCTGAATCACCAGCTTCTGGATGATCGGCACCCGCTCGGGCGGCAGTTCCACGCCCAGATCGCCACGCGCAATCATGACCCCATTGGCTATTTCCAGAATCTCTTCGAGACGCTCGATGGCCTGCGGCTTTTCCAGCTTGGCGATGATGGGCACGGACTTTCCGAACTCGCGCATCAGGCTCTTCGCCGTCCGGATGTCATCGGCGGAACGAACGAACGACAGCGCAACTACATCCACTCCTTGCTTAAGACCGAACTCGAGGTCCCGCTTGTCTTTGTCGGTCAGCACAGGAATCGATACCGCCGTACCGGGCAGATTAATCCCCTGATGCTCATCGATCGTGCCTCCGTTCAGGACTTCGCATTCCACATCCTCGCCGCGAATCGAACGCACTTTGAGTTCAATGCGGCCGTCGGATAAAAGCACCCGTGCGCCGGGCTCGACTTCGCGCGCCAGACCTGCAAAATCGGTCGCAATCAGTTCGGCGCTCCCCACAATCTTTCGCGGCGTAATGGTCAGCACGGCTCCGGACTTCAGCAGCACGGCCTTTCCATTTTTGAGGCAGCCGGTACGAATCTTCGGACCTTGCAGGTCCTGAAGAATACAGATGGTCCGCTTCAAATGACGGGCGGCGCGGCGCAGCCGCTGGATTCGCCGGGCGTGTTCGGAGTGGGTGCCATGGGAGAAATTCAGACGCGCAACGTCCATGCCCAGGCGCATCAGGTCGCGGATCATTTCCTCGGAATCACAGGCCGGACCGATCGTGCAGATAATTTTTGCGCGGCGCATGCGCTCGGTCGCCTCTTCCGGCACTGGTGCGGAAGCCGGCAGATTTCCTTCAACCAGATCCAGTTTGCGTTCTTTCAATCAGCGAATCCTCTTTGCGGACGGCTACGTCAATCTTAATTGCAACAAGTGTTCGTGTGGTGACGGGGCTTTGCCCCGTTCCCGGCGGGGCAGAGCCCCGTCTCCACACCTTCAGCGAGCTTCGGCGTCTACCCGTGGAGGTGGAATCTTCGTGAGACAGCGTGGGAAAAGCATGGCGTTGAATTCGGCGCCAATCAGCACAACCAGCGAGATGATGTACATCCAGAGCAGCAGCGCAATGCCCACGCCGAGCGAACCATAGATGACGCTGTAGTCGACATAGTGCTGCAAATACCATCCAAACAGCGCAGTGGAGATCAGCCACATGGCGGTGGCAAGAACAGCGCCCGGCAAAACGCTGTGCCAGGGTTGCGTGCGAGGCACCGCGTTGTGGTAAATAAGCTGGATCACGGCAATGCTGGTCATGATCGCGATGGCCCAGCGGATCGCGCCCCACAACAACAGAATCAGAGGTCCGAACTCATGCCCGATGTGAAACAAAATACGCGTTTCAATTCGGCTTCCGAAAGCAACCAGAATGGTCGAGAAGGTCATCGGTATGCCCGCCATCAAAACCAGCGAAATCGCAATCGCGCGCTCCTGGACCAACCCCCAGGTTTTGGGAAGCTGGTAGGCACGGCGAAAGCCATCCATCCAGGAAATGATGACGCCGGAAGCGCTCCAGACCGTGAACAATGAAGTGGTGATGAGCAGGCTCACCGGCCGGTCTGTGCTGCTTCTCAAGTAGGAGAGTGCGGCTGAGCTGCCCGCAGGCAAAATCGTGCCCAAGGCGTAGGAGATCTCGCGAGCGTAGACTTGGCCCCGGTTAAGGGTGGCGAGAACCGCGCCGAGCACCAGTAAGGCCGGAAAAAAAGTGAAGATGGATGAATAGGCCGAGGCTTTGGCGGTACCGAAAGCGTCGTGCTCGAAGGCGCGCCAGATCGACAGGCGGAACAAACGCCAGAAACGCCCCAGTGCCGGAGCCAAGATCAGTCCACCAGGAAGTCGGCTCCGACCTGGGATTCGGATCCTGAGACTGCCCGGTCAGGCGCTGTGGTTCCAGTGCTAAGGACATTGGCTTCGAAAACACTATTCAAGAAATGAGGGGCGACCAGCGTCGCCCCTGTCTTGTATTCGTTTGACTTTACTCCGCGGCGAGTTCTTCGGTCTCGCCTTCGTGCCGCATGAGTTCGAGTGCCCGCTCGGCATCTTCGTAGGCTTGCGAGACTTCTTCCTGCACCTTGCTGGCCGCCTCTTCCATTTCCGGAGAGAGACGCACGTTCCTGTAATACTCCATACCGGTGCCGGCGGGAATCAAGCGGCCCACGATCACGTTCTCCTTCAGGCCGCGCAGATGATCGACCGCTCCCTGAATGGAAGCTTCGGTCAACACGCGCGTCGTCTCCTGGAAGGAGGCAGCGGAGATAAACGAATCGGTGGAAAGCGACGCCTTGGTGATACCGAGCAGCAACGGACGCCCAGTGGCTGGTTTGCCACCATTGGCAATCGCACGCTCGTTCTCCTCGTGGAAGCGGAACTTGTCCACTTGCTGTTCGAGCAGGAACTGGGTGTCGCCTACATCCTCGACCTTTACCCAGCGCATCATCTGGCGGACGATTACTTCGATGTGCTTGTCCGAGATGTTCACGCCCTGCAACCGGTAGACTTCCTGGATTTCATTTACCAGGTAAGACTGCAGCTCCTTTTCCCCGAGCACGGCCAGAATGTCATGCGGGTTGAGCGGGCCGTCCATCAATGGTTCACCCGCCTTGACACGCTCGCCCTCCTGCACGTTGATGTGGACGCCGCGCGGAACGGAATATTCCTTCTCCGTGCCGTTGTCGGCTGCCACGTAGAGTTTGCGCTGTCCCTTGGCCACTTCGCCGAAGCGCACCACGCCATCGATTTCGCTGATGACGGCGGTCTCGCGCGGCTTGCGGGCTTCGAACAATTCCACCACGCGCGGCAGACCGCCCGTGATGTCCTTGGTCTTGGTTGTTTCGCGCGGAATCTTGGCCAGCACGTCGCCCGGAAACACCGTATCTCCGTCCTGCACCATGAGGTGAGCGTGCGAAGGCATCAGATACCGCTTGCTCGCCTTGCCCTTGATTACAATGGCCGGCTGACGCTTCTCGTCGGGCGAATCCGTCACCACGTGACGCGACAGGCCGGTGACTTCATCCACTTCCTCGTTCAGCGTAATGCCTTCCTGTAAATCCTTGAACTGCGCTGTGCCGCCAATTTCGGTCAGGATGGCAAAGGTGTACGGGTCCCATTCGACGAGAGCTTCGCCGAGCGCCACCGGACCACCTTCTGCAACCTTGACCTTGGCGCCGTACACGACGGCATAGCGCTCGCGTTCGCGGCCCTTTTCATCCACGACTGCGATTGAGCCCTGGCGATTCATGACCACCAGATCGCCAGTCTTGGACTTCACGGTTTGCAAGTTGACGAAGCGCACGATGCCGTTGCTCTTGGCATCGAGACGCGATTGTTCCGAAACTCGCGACGCCGTACCTCCGATATGGAAGGTACGCATGGTGAGCTGTGTTCCAGGTTCGCCGATGGACTGAGCCGCGATCACGCCGGTGGCCTCGCCGAGTTCCACCAGGCGCCCGGAAGCCAGATTGCGTCCGTAGCACATGACGCAAACGCCACGCCTCGACTCGCAAGTGAGCACCGAACGAATCTTCACCCGCTCGATACCGGCAGCCTGAATCGCGCCCGCCAGATCTTCGGTAATCTCATGGTTCACGTCGACCACGACCTGGCCTTCATAGTCCTTGATCTTCTCGAGCGACACGCGGCCGACGATGCGGTCGCGTAGCGGTTCGATAATTTCGCCGGCTTCGACAATACCGGAGACGAAAATTCCATCCACGGTGCCGCAGTCGTATTCGCTGATGATCACGTCCTGCGCGACGTCCACCAGACGACGCGTCAGATAGCCCGAGTCGGCGGTCTTCAACGCCGTATCGGCCAAACCCTTGCGGGCGCCGTGCGTCGAGATGAAGTATTCGAGCACCGTCAACCCTTCACGGAAATTGGCCGTGATCGGAGTCTCGATAATTTCGCCCGTCGGTTTCGCCATCAGTCCGCGCATTCCGGAGAGCTGACGAATCTGCTGTTTCGATCCGCGAGCGCCGGAATCGGCCATGACGTAAATCGGATTGAGCTGGCCTTCTTTATCCCGTCTCTGCATCTGGCCAAACATTTCATCGGCAACTTTTTCCGTGATGGCTGACCAGATTTCGATGACCTTGTTGTAGCGTTCGCCATTGGTGATGGCGCCGTCCAGGTATTGCTGCTGAACTGCGATCACCTGCTTGTCGGCGTCTTTCACCAGCGTCTTCTTGTTGTCCGGAATTACCATGTCATCGATACCGATCGAGAGGCCGGCGCGCGTGGCATACTTGAACCCGAGCGACTTGATCTCGTCGAGCATCTTGACCGTGACTTCCAGGCCAAACCGCAGATAGCAGTAATTGACCAGCTGGCCGATGCCCTTTTTCTTGAGCAGACCGTTGATGTATGGCATGCTCAAGTTGACCCCGGGCACCGCCTTGGGCAGATGGTCGTTCAGAATGGCGCGTCCGACGGTGGTATTCAGGAACTCGCGCTTAACGTGCACGGGCTCCGTATGGTTCACATCCTGATCGTCGTAAGCCTGCGTCAGGTCGATGACTTCGCCGGTGTAGCGCAGGCGAATCGGGGTGAGCGTTTCCACCTCGCCCATTTCGAGCGCAATCACGACTTCGTCAATATTGGCGAAAGAACGGCCTTCGCCCTTCGCACCCGGTTTCGCTTTCGTCAGATAGTAGAGACCGAGCACCATGTCCTGCGTGGGCACGGTGATGGGCTGACCCGATGCCGGCGACAGAATGTTGTGCGAAGACAGCATCAGGACGCTGGCTTCGACCTGCGCCTCCGGCGAAAGCGGAATGTGCACCGCCATCTGATCGCCGTCGAAGTCGGCGTTGAACGCCGTGCACACCAGCGGATGGATCTTGATCGCCTTGCCTTCGACCAGCACCGGCTCGAACGCCTGAATGCCCAGGCGATGGAGCGTAGGCGCACGGTTCAGCATGACCGGATGATCTTTGATGACCTCTTCCAGAATGTCCCAGACGATCGGTTCCTGCTGTTCCACCATTTCTTTTGCCTGCTTGATGGTGGTGCAGTTTCCTGTCTGTTCCAGCCGGTGATAGATGAACGGCTTGAACAATTCGAGCGCCATCTTCTTCGGCAATCCGCACTGGTGCAGTTTGAGCTCGGGACCGACCACGATTACCGAACGTCCGGAGTAGTCCACGCGCTTGCCGAGCAGGTTCTGGCGGAAGCGTCCCTGCTTGCCCTTCAGCGTGTCGGAGAGCGACTTCAGTGGCCGGTTGTTGGCGCCGCGCAGAACGCGTCCGCGCCGTCCGTTATCGAACAGAGCGTCGACCGCCTCCTGCAGCATGCGCTTTTCGTTGCGCACGATGACTTCGGGAGCGTGCAGGTCCATCAGCTTCTTCAACCGGTTGTTCCTGTTGATAACGCGCCGGTAAAGGTCGTTCAGATCGGAGGTGGCGAAGCGCCCGCCATCCAGCGGAACCAGGGGACGCAGCTCGGGTGGAATTACGGGCAGCACGTCCAGGATCATCCACTGTGGCTTGTTGCCGCTCCGGCGGAAGGCCTCGACCACTTTCAGGCGCTTGGCATACTTCAAGCGCTTCTGCAGCGAGGTTTCGTGTTTCATCTTCTCGCGCAGTTCGGCGGAGAGCGAATCGACCTCGATGCGCTTCAGAAGTTCCTTGATCGCTTCCGCGCCCATCATGGCTTTGAAGCCGGCGGGGCGATATTGCTGGTCAAGTTCGCGGTACTTCGCTTCGTCCTTGATCACCTCGCGGTCTTTCACGGGAGAATCGCCCGGATCGACGACCACGTAGGCCTCGAAGTAGAGAATTGCTTCCAGATCGCGCAGAGAAATATCGAGCAGATGCCCGATGCGGCTCGGCAGTCCCTTGAAGAACCACACGTGCGAACAGGGCGATGCCAGCTCGATGTGCCCCAGGCGCTCACGGCGCACCTTGGACAGTGTGACTTCCACGCCGCACTTGTCGCAGATCACCCCGCGATGCTTCATGCGCTTGTATTTGCCGCAGAGACATTCCCAGTCGGTGACCGGGCCAAAAATACGCGCGCAGAACAAGCCATCGCGCTCCGGCTTGAAGGTGCGGTAGTTGATGGTTTCCGGCTTGGTCACTTCCCCATGCGACCAGCTCCGGATCTTTTCCGGGGACGCCAGGCTGATGCGAATGGCATCAAAATCAGCCACGGGATTTGCCATATCGAACGGGCTCGAACGAAACATGTTCCTCCGCTTTCCTACGGCTGTACGCCGCCGTACGCGGCTCTCAAGAACGGTCGCTAGTCGATGGTCGTTCGTCGCTAGCTAAATCTTTAACCCGGAAGCCCAAGAGCAGAAGACTGCGGGTCTAGTCTTTAAAACTGAGTCGGCCTGCTAGTCGCGAACGACCAACGACTGGCGACCGGCGACGATTCCTTAATCTGCTGCCACCGCCACCGGCTTCTTCTCGGTGGCCTTAATCAACTCGACATCCAGGCAAAGCGCCTGCAATTCGCGAATCAGCACGTTAAACGATTCCGGCACGCCCGGCTCCATCGCGGCTTCGCCTTTGACGATGGCCTCGTAGATTTTGGTGCGCCCGTAGACGTCGTCCGACTTCGCGGTCAGTAATTCCTGCAGGATGAACGCCGCGCCGTAGGCTTCCAGAGCCCAGACTTCCATTTCTCCGAAACGCTGGCCTCCGAACTGCGCCTTGCCACCCAGCGGTTGCTGCGTGATCAGCGAGTAGGGACCGATGGAGCGGGCGTGAATCTTGTCGTCCACCAGGTGCGACAGCTTCAACATGTAGATGTAGCCGACCGTAACCGGCAATTCAAACTGCTCGCCGGTCATGCCGTCGCGCAGCATGGTCTTGCCCGACGTGGGCAGGCCCGCGCTCGTCAGCAACGCCTTGATTTCCGTCTCTCGGGCGCCGTCGAATACGGCCGATCCCATGAACACGCCCTTCTTTAATGTGGGCGCGAGGGCCTCGAGCTCATCTTCACTCATGTCGGCGATAGTGTCGGCCAGCACGGTGTCCTTGAACAGAGCTTTGAGATCGCGGCGGATAGCGTCGGAGCGAGTATTCTGCTTCAGCAATTCGCCGATCTTCTGGCCCAGTTCATGGCCCGCCCATCCGAGGTGGGTTTCAAGAATCTGCCCCACGTTCATACGGCTGGGTACGCCGAGCGGGTTCAGGACGATCTCGACCGGCGTTCCATCCTCGAGATACGGCATATCCTCTTCCGGAAGAATGCGCGCGATCACGCCCTTGTTACCGTGGCGTCCGGCCATCTTGTCGCCGACGCTCAGCTTGCGTTTCATGGCGATGTACACCTTCACCAGCTTGATCACGCCCGGCGGCAGCTCGTCGCCCTTGGTCAGTTTGTCCTTCTTCTCGTTGACGATCTTCTTGAGCACGTCGATCTGGCGCGAGGTCATTTCCTCGATCTCGTCGATCTGCTCGTTTACCCGCGGATCCTTGTCGGCATACTTGATGCGCTTCAGGTTGCGAGTCGAGATGCGCTCGATCGCGTCGCGGTCCAGAATCGTGTCCTTGGTCAGTAGCCGCTTGTTGGTGCGCTCGTCGTGCAGATCGGCTTGCACTTCCTTGCCGCCCAATAGGCCTTCCAGGCGCTTCAGGCGCTCATCGGTCAGAATTCGAATCTCGTCCGAAAGGTTCTTTTCGAGCTTCGCAATCTGGTTGCCTTCAATCGTTTTGGCGCGCTCATCCTTCTCCTGGCCTTTGCGCGAGAAAATCTTCACGTCTACCACGATGCCTTCGATTCCAGGCGGGCAGTAGAGCGAAGCATCGCGCACGTCGCCAGCTTTTTCACCGAAGATCGCGCGCAGCAGTTTCTCTTCCGGCGTGAGCTGCGTTTCACCCTTCGGCGTAACCTTGCCGACGATGATGTCACCTTGCTTGATGCCAGCGCCGATGCGGATCACGCCCGCTTCGTCCAGATTGCGCAGCGTGGATTCACTCACGTTGGGAATGTCGCGCGTTACTTCCTCGGGGCCGAGTTTCGTATCGCGCGCTTCGAGTTCGAACTCTTCGATGTGAACCGAGGTGTAGTAATCCTCCTTCACCATCTTTTCCGAGACCAGGATCGCGTCTTCGAAGTTGTAACCGCGCCACGGCATGAACGCGACCAGCACGTTGCGTCCGAGAGCCAACTCGCCAAAGTCAGTGCACGGACCATCGGCAATTACCTGCCCCTTCACCACCCGCTGGCCTTTCTTCACGATCGGCTTCTGGTTGATGCAGGTGTTCTGGTTCGAGCGCTTGAACTTGGTGAGCTGATAAATGTCGCTGCCCACTTCACGCGAAAGCTGCATCGGATGATGCTCGCCCTCGACCCGGACAATGATGCGTTCGGAATCGACCGAATCGATGATTCCGTTACGGCGAGCCAGCACCACCGCGCCCGAATCGCGCGCGGTGACGCCTTCCATCCCGGTTCCCACGATCGGAGCCTGAGCACGAAGCAAAGGCACCGACTGACGTTGCATGTTCGCGCCCATCAGAGCGCGGTTGGCGTCGTCGTGCTCGAGGAACGGCACGAGCGAAGCGGCGACTGAAACGAGTTGCTTCGGGCTGACGTCGACGTAGTCCACCTCGTCGCGATTCACCAGCACGAAGTTGCCCGCCTTGCGAGCGTTGACCAGTTCGCCGGCGATGCGACCCTTGTCGTCCAGCTCGATGTTGGCCTGCGCGATGGTGTGCCGGTCTTCTTCCCACGCGGAGAGATAGAAGGAAAACGGCTCGACCTCGACCGCTTCTTCTTCCGTTCTTTGAGATCGGCGTTGACCTTCTCCATCTCGCTCTTCTCGGCGTAGTCGCTGACTTTGTAGCTGCTGTCGCCGGCGTTGACGACGATGACGTAGTCGACCACGCGCGAGTTCTTCACCTTGCGGTAGGGCGACTCGATGAAGCCGTAGTCGTTGATGCGCGCAAAACAGCTCAACGACGAGATCAGTCCGATGTTCGGACCTTCCGGCGTTTCAATCGGGCAGATGCGTCCGTAGTGCGTCGGGTGAACGTCGCGAACTTCAAATCCAGCGCGTTCGCGCGACAACCCGCCCGGCCCCAGCGCCGACAGACGCCGCTTGTGCGTGATTTCCGACAGCGGATTCGTCTGATCCATGAACTGCGACAGCTGCGACGATCCGAAGAACTCGCGAATCGCTGCCATCACCGGTTTAGCGTTGACCAGGTCGTGCGGCATGGCCGTCGACATTTCCTGGTACACGCTCATCTTTTCCTTGATCGCGCGTTCCATGCGAACCAGGCCGATGCGGAACTGGTTTTCCAGCAACTCGCCGACCGCGCGCACGCGGCGATTGCCGAGGTGATCGATGTCGTCCACCGCGCCGATGTTCTTGCGCAGCTTGAGCAGGTACTTGATGGTCGCGTAAAAATCCGTGGGATCAAGCGTGCGCTGTTCCAGGCTGGTCGCTTCCTGGTTCTCGAACAGCTTGATGTTGAACTTCAACCGGCCCACGCGCGAGAAGTCATACTTGCGCGGATCGAAGAACATGCCCTGGAACAACGCCGTCGCCGTATCCAGCGTCGGCGGATCGCCCGGACGCAGCTTGCGATAAATCTCGATCAGAGCTTCCGATGGACTGACGACCGAATCGCGGCGCAGCGTCTGGCTGATCACCGTGCCCACGTCGTCGCGCTCGGGGAAGAACACGCTCATCTCGACCACGCCCGACTCCAGAATCTTGGCCACCTTGTCGGCCGTGATTTCCGAATTGGCCTCGAGCAGCACTTCACCGCTCGTGGTGTCGACAATGTCGCTCGCCGCCCACGCGCCTTCCAGATCGGTCATATCCACTTCGATTTCGCTGATCTTCGCCTTCTGAATTTCCTTTAGAGTCGCGGCGCTGATCTTGCGGCCGGAGTGCGCAACTTCGTCACCCGATTTCGACTTGATGCTGTGCGCCAGCTTCATGCCCAGCAGGTTCGTGGGCTTTTCGCTCGCCGGATCCAGCGTCCAGAACAGCTTCTTGTCGCGGACAACCAGGCGGTCCGTCGTATAGAAAGTCTTGAGAATGTCCTCGCCGGAACGCAGGCCCAGCGCGCGCAGGAAAATCGTGCCCAGGAACTTGCGCTTGCGGTCGATGCGCACGTACAGAACGTTCTTCTGGTCGTATTCGAATTCAACCCACGAACCGCGGTAGGGAATAATCTTTCCCAAGAAGTAAGTGCGATTCGCCGCCGTCTCGAAGAACACTCCGGGCGAGCGGTGCAACTGGCTGACGATGACGCGCTCGGTCCCATTGATAATGAAAGTGCCGTTCTGCGTCATCAGCGGGACGTCGCCGAAGAAAACTTCCTGCTCCTTGATGTCGCGGATGGAACGATTGCCCGTCTCCGGATCCTTGTCCCAGATGGTCAGCCGCATCGTCACTTTGAGCGGTGCCGAGTAGGTCATGCCGCGCTCTTCGCATTCCGCCACGTCATACTTCAGCTGCAGTCCGACGGGATCGCCGCACTTGTTGCAGAAGTCGGGAGTATTCGCGTTGTAGGTGCCGCACTTGTGGCAGAGAACTTCGCCGGGATGAAACGGGTCCGTGATCACCGTCGATCCGCAACTCCTGCAAGTCGTGCGCAAGTGATGCAGCCCCTTCAAGTGGCCGCACTTGCACTCCCAGTTGCCAATCGCAAAGTCCACGAACTCAAGCTGGGAGACGTTGCGGAAGTCGGTAATCGGAAACACCGACTGAAATACAGCCTGCAGCCCGCCGTCTTCGCGCTCGCTGGGCAGTTTGTCCATCTGCAGGAAGCGGTCATAGGAGCGCTTCTGAACCTCGATCAGGTTCGGGATCTGGATGGTTGCTGGAATCTTGGAAAAATCGAAACGCTTGCGGTGGATATTGTGCTTTGTCATGCTCAGGAACTCCTGCTTTCAGGCAGCCGGGGCTGCGGTACAAGCGGAATGAGGGACGCAAAAAAGCGGCGCCACAATATTGCTTAACGAGACTGCTACAGCCCACGAGCGGAGTGCGCGGAAAAAAGCGAGAGGCTCCCGCAAGGACAAGCTTGTCCGCGGGCGCCACATGCGACGCTTACTCTTGAATAACTTGTAAAATTCCGTGCCAGTTCAAAAGGCCTGTTCCGTCCCGCCGCCCGCGGGACCGGCTGCCATACTTTCATTCCAGCGACCCTTTTCCGTTCCGCTTCCTGGGTCTATTTGGAGGATGCGGGTCGCCGTCGCCTCGCAGTGAAGCCAGGGTAAGCGGGTTATTTATTAGATATTAACACCACTCCCAAGGATTCAGCTACTGTTCGGTCAAATAATTGCAAGCGGCATGGCGACTCGTGTGGGGACGGGCGACTTCGCCCCGTCCAAGCGGGGCAGAGCCCCGCTTCCACACACCCCGCCCTACCGCCCAAACTATTTGACCTCGACAGTTGCGCCCGCTTCAGTGAACTTCTTCCTGATGGTCTCGGCTTCGTCCTTCGAGACACCTTCCTTGATGCTCTTGGGAGCGCCGTCGACCAGGTCTTTCGCCTCCTTCAGACCGAGGCTGGTGACCTCGCGTACTGCCTTGATTACATTGATCTTATTGGCTCCGACTTCCTTCAGAACGACCGTGAATTCGGTCTTTTCCTCAGCCGGGGCTGCCGCGCCCGCCGCTGCGCCGCCGGCAACCATCACCGGGGCCGCTGCCGCCGCCGAAACGCCCAGACGCGATTCCAGTTTCTTCACCAGCTCTGCCGCTTCCAGCAACGACAGGCCGACAATCGACTCTTCCAACTGCTGTAGATCCGCCATGTGAATCTCTCCGCTTCTTAATGTAAGATTTACGATTTCGCTATCGCTTGGCCAGGTTTCCAGTGCGACCAGGTCCTCAACTCCGGCGCCAGACAACACCAAAGTTTCCGACCGCGCCACCCCTCGCTTCGCAATAACTAAATCTTTTTCGGTCAGCTCGCGCCGACCCGAACTTTTCAATGGGGCGCCATCGCTCCATCCGAGGACGCCCATCGCTCCACAAAGGCTTACGCCTCTTTAAACTTTTTCTGCTCCACGCCCTGACCGACAACCACTGCCAGATTCCGTCCGACCGCATTCATCGCTGTAACCAGACGCTGCGACGGAGCACTTAACAGGAAAAGCAGCTTCGAGTAAAGCTCGTCTTTCGACGGCATGGTCGCAAGCGACTCGATCTCCTTGACCGTAATCACGCGGCCTTCGACCACACCGGCCTTGAAGCTGAATTCCGGATTGTCCTTGACGTACTTCGCCAGCGCCTTGGCCAAAGCCACCGGATCGCCTTCGGTGTAGGCGATCGAGGTCACGCCCTGAAGGTTCTTTAGCGCTTCCTCGACCTTGGTACCCTTGCCGGCGCGCTCGGCCAAGGTGTTCTTCACCACGCGATACTTCGCCCCGGTCGGACGCAATGCCTTGCGCAATTCGAAGTCCTGCGTCACCGTCAGCTTGGAATAGGTGGCCACGATCATGCTCGAAGCATTCTTCAGCTCGCCACCAAGCTTCTCAACTTGTGCAACTTTCTTAGCCCTAGTAACCGCCATATAAGAACCCTTTCAAATCTCGTGTAGAGACGGGGCTTGCCCGTCTTCCGGGCGCAGCCCGGCGGCATTGCCTAACTATGCCTTAGCCGCGACCTCGATCGGAGTCGTATCCAGCGAGATCCCAGGCCCCATGCTCGAACTCAAATAGCAGGCCTTGATGTATTTCCCCTTGGCCACCGAAGGCTTAGCCTTGATCACGCTGGAAATCAGCACGGTTGCGTTGTCGATCAGTTTGTCGGGCGAGAATGAAATCTTCCCCACCGGCACGTGCACCAGCGCCGTTTTGTCGGTGCGGAACTCGACCTTGCCGGCCTTGACTTCCTGTACAGCGCGCGCCACATCCATGGTGACCGTACCCGTTTTCGGATTTGGCATCAGTCCCTTCGGCCCGAGGACCTTGCCCAAACGGCCGACCGACTTCATCATGTCGGGCGTGGCGATCAGCGCATCGAAGTCGGTCCAGTTTTCTTTCGTGATCTTCTCAACCATATCTTCGCCGCCGACGAAGTCCGCTCCCGCCGCCTCGGCCTCGCGAACTTTTTCGCCGCTCGCGATCACCAGAACTTTTTTCGACTTGCCCAGTCCGTGAGGAAGCACGACCGTGCCGCGCACCATCTGATCAGCATGCTTTGGATCGACGCCCAGCCGCAACGTCACTTCGACCGTCTCGTCGAACTTTGCGTATTTCACTTTCTGCAGAAGTGGAACCGCTTCCTGCAGTGTGTAAGGACGCGGTTCGACTGCCTTCCGCGACTTTTCGATATTTTTCCCTGACTTCTTCATTTTCACCTCAGTCTCCCACCGCTGCTTCATTGTTCCAAAGAGCCGTGGTGTTTTCGACTAACAAACTCACGTGGGGACGGACGCGTTTGTCCGTCCCGCCTGCCCAGAAGGGCAGACAAAGCCTATTCCGCCACTTCAATCCCCATCGACCGAGCCGTACCGCGCACGCTGCGGATGGCGGCATCGACCGACGCGGCGTTCAGATCCGGCATCTTCTGCTTCGCAATTTCCTCGACCTGTTTCAGCGTCACCTTGCCGACCTTATCTTTATTGGGTGCGCCCGATCCCTTGGCGATGCCGGCCGCGCGCTTCAGTAATACCGAAGCCGGCGGCGTCTTGGTAATAAACGTGAACGAGCGGTCGCTATAGACCGTGATCACGACGGGAACAATTAGACCTTCCAGTTCTTTCTGCCCGGTACGGGCATTGAACTGTTTGCAAAACTCCATGATATTGACTTGCGCCTGACCGAGCGCCGGTCCTACCGGAGGCGCCGGCGTGGCCTTGCCCGCCGCAATCTGCAACTTTACCGATCCTGTAGCCTTCTTAGCCATGATGCCTTTCCCAATTCACTTTCCTGTAGAGACGGGGCTTACCCCGTCTCCGCTGCCAAGACGCGGCAAGCCGCGTCTCTACGAAAATCGCTACGCGACTTTCTCCACCTGCCCAAATTCCAATTCCACCGGAGTCGAACGCCCGAAGATGGTGACCATCACTTTCAAAGTCTCGCGATCTTCGTTGACGTCGTCGACCACGCCCGTAAAGGTCGCGAACGGACCCTCGCCGATGCGCACCGTCTCGCCCTTTTCGAATTTGACCTTGAGCTTCGGTTTTTCCCGGCTGTCGGCGACTTTGTAAACAATGTGATTGACTTCCTCTTCCGACAGTGGCGTCGGCTGCTGCCCGGTGCCCACAAATCCGGTAACCCGCGGCGTCGACTTCACCACGTGCCAGACGTGATCGTCCATGTCCATCTCAACTAGCACGTAGCCGGGATAGAACATGCGCTCCGACGTGTACTTCTTTCCGCCACGGACTTCGGTGACCGATTCGGTCGGAATCAGCACCTTGCCGATCTTGTCCTGCAGTCCGAAAGCCTGCACGCGCGATTCGAGCGACTCCCGGACTTTGCGCTCGAAGCCCGAATAGGCGTGGATGATGTACCACTTCATATTCGGATTGCGCGCCGGCTGGCCGCCCGGAACCGCTTCCGCAGGCGCTGGAGGCGGCGCCTGCTCCCCAGCACCTTCTGAGCCAGTGCCAACCGCAGCGCTCTCGTTCTTAGCTTTATTATTGGTATCCGTATCCGGCATTCAATCGCTTCTTTCGCTCGCCGCCTAATGGCGCGAGAAATAATGCAAACCGCGCTCCAGGCTGTTGGTGATCGCCAGATCGACAACCCAGAAATAAAACGCAAACAGAAACACGGTGATGATGACCACCGTCGTCGTTGCCTGGACTTCCTTGCGCGTTGGAGACGTAACTTTCTTCATCTCCGTGCGCACGTCGTTGTAAAACGTCTTGATCCGCTCGGGCCAGGATCTCAGCGCACTTGCAATCGCGTTCTGTTCTACTGCTGTCGCCATACCTTCCCGCTTTCCTCGACTACTCCCTCTCGGGCCTGAACTCTTACCCTCAACTCTGGCAGGGGCGGAGGGATTCGAACCCCCAAGTTCGGTTTTGGAGACCGACAGTTTAACCGTTGAGCTTACGCCCCTAAAACCATTGACTCATTTTGTCATTGAATCATTGAGCCATTGAAAGCCTCAGCCATGCTTTTGATCTTCTAATGATTCAATGACCGAATGCCTCAATGATTCAATCGCCTTACTTCACTTCTTTGTGCGGCGTGTGCTTGCGGCAACGGCTGCAGAACTTCTTCAGTTCCAGACGGTCCGGTGTCGTTTTGCGGTTCTTGGTCTTCGAATAGTTCCGCTCTTTGCAATCACCACACTGCAACGTAATGATCTCTCGGGGCATTGCTCACTCCCTAAACTCTCGGTTTCTAGCCTTCAAATTTTTCGTGTGGTGACGGGGCTCCGCCCCGTCCCGGCGGGGCCAAGCCCCGCCACCACACAAACTACGTAATAATCTCGGCAATCGTGCCCGCGCCCACCGTGTGGCCACCTTCGCGGATCGCAAACCGCAATCCCTTTTCCATCGCCACCGGCGTGATCAACTCGATCACCAGGCTCACGTTGTCGCCCGGCATCACCATCTCCGTGCCCGCCGGCAACTCCGCAATCCCCGTCACGTCCGTCGTTCGCAAATAAAACTGCGGACGATACCCCTTGAAGAACGGCGTGTGCCGCCCGCCTTCTTCTTTCGTCAGAATGTAAACTTCCGCTTTGAACTTGGTGTGCGGCGTAATCGATCCCGGCTTCGCCAGCACCATCCCGCGCTCTACGTCTTCTTTCGCAATGCCGCGCAGCAACAGGCCAGCGTTGTCGCCCGCCATGCCTTCATCCAGCTGCTTCTTGAACATTTCCACGCCCGTTACCACCGTCTTGCGCGTCTCCCGGAACCCGACAATCTCCGATTCCTCGCCCACTTTCACTTTCCCGCGCTCGATCCGCCCCGTCACCACCGTGCCGCGTCCCTGAATCGAAAATATATCTTCGATCGGCATCAGAAACGGCTTGTCCAACTCCCGCGCCGGCTGCGGCACGCTCTTGTCCACCGCCTCCATCAACGCGTCAATCTGCTTTTCCCACTTCTCTTCGCCATTCAACGCCCCCAGCGCCGACAGCCGGATCACCGGCACGTCGTCGCCCGGAAACTGATAGCTCTTCAACAACTCGCGTACTTCAAGCTCAACCAGATCCAGCAGCTCGGGATCGTCCACCGCATCGCACTTGTTCAACGCCACCACAATGTAAGGCACGCCCACCTGCCGCGCCAGCAGCACGTGCTCGCGCGTCTGCGGCATCGGACCGTCCGTCGCCGCCACAACTAAGATCGCGCCGTCCATCTGCGCCGCGCCCGTGATCATGTTCTTGATGTAATCCGCGTGTCCCGGACAATCCACGTGCGCGTAGTGCCGGTTCGGCGTCTCATACTCCACGTGCGCCGTGGCAATCGTGATCCCGCGCGCCTTTTCTTCCGGAGCGTTGTCGATCGAATCAAACGACCGGAACACAATCTTCGGATTGTGCTTCTGCAAAACCTTGGTGATGGCCGCCGTCAACGTCGTCTTGCCATGGTCAATATGACCAATCGTCCCTACGTTGCAGTGCGGCTTGGTCCGTTCAAATTTTTCTTTCGCCATTTGCTCTGATCCTCTGTAGCGCCGGCGTCTCGCCGGCTGGTTCGAAAATCAAGTGTCGTCCTGAGATCCACTCAGTAGTACTGATACAGCTTGTGAAACTTAGCCCGTAACGCCGGATCGACTTCTTCGACCTTCGAGAGATAAAACTCTCGCATCTGGGCCTGATCCGAAATTGGCAGCGATCCATACAAAGACCGCGCCGTTCCGACCTTTTCTCCCGTAGCTCGGTCAATCACATCCGCCGCAAAAACCGCACCCAGGTTGCGGACTCGAATGTTGCCGCTGTCAAGCGTCTTCAAATACTTCGTCACCCGGTCAGCCGCGAACGCTTTCTCCATCGCGGCTTTCAGATCGCCGAACTCACGCCATTTCTCGACCTTGATGACGCCTGGCTCGAAGATCATCGTTCCCACCCGAAACACCGAATTTCAAAACGCAACGCTCAATCCAACGCTCGAACTCTGGAGCGGGAGACGGGGATCGAACCCGCGACCAACAGCTTGGAAGGCTGTGACTCTACCACTGAGTTACTCCCGCCCTCTACCGAATCCCGGTAGAGACGCGTCTTGCCGCGTCTCGTCCGCTCCCGCAGACGCCGCAAGCCGCGTCTCTACTCAATCCTATGGAGCCGATGATCAGGATTGAACTGATGACCTCTCCCTTACCAAGGGAGTGCTCTACCAACTGAGCTACATCGGCCCGCCATACTTCCTAGAACTTGTCATCCTGAGCGAAACGAAGGACCTGCTTCTTGTCTGCATCGCTTCCGCCTCTTCAATCCGTCGGCTTCGCGCTTTCTCGTTCTTCCTCGATCCGGGTCCGCCAAAAATACAGCGCCGCTCGAAACGCGAACAGTCCCAGGATCAGAAGCGTCCCGGTTCGCAGTCGCACATTCGCATTGAAGACTCGAATCGGCTCGTCCGACAACGTAGTCCAGGCTAAAATGCCCAGAACCGCATACGCGATAAGAGCCAGCACAAACTTCTTCTTGATCGTCAACTTCTTATTACCGCCTCAGCGCCGCCAACAACTGAAGCATCGCCGCTTTTTCGCCACTCTGGTGCACAGGGGAGGATTCGAACCTCCGTACCTCCTGAGAGGGACAGATTTACAGTCTGTTGGCTTTAACCACTCACCCACCTGTGCAAATCCGAAAACACTGCTCGGCCGCGCGAAAACCAACACCGACACGATCAGCACTTCTCAGCTCGGGAAAAGAAATGCGAGAACTCCCGCCTGACAACTACAATCGCCGGAAAATAATCTGAAGGAGTGCTTTAGAACCGTGCCACCAGCGCGCGCCGCAGCGCAAACCTCTTCTGTTTCCGGAATCTTGTTTTTCTGGAGCTGGCGAAGGGAATCGAACCCCCGACCCTCTGATTACAAATCAGATGCTCTACCGACTGAGCTACGCCAGCAGGTGGAAGCAAGTCCAACCGGGCACAATACTTCCCTGATCCCTTCCTGAAGTCCGGGACAATTATTTAAGTTATCATAAGGGCAATTCACGCGCAACACTCCGTCCTGCCCCGCCTGCCCCGTCGGTGAATGCAACCATCGCAATAACCCCACCGCCGCCGGATGCTATGATTAGCAGGCTCACCATACTGTTCACTGTGGGCGGGCCGAGCACCCGCCGAAATTCGATGCGCATTCGACGCCGCCTCCCCATCCCCCTGGCCGTTTTGCTGATCGTCGCGGCCATCGCGTTGATCGTGACCCTGCGCAAGCACGCCGCTCCCGAAGCGGCCCGCCTGCTCCCGGGAGCGGACGGTTTCTTCTACATCAATTTGAAGTGGATTCGCACCTTCAACGCCACCAGCCAACTTCCGCCGGTTTCCCGCGACCCCGAATACCAGAAGTTTGTAGAGGAGACGGGCTTTCAATTCGAGCGCGATCTGGACCAGGCCGCCTTTGCCATCCACTATCCACAGAGTTGGGGAGACGGCACGGCTGGATCGGCTTCCGAGCCACGCTTCTCCGAGGTCTTCGTCGGCAAGATCGACGCCGGCCGGCTGACGGCCTACCTCAAAAGGATCTCTTCTTCAATCGACGACTATCGCGGCTTTGACATCTACAGTATCCCTCTCGAAGGGCGTATGGTTCGCGTGGTCATTCTTTCCTATGACAGCGTCGCGGTTTCGAACCATCCCGACCCCGACGTGATTCGCGGTATGCTCGACCGCTCCCGCAAACTGGCTTCGCCCTTCGGCGGCCCTAGGTTGCTGCGAAGGTTCTTCGGAAAAGTTCCGCTGGCAAGTCTGTCTTTTGCCATCCTGCGAGTTCGGCCTGAAACCAGTTCCATGGGCGGACTAGGCAGTTGGAGCCTTTTGTTTCCCCATCCTGCGGTCGCCGTTGTTTCCGCGCGCTATCTTCGCGCTCTCCACCTGCGGGCCGAGGCCTTCACCGACAGTGAGGCGGACGCGCAGGCGATCACCGGGAAGACCGCCGCCTTCCTCAGTATCTTTCACGCCGCCGAAGGCAGCGTCCGAACACACGGCACCGATGTGGACGTAAAGACGTTCTTCGACAGCCTCAAAGTCGAACAGTCGGGAGATCGCGCAATTCTCACCGCCACCGTGCCCCCTGGCTTCATCAAGAAAGTGTTGACCGAAGCCCCGCCCGATACCGCGCCTGCCACGCCGCCCAAGGGGCAGCCCGCCCCAAAGCGGCCACAGACACCCGTGTCGCGATAACGTCCATTGAATGATGTCTTCCAAAGTACGAAACAAAGTACAGAGCCGGAATTGTTGGAACAATTCCGCCGTCCGTAGCATCAGGTAAGTAGTCCGGCGAAGCTCTGGTCCCGTATCAGGGCATCGCTTTAGCGATGCCGTTGTTCATCGGGATTAGACGCCCCTTTAGGGGCTGGGATGGTGTTGACTTCTCGCCGGCTCGCTACAATAGAGAGATATGATGAGTCTGCCATTACCGCTCGCCGCTTTCGTCGCCGGACTGATCTCGTTCCTGTCGCCCTGCGTGCTTCCACTCGTCCCCGGATACGTTTCCCTGATCTCCGGCGTAGGCGTCGAGCAGTTGAAGATGAAGGAAGGCGAGCTCTTTCGCAAGGTGATGCTCAATTCCGCCGCGTTCATCATAGGATTCAGCATCGTCTTCATCACGCTCGGCGCAATATCAACGGAAGTCGGCCAGGTGCTCGCGCAGTACAAATCGCTGCTGGCGCGCATCGCCGGAGTGGTCATCATCCTCTTCGGCCTTCACCTGACCGGCATCTTGCAGATCAGGGCGCTGCTTGCCGACACGCGACTGCATGGCCTCAAAGGCAGCTCTTCGGCATGGGGTGCGTTTGTCATTGGATTTGCTTTCGCTTTTGGATGGACGCCGTGCGTCGGTCCGATCCTCGCGGTAGTGCTCGGCTTCGCCGCCGCTCAGGATACAGTCTGGAAAGGTATCTTCCTTCTGGCCATCTATTCGGCCGGATTGGCTGTGCCTTTCCTGCTGACTTCGCTCGGCATCGAACGCTTTTTAAAGTTCTACAACCGTTTCAAATTCCACATGCACACCGTGGAAGTAGCAAGCGGAGGCTTGCTGATCGCATTGGGCATCCTGCTGGTGATGGGCCGCTTCGCGCTCATCTCCGGCTATTTCTCGTTCTTGAATCGCTTCGCGCTATAGCGGGCGAGAAGCTTTTGGGTGGCGCAGCGCTTCAGCGCTGCGGTAAGTGCATTATTTCGAGTGCGGCTTTTAGCCGCTGAGGTAGCCAGTGAAACGAAATCCCCTGATTCTGTTCTTCGTCGCCGCCCTCGTCGCGGCTATGTTATTCGCCGGCATTCGCATGACCCGCAACAACCGCGCGAACGGTTCTAACCACGGACTCATGGGCAATTTGGCCCCTGACTTCGAACTGCAAACGCTCGACGGCAAAAAAATCAAACTCTCCGACCTGCGCGGCAAAGCCGTTCTCCTCAATTTCTGGGCGACATATTGCGGTCCCTGCAAGATCGAGATGCCGTGGTTCGTCGAACTGCAAAAAGAATATGGCCCACAAGGATTCCAGATCGTCGGCGTCGCCATGGACGATGCCAGCACCGAAGACATCGCCAAATTCGCCAAGGAAATGGGGGTCAACTACCCCATCCTGCTGGGCACAGAGTCCGTTGGTCAGAGCTACGGCGGCGTCAATGCCCTGCCGACTACGTTTTTCGTGGATCGCGACGGCAAGATCATCGCGCGCGAATTCGGCCTGCAGAGCCGCAGCGTCTTCGTCGACCACATCAAGAAGGCCCTGAGCCAGGGCCATGCGGTACAGGCTCAGAAGTAACTACGAGCCGCGCCTCAACTGGGTTACTCTAGAGCTCGCTAGAATTGGAGTACCGTGGATCAATGAAAATCCTTTTCGCGAGCGCTCTTTTCCTACTCTCCGCGTGGGCCTCGGCCCAGGACGACGCCGGCCCGCAAGGTCCTGCGGTGAAGATGGCGCCCGCTCCGGTCGTGACCGCCGTACAGGGCAAATCGGCGACCGTCCCGCTCATCTTTCGCGTCGCCAGGGGATTCCACATCAACTCCAACCAACCGAAGTCAGAGTTCCTGATTCCGACCGTGCTCAAGGTAGAAGCGACCACCGACATCGTCATCGGCAAGACCACTTACCCCAACGGCCAGGACATGAGTTTTGCTTTCGCTCCCGACGAAAAGCTCAATGTCTACACCGGAGATTTCCAAGTGGGTGTGCTGGTGCGGCCTCTGGTCTCCGTGCAGCCCGGCAAGTATATTGTCCGCGGAACTTTAAAATACCAAGCCTGCGATAACTCGGCGTGTTATCCGCCAAAACAGTTGCCGGTCAGCTTTGACGTGAAGATCGCAAAGGCTCCGCCACCGCCGAGAAGCAACCCCGCCCAGAGTCCGCACGCGCACTAGCGCCGCGCTCTTAAACCACAGACCGTTGCTGAAATGGAGTCGTCAGAGAGTCGATCTGCGCTTGCAGCAAATTGCGAATGGAAAGCATTCCCAGCAACCGTCCGTCATCATCGACAATCGGTAAGTGCCGGTAGTGACGCTCCACCATGGTGGCAAGCGCCTCGCTCGCAGCGGTTGCACGGGTTGCCATCTCGACCGGCGCGGTCATTATTTCGCGAATTGGAACCTTGCGTAGGTCGTGCTCGCCCAGCGCCAGCCGGCGCAGCACATCTCGCTCCGTAAAAATTCCAGCGACACGACGGTCTTCGTCAACCACGGCAACCGCTCCCACATGCCGATCCAACATCGTCCGGATCGCCTGCTCGGCGGTCGCGTCCACCGGAATCGAGGCCGCTTCCGAATCGCACATTTCCAGAATGTTCATCGCCGCACCCTCCGGCATCGCGGAGTTCTTCAAATACTCATTTCTTCAATACTAGATCGTTCTTGAATACCTTGCCGTCCTTCATCACAAAACCGACATTCTCAAGAATTTTGACATTCGCCAGCGGATCGCCCGAAACGGCAACCACATCCGCATAGGCGCCCGGCGCAATCACGCCCAGTCGGCCTTTCATCTCCAGCAGTTCCGCTGCCCGCGACGTCGCGCTCTGGATCGCCTGCATCGGCGTCATGCCAAATTCGACCATCCGCGGAAACTCCTGCGCGATCGGCTCCGTCCACGGAATTCCCCCCATGTCCGTCCCGAATGCAATCTTCACTCCCGTCTTCACCGCCTTGCGAAATGACAATTCGTGCTCGGAGGCGCGCTTGCGGTCGCGCTGGCCCTCCGGAGTGTCGGCCGGCGCCCAGTCGCTGTAGTAAACACTCAGCGTCGGGCAGAGCCACGTGCCTTGCTTGATCATCTGCGCGATCTGCGCATCGGTCAGCCCAAGCCCGTGCTCGATCGAGTCGCAGCCGCCGTCGAGCGCGCGTTGCAAGCCCTCTCCGTTGTAAGCGTGGCAAGCCACTTTCTTTCCCCAGCCATGCGTCTCGTCCACTATCGCCCGCAGCTCCTCCACCGTCAGCGTGGGCTGCGATACCAGTTCGCCATTCTTCCCCACCCACGACCGATGCGTCATATAGACCTTGATCCAGTCGGCGCTATGGTCGAGCTGCTCGCGCGCGGCCTTGCGCGCCTCGATGGGCCCGTCAATGATCTGCACACCCTTCGGCACTTCGATTTCCGGCGCGTAACCCTCAAGTGGATATCCGCCGGTCGTCGAGATCGCACGCGTCGAAACAAACAAACGCGGCCCGGGAATATATCCGCCTTCAATCGCCATCTTGATGCCTACGTCGCCGTAGCCCGCCCCTTCGGTTTCCATGTCGCGCAGTGTGGTGAAACCCTGTTCCAGCGCGCGCCGCGCCGAGACCGTTGCCCGCGCCGCGCGGAATGCCAGCGGATACTTGAGCAGCTGAATGTCGTATCCGCCCTCGGCGGGATCTTCACCCTGCAAGAAGATGTGAGTGTGGGCATCAATCAGGCCGGGCAGCACCGTGGCCTGCGAAAGATCGATGAAGGTAACACCCGCGGGGAAGTTCTTAGGATTGATTGCCTCTCCATCGGTGACGACGTCGGTGATCATGTTTCCGCGAATCGTGATGATCACGTCGCGGCGAGCGGAACCCGACACACCGTCAATCAGCACCCCCGCCCGGATCAGCGTCACCGGCGCGACCACGGGCGCGCTCTTCTGAGCCCAGCTTACGGAAATCATCCACAGAACACTCAGCAGAACAATGGAACGCCTCACCGCAACCTCCGGAAAGGCTGGATTGTACTCCTGGCGACAAGCGTCATCTGGCAAAATTTCAGAATGAAGTCATCATGCAGGATTGCCAACCCGGCGCGGAATGCGTAGAACGAATCCCGCTGGACCAACGTCACCGTCGCCGAACACCAGGGACGCTCCCGCGGTTTCGAGCACCCGGCTGGCGATCGCCATCCTCACCCTGCACAAAGTTGACGCAACTGATGCCGCTCGGGCCGCGCCACGCGTGGTCGGCGCGCTCGTTGCCTCCTGTATGGTCGCGTGAATGCGTGGCGGCGGACGCATTCGTCCGCGCCGCCGGACCCTCGCGAAAACCGCCACCGCCTTCCTCCCGCAGCACCGCACCGCCGGGGCCCTCGCTCAGCAAAAACATCACTTTACCGCCCACCGGTTGCGCTTCGATCGTCGTCATAATCAAATACTGCAAAGCCAGCCGCAGCCGCGACTCCAGCACCCGCACCGCCGCCGTACATGTGCCCGCCTAGCGCAGCCGGACACCGCGCACCGCTGCGATCGGCGACAATTCTTCCATCACGCTCCGCATGGCCGGCGCCAGTTCGACCGGACAAGCTCCCGGCGCAGACTGATCGGCGTCCAGATACTCCCGCATCGACTGGATCATGCCAATGACTTTTCTGTCTGTTGCAGAGCGACCGAAACACTCTCCTGCCGCTGCCCCGCGACTTCTTCAATTGAAAGTTCGAGCGCGCACCGCAAACTGGTGAGCGGCTGGCTTAACGAGTGCAGCAGTTCGCCGAGCACATCCGGATCTTGCCGCAGCTTCGGAAAGGAATGCGAACTCGCGCTCATGCCTGGGAACCGTTGGCGCTCATCTGATGCCCCACGCCGCGAACCGTATGAATCAAAGTTGGCGTGAAGCCGTCGTCCACTCTGCGCCGCAGATGGTTGATGTAGACGTCCACCACATTGTCGTGGAATCAAAGGTCAGGTTCCAGACGTGTTCGATGATCATCGCCCGCGTCAACCGCCGCCCGGCATTGCGCATCAGGTATTCGAGCAATGCAAATTTCTTGACCGTCAGTTCGATGTGACGCCCGGCCCGCTCCACTTTGCGCTCCACGCGGTCCAGACAGAGATCGCGGACGGTGAGCACAGATTCCGATGGCAGGTGACTGCGCCGCAACAACGCTCGCGCTCGTGCCGACAGTTCGAGATACGAAAAAGGCTCCACCAGATAGTCGTCCGCGCCCGAATCGAGACACTGCACGCGGCCCTCGACCGGGCTGCGCGCGGTGAGAATCACCACCGGTAAGTTCGCTTCACACTGCCCAGCCTTTTCAGAACCGACAACCCGTCAACCCCCGGCAGGTTGGGGTCAAGCACCACCAGGTCGTAGTCGAACTCCATCGCCATCGCCCGGCCCTGGTTTCCCTCGTAGGCAACATTCACGGCATGATGCTCTGCTTCCAACCCTTTTCGGATGAAGCTGTACGGCGCCGCATCGTCTTCCACAATAAGAATTCTCATGAGCCTTTTCTAAGTCGATGAACTCTGAACCGATTCTCATTCTCGACCGACCGGCACACGCGCACAAGATAACTCGTCCGTACAAAATGGACGTACTCGCCGAAGTGAAAGGGAAAGTTGCGACAGGTCGGGACCGTGTGGTGACGGGGCTTTGCCCCGTCCAAGCGGGCGTAACCTCGCTTCTACACTTGATTGCTCGAGTCTATATCAGGGTTACGCACCTAGCGCCGACCGAATTGCTCCGGCAATCGATTCCGCCAGCCGATCCGTCTGCTCCTTGGACTCGGCTTCAATCATCACCCGCGCCAACTCTTCGGTGCCAGAGTAACGTACGACCACTCGGCCATTGCCGGCGAGTTCCCGTTCCGCCGCCGCAATTGCCGTCTGCACTGCCGGAATCTCCGCGAAAGGAGTCTTATTTCGCACCCGCACGTTGCGAATAATCTGCGGAAACACCTTCAGATCGCTCACTAAATCGGCCAGCGGCTTGCCCGTCCGCACCATAATCTCCAGCACCCGGAGCGCGGTGAGCAGTCCGTCGCCGGTGGTCGCCTCCCCATCGCGAAACAGTATGTGCCCCGACTGTTCGCCGCCCAGCGTAGCTCCCACGCGCTGCATTTCTTCGAGCACGTACTTGTCGCCGACATTGGCCCGCAGCATCCGAATGCCAGATCGCTTGAGCGCCAACTCCAATCCCATATTCGACATGGTGGTCGCCACCATGGTGGCATTGGCGAGCACGCCGCGCGACTGCATGTCACGCGCTGCCAGCAGCAGAACCGCATCCCCGTTCACCACTCGCCCATTGGCATCGCAAAAAAGCGCGCGATCGGCATCGCCATCAAAAGTAACGCCCGCATCGAAGCGTCCCGGTTTGCCGTTACCAATGTTTTCGCCAGCAACGCTCTCGTAGACAAATCGCGCTAATATTTCCGGATGCAGCGCGCCGCAATTCTCATTGATGTTCTGTCCATCCGGCGCGCAGTGCAGAAGGGTCGTGTTAACGTTGAGCGCCCCGAATAGCTCCGGAGCTTCCGCCGCCGCGGCGCCATTGGCGCAATCGATCGCCACGCGAAGCCCGCTCAAGTCGGTGGAAACCGAGCCCGCGAGCCAGCGAACGTAAGCCTGCCGCAGGTTTTCCTCGCCGGGAAGGCTCGAACCCGCTGCCGCGGAATCCGGCGCCGGAACCGCATCCGAATCCTGCAACAGCGCGAAAATCTCTTTTTCAATCGCCAGTTCGCGCGCGTCCGGCAGCTTGTAGCCATCGCCGGAGAAAACTTTGATCCCGTTATCGGTCCACGGATTGTGCGAAGCCGAAATCACCACTCCGGCATCGAACTTTTGCGAGCGCGCCAGAAACGCGACGCCTGGCGTAGTAATCACGCCCGCACTGCGCGTTTCCACTCCCACGGACGCAAGCCCCTGCAGAAATCGGTCGGCAATCCAGCGGCTCGAAACGCGCGTGTCCTGTCCAATCACCACTCGCGCCTTGGCATTCACGCGTACCAGATCGTGCCCCAGTGCCCGTCCCATCCAATAAACATTGTCACGCGTGAGCGGAAATTCCCCCGCCACGCCACGAATCCCGTCAGTACCAAAGAGCTGTCTGGTTTGCGTCATGAATCAGTCGTTTGTCGTTAGTCGTTAGTCGTTCGCATTGCGTCGTTCATTCCAGTCCGCGAACGACCATCGACTATCGGCCAACGACTGTCTTATTTCTTTTCTCCCGAACTCTCCATGATAACCGTCACGCGAATCGAAGTGGGGTGTGCAACTTGGATCAGAGGATCGGTAACGTAGGCGTGGGTCACAAATGTAGCCCGCGTCATAACGCCGCTCGCGTCCACCGGATCGGTGATGGCTGCCTCCACCGCTTCGACGCGACGGCGGGGTCCCGTGATCGTGACATTCGGCGGATCGGCGATCACCTGCATCACGCGCTGGCCGCTCGCGAAAGTTCCGATCACGCGCGGTTGAACGTCGATCCGCCGGGTCTCGCGCTCGTCGAAGGAGAGGTGAAACTGACCGGGGATGATCTGTACGACCTCCAAATCTTGTGGCACATGGATTTGTGAACTGCTCAAATCAAAAGTCCTTTCCCCCGGCCGAACCGTAGCCAGACTAATCTCCGCGTGCACATCCTCCGCCTGCAATCGATGAATCAGACGCTCCGGTCCGCGTACACGGATCTGCACCTCGGTGGAGTTGGCGGAATCGATCTCCAGATTATCGGCAAGATTCTGAAACTCGATCGGAACCCTCACTTCGACTTCGGCGACGGGATCGCGCGCCACTGCCAGCCACAGGCCGATAGCGAGCAACAGGGAAACTAGCTTGAGCCAAAAATTGTTAACGAAGGTGCGATGGAAGAAGCTCCGTTGGGAAAAGCTGTGCTCAACAAAGCCCGGCATCGTCAGTCGTCCCTTCCGCGGCGCACGCCGGCATCCTGCCTCCGAGAGAGCGAACTGGGTGTGTCCTCTTCTTCGACAAAGGTTTCCTCCACCGGACTCGGCAGCGTAGCCGAGGGAGCGTAGCGGCTCAGCAGGGCGCTCAATCGCTCGCGCAGACGTTCCACCGTCAAATCGCGATCAATGCTGCCCGCCACCGCCATGCTGATCGTCCCCGTCTCTTCCGAAATAATGACCGCGACCGCGTCGGTTTCTTCCGTGATCCCGATGGCCGCGCGATGACGCGTCCCCAGTTGCGTCGAGAGCACGGGGTTCATCGACAGCGGCAGAAAACAAGCGGCGGCCGCAATGCGGTCCCGCTGCACAATCACGGCGCCATCGTGCAAGGGAGCGCTCGGACGAAATATCGTGGCCAGCAGGTCATACGACAGCCGCGCATCTAGCGCCACGCCGCTTTCGATGTAGGTGCGCAGCCCAATCTCGCGCTCGATCACAATCAGCGCACCCGTCTGATTTTGCGAAAAAAGATTGGCCGCCAGAACAATGTCGTCGTAGACGTCGACCACCGAGCTCGAAGACCGCATCAGCGAAATCCGACTCCCGAGGTTGGCCAGGGCGTGCCGGATCTCCGACTGGAAGACAACGATCAGCGCAAATACAACATACGGCAGCAGCGTGCTGAGCAACCAGTTCAGGGTGCGCAATTCCCCCAGCCGCGCGAAATAAAAGGCCAGCCCAAGCGTCGCCACTCCAACCAGCATCGGCGCCGCCCGCGTGCCGCGCACCAGCACCAGGAACTGGTAGATCAGGATCGCGACCAGCACGATATCGACGATCGAAATGACCGAGATGTGCGGCCAAGCCAGCGACGCTGTCACCGAATCCTCACGTCGAAAGTTTCGTTGAACTCATTCTAATGCAGCCCCGCCGGATTCCGTTTCGCTGTGCTCAGTTGCGGTTACGCGGGCGCGAACCCGTCCCCGAGCCAGTCGCGCCGACACTTCATCCCCACTTTTGAGTCGCGCCGCATCTTTCACCAGCTGGCCCTTGGCATCGAACACGATCGCGTATCCGCGATTCAGAATCGCCACCGGTGAAAGCGCCTCCAGGCTCGCGGTCTCGCGATCCAGCGCTCCCCGGCTCTCCAGCAACCGCGTGTGCGTGGCGGCGGCGAGGTTCGCAACCTGCCCCTCCAATCGCTGCCGCACCGCCGCCAGAAGGCGGCGCGCGTCATAGTGCCGGACTGCCGCAGCAACATTCTCGCAACGCCGATGACATCGCTCCAGCAATTGTCGTTGCCCCTTCTCCAAACGGAAACGCTGTTCATCCAGTTTCTGCTGCCGCCGATGGATGCCGTCCATCATGCGCGGAAACGCTCCGTGCTGTGCCCGCTCCGTCAACTCCTGACGCGCCATCAACAAACGGTAGCGCACTGCTCGTTCCAGCCGCCGATACAGATCCTCCGCTTGCGCTCCGATTTCCTGCCGCGACCGGATCACCAGCTCCGCCGCCGCCGAAGGCGTTGGCGCTCGCAGATCGGCGACAAAATCCACGATGGTGAAATCCGTCTCGTGCCCAATCGCCGAGATTACTGGAATCTTCGATTCCGCGACCGCTCGCGCCAGACCCTCATGATTAAACGCGGCCAGGTCTTCCGCCGATCCTCCGCCGCGCGCAATGATGATGACTTCCACTGCGTGGCTGTGACGGTGCTCCTGATGAAGATGAAAACATCGAAGCCCAGCCATCATCTCGCCCGGCGCCCCGTCTCCCTGCACCTGTGCCGGATAGATCAGCACATTCGCCGATTGATGCCGTCGCGCCAGAATATTCAGAATGTCCCGGAGCGCTGCCCCCTGTAGTGAAGTGATGATGCCAATTCTTTGCGGCAACGGCGGGATCGGCTTCTTTCGCGCCGCCTCGAACAATCCTTCCGCCTGCAATCGCGCCTTCAATTGTTCGAACGCCAATTGCAACGCGCCCGCGCCCTTCGGCTCCATGAATTCGGCGGAGATTTGCAGCTCCCCGCGATCTTCATACACCGTAATGCGCCCGCGAACCGTGACGTGCAACCCATTCTCAGGACGAAACCGCAGCAGTTTCGCCGACGAGCGGAACATCACTACGCGAATCTGCGCGCTCTCTTCCTTCAGCGTGAAATACAAATGTCCAGAGTCGGGAATGCGCAGATTGGAAATTTCCCCTTCCACCCAGCAATCCGAATACTCGCGCTCAATGTGCGACCGTACGGCGGAGACCAGCGCCCGCACCGTCCAGACCCGCCGCTCTGGAGGACGAAACTGAAATCCGAGTTGGTCCGCCATCTCCATGAGGTCTCAGTTTACAAGAGACCCACGTCGGGACGGACGCATTCGTCCGTCCAGCCCGAGCGCAGCTCGGCAGTGTCTTTTCGTCGGCGAGCGACTACCGCTTCAGTCGCCCAATCAGGAAGAGAACAATAGAAAGCACAACACTAATCAGGATGGAACTAGCCAGCGGAAAATAGAAAGCGGTGTTCTTGCCCCGATACAGGATGTCCCCCGGCAGACGCCCAAGCGGCAAGCCCGTCCGCCCCAACAGCATTACGAGGCCCCCAATCACTACAAGGGCCACGCCAAGCATCACCAGTATCCGGCCCAATTCAGCCATATTTCGAGTTTAACCCCCGCGAGGGTTAGACGACATTCGAGCGAAGCAGACGTACTTGAACAAGCACAAGGCACCAGCTAAGGATGTCCAAGACAGGCTTAAAGACCTTGCAAGAGAATCCGAAGGGATCAAATTACATACGACTACTTCTGCGGGGACTATGAGGACTAGAAGCACCCAGCAAGAGAAAAATCACTTAGCAGGTCATCCCGACCCGATCAAACTTTTGCGGATTTCTCAGCCAACCGTCGGCATGTCCCGGCACAGCCGGGCAACGCTATTGGCCAGGTAGTTGGCCTCGAGGTTGCGCTCCCGTGGAATGCGAGTAATCGCGAATTCCAAGCTTCGAGCCAGTTTGCGGCAGATCCAGTGCAAAGAGTACAGCCTCGAACTCCGGCAAGCATAGTCGCCGCGCATTTGCCGCACCACTACGTCGGAATCCGAGTAAACATGAAGTGAGCTTGCTCTCCTGGCTAGGGCGCATTGCAGAGCCTCCAGCAGCGCCACGTACTCGGCCACGTTGTTGTCTTGCCAGCCGATCCACTTGGCAATTCGGATGCAGCCTCCGGCAGAATCTTCGACGATGACCCCGATACCCGACGGACCAGGACTCCCATGCGAGCTGCCGTCCACGTAGGCTACCAGGTTGCACATGTCGTTTTCTTGACTCCTGACATCACCATGCGTGAAAACGGCGTGCCGCGCAAGAGCTTTCATGGTTCCTTGCGTTCATGTCCTGAAGATTTCCACAGACCGGCAAAATCAATTCTGATGCGAATTCTCCCCCTCTCCACAAAAGCCTTGACTGACGGGCAATTTAGATCGCTAACCGATCCGTCGCCGATTCGGTGATTGCACAGAAAACGGGCGTTGACAACTTCGCCAGACAAAGTAAGCTTCTTGCCATCGATGGCTGAAAGGATTGGCTACTAAATCGTTGCCAACCCGAAGTAGGCTGGGTGATTCGTAGGGCGGGGCGACTCGCTCGACGGCCAGACCCGAAAAAACCGACGAATCTGCGAGGAGACGCCGGGGTTTGGTACTGCGAAAGCAGAGATCGCATCAGGGACCGCGACGGTGCACGTATCCACGTCGCCCCGCTCCTTCGCAGGAGCTGGCGGCTAGAGCGTAACCAATGTCGCGGTTTCTTTTATTGCACGCATTTCGCGCCCGCCGATCCGACGCATGGCGATTCTCCAGACACCCCGGCTCCTGTTGCGTGAGTTCACTCCGCAAGACGCCGACGCTCTCGCTTTGGTCATCTCTGACCCCGAGACCATGCGCTACTACCCCGCACCCTACGACCGCGCCGGCGTCGTGCAATGGATTGAGCGCAACCGCCTACGCTACCAAACTGACGGTGTCGGTCTCTGGGCCATGGAGTTGATAAAGACGCACGATTCCGAGGTTCATGGTTCCGAGGTTCAAAAAATCATCGGCGATTGCGGCATCACCCGCCAGCAGGTCGAAGGCGAGTATCTCTACGAAATCGGGTACCACCTCGGCCGCGATTTCTGGGGACAAGGCCTCGCGACCGAAGCCGCCATCGCCTGCCGCGACTGGGCTTTCGCACACCTGAAAACCGAGCGCCTGATTTCCTTGATTCGTCCCGAGAATCTCCCCTCACGCCGCGTCGCCGAGCGCAACGGGATGACCGTTTGGAAAGAAGTGAACTGGCACGGACTGACGCACTGCGTCTATTCCATCGAAAGAGTGCAATCATCGGCGTCGTAAGCCCAAGAACATTCTCGTGCGATGGCTGCTCCTGTGGTGACGCGGATCCGCCCCGTCCCAGCGGGGCAGAGCTCCTCCACCTGGAATTGGGGCATAGGTTAAACTCTAACTAAGCTGACCTAGCCGACGCATGAACCAAGCCACAATCCTGTTCAATCCCAACTCCGGTCGCCGCGGAAGAAAGCGCGACTCGGAACTAAATCGTGCCATTGGCATCATCCAGTCGGCTGGCGTTCGCACCGAACTTACGGTTTGCCGCTCCAGTCAGGAAGCAACCGACAATGCCCGCTGCGCCGTGGCGGCCGGCAGTGAGACGGTGTTCGCCTGCGGGGGCGATGGCACGATCCACGATGTTATTCAGGGATTGGCCGGCACACCCGTCGCGCTCGCGATTCTCCCGTTCGGCACCGCCAATGCGCTCGCCCACGACCTCCGAATCCCGCTCCGCCCCAGCGCTGCGGCTCACGCCGCCGTCGATGGCAAGAGTAAGGTCCGTCGCATCGCGCTCGGGCGAATTGAATACGAGGATTTCCACGGCAATTCTTCCGCCAGGTACTTCACCGTCGCGGCCGGAATCGGCCTCGACGCACACCTGATCTACAAACTGACGGCGCAACTCAAGAGTCGCTCGGGCATGACGGCCTACTACATCACAGCCTGGCAGTTATGGGCGACGTATAACATGCGCAGGTTTGAGGTCGAGTACGCCAACGGAAACGGTCTGCGCCAGCGCGCTTCGCTGACTGAACTCATGGCGGTAAGAATCCGCTATTTCGGAAATGTATTGCGCGAACTGGTTCCCGGAGCCTCGCTCGATCGCAACGATCTCCGCGCGGTCATGTGCCGCACCGCCAGCCGCAACGCCTATCTGCAGTATGTGGCCGGAGCGCTGCTCGGCCGTCAATGGAATATCGACGGCATCGATCTGGTGAGCTGCTCAGAGGTCGTCTGTCAGTTACCGGAGAAAAGCGACGGCCATCGCAAAGATGGTCATAGCGAAGATCAGGTCTACGTTGAGGCCGACGGCGAACTCCTCGGCCGCCTGCCCGCCCGCGTGACGATGCAGCCCGATGCCCTGTCACTGGTGGTACCAGCGTAACCACTCGTCGCGACGCTTTATCTCATTCGGGGCTGTATTATAAGCCTCACCCATGCCCACCGGCCGCCAAGGGTCGATTCGCCTCTTCGGTTTCTCCGGAATCGATGTGTTCCTCCATTGGTCGTGGTTCTTGTTGGCGTATTACGAAATCAATGCTCGCAAAGGACATTATTCCTCGATCATCTGGAATGTTCTTGAATACCTCGCGCTGTTTTTCATCGTGACTCTTCACGAATTCGGTCACTCGCTCGCCTGTCGCCAAGTGGGCGGACAGGCCAATCAGATCGTCCTCTGGCCGTTCGGTGGAGTGGCCTACGTGAATCCGCCGCCACGCCCCGGCGCGACCCTTTGGAGCATCGCAGCCGGCCCGCTGGTAAACGTCGCCCTGATTCCAATCATCATGGGCGTCGGGCGCATGAGCCTTGTGTTGGGTTGGTATACCGCCATCCATGACTTGCGAACGTTGATTCACGCTGTCTTTTATATCGATGTCGTGTTGCTGCTTTTCAACATTCTGCCGATCTATCCGCTCGATGGTGGCCAGATTTTTCGCGCCTTGCTCTGGTTTGCCTTGGGGCGCGCCCGCAGTCTGATGGTAGCCACGATCCTCGGTTTGGTCGGCATCGTTGGATTCATCGGTCTCGCCTTCTGGGCGCATGACACTTGGCTCGGTTTGATCGCCGTCTTCCTGCTACTGAATTGCTGGGGCGGACTGCGTCAGGCGCAGGCGCTGTTACGTTTCGCAAAGTTGCCGCGCCGAGACGGGTTTTTCTGCCCGGCCTGTAAAACCGCGCCGCCCATTGGCGACTTCTGGAAGTGCGGAAACTGTGGGCAGGCATTCGACACCTTCCAGACTCAGGCCGTCTGCCCCAACTGTGCGACCCACTTCTCGGTGACGAAATGCTTGGATTGCGGCGAAGTACGTCCCCTGAGCGAATGGTTTGCTCCCGCAATGATCGTGAGTTCCACATTTCCCGCTTCCACTATCTAACTTCTCGCTTCAGCATTGCTCCCCGTACGGCTAGACTCGATTGAGCTCCCTTGGAACCTGTCACCCACTTTCTATTCGGCGCCACCATGGGCCGTGCCGGACTCAACCGCAAGACCGCGCTCGCCACCGTCACGTTAACCTTGGCCGCCGAAGCTCCCGACCTCGACGTCCTCAGCCGCTTCGGTGGCTCCGCCTTTGGCTTAAACCATCACCGCGGCTTCACTCATTCGTTCCTGGGCGTGCCGCTGGTGGCCGCGGTGGTGGTCGGATTCATCTATCTCCTCTCGCGCCTGTGCGGCCGCAAAACCCGTAATCCCGACCTTCCTCCGCGCTGGGGATTGCTCTTCGCCTACGCCTGCCTTGCTGGCCTCAGCCACATTCTCCTCGACTTCACCAATAACTACGGAGTACGTCCCTTCTGGCCATTCTCCGAACGCTGGTATTCGTGGGACATCATCTTCATCGTCGAGCCCGTCCTCCTGGTGGTACTCACGTTAGGCCTGATTCTCCCCGCGCTATTTTCATTGATCAACGAAGAGATCGGCGCCCGCAGCAAGGACGCGATGCCAGGAGGAAGACTGGCCGCGACTCTCGCGCTGCTTGCCGTCGTCGCCTATTGGGGACTTCGCGACTACGAACATCGCCGCGCCCTAGCCACACTCCAGTCGCGCAGTTATCAGGGAGCTGATGCGATTCGAGTTTCCGCATATCCCTACTGGGTCAATCCGTTTCGCTGGTACGCAGTAGTAGAAACCGCCGATTTCTTTGCCACAATGGACGTCGATTCGCTCGCGCCCGAAGTCGATCCTGATGCTCAAACGCGGATTCGCTACAAACCGGAAGAAACGCCCGTCACTCTAGCCGCCAAGAAAACCTACCTGGGCCGCGTGTACCTGAGTTGGGCCCAGTATCCTCTGACCGAAACCGAGCAGCTTACGACCGATCCCGTCGAGAATGCCCGCGCCGCCTATGCAGTGCGCTTTCGCGATCTCCGCTACGATTATCCCGGACGCAACGCGCGCGCCACGCTCGGCGCCGTGGTGTTTCTCACTCGCGATCTGCAAGTGGTGGAAGAACGCTTCGGAATAGGCAGCGCGAGCACGAAGTAACTTGCTGGTGGAGAGACGGGCGCCCTCGCCCGTCCAGCAGTATGGCGGCCGGGCGAGGACGCCCGACGCCCCACTAATTTCGCCGTCGCTTGACCAGCAGCATCCGCTCGCGCAACAATCCTAATTGACGCTCGACGAGGTGAACCATGCTGGCTTATCTGTTTGTCATTTTTGCGGTCTTAGCGCGGATGCCATTCATGCCGCATCCCTGGAATTTCACTCCAGTAGCGGCGGCGTTGCTTTATTTCGGTGCGCGCGGTTCCAGACGCCAGCTCTGGGTACCCTTCGCCCTGCTCGCCGCCTCTGATGTCATCCTCACCAAGTTCGTGTACTCCTATCAATTCTCTTGGGACCATTTCGTGACCTGGGCCTGGTATGCGGCGATTCTCTTGCTCGGCACCCGACTGCGCGAAAATAGCAACTGGCTGCGGGTCGGAGCCGCCGCGCTGACTAGTTCCGTCTCTTTCTTCGTTGTCAGTAATTTCGCCGTCTGGGCGTGCTGGAATATGTATCCGAAGACTCTTTCCGGCCTGATGACCTGCTACGCCAGCCGGTCTGCCGTTCTTCCGCCGCGGACTCGCCGGCGACCTGCTCTTCACCACGGTCATGTTTGGATTGCCCGCCATGGCCACCGTGGTTGCCCGTTCCATTCGCAAGCCGCAGGGAGTTGCTGTCTAGCAAAACTAGCTCGTGTGGGGACGGGCATCCCGACCGTCCAAGTCGAGCGCTGCTCGGCCGCGCTTCACCCTCCGCCCGACGAGCCACCCCACCGCCAGCACTGCCAGCCCCGCCAGAATCCACACGAAGTGGTGGGCGAAAAGGCTTCCCATCAGCATCACAATTTGCGGACCGAACCAGAGCGTCAACAGCGCCTCAATCAGAAAGCGCACGAACCGTCCGAGAAAAATCGCCAGCAGAAAATGCGCGAAGTTCATCTCAAACGCGGCCGCCGCCAGCACGACAATTTTGAAAGGCGCGGGCGGCGGCAACATTGCCGGAAACATCAGCGCCCAGAATTCATGCCGATCGAAAGATTCGTGAATCTTCTCGAACCGTTCTGCCGAAAGCCGCTTGCGCAACAGCACCTCGCCACCCATATAACCGATGACGTAGAGAACAATGCTTCCCAGCGCCGACCCCGCCGAGGCCAGCAGCACGTACATCAGGAACCGCGAGCGATCGTTGTAAACATAGCCGACGAAAATCGCATCCAGCGGCATGCCCAGGAACGAGCCATCCACCGCCGCAAACGCAAGCATCCCCCATGGCCCCAGGGGCACAAGAACGTGCTTAATCCACTCGCTGTAGGCGTGGACAAAATGTTTGATCTTGTTCAAGTAGGTAAGTTTACGCGAGAAGGGCAGTCGTTAGTCGGTGGTCGTTAGTCTTTCGCCAGTCGCGTTAGTTCGCAGTGATGGTTCTCGCATCCACAGTTCGCAGAATGTGATTTGCCAACGACTAGCGACTAACGACCTTCATGCGCCGTCTTGCCCGCAATCAACTCCAGCGCATGGGGTAGCAACTCAAGCACCGCTTCGAGCGACTCCACCGCCCCCGCCGGACTGCCCGGCAGATTCAGGATCAGGCTCGTCCCCCGGACGCCGCACACCGCGCGGCTCAGCGCAGCGAAGCGAGTTTTGCGCACTCCATGCAATCGCATCTGCTCCGCGATCCCTTCCACCAGGCGCTCGCACACCGCAACCGTGGACTCCGGCGTCACGTCGCGCGGAGAAATCCCCGTCCCACCCGTGGTCACCACCAGTCGAGCCGACCGGCAGAACTCAATCAGTTTTTCCTGAATCGCGGCGCGCTCGTCGGCCACCACACTACGCACCACCACTTGAAAATTGCGCCGTCCCAGCGCCTTCGCCACAGCCGGACCGGAGAGATCCTTTTTTTCGCCGCGCGAACACGAATCACTCACCGTCAAGACCGCCGCCCGCGTTGCATTAATTGCCGAGGCAGCAGGTGTCGAGGCATTACGTGTCGAGGAGGACATCTTCACCCTCAGCCGCCGCGTCCCGTTGCGCCTCG
The DNA here is from genome assembly GCA_963730845.1 of uncultured Acidobacteriaceae bacterium. Classification (GTDB taxonomy): domain Bacteria; phylum Acidobacteriota; class Terriglobia; order Terriglobales; family Acidobacteriaceae; genus Acidiflorens. Next base: position 69,688 of record CAVSTM010000013.1, on the reverse strand, counting down.
TCCAGCAGTCGCAGGCCTTCCATAAGCAGGCCCTGCGTATTCAGCGTCGTCGTTTCCTGCGTCGATTTGCCGTTGAAATCAATCTGGAAGTTTCCTTCCGTCCAGCGCAGCACTTTGAAAACCGCCTCGTCCCCGGTAATCGAACCGTAAGCGGCATGCTTGGCCTGTCCCTGGTTGAAATAGATCTCGCATTTGTCGTCGCCCTTGGTCATCGTGAGCAGACAGCTTTTGCGCCCCATTTCCAGCGATTGCACCAGGTCGATCACGTTCATCTGCGACAGGCTGCCGCGCAACACGCCGTCGGTCGACGCTGCTTTGCTCAGCTTTTCCAGTGCGATCCGGTCCACCACCCGCTTGATTTTGTGCGTAGCATCTTTCAGGAAAAAGGGCTTTTCCAGGTAGTCTTCAATCGGGTCCTGCATCGATAATCGTTCGCTGATGTCGGCCTTGCTGGCCATGAGAATCACTGCAATTCCAGCCGTTGCCGGCCTGCTTTTCAGCTTTTCCAGCAACTGCCGTCCGTCCATCCCCGGCATGCGGTAGTCGCTGATCATCACATCCGGCAAGTCATCAACTGCCTTCAATAACGCATCGGCGGCGTCGGTCGCGACCGTAACCTGGCCCATCGCCGAGAGCGCCTGTTGAAGCATCCCGAGCACCATCGGGTTGTCATCCACCAGCAGGATTTTGACGTCGCTTGCCATAGCTTTGTATCAGGACATCGCTTTAGCGACGCCGAGTCTGCCCGTTATCCACCGCCGCCTTTAGGGGCGAGCGTCCTTTGCGCTTCGCGCTCCTCCGGTAGTCTCCGCTCTCGCCTCCGGTCTTCCGCTCTAGCACCACTTCCCGGATTTCGATGCCCTTATCAAGCGCCTTACACATGTCGTATACGGTGAGCGCCGCCACGCTGGCCGCGACCAGCGCTTCCATCTCCACGCCCGTCTCCGCCGTAGTCTTTACTCTTGTGGCAACAGAAACGCCATTCTCGCACACACGTAGAGTCACAGCAATGTGCGACAGCGCCACCGGATGGCACATCGGAATCAATTCCGCCGTCCGCTTCGCCGCCATGATTCCCGCCGTCCGCGCCACCTCCAGAGGATCGCCCTTCGGATTCTTTGGCAACGCCCGCAGCACTTCCGGAGTCATCACCACGAAGGCGCTAGCCTCCGCCTCGCGCGCCGTTCGCGCCTTCGAAGACACGTCCACCATGCGGGTCTTCCCTCGCGTGTCATAGTGCGAGAGTACGTGGGAAAGTTTCTTCGGCATTGCCAACAGGTTATCGTACACGCTCGCGAAGGTTGCAGAAAAACTACATCTCGCGCCTGACTTTGGTTGGCGCAGCGGTTTACCGCTGCGATTCAGGCTCTCGAGATCCTGCGGCTTTAGCCGCTGAGGTTCTGATCCTTATCGCATCAGCAACGACACCCATTCTCCCACCTCTATCTGCGCCCGCTCGGGAGGAATGACCACATAGCAATTCGCCTGAGCCAGCGCGGCGATGTCGCCTGACCCCTGCCATCGAGCCAACTCCACCTCCGCATTCTCGAATTCGCCCGAAAGCACCGCCGGAAGAAATCTCTTCAACCCTGTCTTCGTCCGTATCCCCGATTTCAGACGCGCCCGCAGAAATACCAATCGCCGCGGCGTCATCCCCGCCAGCGCTTCGATCATTGGCCGGGCGAACAATTCAAAAGTCACCATCGTGGATACCGGATTCCCCGGCAGCCCCAAAAAATATTTCTTGTGTAGCGCGGGCGCCCCTGCCCGCGTGCCCTCGTCGGCAGCGCGGGCGCCGCACGAACCAAACACCAACGGACGTCCCGGCTGAATCTCCGCTCCCGTAAAATAAAACTCCGCCTCCAGCTCCCCGAGAACCTGCTCCACCAGATCGTACTTCCCGATGGAGACGCCGCCCGTCAACAACAGAAGATCGCAACCCAATCCTTCTTCGATTAACGACTTAAGCCGTCCCCGCTCATCCGGAGCGATCCCAAGCCGCGCCGCCTCTCCGCCCGCATTCTGAACCTGCGCCGCCAGCGAATACGAATTCGAATTCCGTATCTGCGCCGGCCCCGGCGTCGCGTCAATCTCCACCACCTCGTCGCCGGTCGAAAGCACCGCCACCCGCGGCTTGCGGAAAACCGGCACTTGGCTCTTGCCGGCCGACGCCGCAATCGCGATGCCCGCATGGTCCAGCCGCCGTCCTCGATCCAGCAACCGCTGTCCCGCGCGCGCTTCGGCGCCGCGCGGAACAAAATTCTCGCCGGCGGTAACGCTGCGCCGCACGTCCACGGAACTGCCTTCCGCTAATAATGACGTGTGCTCCACCATCACCACCGCGTCTGCCCCTGCTGGCAGCGGAGACCCCGTCATGATCCCGACCGCTTGTCCGCGCCCAACCGAGCATACTGCCGGGTCCGGCCAGTCGCCCGCTTTGACCTCGCCAACCACTTCCAGCCGCGCCGGAACCTCCGCCAAGTCCGCCGCCCGCACCGCATATCCATCGCGAGTAGCCCGATCAAAAGGAGGAAAGTCGCGGTCCGCCAAAATGCTCTCCGCCAGCACTCGCCCCACACCCGCCAGCAAATCCACCGTCTCCATCTCTCCCGGACACACGCCAATCGCATGTTGCTCAACCAGGTGTCGAGCGACTTCGAAGCTCACCACCCGAGCCGCAGTGCCTGCTGAAGAAGAGGACATGCAGGAATGATACGCCGCCAGATTTAGCTCTGGCGGTCGCTCCACCAAACGAAGAGAACTAAGGAGTGTATTTTCTGAGAACTGAGAACTGACAGCTGACAACTGGCTGCTGTCCTACCTCGCCAGCTCCTGCCCCAGCACCGTCGCATTACTGGCGAAAGCAAGTCCGGTTTCCAGATCCACCAAGCCGGAGCGCACAAGTTTCGCGATCTCGCCATCGAAATGCTGCATGCCTTCGCTTTCGCTGGCCTTGATCGCGTCGAGCAGAGTTCGGCCGGGCCGCTCGCCTTGTTCGACGCAATCGCGAGTGCGCGAGTTTGACTTCAAGATCTCGACGACAGCGATCCGGTCACCGCCATCGGCACGCGACATCAGCCTCTGCGCAACGATGTAGCGGAAAGTCTTAGCCAGACGTTCGCGAATCGACTGCTGTTCGCTGGCCGCGAACGTACCAACAATGCGCTCCACCGTTTTCGAGGCATCGACGGTGTTCATGCTGGAAAGAACAAGGTGTCCGTTTTCGGCCGCTTCGAGAAGAATCTCGAGTGTCTCCCGGTCGCGAACTTCGCCGACCATGATGACGCGCGGTGCCTGGCGCAGCGCCGCCCGTAGCGCCAACGCGAAGTTCGGCGCGTCGCTGTGCAGCTCGCGCTGGTGAACCGTCGATTTCTTGTGCCGGTGCAGAAACTCAATCGGATCCTCCACCGTCAGAACGTGATAACAATGCTGACTGTTGATGCGGTCAATCAAAGCCGCCAGGGTCGAGGATTTGCCCGATCCGGTTCCACCCGTCACCAGGATGATGCCGTTGCGGACGTTCGCCGCTTCTTCCAATTGAGCCGGCAGGCGAAGCGAAGTGAATGTCGGAATGACCGTCGGAATCACGCGCATCACAATCGCGCAACTCCCGCGCTGGATAAACACGTTGACCCGGAAGCGCGCCATTCCCGGCAATCCGTAGGAAATGTCGCAGGAACCCTGCTCGCGAAGCGTATTGATGGCCTGCTTATTGGTGCCGATCAGATCGGCCGCGATGCGGCGCGTGTCATCCGCTGAAAGCGTGCTGCTTCCGGAGATCTCGACCGCCGTGAGTTGTCCGTGAATCTCGACTTGGGGCGGACGCCCAGGCGAAAAAATCAGATCGCTAACCTTCTCGGAAGCGCGCAACATCCCGGCCAGCAGAACCGGCGTCGGGATTGAGCCCGTTCCACTGATGCCCTCGAAGGCAATCGCAATCGGGGAATTCCCCGGAGCAGCCATTCCATACACTCCCAGTTATCCGTATTGACACCACAGGGGAGAAGCGTCGCCGAGGAACCTAATGTACTAAATGTTACGCGGATGTGCGGAAGAGCGGAAGGACAAGTAGGTCATAGACCTCGGTAACCGAGGGACACCAAATTAGTGACAAAAAAGAGCGGCCCCCAAGGGCCGCTCTCCATGCAAAACCGGAATGGACGTCCTTACTATTTCGCCGGCTTCTTCTTCCCGTAGCCCGTTTCCACGGTAGCGCCGATGCTGGCCAGCATGTCTTTCGCCGGCTGAGCCATCTTACCGTCGGGTTGGAGCTGAAGATATTTCTGAAAGGCCTCGGCTGTACCTGCGGGCGCAACCATCTTGTCGCCCTTGAGCGTAGCTTTGCCGATCAAGTTCACGCCCTTCCAGTAGTAAGCGTCGGCTTTGGTCGGATCGGCGGCAATCACTTTGTCGAATGCCGCAATCGCATCATCCACCCTACCCGCATTCGTGAAAACAGCGCCCACATTAAACAAGTATCCGCCGGCGCCCGCCGGATCCAGCGCCACCGCCTTATTATAGTTGGCCACGGCATCATCCACCTTGTTGGCCTTCGCATAAGCATCGGCAAGGTTGTTATAGTAGGCGGCCATTTTCTTGTTGCTGTCGGGATCTTTCTGCGCCGCCTCCGAGGCGATGCGCAGGTCAATGGCCTTCTGGTAAGCGGCTGCGGCCTCTTCGTAGCGCTTCTTTTTCTCCTCGGGATCAGTCTGCTTGGGTCCCGACATGCGATAGGCGTCGCCAAGTTTGAACCAGATCAGATCCCGCGTAGCGTCCATCTGGTTGGCTTCATTCAAGGTGGCGATTGCGGTCTCGAAGTCGCCGGCATCGGAAGCCGCAGCGGCGGCTTTGAGTTTGTCGTTGAGCGAGCCGACGACTTTGTTGGCGGCCTCGGTTTTGGCGGCCTCCTCTTGTTTCTCCTTAAGTGCTTTGACTTGTTCAGGGGTCAATCCCTGTCCCGCGGCTGCGGCTGCTTGTTCTTTCTTCAAGTCGAAGGGCAGCTCAAATTCGTCCAGACCCACCGAGATGCCGTTGATGTGAAAGAGTTCCTTGCCCTCCTTGCGCAAAATGACGTTGTACTTGCCGGGCACGATGCCGAGCGAGAAGTATTCGCCCTTGTTATTGGTTTTGAGGGTGTACTTGTGGCCGGTTTCGGTGCCGACCCATTCCACTTCAGCCTGAGCGATCGGTTTCCCGTCTGCGTCTTTGCAAACTCCCTTCACGCTGCCCGTGGTCTGCGTGAACGCGAGTGGAGCGGACAGTCCCACGGCGAGCGCGAGCAGCAGCGGAAGAATGAAATATTTCCTCATAATTTGGCCTCCCGGCATTGAATCTAAAATGACTAATCCCTACGTGAATCACCGATTCCCATGCGCTGGTTTCGTATCAGGGCATCGCTTTAGCGCTGCCGCAGCGCATTCGAAATCAGCCACCCCTTTAGGGGCTCGTCATCGAGTGACGATTTCCAAATACGGCTCTAACGTAATCGGGCGGTGGCTTCCGCGTATGGAATCGGATCTTCGGCGCCCGCTTCGCGAAATGCGTGCAGGCGGAGCATACAACTGTCGCAGACCCCGCAGGCCCGATCTTCGCGCTGATAGCATGACCACGTTAAATCGAAGGGGGCATTCAGTTCAAGGCCAAGCGTCACAATCTCGCGTTTATGCAGCGCAATCAGCGGTGCCACCACCCGGATTGTTCCTTCCTTCGTGCCCGCTTTCACCACTTCATTGAACGCTCGATAATACTCCGGACGGCAATCCGGATAGCCGGAACTGTCCGGCTCCACGGCTCCGATGTAAACCTTTTCGGCCCCCAGCACTTCCGCCCAACTCACGGCGACGGCGAGAAAATGCGCATTGCGGAAAGGGACATAGGTAACGGGAACGCCTGCCGGAACGAAGCCCGGAATGCCGGCGCCGATCTCGTGCCCTTCGGGAACGGCAATTCTTGCATCGGTGAGGGCCGATCCGCCGATGGCGCGCAAAGCTTCATTGCGCACCAGCAGCCGGTCACGAATGCCGAGCCGGTCGCAGATGCCTTCGAACGAACGCCGTTCGCGCTGTTCGGTGCGCTGCCCGTAGCTGACGTGTACGGCAGCTGCCTGATGGTCTCGTGTCGCGAGCGCCGCACACACGCAGGAATCCATGCCTCCGCTTAGCAAGACGACGGCGCGGCTGCGTTTGCCGTTCGCGCTCGATGAGCTCGATACCATAACCTACTCGCGAAGAATTGCGGTCGCTTCCTTCTGATTTTATGCTAGTTGACGAGGTTTCGCGGCAGCGCGCGGCCGGATTCGATACTCCGTCTTTTGCCAGGATCTCGCCACGGCGGGCGATTCGTTGACCCCAGCTTCCGGCGGCAGGTATCCTGCTAATGACCCTCCCGATCCTGGTACGTCTGCTGCATCCACTGGAGAACATCGATTTCCGAATCGCAATTTCTGAGTGGCTGGAGAGACACTTTCTGAAGATCAAACCAAAGATCGAACCTCATATACAACCAAAGATCAAGAATTTCATTGGCTTGCTCGTTCTGACCGTCATCGCGCTTCTGATTCATGGCTATCATCCGTATGCGGAAGATGCCGAGATTTACCTCCCCGGTGTTCTGAAGATCCTTAATCCCAGCCTATTTCCAGCCAATGCCGAGTTCTTCGGCGAGCATACCGGCCACACGTTGTATCCGAACCTGATTGCTTTTTCGGTTCAGATTACGCATCTGCCGCTGGCCTGGGTTGCTTTTCTGTGGCAGTTCGCGTCGATCTTCTTGCTCCTGGCGGGTGCCCGGCGGTTAGCTGCGGCCTTGTTTGAATCGGAATCGCCCGACGCCGAGCCCGCGCTGCTGTGGGGCGCCGTCGCCTTGATGGCCGCTTTGCTCACCTTGCCCATTGCCGGGACGGCGCTGTACATCCTGGACCAATTCTTGAATCCGCGGAATTTCGCCGCGTTCGCAACGCTGTTTGCGCTGTCGGAGGTGCTGCACCGAAAGTCCACGAGAAGATACGGACGCGCCGGGCTGTGGCTGGCATTTGCCACCGTCATGCATCCGTTCATGGCGAGCTTCGCGATTTTATTCTGTGCGTGGCTCGTCTTGCTCGATCAGTATCGTCCGCGGATATTGGGCTTCGCGGCTGCGCTTCCCTTCGGGATTACATTCGGGCCTCCGCCCACTGCCTATCATGAGGTCGCGCTGCGGCAGCGTTCGCACTTCGTCCTGCGCTGGGAGTGGTACGAGTGGCTGGGAGTGATTGGCCCGGTGCTCCTGTTCTGGTGGTTCGGAAGTTGGGCGCGCCGGCGTGGCATGAAGAACCTGGAATTAGTGTCAAGGGCGATGGTGCCGTTCGTAGTGCTGGCTGCGGCGGCGGCGATCGGCCTCGGAATTCCGGCTCGCTTCGAGGCTCTGACGCGGCTTCAGCCCCTGCGCTGCCTGGCGTTGTGCTACATGGTGCTGGTGGTCGTGGGCGGCGGATTGCGTTGGGCAATACATACTGCAACGTCAGGTGTGGCGCTGGCTGGTGCTATTCGTTCCGCTCAGCCTGGGAATGTATTTTGCGCAGCAGCAAGTGTTTCCCGCAAGCGCGCACATCGAATGGCCATGGGCGAAGCCACGCAACCAGTGGGCGCAGGCCTTTGAGTGGATTCGCGGCAATACCCCGGTGGACGCGCTCTTTGCGCTGGATCCCCGGCACATGGAGCTGCCTGGTGAAGACGAAAATGGATTTCGCGCTCGCGCCGAACGCAGCATGCTGGCCGATCTGGTCAAGGACAAGGGAGCGTGTTCGATGTTTCCTCCGCTTTCGGTGAAGTGGGCGGAACAGGTCGCGGACCAGAAGAATTTTGAGAAGTTCGGGAAAGAGGACTTTGAACGCCTCCGACAGAAGTACGGAGTCAGCTGGGTGGTGGTGCAGCAGCCTGGTGCGCCGGGAATGGAATGTCCGTATGAGAATTCGGTGGTGCGAGTGTGCCCTGTCGACTGATATGCCGCATGGCATTCAACTCGGTTTCTCGCTGATTCGGAACTCGGCCTCAGCCCCGCGGCGAAGCGGTCGGCACCCCTTCCTCGTAGTAAGCGTCAGAACCCGCCTCGAGAGTCCTTCCCTTGTCGCTGAAGATGGGGTCGTGGATGATGCCGCTTCGTTGAAGCGCGAACTGAAGTGTGGTTCCGAGCACTCCGAGGCCGTATTGAACGCTGCGGCGGAAATTGATCGATGAGGCCTCCTTGAAATACTTGGTGGGGCAGGAAACCTCGCCGATGCGGAAGCCGAAGTAGACGCATTGCGCGAGCATCTGGTTGTCGAACACGAAATCGTCGCTGTTTTCGCGCAGCGGCAGCCTGGTGAGCACTTCGCGGCTGAAAGCGCGGTAGCCAGTGTGATACTCGGAGAGTTTGACGCGTAGGAACAAGTTCTCAAAAGCGGTGAGCAGGCGATTGGAGACGTATTTGTAAAGCGGCATGCCTCCACGCAACGCGGTGCCGCCGATGATGCGGGAACCGAGGACAACGTCATAGACACCGTACGCGATCATGCTCGCCATGGCGGTTGCGAGCAGCGGCGTGTACTGGTAATCGGGATGCACCATGATCACTACGTCGGCGCCCGCCGCCAGAGCTTCGCGGTAACAGGTCTGCTGATTGCGCCCGTAGCCGTAGTTGCGGTTGTGGACAAAGGACTGCAGACCGAGCCTGTGCGCGACTTCCAGGGTGCGATCGGAGCTGTGGTCGTCGACAAGAATCCGAATATCGACCAGGTCGGGCAATTCCCGCACCGTCGCTTCCAGTGTCTTTTCCGCGTTGTAAGCGGGGAACACGACGGCAATGTGCTTGCCGTTGATCATGCAATATTTTCCTCGATGAGTCTTCCTGAATAATAACCGGAAACCCAGCGTTCCGCAGGAATAACCCGCTAATGGAGCGACGGCCGCCCTCGCCCGTCCAAGCCGAACGCAGCAGGGCAGTTGCCTGTGGTCGCGGTAATCTGATTCGCCGATAAATGGCGGCGAAAAAGAGCGAGGCCGAGGGGTTTTTGTGGCGTCTGCTTGGTAGACTCGCCTTGGTAGACTATCGAACAGCACCCCCCCCGAAGCGTTCGCGCTCTTGAAGTATCGGCGAACTATGGGCGAAACTAAAACCATGCCTCCTCGTACTCTATTCGAGAAAGTCTGGGATGCGCACGTCGTCGCTGCTCCCGAAGGGCAGTCGGCGCTGCTCTATATCGATCTGCACCTGGTGCACGAAGTAACGTCGCCCCAGGCCTTCGACGGTCTGCGCGCTTCAAGGACGACCGGTGCGGCAGCCTCTGCGCACGGTGGCCACCGTCGACCACAACATCCCGACCACCCCTCGCGGTCTTCCCATCACCGACCCGATTGCGGCCAAGCAGATTGAAGCGCTGCAGAAAAATTGCCGCGAGTTCGGAGTCCCGCTATTTGACATGGACTCGGCCGAGCAAGGCATCGTCCACGTCATCGGCCCGGAGCTCGGCATCACTTTGCCGGGGATGACGATTGTCTGCGGCGACAGCCATACCTCGACGCACGGCGCCTTCGGGTCGCTGGCGTTCGGCATCGGAACGTCGGAAGTCGAGCACGTGCTGGCAACACAATGCCTGCCGCAGAAAAAGCCGAAGACCATGCAGATCCACGTCAGCGGAAAGCTCGCCGAAGGCGTGACCGCCAAAGATCTGGCGCTCGGAATCATAGGACGAATCGGCACCGATGGCGCCACCGGATACGTGATCGAGTACGCCGGCGACACCGTGCGCGGGTTGTCGATGGAGGCCCGCATGACGCTTTGCAACATGAGCATCGAGGCGGGAGCGCGTGCCGGACTGATCGCGCCCGATGAGACGACTTTCGCCTATGTCAGCGGTCGCCGCTTTGCTCCGAAAGGAGAAGCTTGGGAAGAAGCAGTTGCCTCGTGGCGAACTTTGGCGAGCGATCCCGGAGCGCGATTCGATAAGGTGATCGAGATCGACGCCGCATCGCTCGCGCCCTTCGTGACCTGGGGAACGAATCCCGGCATGGTCGTGCCGGTGACTGCGCGCGTTCCCGAGTTAAAGAGCTTCGCGCAAGATTCCGATCGGCGCGCCGCCGAGCAAGCACTCGCCTACATGGGCCTCAATCCTGGAACGCCCATCGAATCCATCGTCGTGGACCGCGTGTTCATCGGATCGTGCACCAACTCGCGCATCGAAGACCTGCGCGCGGCGGCACGAGTGGCGAAGGGGCAGCATGTGAATCCGAAAGTTCGGGCGATGGTGGTGCCGGGGTCACAGGCGATCAAGCGCGCGGCGGAGCAGGAAGGATTGCACCGCATCTTTCTGGATGCCGGATTCGAATGGCGCGAATCGGGATGCTCGATGTGTCTGGGCATGAATCCCGATATTCTGCAGCCGGGCGAACGCTGCGCTTCAACCAGCAACCGAAATTTCGAAGGACGCCAGGGCCGCGGAGGAAGGACGCATCTCGTCAGTCCCATGATGGCAGCGGCGGCAGCGATTGCCGGACATTTCACCGACATTCGGAATTGGCGATTTCAGTAGCACCGTGTGGTGACGGGGCTTTGCCCCGTCCATGGTTGCTCAGAAACTCTGGCTTTGGATCAGGCCAGGTTTGTATCAGGGTAGATTCCGTATCACGGCAGGATTGTATCAGGGAGGTTCCGTACCAGCGCAGGTTCGTATCAGGGTATCGCTTCAGCGATACCGAAAATTCGCAAATCCGACGCCCCTTTAGGGGCTGCCGTCGACGTCTGGCAAGTAGCAGTAGCAAGGACTAAGCATGCAACCCTTTCGCAAGCACACCGGCGTCGTTGTCCCGCTCGATAAGGTGAACGTGGACACCGATCAGATCATCCCCAAGCAGTTTCTAAAGCGCATCGAGCGCACCGGATTCGGAGAATTCCTGTTCTACGACTGGCGCTTTGCGGGGGACGGAAAAAAGATTCCCGCCTTTGTGCTGCACGAACCGCGTTACGCGAAGGCCTCGATCCTGGTCGCAGGAAAAAACTTCGGCTGCGGATCTTCGCGCGAGCATGCCGTCTGGGCACTGGCGGATTTCGGCTTCCAGGTGGTAATCGCGTCGTCATTTGCCGACATCTTCGCCAACAACAGCCTGAAAAATGGCCTGCTCACCGTGCGCCTCACCGATGAGCAGGTCGCGGAGATCATGCGCCGTTCGAAAGAGATCGAAAACTACCAGCTGACAGTTGATCTCGAAACGTTGCGAGTGGAAGACGGACAAGAGCAACGATTCGCGGCGACGTTCGCGATGGACGAATTCTCGCGCCACTGTCTGCTGAACGGTTTGGACGATGTCGGGCTAACGCTGCAACATGAAGCCGGAAATCGCGGCGTATGAAGCAAAGCATCCAGTCCGTGCGGAGATGAAGGCGATTCTGGCAGGGTGACCCGCAACGGTGGAGTGACGGGCGTTCCGCCTGTCCAAAGTCGGCCGGAGAGGTCGGCCGGACAACAAACGCCTCTGACGTAAACTCCTCTCCAGGTTGTACACTCTTCACTTTCACCACTAGCAGAGCGGCGGGTCACGCCTCATGCTGAATCGGAGTGCGTTCGTGAAAAAGGCCTTTTTCGTCCTCACTATCAACCTGTTGGTTCTGCTTTCCGTCGGGCGCGCCCAGAACGTTGCACCGACCGCTGCGCCAAAGCAACTCACGATTGAACAGATCTTCGCGGAAGGCGGAGTCACGGGGCGCGCCCGGAGACGATCCAGTGGAGTCCGGACGGCACCAAGGTGTCGTTCGTGCAGCGCGACGACGCCGGCGAACACGGCGAACTCTGGTATGTGGACGCGGCAACGGGCGAGAAAAAAATGCTGGCCAGCGAGACCAAACTATCGCCGCTTGCTCCTCCCACGAGCAAGATCAAAAACGAGCGCGAGAAAGAACGCGTGACACGCTATCACGTCGCCGCGTACACGTGGTCGCCCGACTCCCAACACCTGCTCTTCAATTCACAGGGACAGCTCTGGTATTACCGCCTGGATACAGGAACGGCGGTGCAGCTTACGTCGTCTCCGGACCCGAGCGAAGACCCGAAGTTTTCGCCCGATAGCAAGCGGCTCGCCTACGTGCGCAAGCACAATCTTTATGTGCATCCAGTGTCGGGTGAGGAAGGCGAACGTCCGATCACGCGCGAGGAAAAAGAGAAAGACAAGGACAAGGACAGGAATACCGCGACGGCAAGAGGAAGACAACGTTCTGAACGGCGAAGTGGATTGGGTTTACGCCGAAGAGCTGGCGGTGCGCAGCAACTACTTCTGGTCGCCGGAAGGAAAGCGAAATCATTTTTCTGCAAATGGATGAGACCCGCGTACCGACGTATCCCATTACCGACTGGTTGCCGACGCATCCCCGGGTCGAGCAGGAAAAATATCCGCAGCCAGGCGATCCGAATCCCACCGTGCGTGTGGGAGTGGTGGGCAGCAACGGTGGCAAGGTGCGCTGGATCAAACTCACCGATGACGATGACACCTATGTGCCGCGTTTCGGCTGGATTCGCGAAGGCTGGGCTTGGGCCGAGGTCCTGAATCGCAAGCAGGATGTGATGGACCTGTATTTCATCGACGCGAAATCGGGCAAGTCGCGCAAGGTGCTGACCGAATCGGCGCCGGGTGCGTGGGTGAACGTCAACGACGACTTTCGCGTTTTGAAATCCGGCGACCGCTTTCTGTGGACCAGTTGGCGCGCTGGCCACACCCACATTTATCTCTACAGTTTTAACGCGTCAGATCCGCTGGCGGCCGATGCCAAACTCGAACGCCAGCTCGAAAACGGAGACTATGAGGTAATCGCGGTCAGCGCTGTGGACGAAGCATTGGGCAACTGTATTCTTTACCGCCAATAAGGGAGATCCACGGCAGGAGAAGATTTTTTCCGTCAAGCTGGACGGCTCGGGGATGCACAGCATTTCACCGGAGGCAGGCAACCATACTGCCAGCTTCTCCGATGATGGCAAGCATTTTGTGGAAACGTATTCCGCGACGCTCGTGCCACCTCGGATTCTATTGTGCGTGCCGGGCGCTGACTGCTACAAAGTGTGGGAGGGGCGCAGTCTAACGGATTACGGCCCGATTCTGCCGAAGTCCTTGGAATTCAAAGCCGATGACGGCACGGTGCTGTATGGCTATCTGATTCTGCCGCGCAATGCGGATGCGACCCAGAAGATTCCAATTCCATTGATCGTGCACATCTATGGCGGTCCCGCCGACCAGATCGTGCGGGATGCATGGGGTGGAACAAACGCGCTGTTCCACCAAATTCTAGCGAACGAGGGGTTCGCGATCTTTGCGGTCGACAATCGCGGAACCCCGAACCGCAGCAAGAAGTTTTCCGCCGCGACCCGCTTGCAGTTTGGCGGTGTCGAACTGAAAGACCAGCTCACCGCGCTCGACCAGTTGTATGCGCAGTTTCCGCAACTGGACCGCACACGCACCGGCATTTGGGGATGGTCGAACGGCGGTTCCATGACGCTCTATGCGCTGACCCACTCCGACCGCTTCAAGGCAGGAATCTCAGTGGCGCCGGTGACCAGTTGGCGCAACTACGACTCGATCTACACCGAGCGCTGGCTGGGTCTGCCGAAGGACAACGCCAGCGGCTACGACGATTCGATCGTCAACGCCGCCAGCAGTCTGCAGGGGTCGTTGCTGCTCGTGCACGGCACCAGCGACGACAATGTGCATTTCCAGAATACAATCCAGATGACCGACGCGCTGATCAAAGCCCAGAAGCAGTTCCGTCTGATGGTGTATCCGGACAAGACGCACGGCATTTCGGGATCGGGCACGCGCACGCAGTTGTTCCACATGATGGAAGACTTCTGGAATAAGGAATTGAAATAGTCGTCAGTTCTCAGTTTTCGACTCGTGGCGGCCGTGAGACCTGACGCACTGATAACTGATAACTGAGAACTGAAAACTGCTCTTATGCATCGCACAACTCTCGGCGATTTCGAACTTACAGTCGTCTCCGATGGAACTTACTTCCTCGACGGCGGAGCCTTCTTCGGCGTCGTCCCCAAGACCATGTGGTCGAAGAAGGCCATGCCTGACGAGCAGAACCGCCTTGATGCGGGATTGAATTCGCTGCTCGTGCGCACCGGCGAGAAAAACATCCTGATCGAGACGGGCATCGGCAACAAACTGTCCGACCGTCTGGTGCAGATCTACAAACAGCCGGCCAAGCTGCTCGACAACCTTCACGCCGCCGGAGTTGCGCCCGAAGATATCGACATCGTCATCAACACCCACCTGCATTTTGACCACTGTGGCTGGAATACGGTGCGGCGCGGAGATCAGGTCGTGGCGACGTTTCCGAACGCGAAGTATTACGTGCAGGAAAAAGAGTGGGAGCATGGCCGCCTGCAGCTGGAGCGCGACGCGATCAGCTACATGAGCCCGAATTACGATCCGCTGCTGGAGACCGGTCAGATGGTGTTGCTGAACGGCGATCAGTGAGCTTTCGCCCGGCATCTCGGTCAAGGTTTTTCCCGGGCACACGGCGAACATGCAGGCGGTGATGATCGAGAGCGGCGGGGCAACAAAAGAAGAAAGCCTGTTACATCTCCGATCTGATTCCGACCTCAGCTCACCTCGACCTGACCTGGGTGATGGCGTTCGATCTGTTTCCGCTCGAAACCATCGAGAGCCGCAAGAAGTACTACGCGTGGGCGATCCCGGAGAGATGGCTGACGGTGTTCACGCATGATGATACCAAGCCGTGGGGATATGTGGAACGCGGCGAACGCGGCCGGCTGGCGTTGATGGCACCCGCGTAGGGGCGGCCCGTCCCTACGTGATCTGTGCCGGAAGCCTGGCCTCGAAGAATTCCTCCACCCGCCCCAGTATCTCCGGCCCGCTCTTAGCCTCGTAGATCGCCTTCCTGAGCGCCGCGCCTCCAGGTACGCCGTGCGTGAACCACGATGCGAACTGCTTCATCTTGCCTTCGGCTCCAGGCATTTCCTCTTCGAGCAGCATCTGGAAATAGGTTCGGATCATCTGGTAGCGGTCGACTTCGGCGGGTTCGTCGTAAGCTCGCCGCGTGCACCATCCGAGGTCGCATGGGCCCGGACGCATTCGTCCGGGCAGGCGAGCGCAAGCTCGCCAGAGGTTGCGGAGCTTCGCTCCGCTGGGCGGACGAATGCGTCCGCCCCTACGTGGGCTGTATGACGGCTAAGATACTGCTCAATCTGCCGAAAGATCCACGGATTCGCCGGGGCCATCCTGCCGATCATCACCGCGTCGCAGCCGGTTTGAGCGACGATGGCGCAGGCATCTTCGGGCGAGCGGATGTCGCCATTACCGATCACCGGAATCTTGACCGCCTGTTTGACCGAGGCGATCCATTCCCAGCGCGCGTTGCCGCTGTAGCCTTGCTCACGCGTCCGGGCATGCAGCGCAACTGCGCCCAGGCCGCAGCCTTCGGCCATGCGTGCCAGTTCGACGCACACGATTTCATCGTCGCTCCAGCCCGCGCGGAATTTCACGGTGAAGGGAATCTTCACTGCCGCTCGCACCGCCTCGAAAATCTGCCGAATCAGCGGCAGATCGCGCAGCAGTCCTGAACCGCCGTTGCACTTCACCACTTTCTTCGCCGGACAGCCAAGGTTCAGGTCGACCAGGTCGAAGCCCAGGTCTTCCACCAGCCGCGCCGCATCGGCCAGCACCCTCGGACTGCTGCCGAAGAGCTGGGCTGAGATGGGGTGTTCGTCTTCATAGAAGTGCAGGTAGCGTCCGCGGACGCGCTGGTCGCGCAGCACTCCATCGGCCGAGGTGAACTCGGTCATGATGAGACCGCATCCGCCCAGGTTTTTGATAAAGCGGCGGAAGACCGTGTCCGTCACCCCAGCCATGGGCGCCAGCACGGTAGCGGGCGCGATCTCAACCTTGCCAATCTTCAGGGTCGCAGGAAACAAGCGTACCGGGCCCGCGATGGCTGGTGGAGCGACGGGCGTCTCGCCCGTCCGGGCCACGGCTGCATCCGTGTTGTCCCAAAATTTCTGCACGTCCCTATTCTACGTCCTTTCGAAAGCCTGCCGGAAAGCGCGCACGCGCAACTTCCACGACTCGTTGGACCGGGATCGGCAGCTACAAATGCACCGGGACGTTCTCTAGGCCCCCACGAGAGGCATCCCGACAACGCGAATGTGACTCACGGAGACATGGGAATGTAGTTTCTCTACGATTCTGACCATCCCGGCAGCGCGCTGGATCCGCTGGAACCGCCCTGCTTGGCACGCCAAAATCGTGTTCGTAGCAAATTGAGACGATTTCGACGATGCAGTTATCATAAGAAAGGTTGCAAATAACACGGACCGGAAGTAGTATGGCTTTGGACGCAGCATTTCGCGTCCACCTTATCTAACAAAACCAAAACTTCCAGGTAGAAACGCAGCCCTAGCCTAAGAGTAAATCTAAAGGGGTGCCCTAGGCCCCGGTGCAATTCGGAGAGAATGCATGTCGTGGTACGCGTACTGCCTCACGGAACACCAGACTCTAGCTAATGGTGTCCGCTCCCGTCGTCCCTTCGTCCTAGATGGAATTCAAGGTGTGAACTCGGCTCCCGTCATGAGCTACCCGAGCGGGGAATTCGCGGTGATCGTCAGTGAATATGACCGCGCTACCTCCAAACTCGACGAAAAGTCCGTTCTCGAGCACGCCCGCGTGGTCAGCCAGAGCTTCCGAACCGCCACCGTCCTACCCTTCCGCTTCGGAACGATTTTCGACACCGAAGATGCCATCCGGCAGGCGGTTCGAAGCAATCGCCGTACTTTCTGCGAGAGCGTGGCCCGGCTCCGTGGCAAGTCCGAAATGCGCATCAAGCTGATGGTCCGAGACGGTTCTCTCCGCGGCGCCATGCAAGAGATTGTCCTGCCCGATACGGTCGGCCGCGAGTACCTTACCAAGCTTCGCGAGAAAGCATCGCGTGAACGCGAGCGCCAGACCAAGGCCCGCGCCCTCTCCGTGCAGGTGCACAAGCTCTTCAACCCCCTCGAGGAAGAAGTCAGCTGCAAGAAGGTCGATGCCGATGGCATGTTGCTCGACATCGCTCACCTCATCGACACCAAGTCGATCGAGAAATATCAGAACCGTTACAGCACGGCCGCCAAGCAACTCAAGAATTGCGAGACTGGTGGTGACCGGTCCCTGGCCGCCCTACCATTTCCTGCCCGGGAAGGTGCGCACCGTCGCCGGCGACAGCTAGAGGCGACTGCTTAACTAAGATCAGTGCCGATTTATCCCAAACCCTCTTTCGAGGGGGGTTTGCTTTTTCCGGGGAGATGGATCTCCCACCTGATACTTCCGCCCGAAATAATGTGCAGTTTTATGCATCCGGCCGCTACCTTGTCCGATGCTCCCCTCCCGTTCTGGACCTAGGTGATTTACCCTAAAATCTTGATTTTGAACAGGTTCCCAAAATGGGGCCTTGTTCCTGACTCCCAGTTACTATTTTGGTTCCGCAAATGCTCACTTCCAGGGCAGCTGAAGAGGCCGCTACCGTTGGAACAACTTCACTCTCGATGTTCTCGACATCTCACTCTGTCCGCTCCTGTTCCCGGAGCGGCGTCAACTTGCGTTTCCTCTGATTCCCGCCACTTAGCCTCTTTGAAAAGGGTGGCCCCGCAAGGGGCCGCTTTTTTTGTTTCTCTCGCGTCCTGTACACTCGCGGTTTCCAATGAAATCCGAAAAAATGAAATCTGAAAAAGCCGTTTCCATCTTCATTCTTGCTGGTCCTGATCGTCCTGCTTGGGCAGAAACCGCTGAGCGCCCAAACGCCGCTCAACGCACCCGACGATCTGCTCCTCTCCACCATGGAAAAGGAACTGCATCGCGGCCAGTCCGAGCTCGCCAAGCAGGATCCCGCCCCCTACTTCACCAGCTACAACGTGACCGACGGCGAATCGCTGGTCATCCTCAGCGCCCAGGGTGCCATCCTCACCTCGGCTCGCGTCCGCCACCGCGCCGCCGACGTCAGCATGCGCATCGGCGCTCCGGCGCTCGATAACACCCACGACCAGGAACGCGTCTCCGGCATTACCTCCGGCCAGCTTCCGCAGCGCGACGACCCCGACGCCATCGCCCGCGTCCTCTGGAAGCTGACCTACGAGCAGTACCGCAAGGCGCGCCAATGCCTATACCAACGTCAAGACCAAGACCGCCGTCCGCGCCAAGGACGAGGACGACTCGCCCGACTTCTCCCAGGAGAAGCCCTCGACTTACATCGAAAAAACTCCGTTGCCTGCGTTTCCCGAGCAAAAGGCCTGGGAAGAACTCGCCCGCCGCTATTCCGCTTCTTTCCGCCAGTACCCCCAGGTCGAAGAGTCCCTGGTCTTTCTCTACGCCACCAAGAGCCACAGTTACCTGGTGTCGACCGAAGGCACGAAGATCGTGACCACCGACGCCATTTTCCGCATCATGATCCAGGCCGAAACCCGCGCTGACGACGGCATGGAACTGATGCGCGTGGAGACTTTCCAGTTTTCCGACCCAACAAAAGTTCCTTCGGAAGCGGAAGTGGCCGCGAGTGTGCAAAAGATGGCGAACGACTTAAGCGCGTTGCGCGCCGCTCCGCTGGCTGAACCCTATAGTGGTCCCGCTTTGCTCTCCGGTCGCGCCGCCGCTGTTTTCTTTCATGAAGTGCTCGGTCATCGCGTCGAAGGACAGCGCCAGAGGGGCCGCGACGAAGGCCAGACGTTTACTAAGAAGGTGAACGAAAAAATTCTGCCCGAGTTTCTCAGCGTTGCCGACGATCCCACCCTGCGCACCCTCGGCAGCGCCGAACTCTCGGGCTTTTATCGCTTCGACGACGAGGGCATTCCCGCCGCGCGCGTCGAGGTGGTCACCGACGGTATCCTGAAAAATTTTCTAATGGGACGCTTGCCGGTAAAGAACTTCAGCAGTTCGAACGGGCACGGACGCGCCCAGGCCGGGCGAATGCCGGTCGGCCGCCAGGGCAATCTCATCGTTACTTCTTCGAAAACCGTCCCCGACGCCCAACTGCGCACCCGCTTCATCGAAGAAATCAAGAAGCAGGGGAAGCCCTACGGTCTCTACTTCGAAGACATCCAGGGCGGCTTCACCCTGACTACGCGCGAACTGCCGCAAGCCTTCCAAGTGTTGCCCGTCATGGTTTGGCGGGTCTATGCGGATGGGCGTCCCGATGAACTGGTGCGTGGTGTCGACATCGTCGGCACGCCGCTCACCGTATTGACCGAGATCGAAGCCACCGGAGACACCACCAGCGTGTTCAACGGCATTTGCGGAGCCGAATCCGGCAGCGTTCCAGTCTCGGCGGCCGCTCCGGCCATGCTGTTTTCCGAGATGGAAGTTCAAAAACGGAAGTACGGCGACACGCGTCCGCCCATTCTTCCGCCGCCCCCCGGTGCAACCGATGACAAAGGAGGCAAACAGTGATCAGCCGCGCTTTGTCGATCCCACGCACGAGGATCTCACCCACGATTTTGGGTGGCGCAGCGCTTCAGTGCTGCGGTAAATGGCTTGCTCTTAGATCCGGCTTTAGCCGCTGCGGTCAGACTGCTGAAGAGCTAGGTGTCGCATGGAAAGCGCGACCTCAGAGGCTAAAGCCGCAGTCACAACAATGCAGTAATCGCAGCGCTCAAGCGCTGCGCCACCCAAAGCCAGGTTCAACATGGCGTTATTTATTGATCTCATGCACGATCCTGATCTGCAGCTTCGGAACTGCCGCCCGCGCCGCTAACCCCGCTTCCACCGATGTCGTCCTCCGCGCTCTTCGCGAAGAAATGGACCGCTCCAAAGCGAAGCTGAAAATGGAGAACGTCCCGGCCCCCTATTACATCGAATACCGCGTCACCGAGATTGACCAGTTCGAAGCCAGCGCCGTTTTCGGCGCCCTGCGCAACCAGCAACGCAATCGCGGCCGCCTGTTGCGCGTCGTAGTCCGCGTCGGCGACTACAAGCAGGATAGTTACTACGGCACAGGAGAAGGCGCTGTCGACCTGGTTGCATCCGATGACGACGTCTTCGCCATCCGCCACCGCATCTGGCTCGCCACCGATCGCGCCTACAAAGCCGCCAGCGAAGCGCTTTCCGCCAAGCAAGCTGCCCTGAAGCAGTTGAAGGTCGATGAGCCCGTCGACGATTTCGCCAAGGCCACGCCCGTCGAAGCCATCGAAACTCTCGCCCATTTTTCCCCAACCGATCTAGCTTCCGACTTCACTTCGTGGACGCATCTCCTCGAAGAGGCTTCCGCCCTCTATCGCACCGACAAGGATCTGGAGACCTTCGAATCCGGGCTGCGTTTCACCGTTGAGAACCGTTATTTCCTCAACTCCGAAGGCACGGTTGCCCGCTCCGGTCATGCCCACTACGTCATTTCTGTCTCTGGCTCAACCCAGGCTTCCGACGGCATGCTGCTGCACCGCTCGCACGCCGACCAGGGCAACGATCTCAAAGAACTCCCCACCCGCGAGCAATTTCTGAAGACCACGGTTCGGGTCCGTGAAACGCTGACGTTGCTGCGTGACGCTCCGGTAGTCGACGAGGAATACCGCGGCCCCGTCCTGTTCTCGAACGATGCCGCCGCCAGCGTCGTCACCGAACTGATTGAGCCGAATGTTCTCGGCGGAAAGCCCAAGCTCGGCGAGAATGCCCGCACCACGGGAAAATGGTCGAGCAGCTACAAGTCCCGCGTGCTGCCTGATTTCATCAATGTGTTCGACGACCCGTCAATCTCCGCCATCTCCGGCCATCCGCTTTTCGGCAACTACACGCTCGATGACGAAGGGGTGAAAGCCCAGCGCGTGTCATTGATCGAAAAGGGACAACTCGTTGCCTACCTCATGGGACGCCAGCCCATTCGCGATTTCCCCGCCTCGAACGGTCACGGACGCGCCGCCGCGGCCGCTGCGCCTGCGCCTCATCCCGGCAATCTTATTTTGCAGTCGACCGATCCTCAGCCTGATGCCGGCCTCAAGGCAAAGTTGATCGAAATCTGCAAAAACCGCGATCTGCCTTACGGGCTCTACGTGCAAACCATGGGCCCGAACCTCGAACCGCGGCTCCTCTATCGCATCTGGACGAAGGATGCGCATGAAGAACTCGTTCGCGGCGGCGTCTTCGGAGATCTCGACGTCCGTTCCCTGCGCAGCGATCTCATCGCCGCCGGAACCGCGCCCGATGTCGAAGACCGCTCTGAACCCGTCGGGTTCAGCGTCGCCAGCCCCGCGCTTCTGTTCGACGAGTTGCAGGTCAAGCGCTCGCAATCCGCCAAGCAGGGACTTCCCGAATACCCCGCACCTGCGCTCGCAGCGGCCGCGAATAAGCCGTAAATTCTCTTTCCCTGTAGAGACGGGGCCTGCCCCGTCTTCGCTGCAAGAGACAGGGCAACTCACGTGTCTACGAGCTCCATTGATCTTATCGCCGCCCACCAATGAGAAAGAGGACCGTCTAAAGGATGACCATCTAATAGCAGAGAATCTGCCGTGAAAATCTTTCCCAGAAACACAAATCTCGTCGTAGTTAGCTGGATCATCGTTGGCTTGTTCATCGTTCTGCCTTTGCTTGCCTGCGACGCCGAGCGCGTGCAGGTCAAGCTGGATACGAGTGAATCCGAGCAAGTGCTGGCAATCGTGGCCAAGCGCAAGCAGGCCCAGCCGATTACCGATGCCGACTGGCAGGCACTGTTTGCGACGGAACCTTATCAGCGCCTGAAGAAGCGCGAGGCCGCAATGCATCGTGATTTCAGCGACGAAGATTTTAGGCGCTTCGTCCTTACCGACGAACTGGCGCAACAGTATGACGAGCTAACCCGCACGCTTGCGGCATGGAAGAATGCCGACCTGCGCGCTGGCGGCCTCAGAGTCTTGCAGTATCTCCCGGCTCAAGCCACCATTCATGTAAAGGTTTTTCCAGAGATCAAACCCAAACACAATAGTTTCGTCTTTGATGTGGATTCGGACCCGGCCATCTTTCTCTACCTCGATCCCAAGGTCTCGCAGCAGGAGTTCGATAACACGGTGTCGCACGAGATGCATCATATTGGTCTGTCAAGCACGGACAAACTGTACGCGGAGAAAATCGCAAAGCTGACGCCTCCGGCCCAAAAGGCTGCCCAGAGGATGGGCGCTTTCGGTGAGGGGCTGGCGGTATTGGCTGCGGCTGGAGGGCCGGACGTGCCTCCGAATCGCTACAGCCAGTCCGATGTGCAGCAAAACTTGGGAGCGCGGGATGCGGAACTTCGACCGGGACCTGCGAACGCTGGACGAGTTTTTCCTCCAAGTGCTCCATGGGAACTTGAAGGATGAGGCAGCAGATCAAAAAGCCTTCACATTTTTTGGCGACATCCAGGGCCCCTGGTACACCGTCGGCTACGGGATGGCCGTGCTGGTGGAAAAGCGTTATGGGCGTGCGGCGCTCATCGAGTGCATGCTGGATCGGCGGCTGTTGCTGGAGCGCTATAACCAAGCTGCGGAAGAATCCACGGCCCCGGGCAAAGCGGGCTTGGCGCGATGGTCTCCGGATGTGCTGGAGGGAGTTAGAGGAGCTAACTCTTCTTCGGCAACACCTTCTTCAGGAACACAGTGAGACGGCCTCGCATTCTCACCAGATCGGGCCGCGCACCATCGGGAAAACTGGACCGCCCCCATCCAGTTGACGCCCGATCTCCCCGCGCTTAGGATACATGTTTGACTTCATAGGGTATGGAGGCCCTGTGAGGCACGACTTTGCTTCACGGCAGGCAGCAATCATAGGCAGCAATCATGGACAAGAAGAAACTAGACGCGTTCAGAAAAAGACTGGAAACCCGGCGCAACGAACTACGCCACATGGTTGTCCGCAATCAGCAGGACGGTCGGACCGCCGACGATGAGGCGACTCAGGACGTCGCCGACCGCGCCGCCAGTTCCTACAACAAGGAATTTCTCTTCAGCCAGAGCAACAACGACCGCCAGTTGCTCAACATGGTCGATGGCGCTCTCGCTCGAATCCGCGAAGGCAGCTTCGGAGAATGCGTTTCCTGCGGCAAAGAAATCAACGCCAAGCGCCTCGAAGCCGTGCCCTGGACCCGCCATTGCATTGAGTGCCAGGAAAAAGCCGAAAAGGGCTTGCTCGAAGCCGCTCAGTAAGAGTGGCGCGGACACTGCTGTCCGCGGACTTTGACTTCCTATCGAGGGGAGACAAACGATGGTCGCCTTGATGAGTTTGTATAAGCCGTCTGGAATCAAAGATATAGCGAGGAGTCGCCGCTTATCCCGATGACAAGAAAATGGCCCCATTGGGCCATGCGTCTCAAACTTTCCCCGGCAAAAGTAACCCCCGCAATGGTATGATTTGCTATCCCCACCCACGCCGCGCCAGGGGCTCGGCGAGGGGGAAAATCTCAAACTTAAAGGGTGAAAGTTATGGTCTGGACCAGTCCCGTTTTCGAAGAAGTAGTTCTCTGCTGCGAAATCAACTCTTACGTGAGCGCACAACTCTAACCCAGCCAAAAAAAGAAGATGCGCATTCGGATCCTCGGTTCTGCGGCCGGGGGTAGGTTCCCGCAGTGGAATTGCGGCTGCGGAAACTGTGTCGCCGTGCGTGAAAACGCGCGTGAAAATGAGGGGAAGAATAAATTTTCCGGCAAGCCGCGCACGCAGGCTCAACTCGCGCTGAGCGCGGACGGCTTCGCTTGGTTTCTAGCCGGAGCCTCTCCCGACTTGGCCTTTCAAATCGAAAGCTCCCCTGAGCTTCATCCTCGGACCCTGCGCGATTCTCCCATCTCGGGCGTGGTGTTGGCGAGCGCCGATCTCGACCATGTTGTGGGACTGCTTCTGCTCCGCGAGCTCCAGCCTTTGCGCGTGTATGTCGCTCCCCCAATCTTGCGGATTCTGCAGGAAGAGAACAGCATGTTCCGTATGTTGAACCGCGTCGATCCGCAGGTGGTTTGGACGCCGATGAAACCAGACGTGCCGTTTCGCCTGCTATCCGCCGATGGCAAAGACTCCGGACTGCGCTGTGAGGTCCACTACCTTTCCGGCCGTTATCCGAAATATGTTAAGACTGAACTCTCAAACCTCGCTCCCGATCAAGCGACGGCTGCGTTGTTCTTCGAATCTTCCTCGGGAAAACGGGTTGCTTACGTTCCCGCCATAGGCAGTCTCAGCGACACGCTGCTCGAAAAGATCCGTCAAGTCGACGTGCTCTTGTTCGACGGCACCTTTTGGAGCGACGATGAACTGCAGCGCGTTCAAGGCAGCGGCGAAACCGCGCACCAGATGGGACACATTCCGGTGGAAGAAAGCCTGCGCCTGCTGAAAAATATTAGTATTAGTAACGCTGGGCGCAAGATGTTCATCCACCTCAACAACACGAATCCGATCCTGAACGAAGCGAGTCCCGAACATCAGGCCGTGCGCCAGGCTGGCTGGGAAGTAGCGGAGGACAATTGGCAGCTGGAGTTGTAGACCCGGGAAACGCCGCCAAGCTTACGTTCGGGGAATTGCGCGCGGCGCTGCGCCAGGTGGGCGAAGAACGCTATCACCACAAGCACCCCTTCCATCTGCTCATGCACGAAGGCAAACTCACCCGCGGACAGTTGCAGGCCTGGGCGCTGAATCGTTACTACTACCAGTCGATCATTCCAATAAAAGACGCGATCATTCTTTCGCGTGCCACCGACCCCTCATTTCGCCGCGTCTGGCGGAAACGCATCGTGGATCACGACGGCGACTCCCAGCGCAACGGCGGAATCCTGCGCTGGATCAAGCTGGCGGAAGCGACTGGCCTCGACAGGGACCGGGTGATAAGTGCGCTTGAGATTCTGCCCGCTACCCGCTTTATCGGAAATGAGTATCTCCACCTGGTGCGAATGCGGCCTTTTCTGGAGTGCGTCGCTTCCTCGCTGACCGAACTGTTTTCCCGCGACCTGATAGCGCTGCGCATGGAGAAAATGCGCCAGCACTATCCCTGGCTCGCTTCCGCCCTCGATTATTTTGAGGCGCGCCTGACGGAAGCGCCGGAAGACGCCGCATTTGCGATTCAGTACGTGTTCGACCACGCCGCCACGCGCGCCGAACAAGAGCGCGTCATTCAAGCATTGCGCGATAAGTGCGACATTCTTTGGGCGCAGCTCGACGCACTCTATTTCGCGTATGTCGAACCTGGCTGGCCGCCGCCGGGCGCTTTTCGGATTGAAGACGATGCCAAGCATATTGATGGAAAGAGTCGGGGAAGTGACGAGGCGAGGCGTGGCTGAGCTTCTCGAAACCAGCGTCCCGAAGTTTGCCGCCGGATGCCGCTGGGGCGGAAGCGTGGAAGCGCCGGTCGTGCTTTTTCCTGAAGGCGCGATCCGCGTCGAAGGAACTGGCCGCATCATCCTCGAACTCTGCGATGGCCATTTCTCGCTGGCTGAAATTGTGCAGAGGCTGGAAAAGCAATTCATGCTGGCGCCGAAGGGCAAGATTCGAGCCGATGTCCAGACATTTCTGGAGCAACTGCACGCCAAGCGCATCATTGACTATTGAATCATTTAGCCATTGAGGTATCGAATCATTGTTTCCGGTGACTACATGATTCAATGACTAAATCACTAAATGACGAAATATTCCAATCCGCTGGCCCTGATTGCCGAGATCACGCACCGCTGCCCCCTGCACTGCGTGTATTGCTCGAATCCTCTGGAGCTGACTTCACGCCAAGAAGAGCTCGCAACCGCCGACTGGCTGCGTGTTTTCCGCGAAGCCACCGCGCTCGGCGTTCTACATCTTCACCTCACCGGAGGCGAGCCGCTGGCGCGTCCGGATCTGGCCGATATGATCGCGGGCGCACGCCAGTTGCGCCTCTACACCAACCTGATCACCTCTGGAATCGGCCTCTCGCGCGAGCGTTTGGCCCAGCTCGTGGAATCAGGCCTCGACCATATCCAACTCAGCTTTCAGGATTCAAGCGAAGAACCTGCTAACTGGATTGCCGGCGCGCGAGCGCATGCCCACAAGCTCGAACTGGCCGAATGTATCCGCGAGCATCGCATCGCGTTCACGACAAACCTGGTCGTCCATCGGCAGAACATCGAGCACCTCGAAGAAATGATTGCGGCGCTCGAAGCGCTCCATCCCGATCGCATGGAAATCGCACACGCGCAGTATTACGGCTGGGCGCTCCAGAACCGCTCTGCATTGCTGCCCACGCGAGCGCAACTTGACCGCGCGGTGGCAGTGGTTGCAGCCGCCGAGGAACGTCTGCGCGGCAAGGTTCGCATCGACATGGTCGTTCCCGACTACCACGCCCGCTTCCCCAAAGCCTGCATGGGCGGCTGGGGGCGCCAGTTGCTGTTGATCGATCCCGCCGGCCGAGCGCTGCCCTGTCATGCAGCGGGCGTGATTCCAGGCATGCGCTTCGCCAACGTGCGCAAACACAGACTGGATTGGATCTGGCATAATTCCGAAGCCTTTCAGAAATTTCGCGGTGAAGACTGGATGCCCGAGCCCTGCCGCTCCTGCGACCGCCGAAAAGAAGATTTCGGCGGATGCCGTTGCCAGGCTTTTCTGCTCACAGGGGACGCCAGCGCGACCGATCCGGTGTGCGAGCTCGCGCCCTTGCACCACATAGTCGAAGATGCGGTGCGCGAAGATGCGACACTCGGTTCAGCCCCCGAAGCACGCGAGGCTCCCTTCCACATTCTGCAGGAGAAGATGGCCGGTTTCTGGAGCTACCGGACCGATCCGACGTGAAAGCAATCGGTAGTGGCTGAATTTGCCTTGCACGGGGATAGGGAGTGGAGAGAGAGAGAATTGCGTGTATGAGAACTTACTTCGCGGGTACTGTATGCCCAGACTGTAGACAAGCGGCAAAGCGAAACCTGCTTGACGCACGATGGCAATGCGCGCGTGAAGGTAAGGTTTGGCCGGGATTGGTTCACGGAAGACGTGGAACGCCCGAGGAGCAAGTGGAACTAACCGATGCCGGATTTCAGATGACCACAGATACGCTTGGCGATACGCATTACGTTGGCCGAATCGGCAACATCGTATGGCGCTTTGATGAGGGAACATGGCGGAGCAATCCCGACGTCCAAAACGAAAGCCTGGGTGAGTATGTAGATCGCATGAAGGCAGCGACTGCTGCCATGCTTTGATGGATTAGAAAAGCCCGGATGCCAGTCCTAGCCGATGGTGCCATGGTCATGCCCACATTAGGGCCGGAGCACGCCTCGGTCAAGTCACTTAACATGCTCACCCGAAATTACTTCAGCAATAACCACAGTTTCGGGGCGTGGCATAAAACCTCGATCTGGGAACTCTAATCGAAATTCAGCCACTACCAAGTAATCCCTCCGATTGCCATCCACGCCAACCCCCGCATACAATCCTCCTTTCTTCGACCTTGTCGTCGAACGAGGCCCCTGTGAAGCGGATCAAAGCCATCTATCCCGGATCGTTCGATCCTCCTACCAACGGGCATCTTGACCTGATCGAGCGCGGCAGCAAGATCTTCGACGAACTGGTCGTGGCCATTCTGCGCAATCCCGAGAAAGACCCGCTGTTCAGCGTCGCCGACCGGCGCAAGATGCTGGAGGCAATGACCTCCGGTTTTGACAACGTCTCGGTCGACACTTTCGCCGGCCTCACCGTGGACTACGCGCTGCAGGTCGACGCGAGAGCCATCCTGCGCGGCATTCGCGCCATCAGCGATTACGAGTACGAACTGCAGATGGCACTGATGAATCGCAAACTCCAGCCCCGTCTGGAGACGGTGTTCATGATGCCCGCTGAAAAATATTCATACCTGAGCTCGCGTCTGGTGCGCGAAATCGCGCAACTCGGCGGATCCATTGAATGCCTCGTGCCTGAACTCGTCGAACGGAAGCTTCGTGAGAAAATAGACGTAGCTCACAAATTCGAGAGCGGCGAGAACCCTGCGGCCAAGTCGCATCCAGATGCTAAGAAGTTCAGAAAAAAGAAGCTATAAAGGACGGTAAGAAACTCATGAGCACCGTAATCGCACCCGTCACCCACCCCGTCCGCTTGACGGAGCGCATCAATCGTATTGAGCCCTCCGCGACCCTGGCCGCCGTGGCCGAGGCGGAGAAACTGCGACAACAGGGAATTGAGGTGGTCGATACGACCGCCGGCGAGCCGCACTTCTCGACACCGCAGCACATTAAAGACGCGGCCATTGCAGCCATCCAAAACAATTTCTCGAAGTACACGCCGGTCGGCGGCACGGTCGAACTCAAGGACGCCATCATCCACCGCCACGCGGCCGATTTCGGCTCGGCCTACAAGCGCGAGGAAACATGCGCCTCGGTGGGGGGCAAACATGCGCTGTTCAATGTTATCTCGGTGCTGGTCGACCACGGCGACGAAGTGATTCTACCAGTGCCCTATTGGGTCTCGTTCAAAGACATGGTGCGTTACGCCGGCGGCAACTGCGTCCTGCTCGAAGCCGACGAGTCGCAAGGCTTTCGAGTAACCGCCCAGATGGTCGAGACACTGATCACGCCGAAAACGAAGCTGATCATTCTGAATTCGCCGTCAAATCCGTCGGGCGCGGTGATGAGTCCCGAGGACATGGCCGCAGTAGTGCGGCTGGCGCATGAGCGCGGCATCTGGGTGATTTCCGACGAATGCTATGTCTATCTCAACTACACCGGCAAGAATTTCTCGGTCGGATCGTTGAACGAATATCGCGACCGCTTTCTGGTCGTCGGATCGCTTTCGAAAACCTACGCCATGACCGGTTGGCGCCTGGGGTACACGCTTGGGCCCGCGCCAGTCGTCAGCGCGGTGCAGAAACTGCAGAGTCAGTCGACTTCGAATCCAACATCGATTGTGCAAAAGGCAGCGGTCGCAGCGCTGAATGGTTCGCAGCAGTGCGTGGAAGAAATGCGCGCGGAATACATCAGGCTACGCGACCACATTGTGAGCGGTCTCCGGGCGATTCCGGGTATGAAGTGCACCATGCCCGAAGGCGCGTTCTACGCGTACCCGAATGTCTCGGCGTTCTTTGACAGGAACGGGGGCAAGAGCGGAATCAACTCCGGCGCCGACATCGCGCACGGACTGCT
This sequence comes from uncultured Acidobacteriaceae bacterium, assembly GCA_963730845.1. Taxonomy (GTDB): domain Bacteria; phylum Acidobacteriota; class Terriglobia; order Terriglobales; family Acidobacteriaceae; genus Acidiflorens. The sequence goes on along the minus strand of CAVSTM010000013.1, from coordinate 40,642 downwards.
CCACCGGGCGCACGTTGCGACTGTCGCTGGAGAAGGCTTCGGCACGACGGAGCACGTCCGCATTTCGTACGCGACATCGATGGAAAACCTCGACAAGGCGCTAGAGCGCATGCGCAAGTTCTTTGGCGGGCTGTGACATAAATTCGCGTCTTACGTTGAAGCTGTCATCAGTTGAAGCTGTCATCCTGAGCAAAGCGAAGGACCTGCTGTCCGCCGCAAGACGCAGATAGTTTGCCGCGCATGACCCAACTCTACCCACTCCTGATGTCCCCCGCCTTCGACCCCCGGCCTTGGGGCACGCTCGATCTCTCCGCGATCTATCCCAATCACAAATTCAACGAACGCATCGGAGAAGCCTGGCTAACCGGCGACAACTGCGTAATCGCGAACGGTCCGCTGGCGAAGCGAACGCTAGCCGACCTGAGCAAAGAATTCGGCGCTGAACTAGTGGGCACCGCAGCGCGCGACCCGCAGCGCTTTCCGCTGCTACTGAAGTTTCTATTTCCCGAAGAAAAGCTCTCTGTCCAGGTGCACCCCGACGACGCTACCGCGCAGCGCTTCGGCGAGCCCTGGGGCAAGACCGAATGCTGGTACGTAGCGCACGCGAAACCCGGATCACAGATCGCGCTTGGACTGAAGCCCGGTGTTACCGTGGCCCAATTCGAGCGGTCCATCCAAGAAAATCGTGCGGAAGATCTGCTCAACTGGATCAACGTCTATCAGGGCGAAATGATCTACGTATCAGGCGGGACGGTGCACACGCTGGGACCCGGCTCCGTTATCGTGGAGACGCAGCAGCAATCCGACACCACCTATCGTCTTTACGACTACGGACGCCCGCGTCCGCTCCATCTGCAGCGTGGCCTAGCCTCGGTCAAGGAGCGCACTGCCGCCGGCAAAGTGATCCGCCCCGCGCCCGTCAGTATTCACGGCGGCAGGAGCCGGCAGTCTTCGATGATTGCCGCGCCTTACTTCAAAGTCGACATGTTTGAGTTGAAGGAGCCGCATGTATTCTCAACGACAGACGATGCCGGTGAGACCTCCGTCCAGATTCTGGTAGCAGTAGAAGGCTGCGGAGTTGTAGAAGCGCAAGGCCGCGACCCGGTGACACTAACCAAAGGCGATGCGGTAGTGATACCGGCCGGGGTGCAATGTTTCATGGTGCGCCCGCAGTGGGCGGTCGAGTTCCTGAAAGCCAGCGTGCCCAGCGGGACCGTGCCCGAGCCCGCCACGCGCATCTGAAACTCTACCGGTGGAGTGCCGGGCGTCCCCGCCCGGCCACAACAAGCCGGATGTCCCCCTGTGATTCTCGGTGCCCCTGTGGTAAAGATTTTGCCGCCCGGCGCGCAAATGTTAGGCTTCGTACGACCGTGAAGACGAACCCCCACTTCTATCCCGTAATCCTAGCTGGTGGCCGGGGCACGCGCTTCTGGCCGCTGAGCCGCAAGCGCCGCGCCAAGCAACTGCTCGCGCTCGACGGCAAGCACACCATGATCCAGCAGACCGTCGCGCGCCTCGCACCCATGGCCGCGCCCAGCCGTGTCTGGATCATCACCAATGACGACCTGCGTCCAGCCATCCTTAGACAGCTCCCAAAACTTCCTCCCAAGCAGATCATCGCCGAGCCGACCGGACGCAACACAGCTCCCGCGATTGGCTTAGCGGCATTTCTCCTGCTTCTTCACGATCCCGATGCCGTGCTCGGCCTTTTTCCTTCCGATCAGGTAATCGCCGGTCCGGCCCAATACCATGCGACTCTCCGCCGCGGCGTCGAAATCGCTGCCGCGGGAGAAAACATAGTCGTGCTCGGCATCCGTCCAACACGCCCCGAAACCGGCTACGGCTATATCGAGGTTGATGCGCCCCAAGAGTCCGCGTCCGGTCAGCAGGGCTCACTGCGCGTGCGCCGCTTCACCGAAAAACCGGATCTAGTCACGGCCCGGCGGTTTCTCGATGCCGGCAACTACTTCTGGAACAGCGGCATGTTTCTCTGGCGCGCCGACACTCTCGCCAGCGCCCTGCGCGAGCATCTTCCCAACACCGCGGCGCTCCTCGAAAAAATTACCGCCGCCTATGGCACGCGCAAGTTCGCGGAGACTTTTCGCAAGCTCTACCCGAAGTGCGAAAACATCAGCATCGACTATGCGGTGCTCGAACCCCGCTCGGCTAAGGGAGAAGCCCAGTCGCGCATCTTCTGTCTGCCCTCCGATTTCGGATGGAACGACCTGGGATCCTGGACCGCGCTGCACGAACACCACGCGGCAAACGCGAAATCCGGCGATCGAAGACCGGTCTCAGCGTCGGGAAGTTTCGCTCTGAATGCGAAGAACAATTACGTTCACGCCCCTGGAAAATTTGTAGCCCTGGTCGGCGTAAGCAACCTGGTGATTGTCGAGACCGAAGACGCCCTGCTCGTAACCACGCTCGACCAATCGCAGGACGTAGGCAAAGTAGTGAAGTATCTGGATGAGAAGAAGCTGAAGAATCTGGTGTGAAGAGGCAGTCGCTGGATGCGGTCGCTGGTCGTCTGCGGTTAGTCGCTAGCAACCTTGTTTTTGAATTTTCGTCCCTCACGAAGTGAGGGATCTGCAGTCGCGTGCGCCCGACGACCGACGACGATAGGCCTTCGCCAACGACGAACGACCAACGACCAACGACGGGACACCATGACCCAAATCAAATTCGGTACCGATGGCTGGCGCGGCCTAATCGCCGACGATTTCACCTTCGACAACGTGCGCCGCGTGGCGGGCGCAATCGCCAGCTACGTCCTCAACCACGAAGATCCTACCCGCGGCGTCATCATCGGCTATGACACGCGTTTCCTCTCCGGCCGATTCGCTCGTACCGTCGCTGAAGTAATCACCGCCGCAGGCATCCCCGTGCAGCTCGCCAACGACTACGTGCCCACGCCCACAGTTTCCTACAACGTCAAAAAACTGGGAGCGGCGGGCGGTGTCATGGTGACGTCGAGCCACAACCCGTGGAACTGGAATGGTGTGAAATTCAAAGCCAAGTTCGGAGGCTCGGCCACGCCCGCGATCATGAAGTTTATCGAAGAAGAACTGGCCGCCGACGCTATGCCCAGTGGCCAAGCCGCGCAAATCGAAGAAGTAGATTTGAAGCCCGCCTATGTCGAAGCCGTCTCCGAATTCGCCGATCTCGATCTCATCCGCCATGCGAATTTCAAGTTCGCCATCGACTCCATGTACGGCTCCGGCCGCGGAGTCCTGCCGAAAATATTTGACGCGCACGGCATCCGCTACGTGGCCATCCGCCAGGAGGCGAACCCGCTCTTCCCGGGCATTAATCCCGAACCGATCCTGCCCCACGTCGCCCTGTTGCAGGAGACGGTAGTGAAGGAACAATGCCACGCCGGCCTGGTCACCGACGGCGATGCCGATCGCATCGGCGCCGCGGCTGAAGATGGCAGCTTCGTCGATTCTCACAAATGTATGTGCGTTCTGTTGAATTGGTTGCTGCAGTACAAGAAGTGGCCGGGCGACGTGGTTCGCGCTTTCAACACCACCGGCATGATGGACCGCATCGCCGCCAAGTACGGACGCAAGTTGCACGAGTGCAACATCGGCTTCAAGTACATCGCTGATCTGATGATGGACCACGAAATTCTGATCGGCGGAGAAGAGTCGGGCGGCATCGGATACGGCCGCTTTCTCCCAGAACGCGACGGCATTCTCAACGCGCTCCTGTTGGCCAATGTCATGGCGGAAGAAAAGAAGCCGCTCGGCCAACTCGTCGCCGATCTGCAACGTGAATTCGGCGCCCACTACTATGGCCGCCGCGATCTGCATATTTCCGATGAGATGAAGAACGGTGCCATCCGCCGCGCCGCCGATCCGCAGACGACGAAACTCGGTGCCTATCCCATTCTGCGCAAGCATGATCGCGACGGAGTGAAGTTCTACCTCGACGCTCCCAGGCACGGCAACGGCGCCGACGCCTGGGTATTGTTCCGGGCATCCGGCACCGAACGTATGCTGCGATGCTACGTTGAAGCGGCCACGCCCGAACTGGTGGAAGAAATTCTCGAAGCCGGCGAAAACTTCGTACGGCAGTCATAAACCCAAGCCGCGAGTCAAAAAGGAAATGAAGGATATAATCTGGCTTGCTTCCAGAAGGAGCAAGCGGAGGAAACCAAATGGATCAACTGCTCTGGATTCCGTTGGCGATCGTGGCTTTCATTGTTCTTTACCTGATCCTGGGAAGCTTTTTCACAGTGCGCACAGCCGAAGTCGCTGTGATCACACGATTCGGCAAGTTCCTTAGGGTCGCCCAGCCCGGATTGAACTGGAAGCGGCCGTTCTTCGATTCCGTGACCGGCACAGTGAGTCTGCGTGTGAATCAGATCACTCTGACCATGGAGACAAAGACCAAAGACAACGTCTTCGTCACCATTCCGATTTCGGTGCAGAATCGCGTTCGTCCGGAAAAAGTCTACGATGCCTACTACAAGTTGTCCGATCCCGTGGCCCAGATCAAAAGCTATGTCGAGCAGGTGATCCTGGGGCATGTCCCGGGTATGACGCTCGACGAAGTGTTTGCCTCGCAATCCAGCATCGCCGCTGCGGTCAAGCAGGAACTGGATGCGGACATGGCAACATTCGGATACGAAATTGTAAATGTGCTGGTGACCGATATTGTTCCCGACGCCAAGGTGAAGTCGGCCATGAACGATATCAACGCGGCGCAGCGCGAACAGGTGGCCGCTAACGCCAGAGGCGAGGCGGAGAAGATTCTGGTGGTCAAGAAGGCCGAGGCCGAGGCGGAAAGCAAGGCTCTCCAGGGGCAGGGAATCGCAAATCATAAGGAAGGCCATCATCGAAGGGCTGCAGGTCTCGATAGAGCAGTTCCAGAAGGTGGTGGAGGGAGCGTCCGCGAAAGAAGTCATGCAATTGGTGATGGTCACCCAGTATTTCGATACCCTGAAGTCCATTGGCGAGAACGACAAAACCAACACGCTGTTTCTGTCTCACTCGCCCGCCGCAGTCAAGGAGGTCTCGGATCAGATTCTGCAATCCATGCTGGTGGCCGAGAGAGCTAACAGTTGAACGGTTTGCTGAAAAACAATCTTGTTTCTTGCCTTTGGGTGGCGCAGCGCTTCAGCGCTGCGATAAATGGCTTGTTTTCAGTGCCAGGCTTTCGCCGCTGAGGATGACTGCGGCCCGCGAGTTTGTGAGCAGTCTGTGAAGCTCACGAACCGCATCCCCGGCGCAGGAACTCGACGGCGAGGCACATCCGGCCTTCAAGGTTCTCTCCGCTGGTCCAGCATTTTCGCGTTTGGCCAGCCGCGGAACACGATAGGATAATGACACTCACATAAATGGTCACCGAGGAGATCACGCCGGTTCTTGCCGATTCCCCGGAATCGCGCCGCTACAACCGCATCAAGCGGTGGCTGGGCGTAGCTGATTTCGCCATCGGCTTCGGGCTGCTCGTCGTGCTCCTCGCCACTGGCTGGACGGGGACTCTCCGTGATCTGGCCGAGCGGGGCGCTTCGCAGAATTATTCTTACGCCGTCTTTCTCTACGTCCTGATGCTGATGCTGATCAGCAAAGTGCTTGGAACTCCGCTCGAGTATTACGGTTTCCGGCTCGAACATCGCTATAGCCTTTCTAACCAGAGATTCCGATCGTGGCTCTGGGATGAGTTCAAAGGGTTCCTGATCGGCCTGGTCATGGCCACGATTGTGGTCGAACTGCTCTACATGCTCATGCGCGAAACCCCGCAGCACTGGTGGATCATCGCCTGGGTCGTTTTCCTCGGACTCGTCGTGCTGCTCGCGCAACTTGCGCCGGTTGTGTTGTTCCCGATTTTTTACAAGTTCGAACCGCTCGAGAACGAGGAACTCAGACGCCGCCTGATCGTTCTAAGCGAACGTGCCGGCACGCGCGTTCGCGGCGTCTACAAGTGGCATCTTTCCGAGAAGAGCAAGAAGGCCAACGCCGCCCTCACCGGACTCGGCGCCACCCGCCGCATCATTCTCGCCGATACCTTGCTCGACAACTATTCCGACGACGAGATCGAAGCCGTGCTCGCCCACGAACTCGGCCATCATGTGCACCGGCACATTCTGAAAAGTATTTTCGTGCAGGCGGGAATCAGCCTCTTCGGCTTCTGGCTGGCCAACGAAGTTCTGCGCTTCGCCGTGGAGCGTCGCAACATGTTCGAAACCATGCACGATTTTGCCAATCTGCCGCTGCTGATTCTGGTCTCGACCGTACTCTCGTTCTTGCTGATGCCCGCGCTCAACGCCTACTCGCGCTTCAACGAGCGCCAGGCCGACCGCTATTGTTTCCAATCCGTGGCCAGCGTCGACCCCTTCGTTTCGTCGATGAATAAATTGGCCGAACAGAATCTCGCCGAAAAAACGCCTTCGCGCTGGGTCGAATGGCTGCTCCACTCTCATCCAGCGATCACCAAGCGAGTAGCCGCCGCCCAAACCTGGGAGAAGTCGCATTAAGAGGTCGCACCCGAACGTGTAGCGCGGGCGCCCCGCCCGCGTTCCGACATCTCACGCGCTGCTAGCGCCGAGCGCTCCCGCCTAGAATCTCCTCCACCCGCCGGACATCTTCCTCGGTGTCGACGCCCACCGCGTCGAACGGTGTTTCGGCCACATAGATCGACACTCCGTTCTCGAGAAAACGCAACTGCTCCAGGCGTTCGCAGCGCTCCAGCGGCGACTCCGGCCAGCCCACGAACTTGTCCAACGCGACCTTGCGATGTCCGTAGATCCCGAGGTGTTTGTAGTATCGGGGACGTGCGCCGTCGCGATCGAAGGGAATCGTGGCCCGAGAAAAGTAGAGGGCGCGGCCGGCCGCATCGGTCACCACCTTCACGGCGCCGGGATTATTGATGTCGACGTCAGCCGCTGGGGTTTTCAACGTGCCCACTTCGACCTCGGATGGCAACATCACTTCAATCAGTGTGGCGATGTGTTCGGGGCGAGTCAGCGGTTCATCGCCTTGCACGTCGATATAGATATCGGCAGGAATAACCGTCGAGATTTCGTGGGCGCGCTCCGTGCCTGACCGATGGCTGGGTGAAGTCATCCGCACGCCAAAGCCGCGCCGCTGGCAGAACTGGAAAATTTCGTCGGAGTCGGTAGCCACCACGACTTCGTCGAGCTGCGGGCAGCGCCGAACCGCCTGGTAGGTGAGCGCCAGCAGGGGCTCGCCGGCGATCTCGCGCAGCATCTTGCGAGGCAGGCGAGTCGAAGCCAGCCGCGCCGGAATCACAGCAATCACTTTCATGCGCCCCAGTTTCGCATGGAGTCATGCGCTTTGACACGACATTCAATAGACACCCCATTCCATGCACTTTTGGAATGAGTCAGGGACGCGTCCACCCGCGTCTCCGGGATTCTGTGCCCATTTCCGGGCTGTCCCTGTTTCCCTTTCCGCGGTTTTCCGGATTGGTGGTGTAGCTCAGGTGGTTAGCGCGACGGTCTCATAGCGGGTCAGACCTAGTCCGGCGTGTTTGTTTTCAGCCACTTACCTTACGCCTAACATCGGCTTTTACGCCTTATTTCGGCATATTCCGCCCGAATAGCAGATGGAAAAGCCGATGAAAACCCAAAGCTGATTGCAAAATTGAGCGACGGTCCTTGCGCTGATGGAATGCTACAAGTAATTGAATGTCGCTCGCGATGCAATCAGCGCGGTCCATCGGCAATATCATGGTGTGCCAGAACACGGGCGCAAGCGCTTGGCAGATTCAAGGCAAGTCCGCTTGGCGGAGTGGCCAATCCTCAACAACTGAAATCGCTGGAACGTTCCCTTGGTGGCCTGGATTTTTCTAAGAGTGCCTCGCTAAACAAAAGCAGCACCCTGAAGGCAGTCAGTTAAATCAAAAAGTATGAGGTTCTTGAGAGTGAAACGCGCGAATACAAAAGGAGTATGCATATGGCAGCACAGGTCCAACCACTGACGAAGCCGCCGAGGACCAGACAGACAGCGTGGAGCGCACTGGCGTCACATTACAAAACGGTTTCAAAGCTCCATCTGCAGCAGCTTTTTGCGGATGATCCGAAGCGCGGTGAGCGTTTGACGGTCGAGGCCGTTGGTCTTTACCTGGATTACTCCAAGAACCGCGTCACCGATGAAACGATGCGTCTCCTTCTTCAACTGGCAGAAGAGTCTGGCCTGCGGGCACGAATCGATGCCATGTTCCGCGGGGAGAAAATCAACATCACCGAGAAGCGCGCAGTCTTGCACGTTGCCCTGCGTTCGCCGCGAGACGAATCCATCGTGGTCGATGGTGAAAACGTGGTGCCCGAGGTGCATGCCGTGATCGGCCGGATGACGGATTTCGCTAACCGCGTGCGAAGTGGTGAATGGAAGGGACACACCGGCAAGCGCATTCGCGACGTGATCAACGTCGGCATCGGCGGCTCCGACCTGGGTCCGGTCATGGCCTACGACGCACTGAAGCACTACAGCGATCGAACTATGACGTTCCGCTTCGTATCGAACATTGATGGCACCGATTTCGCGGAGGCCGTCCGTGACCTCGATGCGTCGGAAACGCTTTTCATCATCTCCTCGAAAACATTCACAACCCTGGAAACGATGACGAATGCTCACACGGCTCGGGAGTGGTCCCTCGCTGGACTAGGCGACGATGAAAAGTCGGTTGCGAAGCATTTTGTCGCGGTCTCGACGAACGCGGCCGAGGTTACGAAGTTTGGGATCGATACCGCCAACATGTTCGAATTCTGGGACTGGGTTGGAGGTCGCTACTCGATGGACTCCGCCATTGGCCTCTCAACCATGGTTGCCATCGGCCCTGAGAATTTTCAGGCGATGCTGAATGGTTTCCATGAGATGGACGAACACTTTCGCACTGCTCCATTCCAGCAAAACCTGCCGGTGCTGATGGGTCTTCTCGCGATCTGGTACAACGATTTCTTCGGGGCGCAGACGGTCGCGGTCCTGCCCTACGAACAATACCTGAAACGCTTCCCGGCCTACCTCCAGCAACTGACGATGGAAAGCAACGGCAAGCACGTCACGCTTGACGGGAAGAAGGTTGCGCACGACACGGGTCCAATTTATTGGGGAGAACCGGGAACCAACGGCCAACACTCTTTCTACCAATTGATTCACCAGGGAACGAGACTCATTCCCTGCGACTTCATCGCTTTTTCGAAGCCGCTCAATCCACTCGGGCGGCACCACGACATGCTGATTGCCAATGTTTGCGCACAAACCGAGGCGCTGGCCTTCGGCAAGACGCCGGCGCAAGTCGAGGCGGAAGGCACTCCGAAATGGCTCGTTCCACACCGGGTGTTCGATGGCAACCGTCCATCGAATACGATCCTGGCTGAAAAACTCACGCCGAAAACTCTCGGAAAACTAGTGGCGCTGTACGAACACTCCGTGTTTACCCAGGGCGCAATCTGGAATATCGATTCATTCGACCAATGGGGCGTCGAACTGGGAAAGGTCCTCGCGCAACGCATCATCCCTGAACTGGAGAGCATAACAGAACCGCAGCTTGCGCACGACAGTTCCACCAACAACCTGATCAGGTATTACCGTAAATCGAAGCAGTCATAAAGTGTGGAACGACGATCACCACATGGTTGCGTGAATTGGCCCGGCTTCTCGGGCCAGTGGCCGTGGACCTGAAGGTCGAACACTAACGGTTTCAGACAACTCAGAAGACGAGGATCATGAAATGAGCACAAAGAGTGTGGCGCGCCCAAGCTCCGCAAAAGTCGTTCCCATGACCACCAGCGCAACTAATGTTTCAGATGTTCTGCAACAGTACGGGTACGGCGCGATGCCGTTTATCGGGACGGAAAACGCTTTTTATGAACGGCACCTGGTTTTTGACAGAGCGATCGATCCCAAAGTAGCGAGTGCGCGTGAGCGCTTTGAAGCGTTCTCCCGCTCCGTGCGAGACATTCTCGCTCAGCGTTGGGTGCTGACCAAGAACACTTATGAGCGAGAGAATGCCAAACGCATCTATTACCTGTCCATGGAGTTTCTCATCGGACGTTCGTTGGCCAACAACATCACCAACCTGTTGCTAGATCCGCTTTTGCCGGATGCAGCTCATGAACATGGTATCGACTGGCTGGAATTGATTGAGCAGGAACCAGATGCTGGGCTGGGCAACGGCGGCTTGGGCCGCCTCGCCGCGTGCTTTCTCGACTCGATGGCGACCATGCAACTCCCGGGCACCGGCTATGGTCTCCGCTATGAGTACGGCATGTTCAAGCAATCGATCGTAGATGGCTGGCAAAAAGAAAATCCCGACAACTGGCTCCGCTACGGCGATCCCTGGGAGATTGCCCGGCTTCACGAGAAGGTGGAAATCAGGTTGAACGTCTCATTCAAGTTGCAAGAGGGTAATTTTCAAGTCATCCCCGACCGACCGTCAAGCCTGATCGGTATCCCGTTTGATCGTCCCGTGGTGGGCTATGGTGGAAAGACGATCAACACGCTCCGGCTCTGGGCCGCGGCGGCGCCCGATTATTTCGATTTTGAGAAGTTTGGCACTGGAGACTTCGTGGGCGCGCTGGGCGAGACTCTCGAAGCGGAGTCGCTTACCCGCGTGCTGTATCCGGACGATTCTACAACGAAGGGGCAGGGGCTGCGCTTTCTGCAGGAGTATTTCCTGGTCGCGTGTTCCATGGCCGACCTGGTGCGCCGTTTCCAGCGCCACAACTCGGATTGGGAAAAGTTGCCGGAGAAAGCCGCAATTCAACTCAATGACACGCATCCTTCGATGTCGGTGGTTGAACTAATGCGAATCTTGCTCGACGATGCGCACTTGGGATGGGACCAGGCCTGGGACCTGACGAAGAAGACGCTTGGGTACACAAATCACACCTTGCTGCCTGAGGCTCTGGAGAAATGGCCGGTGGCGTGGTTTGAGACACTGCTTCCTCGTCACCTGGAGCTCATCTACGAGATCAACCGTCGGCTGCTCGATGAAGTTCGGGTTCGCTTCCCGGGCGACGAGGGGCGCGTGCAGCGCATGAGCCTGGTGGAACAAGGCAGCCCGCGCAAAATCCGGATGGCCAACCTTGCCATTGTTGGCTCGCATAGCACCAACGGAGTGTCTGCTGTCCACTCCAAGCTACTGCGAACCACGACGGTCAAGGATCTCGCGGAAATGTTCCCCGAGCGTTTTAGCAACAAGACAAACGGAGTGACGCCCCGGCGCTGGTTGCTCGAAGCCAATTCCGCGCTGGCCCGCGAAATCACGCAAGTCATCGGAGGTCGCTGGATTACGGATCTTAGCCTACTCAAACAGCTCAAGCCATTCGCGGACGATTCCGATGCTCGCGAACGGTTCCTCAAGTCAAAGCGAGAGGCCAAAGTGCAGTTTGCAAATTGGCTCAAGTCAACGTCGGGGCGTGTCGTAGACCCGGATACCATCTTCGACTGCCACATTAAGCGTATTCACGAATATAAAAGGCAATTGATGAATGCGCTGCGGATTGTGATCGTTTATAACCGGCTGCGGGAAAATCCCGGCATGAAGATAGTGCCTCGGACATTTTTCTTCGCTGGTAAAGCGGCGCCAGCTTACAAGCTGGCCAAGCTCATCGTAAAGTTCATCAACAACCTGGCGGGCACGATTGACGGGGACCCGGCGGCGCGCGGCCGGCTCAACGTCGTCTTTCTCCCTGAGTACAACGTTTCGTTGGCGGAACGACTGATTCCAGCCAGCGATGTCTCCAACCAGATCTCGACCGCCGGCTACGAGGCCAGCGGAACAAGTAACATGAAATTCATGATGAACGGAGCTCTAACCGTCGGAACGCGCGACGGCGCGACCGTCGAAATGGCAGAGGAAGCAGGGGAAGATAACCTTTTCCTGTTTGGTCTCACCGTAGAGCAAGTCGAGAACAGCCGCGCCTGGTATAACCCGCACTGGCACTATGAAAATGAGCCAGAGACTCGAGCCGCTCTGGACCTCATTTTCTCTGACCACTTCAGCCGCAACGAACCAGGAGTATTCGCTCCCTTGCGCGATATGCTTCTGGCCCAGGGCGATCACTACATGCACCTGGCGGACCTGACCTCGTATTGCCAGGCACAGGAACGGCTCGGCGCGCTCTATGCCGAACCCGGCGCATGGGCGCAGAAAGCAATCCTGAACGTCGCCAGCTCCGGGAAGTTTTCGAGCGATCGCTCGATTGCGGAATACGCAAGCGAGATTTGGAAGGTGGAACCATGCCCAGTACGCTAGAAACACAGTCCCTGACAGGTGCACCTAACATCTCGCCGCTGGCCGGTAAACCAGCGCCGAAGGAGTTGCTGGTGGACGTGGCTCGCCTGGAGAAGGAATATTTCGAGCGGCGTCCCGACTTGGATGATCCCAGCCAGCTAGTCAGCTTCGGCACCAGCGGACACCGTGGCTCGCCCCTGCGCGGCACATTTAACGAAGCGCACATCCTCGCAATTACCCAGGCAATCTGCGAATACCGGCACGAGCAGGGTACCGAAGGCCCGCTCTATATGGGGAGAGACACTCACGCAGTCTCGAAGCCCGCGCAGCGCACCGCCCTCGAGGTGCTGGCAGCGAACAACGTGGACACGATCATCCAGCGAGACGACGGGATAACTCCGACGCCGGTTATCTCGCGAGCGATTCTGGTTTACAACCGTAGCCGCCAGGAACATCTAGCCGACGGCATCGTGATTACGCCATCGCACAATCCGCCGGACGATGGAGGCTTCAAGTACAACCCGCCCAACGGCGGCCCGGCTGATACCGACGTGACCGGCTGGGTAGAGGATCGCGCGAACGCATTGTTGCGAGCGGAGAATGCAGGGGTCAGGCGAATTCCGTTTGCTAAGGCGATCCGGTGCGCGACCACTCACCAGGAAGATTTCGTCCTGCCGTATGTTCGCGATCTCAAGAATGTCGTTGACATGGATGCGATTCGCGGCGCCCACCTTAAACTTGGCGTTGACCCATTAGGAGGATCCTCGTTGCCTTATTGGGAACCGATCAACTCGATTTACGGGCTGGACATCGTCGTCACCAATCCAATAGTCGACCCGACATTTTCGTTTATGACCGTTGACCACGACGGCAAAATTCGCATGGACTGCTCAAGTCCCTATGCGATGGCCAGGCTGGTCGGTCTGAAAGATCAGTACCAAGTGGCTTTCGGGAACGATACCGACGCTGATCGGCACGGGATCGTGACTCCGGTTGCGGGTTTGATGAACCCGAATCATTACCTTGCCGTTGCCATCCGCTATTTGCTCAAGCACCGGCCCCAGTGGCGTAACACAGTTGCGGTGGGAAAGACGCTGGTGAGCAGCAGCATGATTGACCGGGTCGTCAAAAAGCTCGGCCGCAAGCTCCGCGAAGTACCGGTGGGTTTCAAATGGTTTGTGCCGGGGCTGGTCGATGGCTCGTACTGTTTCGGCGGAGAAGAAAGCGCTGGAGCGAGTTTTCTGCGTCTTGACGGCACAGTGTGGACGACCGACAAGGACGGGCCGATCATGGACTTGCTGGCGGCGGAGATTACCGCAGGGACCGGCAAGAATCCCGGAGAACATTACCGCGAACTGACGGCGGAGTTCGGCATCCCGTACTACACGCGCATCGACGCGCCCGCCACGCCCGAGCAGAAAGCAAAGTTGGAAAAACTCACGCCGGACTCGGTAAAGGAATCAGACCTGGCGGGCGAGCCAATCACCGCCAAGCTGACCAAAGCCCCAGGCAACGATGCTCCAATTGGCGGCTTGAAAGTTGTGGCGGAGAGCGGTTGGTTTGCAGCGCGGCCCTCCGGAACCGAGAATATTTATAAGATCTACGCCGAGAGTTTCAAGAGCCAGACCCATCTGAACGCCATCCTTGGCGAGGCGGAGGAGATGGTGAATAATGCGCTGGGTTCGTCCGCAGTCGTTCCTGAACAGGGAGGCCGGACATGAGCGGCAACGGCGCGCTCATGGTTGCGCCGCCGTTTCCGCCTGAATATCGTGCTTCTGGCTTGCTGTTACACGTCACCTCTCTGCCCTCTCCCTATGGCATCGGCGATCTGGGATCGTCCGCGTTCTCGTGGATTGATCGTCTCCACGATGCCGGCCTAGCGTGGTGGCAGGCACTACCGCTGGGTCCGACTGGTTACGGAAACTCGCCCTATCAATCGATGTCGTCGTTTGCCGGCAACGCGCTGCTGATCAGTCCCGGCTCTTTGATTTCGGACGGGCTGATACAGGCGAGCGATGCTCAGTCTCACTTCTCGGCGGATGCGGTTGACTACGATTCTGTTATCCCGTTCAAACAGCGGCTGCTCGAAACGGCTTGGGCAAACTTCAAAGCCGGGCAGCGCAGTGCCAGAGATCTCGCGCCTGCCTACGACGAGTTCTGCGCCAGGCAGGCGCATTGGCTGGAAGACTACGCTCTGTTCCGGGCGCTGAAAGCCAGGTATCGCGGAGCTTATTATCTCGAGTGGCCAGCAGAGTTGGTTCGGCGCAGCCCGAGTGCTCTCGCCGAGGCGCGGCGAGAGTTAGCAAGTCAAATCGATCAGGTTCGCTTCGCGCAATTCCTGCTGTTCCGCCAAGCCGATCAACTCAAGGACCATGCCCATGCCAAGGGCGTGAGCTTGATCGGCGATCTGCCCTTCTTTGTTTCTCCGGATTCCAGTGATGTTTGGGCGAACCCTGAGCTATTCCTGCTCGATGAGCAGCATCGGCCACGCTTCGTCGCCGGAGTTCCTCCCGATTATTTCAGCGCACAAGGTCAGTTGTGGGGCAATCCCGTTTACAACTGGGATGCCGTGCGTTCGACTGGTTATCGGTGGTGCATCGATCGGTTGCGTGCTCTGCTGGCTCACGTCGATGTGATTCGCTTGGATCACTTCCGCGGGTTCGCCGCTGCATGGCACGTTCCAGCCGGAGCGCCAACGGCTCAGTCCGGGCAGTGGGTGGCGGGTCCGGGAGCCAGCTTTTTTCAAGCGGTGCAAACAGAGCTGGGCCATCTACCATTCATCGCGGAAGATTTGGGTGTGATTACGCCCGACGTGCAGGCCTTGCGCGACCAGTTTCGTCTGCCGGGGATGCGCGTCCTCCAATTCGCCTTCGATGGTCATGTGGACAATCCATATCTGCCGCACAACTTTGTCCACAATACGGTCGCCTATACCGGTACCCATGACAACGCCACAACTCGACAATGGTATGAGGAATTGCCCGACTACCAGCGGCAGAACTTGTGGAGCTACCTCAAGCGTGCGTCGGGAACAAGTGCGGATGCCGCTCCGGAGTTGATGCGGCTGGCATGGTCGTCACCAGCGGCGCTCGCGATCGCTCCGTTGCAGGATCTGCTCAACTTGGGAAGCGAAGCTCGTATGAACGTCCCTGGTCGTGCCGATGGGAACTGGCGTTGGCGTGTCCGAGAAGACATGCTATCCTCTCAGGCTTTTCAACGGCTGCAGGATTTGACGGAGAGTTGCAAGCGCTCGGTCAGCCCTGCAACATCCGTCAGGGTGCCAGTGGACTGCGGACGGGCGACCGCTCAAATCTAGAAGCAGATGGAAGGTTAGCTTGGTGATTCAAGTTGCCAAGAGTATTCTCCTCGTGGTGAGCGCGCTCTTTCCGATCGTGGATCCGATCGGAGGCAGCCCGGTCTTTCTGCTGCTCACGCGAGACTACGCGGCCGAGACACGACGAGCGCTGGCTCGCCGCATTGCGGTAGATAGTTTCATACTGTTAGTCGCGTCCTTTACCCTCGGGGCCCACGTACTCTCCTTCTTTGGGATCTCGCTCCCGGTTGTGCAGGTCGGCGGTGGGCTGATCGTGATTTCGACGGGCTGGGCGATGCTGAATCAGAAAGATGGGGATGACCGGCCTGCCAGGCGAACGGTCACTTGCGCTGATGCTCTGAGCCAGGCGTTCTACCCGCTGACGCTTCCCTTGACAGTTGGTCCCGGCTCCATCTCAGTTGCGATCACATTGGGCGCGAATGCACCGCAGCGCCTGGGCGCAAACCTGCTGGTAATTCTCGCGGCGGCGATCGGTTCCGTTTTCGTGGCAGTAACCATCTATCTCTGCTACGGCTACGCAGATCGGCTCGCGAGCAAAATGGGCCCCACAGGGACGAACGTAATTTAAAAGCTCTCCGCGTTCCTGCTGGTGTGCATTGGGGTACAGATTCTGTGGAACGGCGCGAGCAAGTTGCTCGGTTCGTTGTTGTAGCGCTGCCGCGTTAAGAGCGATACGAGCGGTTGAAGCGGATGAAAGAGAGGGACAGTGAACAGTGCAAGCGTTGATGTGCTCGCCAACATGGATGGTCCGGCCGAGGCTGCCAACACCGTGGCGGCCTCACTCATGAAACGACCGCCTTGGGAGCAGGCTGAGGGTAACCCATTGCCGCTAGGGGTCAAGTGGATCGAAGAGGAGCAGGCATTCAACTTCGCGGTTCATTCCGAACACGCGGAGAGCGTCACTCTATTACTCTATTCCGCCGCCGACCTGGTAAATCCCGTCCTGACATTTCGCTTCGATTTTCTGCATAACAAGTCAGGCCGGATTTGGCACTGCCGGATTCCGATTGCAACGCTCGGTGACGCTAGTTATTACGCGTATTCCGTAGCGGGAGAGACGATTCCTCAACTGCACAGTTTCGATCCGCAGAAGGTTCTGCTCGACCCGTACGCGAAATGCATCTTCTTCCCACCCGCTTTTGATCGCAACTTGGCCATGCGGGAAGGACCCAACGCAGGCCGAGCACCTTTAGGAGTCCTGAATGACCACCGTTCGACGTTCGACTGGGCAGAAGATCGGCCGCCGCATCACGAGTCTGACGCGGTCATCTATGAACTTCACGTGAAGGGCTTCACCAAGAACCCGAACTCTGGCGTAGATCCATCTCGTGCCGGCACGTACGGCGGTCTGGTAGAGAAGATCCCCTATTTAAAGGAACTCGGGATAACCGTTGTCGAACTGATGCCGATTTTTCAGCGCGATCCGCAAGAGGGCGACTACTGGGGATACATGCCTTTGAACTTCTTCGCACCGCATGCGCAGTACGCGAGCAGCCACCGCGCGGATCTGCAGCACATTGAGTTTAAGAATATGGTGAAGGCTTTTCATGAGGCTGATATCGGCGTGGTGCTCGACGTGGTGTACAACCACACTTGCGAGGGCGATCACAGGGGACCGATCTACAGCTTCAAGGGTTTCGACAGCGCCGGTTATTACATGCTGTCCTCCGATCCAGCAAACCCCTACGCCAATTACTCCGGGACCGGCAATACCTTGAATTTCGGCCAGGCGCACGTGCGCAAGATGGTGATAGACAGCTTGCGCTATTGGAAGCGAGGTATGCACGTCGACGGATTCCGCTTTGATCTGGCGTCGGTATTCAGCCGCAATGCGGACGGATCGCTCAACTGGGGTGAAGCGCCCATCTTCAGTGAAATTGCCGCGGACCCGGAATTAGGGCGAGTGCGTTTGATCGCGGAGCCTTGGGACACAGCCGCTTATCAGCTCGGGCGAGGATTCCCCGGATTGACCTGGCTGCAGTGGAACGGCCGGTTTCGTGATGACGTTCGTCGTTTTGTTAAGGGCGACACAGGGATGGTTCCCGAGGTGATGCGACGGATCTATGGCAGCGATGATTTGTTTCCAGACAGCCGCGCCGACGCTTATCACGCATATCAGAGTGTGAATTATGTGACGTCCCACGACGGTTTCACGCTCTACGATCTTGTCTCTTATGACCGCAAGCACAATTGGCGAAACGGAAATAATAATCAGGACGGTACCGACGCGAACTACAGTTGGAATTGTGGACAAGAAGGGGATGAAGCTCTCCCCCCTCCGCTCCGCGCGTTGCGCCGGAAGCAAGTAAAGAATCTCTGCTGTCTGCTCTTCTTATCTAACGGTACGCCGATGTTTCGGGCCGGGGACGAGTTCCTGAATACCCAATTTGGCAACAATAATCCCTATAACCAGGATAGCGAAATCGGATGGCTGGATTGGAGTCAACTCCGATCCAATAAGGACATTTTCCAGTTCTTCAAGAAGATGATTGCGTTCCGGAAAAATCATCCCTCGCTGAGCCGGAGCAGGTTCTGGCGGGAGGATGTTTCCTGGTACGGCGTCGGCCCCGCGGTCGATTTGTCTCACGATTCCCATAGCTTGGCATTCTGTCTGCATGGCGCTTCTCAAGGCGACGATGACATCTACGCGATGATCAATGGGTACTGGGAAGAGTTGGAGTTCAATGTGCAGGAGGGAACAGCACAGGAGTGGAAGAGAATCGTGGACACGGCTTTGCCCAGTCCAGATGATTTCTTGGACGACGGAATCCCTTTAGAACGGACGAAATACCTACTGGCTCCAAGATCGATTGTGGTCTTATGTCGACCCAAGAAAAGCGACACTCGGGAGGGTCCATGAGCACGCGATCGAGGGTCATTATCGTCGGTGGCGATTAACAAAGATGCCGATCGTCTGGCCAGTTCGGCTGTCCGCAAACGCGGAAAAATGTACAGCCGGCTCGCCGAATGAATTCTAAGTCTGGCGCGACCGGTGGGCCGAACGCTGATGCCGCCGGGAGTCGACCCGTCAACAACCGCAAGCGCATTTACCAGGACTTCGCTCGGATTCCCTGAAGGTAGGGTGGCCAGCCGACGAATGGCTTCCTTTAGACCGCAGGCGATTCCGGCCGCATCCTATTTATCGACAACGGGAGGCACCGCATGAATCTACCCGATGCGCCGATTGCGCACGAAGGCTTCTTCGCCACGCACTTCTTCGCCGTGAGCGACCAGGAAAAATCGAAGGACTTCTATGTCCGAATTCTTGGTGGGAAAGTGATTAAGCCGGAAAATCCCTGCTACATCAAACTGGCTAATACCTGGATCATCTCAACTCCGGCGGTGGCCCGACTCCCGACAAGCCAGACGTCGTCCTTGAAACACCGTCCGATCTCAACAGAGTAAATAGCTTCCTTAACTTGCGTGTCGCCGACATCTGGGCCTGCTACAAACAATGGGGCAAAAAAGGAGCGTTCTTTCTTTACCGAACCTCTCGACAATCACGGCTCGGAATGGCGCTGCTACATGCGTGATCCCGACGGCTACCTCATCGAGGTCGGCCAATATACTCAAATGGCCCTCGACCGTTTCAAAAACGACGCCACTTAAGTTGCCAGGCAACTTCACTCCTGACGAGGCGAGTATAGAGTCTGCAACCGCCTGGTGGGTCGGGGACTCGAATCCTGTGAATCTAAGGTTCTCATGTGCTTCGATTGCGCTGTTAGAATCGGGCAATCTGGAGGCACTCTTGAGCGCAACTCAGCCGCACGTGGTGATCGTTGGCGGCGGTTTCGGCGGACTCTTCGCGACGCGCACCTTGGCCGGGGCTCCCGTCAGCGTAACGCTGATCGACAAACGGAACTACCATCTCTTCCGTCCCATGCTCTACCAGGTGGCCACGGGGCTGTTATCCGCCGACGAAATTGCCGGGCCGCTCCGCTCCATCCTGAACCGCCAGAAAAATGTTGAGGTGTTGCTCGACGAAGTCGGGGGCATCGACACGGAAAAGCGGCTGGTTCATTTGAAACAGCACGTGGTGCCGTACGACTTCCTCGTGCTCGCGACCGGAATTCAATACAACTACTTTGGTCACGAGGACTGGCGGCGCACGGCGCCGGGCCTCGAATCGCTGGACGACGCCGACCTGATTCGCGGCAAGATCCTGCTGGCCTTCGAGCGCGCCGAGGAGATTGCGGCGCTCGACCAAGCGGACACGGAGAAAATACGCCAACTGCTCACGTTTGTCCTTGTCGGTGGGGGGACGGTGGGCGTGGAAATGGCGAGCACTCTGGCGGAAATGTCGCGCATGGCCCTGGCGCACGATTTTCGTCACATCGATCCACGCTCGGCGGGGATCCTCCTGTACGAGGCGGCCCCGCGGGTGCTTCCCACTTTTCCAGAGGTCCTTTCGGCCAAGGCGCAGCGCCATCTGGAGAGCCTGGGCGTGAAGGTGTACACGAACACACGCGTCACGAACGTGGACGCCGATGGGATCGTCGCCAATGGCGAGCGCGTTCTGGCCGGCACGGTGTTGTGGAGTGCGGGCGTGCTTGCATCTCCCGCCGGCCGATGGCTAGGAGCGGCCATGGACAAGTCGGGAAAGGTTATCGTGAATTCTGACCTTTCCGTGCCGGGGCACCCTAGGATTTTTGCGATTGGCGACACGGCGCACGTCGTGGCGCAGGCGCGGAATTTGCTGGGCGTGAAGGCGAAAGAGCCAATGGTCATGCCTGGAGTAGCGCAGCCGGCCATTCAAGAGGGCAAGTACGTGGCTAGCTTGATTCGGCGCCGCGTGCAAGGACAGGGGCCGCCGGCGCCCTTCTGGTACTGGGATAAGGGCGATCTGGCGATTGTGGGCCGCACCTATGCCCTCGCGGATCTTCGTTTTTTACGCTTCACGGGATTTTCAGCCTGGATTGTCTGGGCGGCTGTGCACATCTATTTCCTGATCGGATTCGCGAATCGTTTCTTCATCATACTGCGGTGGGGAATTGCGTTTTTGACGAAGCGGCGCCAGGTGCGCGTGTTCCCCGGACAAGGCAATTCCGCGAAGGCGGCCTAGGTTCCGCGCATGACCGCGGAAGGTCGCTCAACTGAAGCCGGCAAGGGTGGCAAGTCCAATTAGTTTAAGCGGCAAGTTTTGAACGTAACCATGGCGACTCGGTGACAGGTATGGCTCTGATTGTTTTCCTGAGGGGCGTTAACGTTGGCGGCCACAGGACATTTCGCCCAAGCATCCTGGCGAGAGAGTTGAGTGACTATGATGTCGTCAACGTGGGCGCTGCAGGCACGTTCATCGTTCGGAAACCTGGGTCGCGAGGAGAGTTCCGTGCTGAACTGCTGCGGAAGCTGCCATTCGAGGCAGAAGTTGTGCTCTGCGAGGGTCGCGATTTTATCCGCCTGGAGACGGAGAATCCGTTTGGAACCGAGCCGTCACGCCCCGATATCGTTCGATTCGTGAGCATCCTGTCGAGAGCCGGAGGCCTCCGCGCTAATCTGCCAGTTACATTCCCTCCCGACGGGGAATGGTTGGTACGAGTGATCGCCTCGAACAAGCAATTCGTGTTCGGAATGTACCGTCGGCACATGAAGACAATCAGCTACCTTGGCCAGATCGATAAGCTATTCGGGGCGCCGGCCACGACCCGCAACTGGAACACAATCCTCGCGCTCCTGCGGCTTTTGAAAGACGGGGAGAAAAAGGCCACCGATTCACCGCGGATGACATAACCCCACAAACCCGTTATCGAAGGAACCGATTCTTGATTTTGCAGTGGTGAGGGGATTTCCGCGGATTGGGTGCGGTTCATCGTCGCATGTAGAATGCTGCAATATCCTGTTAGTACCAACTGAGTGTCGGGGCAATCGAGCTAAGAGAGCGGTCGCCGTGAAGCGCCGAATTCCGTTTCGCGTTCAGCCCATGCTTGCTACGCTCGTTCCCGAGCCATTCGACTGGCCCGGGTGGGCCTATGAGGAGAAGTATGACGGCGTCAGGATCCTTGCATATAAAGAAGAGGGCCGGGTCCGGCTGCTCTCCAGAAATGAAAAAGACCGAACGGAAAACTTCGCCTCGAATTGCAGCCGCGATCCGGATTCTTCAACCCGTCACTCTGCTTCTCGATGGTGAGGTGGTTGTCTTTGACAAGAGGCGTGTTTCCCGATTCCAACTGCTCCAGCAGCATAAGGGCGAACCGGTGTACACCGGGAGCGGCTGGGGAAGTTTGGGCTGGAACTCCATCCCGATAAGACGCGCCGGATTGAGTTCGGTCGGTTTGCCGAACAAAACCGGGAACGAAGAGGGGAAGGCAGACCGGAAACGTTCGACTTTCTGGGTTATGTTCCGTCCAAAATTATGTGCCGTTGGATGCTGAAGGAGAATCGGGGTGGACCGCCAGCATCCGCAGGCACAACATAAGTTTTCACATGCTCCCGGTGATCAGAGTGCCTTCAGGAATTCGAGAACACCGGCATCCCTGCTCCAGTTCTTTATGGGACCGTCTTGTGGCAGATCACATTTAGCGAGGGCTTTTGCTTTCATTTCAAGATCTACCTCCGCATAGACATGGGTTGTGTCTAACGATACATGTCCCAACCACGCGCGGATGGTATTGATGTCGACTCCGGCGCGCAGAAGGTGAACCGCACTTGTATGGCGAATGCAATGAGGGCCAATCGGTTTGGACAGCAACGATGGTAAAGCCAGACTCGCTTGAGTAGCTGCTCTTCGCACCAAGTTGTACATTCCAAAACGAGTAAGCGGTTGACCGACGCGGTTCAAAAACACTCTTTGCTGTACAGTCCTACCCTCGATGAGGGCTTTGAGTACAGTCGTGGTTTGTGGCCACAGTGGACAGCGCCGAACCTTATTTCCTTTACCCACCAGGCGGACGGAACTGAAACTCCCCCACCTGAGGTCTGCCACCGTCACGTGGGCAGCTTCGTCGACTCTTGCCCCAGTGTTGTAAAGAAACAGCAGAACGGCATAGTCGCGAGCTCCTTGGGCGGTTCGCCGGTCGGGCGCTTTCAATACAGCATCCATCTCTGGCTTGTCGAGATAGACCATGGTCGGCTTAGCTGTCTTCTTGAATGGAACCGCCCGTACTCCAGTGCACCACTCAAGATGCTCTGGGCTGTGCGAGCCAATGAATTTTGCGAAAGAGTGGATGGCGCCGAGGCGCAGATTACGCGTAACTCCGCTGCAGCTGCGATCCTTTTCGACATGTTCAAGGAATTGACGAACCAAAAGCGGAGAGAGGCCTTCCACTGTTAGTCGATCAATAGGAGTGTTGATGGTACGTGCCAGGAATGGGAGTAAGAGCACCAAGGTATCCCGATAACTTTTTTGAGTATTGCGCGCCAGATTGCGTTCAGTGACGAGGTGCTCAAGAAGAAACCTACGGATCCACGGCCCCATTAGGGTGTTGTCATTCATGGTCGCCCCCCGGTTGAGCGTAGCGTTGGAATCGTTGACTGGCCTCGTCCAGAAGCTCCGGGGTCATGGTTAGGTAATATTGGGTGGAAGCCAGATCGACGTGCCCTAAATATGTCGCCAAGTGCAGGAGCAGGCTTTGTACGTCGTGGCCTGCTTTATACCATGCGATGATTCTGTGCTGGGCAGCGGTGTGACGCAGGTCGTGCAGGCACGGTTGATACCGGGCGTTACCCTCGCGGCCTACACCAGCGTATCGACGGATCCGGCGAAATAGTTCTCTGGCCACGACACAGTGCCAGCGACCTCCGGAGCGTGTGGCGAATAAAGGAGATGAGTCATTAACCGCTCCGGGCGACTGCCGGAGGCGTCTTTGTGTATAAGCCACAAGTTCTCGTGTGAGCTTGGGGCCGATGGGGATCAGGCGAGTCTTGAAGAACTTAGTATCCCGAATGGTGAGCACGCGATTGAGCAGATCGACATCGCGCAACGCGAGTGATAGTGCTTCACTGATCCGCATGCCGGTACTGTAGAGAAGGAGCAATAACATCCGATAGGAAAATGCTCGCAACGGGGCTCTCGGAGTTTGTAGTCTTACGGTAGCCTCAAGTAGTCGGTTGAGCTCGTCAGTGGAATAAATGTGAGGGGTTCGTGGTGGCGGAAATTTCGGAGCATTGGTTGGCAACGGCGAGTTGGTACAAAGACCTCGGCTGATGGCATACCGATAGAAACTGCGAAGGACGGAGGCTCTCTGCTTCCAACTTCTGGTGACCGGCCCCTTCCCGGCGATAAACGCGAGCACGGCACCAGCTTTTATGTCAGCAACTTCCGTCTCTCCCACGGAACGACAAAAGGCTCTCAACACACCTGCTTCTGAGCACAAGCGCACACCTAATTTGCGCTTGAACGTAATGTAGCCTTCAACGACGTTGTGTAATCTCATAGAAGATCTCCTAGATCGAAGGCGGCCACCTGCCGCAGGCCTGGAAGATCTACCTTGGTGTACGTCCTCGTGGCCGAAGTGCTGCGATGGCCCAGATGATCACCAATCTCTTTAAGGGACAACCCCTCGGTAATGAGGTGCCCGGCACAAGCATGACGAAGGCAATGCGGACCGTGATGGGCGGTCTGAACGCCAAGTCTCTTCAATCTGGGGGCCGCCACGTGATAGAGACCGGCAGCTGATATCGGTTGGTAGGGAGAACGCAAGGACAAAAATACTTCACAACGCACAGAGGGGTGCCGCCGCACTCCCCGCAGGTATTGAATGATCGCGTCACTCACAGATGGCAGCAGCGGGTAGACCTGAATTCCACGCCGTTTGACCCGTCTAACATGCAGCTCGTTACGTTGCCAATCCAAGTCTTCCAAACGCAAATTGGCAACCTCGCTGGCTCGGAGACCGTAAATCGCCATTAGCATAAGAATCGCGCGATCTCGTATATCTTTCGGCCGCTCCGTATCCAGGCCTGCAAACAAACGCTGGACATCAGCCCAGTCGGGGCCTGATGGCAGACGTTCCAAGTAATAGATCCGTGGTCCCTGAATGGCGCCAGCCAGGTTGAGAGGCGTCCATCGCTGCAGGAAAGAGTAGCGAAAGAATGCTCTAAGGCCTTTGGCAACATTGTTTATCGTGATGCGACACCAGCCTTGCTCGCTTCCCGAAGTTAGATAGGCATCGACATCACCGATTTTTATATCGGACAGATCTCGATCGAAACTCCCCCACCAACAGAGAAATCGTTTGATGATGCTGTACTGCTGTTTCACAGTCTGCTCTGTAAACCCGCGCTCCTCCTTGGTCCAGCGACAATACTCCTCCAACTGGACTCGGAAGGGGATCTGCTCTACAGGTTGATGCAGATGACCTAGATATCGGAGCCAAGCAAGGGCAGTCCGCACGAATCGCAGACGGGTGGCCGGTGCATTGAGCTTACGATGACAGGCCCGTTCCCGATCTCGCCAATCGTCGGCCACGGCTCGCACCTGTTGCACCGTGATGTGTTGAAAATCTTGATAGACGCTCAGTCTCGAAGCAACCCAGAGCAAATCACGCGCTTTAAACAAGAGCGTTGACCGGCAGTCTCCTCGTTGTTCGCATGCGATTAGATACCTTCGACGTTCTTCTCCATACGGACCACTCTCGTGACGGTTTACAGCGGACGGACTTTTATACAGTCGATTAAACATAGCCGTACCTCCGTAGAGCAGTTTAGGTCCAAGAGGGAGGATTATTTATGTGCGGTCAAAGTCCAACGGATAATCGAGTTTTCATACGTTTAGATCGCAGAGAAAACATAATTTTGGACGGAACATAACCGAGAACATGTTCTACAGAACATGTCCTAGGCTTCAAGCACATCAGCGGGAAGAACGGATTAGGGCGATTCATGGTACGGCGCACGACGATCCGCAAGCGCATGCGAGCCAAGCTGCGACAGATTAAGCAGCAACTGCGTGAGCGCATGCACGATCCCGTGCCCCAAACCGGACAGTGGCTCCAGTCGATCGTCCAAGGCTACTTCAACTACTACGCGGTACCGGGAAACCTCAAGAGTCTGGGCGTGTTCCGCGATCGGGTGCTCGCTCTCTGGTGGCGTACCATTCGCCGCCGGAGCCAGAAACGCCGGATCAACTGGACGCGCCTCCTTATATTGGCTCAGAGATGGCTTCCCCAACCGCGAGCGCTCCATCCCTTTCCTGACGCTCGCTTCGCCGCCACTCATCCGAGATAAGAACCGGATGCGCTAATCAGCGCTCGTCCGGGTCCGTGCGGGGGGCAGCCAGCAACGGCTGTCCCTACCGCGATCGCCAACCACCGCATAACTTCCGAGTAGCGACCATCCATTTGTAGCCCAGTTTTTGCTACGCAGAATCCGTTACCTGCCAAGTACAAGCAGATTGCCCCATTCCTGGATGTACGCCATTCTCACTGGTCCACCTTCGTTCCCAACCCCGCATACAAATAGTTCTCCCCATACGCCTTCTTCAATCGCGCAAACGCCGGTTCACCTGTGCAATGTCCCGGCGCAATCCTCTGTACCTTCCACTTCGTCTTTAAATTCTCTACCAGCACATCAATCTCTTCCATCGGCGTCGTCACCAGGTGCAATCCCCCAAACACAATTTCCGTCCTCGGATCCACCGCGCTTGCCGCTTCCAGAATCGCTTCAATCCCCGCGTGCGAGCACCCGTCCACCAGCAGCAATCCATTCGGTCTTTTGATCGCCAGCGTCAGTTCCGGCAGCTCCAGCGTTCCTTTCTTCTGCGAAACTGTCCGCACCAGGAAAATCCCCGGCGATACTTCCGTCAACTGATTCACCAATACAAAATTCCCAGTGTCATACAGCTTGCCGAATGTGAAATGTTCCGGATCCGTTCCCCCGAAATACCGCATCTTCGCGGGCAAGCTCTCATCTGTTCGCAAAAACGTCGCCGGAATCGGCGCTCCCCCAAACCCATTCGACCCATCCGAGGGCACATAGACAGTTACGTTCGGATTCACCTTCAGCACATATCTCAGCCCCGTCGTGTGGTCTGCGTGCCGATGCGAGATCACCACAAAATCCAGTTTCGTCAGGTCTACGCCCAGCGCCTTCACGTTGTGTTCAAAAATTGCAGCATCATTCCCCGTGTCAAACAAAATTCGCTTTCCGTTATGCACCACAAAAGCGGAAAATCCCCAATCCTTCGTCAGTTCCTTCGATTCCCCGAACGCATCGTAGAGGATCGTCACTTTATCTTGTGCCCGGCAGGGAACTGCCGCCACATACACCAGCAGAAACGTCAAAATCCTCAAAGCGTGGATTCGCAATGGACACCTCCAACCGGAATTTTGGAGTCAGTATAACAAGCGGGACGCGGATAGTTGCTGTTAACAGGCGTTAACGCTCAAAATCCCCGCAGGGGTAGGGTTGTGAGTGAAATTGATTCCATAACAATGCCGGCTCCCAGGCCCGAGTAAACTTGGTGGTGCCAAAACCAACCATGAAGGCTCGGGTAGAAAGGAGCCGGACAATGATCATTATAGGATGCGATTATCACCCGGGTTTCCAGCAAATTGCGTTTGTCGATACCGAGAGGGGAGATTACGGAGAGCAACGACTCGAGCACAGTGAGGGAGCAGAAAAGTTTTATCGTGACCTCGCAGCCCAGGGCAAGAAGGTACGAGTGGGAATGGAAGCGAGTGGGCATGCACGCTGGTTTGAGCGACTCCTGGCGGAATTGAACTTGGAGTTGTGGATCGGGGACGCCAGCGAGATCGCCAGGAAGCGCGAACGCAAGCAGAAGACGGATCGGCAGGATGCGCAGCATATTCTGCAGTTGCTGATGGAGAATCGTTTTCCCAAGATCTGGGTAGCGAGTGGGGAGAATCGGGATCTGCGGCAACTGCTATGGCATCGGCACCGGATGGTGCAGGCGCGCACGCGCATCATGAACCAGCTGCAAGCGGTGGCTCTGAACGAAGGCTTACGCTGCAAGAAGAAATTGTGGCGGGAGAAAGGACGACAACAATTAGAAGCCTTTCGGTTAGCCCCTTGGGCGAGCCGGCGACGGGAAGATCTGCTGCAGCTGCTGGATCGATTGAACCCGACCATTAGCGATCTGACGCAAGTGATCGAGCAGGAAGTAGAGAAATGTGCGGAGGCACGGCGCTTGCGGACGCATCCTGGAGTGGGTGCACTGACGGCCTTAGCCTTCGTATTAATCATCGGAAGGACGGAGCGATTTCAGTGCGGGAAGCAGATCGCGGCGTATTTGGGGTTAGTACCCTTGGAGGACTCCAGCGGAAATCGGCGACGACTGGGCCATATCACGAAGCAAGGGAGTTCGATATTGCGCTTCTTGCTGGTGGAAGCGGCCCAAGTTACAGCGCGCAGCATTCCAGAATGGCGCAATAAGTATGTCCATTTGACGATGAGGCGCGGAAGGAAAATCGCCAAGGTGGCGATGGCGCGGAGACTGGCTATCGCTCTCTACTGGATGTGGCGCAAGGGATGGGATTACGAGCAGTTAAGAAAGTTCGGTTCGCACGCGGGCCAGCCCGGACATCGCGATGGTGTGAAGTAGAACATCGAGAAATTGATTGGGCAGCCCGCTCCTCTTTAGGGAGGAGTTCGAAGTAGTAATCATGATCGAAGTTGTGACCGAAGAGATGCATGGGTCGGACCGAGATTCTGACCTGAACTGATTACGAGCGAGCCTTGGTTGGTATGGCACTTATTTCTACGAGAGCGAAATGGCGCTACGGGATGTTACGCCAACAACAGTGGGATGGAGAATTACGCCTCCCCAATTTGCCGCATCCGAGGATTGAGAGGAGCAGACTACCTTTGTCTGGAGAGGGAAATATACAGCGGCAAGCCGAAATGTGGCAGATCGCCTGTGGATTCCGTCCGTGCCGTTCCCACGAGGCGGCTGCCGTCAACCCATAGGAGTTGCAACTGCAGCTTGGAAGGTTGGTTGCTGGTTTCCGGCAAACTCAGGCTCGCTGCGGCTCCCCCTGACAGAAAGCCCTCCTCGATCCCCAGATCTTCCACCGGGACCATGGCGCCGTGCTCGAAACCAATCTGCATATGATCATCACCGGTAATTTGCATCCGGGCGGGCAACTTTCCTTTCGGAGTGTCCATGGTTCCGACCCAGGTGCCAAGTTGGGATGGGTCCGCGTGGAAGGGTCGAGAGGTCTCTGCTGCCTCAATTTCTTTGAACGCTGACTCGAGATTGGCCGAAACGCCGCTCGAGAACAGGTCAGCGAACTGGAAGGCCAGATGGTCCATCGCCTCGCTTGCCGCATTCGTCAGACAGGCGATCACGACACCCGCCTTCGGAAGAACCAGAAGCGTTGCAGAACCGGCCAGCACTCTCCCGTCACTGATGAGCACGGAGGAACCGTCCTTGAAATTAAAGACACCCCAGCCACTCGTATAGTGCGACTTAATCTGCTGGTCGGTTTCCAAGGTGTGCATTTCCTTCATCAGTTTGGGGGCCATCAGTTTCTGGGCAGAATCGATCTGAAACAACCCGAACAATGCAAGGTCGTGCGCCGATGTATAGAACCCACCGCCCGCTTCTGGTTCAAACGTGTGGGGAGGAACCGCCTTACCTGTCTGGTATCCGATGGCCACATCGCGTCCTGTAAGATTGAAGCCGCTCGAAGTCATTTGAAGACGGTTAAACACCTCGCCTCGCATAAATTCTCGGAATGGACGTTTCCCAGCTCGTTCAACCACCTCACCGAGAATCCCATAGGAGAAATTGGAATATATAAAACGCTGTCCAGGAGGGAACGCGCTAATGGCGTAGTGTTTCAGCAGCTCTTTCCCGTGCTGGTCTAATCCGTAGTCATAGAACCATCCGTGCTGAATGCCCGCCGTCATAGACAAAAGTTGTCGAATCGTGATGTCGTCCCCTGCATACGTGCGAACATGGACTCCGTACTGTGCAGGTGCGTCATCCAGTCGAATCTTGCCATTTTCAGCGAGCATGAATATCGCTGTACCCGTTAGGGCTTTTGCGACGGAACCGGCCGCATAGACAGTGTTGGGCGTGGCCGGAATCTGCTTCTCACGGTCTGCCCAGCCGAACGCCTCCTCGCAGACTATTCGTCCGTTTTGAGCGACAGCAATGGCAATGGAAGGCAGTTCGCCTTTCGTCGCTCTTTCACGTGCGGAGGAAGCGACTTCCGCAAAACGCGCAGGCAATTGCGTGGAATCACACTGCGACTGAGGTGGAACCACAGACGCGAAAAGTGTGAGCACGAGACCGCTAAAGAGAAGCCGTGGTCGGGTTGTCATATGTTCGAGTACGTTATCTGTGCCATTCTAGTTCCGAGGGAAGCCGCGGCGAGACAAAGGGCCGCGCCTGTCGAGACACGCCAAACCTACGACTCCGAAGCGTAACTGACGAAACCAGGCGTCACTCAGAACCCCTCCTTTCGCTTTACGCCTTTCGACGCGTCCCCCGCCAACAAGAATCCCTCAAAATGCTCTAACATCAAATCTCCAATGACCCCCACCCGCGCTGTACTCTGGGACATGGACGGAACCCTCGTCGACTCCGCCGACTACCACTGGCAGGCCTGGCGCGACACCATGGCACGCGAAGGCCATGCCATCACCCATGACCAGTTCCTCGCCACCTTCGGCCAGCGCAACGACTCCATCCTCCGCCAATGGCTCGGCGCCCAAGCCACCCCCGAACTCATCGAGCGCGTCGGCGACGCCAAAGAAGCCCTCTACCGCCAGCATGTGCGTCAACAAGGCATCGAGCCGCTTCCCGGCGTCTCCCAGTGGGTCAGCCGTCTGCACCAGCAAGGATGGCGTCAAGCCATCGCCTCCGCCGCCCCGCGCAAGAATGTCAAAACCATCCTCGAAGCCCTCCACACCGCCGACTGCTTCGAAGCCATCGTCTCCGCCGAAGACGTGCACCGCGGCAAGCCCGACCCGGAAGTCTTCCTGGTTGCCGCCGCCAAACTCAACGTCCCTCCGAGTCACTGCATCGTCGTCGAAGACGCCCTGCACGGCATCGAAGCCGCCCGCACCGCCGGCATGAAAAGCATCGGCGTAACCCGCAACGGCAAACCCCTGCCCGCAGACCTCGCAACGCACTCGCTAGCCGAGCTCGCTCCGAATGCGTTCGACAACCTGCTGCTGTCCTGAGTCAGAAGTGCACAGGATGCGTGTGCCGCTGCAAAATGGCGCGGGACTTGTCGCTGAGTGTTATCGGGATTTCACAACAGTTACAGAGAACGGCTCAAGGCACCGGAAGGTGAAACCGCCGATGCGCGGGCCATATCCGATTGAGCGTGACCAATCACCCCGTTACCAGCAATGCCGATAGTTCAAGAAAACCTAGAGAGACCGGGCTCCCCATGCAGCAGTTCCTCTCGCCCCGCCGGGCTCAATCGCGCACTTCGGCACAGTCCCGATTCGCGACTGCATGCCGCTCAATTGACCCACTCATCCTCTTCGTCGCCCTCCTCGCCGGTAGGGTCTTCAACTGCCGCCACGGCCTCGGTGACGGCCTCAGCGATTTCTTCGTCGTCTGATTCGGCTAGGTCTTCAAGAATATCGCGCGCCTCCGCCGGACGGATGCCGCTGAGAGCGCCGATGGCGGCAAGCAGTAGGGGTTTCGAGGAATGAGCGTCATTGACGAGTTCGACGATGTGAGGCCATGCTCCATCCAGTTCCCAATTGCCCGCCGCGATGACGGCCTGGTAATGTATCTCAGGATCGTCACTTTTCAGGGCCTGTAATATCTGATCGTCAAAACCGCGAACCCAGCGCATCGAAAATACAGCCGTCAGCACCCACTCTTTGTCTCTGCTGGAATATGCATGCCAGATCGCATCCTGATGCCAGGTTTGGGGTGCGCGCACAGAGGCTTCCAAAATTCGCCGCCGCACCTCCTTGGGGGTGCGCTTATCGCGATAGACCTTCTCGAGCGAGTCCTGGATGTTATGAAACGTACCCTCGGTAATGGGTACATCATCCGGATCGTCGAATCCATCTGTGTCCGCCTGTTCTAGGATCGGCCCAAGGGAAATTGCCGCCCTGGCGCGCAGTTGCTCTGGCTCGTCTGCACTGCCTGCGATCGTCAGTAACATATCGGCCAAATCGTTGTTGATCACTGTAAAATCACCCGCGAGCTCGGCGGCGACCAAGCGGTCGGATTCACTGGCTCGCTCGTCAGCCAGAATCCTCCAAAACGTCCTCCCGGCATCTCTTGGCCAGTCCCATGGCGGTGTGTCGAGAAAAGCTTTAAGGTCCATTACGGTTTCCTCAGTATCGCGATCAACCATGTTACTCCCACCGCCCGCGCGGTCACAGACCCTCAACCAACATGGTATAGCGGGCAGAATTGGTGTTCTCCGCTTGACCGTTGGTCAATACGCGCAATCGGGATTTATCGCCAGCAAGCCTTTCGAGACACTGCCAACTTCCCCAACTTCCCGGCTTTCATTGACTTGCCCGTTTCACAGACGTAGCATTCTGCTGCAATGGTCGGGCAGACCATCTCGCACTACCGCATCATCGACAAGCTCGGTGGTGGTGGGATGGGCGTCGTCTACAAGGCTGAGGACGTAACCCTCCACCGATTTGTTGCCCTGAAGTTCCTGCCTGACGAGGTCTCCAGAGACTCCCAAGCATTGGCTCGTTTCCATCGAGAAGCCCAAGCTGCTTCCGCACTGAACCATCCCAATATCTGCACCATCTATGAGATCGGGCAGCAAGATGGGCAGCCCTTCATCGCCATGGAGTTTCTGGACGGACTGACTCTGAAGCACCGCATCGCGGGACGACCGATGGAACCCGAGTTGATTCTGTCGCTGGGCATTGAGATTGCCGACGCGCTTGACGCAGCCCACGCTGAAGGCATCGTCCACCGCGACATCAAACCTGCCAACATTTTCGTGACCAAGCGCGGACACGCCAAGATTCTCGACTTCGGGCTGGCCAAGGTTACGCCCTCGGTCACTTCGTCTGGCCAGAACGCGTCGGCTAACACGGAGACGTTGACCGTTGACGAACAGCACCTGACCAGCCCCGGTTCTACGCTCGGCACCGTAGATTACATGTCGCCGGAGCAGGCACGGGCGAAGGAACTGGACGCCCGTACGGATCTGTTTTCGTTCGGAGCTGTCCTCTATGAGATGGCCACCGCCCAGTTGCCCTTCCGTGGCGAGAGTTCTGCGGTCATCTTCCGCGAGATTCTGGATCGTGACCCAATTCCTGCCGTGCGGCTGAACCCCGATGTGCCGCCTGAACTGGAACGGATCATCAACAAAGCCCTGGAGAAAGACCGCAATCTGCGCTATCAGCACGCAGCCGACATGCGAACGGATTTGCAAAGGCTGAAACGGGATACGGATTCACACTCGTCATCGGCTGCAGCCGACGCAGCCGACCAAGTGGGAACAGCCGCCCCCGGTCGTCCAGGCCGAGCGACGGCCGGCGGATATATCGCGGCTGCAGTCTTAATGGCTGTCCTCACCGGGGGTGGGCTTTATTATCGTTCGCATCGACAAAGCAACCGTTTGACTGAGAAAGACATCATCGTTCTAGCTGATTTTGCGAACAGCACGGGTGATGCGGTGTTCGACGACACACTGAAGACGGCGCTCAGCGTTTCGTTGCGGCAATCACCCTTCCTCAATGTGCTCCCGGACGGCGAAGTAGCGAAGACCTTGCAAGAGATGACCCGCACGGCCAGCACGAAACTTACGCCCGAGGTAGCACGCGAGCTTTGCCAGCGGGCAGCCAGCAAGGCTTACCTTGCCGGATCCATTGGCAGTCTGGGCAGCGAATATGTGCTGGGATTGAAAGCGGTGAATTGCCAGAGTGGAGACACGCTGGCGCAGGAGCAGGTGACGGCGGCGTCCAAGGAGAAGGTGCTGGACGCAGTGGGCGAGGCGGCGTCCAAGTTGCGCGGCGAACTGGGCGAATCGCTGGCTACGGTGCAAAAGTTCGACGTGCCGCTTGCCGAAGCGACCACCTCGTCGCTGGAAGCGCTTAAGGCCTACAGCTTGGGGATGAGCGCATTCTATCGACAAGAATCGAGTGCTGAGCCTTATCTCCGGCGCGCCATCGAACTGGACCCGAACTTTGCGTTGGCCCACATTGCTCTAGGATCCCTGTACGCGGCTGACTTCCAAGAGCCTGGGATGGCCGCGGAGCATATCCAGAAAGCGTACGAATTGCGCGACCGTGTTAGCGAATCCGAGAGGTTCCAGATTACCGCGAATTACTACGGCTTGGTGACGGGCGAGGTTGAGAAGTGCATAGAGACCCTCCAGTCATGGGCCCAGGCCTACCCGAGAAACCCGCTCCCTCACGCCAATATCGGCTTCTTCTCCGCATATCTTGGGGGGTACGAAGATGAGGTCAAAGAAGAACAAGAAGCTATCCGATTGTCGCCCGCAACTGGGCCTGCATACGCAAATCTAATGGAGGGCTACGTCCCGCTGAACCGCCTGGATGAGGCCAAGGCAGTCTATCGGCAAGCCCTCGATCGAAAGATTGAAGGTCAGTTTCTGCACGATGACATGTATCTGATCGCTTTCCTGGAAGACGATCCGGAAGAGATGCGCCGCCAAGTGGCTGCCGTCACGGGGAAACCCGGATTAGAAGACATTCTGATTTCGGGAGAATCGGACACGGCAGCATTTCACGGTCGACTGGAGAAGGCACGCCAGTTGATGGATCAGGCGGTTACGTCAGCGCAGCGCGCCGGCGAAAAGGAAACTGCCGCACTTTGGCGCCTGGATTCCGCCCTTAGCGAGGCGGAATTTGGGAATCTGGCGCGAGCGCGACAGGAAGTGAACGGCGGCTTGGCGATCGCCTCCACGCGCGACGCGCAAACTCTAGCTGCCTTGGCTCTGGCTTGTGTCGGAGATCAAGCGCACGCGCGGTCGCTGGCAGATGAGCTGCAAAAGCAATTTCCATTAAACACAACACTCAATCATTACTGGCTGCCGGTAGTACGGGCCTACATCGAGCTTCGGAGCGGCCATCCTGCAGGGGCCCTCACATTTCTGCAAGAGGCGGCACCTTATGATCTGGCTTTCCCGCTACCCCAATACAGCGAGGGAGGCCAGCTCTATCCACCTTACGTTAGGGGCCAAGCGTACCTGGCACTGCACGAGGGCAAGGAAGCTGCGGCAGAATTTCAAAAATTCATCGACCATCGCACCATCGTCGCCAATTCCCCTCTCGCTGCTCTTGCACATCTTGGGCTTGCCCGCGCTTACGCTGTTCAAGGAGAGACCGCCAAAGCCCACACCGCTTACCAGGATTTCCTCAGCCTCTGGAAAGACGCCGACCCCGATATCCCCATCCTGAAGGAAGCGAAAGCGGAGTACGCGAAGCTGCAGTAGCAGCGTGGCGAGAATGCCCGACCTGCTCGCACAAAAATTCTCAACAGACGCTATAGGCGTTAACGCTCAAAATCCCCGCAGGGGTAGGGCCCTCACATTTCTGCAAGAGGCGGCACCTTATGATCTGGCTTTCCCGTTGCCCCAATACAGCGAAGGGGGCCAGCTCTATCCGCCTTACGTTAGGGGCCAAGTGTACCTGGCACTGCACGAGGGCAAGGAAGCTGCGGCAGAATTTCAAAAATTCATCGACCATCGCACCATTGTCGCCAATTCCCCTCTCGCTGCTCTTGCACATCTTGGGCTTGCCCGCGCTTACGCTGTTCAAGGGGAGACCGCCAAAGCCCGCACCGCTTACCAGGACTTCCTCACGCTCTGGAAAGACGCCGACCCCGACATCCCCATCCTCATCGCTGCCAAATCTGAATACGCCAAACTGCAGTAATCATCACAGGTCTCCGCATCGCTTTCGTTGACCCTGTCTGTGGGTCGTCCTAATTATGACGCCCACGTGCCTTGCCATGATTGGCCATACTATTTCCCACTATCGCATCGTGGAGAAACTCGGTGGCGGCGGCATGGGTGTGGTTTACAAAGCCGAAGACACCGAGCTCGGCCGTTTCGTCGCCCTGAACTCCTTCCAGAAGACCTCGCACAAGACCCGCATGCCTTAGAACCGTTTCCGGCGTGAAGCCCGTGCCGCGTCGGCACTGAACCATCCAAACATCTGCACGATTTACGAAATCGGTAATCAGGGTAATCAGGTGTTTATCGTCATGGAGTTCATGGATGGCAACACCCTGAAGCACCGCATTGGCGGCAGCCCGATGCATACGGAAAGTTTCCTCGATATAGCAATTCAAATTTCGGACGGGCTGGACGCGGCCCACGGAGAAGGCATCGTCCACCGGGACATCAAATCCGCCAACATTTTCGTGACTAAGCGAGGCCACGCCAAGATTCTGGATTTTGGTCTGGCTAAGTGACACCAAAAAGCAACGGCGCGGAGGCCACGCTTGCAACAAATGCGACTGCCACAGCCGCCGAAGAGAATCTTACAGGCCCGGGCACCGCTGTTCGGGACGGTGGCTTACATGTCTCCCGAACAATTGCGTGCCAGAGACTTGGACGTGCGCACGGATTTGTTCTCATTCGGCGTGGTACTCTATGAGATGGCGACAGGCACATTACCTTTTCGCGGCGAAAGTTCCGCAGTCATCACCGACGCGATTCTCAATCGCGCTCCAGTACCCGCGGTGCGACTGAATCCCGACCTTCCATCAAAACTCGAAGAGATCATCAACAAGGCGTTGGAGAAAGATTCGAATCTCCGCTACCAACACGCCGCCGATTTGCGCAGCGATCTAAAGCGTCTCCAGCGAGATACCAGTGCCGGTCACACGCCCGGTTCGAATGCTACGAGTTCAGGTAGGGAAACTGCGCAACCGCAAACTCAACCACCGGGCTCCAGCGCAGCAAGCGTCGCGAGCGGTTCCTCCGTGGTCGCTGCCGCACGCCAGCATAAAATAGGAGTCGGATCACCACCCTGATTGTGATCCTGCTAATCGCTGTGGCGGCCTATGGTATCTACGCGTTCTTCTCTCGCGCTCGAACTGCTCCGTTTCAAAATTCTTCCGTGCACAAAATGACCGACACCGGAAAAGGCGCGCTGGCCGCGATCTCGCCCGACGGCAAATTTGTCGTGAACGTCGAAGACCAGAACGGCCAGCAGAGCCTGTGGCTGCGGAATGCGCCTAAAGCTGAGAAGTATAAATATGAGTTGGCCGACAGCAACACCCAAGTCATGCCGCCCGGCCCGTTTCGCTACCTCGGCGTGCGATTCTCTCCGGATGGAAATTATCTTTATTTCGTACGCGGAGAAAGTGGCCAGAGGCAGCGTTCCCTGTTTCGCGCGCCGGTGCTGGGCGGCACTGCGCAAAAGCTCATCAGCGGAGTAGATAGCAACATCACGTTCTCTCCCGACGGCGCAAGTTTCGCGTATTCTGCAGCGGACAGCCCCGAGATCGGCAAGTTCCGGCTGGTGGTTCACTCGCTCGAAAGCGGCGAGGAGAAAACGCTGGTCACCGGCGCGATGAATCAATTCCTGGCTGACCCGGCCTCGTCGAACGACGGAAAATTGATCGCCTGCGTAATGATGCAACCGGACGCCAAAGCCCTGAGCGGTGTCGTCGTGGTGGACGCGGTCACCGGTAAACAAAGTATGGTCTCTGGCGTCGTGGGCTATTTGAGTCACCCCGTTTGGCTTCCCGACGGCCGCGGCGTGCTCGCTTTGTTGCGCGATAAAAAAGAAACGAATTTCATCCGCAATCGAATCGTGGACATCCCGTATCCGAGTGGCGTGCTTCAACATTAACCCACGACATAGATGATTATTCCAGCCTCAGTCTCTCCGCAAGACGGGAAGACGCTGACGACCATTCTTGGCGAGGATCACTTTTACCTTTTTGGGACGCCAGCAGCGGCCGTGGGCAGCGGTCAAGCCGAGCAACTTACGGCCCATGGGCAGTACTTTGGCTTTTCCTGGACGCCGGACGGGCAAATGATCATCACTCAGGATTACGTTTTGAATCTTTTCAATCCTGAATCACGCAGCAAGACGCCTCTGACAGCGGTGCGACAGGACGTCCTTGCGTTTCAACCCTCCGCGTGCGCGGATGGCCGCTACGTGGTGTTCACGCATGCGGGCCAGACTTTACCGCCGAGGCGACATCGACCATCTGGCGCATGAACGCGAATGGCAGCAACCTGAAACCGCTGAGCGACGGAAAACTGGATCAGTGGGGTTTGTGCTCTCCTGATGAAAAATGGGTCTATTACCTGGATGCGGCGAATGGAGCATTGAGCAAAGTGCCTTTGGATGGCGGTAAATCCGAGCGGTTCACAAAACTTCCCACATTTAGTGATTGTGATATCTCGCCAGACGGCAAGCTCGTGGTGTTTCCGACCACCGCCTCTCCCGGCAGTCCGGTGGTGTTGGCTGTGGTGCCCACTGATTCTTCGCAAAGCCCGAAATTTCTGAAAATCGAGCGCCCCATCCGTGCCGCGCCTCGCTTCACTCACGATGGGAAAGGTGTGCTGTATCCTTTTCGCGACAAGGATGCTGACAATCTCTGGCTCCAGCCGCTCGACGGTTCCCCGGGCAAACCAATCACAAATTTTCAATCGGAATTGATCGTTGATTTTCACTGGTCATTCGACGGCAGCAAACTAGCGCTGATCCGCGGCCACACAGATTCCGACGTAGTCCTGATCCGCGATTCGGAGAAGTAACCGTTGCCAAGCAAAAAATAAAATGCTGATCGCTCAGGGCCAGCCTGCTGCATCGAAGATTGGTTACACCTTGAGAATTCGTAACATAAATGTTAGAAGCCGCACTATACCTTGTTCGGTGTAGCGTGAATGATTGCTGCCTGCCCATATTGCAACGAATCTGTGGCGATTTGTTTTGAAGAGACTAAGGAAATGATTGAACCAACGATCATTGGCGATCATTTCAGAAGGGGAGGGAAGAAAGGTTCGAAAAACTCTGGATAGTCCGTTCGAGGTCGGATCCACGAATGACGCAATCGAGATATCATCGCACATTTCCATTTTGAGACTCTCCCGCCGAACCTTGGATCATCGCCATCATCAATATTCATGCGGCTGTGAAAGCGATGAAGACGATCCAGAGGTCAGTACCCAATGGGTGAGAAACAAAATCAGCCCTTTCAGCTGTTGTTCAATGCTTCTTTGAAGGTCGATTTCCAGGGATCGCGAGTGACTTCCAATGGTGGCCTGATTCTGGTTCGCGAGTTGGATGAGCGACTGGGTCTGGAGAGGCATGTGGCTGTTGATGTGTAGAAATCTTCGCTGAACAGACAATTACGGGTGCGACACTGAAATATTTTTGGATGGTCTCTCTCCCAGTCGACCGCCGCTTAATCAGTCCACATTGACGCGCAGCAGAATGGAAAGGTGGTTTAAGGAAAATGCATGACCGAAAGAGATTTGGTGTGATGCCGTTCGGATTGGCGACGGTTCTGACGACCTTTATGGTGCTTCCTTTTGCTGCTTCGACGACCGGCGGCCAGACCAAGCCTGCGCCCGACGTGGGTGTGGCCGTGGGACCGCAATACGATTCGACCCATGTGTACGTCGCTCCTAGCGATTTGGACGCGTTCGTCAACAGCTTCACGGCGACGTTCGGCGGCGAGCCGTCCAAGCGATCAGTGACGAGTGTCCTGCCCACCGCAGCAGCACCGAGTTCCAACCTTTGTCGACTTCCGTTGGGATCTTATCCGTCTTTGCGTTCCAAACACCGATACCGTTTCCGTTCGGGCAGGAACGTACCGGATACCTGGTTACCGACATGGACAAGGCGATCAGGACCGCTCGTTCTGCCGGAGCGGAAGTGATCGTGGAGCCGTGCAAGGACCCAATCGGAATCGATGCCGTCATCCAGTGGCCCGGCGGCGTGAAGATGCAGTTGTACTGGCACTTCACGCCGCCCCATACGCGCCGCTTGAAACGATTCCTGATAACCGGGTCTATGTGTCGCGCGACCAAGCCGACAACTTCGTCGATGACTTCGTGCGCTTCGCCAACGGCAAGGTAGTCGCGGACGACAAGCACGCCCAGGCAGGCGAGATCGGACGCCCGGGAGAAACTTATCGCCGCATACGGATAACGTCGTCATTTGGCAACATGCAAGTCCTAGTGACGGATGGTCATCTGCCGTTTCCGTTCGGCCATGAGATTACCGGATACCAGGTGCAGGATCTCGCCACGACGCTGCAAAAAGCCAAAGCTGCCGGTGTGAAGATCCTATCGGCGCCTTACACGACGAGCGATCGGATCACCGCGATCGTGGAATTTCCGGGTGGCTACGTCGCCGAACTACATAGCTTAACCGCGCGCTAGTCGCGCGAGGCTTGGCGACAAGTAGCGGGAGTTCTACTGCATACACGACGTTGGGACAAGAAACCTCGCTCGTTCTAGCAGTAGTTGACGCCAGGACGTAATATTGGGGGATGAGAAGTATGAAACCCAACATCACATCACCAGCTAGAGTGGTATTGGTGGCCGGAGGCACGGGCGGATTGGGACGCGCTGTAAGTCTGTCGTTCCTTGAGGAAGACGCCCGCGTCATCGTCACCTATAGAAAGCAGGAAGAGCTCGATACCCTGAAGAATCTAGCTGTGGGCAACCGCTTCCAGCTCGAAGGCTACAGTGTTGACGTCACCGATGAAGCTGAAGTGGGTAAACTCGTCGAAGGAATTGCTGCGCGGCACGGGCGGCTCGACGTGCTGGTGAACACGGTGGGCGGCTACGCCGGCGGCGTGAAACTATGGGAGCTGGATACCAAGGTCTTCGATCAGATGCTGACGTTAAACTTGCGTTCAGGCTACACGCTGTGCCGCGCCGCCGTAAGGGTAATGCTCAAGCAAGGCGGTGGGGCGATTGTAAACATCGCCGCCAAAGCTGCGCTTGATCACGCTGCTGGTGCCGCTGCCTACGCTGCTTCGAAGGCGGCGGCAGTTGCCATGATAGATTCTCTTGCCGAAGACCTGAAGGGTACAGGAATCCGTGTGAACTCGGTTCTCCCCAGCATCATTGATACGGAGGCAAACCGGAAAGCAATGCCCAAGGCAGATTTCGCGAAGTGGCCGAAGCCGGAAGACATTGCGCGTGTCGTCGTGTTCCTGTGCGGAGATAGCGCGAAAGTTGATTCTGGCGCCGCCGTGCCAGTATTTGGAAATAGCTAAGACTGTTATCGCTGGAGGTTCTTGTGTCG